>CAVZVP010000005.1:0-342568 GCA_963778745.1 uncultured Alphaproteobacteria bacterium | reverse complement strand
TCGATGACCGCCTGGACCTTGGGGAGCATGCTGCCCGGCTTGAAGTGGCCTTCCGCCATGTAGCGCCTCGCCTCCGCCACCGTCATGGCGTCGAGGGCCCGCTGCCCGGGCTTGCCGTAGTCGAGACAGACCTTCTCCACGCCCGTCGTGATGACGAGCACCTCGGCGCCGAGCTGGCGCGCCAGCAGGCTCGAGGCGAGGTCCTTGTCGACGACGGCGGAGGCACCGGAGATCTCGCCGTTCGGGTCCTCCACCACGGCGATGCCGCCGCCGCCGGCGGCGACCACGACGAAGCCGGCGTCGAGCAGGCTGCGGACCGCGTCGAGGTCGAGGATGGCCTTGGGGACGGGCGAGGCCACGACGCGACGCCAGCCGCGCCCGGCGTCCTCCACCACGTCCCAGCCGTCCTTCAGCCGGTGCTCCTCGGCGCGCTCCTTCGAGAGGAAGGCGCCGATGGGCTTCGTCGGGTGGCGGAAGGCCGGATCGTCCCGGTCGACCAGCACGAGCGTGACGACGGCGGCCGGCGACCTGGCCAGCCGATGGCGCCGCAGCTCGTTGCGCAGCGCGCGCTCGAGCTGGTAGCCGAGCGCGCCCTGCGTGTCGGCCACGCAGGAGTCGAGCGGCACCTGGTGCAGCTCCGGGGCGGCCATCTCGGAGCGGCGCAGGATGAAGCCCACCTGCGGGCCGTTCCCGTGGGTCACGACGAGGCGCAGATCCGGATCGCGAAGCAGCGGCACGATGTGCCCGCAGGCCCGCTCCGCGGCGCGGTACTGATCGGGCACCGACTGATGCGTCTCGTCCGAGATGAACGAGTTCCCGCCCAGGGCGACGACCACCGTCTTCTTCATGGCAGCCTCCGACGAGGGGAGACCACGCCGTGGTCAGATGCTCAGGCCCTTGGCGCGGCGGATGATCTGCTCCAGCTTCGCGCCCGGTTCGCGCAGGCGCGTGAGGAACATGAGGGCGCTGATGACGAACGGCTTGTAGCTGGCCTCGTGGTAGGTCGGGATGCGGTACTGCTCGAAGACCTCGGCGCTGACCTCGCCCGCCTTGCAGCTCACATCCGTGATGTCGGCCGGCAGGCAGTGCATGTAGAGCGCCGAGCGTCATGGGTCAGGTTCATCTTGGCCCGGTCGCACTCCCAGCTCGAGAACCGGGCGTTGTTGGCGAGGCACTCCTTCTCCAGCGCCTTGAGCCCGTCCTTGTCGGATGTCTTGAGCAGCTCGGTGCGGCGCTGCATGACGTGATACGGCGCCCAGGACTTGGGATAGACGATGTCGGCGCCCTGGAAGGCCTCCTCCATGCTGTTCACGACCTCGAACTTGCCGCCGCTCTGGGCCGCGTTCTTCCTGGCGACGTCGATCACCTCCGGGATGAGGCCGTAGCCCTCCGGGTGGGCCAGGCTCACCTCCATGCCGAAGCGGGTCATCAGGCCGATGATGCCCTGCGGGACGGAGAGCGGCTTGCCGTAGCTCGGGCTGTAGGCCCAGGTCATGGCGATCTTCTTGCCCCGCAGATTGTCGAGGCCGCCGAAGTGCTTCTTCAGCCAGGCGAGGTCGGCGAGCGACTGGGTCGGGTGATCGACGTCGCACTGAAGATTGATGATGCTGGGCCGGCGGTGCAGCACGCCCTGCTGCGTGCCGTCGGTGAGGGCGTCGCCGACCTCGCGCATGTACTTGTTGCCCTCGCCCAGGAACATGTCGTCGCGGATGCCGATCACCTCCGCCAGGAAGCTGATCATGTTGGCGGTCTCGCGCACGGTCTCGCCGTGCGCGATCTGGCTCTTCTCCTCGTCCAGGTCCGACAGCGTGAACCCGAGCGCGCTCGCCGCGGAGGCGAAGGAGAAGCGCGTGCGGGTGGAGTTGTCGCGGAAGATCGAGATGGCGAGGCCGGAGTCGAAGGCGCGGTAGGAGATGCCCTCCTGGTGGAGGAGCTTGAGCGCCTCGGCCAGCGTCAGGATGGCCTTGATCTCGTCGGTCGAGTGCTCCCAGGTCAGGAGGAAGTCCTTGTGGAAGAGGTCGGTCTTCAGGGCGTTAAACGCGGCGAGCTGCTTCTCGATGGCGGCGCTGGGCATGGATGGCTCCTTGCGTGATAGGTGAGGTTCTGGTCAGCGCACGCCGGCGAACACGCTGGGGAAGCGCGCCAGGAATGCGATGGCGTGCCGCACCTCGCGAACATCGACGCACTCGGCGATCTTGTGCGTGTTCTGCTCGATGCCGGGCGCGAAGCCGAACATGGCCGGGTGCTTGTAAGCGCCGGAAACCACCCATTGCTTGGCCTTGCCGACCGGGATGCTGGTATCGTCCTTCGGCACCGGATAGCCCACGCCGTCGGTCGAGAAGATCCAGCGATCGACGCGCGGCTCCTTCGGGATGCCGCCGCCTGTGCCGCTCTTGCCGTTAACATGCGGGCTGACGACACCCTTGTAGGCCGTCACCGCCGCCTGGATCGCGGGGTGCTCCTCGGGCGTGACCCAGCCCAGATAGATCTGCGGATTGTTCAGAACGTAGCCCTTCCAACTGGCATCCGGATAGACCGGCACGCCGACCTCGACCTTGAGGCCCGCGGCGCGCGCCTTGGCGACCGAGGACAAGCCCTCGACATCGGCCACCGCCTGCTCGGGCGTCTCGCCGATGGTGAGCCGGCGGTCGAAGCGGAATACGAAGCGGGCCGGCACCGCGCAGTCGCTCGGGGTATCGAGATTCGCCCAGGAGGCCGTGCGCGTGCCATGACCCAGGAAGGCGTTGTCGAGGAAGCCCTCGCGCTTCTCGTATTTCTCGGCCGCTTCCTTGATGATGGCGCCGCCGAACTCGAGTGGGTTGAGGCCCTCCCACGGCATCGAGCCGTGGGAGGAGCGGCCGGTTACCGTCACCTCGATCTGCATGCGGCCGCGCTGGCCGCGATAGATACCGAGCGCACCCTTCTTGGCGTCGCCGGTCGAGTCGGTGAGAATGACGACATCGGGAATGAGCTCGGCTTTCGCGCCCGGCAGTACGTTGCGCATGACGTACATCGGGCCGGCGCCGTCATTGTCCTCCTCGCATACGGTGGCGTAGGAGCGCACGATCACGCCCTTCAGCGCGCCTTCCGGCGCAAGCTCGAGCAGAATTTTCGAGGCGACGATCTGGGCGATGACGCCGCCCAGCTGGTCGGCCGAGCCGCGTCCGAACAGGAGATGCTCCCACTCGGACTCCGGCGGCACCCAGCCGAGTTCCTTGTCGAGCATGGCCTTGTCGATCTTCGTGCGATCGATCAGCCCGTTATAGGCGTCGACGCCGCCATTGGTCTTCTCGAGCCACACCGGCCGCAGCGCCCGCACGGTATCGGTGTGACCGTCGAGATAAATGACCTTCTTCTGGTCCGGCGCGATGCCGTCGTCCGGATCGGCTACCACCCAAACGAGATTGCCGAACGCGTCGAAGTCGACGTCCTCGGGACGGCGCACCGCCTTGATCTCGATGATCTTCTTGCGAAGGTAGTCGAGCCGAGGGAACTCGTGATTGGAGGTGCCGCAGCGAGGATCGCCGCCCTTGTCGGCCGGACGGTCGACGTAATCGGCCGGGATGCGGATGGCCTCCTTCAGTATTTCGACCGCCAGGGGGTGATATTTGGCGGCCAGCTCGGCCACGCGCGCATCGAGGTTCGACATGAAATTCTCCAGTAAAAGCAGAATGGCGCGTGCACAAAATCAGAGCGAAAATGGCGGGTCAATAAGGAATGAAACGTATATTTCCTTATTGCATATCTATGAAACATGTGTTTCTTCCCTGCCATGGACCCGCTGGTTCACCGAATCCGCGAGACATATGAGGCGCTTCCGCTCGGCGAGCGGAAGCTGGCAGAGCTGATTCTTGAGATGCGGGGCGACCTTGCGGCCTACTCCGCTACCGAATTGGCGGCCCGCTCCGGGGTGTCGAAGGCCACCGCCGCAAGACTGGTGCGCCGTCTCGGCTATGCGGATTTCCACGAAATGCGCCAGCAGGCGCGCAATCAATATCACAACGGCTCGCCGCTCGCCGAACTGTCCACTACGATGGGTCTGGAGGCGACGCTCGCCCAGCATCTGGCGCACGACGTCGCCGGTCTTACGCGCACCATGGAGACGATCCCTGCCGACGACGTGCAAACCGCGGTGGGTATCCTTGCCCGCGCGCGGCGCGTGATCGTGGTCGGTTTTCGCAACAGTTATGCGCCGGCCTTTTACGCCCGCGAGTTGCTGGTGCAGGTGCGACCCCATGTAGTTCTTCTGCCGGTCTCTGGGCAAACCTTGTCGGAGGAATTGTCCGACCTTGGGCGGGGCGATGCCATCCTGGCTTTTGGTTTCCGCCGGCGTCCGCCGGTGCTGGGACGAATTCTCCGCATAGCCGCCGCCGCCAATACACGCACCGTGCTGCTGGGCAATTCCTCGATCGGCAAGTTCGGCAAATCGGCCAATATCGTGCTCCGTTGTTTCAACCGCGGGGCGCGCCTGTTCGATTCCTACGTCGCTGCCATGAGCCTCGTGAACTACCTCGGCTCCGGTGTCGCGTTGGCGCTTGGCGCGCGGGCGCAGGAGCGTTTACATCGTATAGAGTCGCTGCATGACGAACTCAGCGATCTCGAGCGCTGACGAGAAAGTTGCGCGATGACGTCAGTCACTTTCAAGCTCAACGGGACGCCACGGCAAGCCGAGGTCCAGCCAGAACAGACTGTGCTTGACCTGTTGCGACAGACGTTCAGGCTGACCTCGGTCAAGGATGCATGCTCGCCGCAAGGCTTGTGCGGCTGCTGTCTGACCCTGATCGA
Source organism: uncultured Alphaproteobacteria bacterium (assembly GCA_963778745.1). Lineage (GTDB taxonomy): Bacteria > Pseudomonadota > Alphaproteobacteria > Rhizobiales > Xanthobacteraceae > Pseudolabrys. The sequence continues at coordinate 337,783 of CAVZVP010000005.1, read as the reverse complement.
CGGCCAACCGAAGAACGCCTGCATGGTAAAAGCCGACAAGGTCGCCGGCCGTTCGATCGTCACGCTCGAAGGCGTCTCCGACAACGAACGCAAACTTTATGCCGACGCGTTCCAGGCCACCGCCGGACTGCAATGCGGATTTTGCACGCCGGGTATCGTGCTGCGCACCAAATGGCTGACCGATCAGGATCGTCCGCTCTCGCGCAGCGAAATCGCCCGCGCTATTGACGGGCATTTGTGCCGCTGCACCGGCTACACCAAGATCATCGATGCGATTGAGTTGATTCATTCCGCCAAGCACAATGGCGGCGCGCTGCCCGCCCCGGTCTTGGACGGCCGCGTCGGGCGCTCGCTGCAGCGATATCAAGGCGCCGAGCTGGCGCTCGGGTCGCGGCCGTTCGTCGCCGATATCGACGTGCTGGGACTGCTGCACGGCGCGATGGTGCTGTCGGGTCATGCGCGGGCGCTGGTGAAGCGAATTGACATATCGAAGGCGCTCGCAATGCCTGGCGTTGTGGCCGTTACGACCGCTAAGGACGTCCCGGGCAATCGCTGGGTCGGCCTCATTTATAAGGACTGGCCGTGTTTCGTCGCCGAGGGCGAGGAGGTACGCACGGTTGCCGACTGCCTCGCGGCTGTCGCCGCCGACAGCCCGCGCACGGCGCGCGCCGCCGCCAAACTGATCGAGATCGAGTATGACGTGCGGCCCGCCGTGCTCGATCCGGCCGAGGCGATCAAGCCGGGGGCGCCGCAGGTCAATCCCAAGCATGACAACGTGCTGCAGGTGACGCACATCGAGCGCGGCGATACCGACGCGGCACTCGCGGCCTCCGCTCATGTTGTGTCGGGTACCTGGAAGACCCAGCGCATCGAGCAACTTTATCTCGAGCCGGAATCGAATTTGGCGGTTCCCGAAGCCGACGGGCGCTTGCATCTCTACAGCCAGGGGCAGGGGATATTCGACGACCGCACGCAGGTTGCGGCGGTGCTCGGCATTCCCGAAGACCAGCTGTACGTCGAACTGGTCCCCAATGGCGGCGCTTTCGGCGGCCGCGAGGACATGACGATCCAGGCGCAAACCGCGCTACTGGCGCAGATCACGCAACGGCCTGTCCGCGTAACGCTGAACCGCGAAGAGTCGATCCGCATGCACACCAAGCGGCATCCCATAACCATGACCTACACGGTCGGGTGCGATGCCGAGGGCCGATTGACCGCAGTGAAAGCGTCTCTGCTCGGCGATTCCGGCGCCTATGCCTCTGTCGGCGGCAAAGTGCTGGAGCGCGCCGCCGGGCACGCCTGCGGGCCCTATCGCGTGCCGGCGGTCGCCGTTCATTCGACCGCCGCCTACACCAACAATCCGCCGTGCGGTGCCATGCGCGGCTTCGGCGTCAACCAGACAAGTTTCGCCATTGAAGGCTGCATGGACATGCTCGCCGCCAAAGTCGGCATCGATGGCTGGGAAATACGTTGGCGAAACGTGTTGCGCACGGGCGACGTGTTCACCACAGGCCAGGTGCTGGAAAAGGGTGTCGGTGTCGAAGAGACGCTGCTGAAGGTGAAAGACGCCTACTATGCCGCGCGCCGCGCGGGGCGTGCGGTCGGCGTCGCTTGCGGCGTGAAGAATTCCGGGCTTGGCAACGGCGCCATCGAATTCGGTAAATGCCGGCTCGAAGTCGAGGCCGACGGCAGCGTCGAGCTTTATACCGGTTTCACCGAGATGGGGCAGGGCCTGCTTACCGTGCTGACGCAATGTGCGGTGGAGGTGAGTGGCCTGCCGGCAAGCGTATTCCGGCCACGCGTCGATACCCGCTTCGATCTCGGCGCCGGGCAGACCACCGGCTCGCGCGCGACGCTGCTCGCCGGCCGCGCTGCCGCCGACGCGGCAGCCAAGCTCAAGGCCGATCTCGATCGCGGGCTGTCGCTCGCCGATCTCGCCGGCCGCGTCTATGCCGGCGAAGTTAAGATCGACGACACCACCGCGCTCAACGCCCCTAAGGACGGGCGCATCAAGACCCATACGGCCTTCGGCTGGGCGACGCAGATGGTCGTGCTCGACGACAAAGGGGCAGTCGCCCGCGTGGTGGCCGCGCACGATGTCGGGCGCGCGATCAATCCGCAGCAATGCGAAGCGCAAGTTCATGGCGCGGTGCATATGGGACTTGGTTACGCACTCACTGAGGAGCTTCCCTGCCGTGACGGCGTACCGGTGACCTTCGACATACGCCAGATCGGCGTGTTGCGCGCCCAGCATATGCCGGTGGTCGACGTCATTCTGGTCGAGGAGCCCGAGCCGGAAGGCCCGTTCGGCGCCAAGGGCATTGGCGAGATCGGTCTGGTACCGACTGCCGGTGCTGTGGCCGCGGCGCTAGAAGCGTTCGACGGTCAGCGCCGGATGACCCTGCCGATGAAGGATTCTCCCGCCGCCCGCGCCATCAATGTGGGCCGCATTCCCGACGCCGACCGCGACCAATGGCACTGACCGAACCGCTTTTGATCGGCCCCGACCGCAACGGCCGCCGTATCGCCATAGCGGAGGGGTTAATCGTAGCGTCGCCGCCGGAAGGCGCGCGCGTGTTATCCTGCGGCAGCAGCGAGATTGCCGCCGGCGCGGTCTGCGCACACACGCATCTTTACAGCGGGCTGGCGCGCTACGGCATGCCGGCTGCGTCGCCGTCGCCGCAGAATTTCGTGCAGATCCTCGAGCGGGTATGGTGGCGGCTCGATCGGGCGCTTGACGCCGAGACCCTGCGTGCCTCGGCCATGGATTATATCGCACGCGCGCTGCTCGCTGGCACTACCGCGCTCATCGATCATCACGAATCGCCGTTCTTGATCGAGGGATCGCTCGCCATTCTCGCCGATGCATGCGAGCAACTCGGCATGCGCGCGCTGCTTTGTTACGGCGCGACCGAACGCAATTTCGGGCCCGAGGAGGCCGCGCGCGGTCTGGCCGAATGCAGCCGCGTTCCAGCGTCGCCATTGATACGCGGCCTGGTTGGCCTGCACGCGAGCTTCACCGTGTCCGACAATACGGTGCGCGAAGCCGGCAATCTTGCGCGTGAACTCGGCACTGTCTTGCATTTGCATGTCGCCGAAGATATGGCCGACGTCGATGACGCGCGCTCGCGCGGTTTCGACGGCCCGCTGGAGCGCCTTGCGGCGCTTGATGCGCTGGTGCCCGGTTCGATCCTGGCGCACGGCGTGCATTTGAGCCGCGCGCAAGTGGAGATGGCGGCCGCGCGGTCGTGCTGGCTGGCGCAAAACCCGCGTTCGAACGAAGGCAATCGCGTCGGCTATGCCGGAAACCTGCGCTACTCAAATCGTGTGGCGCTCGGTACCGATGGCTGGAATGGCGACATGGCGGAGGAAGAGGCCGCGCTCTTCCGCCTCGCCGAGCCTTATTCCGATGACCGTACGGCTTCCCGCTTAGCGGCGGGAAATGCACTAATCGCGGGACATTTTGGCGCTACTACCCAACCGCTCGCGCCAGGTGCACTGAGCGATATCGTAGTGCGGGAAAACGGCAATTTGCGCCATGTCATTGTTGGGGGGCGCATCGTGGTCGAAAACGGCCGCCTGACCGGCGGTGACATGGATGCGATTTCGGCCAATGCGGGGAAAAGCGCGGCCCGTCTGTGGGACCGCATGGCGGCTCTATGACGCAAGACGAAAGGAACAGCAATGGCGCGTCTCGGACTTGAACGCACGGTCGTCGATGCGGCGGTGCTCGATCGGACGGCCGCGCGCCTAGGCCAGGCCGGCGTGTTGCTGCCCACGATCGCGCAACTGAAGGATCCCACGACGATTCCTGCCGCCATCCGCGCCGGACTCGCCGATATCGATCCCGATGCAGCTAACGCCCTCAATCTGTTCCGCGTGCATTGGTTCAATAGTTCCGACCGCAAGAGCTTCGTAGCGCTGCCAGATTACGTCGAACTCCCGCCCGAACTCACCGGGGTGAAGGCGCGCATCGTGCTGGCGCTGGGCAACCGGTTTCCGATGATTGCCGCTCACAAAGTCTTGCCCGCCTATGGCTGCCTGGTACCGCGGCTGGTGACCGGTCAGTTCGATCCGGTACGCGACCGCGCGGTGTGGCCGTCGACCGGCAACTACTGCCGTGGCGGCGTCGCTATTTCGCGCATCCTCGGCTGCCGCGGCACTGCCGTGCTGCCGGAGAACATGAGCCGCGAGCGCTTCGACTGGCTGGACCGCTGGGTCGGCGATCCGAGCGACATCGTGCGCACGCCCGGTTCGGAAAGCAACGTCAAGGAAATCTACGACACCTGCGCCGCGCTCGATCGCGATCCGACCAATATCATCTTCAATCAGTTCTGCGAGTTCGGCAATTATCTCATTCACCGGGTGTGCACCGGCGCGGCGATGGAAAAGCTGTTCGTCGCGCTGAGGCAAGGCAATCGAGGGGCCAAGCTCGCCGCTTTCGTCTCCGCATCCGGGTCGAGCGGAACGCTCGCCGCCGGCGACCACCTCAAGGAGAAATTCGGCGCACGCATCGTCGCGGTGGAGGCGGTCGAGTGCCCGACGCTGCTCTATAACGGCTTCGGCGAACACAACATCCAGGGCATCGGCGACAAGCATGTTCCCTATATCCACAATGTGATGAACACCGACGTGGTGACCGGCGTCAGCGATCAGGTGACCGACATGCTGATGGTGCTATGCAATACCGAGGTCGGGCGGAAATACTTGATCGAGCGCCGCGGGATCGATGCCGGGCTCGTCGCCCAACTCGCCAATTTCGGCCTGTCGTCGTTGTGCAACATGCTGGCCGCGATCAAGACCGCCAAATATTTTGATCTCGGTCCCGACGATGTCATCCTCACTGTCGCAACTGACGGTGCCGCCATGTATGGCAGCGAGATCGACAAGGCCGTGGTGCGTTATTTCGGTAACCGGTTCGATGCCGTAGCGGCGGGCGAGACCTGGGGCCGTGCGCTCGCCGGCGCCGGCACCGATCATCTCATCGAAACGACCCAGATCGATCGCCGGCGCATGTTCAACCTCGGCTATTTCACCTGGGTGGAACAGCAGGGCGTGTCGCTCGATGAATTTTCCGCGCGGGCCAAGCAGTCGTTCTGGGACGGCCTGCTCGATCTGGTTCCCGCTTGGGACGCCATGATCGCCGAATTCAATGCGAAGAGCGGCGCCGGCAGGAAGCGCGGCATGTGAGCGTAACGATGCGATTTCGCTGTCATGGCTGCGGAGCGACGGTCGACGCCGCACGCGCTTTGCCGTTCCGCTGCCCGGATGCGGGCGCCGGCGGTGATGTCGACCATGTGCTGGTTGCGGAGCCGCCTGAGGCCGCATTTCCGGGCGGGACCGAGCCAAATCCGTTTCTGCGCTACCGGGCGCTGCTGTCGCCGTACCGGCTGGCGCGCGCGTCCGGCCTTTCCGATGTAGCCTGGTGCGAAACCGTTGAGGAGCTCGACGCGGCGTTGGTTGCCGTCGACGGACGCGGTTTCCGGGTAACGCCGATGATCGATCAGAAACTGCTCGCCGCGGCGCTGGGAATCAAGAATGCGCTGTGGGTCAAGGATGAGACCGGCAACGTTTCCGGTTCGCACAAGGCGCGCCACCTCATGGCGGTGATGCTCTACCTGCGTGTGCTGGAAATCGCCGGACTGCCCGCCGGTGAGGGATTGCGCGTCCGCCGTCTGGCGATTGCTTCTTGCGGCAATGCCGCGCTCGCGGCGGCGACCATTGCCCGCGCCGCCGACTGGCTGCTCGACGTATTCATTCCGCCCGATGCCGGCGCGGCCGTGAAACAGTCTTTGCAAAATCTCGGAGCGCGCATCACCATATGCGAGCGCCAACCGGGCGAGATAGGCGATCCATGCGTGCGGCGTTTTCGCGAAGTGGTCGCGCAAGGCGCCATTCCGTTCGGCGTGCAGGGGACCGAAAACGGCCTCGCGGTCGAAGGCGCCCGGACTCTCGCATTCGAGATGGCGGACGCCTTCGCCGCTGCGGGCGGCGCCCCCGACGCGCTTTTCGTCCAGGTTGGTGGCGGCGCGCTCGCGAGCGCGCTAATGCAAGGGTTCGACATCGCAAAACATCTCGGGGTCATTGCGGCGGTGCCCCAATTGATCGCGGTCCAGACCGAAAGCTGCGCGCCGCTGGCGCGCGCCTGGAACCGGCTTGCTGGCCATGATCTTTCGGAAGCGGCGCACCATCGCTCGTGTTTCATGTTGCCGTGGGAGGCGCCTGGAAAAAGTCTCGCCGATGGCATCCTTGACGATGAGACCTACGACTGGTGGGCTGTCGTTGAAAGCATGCGAACAAACGGCGGTCGGCCGGCGATCGTGAACGAGGAAGCGGTCGCGCGTGCGCGCGCACTCGCCCGGCAATACACCGGGATCCGCGCGTCGGCGACCGGCACGGCCGGGCTCGCAGGAACTTTGAGCCAGCGCAATGACAATCAATCGATCGGCGTGATCTTTTCCGGAGTGGAGCGCTGAAACGCGAATGTAAGTAGGCCGTGGCCCGGAACTTGCTGGTTCCCAATGCCTGAAGCCAAAGGACGATATCTGTTGGTAACCGAATATGGCTGAGCTCACACCGATACCTTTTGGCATTTTGGCGGCCCGCCTGTTTCGCGAGCTGGCGCAGAAGCAGGCAGCCTTCGATCTGCCGGTCGCGCGCTTTTTTCCGGGGAGCAAATTCGATCTGTCGCGCACGGTGCACGGCCAGCGCGCGGCGACGCCGTTTGGTCCCGCGGCCGGGCCGCACACGCAGCTTGCGCAGAATATCGTGTTGTCTTGGCTCGCTGGCGGGCGCGTGATCGAGTTGAAGACGGTGCAGATCAAGGACGAACTCGATATCCCGCGTCCCTGCATCGACATGCAGACCATCGGATTCAACGTCGAATGGTCACAGGAGCTCAAGCTCGAGCAGTCGCTTGAGGAATACGCCAAGGCGTCGATGCTCATCGATATGCTTAAGGCGTCCGGCTGGGCGCCCGGTTTTGGCGACACGGTTTTCGACATGAGCGTCGGTTACGACCTCGCCGGGATCAGCTCGACGCGCGTGCGCGCTTTCATGTCCGGCCTCAAGGATGCAAGCGCGACTGTGGAGCGGTTGCGCGCTCAAATCCCGGCCGAACTCGCTCATTTGCGCGACACCCCGTTTAAGACACGCATATCCGACACCGTTACGCTGTCGACTTTCCACGGCTGTCCACCGCAGGAGATCGAGGCAATCTCGGCTTTCCTGCTGCAGGAGGTCGGTCTACATGTGGTCGTCAAGCTCAATCCGACGTTGCTTGGCCGCCCGCAAATGACCGAGATCCTGCACGACCGGCTCGACTACCGCGATCTGCATGTGCCCGAAGAAGCGTTCGAGAAGGATGCCACCTGGGAGCAAGTGACCGGTTTTGTCAATCGGCTCGGCTTGTTGGCGCAATCGCTGAAGCGCGGCTTCGGCGTCAAATTTTCCAATACTCTGCTTGTCGACAACTACAAAACCTTCTTTCCGGCGGGCGAGAAGCAGATGTACCTGTCGGGCCCGCCGTTGCACGTATTGGCCATGCTGTTGGTGCGGCGATTCCGCGAGATATTCGGCGACCGTTTTCCGATCTCGTTTTCCGGCGGAATTGACGCCGAGAATTTCGCCGATGCGGTCGCGCTCGGCCTGCAGCCGGTCAGCGTGTGCTCGGACCTGTTGAAGAACGGGGCCTATTCCGGCTATGGCCGCGGCGCCCGTTATCTCGTCAATCTGGTCAAGCGGATGAGCGCGGTGGGCGCCCCTGAGATCGATCAGTACGTCATCAAAGCCTACGGTCATGCGCAGACCGCGCTCGAGGCGCTCGCGCTGCCGGCGCAGCGCGCACAAGAAATCCACGCCGCACTCGGGCAAAACAAAGATTTGCGCGCGGCGGCGGGGAACGATTTTGCCGCCTGGGTTTCAGCGTGCCGTCTTCTGAATACCGAAACCTATGTGCCGAAGATGTTGTCCAATCCTCGTTACGGCGCGGCCGCCACGAACACGCCGCCGAAAAAGATGGGGACGCGGCTTTCGTTATTCGATTGCATGACCTGCGACAAGTGCATCCCGGTATGCCCAAATGACGCCAATTTCGTGCTGGCGATTCCCAAGGGGCGGCTTCCGATCGAACGCCTGGTGAAGAACGGCGTTAGTTGGACGCTCGAGACGGTGGGCGAGATCGCGCACGACAAGCCGTGGCAGATCGGCGTCTTCGCCGACGCCTGCAACGAGTGCGGCAATTGTGATGTGTTCTGTCCCGAGGATGGCGCGCCCTACCTGAGCAAGCCCTTGTTTTTCGGTAGCGTTGCCGCCTGGGCCGAAACGCCGGACCGCGATGGCTTTGCTTTCGAGCGGGTGGGTGAGACGTTGCGCTTGTACGGTCGCTTTAACGGACGGGCGGTTTCCATGGAAGCCATTGGCGGGCTTCGGTACTATCGCGGCGAAGGCTTCGATCTCCGCCTCGATCCCCGCAATCCCGCGGGCACGGCTGATGGAACCTGCGAGGGACCCGTCGATCTTGCACCGCTCAGGATCATGGAACTCATTCGAATCGCCGCCACGGCGCCCGATGCCGTCAATTTCGTCAGCACTATGATTGCCGGAAACGTCGCCCAGATAGAACAACACGCGAGACCTTAGCCATGGCTTACATGATCGACCCGAATTTATGCACATCATGCGGCGCCTGCGAACTCGAATGCCCTAACTCGGCGATCAGCATGGGTGAGCTTGTCTATAAGATCGATCCCGACAAATGCCAGGAATGCAAGGGCAAGTACGACAGACCGCAATGCGCCCATGTGTGTCCGATCCCGAATACCTGCGTTCCGGCGACGGGCTAAATGCTTTCATGGATCGAATGATGCCTATTAATGGCGAACGGCCTTGCAGGATTGTCTTTCTCGATCGGGGAACCCTGTCTCCCGATATTAAGCTGGCCGCTTTTGAATTCCCGCATGAGCTTGTCGTTTTCGACCGCACCTCGCCGCCGGAAACGTCTCTACGCATTCGTGACGCGGACATCGTCGTTACCAATAAAGTGAAGATAACTCGTGAAGCGTTGGAGAGCGCGCAAGGATTGCGTCTCGTCGCTGTTGCCGCGACCGGTACCGATGTGATTGATATTAGAGCGTGCGAGGCGAAAGGCGTCGCCGTCGTCAATGTGCGCGACTATGCAACGCACACGGTGCCGGAACATACGTTTGCCTTGATCCTGGCCTTGCGGCGCAGCCTGTGCGGGTATCGCGATTCGGTCCGCGCGGGACGTTGGCAGAATTCCAGCCAATTCTGCTATTTCGATTATCCGATCCGCGATCTCGCCGGTTCCACGCTTGGCATCATCGGCGATGGCGCGCTAGGGCGCGCGGTGGCCGAGATTGCCCGCGGGTTTCAGCTCAATGTGATTTTTTCTTCCTATAAAGGCGTGCCCGGAATGGGGCCGCTCTACACGCCATTCGAGGACGTGCTGAAGCGGAGCGACATCATCACACTTCACTGCCCGCTGATGCCGTCGACTTCGAAATTTGATCGGCGCAGCCGAGTTCGTGATGATGGAACGCCACCCCTTGATCATCAACACCGCGCGCGGCGGCTTGGTGGACGAAAACGCGCTAGTCGATGCGCTCATGGCGGGCCTGATTTCGGGCGCTGCGTTTGATGTGACGACGAGCGAGCCGCCGCCTTTGGATCATCCTTTCAGCCGCATCATGGACCAGCCAAATTTCATTCTGACACCGCATGTCGCGTGGGCCAGCCACGAAGCGATGCAAAGCCTTGCCGATCAACTGATCGAAACCGTCAATGTTTTCTGGAGAGGCCAGCCGCGCAACCTGGTCCGAGCCGTCTAGTGCGGGCCGCTGAGCATCCTTCTTCTTTACGTGATCGGGCCTGATATTTGATTTCACGACGTTGTGGATTGTCGTAAAGACATTCCCGTAGGCACGATCATTGTTGCGCACATTGCGCCGCGAGTGCCTGGACCAAGTGCTGATCTTTGGCGAGTTGCCGGTCCGGTGTCATTCCGCCGTTCCGATCTTGGCTGGGCTGCATCACCAATACGTCCGGATATGATTTTCGGACAGGACAGCCCGTCGCGAGTGAGTACGTCGGCGCGCTGGCGTCCCCACTCCGTCACGACCGTGCCGCCCCGAATCAAATTCGTCGTCATTGTCCACTCGGCCGCCCAACGTTTCTGCAAACTTGCGCGTCGGACCGGCTGCCGAGCGGACGAACCTTAGCATAAAACCCACAGAGAGCTGCACGACACGATATCGCGACGAAAGCTAGTGACAAAGGATACGCGGTCGGCTAGGAATTCATCTGCTCATGCAGAGGAGTTGACGACTTTAGCATTCGCATTGCTGCGGGAGAGACCGGCCTCGAGCCGGCGCCGAAGGAGCAACCGCCCCGGAAACTCTCAGGCCCATGAACCGCGCAATCGCACCATAAGACTCTGGAAAGAGACGCCCACTTGCGTCCGCCGACGGGATAACGTTCTCAGGCAAAGATACAGAGGGGGTACCTGAATAGTCAGCGCTAGGCTGATGGGGTGCCTGCATGTTGAATTTCAATTTTGGCAATTGCTTTTGTCGAAGGCCGATCGGTCTTGCTCCGACAGGCTTGAACGGCGTTTTCAATCTAAATGCAGCGCGTTCGGACGCACGCGGGCGGGCGGTGCGATGATGGAGCATTCCGTTCCGGCCGCGCCCGCGCTCAAGCGCACGCCGCTGCATGCGCTGCACCTGGAGTTCGGCGCTCGCATGGCGCCGTTCGCTGGTTACGACATGCCCATCCAGTACCCGCTGGGCGTGCTGCAGGAACATCTGCACACCCGCGTCGCCGCCGGTCTGTTCGATGTCTCGCATATGGGACAGATCGTATTGCGCGCGCGCTCCGGAAAGGTAGCTGACGCTGCGCAGGCTCTTGAGCGCCTTGTGCCGGTTGATGTACTGGGCCTTCGGCCGGCAAGGCAGCGCTATGCGTTTTTCACCAACGGCAGCGGCGGCATCATCGATGATCTGATGATCGGCCAATGCGGCGATTATCTTGCTCTCATTGTCAATGCCAACCGCAAAGATGTCGATCAACCGCATCTCTATGACGCCTTGTCGGATGTCTGCTCGGTCGAGGTGCTAGAAGACTGCGCTTTGCTCGCATTGCAAGGGCCCGCCGCGGAAGCTGTTATGGCGAAGTTATCGCCGTCGTTTGAGTCGATGCGGTTCATGGACATTCGGCCGGTCTTGATCGCCGGCGCGAGCTGCCTCGTCAGCCGGTCCGGTTATACCGGAGAAGATGGATTCGAGATCAGCGTTCCCGTGCGCGATGCGGAAAAGCTCGCGCGAACGCTGCTGCAGAATGCGGCGGTGACACTTATCGGTCTCGGCGCCCGCGACAGCCTTCGCACCGAGGCCGGCCTCTGTCTCTACGGTTCCGACATTGATGAGAGCACGACGCCCGTCGAAGCGGCGTTGGAATGGGCGGTCCAGAAAGTTCGCCGCCGCGGCGGCGAGCGGGCCGGCAATTTTCCCGGGGCGGGCGTGGTGCTGGAGCAGATTGAGCGTGGTGCGCCGCGGTGCCGCGTAGGCCTGAAGCCGCGTGAGCGGGCGCCGGTGCGCACCGGAGCGTTGCTGTACGCCGATGCTTTCGCATCTCAATCGGTCGGCACGGTCACGTCCGGCACCTTCGGCCCTTCGGCGGCGGGCCCGGTCTCCATGGGTTACGTGCCGAGCTCGTTGTCAACGCCGAAAACATTGCTGTTTGCGGACGTGCGCGGCAACCGGCTGCCAGTCGAGGTAACGGAACTGCCGTTTGTTCCGCATCGATACAAGCGCACATAACTTGGGAGCGTTTCTGCAATGCTAAAATTCACGCAAGAGCATGAATGGGTTCGAATCGAAGGCGACCTGGCGACCGTCGGCATAACGCAGCACGCTCAGGAGCGGCTCGGCGATTTGGTGTTTGTCGAGTTGCCAGAAGTCGGCAAGCGCTTTGAGAAGGGCGCGCCATCGGCCGTGGTGGAGTCGGTGAAGGCAGCATCCGAAGTCTATGCGCCGATCGGCGGTGAAGTCGTCGAAGCTAATCCGGCGATCGTCGCCGATCCGTCGCTGGTTAATTCCGATCCAATGGGTGCTGGCTGGTTCTTCAAATTGAAGCTCGCCAATCTCTCGGAGGTCGACGCGCTCATGGACGAGATGACCTACAAGGCGCTGCTCGGCTAAGCGGCGCGCCAAGCGGGTTAGCTGACGCAAAATATCGAGGTGCGGCCATGGCCGTTGAGATGCCATTCGATCCCTTCCAGTTCCGGCACCGACATCTGGGTCCGTCGTCGGACGACGTCCGGCGCATGTTGCGGGTCGCCGGCGCGCCGACACTCAACGCGCTGATCGACGAAGCGATCCCCGGCGATATCCGCCAAGAGCGGCCGCTGGATCTCGGTCCTGCGCTGTCCGAGGCGCAGTTGTTGGCGAAGATGCGCGAAGTGGCATCCCGCAACCGGCCGATGATCTCGCTGATCGGCCAAGGTTATTACGGAACCCATCTGCCTGCCGTCATTCAACGCAACGTGCTCGAAAATCCAGCGTGGTACACGCCCTATACGCCGTATCAGCCAGAAATCAGCCAGGGGCGGCTTGAGGCGTTGCTAAATTTCCAGACCATTATCGTCGATCTGACGGGGCTCGAAATCGCCAATGCCTCACTGCTCGACGAAGCGACCGCTGCCGCAGAAGCCATGGCGATGGCGCGGCGCGTGACGAAATCGCAAGCCAATGCATTCTTCGTCGATCGCGATTGCCATCCGCAGACGATTGCAGTCGTGCAGACCCGAGCCGAACCGTTGGGTTGGAATGTGATCGTCGGCGATCCTGCCGACCTCGATCCTGCAGCGGTTTTCGGCGCCCTATTTCAATACCCGGGTTCGTCTGGAAGCATCGTCGATCGCAGCGAATGGATTAAACGCCTGCACGATCGCGACGCGGTCGCCATCATAGCTGCTGATCCGTTGGCACTCGCCCTGCTGGTGCCGCCGGGAGAACTCGGCGCAGACATTGCGGTCGGCTCAACGCAGCGGTTTGGCGTGCCGATGGGATACGGCGGTCCGCACGCGGCTTACATCGCGAGCAATGCGGCCTATCAGCGGGCGCTGCCCGGGCGCTTGGTAGGCGTGAGCATCGACAGCCGGGGCCGGAACGCCTACCGCCTGACACTGCAAACACGCGAGCAGCACATCCGGCGTGAAAAGGCCAACTCCAACATCTGCACTGCGCAAGTTCTGCTGGCGGTGATCGCATCCATGTACGGCGTCTATCACGGCGCCGACGGGTTGCGACAGATCGCTTTGCGCGTCGCGCACATGGCGGCGACGCTAGCGCGCGGCCTGCAAGAACGCGGCTGGAATGTGTTGACAATGTATTACTTCGATACGATCACAATCGATGTGGGCAATCGGCAGGACGCGATCATCGAGCGCGCGTTGCAGCGGGGAATCAATCTCCGGCGTCTCGCCGCGAACGGCCAGTTGCCGTCCAGAATTGGAATCAGCGTCGATGAAACCACGACACCGGGTATTGTTGAAAACGTCTGGGCTGTCTTCGGTGCGAAGAATGCGGGCCGAAAAGGCGAGGGCGGTTCGTTCGCCTCTATCGCAAGCCAAGCGACGAATGCAATTCCGGCGGCGCTACGCCGCACGACAGAGTTCATGAGCCATCCGGTATTCGTCAGGCACCGCTCGGAAACGGAGATGCTGCGGTATCTGCGCCGGTTGGCGGACCGTGATCTCGCGCTTGACCGAACCATGATTCCGCTCGGCTCTTGCACCATGAAGCTTAACGCCACGGCGGAGATGATGCCGCTGACCTGGCCCGGCTTCAGCGAGGTGCACCCATTCGCGCCGAGCGACCAGGTGCATGGTTATGCGGAGATGATCGCCGATCTCGAGGCGAAGTTGATCGCGATTTCGGGCTACGACGCCGTTTCGCTGCAGCCCAATTCGGGGGCGCAAGGCGAATATGCCGGACTGCTCGCGATCCGCGCCTATCATCGCCAGCGCGGCGACGTTCAGCGCACGATTTGTCTGATTCCGAGCTCGGCACACGGGACCAATCCGGCGTCGGCGCATATGGCCGGTATGGATGTGGTTCCGGTGGGCTGCGATGCGAACGGCAATGTGGATTTGGCCGACCTGCGCGCCAAGGCCGAGAAGCATGCCGACCGACTAGCGGCGACTATGATTACTTATCCCTCGACGCACGGAGTGTTCGAGACTGCGTTACGGTCCATGTGTGACCTTGTTCACACCAACGGCGGACAAGTTTATCTGGACGGTGCTAATCTCAACGCGCAGGTAGGACTGGCGCGCCCCGGCGACTACGGGGGGGACGTCAGCCATTTCAATTTGCATAAGACTTTCTGCATTCCGCACGGCGGCGGTGGGCCCGGCATGGGACCCATCGGTGTCAAGGCGCATCTGGCCCCTTACATGCCCTCGCATCCGCATCACTCCGGCAAACCGTCGCCGGTTGGGCCAGTGTCGGCGGCGCCCTACGGCTCTGCATCGATTCTGACGATTGCCTGGGCCTATATGCTCTTGATGGGCGGCGAAGGCCTCACCGAAGCAACCAGGGTCGCGATCCTGAACGCCAACTACATCGCCGGTCGAATGGAGGGCGAATATCCGCTGTTGTTTCGCGGCCAGAACAATCGCGTCGCGCATGAATGCATCATCGATGTGCGGCCGTTCAAGGAATCCGCCGGCATCTCGGTTGACGATATTGCCAAGCGATTGATCGATTACGGCTTCCACGCGCCGACCATGAGCTTCCCGGTGGCCGGCACATTAATGATCGAACCGACAGAATCGGAATCGAAGGCAGAACTAGACCGGTTTTGCGACGCGATGATTGCGATCCGGGCGGAAATCCGCGACATCGAAACGGGCCGCATGTCGAAGAACGACAATCCGCTGAAGAACGCGCCGCACACCGCGCTTGATCTCGCCAATGACTATTGGTCACATCCTTATCCGCGCATGCTCGGCTGCTATCCGGCGGGCGCGAGCGGCGACAAGTATTGGTGCCCGGTCAATCGCGTCGACAATGTATACGGCGACAGACACCTAGTCTGCACTCGGCTGCCGTTGGAGAACCACAGTGAAGCTGCCAATTAATTAGGCCGTCCCTTGTGTGTACCGAGAACTTCATCCGCATTGATTTGCCGAAGGAATCGCCTGATGTCAGCGCACCATGATTGTGCTGTTATGTTTCCTGCTGACCGTTTTGACGGCGCCAATAAAGTCAAAGAGCCAGCTTGAAGCCGAGAACGCGGCAGTCGCGGCGCCATGATCGCCCTCGATCCGATAATTAATTCCCTGACACCTACACCTGAATCGGGGGAGCCTGGGGCAAATCAGCGCGTCATCCTGAGAATGTGGGGCAAATAAGCACGACAAGTTGATTCCTTCACCATCAAGTATTTCGATTGCTTAGCGCGCCTATAGGCGCCGAGATCCGCGCGCCGATAAACAAGCCGCAAACCGCAATCTGAAAGTCGCCCTGGCCAATTTAAACGATAGCAATTGATGCACATCAAGGAAATTGACGCAAAATCAGTGCAGTTTGGCATTTTACCATTGGGCGCATCGATTTTCCACGGCAAGGAGATGACCCTCGTGCCTCAAGTGCGCTTCCATATTTATGGCGACGCGCGCGGCAACGATCTTTCATATGGACGTTGTATATGAATGCAAAATATCCCGGCATTCCGACGGTCATAAATGGCAACGGGGCTGTCGCCGAAGTCATGGGCCACGTCTGTGGCGGTGTGATCGGCTATCCGATTACTCCCTCCACGGAGATCTCGGAAATCTACGAGGCATTCCGTGCTGGAGGCGGATGCAACGTTTGGGGCAAACATCCCTTTTTCTTCGAACCGGAAGGGGAACACTCCGCGCAGAGTGGAGCGCTCGGGGCCGCACTGACCGGCGGCAAGTATGTGTCCAATGCCTCGTCCAGCCAGGGAATCCTATACGGCCTCGAGTCCCACTACGTTACCGTCGGTAAGAAGGTCGGCGGTTTCGTCCTGCACGTTGCGGCGCGTGTCGTCTCCAAACATTCACTCAATGTGATGGCCGGCCATGACGACGTCTACGCCTTGTTGTCGTCCGGGTACACGGTTCTCTTCGGCAGCAATCCGCAAGAGGCGGCCGACCTGGCCGCAATCGCCTACAAAGTCAGCGCCCTGTCGTTGATCCCCGTCGCCAACGTCATGGATGGATTTGCAACAAGCCATATGCTGAGCGAAGTGCTGATGCCGGAACCGGAACTATTGCGTGAGTTTCTCGGTGACCCCGCCGGCCGAATCAAGGCGCCGACTGTGGCGCAGGAGATATTGTTCGGCGCGAAAGGCAGAGTGTTCCAGTTGCAGCAGTACCTTGCGCGACGCCAAGCTGATCTCGCGCCAGGTGATTTGGAGCGGTTAACGGCCTATCTCAACGAGGCGGCCGAGGATATCGAACAGGACAATGCCGGTACTCTGGTCGAGCACACGCTCGGCTGGATTCCCGAGGGGTTGCGCGGCCAATGGCATCGACAATGGATCAATGCGTATGAAAAGGGGACGCGGCAACGCGTTCCGGCTCTGGTCGACGTGCATAATCCCGGACTCACCGGCGGCGTGCAAAACCAACCCGATTTTCAGGCCGGAGCGGCAGACCACCGCACGCACTTTGCCAGTGAAGTACCGGGATTCGTCCGCCACGTGATGCGGGAGTATGGCGATCTGACGGGTCGCGACTACGGTCCGGTTAGGACCTTCATGTGCGACGATGCCGAAACCGTCTTGATTGGCCTCGGATCGGTTACGGACGATGCGGAAGCGGTTGCGACCTATTTGCGCGGAAAGGGCAGCAAGGTCGGCGTCGTTTCAATTAAACTGTTGCAGCCTTTCCCGGAAGCGGAAGTGGTTGCGGCGTTGCGCGACAAGAAGGCGGTCACGGTGTTGGAACGGTCTGATGTCACCGCACTGACTGGCATGGTGACGCACGCCCTATTCAAGGCACGGGAGAATGCCGACCAGATTCGTCACTCTGGTATTCCGGCGGTTGAGAAATTTCCGAAACTCACCACGGCGATCTTCGGTTTGGGTGCGCACGACCTACAGCCGCGGCATTTGATCGCCGCTTTCAAGAATATGGAAGGCGGGTGCAACGTTCCGTTCGTTTACCTCGGGTCGCAGTTTTTTTCGAAGAATCCGTCGCTGCGCCTCGCGGCAATGCAGGACAGGCTGAAAGCGGCTTACCCGGAGACCGAATTTATGGCTCTGGAGACCGAACCAAATCCAAATCTGCTGCCCAAATCGGCGTTTCGTGTGCGCTTCCATTCCGTGGGTGGCTACGGGACCATTGCTACCGGAAAACTGTTGACGGATATACTGTCCGGCGTGCTCGGGCTGTATTCGAAATCGTCGCCGAAATACGGCTCGGAAAAGAGCGGCGCACCGACCAACTACTACATCACATTAAGCCCGGAGCCGGTGAAGATCACCAACGCCGAGTTGGAAGATGTTGAGATCGTCATCTCACCAGACCATAAGGTATTTAGCCACACCAATCCGCTACGCGGATTAGCTAAAGGCGGCACTTTCATCCTGCAGTCAAGTCTCTCGCCCATCGAGGTTTGGCAAGAGCTGCCGTCACAAGCACGCAATGCTATCCGCGGCAATCAGATCCACTTCTATATCGTCGACGGCTTCGGCGTCGCCAAACAGCATGCACCCACGCCCGATCTGACAACGCGGATGATGGGAATTGCCTTCATCGGCGCGGTGTGCGGGCACGTCGACCGAGTGCTGGCCGGTTTTTCCTCGGATGTGATCCTCGGGAAAATTCGCCAGCAGATCACAAAGAAGTTTGGCGGCAAAGGTAGCTCGGTGGTCGAGGGCAATATGGCGGTGATCCGCGAGGGGCTTGAGGCGACAAAAAGGGTCGAATACGACGATCCCTCATTCGCTCGCGCCGAGCAAAAAACTGCCCGGCGAACCGATCGCGGCGTGGCGCTTTCAGCTTCGATGGGTCGTGGCGAGGGCGGAGTTGCAAGCTCAAATTTTTTTGATCGCGAGTATTACGACGACATTGTAGCGAGTCACTTCCGTAACGGCACAATCGCAGAAGCGCCGGTGTTGCCTGGCACCGGCCTCTTCATGCCGGCAGGGGTCGCGGCATGGAAAGACAAAGGACTGTTCCGGCGCAATATTCCGGAGTTCATTGCCGATCTCTGCATCGGCTGCATGGATTGCGCGCTGGTCTGTCCTGACGCCGCGATTCCGAATGCCGTGCACCCCATCCAAGATCTGTTGCTGACCGCGATCCGCCAAGTCGAGCTTACTGAACAGCAACGGGAGACATTGCGAAGCCATGTGGGCGGGTTGAGCGACGCGGTGCGTGAGGCCTATCTACGGACCAAAACGGCCGCACCGTTCCACAAAATGGTCGCCGATGCGGCCGCCAGCATCGTTGCCGACGATGCTGTTCTGCAAAAAAACTTCGGTAAGTTGGTTGATATCCTGTCGACCTATCCCGTGGCACGTGCGCGACCATTTTTCGACGCCATGGAGAAATCGACTTCTGGTAGTGGTGGATTCTACTCAGTTGCCATCGACCCATGGAAGTGCACCGGGTGCCTCGAGTGCATCGAAGTCTGCGCTTCCAACGCCTTGATTGAACGCCAACAGAACGAAACGTTACTCGAGAAGCTGCGGTCGCGTTTCGAGTTCATGAGTCGCATGCCGAACACTCCGGCACGGTTTACCGAAGATGCGATCGAGCCGAACGGAAAGCTCAAACGATTGATCCTGGATCGCAGCAATTACTATGCGGTCACCGGGGGACACGGCGCTTGCCGTGGCTGCGGCGAAATGACTGCGATCCGAATGGTGGTGGCCACTAATCACGCCATTAAAGACAAGCAACACAAGGAACATATCCACGAGTTAGAAAACTTGGTCGAGCAGTTGAACGCCAAACGCGGGATTGTGCGCGATGACGCTCGCGACCCGAACAGGCGCGAGCGGATGATGCGGATCGCAGAGACTTTGGAAAAGCGCCTTTATCTATTGGAAAGCGGACCGACCGGCCACGGTCCCGCCAGCACAGTGATTGCTAATGCTACCGGTTGCAGCAGCGTATGCGCCTCCACTTTCCCCTTTAATCCCTACAACGACCCGTGGGTCAACAGCCTGTTCCAGGACGCCGCGCCGCTCGCCAAAGGCATCTTCGAAGGTCTGAGCGCGGCGGTGTCGGACGATTTCCGGGCATTGCGCATCGCCAAACTAGAGCTCGACGATGCATACGATCCGGCTTTGCATGATCGGTTCTTTAAATATTTCGGTTGGCCGCAGTTCACCGCCGAAGAGCTCGCCCTTCTGCCCAATATCATCAGCATAGGTGGGGATGGCGCGACCTACGACATCGGGTTTGGTGCGTTGTCGCGGCTGTTGACAACGAAAACGCCGATTAAGGTTGTGGTTCTGAACAGTGGCGTCTATTCGAACACCGGCGGACAAGCGTCGACAGCAAGCTTCACCGGCCAGGACTCGGACCTGACGCGCTTCGGCTCGGCCCACAGCGGCAAGCAGGAGGACCGCAAGGAACTAGGATTGATCGCAGCGTTCCATCCGAATGTGTTCGTAGCGCAAGCGAGCATCGCGAATAAGGCGCACTTCCTCAGCAATGCCATGGAGGTCCTAGAGTACAGCGACGCGCCGGCAGTGCTCGATGTCTATACACCGTGCCAAGCAGAACATGGCATCGGGGACGCTGCCGCCAGCCGCCATGCGCGACTTGCGCTGGATAGTCGCATAAGCCCCGTGTTTGTGCATGATCCGCGCCGCGGTGCCTCGCTGCGCGATCGGTTCTCGCTCGTCGGCAATCCCGACGCCGACAAGGACTGGACCAGCAACAAAATCAGTTACGTGGATGTGGACGGCGCGACAAAGGTCCTAAAAACGCCGCTGACCCCGGCCGATTTTGCGTTTAGTGAAGGCCGGTTCAAGAAGCACTTTCACCGGCTTCCTGCCGACGCTGACGGCGTTCCTGTGCATGAATATATCGAGCTGAACGAAGCGGAACGCAATGGCAAGATACCGTTTATCTGGTCGTCGGACGGCGACCAGCATCTGACGAAGGTGGCGGCCTCACCGACGATCATACAGCTTGTCGTAGAGCGCCGAAAATATTGGCGAACGCTGCAATGTTTGAGCGGATTGGAGATCAAACAGATGGAGGCCGGTCATCGTGCGGAACTGGAAAACCTCCGGCGGCAATACCAAAATTTGGAGAATTGACGGAAGGCGCCACTCGAGTCGATCGCACGGGTGTGGTCGCTAGAGGAACAGGTAAATCGAACGTCAAAATAAAGGAGTTGTGTAATGGCATCGATTTTCTATGCGCAAAATTATTTAGCGAACAAGTATGGTACATTGTCACTGACCGACCCACAGGAGATTATGGCTGCCTCACATGACGAGGCAGCGAAAATTGCTTGCGGAAAAGACGTGATCACTGTTGGTCCAAAAGGAAAGTTAGCTGCAAAAATTTGGCGCATTGGCCACAATTCAAAACCAGACATTAAGCTGTATTATCGGCCTTAGGAATATGGCTCGTCGAAGTAATTGTCGCCGGGCGAAAGCCCAACGCGGTGTTTGGGAAGGCGGGATAATTGCTGCCTCCCGTTCTGTTGGGGGTGATTGTCAAATTGGCCGGTTTTGAAACATCCTCCGCCCACCCCTGAAATGACTCGGCTGTTCGGCTAGGCTTGCGGGCGTCAAAAGGCCAGAGTGCCGGCGGCCTGGAATGGCCTAGATGCGGGGGACGACCATGCCGCTGCGCGAAACCCTACACACAATTCTCACCGACTATCCCAGGGCTAATTCTGAGCCCTTGGAAGGTCATACGCTGGCGCAATTCATTCGCCGTGACGCAGAAGAGTCGGTGCAGCAGGCCTTGGGCGAGCTCGGCGCTGGATTGCTGATCGAGGGTAGCCCCGGCCAAGGTAATTGGGCGGCAGTACCATGGATTTCGGTGTTTGATCCGGCCATCACCACCAGCGCCACGCGGGGCTATTACGTGGTCTATCTGTTTCATGCCAATGAGCCCGTGGTTCACCTGTCCTTAAATCAAGGCACCACAGCGGTGCGCGAGGAGTTTGCTGGCAAAGCCCGCGAGGTGCTGGCTGATCGGGCCGAATTCATGCGCAAGCAAGTCGCGGAGTACGGCGCACTACTTCCAGTCAAGACCATCGAGCTTGGGTCCAACGCACGTTTGCCGGGCGACTATGCCGCTGGTCACTCGCTGGGGACCAGCTATTCGCTCAACGCTTTACCGCATGAGGCGACCTTACGCACGGACTTACAGAACGTGGTGCGGGCCTATCGGGCGCTGACGTTCCGCGGCGGCATTGAAGGCGATGTCGAGCCGCAGGCCGAGCTTGCGGATGAATTTAAAATTCCGGCGCAAGCCACGATCATTGAGACCCGGAAATATGCTTTTCACCGTAAAGTGGAACGCAATCCAATGGCGGCCATGCAAGCCGGTGGAGGTGCGCCTAGGCGGGTGTGTGTACCGAAAACTTCATCCGATGATAATTTCGGTTTTTGGCCAGTTAAGCCATTCTCTCACATCGCTTGGCCCAGGGCAGGTCAGTGTACTCACGGTCTCAAATAATCGCGTGGCGCACCTTTGCCGACACCCATTCACCGATGATTACTGCGCCGATTATCACAAGCAGTATCAGCGACACCTGCGTCCAGTACAGTTGGGTGATGGCGGCGTTGAGTTCGAGCCCGATGCCGCCGGCGCCAACTAGGCCGAGCACCGTCAACTCGCGGATATTGATGTCCCAGCGGAACACCGAAATGCCGGCGAAGGCCGGCATGATCTGCGGCACGATACCGTAGACGGTGGTCTGCGCAGCGCTCGCGCCGGTCGCGCGCACCGCCTCGACTTGGCCTTCGTCGATCTCTTCGATCGCCTCGTACAACAGCTTGGCGCAGAAGCCGACTGAGCGGATGCCGATAGAGATGATGCCGGCGAACACGCCCGGCCCGACGATGGTGACCAGCATCAAGGCCCAGATCAGAGAGTTGATCGAGCGCGTCGATACGATAATGAACAGAGCGATTGGGCGGACAATCGTCACACTCGGCGTTGTGTTGCGCGCGGCACAATAGGCCACTGGCACTGCCAGCACGATCGAGATCAGTGTGCCGATGGTGGCGATGTTGAGCGTGTCCCACAGCGGCCGCCAAAGCGTATGAATGTATTTCCAGTCCGGTGGCACCATGCGGGCGCCGAGATCGGCAGCCTGTTCCGGCGCGTCCCAAACGAACGCCCAAATGGTCTTTTCGGAAATGAGTTGGAAACAGTAGACGAACAGTGCGGTGGCGACCAGCCATGCCGCCCAGATCACAAGCTGGAGCTTGCGGTCGCGACGTTGCCAGATCTTCGGTCCGGTAATGGGGGTGATGGTCATCACTGCACCCAGCGCCGGATGTAGCTAGAAGAATATTCCACCAGCATCACGATGGTGATGATGATTAGTATGATCGCCGCGGCAGAATCGAACTCATAGCGGTCAAAGGCGGTGTTGAGCGTGGCGCCGATGCCGCCGCCGCCGACAATGCCGACCACCGCCAACTCGCGGAAATTGATGTCGAGCCGGTACAGGCCAAGCCCGATCATGCGCGGCATCACCTGCGGCTGTACGCCGTAATTTATCCATTGAAGCCAGGTGGCCCCGGTGGCGCGTACGGCTTCGGCTTGAACTATATCCACGTCCTCGATGTCTTCGGCCAGAAGTTTCCCGTAGAAGCCGATGGTGGCGAAGGACAGCGTCATAAAACCGGCGAAGGGCCCAAAGCCGAACAACTTGACGAAGAAAATGGCGAGAATAACTTCCTGGAAGCTGCGCGACACCGACAGAATGCCGCGACAGAAATAATAGACTGGCGCCGGCGCGATATTTTTTGCAGCCCCGATACCGACTGGAATCGACAGCGCGATACCAACCACGGTCGATACCACCGTCATCCACAAGCTCTCATTGATGCCTTCGACGATCTCGTACCAGCGACTAGTGAAGTCGGGCGGAAAGAACGCTTTGATGAATTGAGCGCCGCGCGGTAGGCCTTCCCAGACGCGATGCCAATTGACGTCGGTGGTGCCGAGAGCGAGCGCGAGATAAAGCGCGGCGCCAAGGCCTAGCGTCCAACGCAGCCAGGCGCGTTTGACCAGCGGCGGCTTTTTCCAAGTGGGGTGCGTTGCTATTGCTATGGACATGGAATTATGGGTTCCGCGAAAGTGGGGACTTGGGGCGCAGAATGACCGACGCTAAATTCCCACTTACGCGGGAATGAACGGAGATTGTTGCGAAGCGCGCGCATTAAGTCAGCCCCGCCAAACGATCGCGACTGGGCAGGGGAGGCTCGAACGGAACGACATTCTCCGCCGGCAGCTCGTCGGTCTCGTCGTGCTTGCGAACGGTGGCGGACCAGTCTTCCTCACCATAGATTGAGGTAAGAACCGCAGGCGTAAGCTGATCCGGCGGGCCGTCATAAACGATTTCGCCGAGCCTTAAACCTACAATGCGTTCGGCAAACATCTGTGCCAGCATGACGTCGTGGATATTGATGATGGCCGAGAGGTTGCGTTCCGCGCACAGCTCCTTGATCAGCCGCATAATCTGGCGTGATGTCTTGGGATCGAGCGATGCGGTCGGCTCGTCGACCAGCAGCAATTCCGGCTTTTGAATGAGCGCGCGGCAAATTCCGACGCGCTGACGCTGACCGCCGGACAATTCGTCGGCGCGCTTATTGGCCATGTGATCGAGGTCGACCTGTCGCAGCAACCGGAACGCCTCGTCGATGTCGGATTGCGGAAACTTGCGCAGCCAGCTTCGCCAGAACCCGACATAACCGAGCCGGCCGCTGAGCACATTCTCCATCACCGTCAGGCGTTCGACTAACGCGTATTCCTGGAAAATCATTCCCATGCGCCGGCGCACGCGGCGTAGCTCCCCGCTGCCGAGCCCGGTGATAAGGTCGTCGTTGAGCGCAATGGTGCCTTCGGTCGGTTCGACCAGCCGATTGATGCAGCGGATCACAGTCGATTTGCCGGCACCCGACGGCCCGATCAGCGCCATCACTTGGCCATCCGGTACCTCGAGATCGACACCCTTGAGGGCGAGATCGCCGGTGCGATAGCGCTTGATCAGCCCTTTGATGCGCAACATGCGGCGTCGCCCCCGGCAAATATTTTATTTGCAGCTGTATTTCACGCCGCTCGCCGCGTCGATCTTGCGGATCACGCTCCAATCCTTCTTGTAGGTGATGGGAACGAACTTGTCGTTGCCCTTGAACTCAGCCTGTAGTGCCGAGCCTTCCCAATTGAACGTGAAAAAAGCTTCCTTGATCTTCTCGACCAGCTTTGGATCGAGATTGTACGCGACGCCGTAGCCGGTGGTCGGGAAGGTTTCCGACTTATAGATGGTGCGGACCTTGGATTTGTCGACGACCTTGCGCTCGAACATGCGGAACATAACTTCGTTCGCTATCGCCGCCGCGTCGTAATCTTTGTTGGCGATGCCGAGCACCGAGTTATCGTGCTTGCCGGAGAACACCGGCTCGTAGTCACGCTTTGCAACGAGATTGAATTCGGACTCCAACAGAGCGGATGGCGCCTTAAAGCCGGAATTCGATGTCGGGGCGGTAAAGGCGAGCTTCTTGCCCTTGATGTCGGCCGGCGTCTTGATCGCGCTGTCGGCCGGCACGATAATTTCCATCTCATAGCCGAACACGCCGTCCTTGCCGGCCATGATCGCGAACGGCACGAAGCCCGCGCAGTTTACCGCGATCGGGTTGGAGCCGGTGTTAAAGCCCGCGATATGCAGGCGGCCGGAGCGCATCGCCTCGATTTCCGCGGCATTCGACTGCACCGGGAAGAATACGACCTTTTTGCCGGTCACTCTCTCCATGTGCTTGATGAAACCGTCCCAAACCTTGGTGTAGACTGCGGGGTCTTCGACCGGGGTGTAAGCGAAAATCAGTGTCGACGGATTAACTAGTTGCTTCGGATCGGTCGGCGTGTCGGCGACCAGGTCGCCATCGCGGTCGCAATAGGCCTTATCGAGATCGCCGCGCGGGCACTCCTGCGCACTGGCCAATCCGGCGCTTAGGACGAGTGCGGCAAAAACGCCAACGATGATAATGTTATGTCGAGCCATGGCTGCCCTCCCTGCGATTGTGGTGACGCTAAGCACCTGCTTGCGCCCGGAACGCTTATTCTTTGCGGCAGCATAGCCCACCAATGCGGGAAGCGAAATTGGGCCATGCCGCTTCCGTATATTAAATGAAATCAGTTGCTCGTTTTGGTTCCGATACGCGGAGTTATCGTCAGCAAACACAATTAATCTTCATGATACGCCAACCGTGCGCGGTGTTTTAGGCCGCGGTGAGTCCGCCATCGATCACGATGGTCTGACCAGTAATCGATGCTCCCGCCGGGCCAACAAGGAAAGCCACCGCGCCAGCAATCTCTTCCACCGTGGCGAGGCGATGCAACGGTATGCGGTTGAGCATCGTATCCATATAGGCTTTGTCAGCCCCGGTCCCTGCTCGTGACGGCGACGGCGTATCCATCCGGCCGGGTGCCACAGCATTCACCGTGATGCCGTGTTCGGCCCACTCAATGGCCAGCATGCGGGTCATTTGCACCAGTGCCGCTTTACTGATGCCATAGGCCGAACGCTCCGCTGCTCCTACAAAGGCATGCGCGGAGGCGATGGTGACAACGCGCCCGGCCGCTTGCCGCGCGATCAAATGGCGACCAAATTGTTGCGTCAGGAAAAAGGTGCCGGTCAGGTTAGTGGAGATCAAGCCGTCCCATTCTTCGCGCGTGATATCGATCGCCTTGAGGCGCAGATTGGCCCCAGCATTGTTGACGAGCACGTCGATCTGCCCGAAATGCCCGACCGCTTTGGCTACCACCGCCTCGATACTAGTTTGCAACCGCAAGTCCAGTTCGAGCGCGAGCGTCTGTCGTCCGAGCTTGGATGCATCGGCGAGTGTCGCGGCGAGGTTTTGCTTGCGAGTCGCCGTCAGCGCCAGAGCGAAACCGTCGCGCGCCAGCGCCAGCGCCGTGGCGGCACCGACGCCGTAGGAAGCGCCGGTGATGAGCGCAACCTTTCTTAAATTGTCCTGGCCCATGCCTTCATTGCGCCTTTCAAACCTCTGCCGCTACAGCCAGCCGCGCGGCTCTGTATTGACAGTCTCGACCGCCGACATTTCGGCAATTAAGGCTTGCGTCCTCGCGTCGTGGAAGGCGGGTAATGGCGGACGCGGGCTTCCGCAGTCACGACCGAAGACGCGCACGGCCGCCTTGAGACCCGCGGCGCCCGTCTGTTGGAAAATACGGAAGAGGATTGCAGCATCCTCCTGCGCCTTGCGCGCGTCCTTGTACTTCTCGGCGCGACAGAGGTCGTAGAGTCCGCGAACGAGACGCGGTGATACTGTTGCTAGCGCAGACAGCAACCCAGTTGCGCCGATCGCGCCAGCCGAGATCATATATTCGGTTCCGGAGACGAATTGAAAGTCGTGCCGTACAGCGCGCGCGACGGTCACAACTTCGATCATATACTGCCAATCGAGACTACCATCGATAAGCCCGACAAAATTCGGCAAGCTGCCGAGCAAGTCGGAAACGGATTTGCTGGCGAACTCGACCTCGCTCATCTCGCTCGGCGAGTTGTAGACGAAGAAAGGCAGTTCGCCGGCGGCTCCGATTGCCGCGAAGTGCTCTACCAGCATGGATTGCGGCGGCGCCCAGTAATAAGGCACAAAGGCGATGATTGCCGACGCACCGGCTTGCCGCGCATGCGCCGCGAGTGAGGCCGCGATCCCAGTGCCAGCTTCGCTGACATTCACAATGATCGGGGCCCGACCACGAACGTGCTTGGCGACGAATTCGAGTAACGCTTTGCGCTCTTCGACCGTCAGGCTTACGGATTTGCCAGCATGCATCGGTAGCGCCAAGCCTTCCGCGCCATTGCGCAGATGGAAATCGATTAGTTTGCCGTAGGCGTCGTAATCGATGCGGCTGCTCGTAAAGGGCGTGAGTAGCGCATGAACCAGACCAAAGTTGAAGTGAGCCACGTTTTTTGTCCTTTCGATTACCAGCCATGCGGCTCAGTCTGGGCGATGCCAAGCTCTACGAGGCGCTTTTCGATGAATTTCACGCGCTCGGTCGATGCCGTCGGCAGCGGTGGGCGGGTCGGACCGACGGGACGGCCCATGATCACCATGCCGCCCTTGAGCGATGAAGGATATTGATCGCGGAACAGCAGCCAGAGCTGCGAGAGCTTGTATTGCAGCTCTCGCGCGCGCTCCCAATTTCCGCCGGTGCAGGATTCGTAAAGTTCGACGCAGAGGTTGGGACAAATGGCGCCAGCGGAGGAATAGGAGCCAGAACCTCCGAGCGCGACGGACGGCAGCAGATATTCCACGCCCGCGATCATAGCAAAATCTGGTCGCAGCGGCCGCGCCGCCCGCAGGATCTCAAAAAACTTCTCGCTGTTGAAGCTGGCTTCCTTCATGCCAATAAAATTTGGCAGTTTCTCGATGAGGCGCGCCGTCAATTCGCCGGTGAACTCGACGCCGTCGAGATAGCTCGGCGAATTGTATGCAATCAGCGGCAGGTCGATTGAGGTTCCGAGTCGCACGAAGTGGTCGTAGATTGCCTCCGGCGGATATTTCCAGAAATAGGGTGTTATAGCGATGATCGCGTCCGCGTCAGCCTTCTGCGCATGTCGTGACAAATCGAAGGTATCCTCGAGCGCAAGCGCACTGACATGGATCGAGATCGGGACGCGCTTGGCGACTGCCTTGATCGCGATTTCCGCCAGCGTCTTGCGTTCGGCGATGGTAAGATTATGCAACTCCGCCTTGTGGTGCGGCCATGAGATCGCTGTGGCGCCAGTGCGGACATGGAAGTCCACTAGCCGTTCGAACGTTTCATAGTCCGGGCTGAAATCCTCTTTGAGCGGCGTCACCGGGCTTTGCATCACGCCCCTGAGGACGAGTGTCATGTCTGCTCCTACGTCTCTTGTCCTGACGCCGAGGCCGGCGACCTCCGGGATCGGAGGGAACGCGAATGCCGTACGGCCGGAGTTACTATTGCGCGGTGATATTCGCGTCCTTGACGACTTTACCCCAGCGCGCTCCTTCATCGTGCACGAACTTGGCGTATTCCTCCGGTGATGCGCTCGGATCTGGCGTCATGGCGATTTGGATGTACCGCTCCTTCACCGTCGGATCGTTGAGCGCCTGGGTGACTACCGCGTGCAATTTCTTGACGATGTCGGGCGGGGTGCCGGCCGGCGCGGCGAGGCCGAACCACTGCACTGCGTCGAAGCCAGGTAGGCCTGCTTCCGCCAAAGTCGGAACGTCAGGCGCCGCCGCTGACCGCGTTGCACCAGTCACGCCATAGGCGTGCAGAACGCCGGACCGCATCTGCCCCAAGGCGATGGTCAGGTCGGGAACCATGACGGCCACCTGACCAGAGAGAACATCGTTAAGCGCCGGCCGCGTGCCACGATACGGTACATGCAGCAGCTTCACGCCGGCGTTCTGCTCGAACAGCTCGACGATCAGATGGGACAGACTGCCAACGCCGGCCGAACTGAAAGCAACCTTGCCGGAATCGGCCTTCATATAGGCGATCAGCTCATGCAAATTCTTTGCCGGCAGAGACGGGTTGCCGACAAGAACACCGGGCGCATTGACCGTTCGTGAGATCATCGCGAAGCTACGGTCGATATCGTAAGGCACTTCCTTAAGCACGTACGGATTGATTACGTGTGACGAGATCATGGCGAGCAGCGTGTAACCATCGGGCGCCGCCTTCGCGACCGCCTGTGCGCCAATATTGCCGCTGGCGCCTCCGCGGTTTTCGATGATGATGGTCTGCCCGAGCAGTTCGCTCAGTTTTGGCGCAAGAATTCGTGCCTGGGTGTCCGTGCCGCCGCCCGGCGGCGACGGAACCACAAGCGTGATGCTGCGGGTCGGGTAATCAACGGCCCAACCACGCGCCGGGTATAGTTCAAACATCACCGCGACTAGGAGAGTTAGGGCGGCAAACCGCCTGCTGCTACCAGCAGAAGAGAATTCTAACAGCATTTGCTTCTCCGTGTTCTCGGTGAATCTAGCTAGGAAAGGCGCCTCGCTTGGCCGCCGCAAGCCCAAACGCTTTGTTTCGAGCATTACTAACTAAACACCCTTCGTCTGCTTTCGTAGAAAGACCGCTTATAGCAGACATCGCGAGTTGTCGGAGCGATGTCCGCGTTTTTGGACATAGAGAAACTGCATATTCAAGCACCGATGTGGGAAATATGGATTAGTTCCGATATCTCAGTGGTGCAATATTTGAATTGATTTACAAGTATGTCGCCGCATTTCACCAAGGCTTGGCTGTAGCGGGCTACGTAGACGGCCGGAATGTATCGGTCATCGCTGGCATGAACTGCCGTCTTCGCCGCTTGGCAGAAGAGCTGAGCTCCCCGTATGATGGGAGCAGCCATCGACACCGCGGGATATCGCGGTGACTTTAAAAATCGGTGGCAATTTAATCAGGGGGAAATGTCATGTTTAGCCGGAGAACCTTCTTGTCGCTCGCCGCCGGTAGCATTGCCGCGCCCCGATTGGCTTCCGCCAAGCAAACGGACCGGAAGGCCGCGCTCTATGCAAATGTGGGAGCCGACCTCACGCACTACGATGTCGATGTTGCGGGCGCGGAGTTGATCAGGAGAGAAACGGTCACGCTGCCTGCCGCGGTGCAGTATGCCTGGCCGCATGCGTCGCGACGTTATCTGTATGTTGCGTCCAGCAGCAGCGCTTCCGGTTATGGCAAGGCGGGGACCGAGCACCACGTCACCGCGTTCAAGATTGACCCAGCAACGGGCGCTCTCAGCTCGCACGGTGCCCCGATAAAGCTGCCGACGCGCCCCATCCACATCAGCACTGACATTCCATCTAAGAATCTTCTAGTGGCGTTTAACAATCCGAGCGCGGTGCGCGTCTATCGCGTTAACAAGGACTTTACACCGGGCGAAGAGGTGACTCAGCCGGGTCCGATCGACGCCGGCATCTTCGCCCACCAGGTGCGCACGACCCCCGACAATCGGTCGGCGATCCTGGTGACCCGCGGCAACGAAGGCACCCCCGCCAAGGCGGAGGACCCGGGCGCACTGAAAGTTTTCAACTACAAGAATGGCGTGCTGACGAACGAAGTGTCGGTCGCGCCGAACGGAGGCAAGGAATTTGGCCCGCGGCACCTCGACTTTCACCCAACCAGACCTTGGATGTATGTGTCGATCGAGACGCAGAACAAGATGTACATGTATCGGACAGATAAGGGCAGGATCAATCCGGAAATTGCATACCGCGCCGAGACGCTGGCCGAGCCGAAGAACATCAGGGCGCGTCAGGCGGCCGGAACGGCTCACGTCCATCCGAACGGCCGTTTCCTCTACGGGGCCAATCGCGCGGAGGCCACGATCGAATTTCAAGGCAAGCAGGTGTTCAAAGGCGGTGAAAACAGCATCGTCGTGTACGCGATCAATCAATCGACCGGCGAGCCGACGCCGATCCAGCACATTGAGACCCAAAAGATACACCCACGTACCTTTCACATTCACCCGAGCGGGCGCCTGCTCGTGGCGCAACACAATCTACCGGTGAATATACGGGACGGCGATGCGGTCAAGTCGATAGCCGCCGGCCTGTCGGTGTTCCGAATAGGCGATGACGGAAAACTGACATTCGCGCGCAAGTACGACATCGATGTCGGTGACAAGATGATGTTTTGGATGGGGATGGTGCCGCTGTAAGCGAGCGACCAGTGAGTAGGACGGATTAGGCGAAAGCCGTAATCCGATAATTTTGAAATGGTGCCCGGCGCAATATGCTTTCGCTATTGCGCCCTATAGAATGTCGCGATTGGCACTTAGCCGACAATCCAAATATGCCCACGTTTGGCCGCTTTTGGACTAAAGCGAACAATGGTGGATTTTAGCTCTTGATTGTTTGTCCGCTTATGACCCAAGCGGACATAATCCATTCCCCCAGCTACCTGTACCTGAAGGCATATCCGCCCCTTCCTGGAATTCGCCCAAGGTTGTATTTTGCCGAGGCGAA
Source organism: uncultured Alphaproteobacteria bacterium (assembly GCA_963778745.1). Taxonomy (GTDB): domain Bacteria; phylum Pseudomonadota; class Alphaproteobacteria; order Rhizobiales; family Xanthobacteraceae; genus Pseudolabrys. The sequence goes on along the minus strand of CAVZVP010000005.1, from coordinate 306,550 downwards.
GTTGGCCTAGTCCATGAGCCGCGGACGGGACGTGCCGATGTCCCTCTGCCGCTATGGTAACGGAACGCATAAAACGGAGGAATGAATGACGGAATCCACGACTGAGGACTTGGCCCGCTTTGCGGCATCCCTTAAGTACGAGAACATCCCCGCACCGGCACGCGAATACTGCAAGGACATTCTACTCGATACCCTCGCTTGCGCCTTCGCCGGACACTTCGGCGAAGAAACGGACCAGATTGCACGATTTGCCAAGAGTCTTGCCACGTCGACCGAGAGTACGGTGATCGGCGGCAATAATCTTTCGCTTGCTGGCGCGACGCTGCTCAATGGCTATCTCATTACAGCGGTAACGATGTGCGACATTCACCGTTCTACACTCACACACGTAACGCCGGAAGTCGTCCCGCCTGCCTTATTGATCGGCGAACGCGACAACGTGTCGGGCCGGGACTTACTGGTCGCTTTGGCGGCCGGCTTTGAAGTCACCACACGCGTCGGCGTCGGATCGGATTATCCAGCAGTGCGCAAGCGCGGCTATCACGGTCCAGGCGTTTTCGGACCGTTCGGCGCGGCCGCGGCGGTGGGTCGGCTACGCGGTCTTTCGCCCGAAGCCATGGCGCGCGCCTTCGGCTTGGCCGGCAGTCAGGCCGGCGGCACGTTTGCGGCGTGGGGCACGCCGACGGTGAAATTCCATCAGTGTCGAGGCGCGCTATCCGGCTTAATGGCCGCTTTGCTCGCCGAGCAGAATTTCCTGGCGACGCGCGAGTTCCTGACCGCCAAGGACGGCGGTCTGTTCAACACGTTCTCGACGGGCGGCCATCCCGAGCAGGTGACCGCCGAGCTCGGCAAGCGTTGGGAGTTCGAGCAGATTGCGCTGCGGTTGTGGCCGTCAGCTTCCTCCATTCAAGGTATGAACACGGCGCTGTTCGACGCGCTTGAGGAGCGTCCATTCAAGCTTAAGGACATCAAGCGCGCGCAGATTAGCCTGACGCCGACCGTGTTCAATCTTCATGGGAAGCTGTCGAAGTACAAGGCGAAGTTCGACGCGCTCATTTCCGCGCATTACACGGCGGCGGTGATCATCGAAGATCATGCCTTGACGCTCGATCAGTTCATGCCGGCGCGCTACGACGATCCGGTGCTGCGCAACGCCGCTGCCAACCTGATCAATGTCCAGCCGGACGAAAGCCTGACGGACGTGCAGGCAGTGGTCGAGTTCGAGCTCAACGACGGCACGAAGATCGTCAAGCGATGCAATTCGCCGCGCGGCTCCGCTGATAACCGGCTCACCCGAGCGCAGATCGAGAGCAAGATGCGAACCTATGCGCAGAAGCGCATCGGCAAGGCGGCGATCGAACGCATTATCGCCTCGATCTGGGCGCTTGAAAATGTCGGCTCGGTTCGTGACCTCATGCAGACAATGCGTCAGGAAGTGAGAGCCGCCGCATAGAATACGGCCACTGCAAATTAAAAAACCGTAAGGGAAGGGTGGGTGTAAGATGAAGGCCGGTTTTGCCTGCGCAACTTTAGCTGCAACGATCTTGTTGTCGCCGCTGTCCACCGCTACCCCGCGTGCCGAGGTGGCCGAATTACATATGGCCACCCAGTACGGCATCGGCACGCTTGCGATGGTGTTGGTCGAGAAGAATAAACTGCTGGAAAAACACCTCACGCAAGCCGGATTGCAATCAACCAAGGTAACTTGGCAACAGTTCCCGGCTGGCAGTCCGATGAACGACGGATTGCTGTCCGGCAGGCTCGACATCGTCAGTGGCGGCACCACCGTCTTCATCACGCTCTGGGGCAAAACTTCCGGCACTTCGTATGTAGTACGTGGCATTGGCGCGGTTTCCGCCCTGCCGCTTTATCTGCTCACGCGCGATCCCAATGTGAAGAAGATCGAGGACCTCGGTCCAAACGACAAGATCGCGGTAACGACGCTGAAGGTTTCTGTGCACGCGATTCTGCTGCAGATGGCAGCGGAGAAGATTTGGGGACCCGGTAATGGCGGCCGCCTCGACCCGCTCACGATTCAGATTCCGCATGGCGACGCGGCCACCGCGATGATTTCCGGCGCCGGCGAGATTAACAATCATTTCTCGGCGCCGCCGTTCCAGGAATTGGAGATGCGCGCGCCTCACGTGCGGCGTATTTCCTCGCAGGACGAAATTCTCGGCGCGCCAGCAAGCTACATGGTAGCCTATACCACTGAGCGTTTCCGCAAGGAGAATCCGAAGACCTATCAGGCGTTCGTCGATGCCCTCAGAGAGGCACATGAAATGATCAAGAAGGACCCGGCCGAGTGCGCGAAAATCTATCTTGATCACTCGAAGGACAAGATCAGCCTCGACGACACGGTTGCCCTCATCAAGAGTCCAGGCTCGACGTTCGAGATGACGCCGCAGAACGTCTTGACCTTTGCCAAGTTCATGGCGCAGCGCGGCATCATCAAGAGCGCGCCGAATTCCTGGCAGGAAATGTTTTTCCCGGAAGTGCACAACCTGCCGGGAAGCTGAGCGACACTGTGTGCCGAAAACCTGTCCCTGTCGCAAACCTGTGCGTACCGAAAACCTCATCCATGACGCCTGAGCTCGCTGGAGTACCCCGGAATATTCTGGCTTGCCTGGAGAAGTTTAGGAAAGGACAGTAGGTAGTTCCAGAAAAGCTAATAGAAACAGCATGTTATTGTTGCTATTTGTGCAGTGCAATAATTTATCCCAGTATGTTTGTGTTGCGTGAAAAGGAATAATAATGGCGCTGAATGCCGTTCAATATTCGCAATGTTCCGAACCTCGTGAGATGTAACTGCAATGCCTAGCCGCTTGGCGGCTGTTTCGTTTTCTTCCAATGCTTTCCTCTCTATGGCGTCGGGATTCCAAAGAGCGGCTACACGCGAAGTTTTTGGGCTAATTTCCTTCAGAAATTGGAGACGTCAATCCTGTGAGATTTCCACCCGGTCGCGCGAGGCTAGGAACCAGGCCGTTTGCGACGGGGTTGGCCGAGTATGTCGTCACGATTGGAATCGTGCTCCAAGCCTGCATCACGGCCCGGATGCTAGTATTTGGCCCAACCACAATTACGTCAGGCTTTAACGGTACAAGTTCGGCAGCAATGCCTGCCAACCGTTCCATTTTCCCTTCGGCAAATCGATTCTCAAATATGACGTTCTGACCCTCTATGTAACCGAGCTCGCGTAAGCTCTCGATAAGCGCTTGATGCAGATGCCAAACTCGATCCCGACCGGTTGTCGAGAAAAAGGCAACCCGGTAAACCTTGCCCGACTGCTGGGCGCGCGCCGCGAGCGGCCACGTCGCCGCCGCACCGCCGAGTAGCGTGATGAACTCGCGCCGTTTCATTCGATCACCTCGTCGGCGCGGCTGAGCATCATTGGTGAAATGGTGATGCCGATGGCCTTGGCGGCATTGACGTTGATGACGAGGTCGAATTTGGTTGGCTGCATGACCGGCAAGTCCCCGGGCTTGGCGCCCTTGAGGATGCGCCCGACATAGACGCCGACCTGGCGATATCCATCGCTCAGGCTGGCGCCATAGCTCATGAGCCCGCCAGCCGTCGGAAAGTCCGGAAATGGGTAAATTCCGGCCACCTTGTAGCGTGCAGCCAAGGCTGCGATTTGCCCGCGACGATCGATGAAGAACCCATCGGTGCCAACCATCACAGTGTCGGCATGCAGCTCGCCGATCTTCGCGAACGCGGTATCGAGCTCCTGCGCGTTACTTGCGGCGAGCCTATGCGTCTGCAACCCCAAGAGCCGGCCCGCCGCTTCGACCGCCGCCATTTCGGTGTCAGCTCCAGCGAAGTTAGGATTGACGATCATCGCCACCGAGCCAGCGGTCGATCTAGTGACCACCTCCGGCAGCGGCCTCGATCCCGATATCTCTCCGGCGGCCGCTCTGTTCCAAGTGCCGCGGGTTGCTAAGGCCCGCAGCCTGCCGGAGGTGCGCGTTCGTGCCCTGGTGGAGGCCCAAGTCGAGGGTCGCACGTTCGGCCTGCTGGGCGAGCCACGAGTTAACGTATTCAAGCTTAACCTCGCGCTCGACGAGTTGAAGTCGTAGATTGGCGTGATGCCCCGCGACGAAGCGCAACGAGCTTCACCTGACGCCCTGCTTGCCCTGGCCAAGAAGGAGGGGCGCGGGCACCTGAAGATTTTTCTCGGCGCCGCGCCTGGCGTCGGTAAGACCTTTGCCATGCTCACCTCCGCCCGCACCGAGAAATCGGGCGGGCGCGATGTCGTGGCGGGTCTGATTGAGCCCATGGCCGGCGCGAGACCCAGCAACTGATTGAGGGCTTTGACTTTCTCCCGCGCAATCCGATTGTCTACCGCAATCAGGTTATGAAGGAATTCGACCTCGACGCGGCGCTCGCGCGCCGGCCGAGCCCGCTGCTGGTGGACGAATACGCCCACACCAACGTGCCGGGTAGTCGCCACCCCAAGCGCTGGCAAGACATCGATGAATTGCTGGCCGCCGGCATCGACGTGTGGACCACGCTCAATATCCAGCACCTCGAAAGCCTCAACGATGTGGTGCTGAAGATCACCAAGGTGCGCGTGCGCGAGACCGTGCCGGATACGGTGTTCGACAAGGCCGACGAGATTATCCTGGTCGATTTTCCGCCCGACGAATTGCTCAGGCGCCTGGCGGAAGGAAAAGTCTATGTCCAGGACACCGCCGCGCGCGCTGTCGAGAGCTTTTTCAAACCGCAAAATCTAACGGCTCTGCGCGAGCTGGCGATGCGGCGCGCGGCCGAGCGCATCGATGTCGATCTAGTTTCGCGCATGCAGGCGCAGGCCATCGAAGGGCCGTGGGCGGCGGGCGAGCGCATTCTGGCCTGCATCGGACCCGATCCGGTTTCCCCAACAGTTGTACGGACAGCCAAGCGCCTGGCCGACCTGATGGATGCGCCGTGGATCGCCGTCACCGTGGAACAGCCCGGCACCGATCTCAATGACGCCGCGCGTCGGCGGCGGGACGACGCCATGAAGCTCGCCGAAGCACTCGGCGCGGAGACCCAGACGCTGACCGGCGGCGATCTGCCGGCGGAACTTCTTCGTTTTTCCAAATTCGAGAATGTCACTCAGATCGTGATCGGGCGCTCGCATGGCGGCTTCTTCAGTGAGTTGCTTCGTCGGTCCTTGCCGCACGAGCTGGTACGGCGAACGCAGGACATCGCGATCCATTTGGTCACGCGCGAGAGCGAGCCTGCGCCGCGCGGGCGGTTCACGCTGCGCCGGCCCGGGATTGGTGTGGAGCCGCTATCGTTCCTCTATGCGACGGCCGCGGTGGCGGCGGCGCTCGGCGTCGGCGAACTACTCACGAAACTCACGCCGATCCCCAATCTCTCGATTGTATTTCTGCTGGCGGTCCTGTTGACCGCGGTGAGTTTCGGCATCTGGCCGGCGATCTACGCGTCGGTACTGTCGTTCCTGGCCTACAATTTCTTTTTCATCGAGCCGATCTATACCTTGACCGTTGCCGAACCCTACGAATTGCTGGCGCTAATCATTTTCCTGGTGGTGGCCGTTGTGACTTCTGCCCTGGCCGGCCGCGTGCGCGAGCAGGCCACAATTTCGGCAAGCCGCATGCGGGCGATGCGGCGCCTCTATGAATTCACCCGCCGCCTTTCGGGCTTGGCATCGTTCGATGCCGTGGCCGAAGGAGCCGCGAGTGAAATCCACGCCAGCCTCGGGCGTGCGGTAGTGGTGCTGCTGGAGCAAGACGGCGATCTCGCACTGATTGCTGCCTGGCCGCCGGAAGACACGCTCGACGCCGCGCCGATGACGGCGGCGCGTTGGGCCTTCAGCCATGGAGAGCCGGCCGGCGCAGACACCAGCACGCTGCCTATTGTGCCGTGGTTCTTCGTGCCGCTGCGAATTGGCGACAAGACGCTTGGAGTTATCGGCGTCAAGTCGGAAGGAATTCGCCTCGCTCGATTCGGAAGCGCGAGCGCTACTCGATGCGTTGTCCGAGCAAACCGCCGCCGCCCTGGAGCGCGCCTCGCTCGCGCGCGATATGGTGCGCGCCAAAACGGCGACGGAAACCGAACGGGTACGCAATACGCTGTTGGCGTCGATTTCACATGACTTCCGCACGCCGCTGTCGTCGATCCTCGGTTCGGCGACCAGCCTGATCAATTACGGAGAGAAGCTCGGCGCCGAGGCGGAGATAGACCTGCTCGCGCAAATCAAGCAGGAAGCTGAAAGTCTCGACGAGATGGTGCGCAATCTGCTGACGATCACCCGGATCGATGCAGGGGCTTTGGAGCTGCGGCGCGACTGGATCGATTTGCGCGAAATCGTCGATCGCGTAGCTAGTGCCGCCCGTCGGCGCGGCGCCAATCAGCGCATCGAGGTGGCCTTGCCGTCCGATCTGCCGCTGGTGCGCGCCGACGCCACGCTGATCGAGCAGGCGGTCGGCAACGTGATTGGAAACGCCATTGTCCATACCCCGCCGGAAACCCGGGTGCAGGTCAATGCCCAGGTTGGCCCGCAGGAAATCGTACTGCGTGTTACCGATGACGGCCCCGGCATTCCGGCGCAGGCGCTGCCGCAAATATTCGACAAGTTCGTTAAGGCCGATACGACGCAGGCCCATGGCGGACAAGGGACCGGTCTTGGGCTCGCCATCGCCAAGGGCATCATGGAAGCGCATGGCGGTACGATCGCCGCCGAAAGCCCGCCGGCCGATGGCCGCGGCACCCGCATCATATTGACCTTCCCACACCAGGATGTACCGGCATGAGCAGCAAGACCCGCGTCCTTGTGGTCGACGACGAAGCCGCTATCCTGCGCTTTCTCAAACCGGCGCTGGATGCGAGCGACTACGAGATGGCGAGTGCCGGCACCGTGGCGGAAGCGATCAAACGCGTCGCGTCCGACTCGCCTGATATCGTGCTGCTCGATCTCGGTCTGCCGGACGGTGATGGCAAAGATGTGATCCGGCGCGCCCGTGAGTGGTCGGACGTCCCGATCATCGTTCTGTCGGCGCGCGAGCGCGAGACGGAGAAGATCGAGGCGCTCGACCTCGGAGCCGACGACTACGTCAACAAGCCGTTCAACGTCGGCGAGCTGATGGCGCGCATGCGAACGGCCTTGCGCCATCGCATGCAGCGGAAGGCTGAAGTCCCTTTGCTGAAGGTCGGCGGGCTCGAAGTCGATTCCGTCCGCCATCGCGCGACGCGCGCGGGCGATGAGATCAAGCTGACGCCGAAGGAATTCGAGTTGCTGTCGTTTCTCGCCCGCCACGCCGGCCGCGTCGTCACCCACAAGCAGATTCTCACGGCGGTCTGGGGACCGGCACACGCCGAGGACACGCAGTACCTGCGGGTCTATGTCGGTCAGCTGCGGCAGAAGATCGAAGAACACCCGGACGATCCACGCTTTATTCTGACCGAACCAGGGATTGGATATCGAATTGCGGAGAGCTAACTACGCCGTCGGTGTTCGGACAGGGATGTCTGCTAATGACGCACAACGCGGACATTCCAACTCCGCTATGCGACTGGCACCAATAGCGGAACCGTTGCGGCGGCATCCGATTGGGACGGGCCGATGGAGATCAAGAAGGTCCAGCCGGCCTTGCCGAAAAGCTATGAGCGGCTATGCCACGCCACCGGCCACGCCCACTTCACCCTGGGCCTGCGTAACCGCTCCGACATGACCGGCTCGCAGGGCCTGGGCAAGCCGCAGCTCGAGCGGGCGATCGGCGTGATCTACCGGCCGGAGAGCGAGCGCGCTAGTCACTATTTCCAAGCTGTCCTACCTCGGCAATTCGATGAGTACATTTGGTTCGATCACACCCGCGCGGTCACCCCATTTGACACAGCGGAACTGGCAGGCCTGCCAGATACTTATCCCTTCGGGGTGTGAGCGCCGTCATGCCGGCTTGCAAGAACATTCCCTATGTTCTCGCCAAGCTAAACTGGATGCGCACTGAGCGCATATGGCCTAATGGGCTTCGCTATACCTGGACCGATGCATTTGGCGTCGTGCTGCTGGTTTCGCTTTATGCCGAACTGGGTGAGCAGCGCTTCCTCGACGAGGCGGAGTGGCTGGTATCCGAGGTTGATCGGGTACTCGGACGCCGGCACGGCATCCGAATCGGGGAAGCGCCGGACCGGGACGGACAATATTTCCACTATCTCGCGATGTGGCTCTATGCGCTTTCCGTGCTGGCGCGCCATGTGCCGGCCTATCGAGCCAAGGGCATCGGTCTCGTTCGCCAAATTCACGACGCTTTTGTTATGCCGGGGAGGGGCGTAATTTGGAAGATGAAGGAGGATTTAAGCGCGCCTTATCCTGGTTTCGGCTTCGGCGCGCTTGATGCGTTCGACGGCTATGTCTCCTATCGGTGCCTCGATGAGCGGGCCCTGACCCGCGAGATTGCCGAAATGCGGGCGCTGATCGACGCAAGCGCCGCGCGTCTCACCATTACCCAGGATCTGGGTCTCGGCATGATGCTGTGGCTAGCTCACTTTTTCCCGGCAGAGGATTGGGCCGTGGTGCAACGACGGCGCAGCCTCGCCACGCTCGATCACATGTGGCGTGACGACGGTTATTTCTGCCGCGAGCCCGATCTCCCCTATATGAAATTTGCCTTCACCAATTACGGCGTTTCGGTCGGTCTGCAAGCCGTGCAAGCGATGGCTGAGCGGGTGCCAAGGCTGAATAGCTTTTTCGATCATTATCGGTCAGGCGACGAATACGACCGCGAGGCGATCACCCATGTAATGGCCTGCAGTTCACATTTTCCAGGCTACCTGGTCCGTGGCTTCCGCGATTGAAACAAGACTTTGCGATTTTTGAGAATGCGCCTCAGGTTTCTTGGCGATGACTATAGTTTTGGCCGGATAAAATTCCCTGTTCGTGCGCCAAAATTCCCTGTTCAGCCAAAATAATTCCCTGTTCCTTTGCGTAGGGAAATTGGCTCAAAGGCCCCGTAATCATTGGGCGTTATGAGCCCTCGGAGCCGCGAGTTGGCCCAAAATTGAAATATTCCCTGTTAATTTCCCTGTTAGCAGGGAATTTGGGAGTGGAATACGACTGCGTCCGCCACCAATAATCTAAGCGACTTAGGATGAGGTCGGACGCTGCATTTTCGTCACTGCCGCGTTAGGGCGACATTCAATGTCCGCTGTTGTCCGATAGCGGCCTTCCTGCGCTGCATAGGGGCCTACCGGCAGCATTGACCTGACCGAGACGCACGAAAACAACCGGCAGGTATTCTTATGGCGGCGGTGGCGGCGGCGGAGGGCGGAGGTGGTGGCTTGGGCACTCCCCCGGCTTTTTCGAAAGAGCGTTTCCGCATGGCCTGATCCTCACGGTCAACTCTCGTTTCAATTCTAGCCGATTTATTTTTCCTCTGCCCAGGAGCCTTTCACACCATCAATCCCCACTCGAAATTTCTTGTTCGCTCGAAAAAAGTAGGCCGCTTCGTGAGGCAGCCTACACACAGATTTACCTGTCCCGAAATTGTCAGCCCATGTAGGCGAATCGCTCCTGGGCATCGACTTCGACCGCGGTCGTTGGCTGCGCTGGCAGCTGAAGAACCGTTGCGACCTGACACACCATTAGCTTTGTCAGCAGAACAATGCGCCCATCCGGAAATTCGAGCGCATCGTGATGGACCCGCGGATCGTGCTTGTTCACTTGTCGGAAGATTGCCGTCGAGTAAGCTAGCGTTTTTACCTTCCAACCTACGATGAAGCCGTGATCTGAAAGTGTCACCGCCCGGGAAAACGCAAGCTCGGTTCCCGGAAGTACGCAAACGGCCACCGCAGCATCTTCTGCCGCTGCGAACCCATGTGTGCCGGTACCAAAATCACGTGTAGTAAGTTTGTCGCCAACCTTCGCAGGCCGCGACCTGACATGTAGAAGGCTGTAGTCACACATTTCTGGAACTCCCTTGTAGGAAGCCCCTCAGCTTAATCTGATGATAGCAGACTGCGGCGCTACGTAGGGCAGCAGGATTGACCTAACCGCGATTTGCGTTACTCAGCGCGGTATCGGCACTTCTCACACCAATCCCAAAAAATACGCAAAACAAAAATCCAGCGACTTGTTCGCAATTTGTTGCCTCCCCGTGCTATACTCGCGGTTGAAGGGTGGCGCGAATGCAGCGCGTACAGACCCGGCCCATCATGTTGGAGGTGACGCACGCCGTCGAGATCAAACGCGGTGTCGTTCTGCTGCGCGGTCATCACCTCCGGGCAATCGAAGTTCGGATCGGCCTCGAAACGGTGAGCGGTTGGGTGAGCTGGGAAGTTCCCCGCTACACGATCGAGTTCACGGCGGATGAACTCGCCAGTATGGGCGACATGGACATCGAAGGCATAATCTCTGACGAAATCGACGTGACAGAGTTCGTGCACTCAGGGGAATTGATCGCAACCTGACCTTTGCCCCTGCGCAGACTTTCCACCATCAATCCCAAATTTCTACAAAATAAAAATCCAGGTGACCTTTTCTTTTATTGTTTCAGAGCGCTATCCTTGTCGGCTCACAGCTTCCGGGGTGATGTCATGTATGAGGACGATAAACTTTGGCCAATCAAATGCCCGGCGTGTGGCGAGGAGTTCACGAAAACTGTCGGATGGCTAAAGACACATTCCGAGGTTAAATGCCCCGGCAACGGATGCCCGAATACCATCACATTAAGCGCTGAAGAATTTAATCTGAGACTTGCCCAAGCTAGGCAAGGCCTATTTGACCCATACAGCATAATGATGCGGATCAGCAGAAAATCGTAATTCCGCGAATTAGCCTTTCGGTTGCAATTAATTATCTTACTGGACAGCAATTCCCAAAAAACACCGCAGACCGGCAGTTCAAAACGGCTCTGTGAGAACCAGATCGGCGGACACGTCGGTGGACGTATCTAATGTGAGTTGATAAGTCCCCGATGGAACGTAAGCCGTGGCCGAGCTATCGGCTGAGAATGCCTTGAAGGCCGTCGCATAGGTCGAGCCATCGGCGGCAAGCCGCTGTAACGTCACCCTGCCGCCGCCCCATGTTCCCGCATGAATGGTCAATCCATAGAAACCGCTGCCTAGCTTGATTGGGGTTGGGGTGACCGAGATGTTTTTCCAGCTAAAAATGTGCGTATTGGCCGTGTCAACTCTCCCTTAAATGCGGCCTCGATGGAACAAAATAATATCATTTTGTCAAACAGAAAGACCGCCTCGCGGCGGTCTCTCCGAAATCCGATCAGGTGTTCGGTTTGATATGAAAGAGGCCGCCAACAGAGGCGGCCTCGCGCTTTGCCCAATCAGCCCCGAAACTGCGGTCACGGTGTCGGTTCAGTAGGAGTGCCACACAGCGCAAGTGCTTCCAGTCCATCGTGCACACCTGCGAGCTTGACGTCTGTGGTGTCTGGACACGCAGACACCATTAACTCGTGTCCTGCCCACTCCGCATCCGGCCAGGACTTGCGTGATCATGCTTTCCGGTTGTTGGATAGGCGTAAGCGGCATAGCCTGTGCTGATGACGACGCGAGGGCCAGAACAAAGGCAACGCTGATTATTCTGATCATATGACGAACCTCCATAATAATTTTTGGAGGGTGCTGCCGAAGCCGATTGTCTGGCAATTGGCCTTAGGGGCAACAATGTCCGTTTTGGGTCATTCGCGACCGAACCAATCGGGACCAATGTCCGCTATGCCCCCAATAGCGGACATTCGGCGCTGCATAGGGCCTACCGGCAGCATTGACCTGACCGAGCCGCCGCATACGCAAGGCGCCATCCTCGACGGGCTTGGCGAAGCCTTGAATCAAAAGATCACCGTCGAAAACGGCCAGGTGGTGCAGGCGAATTTCGACAGCTTCTCACCATTGCTGCTGACGCAAGCGCCGCCCGTCGAGGTGCATTTTTTGCGCACTGACAACTCGCCGACTGGCTTGGGGGAACCGCCGCTTCCGTCGGCCGTTCCTGCGTTGTGTAACGCAATCTTCGCGGCGACCGGAAAGCGGATTCGCACGCTGCCGATCGACCAAGCTCTGCTAAAGGTGTGAAAGTTCTGAGGACCCCAGTCCGGTTTTGTTGGGGGCATGAGTCCTCGCTACGACGCTTGAATCAAGCTCATGAAGAAATCAAACAAATCTAATGCGTGTGCCGTGATCAACGTGGCCTCTGTTTGCTTCTGAGCTTATGAGAGATTTTCCATAACACGAGTTGCACGACTGATTATGAATCACACAAACCTTATCCAGTCGGCAACTCAGTAGAAAATGAGACTTTCTTAACAAGTTACTCGGCCTAGCTGTGGGCGCCGACTTTTACCGCCGTGATCGGCTTGGTAGGTCGCCGGATTAAGTTCAGATCGAGCTTGCCTCTTGCACCCCACCCCTTGACGCCGGTCGGGACGCCGGGACGAAATTTGACGTACAGGGCGTAGCCATTGGCGGCCAAAGTTTTCGGTGGCACTGACCGAGCACGCCGCCGCATGGCAGCCCGTGCTGGCGCAAGCCGTTTGCCGAACTTGCTTTGCAAATATCGCTGCACACTTGTGGGAGAAATCGGTCGCCCACCGATTAAGGCACGGAGCCCATTTGGCGTTCGCACCACGGGAACAACGCGGCGCAGGACATCGACTTTCAATCGTCGCCCACGCATCAGCCTTTTGCGGCGGCCTTTCACGGATTTGGGTGATGGACGGAACAGGCCGAGCGATACCCCTTTAGAATATGCATTAAGGCCAGCGACGGCGCGACCAAGGGTCAGAGCCTCGTCGCGACGAAAACCCGGCCGCTCAGCGACTACAGCAGCCCATAAGGTCCCGGTGCGCGGTTGCTCTCGGCGGTTCGCACCGAGTTAAGACAGATTTGAAATACTAAACAAGAGCCGTTTTGCGCCACGATATAGGCGAGGCGATCGAAGGCGCAAACGAGTTGCGCAAGGCTGCGGCTGAGAATTCTTTTTAGTAATCGATAAATAATTTTGATTCATTGCGGAATATCTCACGACGCTTTTGACCCAACTCGGATATGCGGCGTCCGCATGACTGTCCGTAGAACATTGGCTACCTTCCGAATTTATCGATTGTGATAACAATCGTTCGTTCCTCAGAGTGAAAGTCCATGCCAGAACGAAATAAATCGGCACCGGTTGCCATCAACGCAAGTTGTGCACCGCGTCGAACTAAACCGTCAAATTATCCCGAGCCTCTTTTCTCGCGGATGTCTAAGCGTGAGAGGCGGCCGCTTGGTGACCTTTTCGGCCTAAAGAATTTTGGTGTGAATCTTACGCGACTTGATCCCGCTGGAGAGTCTGCACTATTCCATCGTCACAGCAAGCAGGACGAATTTATTTACATACTAGAAGGCGACCCTACGCTAGTTACAGACGCAGGGGAGACCATTCTCCGACCTGGCATGTGCGCTGGATTTCCAGCACTAGGTACAGCGCATCATCTCATCAATCGTACTGATCGTGATGTTGTGTACCTTGAAATTGGAGATCGCACAGCTGGTGACGAGGGCTTCTATCCGTCCGACGACATTCAAGCGGTGCTTGGTCCGGATGGGAAGTGGGTTTTCTCCCATAAGAATGGGACGCCGTATTAGTTAGGATGCACGAGTTTTTTTAATACCAAAGACTGCACGGAATGCAGTTGATGGCCACAAGGCGTGTCGGTAAAAGTTTTGATCTGAACGCGTGCTCGCGCCAGACGTGACATTACGGTGCCGATCGGCACGCCCTGCACCTCCGCGACTTCGCGGTAGGTGAGGCCTTCCAGCACGACCAGAAGCAAAGCGGTGCGCTGGTCCTCCACCAAAGTCGCCAGCGCACGCTCGATGTCGCGGCCCCCGGCTTCCGGGCCCGCTAGATCGGGCGCGTCGTTGTCCTCGAGCGGCAAGAGCGTCGGTCGCCGCGCTAGCGAGCGCAGCCGGTTGCGGTTGAGATTGGTCAGGATAGTGTACAGCCAACTTCGTACCTCGCCGCCATGAAACAGATGTTCCGATCGCAGGGCCCGCACCAGCGTGTCCTGCACCAGGTCGTCGGCGATGTCGCTGTCCCGCGTCAGCGCCCGCGCGTACCGGCGCAGCGTCGGGATCGTTGCCTCAACACTCTTCCCGAACGTGCCCAATCAGGCCCCCTTCGCCAAACCGAATGCTATTCGAAACCGCGTGGAAGCAAAAATAATCTTAGTGACAATCTTCACAGTTTAGCTCCGCTCTGTTTAGGCAAGGTGATTTTCTTACCGGCAGTCTTGTCGCAGCAGTGCGGCTTCGCCTTAACTGGGTTTAGGTTTTTGGTGCACACAGGGGAGACATCTTTAGCTTACGCAAGGCGCCTCACCGCTCGCGCAAGGTCTCCTGCCGGTAGCGGACCAGCGGCGACAAGAGATAACTCAAGATCCTGCGCGATCCGGTCTTGATTTCCACCGTCGCCGCCATGCCGGGCGATAGGTTGACCATCCGGTCATCGATCTGCATCTGCGTGCGGTCGAGCGAAATGCGTGCGGTGTAGTTTAGCTCCTGGCCATTCGGCTCGCTGGTGTCATTCTGTATCCCAAACCCGCGGTTGTCGGAGCGGTCTTGTTTACGGTCGCGGATGACGGCGTCCTGCGAGACGGTTAGCACCTGGCCTTGCAGGAGGCCGTAGCGGGTGAAATTGAAGGTGTCGATCTTGATCTCGGCTTCTTGTCCAGCGTGGACAAAGCCGATGTCGCTGTTCGAGACCATGGCCTCGATTTCGAGCCGGCTATCGCTTGGCACGACCACTAGCAATGCCTGCGCCGGCGTGACAACTCCGCCGACCGTGTGGATCGCCAATTGCTGCACGACGCCGTCCACGGGAGCGGTCAGCAGCTGAAGCTTGGTTTTCTGCTCCGCCTTGATCAAGTCCTGGGCCAGGCCGCTTGCTCGTTGCTCGGCCTTGGCGAGGTCATCAGAGAGCGCGTGGCGATATTCGGCTTCGGCCTGGCCGCGCGTTTCACGAATCGCGGCTGCGGCCGCTTCCGCCTCCTGGAAATGGCTTTTCTGAACGCCGATGTCTTCCTGTTGCTCGACCAGCGCCTGGAGGATCTCGAAATAAGTGAGCTTCGAGCCCAGCTCTTTGTCGACGAGTGCCTTGCGTATGTCGACGCGTTGCTGGATGACCGGAATCGTCTTCTCTAGTTTATGGATGGTGGCCGCGGTCGTGGCTTGCTCGGCTTCCTTCTGCGCCTGCTGACGAACGAGTGCCGCAATTTTGGCGCGGTGCTCGGTCACTTGGTTGAGCAATAGCTGACGCTGTGCGCTGATCAGTGCCGGATCTGCCTCGGCCGGCGGCGTGAAGTCTGCCACAGGATCGTCCCCGCCGTTGAGTGCCGCGCGCAGTCGCGCGAGGTTGAGCTGCTCGGCGAGGAGGTCGTTGTGCAGGTGATCGCGTTCCGCCGCGTTTACGGTTGGATCGAGCTCGATCAGCACGTCACCGGCCTTGACTGCCTGCCCGTCCTGCACCCGAATGGAGCGCACCACCCCGGTTTCAAATGGTTGGATGACCTTCGTGCGGCCGCTCGGCACGATTTTTCCGGTTGCCGACGCAACGATGTCGATCGTGCCGGCCCAGGCCCAGACCAGCGCCGCGCAAAACAGCAGGATGATGGTGGTCCCGATCGCACGGCCAATCGGCGACGGCGGCGTTTCCACAATTTCAAGTGCTGCCGGCAAGAACGCGAGCTCTTCGCCGCGCCCTCCGTGGGCACGTCGAAGCGGGATAACGCGTCGCATCGACTTGGCTATCGTGGTGGCTGACCTGGCGATTGTGGCGGCTTTAACGGATTTCATGAATTCCTGCCTGCAACCGGTGCAACGATGCATAGCGGCCGCCGGTCTTGATCAGCACATCATGGGTACCGTCTTCGACCAAGCGGCCACGTTCGAGCGTGACGATGCGATCAGTCGCGCGTACCGTGGAGAGTCGGTGCGCAATGATCAGAACCGTCCGCCCCTTGGCGATCTCTTTCATATTGTGTTGAATGATGCGCTCGCTCTCATAGTCGAGAGCGCTCGTCGCTTCGTCAAAAATCAGAATGCGCGGGTCGGTGATTAGCGCGCGGGCAATGGCGATGCGCTGGCGCTGGCCGCCCGAGAGCGTGGAGCCGCGCTCACCGACGATCGTGTCGTAACCTTCGCTCAGCTCGAGGATGAATTCGTGCGCTCCCGCGAGGCGTGCCGCCGCGATGACACGCTCCATTGGCATGGCCGGGTCGGCGAGCGCGATATTCTCGCGCACCGAGCGGTTGAACAGCACGTTCTCCTGCAGGACGACGCCGATCTGGCGGCGCAGCCAGGCCGGGTCGGCCATGGCGAGATCCATGCCGTCGATCAGGACGCGCCCGCTCTCCGGGACGTAAAGCCGCTGGACAAGCTTCGCGAACGTGCTCTTGCCCGACCCCGAAGGCCCGACGATCCCGACCGTCTGCCCGGCCGGAACATCAAAGATGACATCGTGCAGGACTTCCTGGCCGTCAATGCGATAGCGGAACGTGACATGGTCAAAGTTGATGTTGCCGCGGATCGCGGGCAGCCGCGCACGCGCCGTCATATAGGTCGGCTCAGCAGTCGTGTTGAGGATGTCACCCAGCCGCGACACCGATAGACGCGCCTGGTGAAAGTCCTGCCAAATCTGCGCCAAACGCAACACTGGTGTATTTACCCGGCCAGCCAGGATATTGAAGGCGACGAGTTCGCCGACCGACAAGTTGCCTTCGATGACCAGCTTGGCGCCGAAATAAAGGACGCTGGCGGTGACGATCTTGCTGCCGAGCTGTACCACCTGGCTCGCGGTGTTACCGAGACTCAGGACCCGGAAGCTAGCGGCCACGTAACCGGCGAGCTGTTCTTCCCATCGGCGCTGCATCTGGGGCTCGACCGCCATGGCCTTGAGCGTTTCGATTCCCGTGACGCTCTCGACCAGGAAGGCCTGGTTCTCGGCGCCGCGCTGGAATTTCTCAGCGAGGCGCTGCCGAAACAGCGGCGTCACGCTCATCGAGATTGCGATGTAGAACGGAAAGGAGCCGAGCACGATCCAGGTCAGCAGCGGCGAGTAGAAGAACATCACCGCCAGGAACACAAAGGTGAAAAACAGATCGATGACGAGGGTTAGGGCCGAGCTCGTGAGAAAATTGCGGATGTTCTCTAATTCGCGCACCCGCGCCACCGAATCGCCGACGCGCCGCGCCTGGAAATAGGCCATCGGCAGAGCCAGCAGGTGGTGGAACAGACGCGCGCCCAGCTCGACGTCGATGCGGTTGGTCGTGTGAGCGAACAGATAGGTCCGCAGGATACCGAGGACGGTCTCGAAAATCGAGATTGCCAGCAGGCCAATGACCAGCACGTCGAGCGTACTCAGGCCACGGTGGACCAACACCTTGTCGATGACCACCTGGAAGAACAGGGGCGAGACGAGGGCGAACAATTGCAGGAAGAACGACGCGACCAGCACCTCGCTCAGGAGATGCCGATATTTGTGGATCGCTCCCATGAACCAGGTGATGTCGAAGCGGCGGGTCATGTCTGACAATCCGGCCCGGCGCGCCATCAGGATCAGTCCGCCGTCCCAGATCGCGAGAAGCTCGGCCCGCGTCATCAAAGCGGGCCGGGACGCCAGCGGCGACTGCACCAGGACGTTGTCCTCGGCGGCCTTGGCGACCAGGAGAAATCCGCCATCGCGCAGAACTGCGATGGCGGGCAAGGGCGTGTTGGCAAGCCGCGACCAATCGGTCCGGTGGGCTTTCGCCTTGAGCCCGAATTCCTTGGCGCACCGGAGCATCTCCGGTGCGCCCACCTTGGTTATTCCCAACCGATGCCGGATCTGTTCGCGGTCAGCCGCAACACCCTGCAAATGCAGCAGTGTCACGAGAGACTCGAGCCCCGGATCGGCTTGTGCCGCGCTGTTGGTCACTTGCGTTCTCCGGGGCTCGATGTCGCCTCAAGCGTGTGGCTGAGCCAGCAACGGCTGCTGGGTCGCCGGTTGATCAGAAACCGGCGTCGCACCCTGACCATCGCCCGCTGTGACGAAGGTCGATGCCATGTGCTGGCCCAGCAGAGCGGCGGCGTCGCGATCCGTCGCTTGTGGTCGAGGTGCCGCCGGTGTCGTGGCTGTTCGCCGCGGCGACTATGACGGTTTGGCCATTGGTGACTGCGACGATTTGGTCATTGATGAAGAGATGATCGATGTCTGCCTCGAAGTTGGAGATCGTCACGGTGCTGGCCAGATCTGACACCGTGACCACGCCGTTGTTGTCGGCGACCCTGATCGCGTGGCCGTTGGTCGCGTTGATGAAAACCGTGTCCGCCTGACCATCGCCGCCGCCGGCCGACCCCCCCCAGGTCGATGGCGACGTGTTTCACGTCGGTTCCGGTCAGATCGTTGACCGTGATGTTGTCCGCGCCGCCCGACGCATTGACATCGATCGTCTCTCGTGCCGTCCACGTCCATGGTGACGAGGCCGACGTCGCGGGTCAGCTGTACGCTGCCTTGCCGTTCGCCGAGATGTCGATGTTCTCGTTGGCGTTGGCGCCGTTGAACAGGAGCGTGTCATTGCCCGCGCCTGCCGTCAACCGTGTCGCTGCCGTCGCCTGGGTTCCAGACGAAGGTATCGTCGCCCGCACCAAGGGAGGCCACGTCATTGCCGCGTCCGCCGACCACAAAGTCGTTGCCGGCGCTGCCAATGATGGTGTCGTTGCCGTCGCCGCCATTGAGCGTGAGGTTGATCTGGCCGGCATGCAGCCTTGAAGCGTCGATGGTGTCGTTGCCGGTGCCTCCGTTGATCACAAGCGAGTCGTTGGCGGGCTCGGCGTTGTTGATCGACACCTGCGCCGACCAGTCCGTTGACGACAATCGACGAGCCGCTGCTGGCGACGCTGATGTGGTCGTCGCCGGCGGTGCCATTGACGATCACGCTGTCCGGCTGACCGTCACCCACGGTACCTCCGGGCGTCCCCGCTAGGTCGATGGCGACCTGCGTCGCGTATCGGTGCCGGTAAGGTCATTGACCGTGATGGTGTCGGCGCCGCCCGACGCGCTGCGAGCTGAATGTGCTCGATGCCGTTGAGGTCCATGGTGACGTTGCCGACGTCGCGGAACAACCTCACCCGCGAGCCATTGGCCGAGATGTCGATGTTCTCGCTGGCGTTGGCGCCGTTGAACACGAGCGTATCGGTGCCGGCCTGCCCTCGACCATGTCGCTGCCGTCGCCCGGGTTCCAGACGAATGTGTCATTACCGCCGCCGAGGAAGGCCATGTCGCTGCCGCGCCCGCCGATCACGGTGTCATTGCCGTCACCGCCGATCAGCATGTCGTTGCCGGCGCTGCCGATGATGGTGTCGTTGCCGGCGCCACCATCAATCGTCAGTTGCACCTGATCCGGCCGCGAGCCCTGCGGCATTGATGTTGTCGTCGCCACCGAGGCATTTGACGACGAGCTAGTCGTTGGCGCCTTCGGTGCCGGCGAGCGTGACCTGCGCCGGCAGTCCCGTTACGCTGACCGAACCTCCCGTTCCCGTTACCTGACCATTGTCGTTGCCGGCGGTGCCATTGACAGTCACGCTGTCCGCTGCGCCGTCGCCACTTGCTGCCAGGCGTCGCCGACAGGTCGATGGCGACCTGGTGCACGTCGGTGCCGCTCAGGTCGTCGACCGTGATGTTATCGGCACCGCCGCGAGCGGTAGATCGATGCGCTCGATGTTGTTGAGATCCATGGTGACAGTTGCCGACGTCGCGGGTGAACGCTCACGCGCCCGCCATTGCCGGAGATGTCGATGTTCTCGCTGACGTTGGCGCCGTTGAACTACAAGCGTGTCGATGCCGTCGCCGCCATCAACCACATCGCTGCCGTCGCCCGGGTTCCAGACGAATGTGTCGTCGCCGGTGCCGAGTTGCGCCGTGTCGCTGCCGCGACCGCCGATGATGAGGTCATTGCCGTCGCCGCCGATGAGCGTGTCGTTGCCGTCGCCGCCAGTGATGGTGTCATTGCCGTCGCCGCCATCGAGCGTGAGGTTGATCAGGACGACAAGACCGTTGCTCGGCGGTGATGACGTCGTCGCCACCACCGGCATGAAGAACGAGGTTCTCGGTGGTGCCGATGTCGAGGGAGAACGGCGCCGGGCTGACGCGATCGAAGCGCACGCGGGTGCCATTGGCCGTTATGGTGAATATTTCCGGCCCGTTGCCGCCGTTGACCTCGGCGGTGTCGATGCCGTCGCCGCCCTCCATGAGGTCGGTGCCCTCGCCCGGGTTCCAGATCATGCGGTCGTTCCCGGCCTCGCCGAACATCTGGTCGTTGCCGGTACCGCCGATCAGCGTGTCGTTGCCGTCGCCACCGAACAGCTGATCATTACCGCCCTTGCCGAGCAGCGTGTCGTTGCCGGCCTGGCCGAACAGCAGATCGTTGCCCGAGCCGCCGGTGATGGTGTCGTTACCGTCACCTCCGAACAGATTGGCGGCGGGCAGCGCGCCATTGGTTTCGTCGAGCGAGATGGTGTCGTTGCCGGCCTGGCCGAACACCTGGATCGTCCCGGTGTTGGCGACCGTCGGGTTGCCACCAACGATCGCATACGGCGCCGCCGTTGATCAGAATTTTCCCGGCCGCGTCGCGGCTGGCGTTGATGCGTGTTGCTCGGGTTGTCGCCGATCACTGTCAGCGAGCCGTGGCCGGGGGAGAAACCAGCTGTGATAGCCATTGGGGTCGTCCTTTCAGAGTTGATGTCAGCGCAAATGCGCGCTGGCTGTGAACAGGGTCTGGCTTGTGATGCCGGGCAGGAAATTGACCGCGCTCCGCTACGGAAGTGTTTCAGCCATCGGTAATCGTGTTACGGACGTAACGTGTGAACGGAGTGCAGGGACGCGCCAGCGCCAACAAGGCGAAAAAGTGCAGCAAAAATCTCAGCAGATGTCGTAGCCGTGATATTGAGAATGGTTTCGATCGCGAAGATGTGTTGTGGCGCGCGCAGCGCCGTCGGCGCAAATCCGAGTTAGATTGCTAAAGTGACATTGGTTCAGGTTAAATCCCGCGCGTGCTCTTCACTCACCTCTCCCAGTCGAAGGCGGACGTATCCGATTTGGCCGACTATTGAGCGACCTAACTCGCGGCTAAACCTCGTTTGGTTTGGAAGAGGTTCGCGCGCGAAGTGCGCTGGGTGCGGGCGATCTGACGTAAGGACCCACCCTAAGCTCCTCCCATTTCAGAGGGAGGGAGTGCGCCGCGTTCGGGGCACCGCTTCGATTCAAACAATCGCGCTTTAAACGCCGCGGCGTAGGCAGTGCGCCAACGCAGCCAGCTCAGCTCGCTAGCCGACTGCCAGCCACGCCGACATCGATCGTAGAAGCCAGAATGGGCTGCCGCGGCGCGACTGATGGAAAACCCGCTCGACTGGAACGGCGAACACATATCCCACGCCGCGCTCGGTCTGGATGACGCGCGGCGTGCTCGGGTCGCGTTCGAGCTTGCGCCGCAGGCGAAGAATCTGCACGTCGATGCTGCGATCGAAAACATCCTCATGCACGCGCGTGGACTGCAGCAGGTGCTCCCGGCTGAGCGGGCGCTGCGGCGCATCGAGAAAGGCGATCAACAGGGCGTACTCGCCTTTGGTCAATGTTACCGGAGCGCCGGCCGGGTCGGTGAGCTGCCGAGTCTGGCAGTCGAGCTGCCAGCCGCAAAATCGAAAGCGGCCCCGCTCGGGATCGCGAGCCGGCGCAGCACGTCCGATATCGAACCGTCGTAATACCGCGCGGACACGCGCGAGCAATTCGCGCAAATTGAACGGCTTGGTCAGATAATCGTCGGCACCGAGTTCAAGTCCGACGACACGATCGATATCGTCGCGGCGGTGACCAGTAATGATGATGACCGGCACGTCGGAGCTCGACCGGATCTCCCGTAGCAAATCGAGACCGTCCTCCTGACCGAGCCGAAGATCGAGAATCACCAGGTTGACCTCGGTGCTGCCGAGTTGACCGACCATGTCTTGGCGACCGCATGCCAGCAGGGTACGGATGTTATTCTCACCAAAATAGTTTAAAATCATGCGCTGCAAGGCAGGATCGTCCTCCACAAGGAGGACGCACACTTGGCGATCACCACTCTTACGAAGATCCAGGTCGCTTAACGATGTCGCGCCCATGCCACCCAGCTCCCACATCGATGCCGCCCGCGGCAACCGCGCCCATGTCGGGTTGCATGATAGCCTGCTTTCTGCTGGCGCTTATCTGCCTCAATGCCGGCTCGCCGGCAACTGCTCAATCGCCAACCCCGCAGGCCCGCGCCGGCCTAGAACCCATCACGCCAATCCCTGCCATGCCGCCCCAGGACCCACGGCGTCTGGTCCTCGGGGAACGATTATTCAGCGACCCG
The DNA here is from genome assembly GCA_963778745.1 of uncultured Alphaproteobacteria bacterium. Lineage (GTDB taxonomy): Bacteria > Pseudomonadota > Alphaproteobacteria > Rhizobiales > Xanthobacteraceae > Pseudolabrys. Next base: position 284,192 of record CAVZVP010000005.1, on the reverse strand, counting down.
CGCCTGTCTCACGATGACACACACAGCTGCTCATCGTGCCACGATATACGAACGAACGGTGCCAGCGCCAACGCCCACGACTTGACGCCCGGGGGGCGGTCGTTCGCGCTCAACACGCCAACGGTTTTCAATGCAAGCCTGAATTTTCGCCTGAACTGGGAAGGGAATTTCCGCTCACTCGAAGACCATGCCAAGCAGACGCTTAGCAATCCCGCGATTATGGCATCGAGTGCGGACGAAGTTGTGAGCAAGCTGCGCACCGACCCGGAATCGGTGAGGCAATTCCGCGACGCATACGGGAGGGAGCCCGACGTCGCCGCCCTCCTGGATGCGATTGCGACCTACGAGCGCTCCCTGGTCACGCCGGGCAGCCGGTTCGACCGTTGGCTTGCGGGCGAAGCCGCCGCGATCACGCCGGAGGAGCTGTCCGGCTATCAGCTGTTCAAGTCGCTTGGCTGCATTTCTTGCCACCAAGGCGTCAATGTGGGCGGCAACCTCTTCCAACGTCACGGCATTTTCCATCCATTGGGCTCTGCGGAGCCCGTTTTGGTTCGCGTCCCCAGCTTGCGTAATGTGGCGACCACGCCGCCGTATTTCCACGACGGTAGCGTGCCTACGCTGTCGGAGGCGGTGAGGGCGATGGGTTTTGCCCAGCTCGACCGTGTACTAACCGACCAGCAAATCGCCGCCATCGTCGCCTTTCTCGACACGCTGACAGGCACCTACCGGAGCGAGGTAGTCAGGCCAGCGACCGACACACCGCACGCGGCTACGGCGCTCCCATGAGGCTCTTATCGGGTGCCCTCGGGGTGCTTCTGCTGCTCGCGTTGCTGACCTGGCTGCTGCTGCGCGGAATCGACACGAACGCACCAGCCTATGCGGTGACGCTCCGCACCTTTGACGATTTCGCGCTTGCGGAAGCTTCCCTCCATCGCGACGTCCTGCAGGCGCGCGCTGGCCTGCTTCGCGACTACGACACCCTCGTCAAGGCTTTGGAGGCGATGCAAGACGCGGTCAGCCGGCTGCGTTCCCACGCGCAGAGCGAGGGCCTCGATGTCGGGCCGACCGACCGCCTGGTCGCGACGGTCTCCCAGCAGGAGGAATTGACGGAGCGCTTCAAGAGCAGTAACGCGCTCTTGCAGAATTCGCTGTCTTACGTTGGCCTGTTGAGTACAAGTCCCGCGTTCGGCGCTCACGACGCGCAACTCGCGCCCGCAACCGGCGCATTAACGGCGGCGCTCCTCTATCTAATGCGCGACACATCGCCGGACGCTGTCAAGGCGCTCCAGGAACGGATCGACCAATTTGCGGCGCAAGCGCCCACTGCCGGGCCGGACGCGGAAGCAGCGCAGGCGCTGCTCGCGCATTCCCGTCTACTTCAAGAGCTCATACCTGCGGTCGACGAGACGCTGAAGGCGCTCGTCGCAGCGCCAAGTAGGCAGCCTCTCGAAGAGGTCCGTGCACTGTTCTCCGACCGCCGGTTCGCTGTCGAGGCGACGGCGCAGCGCTTTCGGCTGTTGCTATACCTGGTCTCGCTGCTGTTGCTCGTCATACTTGTGCATCTCGGCCTGCGGCTGCGTGCGCGCGCCCTTGCACTGCGACGGCGAGCAGCATTCGAGCATGTCATAGCCGAGAATTCGACGCGCCTGATCAATTGCCCGCCGGCGGAGACCGACGCGCGGCTGAAACAAGTGCTGGGCGAACTCTGCCGGGCGATCGGCGTGGAACGCGCCTATGTGGTGCTGGATGAGAACCCCGCTCGAGTAAATGTGTGGTCCGCGGACGGAACAGTGTATCCGCCGGCCTGGCCTAAACAGGCGCTGACACTCTGCCACGGCCGGACCTGATATCGTCACCGTACCGGATGTTGCCGCTTTGCCGCACGGGACACTGAAGGACATGCTCGCAGCCGCTGGCGTCCGCAGCTGGGTTTGCGTGCCGCTGATTCGACCCGGCCGGGTGCGAGGCATCATGGGGTTCGACACCTGCCGGCCGAAACGGGACAGGGGTTTCCCCTTGCCCGTGTTGCGCCTTGCCGGCGACGCAGTGGCCAATGCTCTCGAGCGCGAGTTTCTCGAGCGCGACCGAGCGAGACTCACCACGCGCCTGGAACGGGCGCGGCGCATGCAAATGATCGGATTGCTGGCAAGCGGGATTGCGCATAACTTCAACAACATCATCAGCGCCATTCTCGGCTATTCGGAGATAGTCGAACCACAGCTCACGCGCGGAACCAAGCTGGCACAAAATATCGACGAGATAAGGCGGGCCGCCGAGCGTGGGCGCGATCTAATTGACAGCATCCTCACGTTCGGGCGGCAGCGTGACGCGCGTGTCCGACCGGTGCAGGTGCGCACTTTACTCGAGGAGGCAGCCTCATTGCTGCGTGCCTCGCTCCCCTCCGGCGTCGAGCTCATTATCGATGATGTCCCGACTGACGTCGCGGTATCCGGCGAGCCGGCGCAGCTGCAGCAGGTCATCCTCAATCTATGCACGAACGCGGCGCAAGCGATGCCGCGCGGCGGATCGATCCGCATCACTGCGGAGCAGAAAGAAGTGGCCGTTTTCCTCCCGATGAGCCACGGCGAGCTCGTGCCGGGCCGCTACGTGTGCCTAGCCGTCATCGACAGCGGGCGCGGCTTCGACGAAAGTGTGGCGCGAAGATTGTTCGAGCCGTTCTTTACGACCCGCTCGGCGGGGACCGGATTAGGACTCGCAACCGTGCACGAGATCGTTCGTGACCACGACGGAGCGATGAACGTGCAGAGCAAACCGGAGCACGGAAGTCGCTTCGAGGCGTGGCTTCCCGCGGTGGCGGCAGACAGCACCGCAGTGGTCGGCCCAGCGGTGTTGCCGCTCGGGCGCGGCGAGACGGTGCTCGTCGTCGAGAGCGAACGGGAAAGGCTGCTGTATAATGAGGAGATGCTGGCCGCGCTGGGATACGAACCGGTGGGGTTCGAGCGCCCGGCCGATGCAATCGCGGCGTGCCGTTCGGCACCCAACCGATTTGACATCATCTTGGTCAGCCACGCCTCGCAAACTTCGGTTGGGCTTGATTTGACTCGCGCGCTGCACGAGGCCGCACCGCAGCAGCCCATTCTGCTCGCCACTTCCTCCACGATTGATATCGGCGTGGAGGCGTTGGCAGACGCCGGAATTTCCGAACTGCTGCGCAGGCCCCTGGCCAGCACCGAGCTGGCGGCGGCGCTGGCGCGCTGCCTGCGTTCCCCCGGCGCATTACAGATGTAACGCGATTACCGATAGCTGAAATACTTCTGTAGCGTGGCGCGGTCATTTTCAGCGCTGCGCCTGTATGGGCCGAAACAGGAGTGACCGATGACTATATTTACGACCTTCGTCAGTTTGACCGATCTCACCGCGATGCGCGCAGCCGAAATCTCCCTACTGGCCGCCGCGGATGGTGCCAGCGCTAAGGATGGCGTGCTCGAGGTGCCCGCCGAGGTCCTCTGATCGCAGGATGCAATGCATTCCATACCTCGCCAGTGTCCCGCCGAATCTTACTCCAGGCGCGATCAGCAACCTACTCCGCGGGCTATGTCGTGCCAGCGAGCGAACACGGAGCTAGTTATGACTAATTGGAACACCTTCACCAAATTACCTCGCATCATTGTAATGCTGACTTGCTGGGGCAATCCTGCTCACCGCCACGGAAGGCACCCTTGCTAAGAACAAGGGCGATAACGCGATCAAGAATAACAACGTTGAGCGCAGCAGCGTCGGCAAAGAAAAGCACAAGGAAAAAAGTAAGGGTGCTGGTGCCGGAACCGTCACTGCTACCGGCAATCGTTTGGTCGTGAGCCCACCTGCCTATGGCCCCCCGGCCGGCGGCGCCGGTGGCTACTAGACAATCTTAAATGCGAGGAATCCTCAAATTGGTGTGCACTTTTCCCTGCATCAACTCGGTGAATCTCAAGGCCATTCGCGCAAATGCCAAATCCTAAATCCCAAATCTCACATCCCAAGAAAGGCAGCTGATGTACGCTTATCTGAAAATACCGCTTTTCATCTTTTCGATCGGGATCTCTTCGCTGCTTGCGGGGCAAACGTTTGCGCAAGTCCCCCAGACATTCACTGCGCCGGACGAGTCGGTGGTCGTCACATTCCATGCCGAGGGTGCACAAATCTACGAGTGCAAATTAGATCCCAACAATAAGTTGGTGTGGCAATTTCGTGAACCGATCGCCAGCCTTCTACTTGACGGAAAGTCAGCCGGGCGCCACTACGCTGGGCCGAATTGGGAGCATATTGACGGCAGCGCGGTGCTGGCAAAGGCGGTTGCCAATGTTCCGGGCACGACACCGGACGATATACCGTGGCTTAGACTCGAAGTAACAAGCCGGCATGGAAATGGCGCGTTGTCAGGCGTGTCCACCGTGCAGCGCATCAACACTAAAGGCGGCGTGGCCAAAGGACCATGCGACAAGGCGGGCAGCTACCGCAGCGTACCGTACTCCGCGGATTACGTGTTCCTGGGCCGCGGCGACTGAAACTCGCTCGCGGTCCGTCGTCGCTGATCGCGACCAAGCGGCCGACGGTGGTCTGTGCACGCGCTCTATCGAATTGAGTGCCATCATCATGGTCGGACCATTAAGCGTCCCTGCAAAAGAGGAAGCCGAGACAATGCAGCTTCATTGCCACTCGGCGAATCTTTCTACGATTGGCGCCCGCACCTGCGGCGAATCCTTTCCGGCTATGCGGAGTATTACAATCAAGCGCGCACGCACTTGGCATTACACAAAGACGCGCCCCGGCATCGTGCAATCCAACGGTCTGGCACTATTATCGCCATTCCGATCTTGGCAGGGTATCCGCTGTCCTACTGCCACGACATAAGCATGCTACAAAGAATTCGGCTGATTAGTCTGTCTGCTCGCTGACATAAATCAAAAAAACTGATTACTATTGCACCTAGGGGCAGTGGGCAGGCGATGGCGGATTTCAAGGCGTCGTGAGGCGCTTAATTCTTGTCCGCTCTAGTCCAATGGCGGCCAAAGTTTTCGGTGGCACCGAACTTGCCTTGCAAATATCGTTGCACACTGCTTCAGCGGCCGGCCGCCTTGTTAACTATTTCCTTACCATCCATTACAGCCATTAACGGCAAAAGAACCTGGTCGGACGTACCGTATCGACTTATACGGACGCAGGCACCATGTTAAAATTGTTTTTCTCTGTAACCTTCAAGCACGCCTCGTGGCTGGTCGCGCTCGTCGGGCTCGCCTCCTTTGGGGGCAGTTTTGGCTTGCTAATTATCTTTGCTCCCGGATGGGCCACTGCATTCATCCCCACGATGTCCGCAACGGCACTCACCGCCGTCCTCGCCGCGATCGTTGCCCAGCTTGCAATGAGTTTGACCGGCGCCGCGCTCACCCGCCATCAAAGCCGGGAAATCGAGCAAATGCGCACTGCCATGGACAGCATGGCGCAAGGGATGTGCATGTTCGATGCCTCGGAGCGATTGGTCGTCTGCAACGCGCAATACTACAAAATGTATGAACTGACACCGGATGACGTAAAGCCGGGATCGACGCTATCCGAGGTGCTAGAAAAACGTGTTGCCAAGGGCACGTTCTCTCGCGATCCGCAGGAATATCGGAAGGAGTTTCTGACCGCGGTTGCACAGGGGCGAACCATCGAGCATGAGGTTAAGTCCAAAGGTGGTCGTCTCCTTATGGTCAAGAATCATCCGAGGAAGGGCGGCGGCTGGATCGGCACGCACGAGGACATCACTGAGCGGCGGCAAGACCAACAGCAGCGCGCGATGATGCAGCATCAGGAACAGCGCCGCGCCGTGATTGAGAATGCGATTTTGGCGTTCCGCGAACGAGTTGAAAATCTTCTGCGAACCGTGGCCGACAGCGCGGGTGAAATGCGCGCGACGGCGGCGAGCCTGTTCAACGCGTCCGGACACACGTCGAAACGCGCGGAAAGTGCGGTGCACACTTCTAATGAAGCCTCGACCAATGTAGAGAGTGCTGCGTTAGCCGCCGACGAATTGTCGAGTTCAATCGCGGAGATTGGACGTCGGCTGAACCAGACCACCGAAGTGGTGCGGGCCGCGGTCGATGAAGCCCAGGTAACCAATCAGGATATTGGTGCATTGGCGCAGGGGGCGCGGAAAATTGGTGATGTAACCAAGCTCATCCGCAATATCGCCGGGCAGACCAATTTGCTGGCGCTCAACGCCACCATCGAGGCGGCGCGCGCCGGCGAAGCCGGTCGCAGCTTTGCGGTGGTTGCTTCGGAGGTGAAGTCGCTCGCCGTGCAAACCGCGAAGGCGACCGAGGACATTTCCCGCCAGATCATGGAAGTGCAGAACTCGAGCGACAAGGCGGTGGAAGCAATCGGACGGATCACCCACAGGATGCAGGAGATCAATAACTATACGTCCGCCGTCGCTGCATCGGTGCAACAGCAGAGCGCGGCGACCAGCGAGATTTCGCAGAACGTGACAAGCGCCGCCGGAGGCGCCAAAATGATCGTGACGGTGTTGAGCGAAGTGGCTGGCGCCACGACCGAAACCCAGGATTCCGCGCAGACCGTGCTTGCCGCATCCGAATCGGTGGAAAGGGCCGCCGCCAATCTGCGCAGCGAAGTCGAAGGCTTCCTCACCAAGGTAGCGGTCTAACCGCGATAGCTCAATTATTGTGCCGCCGCCAGAATCGTCTTGCCGGTACTTCTGCCATCAAGCTCAACTCGCAGCGGTTCCGCGACAACTTCATTGCGCTGCAGGTATCAGATCAATTATTCATCGGACGGCCCCGGCACTCCAGTGCCAGTTCCTGCGCCAATATTCCCTGTTCCGCCAAATTTATTCCCTGTTCCGTTGACTAGGGAATTTGGCTTTAAGTCCGCTAAATCTTTGGGAAAATGACAGCCTCTGACCGAGCCAATAAAATACGGTTTATGGATCGCCTCATTTCGGCAGATGATGCTGATCTGCTTTGCCGAGCTATAATGCGCACACAATGCCGTTGGAGTACGCGGCATGTCGGAACGCCGGTTTGTGCGGCAGCGAATGACCCGAAACGGACATGCGCTCCTGCCGGTGGCCACATATCTAACGTGCGGCTGATCTGGTCGGGCGACGCGGCACCACGGCGATCGGAGTGAAGGTGTAGACGGGATCGCCGTTCTGATTGAATGCCGTCCATTTGACACGCACGATTCCCTGCGGCTTCGTCTTTGATGGTGTGATCTCGACCACCTCGCCTTCGATGTGGATCACATCGCCCGGGCGCACGGGGGCAAGCCACCGCAAGTCGTCCACGCCGAGCCCCAAAAGAGGGTGCGGCCCGAACGGGCGGACCTCGACGGCCAATCGCATCGCGATCGCCGCAGTATGCCAACCCGAGGCAGCGAGGCCTTTTAATGGGGTTCGCTCGGCAGCCGTCTCGTCGAGATGGTAGGGCTGGGGGTCGAACTCCGACGCAAAGCGCTTTATCTCTTCGCGCGTGACTTGCTTATCGGAACTCTTGAAGCGCATACCGAGTACGAGATCGTCGAACCACGCAATCATGACCCCGCTCCTTTGTCGTATGCCACGGTAATATTAATCCGAATGGATCATACAGGATGGCGCGAAGCGGCGGTGCAGGCGGCTGACGCCGAATGTGTCGGTCGTGAATGGATCCGCTGGCTGCCCGGGTCGCAAAAGCGTGTCAAAACAACACTCCAAGCGTCGGCTGGGTAAAGATCCCTCATTGGTCGCCGTTTTTCATTCGCGAGGGCGCCAGTCCGACGTAAACAGGCGACGCGCCATCTCGCGCTCAAAATCATCAGTGATGGGCCCACCCCGCAGAGCGACGAGCTTTGCGATTTCTCGTTCGGCCTGCCTCCGACGCGACTCATGCATAGCGTCAAGAATAGCGTCAAAAATGCGCAGAATGCCGACCTTCTTTACGATCGCATTGCGCTTTGGAGGGTTGTAAGGAACGTAAGAGGCCAGATTCTTGTGATTTGCTGTGTAGGTCATGGGTTTGCCATTAAGTTTTCCTCGGAGTGTGGCGACAATCCGCCCTTGCGAGCGCAGCCGTACTCTTCGCAAAGGTGGGAAAGATCGCCCTCACACGGTGATCGGGCAAAGGAATGGTGGCTCGCTACCGTCGTCATCATCCATCATTCGGGTTCGAGCGTGATGTGACCCGCGATCGCGTGTCGCGTCGCCGTTCACCGCGGTCGTGAATTCGGAGCGGGTGAGACCTATGTCCTTGAGATAACGGTCGGTCATCGGCCAAAGTTGATCGATTACAACTTGCTCGAGGCGCCAGGTGAGGTAGGCCATCCACCAGCGCTTCAGCGCGGTAGCCAGTCGGCCCGTCCAAGAATGGCCGGTTGTGCCTTGCGCAGCAGCCGGCGCGCTGGAATTCGCGCTCATGATCATCTCCGCTGTCTTTCGTTTCTTGCTATTGCCACCACTGCACCAGTGTTCGGATCGTTCGCGGGGCGGGTCGTACTTCGGCGCGATGCTGGCGTGATCAACCACATTCTGGGCGGCTGAAAAATCAGACAGAAGTACTGCTATGACGTCATGACAAAAGCGGCGCTGGGCCATCTAAATGTCTGAAAACACACCGCAAACCTCGGCGTAGAATGCAAGCGGGGAAGTTCGGTCGACAAAGTACTAAGGTATTGGTCCACGCTGGGTGAACCGTCGACGGAATTCACAATCAATCCAGAGCCAACATCATTGTATTGCAGCCAACGCTTGAATTCTTCTCGCGCTTGCCAGAAATGGGCTTGCGGTAACTGTCGGCAGCTGCTGCTGCGCCCTCAAGGCTGCTTTCGATTATACCTCGTAGCGCACGAAGGAACGACTGAATGAAAGTCCTTATCGTCGACGATCACGTGCTGATCCGCGAGGCGATGCGCGGCGTGATTACTGAGCTGCAGCGTGATGCTGTCGTTCTGGAAGCGGGAACTTGCACAGAGGCCATGTCCTTGATCCAGCAGCATACCGATCTCGTACTCGTATTGCTCGATCTCAAAATGCCCGACCGGGACGGATTTGAAGCGCTGGCGGAAATACGCGAGCGTCACCCGGCGATCTCCGTCGTGATGCTGTCGGCCTTTAACGACCGCGACAATGTCGTCAAGGCTCTCGACGGCGGCGCACTCGGCTTCATACCGAAGACGGGCTCACGCGAATTGCTGCTGAGCGCGCTCCGGCTCATTCTTGCAGGCGGGATCTATATTCCTCCCGACATATTGACGCGTGCGCCGGCTGCGACGGCCGCAGCCGGCGAGCCGGCTGCTGTGAAGCGGCGTCCGTCACCCGCCGAATTTGGTCTCACCGAAAGACAGGTCGAAGTCCTCGCATTGATGATGCAGGGCAAGAACAACAAATTGATCTGCCGTGCGCTGAATCTGGCCGAGCCAACCGTGAAGAACCACGTGTCCGCTATCCTCAAGGCATTGGGGGTCAGCAATCGGACCGAAGCTGTGCTGGCGGTATCAGGATTGGGTTGGCAGCTCCCAAGGCCCACCGATTGATGGCCGCGCATTCGGCCAGTCTGGCCGGATATCCTCGGGGGCTATTCGGTTAAAAGCCGGGACATCATTGTTCGCAATGTCATGGGGCCGACCGGCTTGTGCAGCAGATGGAGCCCGGCGGCTTGCACTTCGCGCAGCCGTTCTGGCAAGATATCACCGCTGATGAGAAATGCTGGAATCGGCGCATTGAAGGCATTCCGCAGTTGCGCGACAGCGTCCATACCGGTCCGTCCATCCTTCAAGTGAAAATCAGAGATGATTAGGTCTGGCTTATTTCGATCAAGGCTTGCAAACGCATCCTGATCCGACTCCGCGGTGACGACGCGGCAACCCCAGCTCTTGAGCAGGCCTCCCGTTCCATCCAGCACTGGGGCATCGTCGTCAATGACAACGATAAGCTTGTCACGCAGTGGGTTGATCGTCGCTGTCGCTGTCGTGGATGGTCTAACTAAGCTGACACGTCTCGGAGCCATCGGCACCGAGACGTAGAAGCGCGAGCCTTTGCCCGGATTGGTGGCAAGACCGATCGGATGATCCAGCAGTATGCACAGGCGCTCGACGATGGCGAGACCCAATCCCAGGCCATCGGGGCGGTCCCGCTCCGTCGTCGCAATCCGATAGAACTCACCGAAGATGTTGCGCTGCTGATCTTCCGGAATGCCAATTCCGCTGTCGCACACCTCGATGCGCAATTGGTCTCCAGCGCGCCGGCAGCCAACAACAATTCCGCCGGCCGGCGTATAATTCACGGCGTTGGAGACCAGATTGAGCAGGATGCGCTCGAGCAGTATGGCGTCGCTACGGACCCAGACGCTTGAAGGCACCATGCGAAGGTGCAGCCCCTTTTCGCGCGCGGCCGCAGCGAAAGTGGTCTCGATGGACTTCAAAATACTGTTGACGGGGAATTCGGAGATGTTGGCATTGAGTGCCCCTGCATCGAGCCGGGAAATGTCCAGGAGCGCGTTGAACAATTCGTTCATTTTGGCAACGGCCTCTTCAATCCGTGCCGAGAGCCGAGTTCGTTCAGCGTGGTTTGCCTCCGCGCGCAGTTGCGCGACGAAAAGGTTCAAAGCGTGCAACGGCTGACGCAGATCGTGGCTTGCTGCCGCGAGAAAGCGCGACTTCGATAGGTTGGCGACTTGCAGCTGGTGCGTGCGCTCCTCGACCTTGCGTTCGAGCATCGCATAGGAGCCTTGCAGCTGGGTCGCCATCTCGTTTAGCTGTTCACCGAGCTTCTCCAACTCGTCTCCCGTCTTAATCGTGATCCGGTGATCGAGTGCTCCGGCACCGATGCGAGCAGCACCCGCGGTCAAGAGCTGTATGGGTACCACCATGAGGCGGGCGAGCAATAACGCCGCAAGCAGGGCCAGAACGAGTCCGCCCATCACAATAATCGAGGAACGCATTATCGCTGCGTAAAGCGGTTCGTTCGCTTCGCGCTCAGGCAGTTCAACGAATACGAACCAGTTAAGCGGGGTCGCCTTCGCGTAAGCCGCCAGAACGCGTTCACCCGAAACGTCAAATGCCGTGACAGCCTGTTTGTCCGCAGCCTCTGCTCCCGTCAGCGCCGACCGCACTTGCACAAGCTGTGACAGGTCGGTGTTGCGCAGAACGAGACTGATGTCGGGATGAGCGATGAGGCGGCCTCGGGCGTCCACCACATAGGCTTTGCCGGTTCGGCCGACATGGATTTGATTGACGACATCCCAGATGAATGTGAGATTCACCTCGGCCACGCTGACGCCGGCGTCGCGGCGCGCGCCTGCGACGGCCAGTGTCATAAATGGTTCGGTCTCGTGCCGGAATTTGACGGGTCCATAATAGATTTTGTTTACTATGGCCTCCTTGAACCGTTCATCTGCTGAAAAGTCGGTGTTGCCGCCGACCCGGTCCATGGCCTGCCGCGAAAGGCGTAATTGCTCCCGCCCTTGATCATCCAGCAAGCTCAACTCAGTGATCGCCGGGACCTGGCGCAACAATCTGATACCATCGAGTTCACGTTGCTCCATCGCGGGCACCGTCCAGGACAGATGGGTAGTCCAACCGAGATGCCCTTCGATTCCATTGATGAATTGGGAGATTTTCGCGGCTGCCGCGCCGGCCTGTTCGTTCTGGGCGCGAATGAGCACGGTGCGATGCTGTTGATAGGTGAACCAGATGTCGACCAGGCTGTTCGTCACCAGGGCCGAACCCATCACGGCAACGAAGAGAACCACGTATTTCCAGAATAGCCTGCTATGCACCAGCCGCCAGAAGAATGTCCTGGTGCCACTAAAGTTCGGTCTCTTAACGAAATCGATCACCGGGCGGCCTCGCGCTTTGTCATAAATCCGTGGGGCATCGCTTCAATTCTCCTGATTTCGCGACGCTCGGAAGACCCTTTCGCTCTCGTATCGGTTCGCGATTTGATATAAAATTAAAGTTGCTACGAGACCGTCTCATTATGGAGCCAAGCATGAACCGGCGCCAGCTTGTGTCTTCGCTGGGCGTGGTGGCCATTATGGGCCCGCGGATCGTTCTGGCCCAGCCATCGCCCAGACGGTCGCGGCGTATCGGGCTTATGATGGCAATTTCTGAGAACGATCCTGAAGGCCTAAATCGCGTCGAGACGTTCCGCCAGTCACTAAAGGAGGCGGGGTGGGCGGAAGGGCGAAACGTCGCCATCGAGATGGCGTGGTATCAGCGGCAATTTCCAAAGGGCTCAAATCGCTGCCAAGGACTATGCCGACCGTCAGATCGATGTCATCGTCGTTAACGGCACGCCTGGCATGGATGCGCTGCGCGCGCTCGGCACGACCATACCAGTCGTGTTCGTCGTCGTTAGCGATCCAGTCGGCGCTGGCTTTGTGTCCAATCTGTCGCGGCCCGGCGCTAACGTCACCGGATTTAGCGCATTCGAGTTGACGATCGCCGGTAAGTGGTTGCAACTGCTCACGCAGGTGACACCCGGTCTGAAGCACGTCAGTATGCTGCTAGATCCAAAATTCACCGCCTTCAACTCGCTGTGGAAGGCGTTGGAGGAAATCGCGCCGCAGCAAGGGATTTCCGCCCATCCTGCTTACGCCAGCAGCCTTCCGGAGATAGAGCACGCGCTTGAAGTCATCTCGAAGCAAACTGCGGCCGGCTTGATCGTCACTCCGAGTCCGGTGAATACGGTCAACCGCAAGCGTCTCATCTCGATCGCCAACGAGAGCGGAATCCCCGCGATCTTTCCGTTCCGCTTTTATGTGCGAGATGGGGCACTAATGGCTTACGGGTTCAATGCGGCCGATCAATTCGCGCGTGCTGCCGCCTATGTCGATCGCATTCTGAAAGGCGAGCGGCCCGGAGATCTGCCGGTGCAGGAGCCCAGGCTTTTCGAGTTCGGCATCAATCTTAGGACCGCCAGAACAATGGGGCTTACCGTGCCGCAGTCGCTCCTCATCATGGCGGACGAGATAGTCCAATAGCGCTGGTCCAGCTTCGCGCCCGGCTGCTGCACACATCCCATCCAACTGCGACCAGTACCTAAGTACTGGTTCAGTGCGCGTCCTGCGCACTGCTTTTTGCGCCGAAATTTGCGTTCTATTTTCAATTGTTTCGCTGAGACTTCCGGTCTCTCCTGCCTCCCGGCACGACAGTACTTCTGCCTGATATCGGAACGCGGCGGAATGTGGATGATCATACAGCGCCATTGGAGCTTAGCATGACCCACACACTAGTCGCACGTGACACGCGCCACATGATTTCGATCGCGGTCGCCGGTTCCGTTCTGGCAGTGCTGATCCCGCCTATGTCCGCGAGTGCCGAAGTACCGGACGCTATTGCTGCGCCGGGCGAAGCCCTGGTTGCAATGCTTCACGCGCAAGGTGCGCAGATCTATGAGTGTACGGCCGACGCAGCGGGCAAGCTCGCGTGGCAGTTCCGCGAACCGGTTGCGACCCTGCTCGTCAATGGGAAGACGATCGGCCGGCACTATGCCGGCCCGACCTGGAAACTGGCGGACGGCAGCACTGTGGTCGGCAAGGTTACCGGACGCGCTCCCGGCGCAACGCCAAAGGACATCCCACTGTTAAAGCATGAAGTGGTCTCGCAGCATGGAGGCAGCCTCGCCATCGTTACCACGATCCAGAGGCTCAATAGCAAGGGCGGCGTGGCCGACGGTCCCTGCAAGCCGGCCGGCGTATTCCTCAGCGTGCCGTATTCGGCGGACTATGCGTTCTACAATACGGCGCGCTGGTCGCTCATTCCGTACACGACACCCAATGTAGAGCCGTCGTCTGCGTACCATGATTGATCCGATGACCACGTACTCCTGATTGAAAACACCACTATGGAGACAGCATTGCGAAAATCACTTTGAAAGAATCCAGGTTTCGCAGTTGCTCCGTCCTGCGACAACGGTAGCGTGCGACCATTCCTTTGCCCAATCACCGGCTATCCGTGCGAGGGCGATCTTTCCCATCTATGCGAATACTACGGTTGCGCTCGCAAAGGCGGCTTATCGCCACAATCCAAGAAAAATTTAACGGAGAACCCATGACCTACGCAGAAAATCAAAAGAATCTGGTCTCTTACGTTCGTTACAACCCTCCAAAGCGCAATGCGATTGTGAAGAAAGTTGGCATTTTGTGGCGCATTTTTGGCGCCATTCTTGACGCCATGCATGAATCGCGTCGGAGGCAGGCCGAACGAGAAATCGCAAACTTCGTCGCGCGGCAGGGTGGGCGTTTGACTGACGATCTCGAGCGCGAGATGACGCGTCGGCTGTTCACGTCGAACTAGAGTCCTCGCGAATGAAGCACGGCTATCAGTACCACACAGTGAAGCGAACCCAGAAATGAAGATGGACGTAAGAGCACCATCCCAAAGACCGCGGTGCCGCAAGCCGGCGCGTCTGTAATTCCTTCAGTGCGCCGGCGGGCACCCAGGCCGAGGAAATCGGACGCCGAATAAAACTCGAAACTGCCGCCATCCGTTCTCTTCACAACGTAGCAGCGATGCGCGGTGAATTGCCGATGCAGATTAACCCGGACCTGAAAAGTCCGTTCAACAAAAGGAGCGAACTATGAATTACGCAATGACAAATGCCAATACGGCCAAGCGTAAGCCTGTTGCCATGAAAGGCGTCGATACGCCGACCCTCCTCGACACGATCAAAGCCATGGGCGTTCAGCCTGAGCTTGCCATGCAGATTTACAAAAACCGCATCGGCATCACGACCGTGAACGATCACTTACCTTCCGTTTGGCGAGTGAACTATCTCCACGAAGCGCCCTCGCCGGAAATGCCGGAGATCGCGCACGAAAAGGCCCGCCAAATTTTGCAGAAGAACCTTTCTCGGGCGGGCCTCTGGAAGCGGCCTTGACAATACGCGCAACCAAAACTCCGAAAACTAACAAACAATGTCCGCTTTACCTGAAAAGTCCGTTCAACGAAAGGAGTGAACTATGACTTCCGCCATGACAGCTTCCAAGACAACCAAGCGTACGCCCGTCCCCATGAATGGTGTCGACACACCCAAGCTATTGGCGACGATCCAGGCGGTCGGCGCGCAGCCCGAGTTGGCAAGATTCCGCTTCCGCGCCAACAACCGCTGGGTCGTGGGCACGCGCAGCGAAAGTACGATGCAGGATTTCTTCGGCGCCGGCGCCGAGCACCGGCATCTCGCTGCCACCAAGGCCACCGGCGATCATCCGGCGGTGCTGTGCGGCGCCGATACCGCGCCGACGCCGGTCGAATGGCTGCTGCACGCGTTGGCAACCTGCCTGATGGCCGGCATTGGCAACATCGCGGCGGCGCGCGGCATCAAGCTCAATAAGGTGGAAGCGAAGATCGAAGGCGACATCGATCTGCGCGGTCTGCTCGGGCTCTCTAAAGAGGTGCGCAATGGCTACCAGGGTATCAAGGTCTCCTTCGAGATCGATGGGGACGCTTCGCCCGAACAGCTCGAGCAGATCGTCATGCAGTCAAAGGCGCGTTCGGCCGTGTTCGATGTGGTCACCAACGGCGTTCCGGTGTCGATCGGCGTGAAGACGCCGGCCTTGGCCTGACGCACAGGGCCGCTGCATTTGAATTCGGCGGCCCGCTCATCTCCCAACTTAAGGATAACTACGATGCGCGACCCCGATGTCGTCATCATCGGCGGCGGCCAGTCCGGCCTTGTCATGAGCCGAAGCCTCGAGGCGCACGGTATCGATCATATCGTGCTGGAGCGCGGCAGGATCGGCGAGCGTTGGCATTCTGAACGCTGGCACTCGCTGCACCTGCTCACGACGAATGAATTCAGCGCACTTCCGGGACTGCCGCACAATGGTGAGCCGGAGGCGTTTATGCCAGCGCGCGCGTTCGCCGAATATCTTGATACCTATGCGCAGGCGATGACCGCCCCCGTCATCACTGGAGTCGAGGTTACGGAGGTCAAGCCAGCGTCCTCCGGCTACCACATCGCGACAAATGCCGGCCACTGGAAAGCGCGCGCCGTCATCGTCGCGACGGGGGCATGCGATACGCCCTTTCGCCCGGCAATGGCGGAGGCGCTCGCACCTTCCATCGTGCAAATGTTTCCCGCGCACTATCGAGAGCCCAGGCAACTGCCCGAAGGTGGCGTTCTGGTGGTCGGCGCTTCGTCAACCGGCGTTCAACTCGCCGAGGAGATCCACGCCTCGGGGCGGCAGGTTACGATTGCAGTCGGCGACCACACACGCGTGCCGCGCCGCTATCGCGGCCGCGACATTTACGCCTGGATGGACGCTGTCGGCATCCTCGACGATCGCACCCTTGAGGGCGGCAATCTCGACGCCGCCTGGCGCCAGCCGTCGCTGCAACTCGTCGGGCGACCCGACAACCGCGATCTTCATCTCGGAATTCTGCGCGATCAAGGCATCCGCGTGGTCGGCCGGCTGGCAGCCATTGGCGGCACGAAAGTGGCGTTCAGCAGCGACGTCGAACGCACTACGGCGGCTTCGCATTCGCGCATGCTACGGACCCTGGAGCGGATCGACGACGGCATTATCGCCCAAAGACTGGAAGCATCGGCCGCCGATCCCCGGGCGCGCACCGCAATTCTCGCAGCCGGTGACTCGCTCACGCTCGATTTACCCAGCGAGGGCATCC
The DNA here is from genome assembly GCA_963778745.1 of uncultured Alphaproteobacteria bacterium. Taxonomy (GTDB): domain Bacteria; phylum Pseudomonadota; class Alphaproteobacteria; order Rhizobiales; family Xanthobacteraceae; genus Pseudolabrys. The sequence goes on along the minus strand of CAVZVP010000005.1, from coordinate 267,587 downwards.
GCTCGATCGTCTGGGCGACCGGCTACATCCGGCGCTATCCGTGGCTCAAGGCGCCAGTTCTTAACGCTCGCGGCGAGATCATCCATCGCGGCGGTGTGACGGCATCACCGGGTCTCTATGTGCTCGGCCTCACTTTCCTGCGCCGCCGACGCTCGTCGCTCATCGACGGCTGCGGCCTCGACGCCGACGATCTGGCGCCGATGGTGAAGGGAAACCTCGATCGATTGGTCAGACAAGTCGCATGAAATCGGGTAACGGAAATGAACATCCCGGTCCTGGTTCTCCTCGGCTTCGCCGCATGGACGTTGCTGATACTAATCGGCAGCATCGGCGTCTACCGCTTGAGCCGTGCGCCTCGATGGCCGAATGGCGGGCCGATTTGCCGCAGGGCAGCGAATGGTATCAGCGTGTCATGCGGGCGCACATGAACTACGTCGAGAATTTGCCGATCGATGGAGCGGTCGTCGTGGCACTTGTCGCCACAGGCTTGCGAAGCCCTTAGATAGACGGATATCTCGGCGCTGAACACGGCACCTGCAACCGCGCACCATCAATTTGCCTTCATGTATCGCTCTCGCGAAGCTGCGAAATGACGCTAAGTGCCAAAAGCGGACATTAATATGACCTCTGCAACATGACTCTGTGCCACCTACAAACAGGGTCGGTACGATGTTGTACGGATAGTCAACATTTTTCGCCTGCGACCCCGCCGCAAGCAGAGCAATCACGTTGTGACCACGACCGAGGTCTACAAACGTAGCTTCGCCGTTGTTTTGCCGTATTGAAGGGCATTTTGACGCCATTCTTGTCTGGCCGGAACACGCCTCGTTTCTCAAAGAAAGCAGCTCAAATGGCACCACGGTTTATTGCTCGGCATCTGTCGCAGCCTCGCGGCCTTTTCGGCAAATTCGTCGGTTTCCTGATGAACCGGCACAACGCCAGGATGAACGCATTTGCCGTGAAGATGCTTGCGCTGAAGCCGGACGATCATGTGCTCGAGATCGGGTTTGGTGGCGGCGTGACCCTCCCGGCGCTTATCACCGGAGCAGGTTTCATTGCCGGCGTTGACCGGTCGGCAGACGCGGTGAGTTGGGCAACGTTAAGATACGCCAACGCAGTTGCCGCAGGCCTCGCGGATTTCCGCGAGGGCAACGTCGAGGCGCTTCCCTATGAGAGCGACGCATTCGGGAAAGTCTGCACGGTCAATACTGTCTATTTCTGGAAATCGCTCGAGGCCGGCTTTACGGAAATCCGTCGGGTGCTAGCACGCGGTGGACGCGTCGTGGTCGGCTTCCTGCCGAAAGATCGAATGGCGCGTCTGAATATGCCGGCCGATATTTTTACGTTGCGCGCGCCTGAAGATGTGATTGCCGCACTGAAAAAATGTGGCTTCGGCGACATCCGTGTGGAACGACCACAGCCGGACACGCCTTGGAATGTGATCGTCGCGAGCTGCTGAAAACAAGAGAGGCCTTGCGCGTATGTTCGGGCGCAGAGCTTTCGCGTCCACGTTCGGCTGAGCGTCGCACACGAAATGTTCGCTTTGGGTCATTAGCGGACAAACGGATTTCTAGCCAACCCGGCCAATAATGGGGCAGATTGGATGAGTAAGAACCAGTGCTTATGACCGGGACCTGATCCGCGGAGGGCATTATGGCCAGCGGCCCAGTGTGCCGCACCTAAAGGCCGAACACATGGCTGCACCGACCAATGCTGCAAACGTGAAGAAAGTTCTTGCCAACCCAGAGCCGTCCACACATGGCACTTAACGGGCAAACCGGCCGCGCCGGATTTTGTCGCCTATTTGACTAAGAGCGGACAAAAGTCGGCGCAGGGCCTCAACGGCTGGGCCGCGTTTGACCCAAAGCGATCGGCCTGCTCCTCGCCATTGTGCTGCAATAGCGTCAGGATGCAAACTTGGGGATTCACGACGCGCTGGTTGCGCACAAGAGTTTGGGCAACGCATGGCCACTGGGGTCACATCCGTCGTATCAGCGCAGTTGCGTCGCTCGTTGTCTTCCTCGCGGCGTGGCTTGGTTGCCCGGCTGGATTCGCGGCTGAGTCCAAACGCGTATTATTGCTTCATTCTTTTGGCCAGACTTTCAAACCCTGGAGCGAATATGGCCAAGCCATCCGCGCAGAACTGGATCGGCAATCACCGTGGCCGCTGGACATCATTGACTATTCACTGGTCACGGCCCGTTTCAGCGATGAGAACCCGGAGGCTCCGTTTGTCGAGTATCTCCGCGCCGTGTTTGCCAAACACCCGCTTGACCTGATCGTGAGCGTCGGCGCCCCCGCGGCAGCGTTTGTCCAGCGAAACCGGCAGCACCTTTTTGCCAGCACCCCGATGGTGCTCACGGCAGTAGATCAACGTCGAGTGCAGTATTCTAATCTCACCGCGAACGACGCCGCCGTCGCGCTAAGGATCAACTATTTATCAGCCTTCGAGAACATCCTGCAAGTATTCCCGGACACCAAAGATGTGATCGTGGTTGTTGGGACCTCTCCGATTGAGAAATTTTGGAAAGGTGCGATAGGAAAGGAGGTGGCCCCGCTTGCAAACCGAATTAAGCTTTCATGGACAGATGAATTGTCATTTGAAGCGCTGCTAAAACAAGCCTCCGCGCTCCCGCCGCACACTGCGATTTTCTGGGAATTGATGATTGTCGATGCGGCGGGCGTCGTACACGAAAGTGACGCGCCATTAACAAGACTTCATGCCGTCGCTAACGCACCGATATTTTCTTATGACGAATCCTTCTTCGGCAGCGGGATCGTAGGCGGCCCGTTTCTCTTGGTGGCCGATAGCAGCCGACAGGCGGCTGCCGTTGCTATTCGCATCCTTGGCGGCGAGAAGCCGAGCGGAATCAGGACACCGCCGGTTCAATTTGCAAGCCCAGTGTTTGACTGGCGGGAAATGCGGCGCTGGGGCATTAGCGAGTCAAGGCTGCCGGCGGGCAGCGAAATTCGGTTCCGAGAGCCGACCGTGTGGGACCAGTACCGGTGGCAAATTCTACTGATCGCGGCCGCGCTGGTTGCGCAATCGATTCTAATAGGGGGTCTGTTCTACGAGCACCGTCGCCGCCACAACTCGGAAGTGGAAGCACGCCGGCGGGTAGCGGAACTGGCGCTGATGAACCGTCGTTCCGCCATTGGCGAAACGTCAGCGTCGATTGCCCACGAAATCAATCAGCCGCTGGCCGCTATGATGTTGAACGGTGACACGGCCTTGGCATTTCTTGCTCAGAAGAACCCAAACCTTAAGGCGGTAGCCGAGATAGTCGAGTCAATTGTCAACGATTGCCTCCGAGTCAACCATGTGGTCGCGTCGGTCAGAGCGATGTTCAAAAAAGACACGCCCGACCGCATTTTGCTCGATATCAACGACGTCATCCACGAAGTGCTTGCGCTACTCCGCGTCGAACTGGATGGGCATGGCGTTGTGGTGAAGACTTCACTGGCGGAAGGATTGCCGCACCTACTCGCCGATCAAATTCAGATGCAACAGGTTATTCTCAACCTGATCAGGAATGCGAGCGAGGCTATGAGTTCGACTGCGGCGGGCGAGCGCATTTTATGGCTCAGATCGGCGGCAACTGACGCCGGAGAATGTATTGTCGTGATCGAAGACTCTGGTCCTGGAATCGACCCGGAGAAATTGGAACGTATCTTCGAGCCGTTCTTCACGACCAAGGGGACAGGCATGGGTATGGGCCTATCGATTTGCCGCTCTATCGTCGAGGCTCATGGCGGGCGGCTGAGCGCTCGGCGTGTGCGTGGCCGCGGGATGGCGTTTGAAATTGGCCTCCCATTACCGAAATAGCGTTTGCAAATGGCCTGAACAGACAATTTCATTGATCCCAGAATGTCCGCTTTGTGCGGTGGGTTCAACCGATCGACGCAACACCTTCTAATCTTGCGAGATGAGGAGGTGTGCGCATGGAGGGGAATGCACGGATATGGTTCACGCCGCAGCAGAAGGCTGAGCTCTGGGGGCGCTGGAAGAGCGGTCAATGTGTGGCCGACATCGCGCGAGCGCTTGAAAGGAGGAACAAGAGCGGCGTCTATCGGGTCTTAGCTCTCAATGGAGGCATTGCTCCAGCGCCCCGCCGGAGAGCTCTGGTAACGCTGAGGCTTGAGGAGCGCGAAGAGATCTCGCGTGGCATTGCCGCCGGTCGTCCGATACGGCGGATTGCTCAGGGCCTCGGACGATCGCCCTCGACTGTAAGTCGAGAGATAAGGCGTAATGGCGGCTGCAGGACCGACGCGCCTGGGAGCGGGGGTTGCGCCCGAAGCCCTTGTCGCCTGGCGCGCCATGGCGAGCTACGATGGCGCGTTGCGCAGAAGCTCGCGCTCGAGTGGTCGCCGGAGCAGATCTCTGGCTGGCTAAAGCGGCAATTCCCTACCGACCAAGGCATGCGGGTATCTTACGAAACGATCTATCGGAGCCTCTTTATTCAGACACGCGGCGTGCTGAAGAAGGAGCTGATGGCGCACCTGCGTACAGCGCGGCAGATGCGCCAAGCCAAGGGCGGCACCACCAAGAGCGGACTGGGGCAGATCGTCGATACCGTCTCCATCCGCGAGCGGCCGGCCGAGGTCGAGGACCGCGCCGTGCCAGGCCACTGGGAAGGAGACCTTCTCTCCGGAGCGAACAACACGCACATCGCGACGCTCGTCGAGCGCCATACTCGCTTTACGATGCTTCTCAAGGTTGCGAGCAAGGACACGGCGACCGTGGTAGGCGCGCTCGGTAAACACGTGCACAAACTGCCTCAGGAACTGCGCCGCTCCTTGACCTGGGATCGAGGCAAGGAGATGGCTGACCATAAGAGCTTCACCGTCGCTACCAACGTGCAGGTCTATTTCTGCGATCCACGCAGTCCTTGGCAGCGCGGCAGTAATGAGAACACCAACGGCCTGCTGCGACAGTATTTCCCGAGGGGAACAGATCTCTCGCGTTTCTCTCAGGCCTACCTGAACAGGATCGCACTGCGGCTTAATCAACGCCCGCGCAAGACCTTGGGTTTTGAAACCCCTGCCGATAGATTACGAGCGGTGTTGCAGTGACCGATTGAACCCACCGCACATAGCGGACATTCGCGGCACCGCAACAATTTGGTCGCTATTGGGTGCATGGCGGACATTGGCCGGCACTGGCGCGAGATGGCTCGGTCGCTAATGACCCAAAGATGGCTCGGTCGCTAATGACCCAAAGCGGACATCAAGGCAGCATAGCAACGGCTAATTGAGCCGCTCAGCCGTCGAATGGTTAATATTGGGGGCATAGCGGACAAACAAGGTCAGCTAGCGTTACCTGTCTCCGCAGCGATTGACCCGAAGCGGACATCGGCCGGTGTGCACGAAGCACGCTAAATCGTGATCAATCGGCAGAAGCTCAGCCGCGCCGTTATCCTATTGTGAGTCTCGGTGCTGTTACGGTCGGGACGAATTAGTTTTGCCCCTAAGGACAATATCACAGGGCGAATTTCCGGCTGAAACCGTTTTCCGCATGTGAATTGATTAATTCAATTCGGAACGCGGCGTCCCTCATTTGAAGCGATTCCGAAACGGCGTGGAGGAGAAATATGTACAAGCGTATTTTGATTCCGACTGACGGTTCAAAACTATCAAGAAAAGCCATCAAACACGGTATTTCTTTAGCTAAATCGATCAAGGCAAAGGTTACTGCTGTAACAGTGTCGGCGCCAATTGAAGGCCTGGCGTTCGAACTCATGACCGATACATCGGAGCAATACAAAAAACACGCTGCCAGCCTTGCTGCGGAACATCTACGCGTGGCGACGGATATGGCTACTGCCGCGGGTGTGACTTGTAATGTGGTACACGTTGAACATCATCAACCTTACGAGGCCATCATAATCGCAGCAAAGAAGGCGCACTGTGATCTAATCGTCATGGCCTCTCATGGTCGAAGTGGCTACGCCGCAGTCTTGCTCGGTAGTGAAACCGTCAAAGTCATGACCCACAGTAAGATACCCGTCCTTGTCTATCGCTGATCATGAGAATCATTTCATGGCACTTAGCTGACATTCCAGCCGAACCCGCGGTTGTCCGCTTATGAGGTAACAGCGGACAAACGTTGTTTTTTGGCTTGTGATGCTTTGTCCGCCTATGACTTAAAGCGGGCAAATGGCGGGAGTGATGTTCCGGTTGGTACAATTCTATCAGCAACCCTGACGTATTGATCTGCATCATTGCACATAGCGAATTAGATGGTCTTATTTATAGATTGCTCGTCTTGGTGCATGTGGGCGAAGGAACATCCGATGCGCAACATCACCCAACCGCCACCATCGTCGCGTTGCGAACAATGCGGTGGCGAGCTACGGCTCAGGCTGGTTGAAGCCGCCGATCTCGGACTTGATTTGGAGTATGAGATTTTTGTCTGTGCAAACTGTGGTCGTGAGCAATCACTTACAGTGAGCCACAACAAAGAGATGCCGCATATTAAGGTTGCCTAGCCAACGAATAGGTCGTCTCCGCCCTGACCACCTCAATCCGCTCCAACTCCCGGACGCTAATGGCGGACAAACCAACCGCGTCCGCGTTTGTCGCCTATTGGGGTAACAACGGACAAAAGTCCGCGCGGAAGCTGACTAGATGCGCAGCGAATGACCCATAAGCGACATTGGCTGTGCGCTGCGGCAATGGTTCTTGATGCCAGTTTCAGCCTCTATGAAAGTACTCGTTTAAGCCGATACAGTCCTGCCTCCAGAGCTTGGGGTCGGACATGAAACGGCGCGAGTTCATCACGCTCTTAGGCGGTGCAGTGGCGGCGTGGCCCCTTGCGGCACGGGCGCAGCAGCCCGAGTGTATTCGGCGCGTCGGGGTGCTAATGCCCAAGTCGGATCTTGTTGATCGGGACGATGTCGCTGCCCTTACAAAGGAGTTCAAGCGCTTAGGTTGGGAAGAAGGCCGCAATTTTCATCTTGAATATCGTGGGGTAGAACCAAACGTAGAGCGGCTGCGTTCCGCCGCCGCAGACCTGGTGGGCCTAAAGCCGGAAGTGATCCTTGTCTTGAGTTCACCGGTACTGAGGGTCGTGCAAGCTAACACCGATACAATCCCCATAGTTTTCGTCGGCGTTACCGACCCCGTGAACCGAGGCTTTGTTGCTAACCTGGCGCATCCAGGCGGCAACATCACGGGTTTTGCATCTTTCGAATACTCCATAGCGTCGAAGTGGCTGCAACTGCTCAAGGAGATTTCGCCCCGTCTCCGCCATTTCGCGGTCATTTTTGATCCTAACACCACGCCTGGAGGCTGGTTGCCCGTAATCAATGGGGCTGCTCCAGTCTTTGGTCTTGAAGTGAATGAAGCTGCGGTTAGCCTCGACGACGACATCGACGGCGTCATCGGTGCGCTAAAAACACATTCGGATGCTGGTGTGATTGTTCTGCCAAGTTCTTTCACAATGCTGCATCGCCAGCAGATCATCGATTTTGCGGCACGCTATCGGCTCCCAGCGGTCTATTGGGATAGCCGTTTCGTCAAAGATGGTGGCCTTATGTCCTATGCCTTCAGTCTGGATGAAGAGGTGCGCCAGGGCGCCACGTATGTCGACCGCATTCTAAAGGGCGAGAAGCCAGGTGATCTCCCTGTCCAAGAGACGACAAAATTCGAACTAGTGATCAACCTCAAGACCGCTAAGGCGCTCGGCATCATCATGCCGCAAACCCTACTTGTGGGCGCCGATGAGTTGATCCAATAGGGACGTTATTTGTTGTAGTGCGTTGGTCCCTATCGGCACTTAACGGACAACTCCACCGCGCCCGCGTTTGTCCGCTTCTATTCATTTCGTGAGTTTGCCGCCGCCGGCGGTCTAATGACCTACGCTCAGAGCCTAGTGGATGCATATCGGCAAGCTGGTGTTTATATTAGCCAGATTCTGAAAGGCTCTAAGCCCGCCGCTACCGGTAATGCAGCCGACGAGGTTCGAGCTGGTGATCAATGTAAAGACTGCAAAAGCGCTCGGGCTAACGGTCCCGCAATCGCTGCTCGTGGCCGCCGATGAGGTGATCGAATAGAGATGCTGTTTGCTGCAGTGCGAATGTCGCCTTCTCTAATCGGCCGTTCCGGGTCAAGCACTTTCAGGCTATCCACCACCACAGTGTCGATGTCGCTCGCGGGCTCGTGCTTCTCTTCGGAATCGGCGCTAGGGCCCTTCCACTATGGGATTCGAGACGAGGCGGAACAATCTGTTGGGCGGCCTTACCGTCAGAGTGACAGCAGGTTCAAGCGACATTACGAACTCACCTCATCCATCGTCCCGCGCGGGACATCATTCCACCGCTGGGTGGAGCTCGGGTTTTCTCCTATCGCATTTGATCCAGCACGGTTCTCATGCTGCTACGGCTTGTTCCCGGGTCCAGCGGAACTCGGTGCCATCAACCCATATGCGGTGCATGATTACGGCCAATCGGCGCGCCAGCGCCACGATCGCCTTCTTCATTCCGCGACGCCTGGCGATCTGCATCGCCCAGGCCTTGAGCCAGGACCATTTATTCGAACGCAGCATGCTCTGGGCTGCTTCGTAGAGCATGACCCGCATCATCTCATCTCCACAGCGTGATATTCTGCCGCTCCATTCCACCTCGCCCGATTGATACTTGGCACACGTCAGACCAAACACCGCCCCGACTGACTTGGACCTACGAAAGCGCGCCGGCACGTCGACAGTGGCACGATAGGTTAGCGACACCACGGGCCCGACACCGGGCGTCGTCATCAAGCGCCGGCACACCTCATCGTCCCGCACGATGGCGAGTAAGCGGCGGTGCAGGACGCAGAACTGCTCGCGAAGCGTCCGCCGGACAATGAGCAGCGGTTCAACCATAGCGGCCAGATCGGGCAAGTTCTCGACCAGCTCCTTGATACGCGTCTCGAACCTTACCTTCCCCACCATCCCGACCTTGAGACCAAAGTTGCGCAAAGTACCACGCAGATCATTGTCGATGGCGATGGCCTTGGACTGCAGCAGCTTGCGATGGGTCAGCAGCATCCGCAGTTTCTGGCTACGTAGCGTCTTCACATGCACCGGGCGGTAAAGCCCAGCCCGCATCATCTGCGCCATGCCACGGGCATCGTTACGGTCGGTCTTGTTGATTTGCGCCTTCAACACCGCCCGCATATGCCGCGTCTCAACACAGATCACCGGCAAGCCCGCTTCGGCCAGCGCACTGAAAAGCCACTGCGATAATGGTCCGGCTTCCAATCCAATCCGCTTGAAGTCGTAGGCGGGGTTCTTCAGCACCGAAAGAAGTGCCTCAGGTTCGCTCGCTATCTTCACTTCCCGCACGATCCTGCCTGTGTCATCCACAATGCAGATGCTGGTCTCCTTGACCGATACGTCCATTCCAGCAAAATGGTCCATGCTGCGCTTCTCCTTCTGATGCTTGAGGCCGTATACGCGGACCGCGTTTCACCATCAGCCTGAAGCGCAGCACCTAAAATCTTCAGCTATCCACAAGCTGCCGGCCGATTACCCCATCTGTTGGCACAAAGCGGACATTCGCGGCATTGCAGCAATTTGGTCGCTATTGGGGGCATAGCGGACATTGCGGGGCCGTTGCAAATTACCCGCCGCTGATGTGTGGGGTCCTGGATATCTGGGCAGCCCCTCGCTCGAAATGCGTCGCCAACCATATATCCATGCGTTTCAGGTACATGTCTGCAAGGCGTAGTAAAGGCCCGCCAGTCAGCATTCAGTTTCGACATAAAATCTATCAGCTATCGTTGAGCCACGGCGCCAGGACGAAATCGCCTCGGTGTAGCCGCTGTTTTGGACTCACGCTCGCAGTGCGGCCAGGTCATCACCCTGTGGCGTAGCTCCTCGGAAACGGGCGCAAAGGCCAGGATAATGGATGAAAATACGAGGCGTGAAGGATTTGCAGCCGGACATCCCGCTGCATGACGGCTGACCTTGGTGGAAAATTTTGGTCGTAGGTTTTGCGCAGCAGGATTGAGATTTGTTATCCGCAGACAAGCTGGTCGCTCTAGACTTGCTTCAATCTGGCGAGTCTGAACTCATGAAATCACTATAAGCCTATCCTTGTTGGCCTATCGTGAGGCGTATTGTTTATCACCTGCAGCACGAGCACTAGCAGAACCAGAAGAGGGAAGAACAATGAGACGGTCGATGTCCCCTCTTAGAAATGCTTCCAGGAACTTGGGATAATCCTGCACGGAGACACATCCGTTTGACTGACCATCGGGGCCGAGCATGTAGGGGTGGGCTAGGATGCCTGCGCGTCCGTACATGTTGCTACCGTCAACTGGATTGAGCCGAATTGCTTGAACGCCATGGAAAAGTTCTTTTCGCAAAGCGAGACGATAGACGTTAGGGGGTGTCGGTCCTCGACCTTTCTCACTCACATAACGAGTGTCATCTAGCCATTTGCCGAGTCCTGAGTGCGCTTCCAATTTTTCTCCGTTGGGCAAATAGACGACACGGCCCTCAATATCATAGACCGCGGTACGACCAACTGCCTCCGGCGGAAGCGAGTCGTCGCGAAACTTCCCAAAGAGGTTCTTCAGCAAAGTCAAAAATGACGATGAAGCAGTCGACGAAGGGCTTGCTGTGGATTTTGGACTCGTAGCAATGCCGTTTACCGGAGCGGTGCCGCTCTGGATCTGCCTGTATTGATCGACGAACGGACGAGACCGTGGCAACGGAACCGAGAGCACTTCTTCGTCAGAAGGCGCTCGCTTGGGCAGTTGACTGCCGGGGATTAACTCGCCGGAAGGTCGTTCCGTCTCACGGAGAGACGCTTGTTCCTGGCGTGATACATCAGACCCAACAGGCTCTGACAGGAAGAGCAACGCGTATCCATGCGCGAACGGGCTGTCGAGAAGTGAACCGGCGCTAGTAGGTACCGAGCGGAAGACGCAGCAATTCTCTTCGGCCTTCAGATTGCTGTCAGCTTTGTCGTAAGCAGCGTGCATCCACTCGGTGCCGAATGTGACCGAAGCGGCTATGGCTGCAGCAACGAGCATAGTCTTTAGGGAAATGATGGGTGCCATAAACGCCGCATGGCGATCACGGGTTGGATAGAATATGCGTCGAGCTACGGACGTGACATCAGAGAGGGTGGTCGCATAGTGCATAAAAGGTGACACTCGGATACTTGCTGACCAGGACTCGACCACGCCAAAGCGGACGGGCCTCTCGTTGCTTTTCTGTTTCCGTAGTGAATGGATGGAATTTCCCCCTAAACCGCGTCTTCAAAGGAGCCTAATAAACATGGAGAAATTATGGTAGCCATTTTTGTGTAGAGAACCGCTGTTTTGCACCGATCCTCCACACGGATGCAGAGACCGCGAGCGGCGAGAAGTTCGATCCGCACCTAACGAATTTGATTGATTTGGCAAAGCTGAAGACAATGATAGGCTGGGTTGGGTGGGCTCGCTTGCTTGGAATTGAAGCACAATGAGATTTTCAATTGGTCTGCTCGCGATAGTTATCACGAGTTCATTGCTTGGCACTTGTGCTGCGAGTAGTGCGCCCAAGGCCGCCCGAGAGTCCGCTTCGGAGAGTTCCGGCCAAGTGTGGTCGCTTCAGAACTCCCTTTGGCATAATTTATGAGCGCATTCCAAGCCAAGAAGTGGATTATCCAAGCACGCGCCCCGCAGGAACCATTGTCGTCAACATCAGCAAACGGCGGCTCTACTACGTGCTAGGTGACGGCAGGGCGATTAGCTATGGCATCGCTGTTGGCATGGAGGGCTACGGCTGGTCGGGCGTCAGCACGGTTTCCGCCAAGCGCGAATGGCCGGACTGGACGCCTACGCCAAATATCCTGAAGCGGTTTCCCAATCTGCCACGTCACATGGCGGGCGGCCCGGATAATCCGCTCGGTGCGCGGGCACTTTATCTCGGTGGCACGCTATACCGCATTCATGGGACGAACGAGCCTTGGAAGCTCGGTGGTGGTGTATCTTCAGGCTGCATTCGACTGTCCAACGATGACATCATCGACCTGTACAATCGTACAAAGATTGGCGCGACGGTAATTGTGCAGCAGTGATGTCCGCGAATTTGTTCATTTGATAATAGGGCCAGTTGTTCGCTGAGGGTCGAATGTCCGCTTCTCTAATTGGCCGTTCGGGGTCAAGCACTTTCAAGCCATCAACCACTACCTTTCAGACTGTCCACCACTCCACCACTGCAGTATCGATGGCGCTCGGGCGCGCCGCATGATCGGGTGCATATTCAGGTGATATTTTGGGTTCTGTGTTTACGACCGCCGCCGCGTATGGACAAGTAGCACCACTTCGGCAAGCGATAGCTCCAATGGGTAACGAGGGTGATGGGGAAAGATCAACGTACAGTGGAGAACTTCGGGAGCAAACCCATTCTTGGCCGATCCCGGGGCTATAATGCGTTTATCCCGAGTTATTACTGCGCAGCGGCGTTGATCATTTGTGCGAGCGCGATACCGACACACTTATCGCCTTCGGCGGAATTGTGGAGGGCGTCCCACAAGACCAAGCCTTTGACATTTGCCTCGATCGCTCGCTTCATCAGAAGAAATCGCGGAAAGTGGCCGACCTTCTGGTCGCGTGCAACCTCGACGATGATTTTCTCCATTCGGGTGTGACGCGTGGCGACGAGCACCAGCGGCGCATACTGTAAATCCAGCAGCACGACGTCGGTACTAGCGGCTTTGAGCCGCGTCACGGCATCGTTAAGCATTTCTTTCGCATTGTTGGCAATTCCGCGCCACACTACGTCATTGGTTCCGATCTGCCACACCACCAAATCGGGCTTGTGGCGCAGTACGTCGTTGTCGAGTCGGGCGATGTTGCCCGGCAGGTCGTCCATGATGCGCCCGCTGTTAATGAGCCTGATGCGTGCGGAGGGTCGCAACCGCAGCAGCTCCTGCTTCATCATGTCCGGGAAGGCACCGCCGGATCTGAACACTCCGAAACCAGTCGTCGACGAGGAGCCGAGGGCGACGATTGTCAGGGTTTCGCCCACATGCAATTTGGCCTTAGTGTAGGGAAGCGGTGCACCGAGCGACAATCCGCTTTTGAATGCAAGGCAGGCGTCCGATGGGCTACTAGAGCCGCTCGAATCTTGCGCATAACTCGCGGTGCAGACAAACAGAAACGACAGAAGCAAAAGCAAGCTCCGAATGCGGAAATGCCCGGACGGTGGCCTGAATGTTCCCAAATTGTGCAATAAATCAAATGGTATCATAATATTTGGATCTGGTCCGAAGCGGGAAGACGACTTGCTGACGGCGCATTTTTAGCTAGCAACTCTATTTCATCTAAAATGGACGTGTTGAGGACTTGCTCCAAACGCGCAAGGGCCCGGGCCACAGTAGCGCCGTCCATCACTCGGTGATCATAGATAATCCGCACACTCACGTCGCCGTCGCTGTCTATGACTCCGTAATTCAGCAGTGTTGTCAAAGGTGTCAGGGGGTGCAGCGATTCAGCATCGAGTGCGGAATAAACTGAAAGTGCGAATGTGCCAAAGAAATTTGATCGCTGTCTGCCCCAGTTCAGTCCAACCCACCACAAAAGTCGACGGAGCGGTCGAGGAAGAGCAGAGATCCGTAACAATCGCCGAAACTCCTTAATATCATTAATAGGAGCGGTCGAGGCATGCTCGAGGATGCGTCCTAGTTCGGGTAACGATAGCGAGGCCGGGTCTTTGATCAAGATTGAAAAGATGCCGGGCTCGCCCTCATAGTCCCTTTCGATGACAATGTTGGCATTGCTCAACGGATATTCGTACAGCATTGGCCAGGGAAACTTGACGAATGCACGCCGAAAATCGGGAAACTCGCGCGCTACTAGCGCATGGGCTTTTGCAAATATGGCAGTCCATCGAGGCCGATTGCGGCAAGCTGCTCTCGCACTGGCTACAGCTTTCAGTCGTATCCGCTTTTGCACTGGGACGCTAGGAACAGCAGCGGCGAAATGCAGTAAGTCCACAATGGTGCGTCGCGGTAGCGACAATCGGACGGCTCGCCCACGCATCGGTTCTCTCCGGGGGGTTATAAGAGCCAGGGGATTAGGCGCTTCGTGCCAGCCATATAGCTGCGATATTCATCGCCAATGGTTTGAATCATCATATGCTCTTCCCGCCTCACACGAAAAACAAAGAGGAGGGCCACCCCAATCAATCCGGATGCACCCGCAAGCCAATTTGGCAACAGCAACATCTGAGATAGGCCTAAGAGGAAAAACGAAGAATACATCGGGTGCCGGATAAGCCGATAGACGCCAGTCTTTACCAGGGTATGGTGCTCGCGGACTTCCAGCGAGATCGACCAATTGCGGCCGAGTTCGACATGGCTCCGGCGAAACAGCCACAGCGAAGCGCACAGCGGTACTAGCCCGAGCCAAGCGATCGCGGGGATAAATGGGCGATCGAGCGATGCGGGAAACCCAGTTAATGTGTACAGAGCTGGAGTTACGAACAAGCTAAGCGATGCAAAGGCGAGAAGCATCGACTCGCGCCAGTCGAAAAGCGACTTGCTCACCCCAATCTTTTTAGCCTTTCGTGCAAAGGGAAGTCGGATGACGTACCAGCCGATGAGCCCAGCGAACCAGATGAGTGCAGCTGTCATCTCGGTCATTGTGGAACCATTTCAAAAGCCACGAGAATTGGTTCTTTTTTGCAACCCGTTTTTCGGATTTTCGGACACAACGCGATCTTGACGGAAGTCACGGTCCAATGGAAACTCACCTATGTTAGTATGCGATTGGGCAGAGTATCGGGCCATGCGCATCCTTTCTCTCGGCATGCAGGCGTTCTTAGCTTTCACAATCTTGTCTGTTTCGCCATCGGGCGCCCGCGACATTGTCCATTTCAGCGGTTATTCAGCCGGCACGATCGTCGTGAAGACGAACGAGCGGCGTCTATACTATGTTATCGGCGAGGGTGAGGCTATCCGCTATCCAGTAGGGGTTGGTCGGGCGGGCATGGCTTGGTCAGGAACGACTTCGATCGACGGCAAATACATCAAGCCGGCATGGTCAGCACCGGACTCGATCAGGAGAGATTATTCCCGGCTGCCGGAGGTAATACCGAGCGGCAGCCCTGCGAATCCGATGGGTGCGGCGGCCTTAACTCTGAGCGGGGGCGGCCAATATGCCATCCATGGCACAAATAATCCGGGCTCTGTTGGCCGGTTCGTCTCGCACGGATGCATCCGCATGCACAATCAAGACATTATGGATCTGTATGAGCGTGTCGGTTATGGTACGAAAGTTGTCGTGTTGCGGTGAAACCGCGATTTTACGGCCGGGCCCAATTCCAACCGCCACCCAAATAAAATTGCGCGTGGCATGGCGCGTCCTTGAACATCATCTGATAAGTTTGACTTAGCCCTGCGAGGGAACATGAGATCGCAAATCGTCAATTTCCTATGGTTTGGTGCCGCCATCGCGACGTTTGCGCTCATAGCAACACCTGCGTCGGCTTATTGGCAATTCTTGGAACGCCCCCCCGGCTTTGAGGCAAAGCCCTCACCACGATATAGCAGCCAGAAAGCATGTGAGGCTGCGCTTAACAAGGTCGAAGCTGCGCTCAAAAAGGCCTACCCTGATCGGTATCCTTTAGTCGGCAGCTGCGAAGAGTTTCGCTGAGGCGATGGCGGCTTGAGAATGTTGGGGAGTGTGACTTTTCTGCACTAGTTGGTGAGCCAAAATCGGGTTAGTGGGTTGGGGTAATTTAAAAACTGGGGTGCCTTATGAAAAAGTTCCTAGTCGTAATCTGCTCGGTAGTGCTCGCCTTAGGTCTCGCTGGTTGCGCCGGCAAGGGCAAGACTCCAATTGGCAAGGGTAAAGCACCGGCGCCGGTTGTTACCAAGGGCTGAACTTAACAGCAAACAATTGACGGGTCGGTCGGGCATAGTGCTGAGCCTTTAGTCGACTTGTTCGTTTGCTAAGTGCTCGGACTTCTCAGCGGGGCGACGAGGCCAGCGCTTCGACTGCCGATCGACGCCTATAGTCGTAAGAGGCCGAACATGCGGAATTCTTACTGCTTGCGCCGGTACATCCGCATGCTGGTGGCTGGCATTCTGGCCGCGATCTCATTCGGGCTAACAGCTTCGTCAACCACCGCAAAAGAGATGAATACCGAAACCCGGATCAGCGCACCCTCGGTGCCAGCCGGGCCTTCAGATTCGACGCGGCCGACTGTCGCCAAATCGAACCAAAGTTCTTACAAGCAGTACTTTGTCGAATTTCGCGCGCGGTCTGCCGCGAGCTATGGCCACATGTATGTTATCTATGGGCAAGTGAATAATCGCGGCGAAATTGTAAAGAGTGACATTGCGGGCTTGCATCCAGCTGGCGACTTTAACGATTGCTTAAATTGCAGCGTCGTTGCCTGGACAATAGGGCACGTTATACCTGTACCAGCCGAAATCGGAGCTAGCGACGGCGACCTTGAGGAAAAATATGTTACCGCTCGTTATCGAGTTTGGGTGGACGCCGCGACTTTCAATAAAATCTCTGCCTATATCCACAAGCTGAAGACCGATAAAACAGCCCATGTATGGAATGCGCTGTTGCGCAGCTGCGTGTCATTCGGAGATGATATTGCAACACACGTGGGTTTGAAGACCCCCGGTCTTTTTTTGACGGTACCAAAGGAATATGTCGAAGCCCTTCGTGATTTGAATGGCGGCAAGCCACAAGAGCCTCTAAAGTTTGCGGCACCGACCGCGGTGTCAGCCGGGCCGAAGACTTCGGGAGCAATGCCGTCCGTGCCGAGCAAGCTGAAAAAACAGCCCGTTGCGAATTTATCGCCCTGACAGATGGTCGTCGGAGTGGCCCCGGGTAACTCGCGCTGATCTGGGCCGACTCATAGATATTGGTGGATGTTCCTAGCGAGCGTTGATCGCAGCCCTACACTTCGATGTTCAGAGTTTTGTGCTTCGCCGCTGCCATGTCGGCTTACCGGCGCTGATCGGCCGCTGCTCGGTGTTTACGTGCTAGTCACCGAGGATGAGGCGCCCAATCCCGATTACGCGCGCTTGAAACTGATCGCCGACGGGGACCGCTTCCAGCTCTACAAGATCCTCAATCCGGAAACCGCGGCGTCGAAATAGTCAATGCCTCAATCTCTCGTCAGCCGCGCCGCTTGATAGTTTCCCACTTCCTGTGGATCCCGCCGGTCGGTCGCGTCCTTTATTTTGCGCGGCGTGTGTGTTTACGGCATCATTCGTGATGTGCCCGATTTCGCGCCGGCGGGAAGCCTGGAAACGTCGGAAAACGACCTGGATCGCCAAAAAATTGGCCTCAATGACGCAGGAAATCGACCTTTCCGAGGTTCCGGCGGCGGTGGCGGCCATCCTCGCCGGCCAGGTGCGCGGGCGAATCGTGGTCAAAGTCGGGGGAACGCGTTCAGGATTTATCGACGAACGGCGGGTACATTCCAGGAGGCTTGAAAAACAGGCCGCAGGCTTTGTAAACCGGTGGCGTCAGTCGGAGTGCGGTTATGGTGCGTGCAGTAGCGTTGCTGGTTGGCCTGCTGGCCGCGGTGCCGGCGATCGCTGGCGAGATGGGCGCAGATGAGGCGCGCCGCTTCGTCGTCGGCACGCTGTTCTCCTACACCTGTTTCGAAGGCACCCGCGGTCAGGGCCGGGTTAATCCCGACGGCTCGGTGGTTGGCTCCATCCAATTCCGAGGTCAGGGCCCGCTGCGCTACGCCGCGCTGCCTGCCGACACGCTGCGCGTGAAGGGCGAATTGGTTTGCGCCTCGGTGCGCGGTTTGCCGATCCAGCCCTGCTTCAATCTGGAGCGCACCGGTGAATTGAGCTTCCGCGGCTCAGTCTCGGGGCTGGGGTTCGCCTATTGCGAGTTCACTCGTAATCAAGGCCGTGCGCACATGGTGCGCAGCTCACACAACGCCCGCCCGTTGGGCCTGCGGCCGTCACTCACCGCCGACAACTAGCAGCCGACTTTTAGCTCTTGGGCGGGAAGATGGGCATAAAGTTTGCCCGCGCGTTCTTCAACGAGCCTCCGGACCACGCCTCGTGCAATGCCTAAAGCCTAGCTGTGTGTACCGAAAATCTCATCCGGCGATGACTATGGTTTTGGCCCGATAAAATTCCCTGTTCGTGCGCCAAAATTCCCTGTTCAGCCAAAATAATTCCCTGTTCCTTCGCATAGGGAACTTGACTCAAAGGCCCCGTAATCATTGGGCATTATGAGCCCTCGGAGCCGCGAGTTGGCCCAAAATTGAAATATTCCCTGTTAATTTCCCTGTTAGCAGCGAATTTGGGATTGGAGACGGGTTCGACTGCGACTGCGTCCGCCAATCTTCTTTATAAGCTTTTGATTGAATGTGCATTTTCTATTCATGCAGGTCTCTGCCCTAACAAGGGCCCTAGCAGTATTTTCGGATTTCCGCGGACGGCGGCGGATTTCACGTCACCGTTATGAAGGCTTCCGGGGCCTCGCCCGCATCTGCGCGCGCCCGGCCCGCCCGGGCCGATTGATCGGGCAAATCCGATTTGCAGTGTCACGCAGCTCGCTCCCGAAAAAATCTCTTTGCTACGTCGTGGACGCATTAGCACGTAGCCAAAACTGACGCGCACGAATAATCGTCCACGTCGGCTCTTGGTTTATCCGCTGGCGTGATACCTCACATTGCGTCGCAAGGTGACAAAGCTGCGTCGAGTGTCATCGGTAAAAGCTCAAGGTAAAACCCGTCTCGTCGCGTGCGTTAAATTCGTTTCTTTTTAGCAGCCTTGCGGGGGGCCTTCTTTGTGTTGGCCTTCTTCTTCTTTTGGGCAGTGCGTTTCTTGGTAGTCATCCTTTTCGCGGCCCTTTTCTTCGCGCGGGAACTGGGCTTCCTTGCTTCTATCGCTGCCGCAACCTTATCCGCAACCCTATCCAAGACTACGTCGGCCGCAGCCGTGGCGGCCGTAGCAGCAGCATGAGCAACTTCGCCAGCAAGCGCCTTGGCTCCTTCAGCGGCGCTTTTCCCTGCGGCTACAACATGCTGCGCACTCGTTATGATGCCCTTTTTCGTCATTTCCACTTCTCCCTGGCTATCCTCGGGTGACTTCGGCGAGGCCGCTATACTGATTTTTTGTTTCCTAACATTTATGTCCCTAATCTTCGATTTTGTATATGCGCAACGGCAGAATTATCGGCAAAACAATTGAAATAACCAAGGGCTTCGACCGATGTCTGCTATCAGGGGATGTCGGTAGCAAGGTGACAAACTAAGACCGCCGCTAGCCCTAATCTTTTGCAGTCGAGTTTAGTGGCACGTTAATGAAAGTAACTGCGATGAACGCAGGCCACCGACATCATTCGGCCGGCGCCACGAGCGATGCGGTTACGCTGGTGCCCTGCGGGTTGACCACGGTGTATCCGCTAATCGACCGCACATGCTCACGGATTAAACCGCGGCCAGAATTGCCATCGTGCACCAGCCAATTGCTGCCGTCGACATTGCTCATCAGCACAAACACATGATGGTTGCGGACCGCTGCCATTCCAGGGGCTGGCGAGGCGCGTGGAAATTTTCTCATCCAGTTAGAAGCCAAATTGAGATCGGCTCGAACCTGGCCGAATAAATAGAGTGATGCTTCACAGCCGCAGAAAGAACGCGGACACTCGGGGGGTCTGGCGCCGACGATGGTGGCGCGTCCATTGTTATTGGTAGATTCGGCCACATACTGGATTGCGGCTCGATCGGCATTGCGGATTATTTGGTCGTGTTCGTGCCTTGCATCGGCGGTAGTCGTAATGGTGACTGAATTGGGATCGACCCGGCTGGACATGTTGCCGTTAGCGCAATTGGCGAGCGCCAGGCAGCTTGCGCCGAGCCCAAGCAGGCGCCAAAAGCAGCTCAATTGGCCACTACCCCCGAATCCGCTCATCGTGCCCCTACGAAGCGGTTAAATCCCGCATTTTGCGAGTGATCCCGAACTATGGCGTTTTTTGGACCCCAGTCCGAGCAATTCGTGTGGGGATCCATGCACGGCAATCGGATGCGGTGATGACAAACCAAGACCGACCAACCGTCGCACTTTACAAGGGGTGGCAGCGCCCCAACCGGAGGCTTAAAGGAACAGCGGCCATGTCAGACGAGCGAGACAACGAAGAACGCCCCTGCCTGCATTGCATGATCGTCGAACTCATCGACCAATTTTCTGAGGAGTATCCAGCGACACCCGGCGGGCCAGATACCATCGACACCGACGAAGTGGTTACCGCAATTGCAAAGGCGGTGGCGTAACTAACTTGCAGCCAGAACGCTACGATCCGACAGCAAATGATCGAACAGTTGATGCGCTAAAATGTGAATTATGACGCCGAGTTTCGTCGGGATGACGCAAGAGGTGTAATCGGCTCTGCTGCACGGCACTAACCGACCCTCCCGCAAGGGTAACGCCTCCGCCTTTGCGCACGTTTCCCGCATAGCACCGTCGCTTGGTCGGTAGCAAGGTGACAAACTAAGACCGCCGAATGTTATGCGCCCCAAGGCGGTGGCGTGGGCTGAAGTTTTTTACCTTGAAACCTTCGGGTCCCAGGCTCGCTGTTCAGGTTCAGACCAGTTAGGCCACCCACTGAATGTCCGCTAGTGGGGTAATAGCGCGAACAACGCCGGGTTTTGGCCCACGACGGCTTGTCGGCTTTTGGCCCACATAAGCGACATTGGCTGTGCACTGCGGCAATTGATTTTGATTTTAGTTTCGCCAAACTCGTAAGGCACGTCCGCTCTACCCACGAAAGGCGGGCGCATCAGACGGACGCTGCCGGGAAAGCAATTGTTGCGTCCGCAACGCCATATGCCGCGATAGAACTGATCCAAAATCCGGTTGCTCCAATTCTTCAAGACTGTGTCCGTGATTAGATGCCTCAATCTCCTTCGGGCGCGCGTGAACCTTCATGTTTTCAGCGAATGTGCATAGGTACGCTGGCCGTGACCCCCAAAAAAAGGAAATGTCGGCTACGCCTGTAATTATACCTGGCGCGCCATCCTTGACTGGCCCGAAGTTGCGAACCGCCCGTACCTTGGTTCCCACTTGCAGCGGCAATGCCGGCTTCACTGCCAGTTCAGGCTGCAGCGATGGCGCGACGTTGTTGACCGGCTGGACCTTGGTCCCCACTTGTTCCACTTGCGGAGGCAATGCCGGCTTCACTGCCAGTTCGGGCTGCAGCGCTGGCGCGACGTTGTCCCTGACCGGCTGGACCTTGTTCCCCACTTGCTGCGGAGAGCAATGCCGGCTTCACTGCCAGTTCGGGCTGCAGCGCTGGCGCGACGTTGCTGACCGGCTGAGCCTTGGTCGCCACTTGCGGAGGCAATGCCGGCTTCACTGCCAGTTCGGGCTGCAGCGCTGGCGCGACGTTGCTGACCGGCTGGACCTTGGTCCCCACTTGCGGAGGCAATGCCGGCTTCACTGCCAGTTCGGGCTGCAGCGCTGGCGCGACGTTGCTGACCGGCTGGACCTTGGTCCCCACTTGCGGAGGCAATGCCGGCTTCACTGCCAGTTCGGGCTGCAGCGCTGGCGCGACGTTGCTGACCGGCTGAGCCTTGGTCGCCACTTGCGGAGGCAATGCCGGCTTCACTGCCAGTTCGGGCTGCAGCGATGGCGCGACGTTGCTGACCGGCTGGACCTTGGTTTCCACTTGCGGAGGCAATGCCGGCTTCACTGCCAGTTCGGGCTGCAGCGCTGGCGCGACGTTGCTGACCGGCTGAGCCTTGGTCGCCACTTGCGGAGGCAATGCCGGCTTCACCGCCAGTTCGGGCTGCAGCGCTGGCGCGACGTTGCTGACCGGCTGGACCTTGGTTTCCACTTGCGGAGGCAATGCCGGCTTCACTGCCAGTTCGGGCTGCAGCGCTGGCGCGACGTTGCTGACCGGCTGGACCTTGGTTTCCACTTGCGGAGGCAATGCCGGCTTCACTGCCAGTTCGGGCTGCAGCGCTGGCGCGACGTTGCTGACCGGCTGGACCTTGGTCCCCACTTGCGGAGGCAATGCCGGCTTCACCGCCAGTTCGGGCTGCAGCGCTGGCGCGACGTTGCTGACCGGCTGGACCTTGTTCCCCACTTGCGGAGGCAATGCCGGCTTCACCGCCAGTTCAGGCTGCAGCGGTTCTCCAGGACCGAGATTTCTCATCCGCTCAATCGCGCGCTGTCCGTCGCTACGGAGTTTGTAGGTCTCCCAAACACGGGTGATAACGTAGCCAGCGATGGTTAAAATGAGCGCTGCGCAACTGATTGCTACGTACCAATTAGCGAGAAAACTATATCTCATGTACGCCACCTGCAGCTCGGTCCCGACTAGTCTCAACTTGTCGTCGACTTCGGTCGCGCCAGGGGTCCCAAGGAGTTGGAGCGCACCTTAGCGTTGCAGTTCCTAACTTTTGCTTGCCGAAATTTGTACGCTTCTCACCGTCGCTTAAAGTACAAATTTATGAAGTTTATATCGACGGATGTCCGTTCTGGGTCATTTGCGTCGCTGCTGCCATGTCCACACTACGGCTGCTCTACCCCTGGAACCCGACATTGATTGGAGGTTCATGCGCGGCTGCTCCGGCCATTAAAAGGTGAAAATTTGTTACCGTCACGCCAATTCGACGTTCGGAGCAGCCCCAACTTTCACCTTACATGGGCCAAAGTGACAAAGTAACAGCGAACGGCGCGCGAGAAATTTTTACCTTCTCACCTTTTTGCCTGCGATGCCCTTCTGGTCGGTTCCATAGGACATGAAGCCATCCTGAGTAGGCAGACGAGCCGCTCAAGGCTACATTCTGGCACGGCGTGCGAAGTGCCTACGGGGTCGCCTAGTGTCTTCTGTGATTGCCAAACCTATCAGTATTACAGTTAATGAAGCCGTTCGCGTTTCCGGCTTGTTGCAGACGCCGGCCCAGGCACGGGCTTGCTACGTGCTGGCACATGGCGCCGGAGCGGGAATGCATCATCCCTTCATGGTAGCTGTTGCAGCAGAACTCGCACGACGCGGCATCGCCACTTTGCGCTACCAGTTTCCCTACATGGAGCGTGGCACCAGGCGGCCTGATCCGCCGCAACTGGCGCAAGCGACGGTCCGCGCCGCCGTGGCCGCGGCGTTGCGCTTGCTGCCGGAACTTCCGCTCATTGGCGGCGGCAAATCGTTCGGCGGCCGGATGACGTCGCAGACGCAGGCGAAAGATTCCCTGCAAGGCGTGTATGGACTGGCATTCCTCGGATTTCCGCTGCATCCAGCCGGCCATCCATCGCAGGACCGCGCCGAACATCTGTTTGACGTGCAAATCCCAATGCTATTCTTGCAAGGCACCCGCGATATGCTGGCCTCGCTCGATCAACTTAAGCCGCTTTGCAAAAAACTCGGCAGGCGCGCAACGCTGAAGCTGTTTGTGGATGCCGATCATTCCTTTCATGTGCCGGCGCGGACAGGCCGGAAAGATGCGCAGGTTCTTGGAGAAGTGCTGGATGCGCTCGCCGCGTGGCTCAACAGCGTGATCCCCAGCAAAGAGATTTAACGCCTGTGATGCATCGACCGGTTGAGCCGGCATCTGAAAGCGGACAAAAATGTTGCGGCGCGTTCGGCTATTAAAAGGGTGAAAATTTGTTACCGTCACGCCAATTCGACGGTCCGGCACCCGCTCGCAGTCCCACCTTTGCACCTTCACCAAAACTGTTTGGCAATCGGATTTTCGCGATGCGGGTGCTAAGTGCATTTCAGCATTCATTCTGCTAGTATTGGTTGCTATCGCTCAACAGCTTGGCCATGGTCATGAACGAACTATCGAAATCGACTCGCCGCCGATTTCTACTCAACACCGGCATCCTTGCCGCCGGATGGGAACTTTTCTGTCCGGACGCTGTCCTGACGCAAGAACTTGCGCCGACGCCTGCCTGTCGCGATGGCGACGAACCGACCGTCCATCAGACTGAGGGGCCGTTTTTCAAGCCAAGATCGCCGGGGCGCAATGACCTCCGCGAGCCCAGCGCTGGGGGCCGTCCGCTCGAACTTTCTGGCTTTGTGCTGACGAGACACTGTCGCCCGCTTCGCGGCGCGGTGGTCGATCTCTGGCACGCTGATGACAAAGGTGAATACGACAATATCGGTTTCCGATATCGTGGCCATGTCACCACCGGGCTCGACGGCGCTTTTCGCTTCCGCACCATCGTGCCGGAGCTCTATTCCGGTCGCACAAGGCACTATCACGTCAAGGTTCAGGCGCCGGGCAGCCGGCTGCTCACCACGCAACTCTATTTCCCCAACGAACCAGCGAACCTGCGTGATGGCCTGTTTCAGCGTGAATTGCTGATGCGGGTAGCGGACACCGGCGACGGTCTCGCCGGCCAGTTCGATTTCGTGCTCAATATCCGTTAGTTCGTATTCGGGTGCACCATCAATCGAGCTCGATTGGCAACAAAATTTGGATCTTGCCGCCAATCTACCTCTTCACTGAAAATCCATGAATATCCATCATCGACCATCTCGGAATTGGGATAGCCTCCTGCCTCTCGCATCGAGTACACCTGCCGCCGGGCCAAAGCGGGATACAAACCGGGCGCTCTCAGACGACAGCAAAGATTACTTCCATTTGTCCTGTATCAGCCGATAACGTCAGGCACCTAATTGGCATAGAGGAAAGACGCAGTGAGTTTTTCTTCCTGGGGGTAATCATGACGCGTATCGTCTTTGCTCTTATCGCACTCGTTCTGACCGCCGTCGTAGCGTCAGCGCAAGGTACCGATGGGCGGCTAATTGCGATCAACAAAACAAAAATCATCAGGATTGCTTACCGAACCGACGCCGAGCCGTTTTCCTCCTTAAATGATAACAAGCAACCGGCCGGATATACAATTGATCTCTGCACGTTGGTCGTGCACTCACTGGAGAAACAGCTCGGTGTCCAAGAACTCAATATCCAATGGATCCCCGTTACCACTCAGACACGTTTCGAGGCCGTCGCAAACGGAATGGCCGATATGGAATGTGGCTCCAGCACTGCAACTCTCAGCCGAATGAAGCAGGTAGACTTCTCAAGCTTTGTGTTCGTCGAAAGCACGGGATTGGTGGTCAAGAGAGACTCTGGTATCCGCGGTTTTAGAGACTTGGCGAGTAAAAAGATTGCTGTCATCGCCGGTACCAGCAATGAACGGGCCGTGTCCGAAAGGAACCAGCAGCAGAATCTGAACGCCCGAATTGTCGAGGTGACGGACCGGAAGGAGGGCATCGCGGCTCTGGAAGGCGGCAGAGCCGATGCATTCGCGAGCGACAAGCTGCTATTGGTCGGCGCGCAATTCAATAACCCACAAGCATTGATCATGCTCCCGGATGATCTTTCAATGGAGCCCTATGCCATTGTACTGCCACGCGGCGATTGGGCATTGCGCTTGGCCGTCAACACTGCACTTGCGCGTATTTACGGTAGTGGCGAAGTCCTGACAATTTTCAACAAGTGGTTCTCGCCGGTCGGGCTACGGCCAAGCTTGCTGCTCGGAGCCGCATACGCTCTCGGAACATTGCCGGATTGACAGCCGCGCATGGATTACCAATGCGATGACGAATTGCTCAAATTGTTTAGGCTGTCGAGCGGGGAGGATTTGTCATTAGTAGGAAGCATGTAAGACACCTTGTGCCGCACTAGCCGAGCGGACCAAGCGTCTCAAATCTTCATTTTTTTAAGTTTCGCTAAAAGTCGTTCGGCATGTCGTCGTCGATCGGCTCGGTGCGCGTAACAATTAGGGCTCACGGCTCGCAGCCATCTATCTTGCCTTCATCAAGCTTGTATCTATACGGATTTGGCTACGTGCTTATGAGTCCGCGCCTATAATCTGAGGAAGGGGCAACCGATGAGTGACGAGAAGGCAATAGGCCAGGTCATCCAGATCGATGAGGCTCGAATCCGAGACCATCTTGGTGAGATTGTTCGCGGGACGGTAGAAGAGACGCTGAACGCCATGCTGGATGCTGAAGCAGACCGGCTTTGCGGGGCAGGACGTTACGAGCGCAGCCAAGCTCGGCAGGATAGCCGGGCCGGCAGCTACGAACGGTCACTGCAAACCAGCGCAGGTGAAGTCAATCTCAAGGTTCCGAAGCTGCGGCGCCAGACCTTTGAGACGGCCATTATTGAGCGCTACCGCCGGCGGGAGAGCTCGGTCGAGGAAGCGCTGATCGAGATGTATTTGGCGGGCATTTCAGTCCGGCGCGTGGAGGACATTACGGAAGCGCTCTGGGGCACGCGGGTGAGCCCGAGCACGGTGTCGAATCTCAACAAGAAGATCTACGCCAAGATCGAGGCTTGGCGGAACCGGCGCATCGAAGGCGAGCATCCCTATCTTTATCTGGATGGGATCGTGATGAAGCGCAGTTGGGCGGGCGAGGTTCGCAATGTCTCTCTGCTGGTGGCCAGCGCCGTTAATTCGGAAGGATTTCGAGAGATTCTGGGCATCTGTGAGGGCGCCAAGGAGGATAAAGCTGGCTGGTCGGCGTTTCTGCAGCACCTGGTCGATCGCGGCCTCAAGGGCGTTCAGCTGATCATTTCAGATGCCTGCCGCGGCCTGCTTGAAAGCATCGCGGAGTATCTACCCGAGGCACGCTGGCAGCGCTGCATGGTGCATTTCTACCGCAATGTCTTCAGCCATGTGCCGGCGACCAGGGTCCGTGAAGTGAGCCATATGCTCAAGGCCATTCATGCACAGGAGAGCCGGGAGGCCGCCGACCGGAAGGCCAAAGCAATCATCGAGGATCTGCGAGCCGGCAAGATGAGCAAGGCCGCCGACCTCGTCGAGCAGGCTGTCCATGAGACCCTGACCTACTATGCCTTTCCCGACATCCACTGGCAGAAAATCCGCACCAACAATCCGCTGGAGCGGATCATGCGAGAGATCCGGCGCCGAACACGCGTCGTGGGCGCATTTCCGGACGGTCAGTCCTGTCTCAACCTGGCGGCAGCTCGCCTGCGTTACATCGCGGGAACGGCATGGTCAGAAAAACGCTACATGAACATGCGGCCGCTCTACCAGCCGCAGGTCATGCAAACCGGAGCCGTCGCCTGATCAAATGTGCGAAAGATTTTGGACACTACCCGATCTTTGCCATCTGCGCAACGATCGGCGCATCCTTCGCGGTCGGCGGATTGGTTTTCATCAGTGTCGCGAGTTTGACGAAATAGTCATCAATATTCAGAGCGTTAACCTGTTTGCGCACTGCGGTCTTCATATCGAAGGCAGGATCGACGACGCCTTGTGGCGGCGTGTACGACTTGCCGAAAGCGCTCAGTGGAACGACCGAGAATTTGTCTTGCAGGGCATGCACCGCCTTGTAGTCCTCTGGCGTGCCGGTGCTGTAGATGCGCCCTAAGATCCACACCATTCCTGTAGGAGATTTGACCTGCTTCACTCCGTTTGGAAGCGTACCTGACCAGCCGGGACCCGTGATAGCGTATGTCTGCGCCTTCTTAATCATGATACTATTTAGCGCCTCGCACCCCTAACTTTTGCATCACCATTTGTGTAATTCGGACGGGATCGCGTTCGCCTGTTTGCGCGACCGCAATTACGTCTTTAGCAACAATCTTGGTGAGCGGGTCGTCGCGATCGTTAAGTTGCAAATCAACGCAGGCTTTTTCGTAAGCCGTCGTGATTGCTTTAATTCCTTCAGGATCGAGAATCGGCCCCTGAAGATGCCGAAAAATTGGCATCGGTCCCCCAGGCAAAAAATATGCGCCAATTTGGCGGCTGACGGTGAATAAAATTTCGCTATGACTCTAAGTGCCTGAGAAGCACGCCTTATTCGCCTAGCGCCGGGCGTGGCTTAGCTGATGCGACCGTACCGCTAAGACACGGAACCTAGCCGTGGCCTAAACTTCCAACCGCAAAGCCACGGCGGCCTGTCCTTGGGAATCTGGCGGTGGCTTTGTCGCGGTGAATTGATGCAGCTTGATGTTCGTAACGGATGCCCCTTTAGTCTCTAGCGTCCCGAACATGCGAAATAAGGTATCTTTTTCGACTGGCTTTTGCAGAACCGGAACATGCTCGAATCTTGGTTCTATGCTCTCGGCACCGTATCCAGTTGCGAATACAAATGGAATCTTTCGAGCGGTCAAATTCTCAGCTAGCGAATAAACCAACTCACCATCTAAATTGATGTCAAGAATTGCAGCGTCTACTTTGCAGTCTTGCAAGGCTTGATTGGCATCAGACACGCGGCTGAATGGTCCGACCACGGAAAAGCCGAGTTCCGTCAAGGAATCATTTACAGCCAGCGCGACGATCGCTTCGTCTTCTACGAGCATTACGGAACATCCAGTCAGAGCGATAGCTGAGCCGGAATCGGGGGCTTCGACATTGCCACGCGGCATAAGGGATTCAGTGATACCCGCCGTATTGATCGGAATTGAAATAGTGCAGCGCAAACCTTCCGCATCCCAATTAAAGGCGAGATCCCCACGCAACTGACTCTCGATACTCGCTTGGATAATTCTCGTGCCGAAACCTATTGAATTTGGCGGGTTTGTAGCCGGCATGCCACATTCGACCCAGTCGATTACAAGGTTGCCCTCTTTCAACAACCAACTAAGCTGTAATCGTCCGGATGCCGATGAAAGCGCGCCATACTTCGCTGCATTCGTGGCAAGCTCATGAAGGGCGAGCGCCAAGGTTTGAGCAGTCGAAGGCTGCAGGAGTACGTCGGGACCGGTGGTTATGATCTTCTCGGCGTTATCGATGCGATACGGCGCTAATTCTTCATCGACAAGGCCAAGGAGATTGGCACCTTGCCAGCGTGATTGAGACAAGACCGCGTGAGCGCGCGATAAGGCTTTAATTCGCCCCTCAACAGCGGTTATGTATTCATGCAAGGTTTCCGCACGCGTAAGCCTCAGAATCGATTGCACGAGGGCAAGGGCATTTTTAGCACGGTGGTCGACCTCGCGGGCCAAGAGCATCTGCCGCTCCTCGGCCTCCTTACGATCCGTTATATCAATAGTAACTCCGCTCACGCGCATCACCCGATTATCTTTATCAAGGGTGGCGGCGGCGCTTCCTACGCACCAGCGAACCCGACCGTCCGGGCGCAAGACGCGAAACTCAAGGTCGTTCACATGTCCTTCAATTGACATGCGTTCAATACCGATTTGAAGACTATGCCAATCGTCAGAATGAATTCGCGTGCGAATATTTTCAGGCGTGACAGAGAAATTGCGCGGGTCGACGCCAAAAATTCGATAGTGTCCGTCATCCCACAAATATTCGCCCGTGATGGCATCCCAGTCCCAAGAACCCATCTGACCGGCCGCCAATGCGAGACTTCGTCGCTGCTCGCTTTGCATCAAATGATTTGTCGAAGCCTCTAGTTCTGCGGTTCGTTCTGCAACTCGCGCCTCCAGCTGCTGATTTAATTGCTCGAGTTCACGGGTCTTCCGGTAGAGTTCGGCAAACACCTTGACCTTCGCCCGCAATACTTCTGGCACGACGGGGACTGGAACATAGTCGACTGCGCCCATTTCATAACCGCGCAGACTGTCCAGTTCGCCAAGCAGAATAGCGGAGATAAATATAATTGCAGTTTTCTGAAACCGCGGATGATCGCGGATCATGGCGGCCAACTGAAATCCATCCAGATCCGGCATGCAGACGTCGATCAAGATAACCGCAACATCCGACTTGAGGAGAAGTTCAAGGGCTTCCCGGCCCGAATTTGCTTTGATCAAGTTCTCATTTAGGCCGTACAGAATCGCTTCGTAGCTCAAGAGTTTTCCGGGCTGGTCGTCTACCAGAAGGATGTTGACTTTCTCATGCCCCGTCATGGTGCCCTCACTACTCAACGATGCAGCCATATGCGCAGCGACGATAACAGTTGCTCGGTATTGACCGGCTTCGCCAAATAATCCGAGGCGCCGGCATCCAAGCATTTTTCCCGGTCGCCTTTCATCGCCTTAGCCGTCAACGCGATGATTGGCAGCCGCCGCAACTCTGGCCGTTGCCGTATGGCTTGCATCGTCTGATACCCGTCCATTTGCGGCATCATAATATCCATGAGCACGATCGCCAGATCAGGTGTCGATTTAATGAGCTCAATCGCCTCCGTGCCAGTCGTGGCGGTAAGAACCCGCATTCCGCGCCGCTCTAGGACGCTGCTAAGTGCGAAAATGTTGCGGGCGTCATCGTCGACCAGCAGCACAGTGCGATTCAGCAAGTCTTCGTCCGAACTGTTCAGACGTTCCAACATGCGTTGTTTTTCGGGCGGCAAATCGGTGACTACACGGTGAAGGAATAGTGCCGTTTCATCGAGCAGCCGTTCCGGCAACTCGACACCCTTCACCACGATGCTGCGCGCCATTGTGTGCAGCTGGGCATCCTCTTCCGGCGACAACTCGCGCCCGGTAAACACAACGACCGGGATATCGGCGATCGCTCCGTCCGTTCGGATGGATTCCAGCACCTCAAATCCGGACATGTCGGGGAGGCGAAGGTCGAGGACGACGCAATCGCACGGCTGCTCGCGAAGGGTCCGCAAGGCCTCCTTGCCGGTATCGGTGGTGATAATTTCAATATCGTCGTGCGCGAGCAATTCTCTAATGCTCATTTGCTCGGATGGATCGTCTTCGACTACCAGTAGACGTCGGCGGGGCGCCTGCGAATATTCCTTGATTCGGGACAGCGCTTCGTCGACGCCTTCGGTCGTGGTCGGCTTGGTGACAAAAGAAAAGGCGCCGCGCGCCAACGCGTGCTGGCGATCCTCGTCTAGGGTGACGATCTGCACCGGAATATGACGCGTGAGTGGGTTTTGCTTGAGTTGATTGAGTACTGTCCAACCGAGCATGTCGGGCAAGAACACGTCGAGCGAGACTGCGCTTGGTTGGAATTGTTGCGCTAGGTTGAGCGCGTCGGCGCCGCGCGCCGCGACCAATACCTTGAAACCCTTGTCGCGCGCCAAGTCCATTATGACTCGCGCGTAGTGAGGGTCGTCCTCGACCACCAGCAGGATCGAATCGCCCGGTTCGACCTCAAGACGATCATCGGCGATGTGCTCGACGGTCCGGTCGGTTATCGCAGGGGGCAGCAATGCCGGTGCATGGGCGACCATGCGTGAAGGCTCGCCCGCAGGCGGACGGACACCCGAAGTCGGCCCGACATATTTGACCGGCAGATAGAGGGTAAAGGTGCTTCCTTGCCCGGGCGTACTGCGGAGCTGTATTTCGCCGCCAAGCAGGTTCGACAATTCGCGGCTAATGGCGAGGCCAAGTCCGGTCCCGCCATATTTCCGGCTCGTGCTG
Source organism: uncultured Alphaproteobacteria bacterium (assembly GCA_963778745.1). Classification (GTDB taxonomy): domain Bacteria; phylum Pseudomonadota; class Alphaproteobacteria; order Rhizobiales; family Xanthobacteraceae; genus Pseudolabrys. Next base: position 236,338 of record CAVZVP010000005.1, on the reverse strand, counting down.
GCGTCAGCTTGCTGGAACGCCTCGAAGATAAGTTTCTGTTTTTCCGCAGGGATGCCGATGCCGGTATCCGACACTTCAAATGCGATCACGGCTGGCGCACGACTGAGAACCCCGTGTTCGGGATTCCAGCCGCCAACCGCGGCCGATACGTTAAGCTGGACGCCGCCGTTTTTGGTGAACTTGAAGGCGTTCGAGAGCAGGTTTTTGAGCACCTGCTGGAGTCGCTTCGAGTCGGTGGTGATGCTGCGGCCGAGATGCGAGGCGACCCGGACGTCGAATGACAGGTGCCGGTTTTCCGCCTCGTGGCGGAAGGGACGTGACACGCTATCGAGCAGATTGGACAGAGCCACGTCTTCCTCGTCGACCGTCACGGTTCCGGATTCGATTTTCGAAAGATCCAGGATATCGCTGATGAGATTCAAAAGATCGGTGCCGGCGCCGTGAATGGTGCGTGCAAACTCGACCTGCTTGCTGGTCAGATTGCCGTCGGCATTTTCGGTGAGCTGTTGGCCCAGAATCAGGATGCTGTTGAGCGGCGTGCGCAATTCATGCGACATGTTCGCCAGGAACTCGGACTTGTACTTCGAGGTGAGCGCCAGCTCGCCGGCTTTTTCTTCGAGCGCACGGCGGGCCTGCTCGATTTCCTGGTTCTTGCGCTCGACTTCGACGTTGCGCTCCGCGAGTTGTTGGGCTTTCTGCTCTAGTTGATCATTGGTCTGCTGGAGTTCCTTCTGCTGCGTTTGCAGCTCGCCAGCAAGGTTTTGCGACTGCTTGAGCAGGCCTTCAGTTTGCATCGTCGCCTCGATCGAATTCAGCACAATGCCGATGCTAGTGGTGAGCTGCTCGAGGAACGATATCTGCAGGGTGGTGAATGATGAAATAGACGCCAGTTCGATCACGGCTTTCACTTGATCCTCGAACAGCACCGGCAGGACGACGATATTCTGCGGGACGACTTTAAATAGCGCCGAACCGATCGGAACGGCGTGGGCCGGCATTTCCGTAATCAGCATTCTTCGCTTCTCAGCTGCGCACTGGCCGATCAGTCCCTCGCCAACACGAAGTAATTGCGGATGGCCCGAGCTGCCATCATCCGCGTAGGCCGACAGCAGTCGCAGGGCCCCGCCTTCCTCATTTTCAACCTGGTAAATGACGCCGAGCTGAGCATCGACAAGTTGCGTCAATTCAGAGAGCAGCAGCCGGCCGACTGTTGTCAGATCGCGTTGGCCCTGCAGCATGCTGGTGAATTTAGCGAGGTTGGTCTTAAGCCAGTCTTGTTCGGTGTTACGGTCGGTCGTGAGCCGCAGATTGTCGATCATCGTATTGATATTGTCTTTGAGTTCGGCCACTTCGCCGCGCGCGTCGACTTGAATGGAGCGCGTGAGATCGCCTTTCGTCACCGCCGTCGCGACCTCCGCGATCGCGCGAACCTGCGTCGTCAAGTTTGCGGCCAAAAGATTCACGTTGCCGGTAAGGTCTTTCCAGGTGCCAGCGGCCCCCGGCACGGCGGCTTGACCGCCCAAGCGACCTTCGACGCCAACCTCGCGCGCGACCGACGTCACCTGGTCGGCGAAGATCGCCAACGTATCCGTCATGTTGTTGATGGTTTCGGCCAGCGCCGCGACCTCACCCTTCGACTTCACAGTGAGATTTTGCTTCAAGTCGCCGTCTGCCACCGCGGTCACCACCTTCACGATGCCGCGCACTTGTTCAGTCAGATTGGCCGCCATCACGTTGACGGTATCGGTCAGGTCCTTCCAGGTGCCGGCAACGCCGGGCACTTGCGCCTGTCCGCCGAGCTTGCCTTCGGTGCCGACCTCGCGCGCGACGCGCGTCACTTCGGACGCAAAGGCGTTAAGCTGGTCCACCATCGTGTTGATGGTGTTCTTCAGCTCGAGGATTTCGCCCTTCACGTCGACGGTGATTTTGCGCGATAGGTCGCCGCGCGCCACGGCCGTCGTCACTTCGGCGATGTTGCGAACTTGCGTGGTCAGGTTGCCCGCGAGTAGGTTGACGTTATCGGTGAGATCCTTCCACGTTCCGCCGACGCCCGGCACTACAGCCTGGCCGCCGAGACGCCCGTCGGTGCCGACTTCGCGCGCGACGCGCGTCACTTCGCCGGCAAACGAGCGTAGCTGCTCGACCATGGTGTTGAGCGTGTCCTTCAGCAGCAGGATTTCTCCGCGCACATCGACGGTAATCTTCTTGGATAAGTCGCCGCTTGCGATCGCGGTCGCTACTTCTGCAATATTGCGGACTTGCGCGGTCAGATTGCTGGCCATGAAGTTGACGTTGTCCGTCAGGTCTTTCCAGGTGCCGGCGACGCCAGGCACTTCAGCTTGTCCACCGAGCTTGCCTTCGGTGCCGACCTCGCGTGCCACGCGCGTCACCTCGGACGCGAAAGCGTTAAGCTGGTCCACCATCGTGTTGATGGTGTCCTTCAGCTCGAGAATTTCACCACGCACGTCCACCGTAATTTTCTTCGATAGGTTTCCGCTTGCGATGGCGGTCGAAACCTCCGCGATATTACGGACTTGCGCGGTCAGGTTGCTGGCCATCGAATTGACGCTGTCGGTCAAGTCCTTCCAGGTGCCGGCAACGCCGAGAACGCTTGCTTGACCGCCCAGCCGGCCTTCGGTGCCGACCTCGCGCGCGACGCGCGTCACTTCGCCGGCGAACGCGTTGAGCTGATCCACCATCGTGTTGATGGTTTCTTTCAGCTGAAGAATTTCACCGCTGACATTCACGGTGATCTTTTTCGAAAGGTCACCGCCGGCAATCGCAGTCGCCACGTCGGCGATGTTGCGAACCTGTGCCGTCAGATTGCTGGCCATGAAGTTGACATTATCGGTCAAATCTTTCCAGGTGCCGGCGACGCCAGGCACTTCGGCTTGACCACCGAGCTTGCCTTCGGTGCCGACCTCGCGTGCCACGCGCGTGACTTCCGAAGCAAACGAGTTGAGCTGGTCAACCATCGTATTGATGGTGTCTTTTAGCTCGAGAATTTCCCCGCGCACGTCCACTGTAATTTTGCGCGACAAATCTCCGCGCGCCACGGCGGTTGTCACCTGCGCGATGTTGCGGACCTGACCGGTCAGATTGCTCGCCATCGAGTTGACGTTGTCGGTGAGATCCTTCCATGTGCCGGCAACACCAGGAACGATGGCTTGGCCGCCGAGCTTTCCGTCGGTGCCGACCTCGCGCGCTACGCGCGTCACTTCCGAGGCGAATGAGCGAAGCTGGTCCACCATCGTGTTGATGGCTTCCTTCAACTGCAAAATTTCTCCGCGTACGTCGACGGTAATTTTCTTCGAGAGGTCGCCATTTGCGACCGCGATTGTCACCTCCGCAATGTTGCGGACTTGCGCGGTCAGGTTGCTCGCCATCGAATTCACGCTTTCGGTCAGATCTTTCCAGACGCCGGTGACTTCCGGCACTTCTGCCTGACCGCCAAGCTTGCCCTCGGTGCCGACCTCGCGCGCGACGCGTGTCACCTCGGAGGTGAAAACGCCGAGCTGCTTAATCATGGTGTTAACGATCGTCGCAGAGCGAAGGAACTCGCCCTTGAGCGGCCGGCCATCGACATCGAGCGGGACGGTTTTGAGTAGATCTCCTTGCGCGACTGCGGTGATGGCCCGGGTCACCTCGGTGGTCGGCCAGACCAGGTCGTCGATCAGAGTGTTAATGGAGTTTTCCATCTCGCCCCAGGCACCGTCGGAGCCGCCAAATTTCACGCGTTGTTTGGTCTTTCCTTCGCGGCCAACGACCTCGCCGACGCGCTCCAGTTGCTTTGCCATGCGCTGATTGGCGGCGATGATTTCATTGAAAGTATCGGCAATCTTGCCTTCGATGCCGACGTTGTCACCGGGCATGCGAATGGAAAAATCCCCGCCCCGCATGGCCTGCAGGGCGGTGAGCAATTCAGTTAAGACCGGCGATACGTGGTCAGTCGTCTTGGCGGCAGATATGCCATTAATGACCGCAGGGGTGCGTGACCCCTCGGCGGTGGACACGGTCGTGCGCTGCATCTGTTTTCTCCCCCGGAAACCCTCGCAACAAAGAATTCCGAAGGGCGTATTGAGTTCCCGGCGTCGAACAATTAATTGCGGTCGCGAACACTCAGCAGACCTTTCGGTATAAATATTCAACAGAATCAGATAGTTATAATTGCAAATTCTTCGGCTTCGCGACCGAAGTAGTTGGCTGCGCGAAAGGCGGTGACATCCGATCTTGACACTTGGCAGACAATCCAGTTGCGCCAGCGTTTGTCCGCTTTTGGACCGAAGCAGACAAAGGTCGAATTCGATTGGCGGCCGTTAGTCGGCTTTTGACCCAAAGCAGGCATTTCGCCGACACTATCCGCGGATGCCTACGTCAACAATGTGAGGGTTCTTGTAGAACCGTCCACGCGGCGGGTCGAATACTTTATCATTGAGCGATTAATGCGAGCAGAGTTTGATTCGATCGGATACCATCGCTTAAGAAAAGGGGTGGCCCAGATGGGCCACCCCGCTGTTCTTATTAGCTGTGTGTTGCGTCAATCGCAGACGCGGTGTGTCCGCCAGATGCGGCCATGTCCGGTCTCAATACGCTCGCGAATGAAGCGGCACTCCGGTGCGGAATAAGCGTAGTCATCCCGCCAATGCCGGTGGCGCCAATAGGGATCGCCACCCCAGTAATCCGGGCCGACGCCGACGCCGAGAGGACCGACTTGTACGCCTACTCCCCCTGGATCGGCGCCCATATAGACCTGCGCGTTGGCCGGCATAAACGCGGCTAGCGTCGCGGCCGCCGCGAGTCCAAGCAATAATCGTTTCATGCGTGCCTCCTTTCGTTAAACCACAAAGGATCAACGCGCCCGAACGGTTCGGCGTTTCCCGCCGTCACGATTAGTTTAGATCGATGGAACTGTGACAATCGTGCGTTTGAAATATGTTGGCCTCACTAGCGGCCTAACGAATCGAATCTCGCCTTCTGGTCGTGATCGAGTTGCGCATAAAATCCGTCGAGCGCTATCTCGAGCGACGTCGCGGCATAACTCATGCTCGACAGTTGATTGTTGGCTGAATTGAGCCTTGCCACCGGATCGGCAGGAATTGGCTGCGCGCATGATGCGGTTAGAAGTTTGGCCATCTCGGCCGACGTCTTGCGCAAGGCCTGCATGCTTGCGGCCTGTTGCTTGCTTGGCCGCACTTTCTCTTCGATCTCCTTCAGCATGAGCTCCGAGCTTTCCAGGCTTGGTGCCGCGCAGGCCTGATATTGCCGCGCCATGCCGCTGTCGGCGGCCTTGCTGTTCTGTGCGGAATTGCCTTGCGGCTGCTTCCACTCAAAGCCTGCCTTCTGGGCATCCGAGAGCGAGTTGTAGAAAGCCTTGAGCGGCGCGCGAATGTAAATGCCGGAATCCCTTACGGCCCAAAGCTCTTCTAAGCTTGCGGTCAGGCGGTCGAGCGGGGCGAGCGAACTCCCGTCGCCGCAGCCGGCCTTTATGTTTTTGATCGATTTCGGCCAGCGCGGTCTGCAGCCTGCCGAGCGCTTCGCGTTGCGCGCCGTCGAGCCGCGCCATTTGTTCGATTTGCGAAACGGGCCAATTGACCTGCGCGTCGGTGCCTTGGTCGCAGGCTGGCGTGGAATTGCTGTCGCTTGGAACCGCGGCTCCCGTCGTCGCGACCCGCGCGGGCTCACGGCCGCGCGCAGCCCCGATGATCGCCGCGGCAACGGCATCGAATCCATGCGTGCGAACCTGCTGGGCGTATTCGCCTGGCCAGAACGTGTAACCCAGCACGTCTTCATAAGCGCTCCGCCATGCCGGCGGTCCGACGTTGCCGAGTTGCGGCCGCGGCGGCGCCGCGGGGGAGCGCGATTCTAGCGCTCATATGAGAAGAATGGCGATGTGGAAAATGCCCGAAGCGCCCAAGCATCGCACCGAACGGACGCGTCACCATGCCCATCAATCCGCGCGGCGAAAACTGCGCCTGGGCGGCGCCCGGCAGTCCAGTTGCCGCGGCAAGAAAAACGAAAAGAAGGAGTTTATGCCCGCGCATGACCGACCTCCCGGTCTGCCGTCGCCACCGTACGCAAGCCGGCACCCGTGGCTCTTCCCCTGTTATAACGGGCAGTTCCGTCCTGCGGTTCCATCACTGGCGCGCGCTCGGCCGGATTTCCGTTTAAAATGGGCCGGAGGTGGGGTGAAGGCGGCTATTGAGTATTTTGCCGGCGCCAAGGCCCATTTAATGGGCCGTTTTGGCTGTCGCCGTGCAATTCGTCGGCAACTTGCTGGAGGCCCCATGCATTAATACTAAGTTCGGTGGGCAAACGTTCTGATCGCAGTGATTTTGACAAAGGATTGGGATGCTCGCATCAGCCGTCACCGCAATCGTCCAATTCTGCACCCGATTCCCTCGCCTGATCATTATCTTAGGGCTAGGGGCGGCGGGCGCGTCGGCGATTTTCGCAGCGACGCATTTCGCGATCAACACCGATATCAATAAGCTCGTCTCGCCCGACCTCGATTGGCGCAAGCGCGAATTGGAATTCGCCAAGCTGTTTCCAGGACATTTCGGCTCCACTTTGGTCGTCGTTGAGGCGCCCACCGCCGAGCTTGTCTCCGAGGCGAGCGCTGCGCTGACGCAGAAATTGGCTGCGCAACCGAGCCTGTTCAATTCGGCCGAGGACATGAGCGGCAATGAGTTCTTTTCCCGCAACGGATTGTTGTTTCGGCCGGCGGCCGATGTCGAGCGCCTGACGCAGGGGTTGGGCAAAGCCAGCCCTTTGATCGCAACTTTGGTCGGCGACCCGAGCTTGCGCGGCCTCACGCGGACGTTGTCGCTGGCGTTCGTCGGCATTCAAAATCGCATGACTACGCTCGACGCCTTGGCTCGGCCATTGTCGATGGCGGCGGCCACCATGGAGGACATCCTGGCGCGGCGTCCTGACGCGTTTTCGTGGCAGGAATTGTTGAGCGGCGAGCGCCCCACCGCGAGCGATTTGCGGCGCTTTATCGAGGTGCATCCGGTTTTGGACTATTCCGCGCTGGAACCGGGGCGGCGCTCCAGCAGCGCCATCCGGCAGGCCGCCGCCGATCTCGATCTCGCGTCGAAGTATCAAGCCCACATCCGGCTGACCGGCTCGGTGCCGATGGCCGACGAAGAATTCGCGACCGTGCAACAGGGCGCCTTGGTCAATACAATTGGCACGGTCGTCATCGTGCTGATGATCCTGTGGCTCGCATTGAAATCGGCACGCTTGATAGCGGCGGTCTTCATTAATTTGTTCGTCGGACTGACGATCACCGCCGCACTCGGCCTGATGATGGTCGGCGCATTGAACATGATTTCGGTGGCGTTCGCGGTGCTTTTCGTCGGCATTGGCGTCGATTTCGCGATTCAACTCTCGGTCCGCTATCGAGCGGAACGTCACGGTGTTCCAGAGCTGCGCCCGGCGCTCACCTTGGCGGCCAAGAAGATCGGCGTGCCGCTCACGCTTGCGGCGGCCGCGGTGGCCGCCGGATTTATGTCGTTCATACCCACGGATTACCGTGGCGTTTCCGAATTGGGTCAGATTGCCGGCGTCGGCATGCTGATCGCTTATGCGACCAGCATCACGTTGCTGCCGGCGTTGCTCGCGACGATGAATCCGCCGGGCGAGCCGGAGGCCATTGGATATCGCACTTTGGCGCCGATCGACTGGTTTCTGCAGACCTACCGAGTTCCGGTCATCGTCGGGACGGTGGCGATCGCCGTGCTCGGCTCGCCGCTGTTATACTTTCTCACGTTCGACTTCGATCCGATTCATCTACGCAGTACGTCGACCGAGTCGATCTCAACTTTGCTCGATCTGGGCGGCGATTCCAGGATCGGCATCAATTCAATCAACGTCGTGACGCCTTCGCTCGACGCCGCTAACACCGCCGCCGCACGCCTAGGCAAGCTGCCGCAAGTGTCGGGCGAGAGAACGCTGCAAGCCTTCGTGCCGCAGGATCAGGAAAAGAAGCTCGCGTCGATCCAAGGCCTTGCTCAGCGCCTCGGTCCTGTCATGCAGAGGCCTGCGAGCAAGCCGCCGAGCGATGCGGAAAATATCGCGGCGCTCAACAGCACCGCCGACCAGCTCAACAAAGTCGCGGGCGATGCGAAAGGGCCTGGCGCCGATGCCGCCAAGCGTCTCGCCGCGGCGTCGCGAAAACTGGCGGCGGCGGACGCGTCGCTTCGCGAGAAGGCCGAGACCGCCTTTGTCGTTCCGCTCAAACGCGACCTCGGCGATCTGTCGAACTACCTGCAGGCTCAATCGATAACGGTTGCAAACCTGCCGCAAAATCTCAAGCGCCAATGGGTGACCCCGGACGGGCGCGCGCGGGTCGAGGCCGCGCCGAAAGGCGATACTAACGACACCGAAGTTCTGCGAACCTTCGCGCGAACGGTTCTTGCCGCCTATCCGGACGCTGTCGGTGGTCCCATTTCGATTCTGAAATCCGGCGATACCGTCGTCAAAGCTTTCTTCGAGGCCGGCACTTATGCGTTGTTGTCGATCGCGATCCTGCTCTGGATCGTGTTACGCCGGTTCGGCGACGTGCTGCTGACGCTGGTCCCGTTATTGCTCGCCGGCGCGGTGACGCTCGAAATCTGCGTCCTGATCGGCATGCCGTTGAATTTTGCCAATATCATTGCGCTGCCGCTGCTGCTCGGGGTCGGCGTTGCGTTCAAGATTTATTACATCATGGCGTGGCGGGCCGGACAGACGAACCTCCTGCAATCCAGCCTAACGCGCGCGGTTATCTGGAGCGCGTTGACGACCGCCACGGCCTTCGGAAGCCTGTGGTTGTCGCAGCACCCGGGGACGTCGAGCATGGGCAAGCTGCTGGCGCTGTCTCTGGTGTGCACCTTGTGCGCGGCAGTGCTGTTCCAGCCGGCGTTGATGGGCAAGCCGCGGGAGCCCAAACAGTCTTAAGACGGGCGTTGTCTCGAGCCAGGGCGCTTGGCCTCACTGTGCCGCCCACATTGCGCACCCCGCACCCGCGTCCTGAGCTTGGGGGCGAATATGCGGCGACGCGAGTTCATCACGCTTCTCGTTGGCGCGGGTATGGCTTAGCCGCATGCGTGGATTATCTGCCGCAAGGCTTAATTTTCCCGGTTTAACTTCAACTAAGTGCAATTGAAGCATTGGCCAAGCAAGAAGCCACTGCGACGGTTAGACTCAATCAGTTTTACGGGCAATCTCTGCCCCATGCCGCGTTGGTTCCAGTCGTCACGCGAATTTGCATGGTCATGAATCGGGAACCTACACTGACGTGGTTTTGTTGGGTCGTCGTAACAAGCCATAGGGCTAGGAAGACTTTGAGGAGGTCTCCATGGCCAGAATCATTGTCAGGTGCAAATACACCGGCCATTACGTATTCACGCCCATCGACACCGAAAGGTCCCCCGCGATCGTTGGCGGATGCGTATCGTGTCCATATTGCGGCACGGAGCATGTATGGACGGTTGAGGAGGCCCCCATTGACGATTTGAAAAAGAGGGCAACAAAACTAATTGTGCGCCAAGCGAGTTGAAGCGTGCAAATCGGCTGCCCGAAGAACGGCAGCTCGTCATGGGACCAGGTCTTTAGAGATTAATCGGCGGCATGTCCAAAAGGGTCCAAAGAGAACGCGATGCCTTGTTGGCTGGTGTGCCGGCACATCGGCCCGCGTAAGATTTGGTCACGCCATTAATGGTTTTGCCCGGTTTCCTTCATCGAGAGAAGCTGGCGTTATAGAGCCATCAGTGCAACCGATGCCGTACCCAAAGCCACATTGATGTGATCTCGGATTTAATGGCAAACTTCCGTGTTCTTGAACCAGAATTGTCTGTTCCGCCTAAATAATTCCCTGTTCTGTTTCGTAGGGAATTTGGTTGAAACCCTTTGGATCTGCCTAGGTGTTAGCTCTGAAAATCTCGCAAAGTGTGCGGATTGGACAAAATTCCTAGTTCATTTCCATGTTAGCAGGGAATTTGGCGGTAGAGACGCATTCGCTTGTGACTGCGTCCGCCACCACGCGTTCCCATTCTCCGTTCCCTTGCCAGGTCTGCCCTAGTCCCAATTTCGGGTGGAATGTGTTGCGAAACGCCAATGGAGATTACCGTCGAAAGCGTGGGACTTTCTGTGACGCGCGGCTCACAATGCACCGGTAAGTTGTCGGATAGTCCGATTGGGTACTGCCGTTCGGAAGATGATATGTAAAGTTTTCCGTCAGAATACCTGTGGTGCGATCGATATGATAATTGACTACGCCAGTGTCGTCCGCGGGTCCTGGTGTCAGATGCCAATCAATTGCTGTTGCATTGATTGTTGCTGGTTGATTGTTGACGGTGCTGTTTATTAAATCAACGGCGAAGCTTGTGCCGCATTGAAAAATTATCGTGATCGCTTGCGCTGGGCATAAAGCAGTCAAAATTGTTGCGAGCACGCAAAAGGGGACGAACTTGATACCGCGGTTCATTGCGCCCCCCCCATTGCGTTATGTTTTTTGCGATACGAGCGGCGGCTATGGAGCCACCCTGGATTCATGATAGGCTTAATTGGAGGCGCCAACAAATAATCCGCTCGCGGCCGGGTTCAGAACTGCAATGAAAATCACGCGCGTATCGGGCGTTGTTTACCGCCAGCAACTCAAACTCAGCGGTCCCAAGCCGAAATTTGCTGGCGAAGGCCGAAATGCGTTCGAGACGCTTCTGGTCAAGGTTGAGACAGACGCCGGTATCGTCGGTTGGGGCGAAGCGTTTCCGCATCGGATTTGGCCGGCCGTTAAATTGTTGCTGGAAACTCTGATTGCACCGGCCTGCGTTGGCGCAGATCCGATCGACATTTCCGCTCTGATGAAAATGCTGATCTACCGCGTCCACGGCGTCGGGCGTGCGGGCCCCGCAATGTACGCGCTTTCGGGAGTTGACATCGCGCTTTGGGACATTCTCGGAAAGGCGAAAAACAAGCCAGTATACAAACTGCTCGGCGGCGCCCAATGCGAGAAACTTCCGGCCTATGCCAGCCTTCTTAAATACGCCGACACGGATGTCGTCGTGCGTACTTCCGAAGAAGCGCTGGGTCGCGGCTACCGCCACCTTAAAGTGCACGAAACCGGCCACGAACAAATCACCGCTGCCGCGAACTTGCTACGGCGGCATATCGATGGTTCGTTGATGGTGGACGTCAACGCGCCTTGGACACTGCAGGAAGCCCTATCAGCCGTCGCGCTGTTGCGCGATCTCGAACTCAAATGGATCGAGGAGCCGGTTTGGCCACCTGAGGATTTTGACGCTGCGAGGCAGATCAGCGCCAGCGGCATTCCGGTCGCTATTGGTGAAAATGTCCTGACTCCAACCGACTTTGCGCGGCTGATCGAAAGCCGGGCCGTCGACTACGTGCAGCCGAGCGTCGCCAAGATTGGTGGAATTTCCGTCGCGCGGTATATATTCGCAACCGCCAATTGGGCGAACATAGCCGTCGCTCCCCATTCGGCTTACTTCGGTCCGGGCCTGATCGCGACCGCGCATCTAAGTGCAGCATTGTCCCGCGAGCCGATGATTGAGCGTTTGTATTGCGATCTTACGGAAAGTCCATTTGGCGACTGGTATGAGCCGGTCGACGGATATCTCACGGTTCCGCAAGGGCCGGGTCTTGGCATCGAGCCGGACTTGGGTCTTTTGACCAAATTACGCGTCGAATGACGGCATGGGACCGAGCGCACGATGAAAATTCAGCAGGTCAAGATCAATTTCGTTCGGCTTCCGCTGGAGGAGCCCTTAGTCGGCGCGCCGCCGATGCCCGGCATGCTGCGCGAATTTATTACCGTACAAATCCAGACCGACGAGGGCATCGAGGGTATTGGCATCACCACATTCGGTGGAAAGATCGTGCGCACGCTGAAATCGGCGCTTGAGGAATTTGCCGAGCTCATCAAGGGGGAAGACCCGCTGCGTACCGAGCAGGTGACGGCCAAGCTTCGCGCTGCATCGGCGCCTTGCGGTCCCGGCGGGGTGGCGGCCTTGGCCATATCGGCGATCGATATCGCGCTGTGGGACATCCGCGGCAAGGCGTTCGGCGTTCCGCTCGCTCGGCTACTGGGCGGCCTGCGCGACCGTGTGCCGGCCTATGCCAGCGGCGCGCTGACGCGAACAACGCCGACCAACAAGCTCGAACGGGCCGCGGCCGCATTGGTCGAGAAGGGCTACAGCCAGATCAAAACCCAGATGGCAGTTGAGGGGCTTAACCCCGAGCAGGAAATTGAACGCATTCGCCTCATCCGTGATGCGGTTGGTCCGGGCACCAATTTGATGGTGGACATCAACCAACGCTGGAGCGGGCACGAGGCGATTTCCATCGGCCGACGGGTAGAGGAATTGGGTCTTGGTTGGCTGGAAGATCCCACCAGGTGTGACGACTACCAAGGGTTATCCAAGATCGCCGATGCTTTGATGACGCCGATCTGCGCCGGCGAGTATCTGTATGGCATCGAGCCGCACCGGCAGACGATGACGCATCATTCGGTCGACATTGTCATGATCGATTTGCTTCGTGTCGGCGGCGTCACTCAATGGATGAAAGTTGCCGGCATGGCGGAAGCATTTAACAAGCCTGTGGCCAGCCATCTCCTGCCGGAAATACATGTGCAACTCGTCGCCGCTGTGCCGAATGGGCTGGTTGTCGAATACATGCCATGGACCTGGCGTTTGTTCGATAATCCGCCGATGCCGGAAAAAGGGGAGATCAAGGTGCCAACTGAGCCTGGAATCGGCCTAAAATTTGCTCCCGACCTCTTCGACAAATACGGCGTCCGCTAGCGCGCCTGCACTATCTGCAGGCTCTGGACGATGATCGGCGATCGGCCGGACAGGGCGGCCTAGGCCTGCTTGTGCGCATCAATCGCGGCCAGCACTTTCGGTGGTGACATCGGCAGTTCGGTCAGCCGCCGTCCGGTTGCACGCTCTATCGCGTTGGCGATCGCCGCCATCGGGGGACAAATGTTGACCTCGGCAGCGCCTTTGGCGCCGTAGGGATGGCCGGGATTCGGCACCTCCACTAGGACCGGCTCAATCATCGGCAGGTCGGATGCCACGGGAATCCGATAGTCGAGGAAACCCGGATTTTCCATGTGTCCCCGGGAGTCGTAGATGTACTCCTCATTGAGCGCCCACCCGATGCCTTGCGTGACGCCGCCTTGGATCTGACCCTCGACGTAACTCGGGTGGATTGCGCGCCCGACGTCCTGGGCGGCGACGAAACGCAGGACCGTCACCTTGCCGGTCTCGGGATCGACCTCGACGTCGCACAACTGGGTGGCGAAGCCGGGCGCCACCGCGCTCGGGTTCACCGCCGCCGCAGCGACGATCGGCCCACCGGTCTGCGCCCGCTTGGCCGCAATCTCCCTGATCGACAGCGGCTTAAAATCGCCGACATTGCTGCTCGCCGGCTTGGCGCAGCCGCCCTCCCAGACCACGCCCTCCGGGTCGACTTTCCACATCTTGGCCGCGCGTACACACAGCTCCTCGATCACCTTCTTGGTAACGTCCACCACGGCCATGCCGGTTGCGAAGGTGACGCGCGAGCCGCCGGTTAGATGCGCATAGCCCACCGACGCGGTGTCGGCGACGATCGGGCGCACCTGGTCGTAGTCTATTCCCAGCGTCTCGGCCGCCATGATTGCCATCGAGGCGCGCGAGCCCCCGATGTCGGGGCTGCCGGTCGCGACGACGACCGTACCGTCTTCGTTGACATGCATGGAGGCGCTCGATTCGCCGCCGCCATTGAACCAATAGCCGGAGGCAACGCCGCGCCCCTGGTTCTTCCCGAGCGGCGCCTTGTAGCCCGGATGGTTGAGCACGGCCTCGATGGTCTCGGCATACCCATTGTGCGCAAGCTTGGCGCCGGACAGCATCTGAGTTCCCGCCTTGGCAGCGTTCTTTAGTCGCAGTTTCAGCGGGTCCATGCCGATCTTCTGCGCCAGAACATCGAGTACACTTTCCACCGCGAAGGCTCCGATCGGCGAGCCCGGCGCGCGATAGGCCGCAACCTTCGGCCGGTTGCACACGACGTCGTAACCGACCGAGCGCGCGTTCGCGATGTCGTAGGGCGCAAACGCGCACATGCACGTGCTCATGAATGGCGAGCCCGGAAATGCGCCGGCCTGCAACTTGAAGAGCCCGTCGGCAGCGACAATCGTGCCGTCGCGCTTGACGCCGATCTTCACGGTCATGGACGAGCCGGACGTCGGGCCGGTGGCCCTGAACACATCTTCTCGACTCATCACGATCTTTACGGGATGGCCGGATTTCCGCGCGAGCATAACGGCCACCGGCTCGACATAGATCACGGTCTTACCGCCAAAAGCGCCGCCGATCTCCGCCGGATAGACGCGCAGGTCGCCTAGCTTCATACCGAGCAGCTGCGCGGTGTACGCGCGAACAACGAAATGTCCCTGGCTCGAGCTCCAGAGCTCGCTCTGCCCGTCGGCGTCGAAGCGGGCGACGCAGCCTTGCGGCTCGATATAGGCCTGATGCACGGGTGCGGTCTTGAACGACATTTCGACGATCTCATCGGCTGCCGCGAAACCAGCCGCCAAATCGCCGATCTTGAATTCGACCCGCTTCGAAATATTGGAGGGCTTTGGCGCCGGCTCGACCCCGCGGGTGATCAAGTCGGAGAACAATAGCGGAGCATCCGGCTTCATCGCATCATCGACGTCGATGACATGCGGCAGCACCTCGTAGTCGACTGCGATCAGCGACAGCGCCTCGTCGGCGATAGCCTTGCTGGTGGCCGCCACCGCGGCCACCGCATGGCCCTCATAGAGCACCTTCTCGCGCGCCATGATGTTGCGCGTCATATGCCAGAAATTCTGCGCGACGCGTTCCGGGCCGACGTACTCGAATTTCTGCTCTGGGAAGTCCGCGGAGGTCACCACCCCCTTCACACCGGGCAGTGTCGCTGCCTTCGTGGTATCGATCGATCGGATGCGGGCATGGGCGTGGGGTGAGCGCAGAATACGGCCGACCAACTCGCCCGGCATTGCCAAGTCTGCGCCGTACTGCGCAAGCCCCGTCACCTTCGGCACGCCGTCTGGGCGAACCGGCCGGGTCCCAACCCATTTGAAGGATTTTACATTATCACGGGAGATGGTATCGCTCACTGTTGCCTCGCCTAACGGACGCGTTGCGCTTGCCAATATATGAGAGTCGCGCGGACAGCGCGCAAATGCAAGCCGTTCCGCAATCAGATTAGCCATGCGCCAGCGGCCGTCACGAAATCTCGCTTCGGCCTAGACCGCTAACCAATGCTGGACTAGCGTCCCGCTCGGCCAGTTTGGAGACGTCAATACCATGCTCGATTATACCGCCCCATCGACGGTCGAGGAGGCCATTCGCATCTTGGCCACAGCCCCCGGCACTGCCAAGGTCCTATCCGGCGGGACCGATCTGCTGGTTCAGCTCCGTTCCGGCCGAACCAATCCGGACCTGATTGTCGATATCAAGAATATCCCCGGAATGTCCGGCATTCGCGAGCAAGGTGGCGCCTTTGTGATCGGCGCCGCGACGCCCGGTGCCGTGATCGGCGAATGCGAAGCTCTCAAGCAGGTGTGGCCCGGAGTAGTCGAGGCCGCGAATTTGATCGGCTCAATGCAGGTGCAGGGTCGCGCGTCGCTTGCCGGCAATCTCTGCAATGCGTCGCCGGCGGCCGACAGCGTGCCGGCGCTGATCGCCGCGCGGGCGACCTGCGTGGTCGCAGGCGCAAATGGGCGGCGCGAGGTTCCGGTGGAGAGTATCCCCATCGGTCCGGGGCGTACGTCCCTGAAGCCTGGCGAGTTTATCGTCGAGTTTCACTTGCCCAAGCGCCCGCCTCGCTCGGCGGACGCCTACCTTCGCTTCATTCCTCGGACCGAGATGGATATTGCTGTGGTCGGTGCCGGGGTCAGCGTTACGCTCGACCCCGGCGGCGTATGCACCGATGCGAGGGTCGTACTGGGGGCCGTGGCGCCGACCGCGATTCTGGTTCCCGATGCTGCTGCCGCTCTGATCGGGCGCACGCTCGACGAGCCGGCGCTTGCGGCGCTCTATCAGGCGGCGCGGCGCGCCTGCAAGCCGATCGACGACAAGCGCGGGACGATCGAATACCGGACCAAAGTCGCCGGCGTGATCGCACGTCGGGCGGCGGCTATCGCCTACGAGCGCGCGGGGGAGCGTCGATGAGCAAGCATCACGTATCGACTACCATCAACGGCGAGCCCACCGAGTTTCTGTGCGAGCCGCAGCTTACTCTACTGGACGTGCTGCGTGACGTGCTCCATCTGACCGGCAGCAAAGAGG
The DNA here is from genome assembly GCA_963778745.1 of uncultured Alphaproteobacteria bacterium. Classification (GTDB taxonomy): domain Bacteria; phylum Pseudomonadota; class Alphaproteobacteria; order Rhizobiales; family Xanthobacteraceae; genus Pseudolabrys. The sequence goes on along the minus strand of CAVZVP010000005.1, from coordinate 220,013 downwards.
GATGCAGCTCGGGCGACTGCGGCGCTTGCAGTGTGTTGGTCGACGGTCGCCTGGTCTGCTCGTGCCTGATGCTTGCGGTCGAGGCCGAAGGTCACGCGATCGAGACGATCGAGGGCTTGGCGCGGGGCAAAGATCTCCATCCACTGCAGCGGAAATTTCTCGAGCATGCGGCGCTCCAGTGCGGCTTTTGTACGCCAGGCGTGCTGATCGCGGCCAAGGCCTTGCTGGACCGCAATCCGAATCCGACGGAAACCGAGGCGCGCTACTGGTTCGCCGGCAACCTTTGCCGGTGTACCGGTTACGACAAGATCATCCGCGCTGTTCTCGACGCTGCCGCCGAACTGCGGGGGGAGCGTGCTTCTGGTTGACCGCTCAAGGGCGAGTTGAATTCCCTGTTGATTTCCCTGTTAGCAGGGAATTGGCAGCGGAGACGGGTTCGCATGTGACTACCGCGACCACGTCCTAGTAGCTTTGCGTTCTGGGATCGAGCACACGATCAAGGCAACGGCACCAGCTCTTTCGGAAAGCCCTTCATACCATCGGGTAGCGCGACATGAAGGCCTTCAATCAATAGCTGATTATGGAATTCGCCCTTTATTGCGTCCAGGTCGCCAGGCGCCTTACTCGAAGCAAGAGTGATCCAGAGAATTAGGCTGGTCACGGCTGCGATAGAAAATGCTCGTCGCATGTGAGCCTCCTGCGCAGGATACCTTCGTCCGGCCTTATAATCGGGCGGCTCGCGCGAATAGTTTGTGAGCGGGCTCACACATAGCTCTTTGTTTATGCTTCGTAGTTGCACTCTTTCTAAGGGCCTGCACACAATAGGATTTAGGTGTGGAAAAAAGTTCGTTGATGACTACTCTGCTACCTCGCGTTGGGAGCCAATCCGGAGATTTTCGTTGCACAAACCACTCGATGTCTTACGCGTTGAAGCCGGCCCGGCCACCGTGCATTGGGGCTTCTTCGATGCCAAGCTTGCTTCGGTTCTTACGATCGATAGCGGCGATCGCGTAACGATTTCGTCGGTATCGGGCGCCCCTGAGATATTGCCGCCGCCGCCTTTCAAAATTCCTCCCGCGTTGCCCGCCATTCATGCCGCTAACGGCCCGCAGCGTTTTTTCGGCCACATGTGCACCGGCCCGGTCGCCGTGCGGGGAGCAAAAGTCGGACAAGTTTTGCAGGTCGATATCGAGGCGATCGATCTGCATTACGATTGGGGTTACAATGTCATTCGGCCGCTCGCCGGGGCATTGCCGGATGATTTTCCCGAATACCGGCCGATTTACATTACGCTCGATCAGGTCCGCATGACGGGAAGGCTGCCCTGGGGCCAGGAGATTCCGTTGCGGCCGTTTTTCGGGGTCATGGCGGTGGCGCCGCCGGTGGAGTGGGGCCGGATTCCGACCCCGCCGCCGCGCCGCAACGGCGGCAATATGGACAACAAGGAACTGGTCGCCGGCACGACATTGTATCTGCCCATTTTCACTGATGGCGCGCTGTTCTCGGTGGGCGACGGGCACGGCGCGCAGGGTGATGGCGAAGTCTGCGTCACCGCGATCGAAACCGGGTTGGTCGGCACGTTTCGTCTCACCGCTCGCAGCGATATGCGGCTCGAGTGGCCGCTGGCTGAGACGCCCACGCACATGATCACCATGGCGTTCGACCCCGACCTCGACGATGGCGTGGTGATTGCGCTGCGGCAGATGATCGATCTCATCTGCGCGCGTTCCGGCCTTGACCGCTATCAGGCCTATGCCTTGGCGAGCCTTGCCGCCGACCTGCGTGTCACCCAGGTGGTAAATGGCAACAAGGGTATTCACGTCATGCTGGACAAGCGTTATCTGACGCGCAGCTGACAGCCGCGCGCCATTGGCTCAAACTGCGTGATCGCTTAGCGCCGCTTCTTTCTCGCGGCGGTCTTCGACGATTTACCCGCTTTGGCCTTCGCCTTCGTTGCCGGCCTCGGCGGAATGATCGGCAGCAGCACAAAGTTCTCCCGGCCGCCGCCGAGATGGATCGTGGTCTTGCCGCCATAGATTTCCAGCGGGCGGTCGCGCGGGTCGTCGTGCAGGAAGGGGCCGTTGCCGGTGAATTCGTTCTTCATGTTCGACAGCTTGCCGCCCGAGCCGCCGGGATAGACGTAATCGCGCCCGCGCACGCTCAAAGCCACGCGATATCCCTTTGGCACAGCGATGCAGGTCGGGATGATTTCGATATCGAGTTCATAGACCTGGCCGGGCGTGAGCAGCTGTTTTTCGTCGTGGCTGTGATAGGGCCGGAACGGCAGCGAGAGTTTCTTGTCGAGCTTGCGATGCGAGGCGCGCAGCCACCCTTGTCCGATGGCCGTGTGCGGGTCGAGCGCGCCCTGGAACACGACCTCTTTCATGTCGGGCGAGAACACCCGCAGCACAAGGAAGATGTCGGCGTCCGCGGTCGAGGACGAGACGTGCAGCTTGGCTGCCACAGGTCCGGTGATCTCGGTCGCCTCCTGCATCGGCTCGGTGAGGAACGTGACGCCGTCGCCGAGCGCGTCGAAAGTTACCGCCGCCGAGCCTTTCGGCGCTTGTGTCGCCAGCTTTTGGCTGTCGGTCGCCAAATAGAACTTGGTCCATTGCGTGCTCGGCAGCGGCCAAGCGTCCTCATCGCGGATGACGAATTTCTCGCCCGGATGGCGGACGTTGAGTTGCACGCGCGGCTGCTTGTTCCAACCGTTCTTCTCGCCCTTGAGGAAGTAGCCGAAGAACTGCCGCTGCAGCCCGACGCCATAGTCGGTGTAGTAGTGCGTCCAATGCTCGATGCCGTGCACTTCGAGCCATTTCTGTTTCGACGCCGAGCGGAAGAAGCCCTCGAAATTCCCGCGCGGGTGCAGCGGCTGGCCGCCCCAATTCGCGGCCGAAAGCAGCGGCACCTTGACCTTCGACCAATCGGGCAACATCGCCTTGTAGAAGTCGTCGTCGAGCGGGTGCGCGAAGTAGGTCTTGCCGAGATCGTAACGATTGGCGCCCATCTCTTCTTCGGTGAGCGTTACCGGTCCCGATACCCAGTCGCCGTTCATGCGGCTACGGTGGCCCTTGTGGCCTAGCCCGTACTGCACGGTCTTGACCTGCATGTCGTACCAATTCTGCGCGAATGTATTGTAGATGCCGCCGTTGTGGCTGAGCTCGCGATAGAAATCGGCAAAGCCCTCCCAAACGCAGATCGCGGCAAGATGCTTGGGCTGCAGGCTGGCGACCTGCCATTGGTTGATGGCGTAGTAGGAGATGCCGCTCAATCCGACCTTGCCGTTCGACCACGGCTGCACGCCTGCCCATTCGATGCAGTCATGAAAATCCTTGGTCTCCCGCGGCGACCAGTGCTCGACGTAGCCGGGCGAGCGGCCGCAGCCGCGCGAATCGACGCGCACGACGGCATAGCCGTCCGGTACCCACTTTTCCGGATCGCAGATTTCCCAGCTTTGGTACTTGTTGGACGAGCCGGCCATCACGTCCGGCTGCTTCTGCTCCATGCGCTTCCAGGCGGTCTTGTAGCCGTCTTCGAAGTGCAGCCACTTGCCGTAAGGGCCGTGGCTGAGCAGAACTGGGTAACGGCCTTTCTTGATCGGCCGGAACACGTCGCAGCGCAGCACAAGACCGTCGTCCATTTCGATCGGCATATCCCAATCGATGCGCATCCCGTCGCGGATCTCGCTGACTTCACGATAGCTCATGACTTCTCACTCCAATTACGCTCGGATGCCTATTTCTTGGGGATAACCGGTAGCAGAACGAACGCCTGCCGATCCGGTCCGGCGTGCAGCGTCACGTCGCCGCCGAACACCGCTGGCGGCCGGTCGCGTGGATCGTCATGCGTAAAGACCGCGCAGCCGGTCCACACTTTGCCGAGCGTCTCGAGGCCTTCGCCCGGCTCGCCCGGAAAAACGTAGTCTTTGCCGCGCACCGACAGTGCGAGCCGATAGCCCTTCGGCAGCACGATGCAGGTCGGCCAAACTTCGACGTCGACCTCGTAGACCTGGCCGGGCGTGAGTTTCTGCTCCTCGTCATGGGTGTGATAGGGCCGATAGGGCAGTGTCAGTTTGGGGTCGAGTTTGCGGTGCGAGCAGCGCAGCCAGCCTTGCGCGATCGGCGTATGGGCATCGAGTGCGCCCTGGAAGGTGAGTTCCTTGAGGTCCGGCGTGAACGCGCGCACCACCAGGAACAGATCGGCGTCATCGGTCGCCGACGACACCCACAGCTTGGCCGCGATCGGCCCGGTCAGCTCGAGCTCCCGTTCAAGCGGCTCCGTCAGGAATGTGACGCCTTCGCTCAAACCGGCATAGGTGACGGAACTTGGTGTGGCCGGTGGTGCAGCCGACATCGTCATGTCGGCCGGATGGATGTAAGACTTGGTCCATTGCGTGCGCTTGAGCGGCCATTCGTTCTCGTGCCGCTCGACGAACTTCTCGCCCGGATGGCGCACCTGCAGTTGCACCTTCGGCTGCCGTGCCCAGCCCGACTCGTCGCCTTTGAGGAAGCGGCCAAAGAACCGCTTCTGCAGGTCGAGACCGTAGTTGGTATAGAAGTGTGTCCAGTGCTCGATGCCGTGCACTTCGAGCCACTTATGCTCCGACGCGGAGCGCACGAAGCCTTCGAAATTACCGCGCGGATGCAGGCCTTGCCCGCCCCAGTTGGCGGTCGAGAGCAGTGGCACCTTCACTTTGTTCCAGTCCGGCATACGCGACTGCCAGTATTCGTCGGTGTCGAGCTTGCGCGAGATGCAGTCCTCGTAGAAGTCGCAGCGATTTTTACCGAGTTGTTCTTCCGAGAGCGTCTCCGGCCCCGACACCCAGTCGCCGGTCATGCGGCTCTTGAATCCGCGCGTACCGCGCCCGTTCTGCACGGTATAGACCTGCGCCTTTGACCAGTCCTGCACGAAACCGCGGCAGAAGATGCCGCCATGGTGTGCCATGTCGCGGTAGAAATCGGCCGCACCCTCCCAGGTGCAAATGGCGGCGAGGTGCTTAGGTTGCAGCGCGGCTGCCTGCCACTGGTTTTCGGCATAATAGGAGATGCCATTGAGGCCGACTTTGCCGTTCGACCACGGCTGTACGCCGGCCCAATCGACGCATTGCGCCAGATCCTGCGCCTCGCGCAGCGACCAGATGTCGATAACGCCCGGCGAGCGGCCCGCGCCGCGGCTGTCGACGCGGATACAAATGTAGCCGTCTGGCACCCATTTCTCCGGATCGACCACTTCCCAGTTCTGATACTTGTTGGTGGAGTTGGCCGGCACGTCCGGTTGGTCGGCGCACATGCGCCGCCACTGATCCTTGTAAAGATCTTCAAAGAGCAACCACTTGCCGTAGGGCCCATAAGTCATGATCACGGGATACCTACCGTCGGCGATCGGGCGGTAGATATCGCATCGCAGGACGACGCCGTCTTCCATCTTGATCGGCATATCCCAGTCGATCCGCATTCCATCGCGGATTTCACTTTTTTCACGGTAATCCATAGGGCCCTCGACGTTCGGTTTGCAGTCAAAAATAATCAGGCGCCGCTGATCCGTCGCCCGTCGCGGTCGAACAGGTAGATTCTACGCCGGTCAAAGGTGAGCGCGATGTGTGCGCCGACCTTGATCTCGGCCATGCCGAGGCCTTCGGTGACCGCGACGAAGGCCCGTTCGACGCCGGCGTCGAAATAAAGCAGCGTGTCCTTGCCGAGCGGTTCGACCAGCCGCACCGGCAGCTCGATGTCGCCGCCGCCGTCGAGCGTGACGCCGACGTGTTCGGGCCGGATGCCGAGCGTGATCGCGCCCGCTTTCGCGCCCTTGAAGCTTTCAGGCAATGCGATGTCGAGCTTCGCCGAGCGAAAACGGGCGGCCCCGTTCGCTTGCACGATCTCGCCCGCCACCAGGTTCATCGACGGCGAGCCGAAAAAATCGGCGACGAAATAGTTGACCGGATTTGAATAGATCTCCATCGGCGACCCGATCTGCACGATTTCGCCCGCGCGCATGACGACGATGCGGTCGGCCAGCGTCATCGCTTCTTCCTGGTCGTGAGTGACGTAAATAAAGGTGCGCTTGAGCGTTTCGTGCAGGCGGTCGCATTCAGCGCGCAACTCGCGGCGCAGTTTGGCGTCGAGGCTCGACAGCGGCTCATCGAGCAGGAAGGTGGACGGGTTGGTGACCAGCGTGCGGGCCAACGCGACGCGCTGGGATTCGCCGCCCGAACATTGGCTCGGCATCTTCTCGAGCAAATGACCGATGCGCACCATCTCCGCCACTTCGCGCACGCGTTTGACGCGCTCTTCCGGCGGCACGTTCTTCATGCGCAGACCGAATTCGATGTTCTGCGCCACGTTTTTGTGCGGAAACAAAGCATGGCTCTGGAACACCATGCCGAGGCCGCGGTCGCGCGGCTCCAGGTCGTTGACTACGCGGTCGTCGATGCGGATTTCGCCGGATGTCGGATCTTCGAAGCCGGCAATCATGCGCAGCGTCGTGGTCTTGCCGCAGCCGGAGGGTCCGACGAAGACGACGAATTCGCCGTCCTCGATGGTGAAGCTCAGATCCTTCACCGCTTGCACCGCGCCGAAAGATTTGACCAGATTGCACAACTCGATACGCGCCACGTCTATCTCCGTACCATGCCGAAGCTGAAGCCGCGCGCGAGATGCTTGCGGATGATCAGCCCGACGATCATCAGCGGAACCGTGATGCCGACCGCGAGCGCCGCCTGGCGGCCATAAACGCGGCCTTCGGTCGAACCTTGATATTTCGACAATTCGATCGGCAGTGTGGTGACTTGAGTCTTGGTGATGATCAGCGCCAACAGATACTCGCTCCAGGTCAGAATGAGGATGAACAGGAAGGTCGCCACCAAGCCTGATCGAATGAGCGGCAGTACGATCTCGAACACTGTGCGCCAACGCGAGGCGCCAAGAATCTCGGCGGCCTGCTCGACCTCGAGCGGCACCTCATCGATGAAGCTCTTGGTCATCCAGACCGCGTAGGGGAGCGTCGTCAGAAAATAGACGAGAATAAGACCGATGCGCGTGTCGATCAAACCGATCGCCGTGTAATAGAGCGACAGCGGTGCCACGACGACGATCGGGGGAATCATTCGCAGCATCAACAGCTGGAACATGCGCACTTCGGACAGGATCCGGTAGCGCGACACGCCATAGGCGATCACTGAGCCGAACAGCACGGAAAGGAACGTCGAGGTGACCGCGATAACCGTCGAGTTATATAGTGAAATCAACGGCTTCTGTGAGGAGATCGCATATTGCGTCTGGGTATATTCCTCAGCGCCAAACCAGACGTTCATGTAGTTGGAAAGCGTCGGCGGGCTGGGAAAATAATAGGGCGGCCAGGCGAACCATTGCGTGTCGATCTTAAACGACGTGGAAACGATCCAATAGATCGGGAAGAATGCCATCAGTCCCCAAAGGCTGAGGACGACATAGCGAACGACCGTCGTGATGCGGCGGCGCTGCGATTTGGTCATCGCCATTCAGCCCTCCACCTTCAGGTCGTCGGATTGCTCGTACATCTTGTCGAGCGAGCGCTTCTCCCGGCGCAGCAGCCGAATCGCGAACAGGACGATGACGATCATCAGCAGCATGACGATGTAGGACATCGCCGCGCCTTTGGAGATTTCGAAATACTGCCACGTGGTCATGAAGATGTAGACCGGAAGCGTTTCGGTCGCCGAACCCGGGCCGCCTTGAAACAAGGACCAGGTCTTCGGGAATTCCGCCATGGCTTCGAGGAAGCGCAACACCAGCGCGAGCAGAATGACCGGCCGCAGCAGAGGAAGCTGCACTTCCCAGAAGATCCGCCATTTCGACGCGCCGAGAATTTCCGCCGCCTCGATCGGCTCCTTCGGGATCGCGGTGAGGCCGGCGAGCATGATGATGAAGGAGAACGGGGTCCAGTTCCAGATTTCGAGCAGGCCCACCGTCATGAGCGCGAGGTGCGGATCGCTGAGCCATGACGGCTTGAACTCAATTCCGCTCAGGCGGGTGATGATGTCGTTGAGCGGGCCGCTCTGATACAGCATCATTTCGGCGGTATAGGCGACCACGACTGGAACGGTGAGCATCGGCAGGATGAAGATGATGTAATAGATCGCCTGGCCGCGGAACGGCTTGTGCATGAGATAAGCCAGCAAAAAGCCGAAGACGAAGCATCCGATCGTCGAGCCGGTCGCGAACGCCAGCGAGCGCACGACGGCCCAGCCGAAGCGCGGATCGGTCAAAACATCCTTGAACAAGTCGAGACCGACAAAATCGGCGTCCCACCAGGAGCCGAGATAGACGGTCCATTGGTGGAGCGAGAAATAGAGCTGCAGAAGCAGCACAGGCATCAGCACAAGCGCAAAGAGCGCGATCAGCGGCGCCAGCAGCGAGATCTTGAAGCGCCTGATCGCGCGGCGCCTGGAGACGACGCGTTTTGGCGTCGGCGACGGCACTTCGGCAGCCGAAAGTGCGGCTACGGTCATTCCTTTACCCCTGATAGGAAGTCCGGACGAGCGCGAGGCTCGTCCGGCTGATTTGAAGGCAGGTCTACTTCCTGCGGTTGCTCGTCACGCCGGAATAGCGCGCTTCGGCATCAAGGCCTTATAGCTCGCCAGATCCTTCTTGAGCTTGCTTTGGCCGATGCGGCGGATGATCGCGGTCCATTCGTCCTCGGTCTTCTTGAGCACGTCCTTGGCCGGGAGTTGTCCGATAAAGGCCTCCGAGAGGTTCTTGCCGAGCGCGTCCTGGAATTCCAGGTAACCGGTCAGATAGACCGGCGGCGCCACGACCTGGAAGTTGGCTTCGATCGCTTTGACGCCGGCCGGACTATAGGCGTTCTTGACCGCCTCGGACGTCATATGTTCCTTCGCCCAGGCATCGTTGAACGTATTCACCGGATCGGTCACGATCGGAATGCTGTTCTTGCCCGAGCCGAGCCAGAGCGCGAGATAGGCGGCTTGCTCTTTGCGCGGGCTGTATTTGTTGATCAGGATCGCGGCGAGCGGCGAGGAGATCGAGCGGTGCATGCGCTTGCCGGAGAAATCCGAGCCCGGCACTAGGCCATAAAGCCATTTGCCGGTCGTTTTCGATTTCGCCGGATTCTCATTCAGTTTCGCGGTGCCGTCCCAGTACTGGGTGCTCACCACGTGACCCTGCGCGATGCGCGGAATTTGCTGCGGCGTGCCCCAGTTGGCCGCCTCCGGGTGATTGAGCTTCTTGTCTTTCAGATAGATGTCGACCGCGTATTGGCCGGCCGGCGTGTTCAACGTCGGCTTCATGTCGTCGTCGAACGGGAAGCCGCCGGCGCTGTAATAGATCATGTACCACCAGGTCGGTCCGTTGGCGCGGTTGCGCAGGTTGGCCGAGCCATAGAGGTCCTTGGACGGATCCATGAAGAATTCCTGGATAACCTGCTCTTCCTCCCAGGTCTGCGGGAACTTCAGCTCTTTGCCGAACTTGTCGGCAAAGCGCTTTTTGTTGTCCGGATCCTCGATGATATCCTTGCGCGTGTATTGGATATGCACGTTACCGTCGGTCGGAACGCCGTAGGTCTGGCCGCCATAGGTCATGAAGGTGCCGTAGTCGCCGACCGCGTCGATCTTGAAGTTCGCCTTCTTCATGTACTCGTCGAGCGGCTCGAGATAGCCGGCCGAGACGAGCGAGGGAATCATGTTGGAGTCGATATGGATGAAGTCGAACTGCGGTGAGCGCGAGAGCGCCTCCGCCATCGCCCGCTGCGGCGCGTCGAAGATCGAGATGTCCTGCACCCCGCCGATCGTGATGTTCGTCTGCTTGGAAAACTCGGCGATCACCGGCTGCATTGGCACCAAATAAGGCGACCAGATCATTCCAGTGACGGCGGCCGGGCCGGCGCTCTTCGCGGCCGCGATGGTGCTCTCTTCCATGGTCGCGGCAGCGGCGAATGGCGTTGTGCCGGGCAGGAAATTTGCCACGGTCAGCCCGAGGCCGCCTTCCACGAATGTTCGCCGCGAAACACTAAACTTAGTCATGACATCCTCCCGTTAGTTTTTTTGGCATTGCTCAAGCATGCACGTTCCGACGAACATCGCGCCGCCGTCGATTACGGCGGCTCGCGATATAGTTCGGCCGATGAAGCTGATTGTGAGAAGACTATTATCCAACGCTGCCCGCAGCAAATAGCCGTAGGCAGTCTTGCATAGTTTTGTTCGCGAGAGGCGCAATCCATCGACCCTCCCGAGCCTCGGTTCTCGACGCGCATATGCCGCTTACGGCCATCGCGCGTTCAGACCAAGGTCAATTCTGACGTTTCGTCCCTAGAGCATCCGGGTTAAAGACCGCGGTTAGTTCCATCGTAGGGTGAGGCGTCTTGATCCGCAACACGGATTTTTATGCGGCATTTCGCGGTATCAAGACTGGAATGAGCCCGCGGCCATGCGTTGTTACGACGGGAGACGACGGTCCGGAGTGTGCCGAAAACTTTTTCCCCCATTTCGAGTGTATATTTTCACCGAGAAACCAGGCATCGAGCTATTCCGTACACACCGGGCTACTGTGGCTGGACACCGGCGACTTGCAGGGTGACGGCCGTCACGCGGCGGAAAGACGCCTACTACCTGGACGTCATGCCAGGTCACGCGGATCATCTTCTGCTCGATGCCCCCATGATCGAAGCGTACCTCTTCAACAGGATTAAGGCCGTGGTTCCTGGAGTTCTGGGGGTGCACATGCCAGTTTCAGGCACGGCGAGGCTGCACGCCTATGTTCAGGTTAAGAAATCAAACGACGGAGAGCCGAAGACCGTCATCGCCACGGCTCTCAGTTCCGACTACCGGTTGAAGCACGTCATCTTGGTCGATGAAGATGTCGATATCTTCGATGAGGAGCAGGTGCTCTGGGCCGTCGCAACGCGGTCCCAATGGGACAAAAATATTGTGATCGTACCCGGTATGATGGGCACGCGCCTCGACCCTTCCGCAAACGATATCGTGACGACTAAAGGTGGAATTGACGCGACCCAGCCAGTTGATCGTCGCAGCTTCCCAAAAGAATCACCATTCCGGAATCGGTGACGTCCCGCATCAAGTTGGAAGACTATCTGACACCGGAAGTGCTGAACAACTTTGACTAACGGGAGATAGAGCATATGGCAAAAGTAAGTTACGTCGAATGTCCGTCGTGTCATAAGGACTATTATATCGATCGAATTCTGTCTGACGTGCTGGAAACCAATCCCAATCAGATTTTGACGTGCCCGTTTTGCAAACATGAGTTTAAGTTGGGGGCAAAAACCGGCGCGGACACGGGTCGCGATTCCAAGCCTGGAGCTGCCAGCGCGGCTTAAATGCCGCGACAGATCGCGGCTCCGTTGAGTAGGAAATTTCGCGACAAGCCTCAAGTGAGCGTCTTAAACCCCGGTATCCGGTGTCACGACGCGACCGCGATTTTCAACGGGAACGAGTTCAACGCATTCGTGCCCATCCTTAGTCACGATGAAGGTGTGGCCAAGGAAAATGCCGAACATGCCATCGGGCGTGATCGGGTTGGGCTCGGCCATGATCACCATGTTGGGCTTGAGCACCATGTCGCCTTCGACCCCGCGTACGTGCTCGGCGGAGACATGCGGATTGTCGGTGACAAGGTCGATGCCGTGGCATTGGGTCGGACGTGACTGCACGCCATGATCGCGGAAGAATTTGCTGGCGGTGCGCATGGCTTCCGCCGGCTTGCCCGGCGCGATCTCGGCGACGATCTTGTTGTAGCCGGGCAGCGTAATCTTCTCCCAGAATTTGCGTACCATGTCGGTCGGCTCGCCGAGGCAGATTGGAGAGCCGATCTGCGCGGTATAGCCGCGATAGCCGGCGGCGAGCTCCATATTGATGATGTCGCCCTTCTGCAGAACGCGGCCGGAAGGACGCGGGTTGCCGAAGATCATCGCCGGATTGGCCATCGGCGTCGAGCCGATGATGAGAAAATCGATATCGCCGCCGCCGTCGAGGATGGCGCCGCCGGCTGCCGCGCGCAGTTCGTACTCTTTCGCGCCCGGCTTGGCCCGCGCAATCATGGCTTCCATCGCACGCTGGCACAGCACGCCGGCCTTGCGTACGCAGTCGAGCTCTTCAGTGCTGTGGATGACCACGAGGTCATGCAGGAAGCCTTTGGTGAATACCAGCTCGGCGTCGGGCAGACCGCTGCGTAGCGTGTTATACTGATTGACCGGCATATAGTCTTCATGCCGCGGATCGATCTCCATCAGTCCGATGCGCCCGCGCTCGAGTTTCAGTTCCTTGAGCCGCTCGACCATCACCTCGGCATAGCGGCCGTTGCGGCTATGGCGCACGTCCTTGACCGCGACATCGACTTGCCGACGCACGGCTTCAGCGTGGGTGCCACCCATCGAGTAGATCATGGTCGGCTCGCCATCGAGCGGCACCAGCACGTAGCAGCAGAGCGCGTGCCACTCCCAATGCCCAGTCAGCCACAACATGCCGCCGCCGAAGCTCCAGTGACTGGGGCCGCCGGCCGCGATGACGCAGTCGAGCTTGTGCTCCTTCATTTTGGCGCGCAGGGCGGCATGGCGTCTTGCGTATTCCTGGGCGGAGAACTGCTCGTAAACCGCGTCGCGGTAATACGGCGTGCCACGCATATTGGCGAAGGGCAGGGCTTGGTCGAGCTTGTCGCGCACCGTCTCCCACGGCTGTGGACCAAGCGGTTTACGGGGCTGTTGAACGTTCATGACGGCACCTCAAAAATAACGTGAACAAGACGCGCTGCTCATTTAACTCTATTTCTTGTATCTGCCTATGGTGACGGGGCCGCAAAATGTCTCGGCCTATCTAGCCGCTAAATTGTCAGCCGCTTCGCGCCCGGCAGTCCTGCCGAACACAAATGCGCGCAGCACCGATACGGCATTCGGCGCAGTTGCATAGAAATGCCCGGTGATTTCGCCGGCAGCGAACAGGCCAGGGATCGGCGCGCCATTGCGCAACACCCGGGCGCGCTCGTCGGTCGCAACGCCGCCGAATGTATATGCTACGGCGCCGACGAGCGGGTAGGCGAGAAACGGCGACCACGTGAATCGCGCGCGCCCAGTTCGACTTCGGCGGTTGTAACGTTTGTGCGGCAGCAAGCCCGTCGCGTTGTGTCGCGTCGAAAAGATTGGGGTCACCTAGGCAGGCGCTATTGTAGGCAGCAACCGTTGCCACGAGGTTGTCGGCATCCACCCCGATCAGTTTTGCCAATTCCACGAGCGTGTCGGCGGACACCGGCGGCAGTTCAGAGCGAATGGCGCGCTGATAGTCGGCAATGTTGAACAGCCGGCTGTCGAGGATGGCATAGGCAATCGAGCCAGGCGTCTTGAAGTGGATGTTGCGCGCGAGCCATTCCCAGGTCTCGTGCATTAGGCCGCCGCCCTCGTCGAAGAAGCGGCGGCCATTCTTATCGACGACGATGCCATAGGGATAGACCAGCACGACTGGAGCTGAATTCTTGCTGCGCGCATCGACCGGCTCGCAGTGCATACCTTTCCAATCGCCCGACAGCGCGGCGCCGAGCCGCATCGCCATGCTGATGCCGTCGCCAGTATTGAACCGGGTCCCCGGCGAAATCAGTCGCATCGATTTAGCGCGGTCGCCGAAATGGGTGCGCATCATTTCTGAATTGCCCTGGAAGCCGCCGCACGCCAACACCACGGCGTCTGCCGGCAATGTCCGGCGCGTGCCGTGCTGTTCGACCGCAAGACCGATAATGCGGGCGTTTTCGGTGACGATTTCGCGCGCGACGCAACTATAGAGAAAGTCGACGCCAGCCTGCTTGGCAGCTCGTGTCAGTTCTTTGATGAGGACCGGGCCGCCGCCGACCGGCTGAATGCGAGGCGGACCTTTCGCCAGATAATAGGGCGGCTTAATGAATTCGATGCCGTGCGACGCGAGCCACTTGACCGTCGCCGGAGCTTCCTTCGCAAGCTGCGCGAAATAAGTCTCATTGCCCTGGAAATTGGTGGCCGCGAGCATGTCTTGCACGAAAGTCGGCTCGACGCGGTCGGGCGCGGCCATGCGCATATTAGACGGCGACCAGCGCGTATTGCCTCCGGCTTCGAATTCCGCGGCTTTGTCGACGATCGTGACCTTAATTGGCGGTCCGCTGTCATGCGAGGCTTCTGCGGCCGTCAGCGCGGCGGCGAGGCCAGCCGCGCCCTGGCCGACGACGATGAGATTACGGGGGCCCGCGCGCATAGAGCGCTATTTAGCAAGGTCAGCCCATTCCGGACAGGTGCGCTGCTCCACCGGCGTCAGCCAGGCCTTGTAGTTGGTTTTATCGATGACCTCGGCCGGCAGGATGACCTTTTCCGGCAGCGGCTCGTGCTTGAGGTGGCGGACGGCGGCGCGGGCTGCCATGCAGCCGATTTTAAACATGTTGAAATCGACGGTTGCGAGCATGGCGCCGGTCTCGATCTAGCTTGATCGCCGGCAGGATGCCGTTGATGCCGATGACGATCGCGCTGCGGTTGGCTTCCTTCATCGCTTCCAGCGCGCCAAGTGCCATGCCGTCATTGGCCGACAGCACGGCGTCGATCTGCGGGTGGTCCTGCAGGAACTTCGCCATCACGCGTTTGGCGTCGGGCTGCTGATAATTGCCGATACCGGAGGCGAGCACCTGAATGCCGGGAAACTCCGCAAAGGCGTGCTTGTAGCCGCGCACGCGCTCGCGATTGGTCGGCGCCGCTGGCGTGCCTTCGATTACGACGATCTTGCCCTTGCTGCCCATCTTGTCGAACAGATATTTCGCTTCGCGGTAGCCGATCGCGTAGTCGTCGGCGCCTACATAGGTGACGAAGCTGCCGGGCAGCGGGTTGGAGGCGAGTACGATGGGGATTTTCGCCTCGTTGAGCTTCTTCACCGAGTCGATCATGGCGACGTCGTCGACCGGAATGAAGATGACGACATCCGGTCTGTCCTTCAGCACCTGTTCGACGAAGGCCTTCTGCTCGTCGACATCATCCGGCTTGTTCGGTACGTAGTGCACCGTCTTCGCGCCGCTGGCGCGGGCGATCTGGTCGGCGGCAAAGCGGAAGGCCGCGTAGGCCGGATTGGTCGAGTTCTTGGTAAACACGGCGATAGTCATCGGCCGCTCTATCGCCTCGGCGTGATGGGTAAATGAGACCGCGAGGCCAGTCAGGACGGCTGCTGTTAAGAATTGCATCGTCGCCTCCTTGCTTGTCACAGCCATAGAATCCGCTTGCGATATTCCAGGTCCGTCAGTAATGCCGCCGCAGGCCCTTCATGGAATATCGCGCCGCGATCTAACGCGAACACGCGGTCGGCAAGCGCCAGCACCAGATCCAAATTGTGCTCCACGATCAGGATGGAGGCTTGCCCGCGCAGCCCGTCGAAGACCTTGAACAGGTCAAGCACGATGTTAGGGGCCAGTCCCTCGAACGGCTCGTCCAGCAGCAGCAGTTTGACATTGCCCGATAGCGCACGGGCAACCGCGAGCATTTGCTGTTCACCACCCGACAGATAGTCCGCCGCGACGTTGGCCCGTTCCGCCAGGCGCGGAAAGAATTGGAAGATCTGTTCTTGGCTCCAGACGATGGCGTCTTTTCCGTCGGTCGCCCGCGCCAGGCGGCCGAGCGCAAGATTTTCCGCCACCGTCATGCCGGCGAACAGCTGACGTCCTTGCGGCACATAGCCCATTCCTAACCGCGCGATATCCGGCGCCGGCATGCCGGCAATATTTTGCCCCTCATACTCGATCGTGCCGGAAGCCGGAGTCACCAGTCCGATCAAGGTCTTCAGCAGCGTGGATTTGCCGGCGCCATTGCGGCCGACCAATGCGACTATCTCACCCTCGCGCACGTCGAGCGTCGCGCCATTGAGAATATGGCTTTTGCCGTAGAAGGAATGGACGCCTTCGAAACGTAGTATCTGCTTGGCTTCGGCCGCCGCCTCCGCGGTGCCCCGGCTGTGCACGATGTCCGCGGTGCCCGTCCCGGTGTAGATTTCCTGCACCCGCTTGTCAGTGCGAACCTCCTCGGGCGTGCCGGTCATCAGGACTTCGCCCTGATTCATTACGGTGACGCGATGCGAAATGCCGAGTACGCGATCGATGTCATGCTCAACGATCAACACTGGAATTTTGGCGGCTACGTTCGTCACCAAGTTCGACACGCGCTCGCGTTCAGCGGCAGCGAGCCCCGCGAGCGGCTCGTCCAACAACAGGACTTGCGGCTTGCAGCCAAGCGCGATCCCTAAGTCGACCAACCGTTGGCCGCCGTAGGACATCTCGCCGGCTTCCATTTGCTCGATGCCTTCCAGCCCGAGGTAGCGGATCAACTCGGCGGTTTCCGCGTGCACGTCCGCGTAGCTGTCGATGTCCTTCCATGCGTTGAAGCGGGCTGGATGATGCGCCTGCAGCGACAAGCGCAAATTTTCGTAGATCGACAGACCGCGGAACAGGTTCGTGATCTGGAATGAACGTGCAAGCCCTTTGTTGCAGATCTGGAACGGCGTCAGCCCGTGGATCTCGCGGTCGTAGAGGCGCACGGTGCCGCCATTCGGCTCGTAGAGCCCTGAGATCAGGTTGAACATTGTCGTTTTGCCGGCGCCGTTCGGGCCGATCAAAGCGTGGATTTCCCCGGCGTTCACGGTCAGGCTCGCGTCGATGACGGCGCGGATGCCTTCGAAATGTTTTGAGACGGTATCTGCGCTCAGCACCCTCCCTTGCGTCCCTTGCGGGCGCAGGAACGCCGGCAGCGCCAGGCCATCGTAGATCTTGCCCTTGCTCATCGCCGCGACTTCTTCCGGCGCGGTGCGCCAGCGTCGCTGCAACTGCGCCCAGATGCCGACCAAGCCGCTCGGCGAAAACACCACGAAGCCGACGAAGATCAGTCCGAACCAAAGCAGCCAATCCGCGGTCCAGATCGAAAACAACTCGCGGAACAGGATAAAGAACAGCGCGCCGAAGGCGGGACCCAGCAAGTTGCGCATGCCGCCGATCACGACCATGGCCAGCAATTCGCCGGAAAACGGGACCGAAACCCCCTCGGCCGAAACCAGGTAAGTCAGGAACCCGAGCAGTGCGCCGGCCGCGCCGGTGATCGTCGCCGAGAGCACGAATACGACGAGCTTGTAGCGCTCGACCGGGTAGCCCTGAAACGTGGCGCGCAACTGGTTCTCGCGGATCGCCACCACCACGTGCCCGAAGGGCGAGCGCAGCACGCGTTGCACGAGGTAAAGCACACTGAGTGCGATCAAGGCGACCACGGCGTAGTAAGCGAGCGAATTGTCGAGGCTGATAGGCCCTATCGTGCCGCGCTTCAAATCGCCGAGTCCGTTCTCGCCGCCGGTCACGTCGGTCCAGCGGAAGGAGATCGTGTAGGTGAGGGCGGCCAGCGCCAGTGTCAGCAGCGAGAAATACACACCGCGCCGGCGCAGGATGACAAATCCGGCAAATGTCGACAGGCCAGCGACGATGACCATCGACATCAGAATGGGCAGCGCGATCCCGTTGGGGAACCATTCTCTTTGGATGATCGCGGCGGCATAGGCGCCGATACCGAACCAGGCCCCGTGACCGAACGACACCAATCCAGCGTAGCCGATACACAAGTTCAACCCGATGGCGGCGATGGCCAATATCACCACCGTCGAGGCAGTATCCGTGGTCAGGCCGATCACGCGCATGGCCAGCGGCAAGGCGACGAGAGCGATCGTTGCTATCAACAGCGGTCGCAGCGTCGAATATTGGCGGGCAATCATGATTCGAACTTCTCGATGCGCTCGCCGAGAAGGCCACGCGGCCGGAACAGCAGGACCAGGAACATCAGCACGTACATCGACGCTTCACCGGCCGCGGGTACGAAATGGATGGTGATGCCGCGCACCACACCGACCAGTAGCGCGGAAATCACCACGCCCCAGAAGCTGCCAAGCCCGCCGATCACCACCACGACAAAGGCGACGGTGATGACTTCCGCGCCCATAGCCGGATGTACGATTGTGATCGGAGCAAATAAAGCGCCACCCAGCGCCGCCATGCCGACGCCGAGCATGACGATCGCGGTCATGTACGGCTGCAATCGAATGCCCAGCGCCGCGACCATGTCGGGCTTTTGGATGCCGGCGCGCACCACGCGGCCGAACGAGGCCTTGTGCAGCAGTAGCCAGATGCTCGCCAACACGGCTACCACCACGGCCAGCAGCAACAGCCGATAACGCGAGAACAAGAAGTCGCCGAAAAAGACGGACCCCTTGAAGATGGCGGGCATATTCACCGAAAGCGGCGCGGAGCCCCAAACGATGCGGATCAACTGCTCGGCGATCATGGCCAGTCCGAAGGTCACCAGCAGGCTAAGGATCGGGTCGGCTGCATAGAACCGGCGCAACAGAAAGCGCTCGAACAAGATGCCGAGCATCGCCACCGTGAGAGGCGACAGCACGACCGCCGGACCGAAGCCGAGATATTTTCCGATTGTGATCGAGATATAGGCGCCGAGCGCATAGAAGGCGCCGTGCGCCAAGTTTACCACGCCGCCGACGCTGAAGATCAGCGACAGACCGAGCGCGATGAGCAGATAGTAGCCTCCGAGCACGAGGCCATTCACTACCTGTTCGAGCAAGAACGCGAATTGCATTTTAAATCCAGGAGGGGAGAGCGCGTTGGCGACGGCGACCCGACCGCCAACGCGCAGCTATCCAGTCGCTGCGATGCCGATTACATGACGCAGGTGTTTTTGTCTTTCGTCACGGACAGTACATCGAGCGATTCGTTCGCTCCTGGAACGGCGGACCCGAGCGCGAGCGTGTCCCACTGGTCCTTGGCCTTGCCCTTCGGCTTGACCGTGAAGGGATAGGCTTCCTGCATCAACTGGTGATCCCATGCACGGAAATAGCCCTTACGCTCCTTCAGGATGTCGAACTGGGTTTCCTTTTCGAAGTAGGCGATCAGCTTTTCGGTGTCGGTCGACTTGGTCTCATTTATGGCCTGCGCCATTATTTTGAGCGAGACGTATTCGATCCAGGCGTGGTTTTCCGGTGGCTTGCCGTACTTCTTGACGAAGTTGGCGACGAAGGTCTTGGAAGATGGAACGTCGAGGTCATGATGCCAGACGGTCGGCCAGGTGCCGCTCAGGTTGCCTTCACCCGCCGCCCAGGCATCGGCGGTATTGAGGTTGAAACCGACGACCGGAAAAGGCAGACCGAATTCGGCATACTGCTTGATCAAGTTGGTGACCTGATTGCCTGCGAGATTCGAGCAGACCACGTCCGGCTTGGCCTGACGGATCTTCAGCAGATAGGGGCTGAATTCGGTCACGTCGGTCGCGACTAATTCGTCGCCGATAACTGTGCCGCCGTTTTCGCTGAAAAACTGCTTCGCCGCACCCGCCAGATCGTGGCCAAAAATATAGTCGGCAGTCAGCGTGTAGAACTTCTTGCCCTTCATCATATTGTCGCGCACCAAGGCCTTGCCTACGGCGTAGACCATCACGTGACTGGGGATGTCGACGTGGAAGGTGTAGCGGTTACAGTTCTTGCCGCGCAACGCGTCGGAGCGGGCGCCGATCTGCAGGTAGAATCGTTTGTTGCGCGCGGCCACCTGCATGATGGTCACGGCCGAGGCTGAATTGATCTCGCCCATCAGAAAGGCAACGCCATCCTGATCCAGCATGCGCTGAGCTTTGGTCGCCGCGGTGGCCGGGTTGACCGAGTCTTCCGACAGGATGTCGAGTTGGCGGCCCATCACGCCGCCGGACTTGTTGATTTCTTCCTCGGCCATTCTGAGTCCCAACTGGGCATAGGCGCCGAGCGCGCCGAGAAAGCCAGTCAGCGGTGTGAGATGGCCGATTTTGATCTTTTCGGTCTGGGCGTGGACGATAGCCGGAAATCCCAGAGCGGACGCGCCGGCAAAGGCGGCGCTGGCTTTCAATATCTTCCTTCGATTGTAGGTGGTCATTTCGAACTCCTCCCGGAAAGACCCATGTGGCTTTGTTATTCCCATCAAACCCGCGTATGCGAGCATGTGAGAGACGTTGTTTTATTGTCGAACGATCTTTCCGGAGCGGTGGGCCGCTGTCAACGCCTAAAGCAACCGTTTTCAGGGGCTTCCGCTCGTGGCTAAACAACACCATGCGTTCTTCTGTCATGTCGCGGATGGAATAGCGCGGGCCTTCGCGACCGATACCCGAGTCTTCGCCATAAGCGAGTTGGTCCGTGCGCCATGTCGAACTGCCGTTGATGATGCCGCCGGTGCGCAGGCTGCGAACCGCGCGGATCGCGAGCCGCTATTCCGGTATGACAAATGGCAATTCACAATGCCGGATAGCGGTTGACTCAAAACGCGCCGGGATTATGAGTGGCGGGTGCCGTCGGGCCGCGGCCCGCCGCATAGCAAATCCTGCAAGACCAGAAGGGCGCATCTGTGAACCGGGAGAGTAACGTCCACGCGTCGATGTTCGGCTGCAACACCTATTCCTATATGCGCTCGCACAGCGCCGAAGCGTGTTTGTCGCAACTCGCGGAGCAAGGCTTTCGGGAATTCGAGATCATGGTGCATCCGGCCCACCTGTGGCCGGCCGATATGTCGGCCGAGCAGCGCCGCGCGTTCCGCCGCATGATGGAACAGCGCGGCCTGCGGCTCACCACGCTCAACATGCCGAACATCGACATCAATGTCGCCGGCGCCGCAGCAGAGATGCGGGCCTATTCGCTTAATTTGGTGACCGAAACGGTGCGGCTCGCCGGCGATCTCGGCGCGCGTGGCGTCGTCATCGGCCCCGGCAAGGCCAATCCGCTGTTTCCTGCGCCGGCGAAAGAACTGATCGGATATTTCTTTGCGGCACTCGACCGGCTTTGTCCGGTGGCGGCGTCAGGCGGCACGGCTGTGTGGGTCGAGAACATGCCGTTTGCATTTCTGCCGGCAATTGGCGACCTGCTCGATGCGCTCAAGCGGTACGGCAACGATGCCGTGCGCATCGTTTATGACATCCCCAATGCGTATTTCATTGGCGAAGATTTTGCCGATGGTCTCAAACGATGCCGGACACGGCTTGCGCTTGTCCATCTTTCGGACACCGGGCGGAAGGTTTATCGCCACGATCCAGTGGGTCTCGGCACGGTTCCGTTTGCGCAAATACCGCGCTCGCTCGCGGCGATCGGCTACAATGCAAAGCCGATGCTGGAAATTATCTCGAGTGACCCCAACCGCGCCATCGCTGTCAGCGCCGACAAACTCGCGGCCCTCGGCTTCATGCCCGCCAATCTAAGTCCGGTTTCTTAAACGAGGTTTGAAAAGAGTCATGACGACAGCGTTACCCAAATCCACGGATGTCATCGTCGTTGGCGGCGGTAATGCCGCATTTTGCGCAGCGCTCGCCGCGGCCGAGCAGGGCGTTTCGGTGCTGGTGTTGGAACGCGCACCGGAGGAAGAGGCCGGCGGCAATAGCCGGTTCACCGCTGGCGCCTTCCGCTGTGTCTATGACGGAGTCGAGGACCTGCGCGCGCTGATGCCGGATCTCTCCGACGAGGAAGTGTCGAAGTCCGACTTCGGCACTTACACCGAAGAAAAGTTCTTCGACGACATGGGGCGCATCACTGAATACCGCACAGACCCGGACCTCTGCGAAATCCTGATCAAGCAGAGCAAAGCGACCATGTTGTGGATGCGCGACAAAGGCGTGCGCTTCATGCCTATCTGGGGACGCCAGGCCTACAAGATCGGCGGCATGTTCAAGTTCTGGGGCGGGCTGACGGTAGAGGCCGTAGGCGGCGGACCCGGCCTGGTCGATGCGCTCACCAAGATCGCGCGCAAGAACAACGTGACCATCGCCTACGGCGCGCGCGCCTTCGAATTGCTGGCCGACGACGACGGCGTTCATGGCGTGAAGGTCAAGCAAGAAGGCAAGACCCACGAAGTGAAGTCCAAATGCGTGGTGCTGGCGTCGGGCGGCTTCCAGGCCGATGCCGAAATGCGCACGCGTTATCTCGGACCCGGCTGGGAGCTCGCCAAGATCCGCGGCACCCGCTTCAACACCGGCGACGGCATAAAGATGGCGCTCGCGATTGGGGCGCAACCGATCGGCAACTGGTCGGGCGGCCACGCCGTGGCCTGGGATCGCAACGCGCCGGAAACTGGCGATCTGACGGTCGGCGACAACTTCCAGAAGCACTCTTATCCGTGGGGCATCATGATCAATGCGAACGGCGAGCGCTTCCTCGACGAGGGTTCCGACTTCCGCAATTACACCTATGCCAAGAACGGCCGCATCATTCTGATGCAACCCAAGCAATTCGCCTATCAGGTGTTCGACAACAAGATCATCCCGATGCTGCGCGACGAATATCGCATCAAGCGGATCAGCAAAGTGCGCGCCAATACGCTAGAAGAGCTGGTGCAGAAGATGGAGGACGTGAACCCGGAAAAGGCGCTGACGACCATCAATGAATACAACAAGGCGGTGATGACTGAGGTGCCGTTCGACCCGAACGTCAAGGATGGCCGCGGCACGCGCGGATTGGCGATCCCGAAATCGAACTGGGCCAATACCGTCGATGAGCCGCCATTCGAGGCCTACGCCGTCACCTGCGGGCTCACATTCACCTTCGGCGGTCTGCGCATCGATACCAGCGCGCGGGTGATGGACTCGGACGGCGGGACAATTCCCGGCCTGTTCGCAACCGGCGAACTGGTCGGCGGTATCTTCTGGTTCAACTATCCCGGCGGCACTGGCCTGATGAACGGCTCGGTGTTCGGCAAGATCGCGGGCACTACCGCCGGCCAGCGCGCCAAGCAATCGCCGTGACAAGGGAGGCCATCTACGACGTTATCGTCGTTGGTGGCGGCGGCAGCGGGTTGGCGGCCGCGCTCGAAGCGCGTGCGGCCGGGAGCAAAGTCGTTCTGCTCGAGAAGAATCCGCAGCTTGGCGGCTCGACCGCCTGGTCGATCGGCTCGGTGACGGCGAGTCAGACGCCACACCAGGCGCGCAAGAGCATCGCCGACAATCCAGCCGATCACTGGCGCGACATGGCCGGCTTCAACGGCGATCTCGATGCGCGCGACAACGCGGACTTGCGTCGTCTGCTAGCCGACGAGATGCCGGAAACTTTCCGCTGGCTGCTCAAGCACGGTATCCGCTTCTACGGGCCGATGCCGGAACCGCCGCACACAAAACCGCGCATGCATAACGTGCTGCCCAATTCGCGCGCCTTCATCACACATCTTGCGAAAGCTGCGCGCCGCGCTGGCGTGAACATCGTTTGCGGCATTCGCGCCACCGCATTGGTGGCGGAGCAGGGCCGCGTGGTCGGCGTCGACTGTGCGACGGCCGACGGCCCGCAGCGCTTGCGCGCGCGCGGCGGCGTGGTGCTGGCAGCCGGCGATTTCACCAGCGATCCGGAACTTAAAGCGCGCTTCATGGGGTCGCAGGAGGCCAAGATCGACGGCGTCAACGTGACCGCGACCGGCGACGGGCAGAAGCTCGCGGTTAAGCTTGGCGCCCGCATCATCAATGGTGATCTCGCGCTCGGGCCGGAGCTGCGTTTCGTGCCGCCGCCCGGGCGCAACATGCTGCTGATGCTGCCGCCCTGGCGGCTGTTGGCTAACCTGATGGCGTGGTCGCTCGAGCATATGCCGAGCGCGCTGCTGAGACCCTTCGTGATGAGCTTCGTCACCACCGCGCTAGCGCCGTCGCTCGATTTGTTCGTGGAAGGCGCGCTGTTGATCAACAAGCGGGGCGAGCGCTTCACCGATGAGCGCGACAAACCGGCTTTTGCGCTGCCCGATCAGCCCGACAAGGTCGCATATGTTCTGCTCGACAAACGCATGGCCGAGTTGTTCAGCGACTGGCCGCATTTCATCTCGACCGCGCCCGGTGTCGCCTATGCTTACGTCGACGACTACCGGCGCAACCGCCGGGATATATTCAACGCCGCGCCGACACTCGACGCGCTCGCTGCAAAGCTGACAATGCCGGCGGTGGAACTCGGCGAGACCGTGCGCAAATATAACGAGAGCGCCGGCAACCGGTCGAAGCTCGGCGAGGGGCCTTACGTCGCGCTCGGCCCGCTGCGCGCGGTGTTCGTGCATGCGGAAGGCGGGCTAGCGGTCGATCGCGAGCATCGCGTGCTGGGCGCAGACGATAAGCCGATCGCTGGTCTATATGCGGCGGGCTCCACCGGGCAGGGCGGCCTGCTACTCAAGGGCCACGGCCATCATCTTGGCTGGGCCTTTGTGTCCGGACGGCGCGCCGGCAGGAATGCGGCGCTCGCTGCGGGTCAATAGTTACTTCGCGTCGTCGGTAACGGGCGAGGTGACGACCAGGAACACCAGATCGACCAGCCCGGTGTTGTGGATGTCGTGATCGACGCCGGGCGGCAGGAAAATGAAATCGTGCTTGCGCACGACGTGGGCCTTGCCGTCGATGTGCATCAGGCCCTCACCCTCGATCACGTGATAGACCTGCTCCTGCACCTTGTGTTGGTGCAGCTTTACATAGGCCATCGGCTGGTACATCGAGATGCGGTAGTCGATATGCTGGGAACCGGCGGTCTCTGGCATCACCAGCGGCTTCGACAGCGCACCGCCGAAATGATCGGGAAACTGGCGCCACGGCACCTCGGCGATGTTGCGGATGAACCATTTGCGTGTCGTTGCCATGGAGCGGTCTCCTTCTGTCGGCTACTAGCCGAATACCACATTATCAATTGACGTACAGCATTATGAGACATAGTTTCGCGGCCGATCAAAACGGAGACCGATCAGATGTCGACTACCAATATGCTCAACGGGGCGCAGGTCATCATCGACTATCTGATCCAGGAGAAAGTGCCGCAGGTGTTCGGCCTCTGCGGCCACGGCAACATCCAGTTCATCGACGCGCTGTACGAGCGCTCGGCCGACATCAAGACCATTTCAGTGCATCACGAAAGCGTCGCCGGGTTCATGGCTGACGTCTATTATCGCGTGTCCGGCAAGGCGACCGCGACCTTTACGTCGTGCGGCCCCGGCTCGGCTCAACTGCCGATCTCGCTCGCCACGGCCTATCTCGAACTCGGTGCCGTTCCTGGCCGTTACCGGCAACGTACCGACCAGCCAGTTCAACCGCGGCGCCTTCCAGGAAATGTACCGACAAAACCAGGCCGACTTCCCGTCGACCGTGCGTAGCCTCTGCAAGCGCGTGTTCCAGCCGACACGCGGCGACATGGTGCCGCTCGCGGTTCGGCAGGCGTGGAAGACGATGATGACGGGACGGCCCGGGCCGGTGGTGCTGGACGTGCCCTATGACGTATTCATGGAACCGGCCGCTGAGGAAGCGCCGAACGCAAAGGAGTGGAACGGCAACATCTCCAGCCGTTGCGGCGCCGATCCTGAAGGCGTCGTGAAGGCCGTTGATATGCTGCTTGGCGCCGACCGTCCGGTGATTTTCGTCGGTCAGGCCGTGCGCCACGGCGGCGCGGCCGAAGAATTGCTAAAGCTCGCCGAGCGCCTGCAGATTCCAGTGGCGGCTTCGATGAGTGGGCTCGGCGTCATCGACACCCACCATCCGCTCGCGCTCGGCATGGTCGCGCGCGGCGGCCACTATCAGGCCAACCACGCCACGCGTCAGGCAGACGTACTGCTGTCGCTAGCCACTCGTTTCGACGACCGTACGTCGAGTTCGTGGATCCCGGGCTACTCCTTCACCATTCCGCCTACCAAGCTCATCCATGTCGACATCGACCCCGACGAGATCGGCCGCAACTATCCGGTCACCTTAGGCCTGATGGCCGACACGCGCACCTTCCTGCGCCAGGTGCTTGCCGAGCTCGATCGCCGAAAGGATATCGACAAGAAGCTCGGCGCCCGCAAGAAGTGGCTCGCTCAGATCGACGGCTATCGCAAGGAATGGGACAAACTGGTCGCGCCGGGTTTCACCGACGACAGCCAGCCGGTCAATCCGCAGCGCGCGGCATTTGAGATTCAACGCGGGCTGCCCGACAACGCGATCCTCGTGTCCGACATCGGCGTGCACCACAACTGGCTGCTCGGCTACTGCAAGCCGCGGCGTCCGGATTCGCTGATCAGTTGCATGGGGTTTGGCGCCATGGGCTTCGGCGTCGCCGGTGTGCTTGGCGCCAAGTACGCGGCGCCCGACCGGCCGTGCGTGTCGGTGTGCGGCGACGGCGCCTTCTTCATGCAGGCCAATGTGCTTGGCACCGCGGTCGAATATAATCTCCCCGTGGTATGGGTGGTGTGGAACAACTACGCTTTCGCTTCGATCCGCGGTTTGCAGCGCGGCTATTTGAACAAGCGCGAGTTGGCGACCGACTTCCACAATCCGATTACCGGGCAACGCTACAATCCGGACTTTGCCGCGATGGCGCGTTCCTGCGGTGTCGACGGCGTGCGCGTCGACCGGGCCGCCGATATCGCCGAGGCGATCAAGAAGGGCATCGCCGCCAATAAGCCCTATCTGATCGACGTCGACATCGCCGCCGACATCAATCCGGCCGGCGCCGGCGTTTGGGAACTTCCCGGCCTCGGACAAAGCAAGCCGGCAATCGGAACCCGCTTTCAACCGACCTGATCGGTGGCATTGGGGTGGCGTGCAAACGATGAAATCGCAAATCGAGGTGCGGATCGTATGGGGCGACTGCGACGAACAGGGTATCGTCTTCTATCCGAAATTTTTCTATTGGATGGACAGCGCCTTTCAAGGACTTCTACGTGACGCCGGCCAGAGCCTGCGAGGAATGCGCGAAGGATTTGGCGCCGTCGGCATCCCGATCGTCGAGGCCAATGCCCGTTTTCTCGCATCCGCGACCCACGAAGAGATTCTCCGGATCGAAGCTGAGATCCGGCGCTGGGGCGACACCAGCCTTCGCGTCGAATACAAGGGCTTCTGCGGCGTCCGGCAAATATTCGAGGGGTTCGAGGTGCGCGTCTGGCTTGGGCGCGCCGGCGATGGAAAGCCGGCGCCCGCCGCCATACCCGATGCATTCAAGAAAGCATTCGCCGCATCCTAGTCCGCGCGCGACGAATTCAAAACAAAGGCCACGATTGGAGGAGACAGTATGCTGCTCGCAGGTAAGAAAGTTGTCGTCGTTGGCGGCTCTTCCGGCATCGGTCTTGCGACCGCCGAACTCGCCAAGAGCGAAGGCGCAGAAGTCGCCATCGCCTCGCGTAACGCCGAGCGCCTGCAAACGGCGGCGGCGAAATTGGGCGTAACGGCGATCCCGACCGACGTCACCAGCGACGACAGCGTCGCCGGTCTTTTCCGCCAGTGCGGCCCTGTCGATCACGTCGTCGTCACCGCCGCGCAGCTCAAGACCGGCCCTTTCAAGACGGTGTCCATGGACGACGTGCGCGCAACCATGGAAGGCAAGTTCTGGGGCGCCTGGCGCGTCGCACGCGCGGCCGACATCCGCCCCGGCGGCTCGCTCACGCTGGTGTCCGGCTTCCTGAGCATTCGTCCGCGCCCCGCCGCCGCAATTGTCGGCGCGGCCAACGGCGCACTCGAGTCGCTGGCGCGTAGTCTGGCGCTCGAACTGGCGCCCGTGCGCGTGAACTGCGTTTCGCCCGGCATCATCGACACGCCGATCCGCGCCGCAATGCCGGAAGCGGCTCGCCGCGATATGCTTGCCAAAGCGGCTGCCGCCTTGCCGGTCGGCCGGGTCGGCGTGGGCGAGGATATCGCGCGGCAAATCCTCGCCTTCATGACCATCGGCTTCGCCACCGGATCGATCGTCTATCTCGATGGAGGTGCTCTCGTCACCTGACGCTCTGCCAATGGCGACTAAACTGGTTGCAGGCGAAACCATCAAGAAAAGTCAAAACGATGAAAGGGGAGGGACCAATGAGACGCACATTACAAGCGGCAAGAGCGGTAATTGTGCTTGCGTGCATTGCGCTGATTCCGGCACATGTTCGGCCGGCGCAAGCTCAGGACTTCTCCAACAAGCCGATACGCATCA
Organism: uncultured Alphaproteobacteria bacterium; assembly: GCA_963778745.1. Lineage (GTDB taxonomy): Bacteria > Pseudomonadota > Alphaproteobacteria > Rhizobiales > Xanthobacteraceae > Pseudolabrys. The sequence goes on along the minus strand of CAVZVP010000005.1, from coordinate 192,085 downwards.
TTGTTGGATTGGTGGCCGGCGGAGCAACCGATGTGACCGCGCGGTTGATTGCGCAGAAATTGACTGAAAGCCTGCACACCAACGTCTACGTCGAAAACCGGCCGGGCGCCGCATTTGAACCGGCCTTGCGCGAGCTCACGGCTGCGCCGCCGGATGGCCACACGCTGTTCATGATTTCGGCGAGCGTGGTTGTCACCCAGCCGTTTCACAAGGACTATCCGTTCGATCTCGCCAAGATGACGCCAGTGACGGAAGTGTCGGATGGGCCGTTCATCTTGGTTTCGCGCAAGACGCTGCCGTTCAAGAGCGTCAACGGCCTGGTCGCTTATGGGAAGGCTAATCCAGGTAAACTAACCTTCGGCTCCGGCGGCGGTGCAGGGAGTTCGCTGCATCTGGCGGCCGAATTGCTGCGGCTTCGCTCCGGCATCACGATCGTCAACGTCCCGTACAAAGGGGCCGCGGCATCTCTCACCGACCTGCTCGGCAGTCACATCGACGCCATGTTCGATGCGATGCCGGTCGAGGTCGGCCAAGTGAAAGGCGGCAACGTCGTCGGCCTGGCGGTGACCAGCGCCAAGCGCTCGGATGCGCTGCCCGATGTGCCGACAATGGCCGAGCAGGGTTACAAGGATTTCGTGGTGAACAATTATTTCGGCCTGCTCGCCGCGCCGGGCACACCGCCGGCCATCGCCAAGAAGCTGCGCGACGAGGTCGCCAAGGCCGTGGCGATACCGGAACTCGTCGCCGAGTTCAAGAAGCAAGGCATGGCGCCGGTCGGCAGCGAACCGGAAGACTTTGGCAAGCTGATCAAGTCCGAACTTGCGCTCTGGACCAAAGTCATCCAGGACGCCGGCATCAAGCCGCAATAGGTCAAATCCGGCACTCAAAACCGTCAAGTTGGCCCGCGCAAAGGAGCAATCGATGAGTCGTGGACCTTGGATCAATCATTTCGGCGATAATTTTCTTTGGTCGAATGCGGTCCTAATTCTCAAGGGCATGGCCCCTTATGGTGTGGTCTCGCTGGAGGAGATGGACCGCGCCTGCGAGAAGCTGCGCCCACGTTCGAACGAGACGGATCGCGGCAAGGCCTGGTTCGAGGAGTGGCGCGCCATCGGCGACTTGATCGAGAAACGTGGCGACGACGCGCTCGCGAAGGGCCACAAGATCACCGCCGGCGACTATTATCTGCGCGCCGGCATCTATCACTACAACGCCGAGCGCTTCATCGTGCCCGGTCCGGAGAAGAAGGCGCAGTGCGCGCACGCCTATAAAATCTGGCACCAGGGCGTTAGGCTGCGCCAATCGAATGTCGAGTTCGTCGAGGTGCCCTATGAAGGCACCACGCTGCCGGCACTATTCATGAAGGCGCCCGGCAACGGACCCAAGCCGACTGTGGTCGTGGTCAACGGTATGGACAACGCCAAGGAGATGAGCATCTTCTTCTGCGGCCTTGAATTCGCGCGGCGCGGCTACAACACCCTGTGCATCGACGGTCCCGGCATGGGCGAAATGCGGCGCATGCGCGACATGCCGAGCCGCTACGACTATGAGGTGCCGGGCACCGCTGCGCTTGAATATCTCCTGAAGCGGCCGGAGGTCGACGGCAAGCGCGTTGCCATCATGGGCTACAGTTTCGGCGGCTATTACTCTTCGCGCATCGCCGCCTTCGAGAAACGCTACGCCGCCTGCATCGCGCTTTCCGCGCTGCACTGGGATCTCGCCGCTTGGCAGCAGAAGATTAAGGATGCCAACAGGAACGCGCCCGGCTCGGTCGCCCAATCGAACTTCCAGTGGCGCTGGGTCGCCGGCGCCAAGGACGAAGACGAAGGTATCGAGATCGCCAAAAAATTCTCGCTGAAGGACGTGGCGAAGTACATCACCTGTCCCTTCCTGGTCACGCACGGCGGCAACGATCGGGTCGTGCCGGTCGAGAATGCGCAGAAACTCTATGACGCGGTCGGTTCGAAAAACAAGACGATGAAGATCTTCACCACCGAAGAAGGCGGCGCCGAGCACGCTCATGTCGACAACCGCCAGATCGGGATCGATTTTGCCGCCGACTGGCTGCAAGACAATATGTAGACCTGTCTCGTCCTAACGCGCCGCGTGATCGATGCGCTTTTTGTAACCGGCCGGAAATTTCCCCGCCAGCGCATCGCGCATCCAGTCGGCAACCCGCGGATAGAAATCAGGCAGGCGGCTGCCGAAGGTGTGGGATTCGTCCTCGTAGACCCACAACTCCTTGGGACCGCCGAGCAGTTCGAACATGCGTTCGCCGTCCTCAAGCGGACACAACTCGTCGAATTCGCCCATCGCCAGCAGCGTCGGACAATTAACTTTGCGGGCAATCGGCTCGAGCGTCATCTGCTTGGCCATCGCGTCGAACTGATCCTCGTCATGGATGTTCGACATGTACATGTAGTTGGCGCGATAGGCCGGCTTGGAGTGCTTGAAGATCGTGTCCTTCTGCAGATAGTTGCCCATGGCGCCGACCAGTGCCTTGACGCGGCGGTCGTAGGCGGCGACGCGCGGACCCCAGTAGCTGCCCATGCTCCAGCCGTAGACGCCGACCTTGCCGGCATCGAGTTCTGGGATCGTTTCAATGAAATCGATCGCGGCCTTGCCGGCGCGTTCGAAATTGTCGAGCGTGACCCAGGTCTCGCGCGTATTGCTCTCGCCCTGGCCGGGACCGTCGATGCTGAGCGTCGCCATGCCGCGGCGGCGAAAGTGATTGTGATAGGGGCTCGGCATGTATTCCTTGATCGTGTCCATGCCGGGGATGACCAGCACGCATGGCGTCTTACCTTTCGCGCCCGGTACGGTCTGCAGGATGCCGGGGATGGTCTTGCCATTCTCGAACGGAATTTCGACGCGGCGCACGGGGGCTTCGTCGAACAATTCGGTGAAGCGCGTGTAGCAATGGATCATGCGCTTGTAGAGCTCAAGCTTGCGCGGGGTATTGGCGTGGATCACGCCACAGGGCGGACCATAATAAAGCGCGGCGCGGTAGTAGAATTCGGCAGCGCTCTCGCGGTGGCCGCTCGCTTCGGCCTCCTCGGCGAGTTTCTGTTCCTGCTCGGCCGTTCGAACCCACTGCTTGACGACCGCCAACGGGTGCTTGATGCGTTCGGTGGTACGCCGCACGTCGGCCGGCCGAAAACCCCATTCGACGAACATCACGGAGCGGAAACCGAACACGTCGAGGACCTTGTAGAACTCCTCGTTCACCCATTTTTGCGCGCGCCGGCTACGATCGTTCAAGCGAGCCTCCTAGAACTCTGATTGCGCATGATCTTTTCCGAAAACCGATTCCAATTTTCCGGGATCCTGCGCTTGAGAAAAAAGAGCGCCGGCCCGATGGCCGGCGCGCATGATATGGAATGACAGCGGTTACTGTCCCTTTAGTCCTGTGGACTCGATGAAGGCGCCCCAGTTTTTGACATCGCTCACCACGCGCGCGTGCAGTTCCGGGCCGGGCGCGTAATCGGGCGTGATGTCGAGCGACTTCAGCCGCTCCTTGAGTTCGGGATCTTGTAAGGCGGTTTGAATTGCTTTTTGCAAGCTCACCGTCACATCATTCGGCAGGCCTTTCGGCCCGAACACCGCGAACCAAAACCGCAGATCGACGTCGGCGTGCTTGATGCCGACTTCATCCAGCGTCGGAACCTGCGCCAAAGCCGGCGATCGCGTCTTGCCGGTGACCGCGAGACATTTGATCCTCTTGGTATCGACCAGAGGCTTCGCCACTTGGCTCGACGGCAAAGTAAGGTCGACATGCCCGGCGATCAGGTCGGCCATCGCCGGCCCGCCGCCACGATACGGCACGTCGATGGCGTCGATCTTGGCGCCGTCCCGCACCACATCCCAGACCAGTTGCGACACCGACGTCACGCCGGCGGATGCAAAGGTCAATTTTTTGGACGATGAATGGGAGAGCGCGATCAGTTCTTTCATGTCATTGGCCGGCACAGCGTTGGCCACGCATACGGCTAGCGGCGAGGTTGCGGCAAACGCGATCGGCGTGAATTCCGCGCTCGGGTCGAATTGCGGCTTGATATCCTTGAAACCCGGGCGGATCACCAGGGCGTTTTCAGCCATCATCAGAGTGTACCCGTCAGGAGTGGACCTTGCGACGGTGTTCCAGCCGATATAGCCGCTGGCACCCGCAAGGTTTTCCACGAACACCGTCTGCCCGAGCTGTTTGCTCAACGGACCGGAGAAGATACGGGCAAATGTATCGGTGGCGCCGCCGGGGCCGAAGCCGACAATGAGCCGAATTGAACGGTTTGGAAAATCGCTTGCAGCCTGCACATTTGTGGCGGCCGGGATACCGAGAACGGCACTGGCGAATAGAATGGATAACAATCGGCGCATATTCGTTGCCTTCCGATGAGCTGACGTTTCTTGTACCGGCAGCAGGGAGACTACTTCATTGGCATAACCCCATCCAGCCAGATGTCGCGGCTGAAATGGCCACGGTGCGGACAGTGAGATCAATGCGGTCGTCGGGCGGTGCTGAGCGTTCTGTGTATATCAAAAAAATTCTTCCGAGGATGATTTCGGAACTAGTCATGCTGCATCGGAACTCCATATTCTGTTGCGTAGGCAATTCAATTGAAAACGATTGAGCGGGTGATCTTCAGTGTCCATTAAAACGCAGAAGGGTCGGCCCTGAAAGAGGAGACCCCAGCGTTAGGCTGGGGCTCCCCGTGTGGCAACGGCTGGAAAGGGGCAAACCAAACCAACCGTTCCCGGCACTCGGCTCAGGCGGCAAGGCGCGGCGTTTCGCGCGCCTGCAATGCTATGCGCCCATCGCGTAATCGATATAAAGCTGCTCTTCGGTGTCGCTATCCATGGCGTCCTGCAGGAGCGGAATAAGAACTCCCTCCTCCTTTTGGGCGTGTGTGCTTAGTTGCTCGGAGAGTTGCCGGGCCAGCAGGCGGAATTCGCTCCAGGCCGGCGGCAAAAATCCGGACGCCGCCGCCGTGCGTGCCATCGCGATAATCGGCAGGCCGACGCTTCTGATCTGCGCGTGTTCGGCCGTCAGATGTTGCGCCATTTCTGTGTCGCCCGCCTGGTTGAAGTAGTCGAACAGATGTTCTTCCTCGAAGGCGAAGTGGCGCCAAACCTCGTTCTCGAAGGCCACGGCAAGATCGACTAAGAGCGTACGCGCGGACGTATCGGCTGCCGTGGGTGGCGTATTATTGGCGACGAAGCGCTCCAATCGTTCGAGCAAGGCGAGCGTTGCCATGTGCTCGTCATGCAGCTTTTGGCAGACCCGATTTGAATACATTACTGCGCCCCTCGATCCGCGATTTCGCTGCGCGCGACATACATCAACTGCAATTCCCGCACGCGCTGGCGCAGAATCTCATTGCGTATCGCCCCCACATGCAGCGTTATGAAAAGGAGGGCGAAGGCTAGCGCCATCAGGAGCAGGGGCGTCAGAATCGCCGGATGGAACGCCGGCATGGCGATGCCGCCGAGGGAGGTCGGCTGGTGCAAGGTGTTCCACCATACGACCGAAAACCGGATGACCGGAAGCATGGTTGCCCCGGCGAGGATCAGGACTGCCGCCAGCCGCGCTACGCGCGCGAGATGCTCCTCAGTCCAGTAGAGCGCGATCAGGCCCATATACATTAGAAACAGCACCAGCACCGATGTCTGCCGTGCATCCCATATCCAATAGGTGCCCAACATCGGCCGTTCCCAGAGTGAGCCGGTGACGAGGCACAGAAACGTGAACGCGGCTCCGAGCGGAGCGGCGGTTTTTGCGGCGATGTCGGCCAACGGATGCCGCCAAATCAGCGTGACCATGGCGGCGATACTCATCACGCCCCAAATCAGCGTGATCAACCACGCGGCCGGGACATGCAGGAACATCAGCAGCACGGTGGCGCCCTGCTGGAAATCGTCCGGCGCAGTGAACGCCCGAACCAATCCGACGACGAGCGCGAGCGCCGTCATGCCCGCTAGCCACGGCAACGCGCGGGTGGCGAGAAAGAAAAATCGTGCCGGGATGGCAGGATCAAGCAGCGGCATGTTGTTATCTTACAAGCAGGCCGTGATGAATACTTGATTTTTACTTGGGTTTCTCCTGTGATTCGCTACTTATATCCTCTTGCAGCCTGACTTAAGCGCAACTGCAATTTGATCTTTATCAAGCCGTGCGTGACGCCGATGCCCTAGATTGATAGCGTTCATTGCCAAAGCCCGCATTTTGGAGATCGCCGTGCGTCAATCCGATTGGAAGCTCATCCGCGCGCTGCCGCTGTTCCGCGATATGAGCGATGCGAATTTCGAGAAGCTGGTCGGCGCCGCATTCCTGCAGCGCTTTCCGCTGCACACCATTTTGATCAACGAAGGCGATTTGCCGGACTTCCTGCATATCGTCGTCGAAGGTTCGGTCGAAATGTTCAGCGCCCATAATGGGCACGAGACCACAATCGAGATCATGCGGCCGGTGACGACATTCATCTTGGCCGCGGTTATCCGCGACGAGGTCTATCTCAAGTCGGCGCGCACGCTCTCGCCGGCGCAGATCCTCATGATCCCGGCGCAGACCGTGCGCGACGTATTCGACCGCGATGCCGCCTTCGCGCGCGCCATCGTCAATGAATTGGCCGAGCGTTATCGCGCGGTCGTGCGTTCGCTCAAGAACGAGAAACTGCGCACCAGCGCCGAGCGGCTGGCAAACTGGATTTTGAAGACCAATCGCCAGCAAGGCGATCACCAGCGCGTCGAACTGATGTTCGACAAGCGTACGCTTGCGTCACGGCTGGGGATGACGCCGGAGAACCTGTCGCGCAATCTGGCGCTGCTGGCGAAATACGGCGTCACCAGTTCCGGGCGCGAGATCGTCATCGACGATTTATCGGCGCTGCAACGCTTTGCCAAACCTAATGCGCTGATCGACGGCTAGTTCGACTGCGCGAATCCGAATTACGAGGTTGCCGCCTCGTATCATCGCATTGCGCCATCTACGGCAACTTCTCGAAGAAAGTGCGCCGTCGCGATGCCAAGGCACCGCGATCAACTTGACCACCATGAAGAAATGTCCAATGCTAAGTGAACAAACTGTCCACAATACGGACATCCCACAGTGGCGCGTTCGAAGCCAGTTAATCGCGATGTCTCCGATGCGGCCGACGATCCGGATCGGTCAGCCGTCAAAAGCTTGCGCAAGGCACTTGCGGTTCTCAACGTCGTCGCCAGCGCGGAACACCCGCTGACAGTGGCGAATGTCGCGATCAATGCGGGTATTGCGCGGCCGACCGCTTATCGATTTGTGCAGACGCTTCTTGCCGCCGGATATCTCACGCAGGATCCGGCCGACGGACGATTGTCGGTGGGATTTGCCGTGCTTCCGCTCGCCTCGAGCCTGCTCGACCGCAACCGGATGCGGGTCGCAGCGCTCCCCCATCTTCAGTCGCTCGCGCAACAAACCGGCGAGCGTGCCAATCTCGGCATCCTCTATCGCGACCGGGTGATGTATGTCGCGGGCGTCGAAAAGCCCGCGCTTCCCACCATCTATTCGCGCTTCGGCAAGAGTGCCCCGGCGCATTGCTCGTCGCTCGGCAAAGCTATTCTGGCGTTCCAGCCGGAGGTGGAAGTTCGCGCTCTCTTGAGCCGCAAACCGCTGGTCGCGTTCACGCCGACCACCATAACCGGCCACGCCGCCTTCACGAAGGAGCTCGCGGATACGCGCGCGCGCGGCTACGCGATCGATCGGGCCGAACATGCGCATGGCTCATGCTGTGTCGCGGCGCCGATCTTCGATGCAAATAACCGGCCGATCGGCGCTATCGGCGTGAGCGGCCGCGACCTCGACCCGCTGATCAAGCACCACGACTTGGTGCGCCACACCGCCGAGGTCATCTCCCATCACCTGCAGTAATCGAAACTCCGTCAGAGAAAGCGAAGCCGGAAACGCCATGGAAAAGCTGATCATTACTGTCGCTTGCGACTCGAGAACCTCCTATCCGATCAATCATCTGTGTCCTCCGCAGGAGGACATCGAAGGCGTGGCTCGCCAATATATCGACGGCATCAGCGCCGGCGCGGCAATCGCCCACATTCACGGCATTCGCACTCTTGAAGAGACGATGCAGGCCGACGGCCGGCAGGTGTCGCGCATGAATCAGGAAGGGTGGAAACGGTTGAACGAGGCAATCCTGTCCAAGAGCAGTCCGGTCATGCAATTCGGCGTCGCCAGCGCGCGCATCGAAGAGAAGGTCAAGCTGATGGGACTTGGTCCCGACATGATGGCGGTCGCCTTCAACGCGCATGACGAATACTTCAATCCCGACCCGCAGTTCCCGCCCAAACGCATGATGGCGATCCATCCGGTCGAGGAGCTGCTTGCCTATGCGAAAGCCGCCGACGAGCACAAGGTGAAGCTCGAAGTCGAATGCTTCACCACCGGCGCGTTCTGGAATCTCGAATTCGTCCGTAAGCATGGCGGCTATCTGAAAGAGAAAGCCTACACCACGCTGTTCCTCGGCTGGCCCGGCGGAACCTGGACCCCGCCAACCGAGAAGGCGCTCATCTACATGGTCGATCACCTGCCGAAGAACTGCATTTGGAATGTGAGCGTCATGAGCCCGCAGAAACAATGGGACCTGCTTTCGCTCGCCGTCTCGCTCGGCGGCCATGTTCGCGTCGGCTATGAGGACAACCCGTATATCGCGCCAGGCGAACTCGCCGAGAACAACGCTGTGCTGGTGGAGCGGATGGTGAAGATCGCGCAAGGGCTGGGCCGCGACGTCGCGACGCCGAAGGAGGCGCGTCAGATACTCGGCCTGAAGGCGTCTTGAGTGACCGATTTTGACACGATCATCATCGGTGCCGGCTCGGCCGGCTGCGTTCTGGCCAACCGTTTGTCAGCACAATCGACGCGTTCGGTGCTGCTGATCGAGGCTGGGCGCGATACCGCACCCGGTCACGAGCCGGCCGATGTGCTCGATACCTTTGCGTCGTCTTATTACAACAAGGCCTACATGTGGCCGGGCTTGAAAGCGCATTGGCGCACGCACGAGACCTCGCCGGAAACGACGTTCGACCAAGGGCGCATTATGGGTGGCGGTTCCTCCGTGATGGGGCAAATCGCGCTGCGCGGCACGCCAGTCGATTACGACGAATGGGCAGAGCTGGGCGCCACCGGCTGGAGTTGGAACGAGGTCTTACCGTACTTCCGCAAGCTGGAAACAGATGCCGATTTTCACGGCGACCTGCACGGCGATAGCGGTCCGATCCCGATCCGGCGCACCCCGCGCGAGCAATGGCCGCCGCTGTCGCGCGCCGTCGACCAATACGCGAGCGAGAGTCAGACGCCTCACATCGCCGATATGAATGGCGATTTCCGTGACGGCATTGGCTCGCTGCCAATGAGCAACACGCCGGTGCGCCGCGGCTCGACCGCCATGTGCTATCTCGATGCAAGCGTCCGCGCCCGCAAGAACCTGACGATCATGACCGGCGCGACCGTCACTGGAGTCCTATTCGACGGGCGGCGCGTCAGCGGCGTCTCGGCGATTGTCGATGGCGCTAATCGGGATTTCCATGGCGCCGAACTCGTGCTGTGCGGCGGCGCTATCCATTCGCCGGCCTTTCTGTTGCGCGCGGGGATCGGCCCCGCGACGGAGCTGCGTGCGCTCGGGATAGACGTCGTCGCCGATTTGCGCGGCGTGGGCCGCAATTTGCAGAACCATCCGCTGCTCTTTCTCGCCGCCCATTTGCGCCGCGGCGCGCGGCAGCAAAAGGCACTGCGCCCGCATCCGATGACCTGCTTGCGATACTCGTCCGGGATGCCGGCGACGCCGCCGAGCGACATGTATATCGCGGCGCACAGCAAGACATCTTGGAGCGCGCTCGGCCGGCAAATTGCCACGTTCAACGCCACCATCTTCAAGCCGGCGTCGCGCGGGCGCGTCACGCTTACGTCGCCGGACCCGGCGCGCCGGCCGCGTATCGAGTTCAATTTCGTCGGCGAGGAAATTGATCTGCTTCGCCTGATGGACGGCTTCCGCCGCATCGTCGCGCTGGTGTCCAGCGATCCGGTGCGTGCGCTTTACACGACCGTGTTTCCGGTGCGGTTCACCGACCGGATCCGGCAGCTCAATCAGCTCACCCGCACGAATGCGATAAAGGCGGCGATCATCGCCGCCATGCTCGATGCCGTTCCGGCGCTGGCCGACTTTGTTTTTGGCCGGTTGACCGGGCGCCGGATCGACTTGGCTGAGCTGGTCAACGACAAGGCCGCACTCGCGGACTACGTCCGAAATAATGTGGCGGGCACGTTCCACGTCTGCGGCACCTGCCGCATGGGCAAGGCGGACGATCCAGACGCCGTCGTCGACAACAGTGGCCGGCTTCGCGGCATCAGCGGCTTGCGCGTGGTCGACGCGTCGATCATGCCCGCTGTGCCGCGCGGCAATACCAATATTCCCACCATCATGGTGGCCGAGAAAATTGCCGCTGACATGTGCGGCGAACGCATGCGTGGCGCGTAGTTCGGAGTGCCGATGACCACAGTACGCACGTTTGACTGCCATACGCATGTTCTGACCGAGGAGGCGATGCGGTTGCTCGCTAAGCAGTCGCCTAAGGTGGCGCCGAAGCTCACAAATATCGACGCGCGCGGCGGCACTCTCGAGATCGATGGCAAGGTCGTGCAGCACCCGCTGCCGCGCGAAATCTGGGATCTCGGTCTGCGGCTGCGCGACATGGACGCCAATGGTGTGGACGTTCAGGTTCTGTCGCCGAACGTGTTTACGTTCTATTATGGCCACGAAGTGGCGCTGTCGCTGGCTTGCGCGGCGCTCCAGAACGAGGAGATCGCGGCCGTTGTCCGCCGCCATCCCGGACGGTTTCTCGGTCTTGGCGCCGTCCCGCTGCAAGCGCCGCAGGTGGCGGCCGATGAAATCAAGCGGTCGATGACGCAGCTTAGCTTGCGCGGCGCCATGATCGGCACCAACGTCAACGGCCGTAATCTCGACGATCCCGCCCTCGAGCCGTTCTGGGCCGCGGCGGAAACCCTCGGCGCCTTCATCTTCGTGCATCCGTCGGCCGGTGCTGGGGCCGAGCGTCTGACTTCTTATTACTTGAGGAACATGGTGGGTTTGCCGTTCGAAACCACGATTGCCGGCGCCAGTCTCGTGTTCGGCGGGGTGCTGGAGCGCTATCCAAAACTAAAAATCTGCCTCGCCCACGGTGGCGGCTTCGTTCCATACCAAGCCGGCCGCTTCCAGCACGGTTGGAAAGTTCGTGACGAGGCGAAGCTGCGCCTGCATAACCCGCCCACCAAATCGCTCAGTCGCTTCTATTACGACACGCTGCTGCATTCCAAATCCGCCGTCGAATACCTCATCAGTACCGCAGGCGCTGATCGCGTGCTGCTAGGTAGCGATTATCCGTTCGACATGGGCAACCTGGATTGCGTGGCGCGCGTGCGAGCGCTGTCGATCGAACCGGCGGCGCGCGATATGATTCTCGGCGGGTACGCAGAAACTGTGCTTGGCGAGCCCGCGGGGAGCACATATGCCTGAACGTCAGTTCGGCTCGACGGATCTACGCGTCTCGCCGCTCGGGCTCGGCTGCAATAATTTTGGCGTTCGTCTCGATGTGGCGGCGGCGCGGGGCATCGTCCACGCGGCGCTCGACGCCGGCATTACGGTCTTCGATACGGCGGATATTTACGGAAAGCGCGGCGGATCGGAGTTGATCTTGGGCGAAGCGCTCGGTTCTCGGCGCAAAGACGTGGTGCTGGTCACCAAATTCGGTTTGGCGATGGATGAAGAAGGTCAACTCAAAGGCGGCTCAACCCGCTATATCGCGACCGCGATCGAGGCGAGTCTCAAGCGCCTCAGAACCGATTGGATTGACCTTTACTATCTGCATCGTCCCGACCCGACGACGCCGATCGAGGAGACATTGCGCGCGCTCGATGCGCTGATCGCGCAGGGCAAAGTGCGCTACATCGGGTGCTCGAATATGTCTGCTGCGCAGATCGGGGAAGCGCAAGGGGTCTCGCAGGCAAGCGGTTTGCACCGTTTTGTCGTGTGTCAGGATCAATACAATCTTCTGTCGCGTCAAACCGAGGCCGAAATTATTCCGGCGATAGAAGCGCATCATCTTGCGCTGGTGCCGTATTTCCCGCTCGCGAGCGGCATGTTGACGGGAAAGTACACGAGTGGCGCGCCGATCCCGACCGGTTCGCGCATGTCTTACCAGCGTTATTCCGACCGTTTTCTCAACGATGAGAATTTCCGCATTGTTGAGAAGCTGCGCGAGTTCTGCGCCAAGCGCGGCCGTTCGCTGCTTGAGTTGGCTTTCGGCTGGCTGCTGTCAAAGCCGGTTGTCGGCTGCGTCATTGCGGGGGCGAGCACGCCGGATCAAGTCTATCAAAATGCAGCGTCGATCGACTGGCGGCTAAATTCCGCCGAGATGGCGGAAGTCGATCGCCTCACGAACAAGCAAGGAGAGCTTAGCGGAAGTCAAGTCACGCGGGCCTTAAGTTGATTAAGGTCGTCGTTCAAGACGTTCAAGAAATAAACCGTGCAACATTTGCAGGAGGAACATCCATGTCTATCATCTCAGCGGCACTGCGCGTGTTGCGAAATACCTGGCTCATAACGGTATTTCTTGCGGTCGCGGCGTTCGCCACCATCTCGCTTGATAGTGCGCGTGCCGAGTATCCTGAACGACTGATCACGATTATCGTTTGCTTCCCGGCCGGCGGCGGCACCGACCTCGCGGCGCGTATGATCCATGTGGAACTCGGTAAAGCGCTTGGCCAGCCGGTGATCATCGAAAACCGCGGCGGTGCCGGCGGCTCGATCGGCACCGGCGTTGCCGCACGCGCATCGAACGACGGCTATACGTTGCTCGCCTGCTCGAGCGCGTTTGTAGTCAATCCGAGCTTGTACGAGAAAGTCCCCTACGATCCGTTCAAGGATTTCACCCCGATTATGGTATTCGGAGCATCCCCGAACGTCTTCGTCGTGCCGTCGCAATCCAAAATCCAAACCATGGTTGAGCTGATCGCGCAGGCGAAGGCCAATCCGGGCAAGATGAATTGGACGAGTCCCGGGGTCGGCACCACGCCACAGCTCGCCGGCGAGCTTTTGAAGATCAAGGCCGGGCTCGACATGCAGCATATCCCCTATGCCGGCGCCGGCCCTGCCAATACCGCGGTGCTCGGCGGACTGGTCGACTTCTACGTGGCTAATTACGGCTCGCTGACCGGCTTGTTGAGCGGCGGCAAGGTGCGGCCGATCGCGGTGACGTCGAAACAGCGTTGGCCCGATCTACCGAATGTTCCGACGCTCGACGAAATTGGTATCAAAGACGCAGAATCCGACACTTTCCAGGGCTTGTTTGCACCAGCGGGAACCCCGAAATCAATCGTCGACAGGCTGGCGAAAGAAATCAGCAAGATCCTCGCGGAACCCGAGATGAAGGCGAAGTACGCCAAGCTCGGTCTTCCGGTGCTCGCCGAAGGCCCTGAGGCGTTCGCCGCCCGCATTAAGCGCGAGGTGCCGATGTACAAGGAGGTCGTCGACAAGGCCGGGCTGAAAATCAAAAATAATTAGTTTGACTGATCCGCGGCAGCCCGCTTGCCCTGAAGCGGGCGGTCTAGTGCGCCGGCACTTCGACGATGCCTCCGCTCTTGGCCGACTGCACCGCAGCGTCGAACACCGCCATGCCGTGCAGGACATCATCGGTACCGACCGGATAGGCTCGCTTGTCTCGGATGCAGCGAGCAAATTCGACCAGCTCGGCTTTGAGCATATTGAATCCGCTGTGCTCGACGGTCTCATCCGGCGGCGCGAGCACCGGGCCGGTGGGCGCTTGCTGCGACATCGGCACGAAGCGGAAATGCTGCAGCGCCGCGCCGCGGACTTCCGCCATGCCCATGGAGCCATAGGCGCTGAAGCTGAAATTCGTGGCGGTGGCGACCGAGCAGAAGATCGTGCCGGTGACGCCGTCGGCAAATCGCATCAGGACGGTCGTGGTATCGTCGGATGGGCCGTCGCCGTGCCGGGCGGTCACGCATTGCACGTCGCGTACGCGCCCGGCAAACTCGATCATCAGGTCGAGCGCGTGCAAGCCGACCGCGGTCATCGCGCCGGCCGGCGCTTCATCGGGATCGGCGCGCCAGTTTTCCGGCGGAATGAATGTCGAGGTGCTGGTCGAATGCTGGGCCACCATGCCGACGATCTTTCCCAGCCGGCCGTCGCGCAGCCGCTCCCGCAATTCGCCGAAGGAGGGGTGGAAGCGGCGGCAATAACCGACCGCCAATATTACGCCTGCCCGGCGCACGGCCTCGACCGCGGCCTGCGCGCTCGCATGATCGAGCGTGATCGGCTTTTCCACCAGAATGTGTTTGCCCGCCGCCGCCGCCCGCTTGATCTGCCCGGCGTGCTGACTGTGCGGCGTTGCGAGCACGACGGCGTCGATATCGGGATCGGACAAGATTGCATCGAAATCGTCCACCAGACGTACGCCTTTGGCGCGGCAAAAATCTTCCACCTTGGCGCGCGTGCGGGTATGGCCGACGACAAAGCGAATATTTTCGTTGTTGTCCTGCACCGAGGTCACGAGCGAGCGTCCCCAGCGGCCCAATCCAATAATGGCTGCGCGGATCATTTGTGTCTTGTTTTGCAGGCTGGCTTCACGGCGCGGAAATGCTAACGTGATGTCGCGCTCCCTACAACTTTTTAAAATGAAACTGAGCCATCTGGAACGACGATGTTCATGAACGCGGCCATCATCGGCGTTGGCCAGTCAGCCTATGTGCGGCGTCCGCAATCCGGACAATCGACGCACACTTTCATCCGCGACGCCGTCGTTGCTGCATTACAGGACGCGGAAATCGGCGCGAGCGAAATCCAGGGCATGGCTGTGACGTCGTTCTCCCTCGCCCCCGATACCGCCGTGGATCTCGCCTGGCGCCTCGGCCTGTCGCTGCGCTGGCTGCTGCAGGACACCAATGGCGGCTCGTCTTCGATGAACATGCTCGGACACGCGCTGCGCGGGGTCGAGACCGGCGCGGCTTCGCCGATCCTGGTTGTGGCGGGCGATGCCACCGGGCTCGGCGGTTACGCCAAGATCGCCGCCAATTACAACATCGCGACGCGCGAACATCTTGCGCCCCTCGGCCACGGCGGCCCTAACGGCGTCTATTCGCTGGTGACCACGCGGCAGATGAACAAATACGGACTTAAAAAGTCCGACTACGGCCATATGGCGATCGCGCAGCGCGCTTGGGCGGCAAAGAATCCGTTCGCGGTCTATCGCGAGCCGCTGACCATGGAGGAATATCTCGCTGCGCCGATGGTGGCCGATCCGCTGACGCGCTACGACTGCGTTCCCGTCGTCGCCGGCGCGCAGGCGATCATCATTGCGCATCCCGACCGCTGCCCGCGCGGACGTGCCCCGGTGCGGGTGCGCGCCATCCGCAACAGTTTCAACTATGACAACCAGGAGGGCGACGGTCTGCAGACCGGCATCAGCACTTTTGCGGACGAGCTATGGCAATCGGCCGGCGCGCGCCCGGATGAAATCGACGTTTCCAGCATCTACGACGATTATCCGGCCATGGTGCTGGCGCAACTCGACGATCTCGGGATGATCCCGAACCACGATTTGGCGACCTATGCGCGCCGCGAAATCGGCGAGCGCCGTGTCCCGATCAACACCTGGGGCGGGATGATGTCGGCCGGTCAGCCCGGCGGACCGGCCGGCGGGCTCAATGGGATTTCCGAAGCGGTGTTGCAGCTTCAGCATCGCGCCAGCGAACGCCAGGTGAAAGGCGCACGGCGCGCGGTCACCACCGGCTACGGCATGACGCTTTATCGCTATGGCGGGACCGCCGCGGCAGCCATCTTGGAGCGCATGGAATGAGCGCAGGTATCGGCATATGGCGTTGCCAGACTTGCGGCACCGGATATTTTCCCGAGCGGCTGCTTTGTTCGCGCTGCCATACGCACGATTTTGTGCCGGACCGCGTCAGCGAAGGCGTGATCGAGGAGATCACGGTCGTCCGCCACGTGCTCGGCCAGTCCGATTGGCAGCCGCGCCGTCTCGCCAACGTGCGCACGGTCAATGGTCCGCGCATCACCGTCGGCCTGCGCGATGAGTCGGGGCCAGGGACGGTGATCGAATTGTTCGAAGAGGGCAGCGCGCCGTTCGGCGCTGCCAAATCCGCGCCGTGAAGCTCGCTATTCGGCGGCCTGCACCGCCGATTTCGACTGCGCATTGCGCGTTACGCCGGCGGCGATGAGCTCCCCGACCGCCTCAGCCGAATAGCCTAGCTGACGCAGGATTTCTTCGGAATGCTCGCCCAGCATAGGGGCGTGACGATCGATTTCCGGGCCGTCGTGGTCGAGTAAAATCGGATTACGCACCGCGCGCATCGCCCCGAGGCGAGGATGCTCGACATCCTTCACCACACCGCGCGCGATAATCTGCGGGTCGTCGAAAACTTGCTTGAAATTGTTGACGCAGGCGCACGGCACGCCCACCGCCATTAATTCTGCCTCGATCTCCTTGGAATCGCGTTTGCACACTTCCGGCTCGACCAGCACAAGCAGCGCGTCTTCGTTAGCCTTGCGGCTGGAATAGGACACGAAGCGCGGATTGCTGACATGCGCCTCCAAGCCAAGGACTTTCATGAGATTTGCGAAGAGCTGGTCGTTGGGCGTGCCGATGGCCAGGTAACGTCCATCCTTGCATTCGAAAAGTTGATACGGCGCGTTAAGCCGGTGCCGGTTGCCGAGCGGCTGCGGAACCTTGCCGGACTCGAGATAATCGGCCGCCTCCCAGGCCGCTGCCGCGATCGCCGTCTCGACCAGCGATACGTCGGCAATGAAGCCCTCGCCGGAACGCCCGGTGCCCACCAGCGCGGCCAGCGTGGCGTAGGTCGCAAACAGCGCGCCGAAAACGTCGGCCGTCTGCACGCCCGGGCGCATCGGCATCTTTCCCGGCTCGCCGGTCACCGACAACATGCCGGCGAACGCCTCGATGATCAGGTTGACGCCGGCGCGGCGGCGATAGGGACCGCTTTGACCGAAGCCGGAAACGGAGGTGTAGACGATGCGCGGATTGACCGCTTTCAGCTGCGCGCCACCGAGCCCGAGCTTCTCCAAAGCGCCCGGACGGTAGGCTTCGACAAAAACGTCCGATTGCGCCGCAAGCTTGACCAGAATTTGTGTCGCTTCCGGCCGCTTGAGATCGAGTACGAGGCTGCGTTTGTTGCGATTGAGCGCGATGAAGCTGACGCTTTCGCCATTGCGGATCGGCGGCGTCGCGCGCGCCATATCGCCTTTCGGCGGCTCGACTTTGATGACGTCGGCGCCCATGTCGGCAAGCAACGTTCCACACAGCGGACCGGCGATGAAATTGGCCAGCTCGATCACCTTGATGCCTGCGAGCGGCTTTGCCATTGGCGTTTCCTTGCGCGCGCGAAATTGAAAATGATGTCGTCACTATATCGACAAGCGGCCGACGCGTGCAATGTGTCCGCCATGTGAACATGGCGGCGCACGCGCCTTGCTCCACCCGGGCCGAAGTGTTTCACTAAACGTGCCGTCATACTCCGGCGAACCGGAAAATTTGGAACGGTTGGGGGAGCGAACCATGGTGAGACGCACGTGTGTGTGGTTGTCGACCGTCGCCGTCGCCGCGGTCATGGTTTTATCGATCGGCAACGGTCCGGTGCATGCGGCATGGCCAGAACACACGATCACGATCATCGCGCACTTCGCGCCCGGCGGAGCGAACGATTTGCTCGCCCGGCTAATTGCGAGCGAAATTGGGCCGGAGCTCAAGCAGAACGTGATCGTCGAAAACCGTCCCGGCGCCAACGGCAATATTGGGCTAACTTACGCGGCGCATGCCAAACCCGACGGCTATACGCTGGTGGTTGCCTCCGGCGTGGTGCTGATCAACCCAAACATCCGCAACTCAGAATACGACCCGATCAAGGATTTTGCTCCGGTCGTTTATCTAGGCGCATCGCCCAATGTCATCCTGACGCGGCCCGATTCGGGCATTACATCGGTCCAGGACCTGATCGCCAAAGCGAAAGCCGAACCGGGCAAGATCAACTACTCTACCCCCGGCGTCGGCAGCACCTCGCAGCTTGCGGTGGAGCTGTTGAAGCTGCGCGCGAATATCAATCTTGTGCATGTGCCCTATCAGGGCGCGGCACCGGCGGCGCAAGCGGCGATCGCCGGCACGACCGAACTCGCATCCGTCGCCGTCGGCGGGATGATGGGGTTCGTCAAATCGGGTTCCCTTAAAGCGCTGGTGCAAACGGGCAAGGAGCGTTGGCCCGACATGCCTGACGTTCCGACCTTTGAGCAGGCTGGCATTCCCGATGCTGTGGTGGATACGACGCAGATGCTGCTGGCGCCGGCTGGCACACCAAAGCCGGTCATCGACGAACTCGCCAAAGCCGTTCTCAAGGTCATGGCAAAGCCCGACGTACACGAGCGCATGCTCAAAGCGGGGTTCGCGGTGCATACCGAAGGCCCCGAGCAACTGCGGGCGCGTATCGCGCGCGAGGTTCCAATGTGGAAGGACTTGGCCGAACGCGCCGGCATCAAGATCGATTGAGCAGCAGCGCGCACCTGATTTGCGCTAGATCAAGGCCAGCCCCGCGGCATTTGGTAATTCTATTGCGCGTGCGTCCATTTGCACGCAATCTTACGTAGGGGAATGTCATGTCCAACGCGTATGACGCCGACCGCCGATGGCAGAATATGTGCGCGATGCTCGATCGGCTGGGCTTGGACGCATCGATTCTCGCGCACGGACGCTTGGCAAGCGACCTCCGTTCCGCGGTAAGCAATTGTCAGTGCTGCAATGCGGATCAAGTGTGCCAGGAGTGGCTGGTGCGCGCGCCGGAAGCGGTCGATAAGCCGCCGGCCTTTTGCCCCAACGCCGAGCTTTTCGCCTCCGTGCGCGACTTGATCGAGCGCGGCGTCGATGATGGGCCAAAAGCCTGATTCGCCAAGCTTCAAAATAACGCAAAATCAATGAGTTGAATTGGCGGCCGAGCCAGATGGCCTAACGTGGCCAAGCCTCAAATTGCGGCAAATCAATACGGCCGCCGGCGTGCGGCTCTATGTTTCGCCACTTAGATTGGGAAATTCGTCAATGTTCCAAATTCGTATCCATGGGCGTGGCGGCCAGGGCGTCGTCACCGCGGCAGCCGTCCTCTCCGTTGCCGCGTTCCTTGAGGATAAGCACGCGCAGGCATTCCCGAGTTTCGGCTCCGAGCGCATGGGTGCGCCCGTTGTCTCGTTCTGCCGGATCGATGACAAGGAAATTAGGCTGCGTGAGCCGATCGCCGCGCCGGATGCGTTAATCGTGCAGGACGTGACGCTATTCAAAGCAATTGATGTTGTGCAGGGCCTCAAGGACAGCGGCTACCTCCTGGTCAATACCAATAGGAGCTTTGCCGATCTTCAGCTCGACGCAGTCGTAGCCAAGCTGCCGCGTGGCCATGCCGTCACGGTACCGGCGACTGAGCTCGCGCTTAAACATGTGGGCCGTCCGGTGCCGAATGCGGCGTTGCTCGGCGCTTTCGCGGCGCTGACCGGAGTGGTCCGCCTCGAATCGGTTGCCAAGGCGATCCGTGAGGAATTCCCCGGAAAGGTCGGCGACGCCAATGTTGCCGCTGCTACCGAGGCGCATGATGCCGTCATCGCCCGCGTCAAGACGGCGGCGTGAGGAAGATCGCATGCTGAAGCAAGTCGAAGGTTCCCACTCCACCGCCGAGGCAATCGCCTTGTGCCGCCCCGAGGTCATCTGCGCCTATCCGATCACGCCGCAGACCCACATTGTCGAAGGGCTTGGCGAGATGGTGAAAACGGGAGACCTGAAGAATTGCGAATTCATCAATGTGGAATCGGAGTTCGCCGCGCTCTCGGTCGCCATCGGCGCCTCGGCGGCCGGCGCGCGCGCCTATACCGCGACCGCGAGCCAAGGCCTGCTGTTCATGGCCGAGGCGGTCTACAACGCCGCCGGTCTCGGGCTGCCGATCGTGATGACGCTCGGCAACCGGGCGATCGGCGCGCCCATCAACATTTGGAACGATCATTCCGACGCGATGTCGATGCGCGACGCCGGCTGGCTGCAGCTGTTTGCGGAATCCAATCAGGAATTCGATCGACCTGCACATTCAGGCGTTCCGGCTGGCCGAGGAACTGTCGATGCCGGTGATGGTCTGCGTCGACGGCTTCATCCTCACGCACGCCGTTGAGCGCGTGGACATGCCCGCGCAAGCCGACGTCGACGCCTATCTGCCGCCCTATGAGCCGGTGCAGGTGCTCGATCCCAAGGACCCGATTTCCATCGGCGCCATGGTGGGGCCGGATGCCTTCACCGAAGTGCGCTTCCTGCAGCACTACAAGCAGACACTGGCGCTGCGCCTGATCCCTGAATTCGCCGCGGAATTCAAGACACGGTTCGGACGCGACACCGGCGGCCTGCTGCGCACCTATCGGGCCGAGGACGCGGAAATGCTGGTGGTCGCCATGGGTTCGATCAACGGCACGATCAAGGACGCCATCGATGAGATGCGCGCCGACGGTTTCAGCATCGGGCTCGTCACCATCGTGTCATTCCGGCCGTTCCCGACCGAAGCGTTGCGCCGGCTGCTGGCCGGCCGCAAGCATGTCGTGGTGGTCGAAAAGAGCTTCGCGGTCGGCATGGGCGGCCAACTCGCCAACAATGTCGATCTTGCATTGCGCAATACACCGGCAGCGCCGCAGGTCCATTCGGTGGTCGCCGGATTGGGCGGACGGTCCATCACGCGGGCGTCGCTGCATCGCGTCTTCCGCCGCGCCATGGCGCAGCCCTGGGAGGGTGCGCATTTTCTTGACCTCAATGAAGAGATCATCGGCAAAGAACTGCACCACGTGCGCAAAGTGCGCCGCTCCGGTCCGACGGCCGAGAATCTGCTGCGCCGGCTCGATCAAGCCGCGCAGTCCACGGCTGCCGAGTAGGGATACCGACGATGACCGATTCGACAGCAAACGCCCCCGCCACCCAGAAGCTCCACTTCTACCAGAAGGGAACCTTCACCGTCGGCAACCGGCTGCTGCCGGATACCGAACGATCGGTACAGGCTTCGATCGACCGCTCGAATGCGCTGACCTGCGGGCATCGCGCTTGCCAGGGATGCGGCGAAGCACTGGGCGCGCGTTACGCCATGGACGTCGCGATGCGCGCCACCGGCGGCAACCTGATCGCGGTCAACGCGACCGGCTGCCTGGAAGTCTTCACCACGCCTTATCCGGAAACCTCGTGGCAAATGCCATGGCTGCACTCGCTGTTCGGCAATGCCGCGGCGGTCGCCACCGGTGTTGCCGCGGCCATGCGGGTGAAGGGACGCCCGGAAGTGCGCGCGATCGCCCAGGGCGGCGATGGCGGCACTACCGATATCGGATTTGGCTGCCTGTCCGGGATGTTCGAGCGCAACGATGACGTGCTCTACATCTGTTACGACAACGAAGGCTATATGAACACCGGCGTGCAGCGCTCATCGGCGACGCCACCTACGGCGCGTACGGCGACAACGCCGGCCATGGGCCCTGAGCCTGGCAACGTTTTCGGCACCGGCAAGAGTCTGCCGCGCATCGCCGTTGCCCACGGCATTCCCTATGTCGCCACCGCGACCGTCGCGGACCTGCATGACCTTGAGCGCAAGGTGGCGAAAGCGATGGGGATCCATGGCGCGCGCTATATTCATATTCATGTGCCGTGCCCGCTCGGCTGGGGTTCGGCCTCGTACGACACCATCCGTCTGGCGCGGCTGGCGGTCGAATGCGGGCTGTTTCCTGTCTTTGAAGCCGAGCATGGCGCTGTCACCAGCAGCCGAAAAATTCGCCGTCCGGTTTCGGTCGCCGAGTATCTCAAGCCGCAGCGCCGTTTCGCGCATTTATTCAAGGATGCCGCCGGTGCGCAGCGCTTGGCGCGGCTGCAAGCTGCCGCCGACCACAACATCGTCGAATACAAGCTGCTTGAGCGCGAAGAGGACGCGTGATGAAACACCCCTTCGCAATCACGCTCGATAGCGGCAGCAGTCTCGCCAATCGCACCGGCTCCTGGCGCACCATGCGGCCGGTCTATGTGGACCGCCTGCCGCCGTGCAATCATGCTTGCCCGGCCGGCGAAAACATCCAGGCCTGGCTCTACCACGCGGAATCGGGCGACTACGAAAACGCATGGCGCGTGCTCACGCAAGACAACCCGCTGCCCGCCGTGATGGGGCGGGTCTGCTACCACCCCTGCGAGGGCGCCTGCAATCGGGCGCAGGTCGACGAAGCGGTCGGCATCAATTCGGTCGAACGTTTCCTCGGCGACGAGGCGATCAGGCGCAATTGGCGCTTTGCGCCGCCGGAAAAGGAAACCGGCAAGCGCGTGCTGGTGGTCGGCGCCGGACCGTCCGGGCTTTCGGCGGCCTATCATCTGCGCCGCATGGGGCACGCCGTCGCGATCCACGATGCCGGGCCCGCCGCCGGTGGCATGATGCGTTTCGGCATCCCGAAGTACCGGTTGCCGCGCGACGTGCTCGATGCGGAAGTCAAACGGATTCTCGAGCTCGGCGTCGAGCTCAAGCTCAATGCGAAGGTCGATAATATTCTCGAAACCATGAAGGCCGGTCGGTTCGACGCCGCATTCCTGGCCGTCGGTGCCCACATAGGCAAGCGCGCCTTTATTCCCGCCGGCTCCGCTTCAAAGGTGCTCGACGCCGTCACGCTGCTGCGATCGATGGAAGGCGAGGACAAGCCGCTGCTCGGGCGGCGCGTGGTAGTCTACGGCGGGGGCAACACTGCGATCGACGCCGCGCGCACCGCCAAACGCATGGGCGCCACCGAGGCGATTATCGTCTATCGGCGCACCCGCGAGCGCATGCCGGCGCACGACTTCGAGGTCGAAGAGGCCCTCGAGGAAGGCATCATGATGAAATGGCTCTCGACCATCAAACGCGTGGACGAGGGCGTGCTCACGGTCGAGAAAATGCAGCTCGACGAGAAGGGCTTCCCGCAGCCGACCGGCGAATTCGAGACGCTGGAGGCCGACTCGCTGGTGCTCGCGCTCGGCCAGGATGTCGATCTGTCGCTGCTCGACGGCGTGCCCGGATTGGAGATCAAGGACGGCGTGGTGCAGGTCGCCGCCAATATGATGACTGGCCACACCGGAATCTTCGCGGGCGGCGACATGGTCCCCTCCGAGCGTACCGTCACGGTGGCGGTCGGCCATGGCAAGAAAGCCGCGCGTCACATCGACGCCTGGCTGAGTGGCGCCGATTATGCGGCGGCGGAAAAGCACGAGCTGGCGAGCTTCGACAAGCTCAATGCCTGGTATTACGCCGATGCGCCGAAGACGGTGCGGCCGATGATCGAGACGGCCCGCCGGCAGAGCACGTTCGAAGAGGTGCAGGGCGGGCTCGACGAGACAAACGCGCTCTATGAAGCGCGGCGCTGTCTGTCATGCGGCAATTGCTTCGAGTGCGACAACTGCTACGGCGTCTGCCCGGACAATGCGGTGATCAAGCTCGGCCCCGGCAATCGCTTCAAATTCAACTATGACTACTGCAAGGGCTGCAGTCTTTGCGCCACCGAATGCCCCTGCGGCGCCATCAAGATGGTCCCGGAATCGATCTGACCTCACATCGCGAAAAATAAAACGGGCCGGCCGTGAAGGCCGGCCCGCGTTTCTTTGTCGCCTTTAGTTCGAGACGATCTGCTCGATCGTCGGGCAGGCGCGCTGCTCAACGGGTACCTCGTAAGGCGCCGAATTGCTCTTATCGATGACGATCGGTTTCAGCATGACTTCCTTCGGCGTCGGCTCTTTGCGCAGATTGCGTACGGCAATCTGCGTGCCGATGCAGCCTTGGATGAAGCCGTTGAAGTCGCCGCTCGCCAGCAGCTTGCCGGACTTGATCAATTCGACCGCTTCTTTGCTGCCATTGATCCCCACCACGAGCGCCTTGCGGTTGGCGCCCTCGAGCGCCTCGATCGCCCCGACCGCCATCGGGTCGTTCGCCGCCAGCACCCCGTCGATCGACGGGAACGACTGCATCAGGTTTTCCATGACCTGAAGCGCATTCAGCCGCTGGAAATTCCCCGGCTGCGAGGCGAGCAGCTTGACGTTTGGGTACTCCTTGATTGCGTCGTTGAAACCGCGCACCCGATTGGTACTGGTGAGCGAACCCTTGACGCCCTCGAGGATGACAACGTTGCCCTTGCCGCCGATGGCCTTGAGCAGACGGTGGCCGACGGACAATCCGATGCTGTAGTCGTCGGCGCCGACAAAGGCGACGAATTGGCCGCCCGCCGAACGGTCGGTGATGTTGGTGACCGGAATGCCAGCGGCGTTGATCTTCTCGACCGCGGGAACCAGCGCCTTGTAGTCGACTGGGATGAAGATGATCGCACTCGGCTTCTTGACAATGACATCTTCGACCTGTGACAGCTGCTCGGGAATGCTGTCCGGCTTGGTCGGGATATATTGAATGACCTTGACGCCGAGCGTCTTGGCCGCCGTTTCGGTTCCGACCCGGACCGCTTGGAAATACGGGTTGGTTTGATTCTTGGTGAACACGGCGATGGTCTCGTCTGCGGCGAACGCCGGGCCGGCGATGAGTGCCGTCAGCGCGGCGGTTAAGCTGATTGTCAGATACTTCATCAGTTCTACTCCTCTGTGGTCTCAGATCGGGTCAACTTTGGGTCTTCGATTCCTATTCGCCGATGCGCCGCGTGCGGGTGTCGATCCAAACCGCGAGCAGAACGATGACGCCGGTAACGAGCGGCTGCCATGACGAATTGATTTGCAGAAGGTTCATGCCGTTGAGGACGAGCGTGAGAATGAGCGCGCCGATCAGCGTGCCCGCCATGGT
The DNA here is from genome assembly GCA_963778745.1 of uncultured Alphaproteobacteria bacterium. Classification (GTDB taxonomy): domain Bacteria; phylum Pseudomonadota; class Alphaproteobacteria; order Rhizobiales; family Xanthobacteraceae; genus Pseudolabrys. The sequence goes on along the minus strand of CAVZVP010000005.1, from coordinate 167,169 downwards.
GCCGGAGCCGCCGAACAGCGACGTTCCGCCGACCAGAATCGCGGCGACGGCGGGCAGCGTCAGGTCTTCGCCGATGTCGCCCTGCGCCGAATTGATGCGCGCCAGAATGATCAGCGAGGCGAGCCCCGCCATCGCGCCGCTTACCGCGTAGACCAGCACCAGACGCCGCTCGACCGGTACGCCGGAAAGTCGCGCGGCGACCGGATTGGCCCCGATGGCATAGATCTGCTGGCCCCAGACGGTGCGTTGTGCGAACAGCCCGCCGATCAACAGGAACAGCACCATAACGTAGACCGGCATCGGCGCGCCGAACAGATAACCGCTGCCGAGTTGGCGGAACGCCAGCGGGAAGCCGTGAATAGTTTCCCCCGCCATGTAGTAATAAGTGACGCCGGTAAGAATCCACATCATGCCGTAGGTGGCGATGAACGACGGGATCCTCAGCGCCGTCACCAGTACGCCGTTGGCTAGCCCGATCATGGCGCCGCAGCCGATACCGGTTGCCACCCCGAGCAGCGGCGAACCGGTGGCCTTGATCACGCTCGCGGCCAGGCATGCGGATAGCGCGACGTTTGCGCCGATGGAAAGGTCGAGGCCGGCGGTGAGAATGACCAAGGTGAGGCCGGAGGCCATCAAGAACAACAGTGCCGACTGCCGCAACACGTTGAGGATGTTGTTCATGGTCAGGAACACGTCGCTGAGCGCGGCCAGTATGGCGCACAGCAGCGCCACGGCGAGCAGGCGGTAGAACGCCTGCATGACATCACGCGATAATGCGAGGTGCGGGCGGGCGGTCTTGCGCGCGGCGGTGCTCATTGCTCACTCCTCAATCCGTCGATGAAGAGCGCGACGATGACGAGGGCGCCGATACAGGCGACCTGGGTCGAGGACGGCACGGCGAGCAGATTGAGGCCGTTGCGAAGCACGCCCACCGCGATGACGCCGAGCAGCGTGCCGAGCAGCCAGCCGTTGCCGCGTTCGAACGAGGTGCCGCCTACCGCAACGGCGGCAATGGCATCGAACTCCATGCCGATCCCGGCAGTCGGATGCGCCGAATTGAGCCGCGCGGTCATCAGCAGCGCCGCGAAGCCGGCCATCAACCCGCCGAAGGCGTAAACCCGGATCAGCATGCCGCGCACGGAAATGCCAGCGACCCGCAAGGCCTCTCGGTTGCCGCCCAGCGCGAACACATAAGTGCCGAAGCGCGTGTGGTAGAGCAGCGCGTGCGTGACGGCATAGGCGAGGGCGGCGATCGTGACCGGCAATGGAATGCCGGCGACGGTGCCGGAATAGATCACCTCGATGGAGCGCGGAATGCCGACGACGCTTTGTCCGTCGGTCACGAGCAGCGACAGCCCTTGCGCGATGCCCAGCGTGCCAAGCGTGGTGATGAAGGGCGGGATGTCGAACGCCGCGATCAGCACGCCATTGCCGAAGCCGAAGCACAATCCCACTGCGATCGCCGCCAGGAAGGCAAGTGTCGGCGAGCCGGTCGCGATCACAGTAACCGCGAGCACGATGGACGCAAAGGTAAGTACCGCGCCGATCGACAGGTCGAGGCCCTCGGTCATGATGATGACCGTCATCGGCAGCGCCAGCAGCAACAGGATGGCCGATTGGGTGAGGATGTTCGCAATATTGGCGGGCGTTGCGAATCCCGGGCTGGTCAGCCCGAATGCCGCGCACAGCACCACCAGCACGATGGCCACGCCCGGCACGCGTGCGATCGGCAAAGCTGTCAGACTAAAACCGCGCGCGCTCATTGGTGGATCCCGAGGCGGACGATGTTGGCTTCGGTGAGCTCATGATGGGCGAGTTCGCCGGCGATCCGCCCGCTGCGCATCACATAGGCGCGATCGCAGATATGGACGATCTCGATCTGCTCCGAGCTGATCATCAGAACGGCGGCGCCGTTGTGGACCAGGCCGTCGAGTAACCGGAATATTTCGGATTTGGCGCCAACGTCGATACCGCGCGTCGGCTCATCGAAAATAAAGAACCGCGAATCGGCGTTCAGCCATTTGCCGATCACGACTTTCTGCTGGTTACCGCCGGACAAAGTGTCAACCGGCCGACGCGGCGTCGGCGTGGCGATGCGCAGCTTATCGATGATGGCGCGCGCCGCCTTTAGCGCCCGCCTTGGCGTGAAAACGCCCGACGGGAACATCTTTCCCAGCCCGGCAAGCACGATGTTGTCGCCAACCGAACGCGCCAGCGCGAGCCCCTGCGTCTTTCGGTTCTCCGGGATCAGCGCCATGCCGCGGCGCGTGGCATCTTCCACCGATCCACCGATAGAATTGCCAAACAGCCGGATCTCGCCCGAGGTCACGCGGTCGGCGCCGAAGATCGCGCGCGCGACCTCGGTGCGGCCGGAGCCGACCAGGCCGCTCAAGCCGACGATTTCGCCGGCGCGCACGGTCAGATTGATGTCGGAAAACCCGCTTGGGCCCGACAAATTTTTGACTTCGAGCGCCACGTCTCCTGGGGTCGGGCGCGAGGGGCGGGTATAGGTCGTATCCACCGGCCGGCCGACCATCAGGGTCACGAGCTGGTCCGGCGTGGTTTCGGCCGGCAGCAGGTCGGCGATCTTGCGCCCGTCGCGCAGCACCGTGATGCGATCGCCAAGCGTGAACACTTCGGACAGGCGGTGCGAAATGTAAATGATCGCGACGCCCTTTTTCTTCAGCCGGGCGATCATAGCGAACAGTTTTTCGGTCTCGTAATCGGAAAGCGCCGCCGTCGGCTCGTCCATCACCAGAATGCGGGCGTCCTGCGACAGCGCTTTGGCAATTTCGACCATCTGCTGTTGGGCGACGCCGAGGCCATGCACCGGGACGCGCGGATCGATGTCGAAGCCGATCATGTCGAGCACGCGCTTAGCTTCGGCGTAGATGCGGCGCCGGTCGATAAAACCTGGAAGCCGGCTCGCGAATTCGCGGCCGAGGAAAATGTTCTGCGCGATGTCGAGGTAGGGGACGAGCGTGAAGTCTTGGAAAATAACCGCGATGCCGAATTTGCGCGCCGCGGACGCATCATGGATCGTGACCGACTCGCCATTGTTGAAAAACGAACCGTGGTCGGCGCGATAGGCGCCACACAGGATTTTCATCAAGGTCGATTTGCCGGCGCCGTTCTCGCCGACCAGCATGTGCACTTCGCCGGCGCGAATTTCGAACGACACGTCGTCAAGCGCTTTGACGCCGGGAAATTCTTTGGAAATCCCGCGCAATTCGAACAAAGGAACGACAGTCACGCGCCACCTATTCGCTCAGGATCAAATCCGACGCGACATCCCCTTGCCGACTTTCATGTGTCACCGGCGAAGCTGAAAGATACGAGGCGCAAACGGCGTCCTGCTTGATTTAAGTCAATGATTCCGCGCGTCGGCGCACGCGAAACTTCAACATTGGCCGGACTGCCGGTTCGCAGCGCTTGCGTGTATGGAGGCGATGCAATTCAAGCTTGTGGAATTTCCGTTTGCCCGGTGCCGAACTGCCGGCGACGGGCGACCGCCTTTACCCATCGTCATCATACAAGGCGCCGCGGCCAGCCGGCCTGCAATCGAACAATGATGATATCCGAAACATGAGGGAGGAATTCCGTGAAATCGATGCAGCTACTTCTTGCGACCGCGGTCGCGATCGGCTTGGGCGTCGGGCTTGCCCGCGCTGACGGCGAGACGATCGCCGTCTTCACCAAAAACCAGACCAATCCATTTTTTCAAAACGTCCGCGTCGGCGCCGAAAATGCGGCGCGGCAGCTCGGCGCTAAAGTCATCCAATACGTGCCGACCAAGCCCGACAGCATCCCCGAACAGATGAGCCAGGTCGAGGACGTGATCGTCAAAAAGCCGGATGCGATCGTGTTCACGCCGGTCGACTACAAGGCGCTGATACCGAGTGTCGAGAAGATGAATGCCGCCGGCATTCCCGTGGTCAATGTCACCGATCACATGGCGGGCGGAAAGCTTGTCTCTTATGTCGGCATCGACGACTACAAGGTCGGTCTGGCGACCGGGCAGGCGCTGGTCACGGCGCTCGGCGGCAAAGGCAACGTCGTCATCATCGAAGGCGTGAAGGGATCGCTGTCCAATCAGGACCGCACGCGCGGCCTCACGGACGCGATCAAAGCCGCTCCGAACATGAAGCTGCTTGCCACCCAGCCCGGCAATTTCCAGCGGCTGAACGCGCTGCAGGTGATGGAAAACATGATGCAGTCGTTCCCGCAGATCGACGGCGTGCTGGCAGCCAACGATGCGATGGCGACCGGCGCGATCGAGGCGCTCGAGGCCGCCAACCGCAAGGCGATCGTGGTCGGCATCAACGGCACCAAGGAGGCAGTCGACGCTGTGAAGGCCGGCAAGCTGCTGGCCAGCGGGCAGGCCGATCCGTTCATGCAGGGCTGCCTTGCCACCACCATCGCGATTCGCCACTTGCGCAAGCAAGCCGTACCGACGGAGATGTTTTTGAAGCCGTCGGTGATCGACAAGAGCAACTACAAGGAATTTGACAAGCCGGTCGAGGCGCGCGTCTGCCCGAAATGGGAAGACCTGGCGACCAACTAACCGCCTTACCGAATTAATCGCAATGCTCACGGCGCGGGGGCCTTCCCCCGCGCCGAATTCGTCTCGCGGCATTGTGGCCCGACCGGCTTAGCCGGTATGCTGGCCCGACAGAATCCGCGGGAAAGACACCATGACGCAATCAACGCGAAACTATCGCGATCTGCACGAGCACCTGCACGTCCTGGAGAAGCGCGGCCTGCTGCGCACTATCGACCGGCCGATCGACAAGGATTCCGAATTGCATCCGCTGGTACGCTGGCAGTTCGTCGGCGGCCTCGACGAGGACAATCGCAAGGCCTTTTTGTTTACCAATGTCACCGATGGGCTTGGGCGCAAATACGACATTCCGGTCGTAGTCGGCGCCATCGCCGCCAACCCGCAGATTTACAGCGTCGGCATGGACGCGGAGGTCGCCGACATTCAGACCAAGTGGGATAAGGCTATCGCCAATCCGATCGAGCCGCGGCTTGTCAACGAGGCGGTTTGCCACGAGGTCGTGATCGAGGGCGACGCGCTCAGGGGCGAAGGCCACGGCCTCGACCGGCTGCCGATCCCGGTGTCGACCCCGGGCTTCGACAGTGCGCCGACGCTGACCGCGACCAACGTCATCACGCGCGACCCCGAGACCGGCATTCAGAACATGGGCACCTACCGCGCGGCGTTGAAGGCGCCGGACCGGCTGGTGGTGCGTATGGCAACGCGCGTCGGCGGCGCCGGCGGCTACCAGCATTATCTCAAATTTCAGAAACGCGGCGAACCGATGCCCTGCGCCATTGTACTCGGCTGTCCGCCTTATGTGGCGTTTATGGGTCCGCAGAAGCTGCCGATCGGCGTCGACGAATTCACCGTCGCCGGCGGGCTTGCCGGCGAGCCGATCAATGTCGTGTGCGCGCGCAGCGTTGATCTGCTGGTGCCGGCCGAATCCGAACTGGTGATCGAGGGGCTGATCGACACCGTCTGGCTTGAGCCGGAAGCGCCGTTCGGCGAATCGCACGGTCATGTCGCGCTGGAAGAGTTTAACATGCCGATGCAGGTGACCGCGATCACCCATCGCAAGAAGCCGATCATCCCGTCCTACATCAGCCAGGTGGCGCCGAGCGAATCGAGCGTGATCAAACGCGTCGCCTATGAGCCGCTGTTTTTGTCGCATCTTCGCAACACGCTCGGCATTCGCGGCGTCAAGCGCGTTTCGTTGCATGAGCCGCTGACCGGCCTGCTGCGCGTTCTCGTTGTCACGGTCGAGAAGGGCATGTCGCGCACCGAAGTCTGGCGCGCGCTGCGCGGCGCCGCCTTCTTCAAGGCCGACTGCGGCAAAATTTGCATCGCGGTCAACGACGATATCTCCGCCGACAATGCCGATGCGCTGCTCTGGGCCATGGCCTATCGCATGAACCCGATCGAAGACGTGCAACTGGTGCCGCACCGCGGCCAGGGCCACGGGCCCAAGCGCGAGCACGATCAGGAAGAAGACTCGACGCTGCTGATGGACGCCACCATGAAGGGCGACATGCCGCCGCTGGCATTGCCGAAGCAGGAATACATGGAACGGGCCAAGACGATTTGGACCGAGCTCGGCTTCGAGCCGCTGCGGCCACAACCGCCCTGGTTCGGCTATTCACTCGGCGACTGGCTGCCGCAATGGGATGAAGCCGCCAAGCGGGCGGCGCTTGGCCGTTATCTCGAGAACGGCCTGATCAGTGCCAAGCAAAAGCGCAAGGGTCTCAAACCGGAAACCAAATTCCGGCCCGACAAAGATGGCTCGAACGGCAAGGGTTGAGCGAATGGCCGCGCAGGAAGAATTGTCGTTCACATACTTTCCGGAAAATTACCGCTGGTCGCACGGCCTGCTGATCGGGCTGAACATGGCGCCCTGGGGCGGTGCTGAAATCGGCGAGGTCAACCGCGTCGGACTGCGGCTCAAGAAAGTCGTCGGCGACGACGACGCTTGGTTCCGCGAATGGGTGCGCGAGGCGCGCGCCGTCGAGGACCGCGGCCGCCAACGCATCGCCGAGGGTCATGGCGTGAGCGGCGCGCAATATCTCCAGCGCGCCAGCGCCTATTACCATGTCGGCGAGCGCTTCCTGCAGCCCAAGAGCCAAGCGGGCAACGACGCCTATAGGCGCGGCGTCGATTGCTTTCGCGACGCCGCGAAATACATCAAGCGGCCGCGCATCGAGCACGTCGAGATTCCGTATGACGGCGCCAGCCTGCCGGCTATTTATGTGCACGCCGAACCGGCGAGCAGCGGCGGCAAAGTACCGGCCATGGTTTTCTTCGACGGTCTCGATATCACCAAGGAGATTCAATATTTCAAGGGCGTCGCAGATCTGGTCGCGCGCGGCATCGCGTGTTTGATCGTGGACGGCCCCGGCAATGGCGAAAGCATCCGGTTTCGCAATCGCTATTTGCGGCACGACACCGAACATTACGCAACGCCGGCCTTCGATTATCTGGCCGCCCGGCCGGAAGTGGATGCCAAGCGCATCGGCGTCATGGCGATCAGCTTAGGGGGCTATTACGCGCCGCGCGCGGCGGCGTTCGAGCAGCGCTTCGCCTGCTGTCTCGCCTGGGGCGCGCAATGGGACTATCAGAAAATCTGGCGCGACCGCTTCGAGCGCCTGGCAAAGGCCGACACGCCATCGCTTTCGGTCGCCGCGCAGCACATTTCGTGGGTGTTGAATGCGACCTCGCAGGACGATGCGCTCAAGCGCCTCGAGCCGTTCAAGCTCGACGGCGTGGTGCAGAAAATCACCTGTCCGTTCGTGATGTTGCACGGCGAGGGCGACGAGCAGATTCCCTTGCCCGAAGCGCGCAAATGCTTCGATGCCGTCGGCTCGAAGCAAAAAACTTTCAAGCTATTCACCCGCGACGAGGGCGGCTATCACCACTGCCAGATCGACAACCAGAGCATCTGCTCGGCCTATATGTGTGACTGGCTCGAACAGGTCCTGCAGCCGGCGCGGTAACGCCGGCTGTCACGCTTCTCCGTCATTGATCGACGTGAATATCGTTGTCCTTGATTACCTGGGCCCAGCGGGCGATCTCGCTCTTAAGGTATTTCTCGCCCGCGGCCGGCGTGCGCATATCGCTCGGGAACGCCTGCACGCCGGTATCCTTCCACATCCTGACGACCTCCGGATCGTTGGCGATATCATTGATCGACGCGTTCAACGTCTTGATTACCGCGTCCGGCGTCTTGGACGGGGCAAACAACCCCTGCCAATAATAGATCGCGAACTTCGGCCCTAGCAGGTCGGCCATGCTGTCGGCGGTGGGGAATTCCGGCATCTTGCCCTTCTGCGTGACGGCATAGGCCTTGAGCTTGCCGGCCTTGACCAGCGGCAACATTTGCTGCGGCGTGCCGATCATGAAATCGACGTGGTTGCCGAGAACATCTGTTACCGCCGGCACGCCGCCGCGATAGGGAACCTCATCGAACTTCAGCTTGGTTTCCTGCGCGAAAAGGCGCGATGTCAGGTGCCCAGTGGTGCCGAATCCAGGCAGCGCCTCTTTCAAGCGCTCCTTCTTCATGAGGGCCATGAGATCCTTGAACGAATTTGGCTCAAGGCCGGGGCGCCCCACCCAAACCAGCGGATTGCGGTTGATCATGATCACTGTCTTGAAATCCTTGAGGGTGTCAAACGGCAAGGACTTGAACAGCGTCGGGTTCGCGGAAATTTGCAGGTTGTGCAGCAGCAGCGTGTAGCCGTCGGGCTCCGCCTTGGCTACCTTGTTGCTGGCGACGATGGTGCTGCCGCCGGTCACGTTTTCGACAATGAAATTCTGCCCGAACTTCTTCGATAGCTTTTCTGCGACGACTCGCGCGAGCTGGTCGGTGGGTCCGCCGGCCGGGTAGGGCACGACGATGGTGACGGTGCGGTTCGGATAGTCTTGCGCCGAAACCGGCGCCGCGACGACAAAGAGGCCAAAAACGGCCAATGCAACCGCAGCAATGCGCCTCATGATAATTCCTCCCTGAGTTTTGTTCTTTTGGAAGGAAGTTTACCTCTCGGGGATGACCGGCAACAAGAGGAATGGCATCTTGCCGGCGGCAAAGTGCAGCGTGTTGCGGCAGCCGAAAATCTTAGGGTTACGATCGTCCGGGTCGATATGCAGGAACGGGCCGACGCCCTTCATCGGGTAGGGTGCATGGGGCAGCGCCGCGTCGCGGCCATCCACTTCGTAATCCTTGCCACGCACCGTGAGCGCGAGCCGGTAGCGGGGCGGCACCACGATCGAGGTCGGCCAGATTTCGATATCGAGTTCTACCGGCTCGCCGGGCTTAAGCGGCCATTCCTCATCGTGCGTGTGCCAGGGTCGGTAGGGCCGCGACAGAGTGGGATCGAGCTTGCGATGCGAGGCGCGCAGCCAGCCCAGTCCGACCGGCGTGCGCGGGTCGTTGGAGCCGATGAACGTAACGTCCTTACCGGCAGGGTCGATGAGGCGCAGCACCAGGAAGAGGTCGGCATCGGTGGTTTCCGACGACGCCCAAAGCTTGGCCGCCACCGGCCCGGTGATCTCGAGGCTCTTCGATGATGGCGACGTATGGAAAGTGAGGCCGCCACCCGTATTCTCATAGCTCAGCATGGTCGCGGCCTTGGGTGTGTCGGTGCCTAGGCTTTGCCCATCGGGCTGCAGGAAATATTTCGTCCATTGCGTGCGCGCGAGCGGCCACTCGTTCTCCGCGCGCAGAACGAATTTCTCGCCAGGGTGCCGGATGTTGAGCGAGACGCGCGGCTGCTTGCTCCAGCCGGTGTTCTCGCCCTTGAGGAAATGACCGAAGAAACGTTTCTGCAACGCTTCGCCGTAATCGCTGTAGAAATGCGTGAAATGGGTATCGCCGTGCACCTCCAGCCATTTCTGCCGGGAGCCGGCGGCGAGCCAGCCTTCGAAATTGCCGCGCGTGTGCAGGCCCACGCCGCCCCAATTGGCCGCCGACAGCAAGGGCGCCTCGATCCGAGCGGCATCGGCGGTGCGCGCGGCATAGTAATCGTCGCACAGCCGGTGGCGCTTGGCTTCGCCCGGCGTGTCGGCGCAAATCTTTGCTAAGTCTTCTTTGGGCAGGGTCTCTGGTCCAGCGACCGACTCGCCAGTCACCAGGCTTTTGGCGCCGCGGTCTCCGACGCCATGCTGCACGCTTCCCACTTGGCGCGGGTGCCAGCTGTTCAGAAAATCGCACAGGATTCCGCCGTGGTGGGTGAGCTCGCGGTAATAATCGGACGAGCCTTCCCAGATGCACAGTGCGGCGAGATGTGGCGGCCGAAGCGCACCAACGTTCCACTGATTCATCGCGTAGTACGAGATGCCGTTGATGCCGACCTTGCCGTTGCTCCAGGCCTGCGTGCCGGCCCACTCGACGCATTCGTAAAGATCCTGCGCCTCGCGCGCCGACCACACGTCGAGCGTGCCCGGCGACCGGCCGGCGCCACGCGAGTTGACGCGCACGATAGAATAACCGTCCGGCACCCATTTCTCCGGGTCGACCAGTTCCCAATTCTGATATTTGTTGCTCGATCCTTGCAGCACGTTGGGTGCAGATTTGGTCACGCGCGACCATTGGCTCTTGTAGCCCTCCTGGAACGACAGCCCTTTGGCGTAGGGGCCGTAGCTCAGAATGATCGGATATTTTCCAGCGTCGACCGGACGATAGACATCCGCACGCAGCACGACGCCATCGTCCATGCGGATGGGCGCGTCCCAATCGATTTGCATATTGTCGCGGATTTCACTCTTTGTCGCAGTCATGGCTGGCTGGCTCCGCCTTGCGGCCGGTGACGCTTCACGGCATCGGGATTGGTGGAATCCGCGCCCATATAGACGCCGCGTTCCCAATTGCGCTTGAGCGGATCGGAAACCGTCAAACTCATTTTGCCGATTTTCTCGATTTCGATCTCCACTCTCTCACCGTCCTGTAGCGCGCCGAGACCTTCGTGATTGGTGCCGCAGGCGATGAGATCGCCAGAATTCATGGTCATCACCGTGGTGGCGAACTCGATCAGCTCGGGAACGCGATGCTCCATGTCGTCGGTGTTGTAGTTGTGGCGAAGCTGGCCGTCATTCCAGAACCGCACGATCAGATCGTTCGGATCCGCGATTTCGTCCGCCGTGGCGATGCAGGGGCCGATTGGCGCGAAAGTGTCGAACGATTTGCCGAGCCAGCTGGTGAGCGGGCTTGCCGGCCAGGTGCGGCGGCCCTGCTCGCGCGCCGACACGTCGATCATCGCGGTATAGCCGAATACCGCGCGTTTCCAGTCCTTGGCCCTCACCATCTTGGCCGGCCCTTTGATGACCAATGCGAGCTCGGCTTCGTGCATGAATATCCACGGCACGGTGAACTCGGGCAGCATGATGGTATCGCCCGGCCCGATGACCGCATCGGGATTTTTCATGAACATGTTGAGCGGGCGCGGCTCGCGCTGGGCGTGTTCCCAATAATTGGCGATACAAGCGAGAATCTTGCCCGGCCGCGGCAGCGGCGGCCGCAGTCGCACGCAATCGAGCGGTAAAGCGGCGCCGTCGCTGGCGACCTTTTCCAGCACCGGGCGCAGGCGCTCGAACTCGTCGATGATGCCCTGCATGGTCAGTTGCGGCGTGTAGCCTTTTTTTACCACCGCCGAGATATCGACAATGCCGCGCCCGGTGAGCACGCCCGGCGATATCTCGGCACCCGGCGCAGTCTGGAACAGCACAAGCTTCACGAATCCTCCCTTTCTGAACGTGAGGCACAGGCACGTTTTGTTAACGATCTCTTTACCATCAATTAACCGCAAAAAAAGCAGGGCAGTAAATACTCCGCGTCGGTCGACCCAGCCAATGGAAATATGTTCAGAATGTACTTCTCTCTCAACTTAAAGCGCACTTCAACGCTGGTCACGCTGGTCGGACTTTGCTCCTTTGCCCTCGCTTTCGGCGCGATGACCGCCTTTGCTCCCGGCTGGGCCGCCGCGATCCTCTCAACCACCTCCGCAACAGCACTCAGCGCCGTCTTCGCCGCGGTCATTGCCCAGATTGCGATGAGCCTGACCGGTGCCGTGCTCACCCGACGTCAAAGCCGGGAAGTCGAGCAGATACGCACCGCCATCGACAGCATGGCGCAAGGACTGTGCATGTTCGACGCCGCTGAGCGACTGGTCGTCTGCAACGCGCAATATTACAAAATGTACGAACTGACGCCGGGCGACGTAAAGCCGGGATCGACGCTGTCCGACGTGCTGGAGAAACGGGTTGCCAAGGGCACGTTCTCCCGCGACCCGCAGGAATACCGCAAGGAGTTTCTGACCGCGGTTGGACTCGGGCGCACCATCGTGCACGAGGTCAAGTCCAAGGGCGGCCATCTTTTGCTGGTCACGAATCATCCGATGAAGGGCGGCGGCTGGATCGGCACGCACGAGGACATCACCGAGCGACGGCAGGCCGAGCTGCAACGCACGACCATGCAGCATCAGGAAGAGCGCCGCGCCGTGATCGAAAACGCGATTTCGACGTTCCGCGAACGTGTTGAAAATCTTCTGCGAACCGTGGCCGACAGCGCTGGTGAAATGCGCGCGACGGCGGCGAGCTTGTTCAACGCGTCCGGTCATACGTCGAATTGCGCGGAAAGTGCGGTGCACACCTCGAACGAAGCGTCGTCCAACGTCGAGACCGCGGCGGTTGCCGCCGACGAAATGTCGAGCTCAATCGCGGAGATCGGACGCCGGCTGAACCAGACCACCGAAGTGGTGCGGGTCGCGGTCGATGAAGCACAGGTGACCAATCAGGATATTGGTGCGTTGGCGCAGGGTGCGCGAAAAATCGGTGACGTCACCAAGCTCATCCGTAATATCGCAGGGCAAACCAATCTGCTGGCGCTCAATGCCACCATCGAGGCGGCGCGCGCCGGCGAAGCCGGGCGCGGCTTCGCAGTGGTTGCTTCCGAGGTGAAGTCGCTCGCCGTGCAGACCGCGAAGGCGACCGAAGATATTTCCAGCCAGATATTGGAAGTGCAGAACTCGACCGACAAGGCGGTGGAAGCGATCGGCCGCATCGCCTACCGCATGCAGGAGATAGATAGCTATACGACTGCCGTTGCCGCATCGGTGCAGCAGCAGAGCGCCGCGACCAACGAGATTTCGCAAAATGTGACAAGCGCCGCCAGTGGCGCCAAGCTGATCGTCACGGTATTGCGCGAAGTGGCTGGCGCCACCATCGAAACCCAAGACTCGGCGCAGACCGTGCTCGCCGCATCGGAATTGGTGGAAAAGGCAGCTGCCAATCTGCGCAGCGAAGTCGAAGGCTTCCTCACCAAGGTCGCCGTCTAGCGGCGGCTAGGACGCTTTCTGCAACAGCGCCAGCAGCCCGGCCAGCAAGGCATTCGGGTTAGGCGGACATCCGGGGATAGTGAGATCGACCGGCAACACGTCCTTGACGCCGCTGGCGACCGCATAGCTGCCGGCGAACAGGCCACCATCGGCTGCGCAGGTGCCGACCGCGATCACCCATTTCGGATCGGGCGTGGCGTTGTAGGTGCGCAGAAGGGCCTCGCGCATATTCTTGGTCACCGGGCCCGTTACCATCAGCACGTCGGCGTGCCGTGGCGAGGCGACGAAATGAAAGCCGAAGCGTTCGAGATCGTAGAACGCATTGTTGAGCGCATGGATTTCCAACTCGCAGCCATTGCAGGAGCCGGCATCGACTTGCCGGATCGACAACGAACGCCCGAGCTTGGCGCGCGCGGCGCGTTTGACGCTTAGCGCAAGCTCGGCGAGGCCGGCCTCGTCGGTCTTGGGCGCCGGCTCGGTGAGCGGGCCGTGGGTGAAGCTTTCGAACAGTGCCTTGCGCATTAAAGGTCGTGCCCCGAATAAGAGCAGTTGAACGACTTATTGCAGAGCGGAAAATCGGCGACGATGTTGCCTTCGATCGCGACTTCCAACAGCGGCCACTGGAACCATGACGCATCGCGCAGGTGGCAGCGCTCGATGCGTCCCTGGCCGTCGAGCCGCAGCCAGACCAGAACGTCGCCGCGGAAAGCCTCGGTGAGGCCGAGACCTTCGCAAATTTTGCCATTGGGCTTGACGGGTGCCTGAATTTTTCCGGCCGGCAAGCGTTTGAGAATTTGCTCGATCAGCGCCAGGCTCTGCTCGACCTCGCGAATGCGGATCCACACCCGCGCATTGACGTCGCCGGCGGTGAGCACCGGCACCTCGAATGCGAGTTCGTCATAGGGTGCATAGCCCGGCGTGCGCCTCGCGTCGAAGCCGCGCCCCGAGGCGCGGCCGACATAGCCGCCGGCGCCGAACTGGCGCACGTAGTCCGGTTTCACGAAACCGGTGGTAACCGTACGGTCTTGCAGGGAGGCGGTGTTGTCGTAGAGCTCTACCAGGCGCGGGAACACGCGGCGGACTTCCGTGAGCAAAGCCTGCACCTGCGAAATGCCGTCGGCCGAAAGGTCGCGCGCAATGCCGCCGGGCACGATTAAGTCCATCATTAGCCGGTGGCCGAAGCAGGCCTCGGCCGCGCGCAACGTGCGCTCACGCAAGATGCTGGTTTGCGCGTGCATGATCGCGAACGAAGCGTCGTTGCAGATGGCGCCGATGTCGCCAAAATGATTGGCCAGCCGCTCGATCTCCGCCATCAGCGCACGCAGGTAGACCGCGCGCGGCGGCGCCGCTATTTGCAGCGCGGCTTCGGCCGCCTGCGCGAACGCAAAGGCATAAGCGACCGTGCTGTCGCCCGAGGTGCGGCCGGCTAGATTCGCCGCGTCGTCAAGCGTCGCGCCCGACATCAACGATTCGATCCCTTTGTGCACATAGCCGAGCCGCTGCTCGAGGCGCACCACGTGCTCGCCATTGGCGGTGAAACGGAAATGCCCGGGTTCGATGATACCGGCATGCACGGGCCCGACCGGAATCTGATGTAGGCCTTCGCCTTCCACCGGCAGGAAGGCGTAAGGGTCGGGCTTTTGCGCGGGGCCTTTTTTGCCGAGCGGATGTCTTACGTCCCAGAATCCGAGGTCGAGCCAGGGCCGCGTGTCCGGCGCGTCCGTTGCCTCCAGCCCGAACAGATCGCGGATCGCGCGTTCCAGCCGGATCGCCGGTGGATGCTTTGCGCCGACGCTCGGATAGCGGCCGTCCTTGCAGGCGTAAGTGAGCACCGCGATGTCGGAGGTCTTTTCGTCGAACAGCGCCATATGCACGGCGCCCGTATCGCCCCAAAGCCCGAGCAATGACTGGATTCCGCCGGCCAATCGATCGATCGCCTGGCCCCAACCGTCCTCCGTGACATTCGCGCGCGGCAGGATCATGGCTCTATCCCAACAGCCTGGCGACGTTCTGGAAGCCGCTGACCAGCGCGGGCGGCATGTAGATGCCCGCCATGAATACGATGGCGAGGTGGGCGAACATCGGCACATACGACGCCTGCGCCGGCGCGGTCGGTCCTACCGGGTCGCCAAATACAATGGTGTTGAGCCGCAGGAACAGACCGCCGAGGGCGACCAGAATTCCCAGCACCAGGATGGTCGCCAGCCACGGCTCGCGCGCGAAGGTCGAGCTCACCACCAGGAACTCGCTCATGAAGATGCCGAGCGGCGGTAAGCCGGCGATGGCGACCACGCCGAGCACCAGGCCCCAGCCGAGCACCGGATTGCTCACGGTCAGCCCGCCCATGTCGGCGATCTTTTGCGTGCCCTTGACCTGGGCGATATGGCCGACCGCAAAGAAGATGGCCGACTTGGTCAGCGAATGCATGGTCATGTGCAGCAGCGCAGCGAAATTGGCGAGCGGGCCGCCCATGCCGAAAGCGAACACGATGATGCCCATGTGCTCGATCGAGGAATAGGCGAACATGCGTTTGATGTCGCGCCGCCGGTACAGCATGAAGGCGGCGAACACGCAGGAGATCAGCCCCATGGTCACCATCAACGGGCCGGGCGCGATTGCCGCCGGGTTGAGCGCCAGCAGCATCTTGAAGCGCAGCAGCGCGTAAAGCGCGACGTTGAGCAGCAGGCCGGACAGCACCGCCGAAATCGGCGTCGGACCTTCCGCGTGCGCGTCGGGCAACCAGGCATGCAGCGGCGCCAGACCCACTTTGGTACCGTAGCCGAGCAGCAGGAACACGAAGGCGACGTTGAGCAACGCCGGATCGAAATTCGCTGCCTTGGTCACCAGCACGCTCCACACCATGGCGTTCAGGCCTTCGCCGATCACCGGCTTTGCCGCCATGTAAACGAGAATTGTGCCGAACAGAGCCAGCGCAATGCCGACGCTGCCGAGAATGAAATATTTCCAGGCCGCTTCCAGCGCCTCGTGCGTGCGGTAGATGCCGACCATCAGCACGGTGGTCAGAGTCGCCATCTCGATTGCCACCCACATCAGGCCGATATTGTTGGCCACCAGCGCGAGGTTCATGCCGAACATCATCACCTGGTACATGGCGTGATAGAAGCGCACATAAGTTAGCTTCAGCCGGCCGATCTCGATCTCGTGCTCGACGTAGCTTGCACTAAATACGCTGGTGGTGAAACTGACGAAGGTGGTCAGAACGATGAAGACTTTGTTGAGATCATCCACCAAAAGATAAGGGCCGGACGCCGGCTCCACGATGAACAGCGACACGGCCGTTGCAAGTGTCAGGAATGTCGCCAGCACATTGAGCCGCGCGGTCAAACGGTAGCCGGGCAATGCGGCGAGCAGACACGCTGCCACGGCGGGAATCAACAGAACGCCGGTGAGCGCGTCGAAATTCATCGCCGCTCTCCGCGGAACTTATCGAGCGCCTGCACGTCGACGGTGTCGAAGCGTTCCCTGATCCGGAACAGGAAGATGCCGATCACGATGAAGGCAATCAGCACCGAAAAGGCGACGGAAATCTCGACCACCAGTGGCATGCCCTTGGCGCCGGTCGCCGCCAGCACCAGCCCATTTTCCAGCGACATGAAGCCGATCACCTGGCTCACCGCGTTGCGCCGCGTCACCATCATCAAGAGGCCGAGCAGCACCACCGACAGGGCAAACGCCAAATCCTCGCGCGCCAGCGGATCGGCGTCGGCGGTCACCCGCAACATCACCACCATCGAAAGTGCGACCAGCCCCATGCCGAGAAGCATGGCGGGGCCGACGCCGACCACTGTCTCGATCTCGCGGTGGATACCGAGCTTTACGATGATCCGGTGCAGCGCCACCGGGATAATGATGGCCTTGAACACCAGCGCGATCATCGCCGTCAGGTAAAGATGCGGCGCATCCTGGATAAAGGCCTGCCAGGCGACCGAGGCCGCCAGGATGAAGGCATGCAACGCGAAGGTATTGAGCAGCGCGTAAAGCCGGTCCTGGTAAAGCTGCATGAAGCTCACCAGCACAAGCGAGCCGGCCAGCATATGGGCGATGTCGAAAGTTAGGGTGCCCATCTCTAGAGGCTCCTTGAAACGAACAGCAGCAAGGTGGCGAGCAACCCGAGCATCAGCGCTGCGCCGAGGAATGCCGGCACCCGGAACACGCGCATCTTGGCGATGGCCGTTTCGAACACGGCCAACAAGAAGCCGCCGATCGCCAGCTTCACCACATAGGCCGCAAGTCCGATTGCGATGGCGTAAGGGTTGGCGTCGGGTCCGGCGATGCCCCATGGCGCGAACAAGCAGCCGATCACCGACACGTAGAGCAAGAGCTTGAGTTCGGAAGACAAATCGATCAACGCGAGATGCCGCCCGGAATATTCCAGCACCATCGCCTCGTGCACCATGGTGAGTTCGAGATGGGTGGCCGGATTGTCGATCGGGATACGCGCGTTTTCGGCAATCGCCACCATGATCAGCGCCAGTAGCGCCAGGCCAAGCGAAACCCTTAAGCCCTCTTCGCCCGACACCATGTAGGCGGCCATGGTCGAAAGTTGCGTGGAGCCCGCGATCAGCGCCAGCGTGAACACGATCATCAGCATCGCCGGTTCCGCCAGCGAGGCGATCATCACCTCGCGGCTGGAGCCGATGCCGCCGAAGCTGGTGCCGACATCGAGCCCGGCGAGCGCCAGGAAAAAGCGCGCGCTGCCGAGCAACGCGATGATGGCAATGAGATCCGCCGACCAGGAAAACAGCAAACCGCTGCGGAAGGTTGGCACCAGCGAGGCCGCCACCCAGGTGCCGGCGAAGATGATGTAAGGAATGACGCGAAACAGCCAGGACGCGCTCGTCGCCAGCACCACGTCCTTGCGCATCAGCCGGATCAGATCGCGATAGGGCTGCAGCAATGGCGGGCCACGCCGGCGCAGCAGCCGCGCCTTCACCTTGCGCACAAAACCGGTGAGCAGCGGTGAGAGCAGCAGCACCAGCAGCATCTGCGCGCCTTGCACGGCGAAGTCGCGGATCAAGGCCATATCGCGAGCACCAGGAGCAGCAACACCAAGGCCGAGAATACCAGCGTGAGATATCGGCGGATGGTGAGGAATTGCAGGACATTGAGCCGGTCGGCTGCGTATCCGATGAAACCGGCGATCGGCGCATAGGCAGCGTCCCAGATCAGGTCGTGCAAGTCGACCGTCAGACGCGCCGGCGCTTGTGAGCCCGGCGGCGGCATCTCGCCGATCTCGCGAGCGCGGAACACGGTCGTGCCGTAAACGCGGCGGATCGGCTGGGCAAAGCTCGATGCGGTGTATTGCGTTGCCGTACTCGGGTCCGGATAGCCGCAATCCCAAGCCGGCGCGCGCCTTAGCTTATCGGAGGCTAGCCGGTGAATGGCAAAGGCCGCGATCGAGCCGGACAGCACGACAAAGATGAATACCAGCAACCCGTTATAGGAGCTGCGGCTTTCGGCGATCGGCACGATCGAAAGCCATTCCACTCCGGCCTGATGCGGCATGCTGAAGCCGACCAGGCTTTTGGTGACCGGGGCCAACGCGTCGATGAAAAAGCCGGGCAGAATTCCGGCCACGAGACAGAGCGCGGCCAGGAAATACATGGCGGCGAGCGAATTGCTGTCGGTCTCCTGCGCATTCGCCGCGGCGGGCGTGCGGGCACGGCCGAGGAAGCTCACGCCGAAGGCTTTGACGAAACAGGCCGCGGCCAGCGCCGCCGACAGCGCCAGCAGCGCGCCGACCGCGGGCACCAGGAATTTCAGGCCCCACGCCGGCAATTGTGGGCTGAGCAGAATGGCTTGGAAGGTCAGCCATTCGGACACGAAGCCGTTGAGCGGCGGCAGCGCGGAGATCGCCACGCAGCCGACCAGGAACACGAAGGCGGTCTGCGGCATGCGGTGAATCAGCCCGCCGAGATGCTCCATGTCGCGTTCGCCAGTCGCATTGAGCACGGCGCCGGCGCCGAAGAACAACAGGCTCTTGAAGACCGAATGGTTGAACACATGGAACAGCCCGGCGGTCAGAGCGAGCGCGGCGGCCAACGGCATGCCGGCCGCCTTGAACGCCAGCGCCAGGCCGAGGCCGATATAGATGATCCCGATATTCTCCACAGTGTGATAGGCGAGAAGGCGTTTGAGGTCGTGCTGCATCAGCGCGTAGAGCACGCCCATCACCGCGGTAATGCCGCCGATCGTAAGCACGGCCATGCTCCACCACCAGTCCGGCGGGCCCAACAGGTCGAATACGATGCGGACCAGACCGTAAACTGCGACCTTGGTCATCACGCCGCTCATCAGCGCGGAGACGTGGCTGGGCGCGGCGGGATGCGCAAGCGGCAGCCATGCGTGCAACGGCACCACACCGGCCTTGGAACCGGCGCCGACAATCGTGAGTACGAGCACCAAAGCGCCAAGTGCGGTTGACGGATGCGACGCGCGCATGGCGTCGAAAGCGTAATTGCCGTCGGCGCCGGCGAGCAGGCCGAAGGCGAGCAGCAGCGCGAGCGTGCCGAAGCTCGCCATCAACAAATAGATGTAGCCGGCGCGCACGTTCTCGCTGATGCGATGATGCGAGATCACCAGCGCCCAGGAGGTGAGCGACATGAACTCCCACGACACCAGGAAGCTGAACGCGTCGTCCGCCATGACCACGAGGTTCATGGCGGCAAGATAGGCGGGATAGAACGGCAGCACGCGTTGCGGGGAGTGCTCGTGGCGGCCATAGCCGAGTGCGAACAGGCTCGCCGAAGCGCCGCCGAGATTGACCACCACCAGGAAAAAGGCCGCCAGCGCGTCGATGCGGAAATGCGAGCCCAGCCAGGGTAGGCCAAGCGGCAGCGTCGCAGTGGAGGACGGATCGGAATATCCGAACAGGCAGAGCAGCGCGATCATGCCCAGCGTCAACGTGATCATCAGGCTTGCGCCATAAACCACGCTTGTGCCGCGCGGCGAAGCGCCAAGCGCGATCGCGACGGGGGCCAAGACCAACAGCGCCGCCACGTCGTAAAGCGCGTAGACGACCATCATTTGAGCCGTACCCCGCGGCCGCCGCCGCTGCTCGCCGCGCCTTCGCCGATCAATTCGATACCGCCGGCGGCGAGCGCGTCGACCAGCTTCATCAGCGAGTCGACATTGCCGCGCACCACGCCGTCGCAGGCTTCCATCCGCTGGATCGTAGGAAGAGACAAACCCGAGGCTTGCGCCAATTGGCGCTGGTCGAGGCCGAGCAGCGCCCTGGCTGCCCGCATTTGATAACCGGTTATCATGTTTTATACATCAGTATAGATACATATGATGTAGCTATTGATGCATACTGCGGTCAAAACTGGAATTCAAGGGCTTTGCGGGGCCCTGTGATCAAGGCCGCTTCTTGGCCTTCAGCCGCTGGTCGAGCCGGCCCATGTCGACCACCATGCGCTCGTGGGTGCCGTTGCCGATCTCCTCGATTTCGTCGCGCGCACTCACCTTGAATTCGATGCGCCGGCCTTCGACCTTGGTCACCTCGGCCACGGCGGTCACCTGATGACCGACCGGCGTCGCCGCCAGATGGCGGACATTGACGAGCGTGCCGACCACGCTTTCGCCCGCGTCGAGATAATCGCGCACCGCGTTGAGCGCGGCGTTCTCCATGGCGGTCACCATCATCGGCGTGGCGAACACCTGCGGCAGGCTGATGTCCTTGAACTGGTTGGCGAGGTGCGCTGGTGTTACCCGCAGCGTGTAGGTTCCCTTCGCTCCCACCGGAATCGGGCGCATTCAGTCAACTCCTTGCATCACGAACGTGATTGATCGCTGGCGCCAGGACGACCAGGATAATGCCGCAGATCGCGATCGGCGCAAATGCTAGGCTGGAGATGCCGCTGATATCCCAGGCCAGGCCGCTGATCACCGGCACGATCACCGCGCAGCTATAGCTAATAGTGAACGTGGCGGCGGTGACGCGATGCACGTCATCCGGCGCGCTCAGCAAAGGCGGCAGCGCCAGGATCAGAATGAGAATCGCAGAGGCGGCAAAGCCCTGCACCGTCGCCGCCGCCACGATCCAGGCGCCGGAACCGAACACAATGCCGCCGGTCGCAATCAGGCAGAGCAGCCCGCAAGCAACGTAAGGCCATGCCTGTCGCTCGAGGCGCCCTGCGACAGCGAGCAACAGGAACGACGCCGGCATCTGACCGGCATTCAGTCCGGATAGTGCCGCGCTAATCCACTCGCTCTGACCAATACTGCGCAGATAATCGGGCAGGAAGGCGTTGGTCGCGAAATAAGTGGCGTTAATTGTGCCGAGCATGATGCCGAGCCGCCAGATCAGCGGATCGTGCCAGTCCGGCCACCAGCGGCGGCTGGTGGCAGATGACAGTCCATTGACCGCAGTCGGCGCCAGCCCCAACACCAATGCGGCAATGATGGCGACCGGCGCGCTCCAGACCACGAAGCCCCATTGCCAGCTGCCGCCGACCAGCGGCAGAACCAGCGGCAGCATCAGCGCAACAGGGACAATTTCTCCGAACAGCAGGCCATTGGTGTAGACGGCGGTGGCAAAGCCGATGCGCTCCGGAAACCAGGCGCGCACCGCCGGCGGCATGGTAACCTGCATGATCGCGACGCCGGCGCCCATGGCAATAGTCATCGCGTAGAGCCACGCCACATCGGGCATCGCGCCGCGCAAAGCGCCGCCGAGCGCGGTGGCGCCGAGCCCGACCACCAGCGCCGTGCGCATGCCGAGCCGCGCGATCAGCAACGCGCCCGGAACGGCGGCGAACGCGAACAGCATCGAGGGCAGCCCGGTGAGAATGCCGATCTGGGTGGCGTTGAGCTTGAGATCATCGTGGATCAGCGGGATGACCGGCGGCACCGCAAGGATGGTGAGCCGCAGCCCAGTGCCGGCGAGCCATAACAGCAACAGCGTGCTAATAAAGCGGGCCTGCGACGAAGGCTCGCCTGGGCGTGGCATGGCGTGGTCGGGCATTGCGGGTGGGGGTGCTAAGGTGTTGATCTTGCTGCTGGCGGGATACCATAGTCTGCCGCGTCATGCCTATCCGGCTGGGGATTGGCCGTCGGCAAGCGCAGCGTTTTTGCGCCGGCCGGAAAAGAGCGTAAATCAGCGTTGGGCTTGGAACATCGCGGAATGATACGGCTGCCGAAACTGACGCCGCGCCAAATTCTGATCGTGTTGCACGATCTCGCCGCAACCGCGGCGGCGATCGTGCTGACGTTCTTTGCTCGGTTCGAGGATCAGGCGCTGGACGACCGTCTGCCCGGTCTCAAATATCTGCCGGTCTTCTTGGTCTACGCGGCGGCGGTCTATTTCATCTTCAACCTGCACCGCAACAAGTGGCGATTCACCTCGATCCCCGATCTCTACAATATCTTCCGTGCTGTCACCGTTCTTGCGGTGTCACTGCTCGCGCTCGATTACGTATTGGTCGCGCCCAACGTTTACGGCGGGTTTTTCTTCGGCAAGATCACCATCCTGCTGTACTGGCTGCTGCAAATGTTCTTCCTGGGCGGTTCGCGCATCACCTATCGCTATTTCCACTACGCACGCACTCTGCAACGCGCCAGAATCGCCGATGCGACCCCGACTTTGGTGCTCGGGCGTGCCGCCGATGCCGAAGTCCTATTGCGCTCAATCGAAAGCGGCGCGGTAAAAAAGATCTGGCCCATCGGCGTCTTGTCGCCGTCCACCGCTGACCGCGGCCAGTCTATCCGCGGCATTCCGGTGCTGGGCGACATTGACGATCTCGAACGCGTGGTCGCCGATTTATCCGATCGCGGCACACGGGTGACGCGCGTCGTGCTGACGCCGTCGGCGCTCTCGCCGGAAGCGCGACCGGAAGTGCTGCTGATCCGGGCGCGCAAGCTCGGCCTGGCGATGAATCAATTGCCGTCGCTCGATGCCGGCGGACAGGCGGTACAGCTCGCCCCGGTGGCGGTCGAAGATTTGTTGCTGCGGCCCAGCGTCAAGATCGATTACCACCGGCTTGAGACGTTCGTGAGCGGCAAGGCGATCGTCGTCACCGGTGGTGGCGGCTCGATCGGTTCGGAAATCTGCGAAAGGCTGGTCACATTCGGCGCTGCCCGTCTGCTGGTGATCGAGAATTCCGAGCCCGCGCTGCATGCCGTGCTGGAGTTGCTCAAAGGCATGCAAGCCAAGGCGGACATATCCGGCCGCATCGCCGATATTCGCGACCGGACTCGGATCATGAATTTGATCGCCCAGTTCATGCCAGACATGGTTTTTCACGCCGCCGCGCTCAAACACGTGCCGCTGCTCGAACTGGACTGGGATGAGGGCATCAAGACCAACGTGTTCGGCTCGATCAATGTCGCGGACGCCGCCGCGGCAGCCGGCGCCGCCGCTATGGTCATGATTTCCACCGACAAGGCGATCGAGCCGGTGTCAGTACTGGGTGCCACCAAGCGGCTGGCGGAAATGTATTGCGAGGCACTGGATAATGAATTGGGCCGCCATGGCAAAAGCGGCACACGCCTGATCTCGGTACGCTTCGGCAATGTGCTGGCGTCCAATGGCTCGGTGGTACCGAAATTCAAGGCGCAGATCGAGGCTGGCGGCCCGGTCACCGTCACGCATCCCGACATGGTGCGCTATTTCATGACCATTCGCGAAGCCTGCGATCTGGTCGTCACCGCGGCGACCCACGCGCTCGGGTCGGACCGTGGCGACGTGTCCGTTTATCTGCTCAACATGGGCCAGCCGGTCAAAATAGTCGATCTCGCCGAGCGCATCATCCGGCTCAGCGGGCTCGAGCCGGGGCGCGACATCCAGATCACCTTTACCGGCATTCGCCCGGGCGAGCGGCTACACGAGATCCTGTTCGCGCGCGACGAGGAGACCAACGACATCGGCATCCCCGGCATCGTTGCCACCAAGCCGGTGCAGCCGTCGCTGGAGGCGATCCGCGCCTGGGTGACGACGCTGGAGCAGGGCCTGTCGCGCAACGAGCGCACGGTCATCTACAATGTGCTGCGCGACGCGGTGCCGGAATTCCGTGGCGAGGCCGCATGATCCCGAAAAGTGGAAACCGGTATTCGGATAAACTCATGCGGCAGGAAAAAAGAGCATCATGGATCTAGAAGCATTTTTCAAAGCCGAGTTTGCCGAGCATCACGACGTCGCGCGGCGCACCGAGGCGGGATTGTCCGCTGCCTTCGCCGGCCTGGTCGGCGCTTGCGTCAAATCGATCCGCGGCGGCGGCAAGCTGATGTTTTTCGGCAACGGTGGCAGCGCCGGCGACGCCCAACATCTCGCGACCGAACTGACCATCCGCTACAAGGCAGATCGCGCCGCCATTGCCGCAATCGCTTTGACCACCGATACCTCCGCGCTCACCGCCGCTGGCAACGACCTCGGCTTTGACAAAATCTTTGCGCGCCAGATCGAGGCGCTCGGGCGGCCTGGCGACGTCGCCATCGCGATTTCTACGTCGGGCAAGAGCCCGAACGTCATCGCGGCGCTGCGGCAGGCCAAGACCATGAATCTTGTGACCGCGGCGCTCAGCGGCAAAGGCGGTGGTGATCTTGTCGGGCTTGCCGATCACCTGTTGGTGGTGCCCTCCGACACCATGGCGCGCATCCAGGAGATGCACATCACCCTGGGTCAAATGCTCTGCGGCGCCTTAGAGATTGAGCTCGGACTGGCCAAGCCGGGGCGCTAACCACACTGTTCCCGCTAACCCGCTATAGAAATCCTGCCCGGCGTTATTTGCGTCGGCGCCGCTATCCGCGATCAGGCCGGCACGGTGATCGGCGCGATCAGCGCGTCGACACCGACCATGCGCGCGAGCGAGGAACTCGTCGCCCTTATCCGCGACGAGGTCATCACCGCAACGCGCGCGCTGTCTGCAGAATTCGGAGGCCCGGGTTCGCAAGCGGGCGCCATCCAGTCGGCCGCGGGCTGAGTCTGAATATTGAGGTGTGTACTCATAAATTGCGGCTGGTGGTCACTGGCCGCTTAGAAAGAGCCCGGCGATTCAATTAGATTTTCCGCTCAAACATTGCCGGCATTCTCAGCGCCATAAAAAAAGCCCGGCAAGATGCCGGGCCTTCCTAGATCGAGCAAATCGATCAAGATGACGAACAGCCTATTATTGCTGCTCATTCGGCTTGCTGGCCGGCTTATCGCCTTGCCGGGTTTCCCTACTTTTCCGGCAGCACCACCGGCGCATAGCTTCGCGCAGTCGCGTCAAATATCGCAACCTGGATAACCGGGTAGTCTTGTTTGAGTTTCACGCCGGCCGTCATGGCTTCCTCTGATGTCTCAAATCGCGTTTTCAATTTGCCATCGACTGACAAGACATAGCCATCGATCGGCATTGCGTTCGCGCGCAAATTTGCCGGCTTTTCAATCTTGGCTTTCATGGGCCATTCCTTTGATGTGTTCTGGCTTCAATGCCGCCGAGTCAGTCTGTCGCAGCGCCACGTATAAATTAAATTTTAGAAATCGGCGGCAACGAGGCTGTAGAAGCTTTTTCGGCCGCGGCCGTAAACCTTTGCAGCGATCTCATAGATCAAATTGCGGTTGTTATCGAAGGCCCGTAGAAAACCGGTTTCGTCGGGCTCAAGATTGGGCTGAATGTGCTTGAGCGCATCCCAGGTCACAAAAAACGAATTCTCCATCGAGCGGTCGTAGCCCCAGAAGCGTACCGCGTGCCGCGTGGCATCGTAACTGCGGCTTAGATTAGGGAATGTCACCGCTTGATTCACGGCAACCGGCGGTCGCTGCCAGGGCCAATTCATTACGGCACCACCGGGATACCATCGCCAATCAAGACCGTAGTTGCTTCATTAGTTCTGCCTGCGTCACTCGCATGCACGGTCTGGTCCTGATGGTCCGCAAGCCACTGCTCGTTGTCCGCGAGCACAGTATAGCTGCGTTCATGCCGCTGAAATTCACGCGCGCCGTCGGGGCTAGTCGCCGTCCTGGCCAATTCAGCGTATTCGGCCGCTTTCGCACGATATGGCTCGGGCGCGAACATTGCGGGCCTTTCTGTAAGAGAGCCTGCCTCAATTGCCAGACGCTGCAATAAGGCAAGTGTGAAGTATATGGGGATGCCACGTCACTTTAGCGAGGGGCATGGTGTCTTATTCTCCATCGCCGTCGCATAACTTCTCGACTTTGGGCCCAATTTGGCGCACCGTTTTTCGAGTCGAAGCGTCTCAAGGCGCTCCGTCCCAAGCAGAAAAACCGACGTTACTTCCCGCTTCGCCAAGAATTGCTCGGCGCGGTGCCGGCTTATTGCAGGAGAATCAAATGTCAGCTTGGTTTGTTCCGCCGGTAGCCGTGCCGGCACTGCTGGTGATCGCAATCGCCGTGACGGCCTTGCGGCGATGACCGTCGCGAACAATGACGGCCGATTGCAGGGTCCCGCCGACGCAAAGCGCATCGACGTCAGCTCGCCTGCTGAAATGCGGCATTGGGTGCGGGAAATCGGCCGGCCGGCCGCCAAACTCAATGAAGCGGTAAAAGCGGTCGGACCTATGGTATCCGACGTTCGGGACTATTTGCGAACCCGCTCACTTTACGGAAGACCGCGATGACGCGCACCAAGCGCAGCACCCTGACATTTAGCCGCACCTTCAAGTTAGACGGTGCAGAACGTTCGTTTCCGGCCGGCGCTTATGAACTTGTAACGGATGAGGAACTGATCGAAGGACTTTCGTTTCCGGCATATCGTCGGGTCGCTAGCTGGATCCTGACGCCAGAGCATAACTCCAGCTCCGCGACCGAAATGATCATGATCGATCCAGTCGAACTTGCCGCCGCGCATTCGCACGATATGGCCTACAAAAATTAATCAACAGCTTGCGGCAATCATCAATTAAGCCCATCGCCGCGCCGCAAAACAAAGCCGGAATTGATTTTTCTCAAGGGTTCCGGCGAGACAATGCGCGACCTTCAGCGATATCGCGTTGGAGGATGCCATGTATGCGCCGGCCGGGGTGAAGACCAGCACCGACTTTCCAATTCCGGACACCATGAAAGCCTGGGTGTTGGGCGATCCGGGGCAACTCACGCTCACCGACAAGCCGGTCCCGGTGCCCAAGCGCGCGGAAGTGCTGGTGCGCATCGACGCGGCGGCTATCTGCGCGACCGATCTGGAAGTCATCTATCAGGGTCCGCCGGGCATGATCCAAGGCGGCCTGCCGTTCAACAAGAACTTCACGCCGGGCCACGAATATATGGGCACGGTGGCGGCGCTCGGGCCGGGCGTCGATGAATATAAGATCGGCCAACGCGTCGCGGTCGAGATTCACGCCGGCTGCGGCCAGTGCAAGCGCTGCCGCGAGGGCATGTACACCTCTTGCCACAATTACGGCCTCAATTACGGCGACGTCGACAAGGGCCATCGCGCCAACGGCTTCACCACCGACGGCGCGTTTTGCGAATACCAGGTCAACAACATCAATACGCTGGTCGCGATTGCCGACGACATGTCGGACGAGGAGGGCGCGCTCGTCGTCACCGCCGGCACGGCAATGTATGCGCTCACCGAACTCGGCGGTCTGGTCGCCGGCGAAAGCGTCGTCGTCAGCGGCGCGGGGCCAATCGGTCTGATGGTGGTCGCGGTGGCCAAGGCGCTCGGCGCCAACCCGGTGATCCTCACCGAAATGCGCGACAACCGGTTGAAGATCGCGCTCGAACTCGGCGCCGATTATGCGGTCAATATCAGCAAGGAGCCGGATGTCGTCGCCGCGGTGAAGAAGCTCAATGGCGGCAAGGGCGTCGACTACGTGGTGGAGTGCTCGGCCGCGGGCAAGGCCGTTAATGACGCCGTGCACATGGTCAATCGCGGCGGCAAAGTCTGCCTCGCCGCCTTCACCCACAATATGGCGTCGGTCGACATCGCGCATATCGTGAGCAACAACATCTACGTCTACGGCATCCGCGGCGAGGGCAAGAGCGCGGTGCATCGTGCCGAGGCGTTCATGCGGCAGAAGCGCTTCGACGCCACCAAGATCCACACCCACTCGTTCCCGCTCGCCGATCTGCCGACCGCGATTCGCTATGCCAAGGATCGCGTCGACGACGCCATCAAGGTGGTGGTGAAGGCGAAACTTGCCGCGGCTCATAAGGTGGCGGCGGAGTAATTTCCGCGTTTCGTCCGTGGAACTTTTTCCGCCGCCGGCGGTTGTTATTGCGAAACCGGCCGCCGGAAGGGCGGCCGTTCAGCAATGCGGTGTGGCCTATGACGGAAAAACCGAAGCAGCACGCGGACGACGAGCGCCTGCGGATCGAGCTCGACGAGGATGTGGTCGTGGTCAATTCCGACGAGAGTTTCCCGGCCAGCGATCCGCCGAGTTGGACGTCGGTGCACGGCATCGGTTCGAGCCAGAGCAAGAAATACCCGAAGACCTAGAAGCACACCTTGCACGCCCAAGAACGGCGCGAGTTCTGCCCTGGAAGACGGTTGTTAGAAGCTCATCTTGAGCAATCTCTCAGCGTTGCCGCAGAACAATTTGCGTTCGTCGGCCGCCGCAAGGCCTAATCCCTTTACGGTCTTGATCGTGGGCGCAATCGGCCCGAGCGGCGTGTCGGTCGCGAACACGACTTTATCCGCGCCAAAAAACTCGAAACCACAACGGGTTGCCGGCACGCCGCCGCCGAACATGGCGGTGTCGGCGAAGAAGTCGTGCAGATAATCCGTGTGCGGTCGTTTCAGCGACGGCAGGATTTTCGAATAGTCCTCATCCGATGTCCGTTGCCCCAAGACCTTGAGTCCGTTGCCAACGCGGCCATCAAAATATGGGATCATGCCGCCGAGATGGTGGGTGATGACCTTCAATTTTGGATAGCGGTCGAGCAACCCCGAAAACACCATGCGCACCATGGCCACAGACGTTTCGTAGGGCCAATGAAAGCACCACCACATCTCGTAACGCGATTTTTTCTCGGCCGGATAATCCGTCATCGCCGCCGTGCCGACCGGATGCAGCCAGATCGGGAGGTCAAGCTCCGCCACGGTGGCGAAGATCGGCTCGAATTTTGGCTGATCGAGCGGTTCTCCGGCAACATTGGTGTAGAGCAACACGCCGCGCGCGCCGAGATCCTTGACGGCGCGGCGCGCCTCGGCGACCGAGCCGGCGACGTCGGTCATGCACAGCGCGGCGGCGAAGGCCGGAAAGCGCTCGGGATGCTTACGGCATAGTTCGGCCATCGAGTCGTTGGCGATGCGGGCGAGTTGCAGGCCGACGTCCGGCTTGGCGATGTCCTCGATCGCTGGATTAGGCAGCGAGATGATCTGCCGGTAGTCACCGAACTCGTCCATTTCCCTGAAACGCGCGTCGAGATCGAACAGCTTTTTGATGCCGCGCAGCCGCTGGCCGATATTGCTGAGATTCGGCGCCACCTTGCTCATTTCCTGAAAGAAGCGGTCCGGATAGATGTGGCAATAGATGTCGATAATCGTGCTCATGGTTTTGCTCCCGGTTCTTCCATTTTTGGTTCCAGCACCAGATAGCGTTGCAGCGGCAAGGCCTGCCAGCCGAATCGTTCGGCGATCGGGCCCCAAAGCCCTTTCGGCGCCCACAGCATGACTACAATGGCGACCGCGCCCATCATCAGCAAGTACAGGCTGCCGAGATCGGCGAGCGTCTGGCGTAGCATGAAGAACACAATGGTGCCGATGATCGGGCCCTCGATGCGGCCGATGCCGCCGATCACCGTGATGAAGATCACGAAGGCGGTCCAGTCGTTCACGCTGAAGGCGGTGTCCGGCGAGATGCGCAGTTTCATCAAAAAGATGAGCGCGCCGATCATCGCGGTGCCGAAGCCCGTCATCACATACACGATGAACTTAATACGAGTGACGTCGATGCCGTTGCTCTGCGCCGCCAGTTCGTTGTCGCGAATGGCGGTGAGCGCGAGGCCGTGGCGAGAGCGCAGCAACGCGACGATCGCGCCCAGCACGGCGGCGGTAAGCGCCAGCGCCAGCCAATAGATTTCGAACTCGCGCATTTGCCGGCTCGGCGCCATGGCGACTACCACCGCGGAAGGCAGGCTGATGCCGGAGCCGCCGCCGAGCACCGAGATTTGCGAGGCGAGCAGGCGGAAGACTTCCGCCACCACCCAGGTGCCGATGGCAAAGTAGGCGCCGCGCAGGCGGAAAATCAGCGCCGCTACCGGCATAGCGACCAACGCGCCGATCGGTCCGGCGATCAAAATGGCGGCGATCGGATGCAGGTCGAGCAGGATGACCAGCGCGAACAACAGATAGCCGCCGAGCCCCACGAATGCCTGCTGGCCGACCGACACTAGACCGGCATAGCCGGCGAGCAGGTTCCACAGGCTGGCCAGCGCCACGAAAGTGAAGATCTCGGCGAGCAGCCGTAGCATCTGGCGCTCGCCCCAGAACGGCGCTAGCGCCAGGACGACAGCTGCCGTTGCGATCAATGCGACGCCGATGCGGCTCGAGCGCGTGGCGTGCTCAACGCGGCTCATCCCGACACCTTCGGAAACAGCCCTTGCGGGCGCACAGCCAGAATAACTAGGAACGCCAAATGGCCGGCCAGCAATTGCCAGCCGGGATCAATCTGTGCGCCGATCGCCTGCGACACGCCTAGAATGACACCGCCGGCGAGCGTGCCCCACATGCTGCCGAGGCCGCCGATGATGACCGCTTCGAAGCCGAAGATCAGCCGCGCCGGCCCGATGGCCGGATCGAAATTCGCGCGCACCGCCAGGAACACGCCCGCGATGGCGACGATGGCGAGCGACAGCGCCATCGCCATGGCAAAGACGTGGCGGGTATCGAGGCCCATCAATTGCGCCACGGTCTGGTCGTCGGAGGTGGCGCGGAAGGCGCGGCCGAGCGCGCTGCGGTAGAACAGCGCCTGCAGCCCGGCGATCACCGCCACCGCGACCGCGAACTGGATCAGCGGCAGCAGGCCGATCCAAACGCCCTGCTTCACCTGGAAGGTTTGAATCTCGATCGGGCCGGCCTGTAGCTTGCGGCTGTCGGCGGTAAACAATTCCAACAGGCCATTCTGGATGATGATGGAGAGGCCGAAGGTCACCAGCAGCGGCGGCAGCAAGTCATCGCCCAACGTGTAGTTGAGCAGCCCGCGTTGCAACGCGTAGCCGATCGCCGCCATGATCGGCGTCACCAGCAGCAGCGAGGTGAGCGGATCGACGCCGAGCGCCTGCGTCACCATCAACGACACATAGGCCGCGAGTACGATCAGGTCGCCATGCGCGATATTGACCAGCCGCATAACGCCGAAGATCAGCGACAGACCGGCGGCGAACATGGCGTAAAGCCCGCCGATTAGTACGCCTTGCAGGATGACATTGAGCCACTGCATCGCCGTCACACCCCGAAATATGCGGCCGAAATGCTCTCGCGCGTGAGCTCCGCTGCCTGCCCTTGCAGCGCGATGCGGCCTTCCTGCAGGCAGTAGACTTGCCGCGCGGCCTTGAGCGCCTGCGCGATGTCTTGCTCGACTACGATCAGCGACAATCCTTCCGCGACGATCGCCGGCAGCCGTGCATAGATGTCGCGTACCACGATCGGCGCCAGCCCCAGGCTGATCTCGTCGCACAGCAGCAGGCGCGGGTTCGACATCAGCGCGCGCGCGATCGCGCACATCTGCTGTTGCCCGCCGGACAGCGACGGCGCAGGCAAATGCCGCCGCTCGGCCAGCACCGGGAACAGCTGATAGACGCGCTCGATCGTCCACGGGCCGGGGCGGCACGACTGGCCGCCGATCAGCAGGTTTTCTTCCACCGTCAGCGAGGGAAACAACCGGCGGCCTTCCGGCACCAGCGCGATGCCACGTTTGACCACCGCGAAGGCGGGGGCTGCGCCGATCGGCTCGCCATCGAAGACGATAGCGCCGGCTTTCGGACGCATCAGCCCGGCGATGCTTTTGAGCAGCGTGCTCTTGCCCGCGCCGTTGGCGCCAATCACCGCTACCACCTCGCCGGCATTGACGCGCAGCGAGACGCCGAACAGCGCCTGGAAGTCGCCGTAATAGGCGTCGATCGCGCGCACGTCGAGCAAAGGATCAGGCATCGGCCGCGATCCCCATATAAATCTCCGCCACCTGCGGGCCGCGGATCACGCTGTGCGGGTCGCCCCCGGCGATGAACTTGCCGCCGTGCAGTACCAGGAGCCGGTCGACCGCGGCGAGCAGCGCATGCACCACGTGCTCGATCCACACGATCGACACGCCGCCCGCGCGCACCTCCTTAATCAGCGTCACCAGCGCGGCGCATTCATGCTCGCTCAATCCGCCGGCGACCTCGTCGAGCAGCAGCACGCGCGGCTTGGTTGCCAGCGCGCGCGCGAGCTCGAGTCGTTTTCGGTCGAGCAGCGTGAGGCCGCCGGCGCGCTTGTTCGCCTTATCGGCGAGCCCGCAACGCTCGAGCAGCTCCGCGCAAGCGTCGTAGACCGACGCTTCGCTGGCGCCGCCTGCGAAAGCCGCCGCTACCACCACGTTCTCGAACACGGTCATGCCAGAAAACGGCTGCGGAACCTGGAAAGAACGTGCGATGCCCTTGCGGCAGCGCCGCTCCGGCGGAAGGCGGGTGATGTCCTCGCCGGCGAAGACGACCCGGCCGGTGTCGGGCGCGACCGTGCCGGTGGCGATGCCGAACAGCGTGGTCTTGCCGGCGCCGTTCGGCCCGATGATACCGAGCGCCTCGCCCTCGGCGAGCGCGAGATCGACGCTATCGGCCACCACCACGGCCCCAAACCGCTTCGAGATGCTTTCCAGCGCGAGGATCGGGGCCATGGTGCGTCTAGGAGATCGGCTGCAGCTTGCCTCCGAGCGGAATTTCCGGCGCGGTCTTGTTCTCGGCAATCACCAGATCGAACTTGCCGCTCTTGCGCTGCCATTGCCCGGCCACCAGCGGCGTCTTGGTGACGTTCTTCACCGGCGCGCCGGTCCAGTGGATCGGCCCGACTATCGACTGGTAGTTGGTGGCGACGATCGATTCCAGGATCGATTTCGGATCGGCCAAGTTTTTGGTGCGCTTGAGCACGTCGATCGCCACTTCGAACAATGCGTGCTGGAATCCGATCGGCTGCGTCCACGGCCGGTTGGTCGCCTTGGTGTAGCCGTCGGTGAGCTGCTGGGCGCTCTGGCCGGTGAGGCCCGACTTGTACGGGTGATGCGGCGTCCACCAGATTTCGCTGGTGAGCCCATTGCCGCGCTCGCCCAGCGAGTCGATGACCGAGGGGAACAGCAGCGCCTTGCCGATGGTGACGATCTTCGGCTTGAAGCCCTGCTGCGCCGCCTGCGACCAGAAGGTCGCGAAGTCGGGCGGGATCATGTTGCCAGTGACGATCTGCGCGCCCGCCGCCTTGAACGCAGAAATCTGCGAGGTGAAATCGTTGTTCATGAGCTGGTAGCGGCCGGGGTCAACGAGCTTGAACCCGCCTTTGGCAAGCGCCGGAGGGAACCCGATCTTGGCATCGCCCCAGGCATTGCCGTCGGCATCATTGGGGAACAGCCCGCCGACCACCTTGTTGGTCGGCAATTCGCCCCACAGCGCCAGGAACGCGCCGATCACGTCCTCCAGGCCCCAGAAGAAATGATAGGTCCAAGTGAAGCCCTTCTTCAGGTCGCCCTTGCGGCCGAAGAAATAGGGCTGCCACGGGCAATTGGTGGTGATGCAGGGTACCTCGTTGACCTCGGCCTGGTCGGATACCGGATTGGTGGTGTCGGGCGTGGCTGAGGCGACGATCAAGTTGACCTTGTCGCCGAGGATCAATTCGGATGCTACCTCGGAGGCGCGGCTGGCGTTCGACTGGCTGTCCTTGGAGATGATCTCGACCTTGTAGGTCTTGCCGCCGCTTTGCAGGCCTTTGCCCAGGATGCCGCGCACCTGCTCGAGGATGTAGTTGTCGGCCTCGCCGAAGCCGGCGAGCGGTCCGGTCTTCGGACTGACATGGCCGATCGTGATCACCTGCGACTGCGCCTGTGCCGGCAGTACGCGCAGCACGGCGGGAGCGGCGAGCGCGCCGATGCCGGTCTTGACCAAAGTGCGACGCGAGATCGTTTTACGGTCGGTCATCGTCTCCTCCTATGCGCGCCCTTTAGGTGTCTTGGGCGCGCGCGTTTTTAAGATGCTGCAACACTTTCAAACGTAATGCCTGCTGTTGCGCTGGGCTCCACTTGCGGAAGCCTTCGCCCGACTTGAAGCCGAGTTTGCCGTTTTTGACCAGTTTTTTCAGATAAGGCGAAGGCCCCGGCCGGCTGTCGATGTCACGCAGCACGAATTTGTGGATGGCCAGCGTCAAGTCTGTGCCGACCATGTCGGCATTTTCCAACGGCCCAAGAGCCGCAAGGCGGCGGCCGAACGACGCCTTGATTACGTTATCGACCGTCTCGGCGTCGCAGATGCCTTGTTCGACCAGCGCAATCGCCTCGCGCCAGAGCGCATGTTGCAGGCGGTTGCCGATGAAGCCCGGCACGTCCTTTTTCACATGCGCCGGCTTTTTGCCGGCGGCCGCGTGCAGCTTCATGGTGAAATCGATCGCGGCGGCGCTCGTCCATTGCGTCTCGATCACCTCGACCAGCGGCACCAAAAACGGCGGGTTCCACCAGTGGGTGCCGAGCGCGCGTTCGCGCCGCTTGAGGCCTTTCATGATCTTGGTGATCGGAATGACCGACGTATTGCTGGCGAGGATCGTGTCCGGCCGCACGTGTTTCTCGATCTCGGAAAATAATTTCTGTTTGAGTGGCAGATCTTCAAGCACCGCCTCGACCACGTAGTCAGCGGTTCGTACGGCGGTGGCCAGATTGGCAACCGGCGTCACGCGCTCGACCGCCTTCTGATTGTCGCCGAGGTCTTTCAAATTTGTGGCGATGCGCGCCTTGGCGCTGTCCAGGCTCGCCATTACCGAATCGTAAATAGTGACGTCATGGCCGGCGAGCGCGAACACCTGGGCGATGCCGTGGCCCATCAGGCCGGCGCCGATCACCGCTATACGCGCTTTGGCCATAGTTTATCCCGCCGTGTAGCCGCCGTCGGCGTAGAGAATGTGGCCGGTGTAGAAGTCCGACGCTTTCGAGGCGAGGAATAGCAGCGGTCCGGCGAGATCCTCCGGCTCGCCCAGGCGGCCCTTGGGCACGCGCGCCAGGAAACCCTTGCGCACAGTCTGCGCACGTTCGGTGTCCTCGTACATCCAGGCCGTGAGCGGCGAGCGAAACACGGTCGGGCCGATCGCATTGACGGTGATGCCGCTTTCGCCCCATTCGCACCCCAAGGCCTTGGTGATGCCGTCGACCGCCGACTTGGAGGCGCAATAGGCGGTGTAGCCGGCCGGGTGGCCGAGCAGCCCGCGCGCCGAAGAGGTGAGGATCACCTTGCCGCCAGGTTTGCCCTCTTGACCCTGCTTGAGCATCTGCTTGCCGGCGGCGCGCGCCATCAGCCACGACTGGGTGACATTGGCGTCCATGACGTCGAGGAAATCCGTCGGCTTCAGATCGCCGATCTTGGCCACCTTGTTGAGGCCCGATGCGACCACCAGGATGTCGAGGCGACCGAATTTGTCGACCGCGGCCTTGACGATCTTCTCGCAATTGTCTTCCGAGGTCGGCCGCAACGCGATGATCTCTGTTTTGCCGCCGAGCGACGCGCATTCGGCCGCGACCTTTTTCAACTCGTCCTGTTTGCTCCCTGCCAGCACCACCTGAGCGCCGGCGCCGGCCAACACCTTGGCGGCCAATGCCCCGAACGCACCCGACGCGCCGGTGACAATGGCGGTCTTGCCCTTGACGTCGAACAGCGAGAGCGGCTTTTTCAAAAAGTCTTCGGCCATCGTTTCCTCCAGACTATTTTTTGTCATGGCCGGGCTTGTCCCGGCCATCTCGCAACGAGATCACCGGGTCAAGCCCGATGATGAGAGGCCAAGAGGCCCGTCACTTCGGCGGCATCGCCACCGCGACGACGATCGAACAGACCTCATTGCCGCGATTGATAATCTCGCGTGTCTCGTTCGGCTCGATCACGCAGGAGTTGTTCGCCTTCAGCACGGTCTCCTTGCCGTTGACGATCACCGTGAGTTCTCCACGCAATACGAAATAGACCTTCTCGGGCGGTGAGGCGTCCGGGCCGGCGCCGCCGCCGGGCAGAAAGTGCGACAGCCCGCAAACGAGCCCTTTGGTGCCGCCGGCTTCCGCGCCGAACAGGCGCAGCGAGGTGCAGGCGCGGTGATTGGGCGCATCGTAAGCCTTGGCGTCGTTGAACCGTTTGACGTGCATTAGAATCTCCTCCCGCGCTCGATTTTATATTTGCCGTCCGGATCGACGATGGCGACCAGACGGACGATGCAGCCGTCGCCACGGTCCCAGTTCCAGGGGAAATAGGCTAAAGTGACGCGCTTGCCGGTGACCTTGTCGATGTCGCCGCCGACATTTTCGATGCCCATGATGCCGTTCTTGAACAAAATGCGGTGCACCGGCTCCCATTCCGGGAAATCGTCCTTCCAGTCACGCCCGCCCGACCATTCCTTGTATTCTTCGGCGAGATGCGGATGCAGCGGGCCGTTGCGCTGCGGGCCGATGGCGGTGGCGAGCGGGTGATCGTTGGCTTGCGTGTCGTGGCCGACCACCTTGACCTTCTTCTTGACGAACCATTCGCCGGCCGACGGCACGAATCCGGGCGCGCGGCAGAAATAGTCCTCGCTGTCCTCGTAGAACTTGTGCCAGCCGGTGTTGACGATCACCACGTCGCGCGGTCGCACGATTTTGCCGCAGGCTTTTTCCAGATCCTCGCCGGTGATCGGCTCCCATTTGTTCTTGGGGATCGACACCACGATGCCGGAGCCGAAGAAATGCGGCAGCGGCACTTCATCGATGAACGGCGTGCCTTGGATCACGTGCGCGGGCGCGTCGATATGCGTGGTGTTGTGCATTGACGTGGTGATGCGCTGCGACAGCACGCCCGATTTCGCCATGTAGTGGATGCGCTCGATCTTGACATCCTCGAAATAGGGCCAGTTCGGAGACTGATAGCCGAAGCGGTGGGACAGGTTATAGAACTCCAGCCCCATGCTGTTCTTGAGGTTTTCTTCGAACAATACGCCGCGAATTCTCTTGGCCACGGCATCCTCCCTTTTTGTGTAGCGCGCTTGCGCAAGTTGTCGAAACTTATACCAGCCTAACTCAGGCGGCGACGGAATTCATATGCGCCTCCATGGCGCGCTTGGTGGCGAGCAGCCGTTCGGCGATCAGCTCCTGCCGATTCTCGAAGCGCTGGGTCGGTACTGGCACCGAGATGGCGACAGAATTGCCGAGCGGGTCATGCATGGCGACGCCGGCGGCGCAGATGCCAAGCGTGTGTTCTTCACGATCGAACGCCACGCCGTTGCGGCGCGCTGCTTTGATATCCGCAAGCAGGGCGTCAAGACGTGTGAGCGTCTTCGGCGTGCGCGATTTGTAGATGCGTCCGATCAGCGCCTCGACCGCCGGGTCAGAAAGCTGGGCGAGATAGGCCTTGCCGTTGGCGGTGCAATAGAGCGGAAAGGTTTCGCCCACCGCCGACACCGTGCGCAGGCGCTGCGGGCCGATCACCTGGTCGATGAATACCAGATGGTCCTTGCCCACCGTCGAGAGATCGACGGTCTCGTGCAATTCCTCGCTCAATCGCTCGAGGAACGGGCGCGCCAGCGCGATGAAGTCGCTGCGCACGGACGCCGCCAATCGCAAAATGGTCGGTCCGAGCCGCACGCGGCCATTAGGCGTCGCCGCGATCACCAGCTTTTCGGTTTCGAGCGCCGAAACGATGCGCTGCACAGTCGAGCGCGCCAGATTCACGCGCTGCGCGATCTGGCCGAGGCTCAGGCCGGCGTTTTCCGCTTCGAGCGCGCGCAGGATGGTGGCCGCACGCGCGATCACTTGCACTTGGCTCTTGTCGTTGGTGACGTGGCGGTTCATCGACAATGTCTCGATACTGACGGGACGGCCCGGCCGCCTTGCATGATGGTACACGTTAGCCCAATATGCGGTACAGGTAAAAAACGAAAAAATCGGTGGACGCTGGCCGCCAAACGCGTGAGGAAAACGCATGGTCAAAAAGATCGCCCTCGAAGAACATTTCCTGGACCCCGCCACTGAACCCTATTGGCGGCCGACGATGGTGGACGTAGCGCCGCAGAAAACCGCGCAACTCTATGCAGCACTCACCGATTTCGGCGAGCAACGGCTGCAGATGATGGACAAGACCGGCATAGCGCGCGCGGTCCTGGCGATCGCCGGTCCTGGTGTGCAGGTGGAGCGCGATACCGCCACGGCGGTGCGCCGAGCGCGTGAATCAAATGATTTCCTGGCCCGCGAAGTGCAGAAGCGTCCCGACCGTTATTCCGGTTTCGCCCATCTTGCCATGCAGGACCCGAAAGCCGCCGCCGACGAGTTGGAACGCTGCGTGCGCGAACTCAAGTTCTGCGGCGCCATGGTCGACGGCCACACCAATGGGAAATATCTCGACGACCGTTCTTACGATCCGTTCTGGGAACGGGCGGCGGCACTGGGCACCGTGATTTACCTGCACCCGGCCGATCCGGTGGCGCCGCTGCCGGTGCTCGCCGGCTACAACGTGCTGGCGCGTCCGATGTGGGGCTGGGGCGTGGAAACCGGTTCGCACGCACTGCGCATCATCTGCGGCGGCGTATTCCATCGCTATCCGAAAGCCAAGCTGCTGCTCGGCCATCTCGGCGAGACGCTGCCGTTCCAGCTCTGGCGCTTTGACAGTCGCTCTGCGCCCTACGGCTGGAATTTGCCGAAGCCGCCGTCACAATACCTCAGGGAGAACGTCTGGGTGACGACCTCGGGCATGTACGATCATCCGCCGCTGCGCTGCTCGCTAGACGCACTAGGGCGTGACCGCGTGATGTTTTCGGCGGATTATCCGTTCGACTGGCCAGGCTGCGAATTCATCGACACGGTGCCGCTCGACGAAGACGTGCGCGCGGACGTTGCCTACAACAACGCGGCGAAGTTGCTCAACGTTTAGTATTTCGCTTCAAGGATTCGTACCGGCTTGCCGTCGAGCCAGGCGCGGATGTCTTCGACCACGCCGCTG
Source organism: uncultured Alphaproteobacteria bacterium (assembly GCA_963778745.1). GTDB lineage: Bacteria > Pseudomonadota > Alphaproteobacteria > Rhizobiales > Xanthobacteraceae > Pseudolabrys. Next base: position 128,240 of record CAVZVP010000005.1, on the reverse strand, counting down.
TAGAATTTCCGGTAATTCTGCTCGCTGACATAACCGAGGTGCGGCGTGAGCACGACATTGTCCATTTTGCGGAACGGATGATCGAGCGGCAGCGGCTCGATATCGAACACGTCGAGGCCGGCGCCCGCGATCGATTTGGCGGTCAGCGCCGCGATCAGTGCTTTCTCGTCGACGATCGGCCCCCGCGAGGTATTGATCAGATAGCCGGTCTTCTTCATCAGGCCGAGTTCTTTCGCCCCGACCAAGCCGCGCGAGCGGTCGCTCAGCACGACGTGGATGCTGATGACATCGGCGTTGCGGAACAGGTCTTCCTTGGAGACGTAATCGGCGTCGGCTTCCTTCGCCTTTTCGGGCGTCAGGTTCTGGCTCCAAGCGATCACATTCATCCCGAGGGCCCTGGCGATGTTGGCGACGCGCTGGCCGAGCTTGCCGAGGCCGAGAACGCCGAGCGTCATGCCTTCCACGTCGTGGCCCATGGTCGCCTGCCAGGGCGCGCCAGCCTTCATGCGCGCATTTTCAAAGCCAATGTTGCGGGTGATCTCAAGCATCAGACCAATGGCAATGCTGGCGGTCGGGTTGCCGAAGCCGCCGGTGCCGCAGACGGTGACGCCACGCTCGGCGCAGGCCTTCAGGTCGATGGAGTTGTTGCGAGCGCCCGTCGTGATCAACAGTTTCATATCCGGCAAGCCCTCGATCACCTTGCGGTTGAACGGGGTGCGTTCGCGCATCATGTTGACGATGGTAAAGCCCTGCAGAGCCTTGATGACGGCATTGTCATCGCCGAGCGGCGCGTTGAAGACCTTGACCTCGACGTTCTTGTTGATCGTGGACCAGTCGGCGACTTTTAAGGCGACGTTCTGATAGTCGTCGAGGATGGCTGCCCTGACCATACGCACAAGCTCCATATTTGCGCACCCGGAAAGTTCCGGGCGGCGCCAATTTAGAGCCGGTCATTCGAAAAGATAGGGGGTCTCAGAGCGGGGGCAGGCCGTGCTTGGTGCGCCATTTCGGGCCGGGGCCGCGCATATAGTGGCGCTCGGGCCGGTAGGGGGTGCCGATATCGCGGGTCATTTCATGCCAGAAGGCCAGGAGCGCCGGCTTGAGCAGGGCGAACGGGCGGGGCAGCAAAGCTAGCGCGGAACCCGAAATGGCTGATATGGCTCGACCCATGGCACGATCCCCAAACAGGTGGGCATCTCTCGCCCACTGTCCCTTAGTCGCCCGCTCCGGCGGTCAGGTTCATTGACGAGGATCATGCGGGAACACCCGTAAAAACACGGTATGCCGGCGGTATCCCGACAAATAAATTCAAAATCAGAGTTTCCAAAAATTTACCAGCGCCAGGGACTTAGCCGGCTGCTTGCTCTTTGGGGTTCCCCCCGTTACATCAGCGTCGAATTTCCCGACATTGCGTCACGCAGCGCTTAAGACGCGGACGGCGCGGATTCGTCTGTTCCGAGGGGTTTTATGAACGGCCGGCAATTCATCTATCACATGGAGGGTCTAACAAAGACCTATCCGCCCGCGAAAAAGGTGCTGGATAACATCCATCTTTCGTTCTACCCGGACGCCAAGATCGGCGTGCTCGGCGTCAACGGCTCCGGCAAGTCCACTTTGCTGCGCATCATGGCCGGCATCGATACCGAGTTCAGCGGCGAAGGCTGGGTCGCCGAAGGCGCCCGCGTCGGCTACCTGGAGCAGGAGCCGCAGCTCGACCCCAAAAAGACCGTGCGCGAGAACGTGATGGAGGGCGTCGCCGCCAAGAAGGCGCTGCTCGACCGCTACAACGAGATCGCGTCCAACTATTCGGACGAGACCGCCGACGAGATGGCCAAGCTGCAGGACCAGATCGATTCCAAGAACCTCTGGGACCTCGACAGCCAGGTCGATCTGGCGATGGACGCGTTGCGCTGCCCGGACGACGACGCCGACATCAGTAAGCTCTCGGGCGGCGAGAAGCGCCGCGTCGCGCTCTGCAAGCTGCTGCTCGACCAGCCCGATCTGCTGCTGCTCGACGAGCCGACCAACCATCTTGATGCTGAAAGTGTGAACTGGCTGGAAGGCCATCTACGGAATTATCCGGGCGCCATCCTGATCGTCACCCACGACCGCTATTTCCTCGACAACGTCACCGGCTGGATCCTCGAGCTCGATCACGGCCGCGGCATTCCTTACGAGGGCAATTACACCTCTTGGCTGTCGCAAAAACAAAAGCGCATGGAGCAGGAAGGCCGTGAGGACGAAGCGCGCCGGCGCACGCTGGAGCGCGAAAGCGAATGGATTCAATCCTCCGCGAAGGCGCGGCAGTCGAAATCAAAGGCGCGCTACGAGCGCTATGAAGAGCTGCTCAAGATCGCCAACGCCAAGCAGAATACGGTGGCGCAGATCACGATCCCGGTGGCCGAACGGCTCGGGCAACATGTGGTCGATTTCGACCATCTCAAGAAAGGCTACGGCGATAACCTGCTGATCGACGACCTCACCTTCAATCTGCCGCCCGGCGGCATCGTCGGCGTCATCGGACCGAATGGCGCCGGCAAAACCACGCTGTTCCGCATGATCACCGGCCAGGAAAGGCCCGACGCCGGCACCATCAAGATCGGCGAGTCGGTGCACCTCGGCTATGTCGACCAGTCGCGCGACAGTCTCGACGGCAAGAAGACCGTGTGGGAGGAAATCTCCAACGGCAATGACATGATCCTGCTCGGCAAGAAGGAAGTGAACTCACGCGCCTATTGCGCCTCGTTCAACTTCAAGGGCGCCGACCAGCAGAAGAAAGTCGGCACGCTCTCGGGCGGCGAGCGCAACCGCGTGCATCTCGCCAAGATGCTGCGCTCGGGCGCCAATTTGCTGCTGCTCGACGAGCCGACCAACGATCTCGACGTCGAAACGCTGCGGGCTCTGGAAGAGGCGCTGGAGGATTTCGCCGGCTGCGCCGTCATCATCAGCCACGACCGCTGGTTCCTCGACCGCATCGCCACCCACATGCTCGCCTTCGAAGGCGACAGCCACGTCGAATGGTTCGAGGGCAATTTCCAGGATTACGAGGCCGACAAGATGCGCAGGCTGGGGCAGGACAGCATCATCCCGCATCGGCTGAAGTATAAGAAGTTCAGCCGATAGGCATGCGCTATCTGGTCGCCAGCAGCCTGCCGTCCGCGGACTTGCCGCCGGGTTGCGCGCTTGTCGCTGACGGCGAGATGGTCTCGTTCGAGCAGCCGTGGAGCTTCGGCGCGCCGCTGATCGCGCAAGTCAATGACGGCGCCGACCTCAACGCGCTGAAATCGAAACCCGGCGTCACCGCGTTCCTGGTCGAAGGGATCGCGCCGCCGGGCGCGGGCCAGGCCTTCGCCATCGGCGCCCACCGCATGCGCGATGCGGAAGCCTTCAAACCCTACATCGCGCGCGTGCCAGGCGTGATCAAGGACTACGGATGTCGTTACATTGCACGCGGCAATTCGATCACGCCGCTCGCCGGCTCGTTTGCGCCCAACCGCCTTGTGTTGATGGAATTTCCCAGCGCGGACGAGGTGGTGGCGTTCTATTTTTCCGAAGCCTACGCGCCGCTGCTGAAAATCCGCCTCAAGGCCACCGAGCCGCGCTTCGTGCTGGTGATGCGCGCCGGCCCGGTGCCGGTACGCACGCGGCGGGCGATCGCCGGTGGTCTGGCTGAAGTCCGGCGGAGCCTTTAGTCTGCGCAGGTCCGCCCCGCCTAGCGGGCCGATAGCAGGAATGCGCCGTGATGAATTAACCGCTCCGTACCCCGGGAAAGCCGTTCCGCCTGGAAGAGGCGACCATCGACGAACTGCACGCGGCGATCAAAGCGGGTCAAACCACCGTGGTCGACGTGGTCAAGCACTACATCGCGCGCGTGCGCGCCTTTAATGGCACCTCCAATTTGCTGGTGACGGAAAACGGCGCGGCGATAGCGCAGGCCAAAGGCACGGTGCGCGGCGGCGTGCCGCTGCGGTTTCCGACCGAGACCGTAAAGGCGTCGGCGCTGCTTCCTGACCTCGACAAGTACAAGGGGCCGCCGCTCGAATTCGGCCGCATGGAAGCGACCGCCTCCAATCCGGAGGTCGCGCAGCAATTCGGCATGACGGTCGGCAAGCCGAATGCGGGCCAAGTCAACGCGCTGGCGACGCTCAACATCCGCGGCGAACGCTCGGTCACATGCCGCGGCGATTTCGACCGGCACCCGTCGCTCGGCCCGTTGCCGCCCGGCGCGCCGCCGGTGTGCGAATATTTCCGCCATTTGCCCGACGCGCTCGAGCGGGCGGCCGAGCTCGACGCCGAATACCGGCGCAATCCCGATCTCGAGAAGCTGCCGATGTACGGCGTCGTGTTTTCGTTCAAGGATCCGTTCGACACCAAGGACATGCGCTCGACCGGCGGCGGCGACGCCCGCTACGACATCGATTTTCCCGCGCGCGATCACGTGCTGGTCGAGCAGCTCCGCAACAAGGGCGCGATCATCTTCGCCAAGGCGGCGAACACCGAATACAACGGCCGTCCCGACGATCCCGGCGGCCGTCACAAGCCCGATAAGGTACTGCCCACCACGCTCGGCTACCAGCGCAGCAGTTGGGGCGGCAATCCGTCGAACCCCTATGACACGACGCGGTCCGCCTCGCTCGGCTCAAGTTCGGGGTCGGGTGTCTCGGTCTCAACCAACATGGTGATGTGCAGTCTGGGCGAAGAAACGCGCGCATCGTGCCGCGGCCCGGCCAACCATAACGCGATCGCGCTCATCCTGCCGCACAAGGCGATGCTCGGCTTCGACGGCGGCGCTATCGGCGCGGATATCCATGTCGATCGCTCCGGCGTTCTCGCGCGCACCATCGGCGACGCCGCCAAAGTGCTCGATGCGCTGAAGGATCCGGTCGAAGGCTATTACGACCCGCGCGATCCGTTCACCGCCGTGCCGCGCTCGTCGTTTCTCGCCACGGGCTATGCCAGCCATGCGCAAGCGTCCGGCACCGACGGCGCGCTGAAAGGCGTGCGCATCGGCGTCATCCGCGAATCGATGGTGGCGCGGCCGGGCTTGATGACAGAAGTCCCGATTGTCACGGCTGCCGCGGTGGAAATCAAAACGGTGCTCGGCGGCAAGCTCGGCGCGACGCTGGTCGAGTTGTCGGACCCGCTCTGGAATAGGGATCCCGATATCGAGACGATGAAAACGGATTACCGGGTCGCGCTGGCGCGGCTGGTGCCGGTCTTCATGCCGGACATTCTTTACCGGCTGACGCCAGAGGGCGAGCCGCTGTTCAAGGAATTCGCGGCCGCGATCCAGTCGACCGAGTTCGTGCCGGGCAAAGTCTTCGGCAGCGGCAAGATGAAGCCGATCGACTACATGCTGGAGCTGGCGGAAGGTCGCATCGCGCCGCCGGCGAATCTCGATCTCGGCACCGTGCAGCAGCAGGCGCCGCAAATGGCGTTTCGCTTCCACATCAACCAGTATTTGTCGCGCCGCGCCGCCGACTGGCGGGCCAAAGGGTTTACCGAAACGCTTACCGATTTCGCCGCGCTCAACACGCGCTCGAAATTCTGGGGCGACGACCAGCGCGCCAGCTTCCGCAATTGGGACGAGGTGACCGACATGCGTAATCCGCTCGGCGAGCGGCAGAGCGTCGACGAGCGCATCATGCTGCGTGATCTCCTGCGCCATGCCGACATGATGGTGATTTTGGAAAATCATCTCGACGTGCTGGTGCGGCTGCACACGCCATGGCCACCCGGCAAGATCGGCGGCGCCGGGCAGGGCTTCCGCAACAACCTCTCGCCGGAGTCGCTCAGCGGCCCGAACGCCGGCCTGACCGAGGTGCTGATCCCCGCCGGTTACGTCACGACGGCCTACGACCCCGTCTATAAACTCAGCGCCGACGGCATGCGCTATCTGCACGTCCCCTCCGATAAGCCGACGCCACTGCCGGCGCCGGGCCTGCCGTTTTCGCTGGTGTTCCGCGCCGAGCCGGGCAAGGAAGACGTCCTGCTGCATGTTGCCTCGGCCTACGAAGCGGCATCGAAGCGGCGCATTCCACCGCCGGCCTTCGGCCCGCTACCGGTAGAACAGCGCATTCAATCGGATTAGCGTCGCGGCATGATTCGACGGGCCGCCATCGCCGCTATGGCATTGTTGTTGCTGATCGTCTCGGCGCATGCCGACGCCGCCTTCCAACAATGGCTGCAGGCGACGTGGCCGCAGGCGCAACAACTCGGCGTCTCGCGCGCCACCTTCGACGCCGCCACGCGCGGGCTCGAGCCTGACCTCAGCCTGCCCGACCTCGACATTCCCGGCCGGCTGGAACAGCAGCCGCAGCAGCCGGAATTCGTGCAGACTCCGGCGCAATATCTGCGTGAACCGACTTTCGCCCGGCTCGCCGCCCAGGGCAAAAAATTCAGCAGCCAATACCACGACACGCTGGCGCGCATCGAGAAAGAGTTCGGCGTGCCCGGCAGCGTCGTGCTGGCGATCTGGGCGCGTGAGACCGATTACGGCGGCTACAAGCTGCCGCTCGATGCCATCCGCACGCTCGCCACGCAGGCTTATGTCGGCAAGCGCAAGGAATTTTTCCAAAACGAATTTCTGCATGCTCTGAAAATGCTGCAGGACGGTGTGCCGCGCGAGAACTTGCGCTCGTCCTGGGGCGGCGCCATGGGCCTCACCCAGTTCCTGCCGTCGGAGTACTACAAATACGCCGTCGATTTCGACGGCGACGGCCGCGCCGACATCTGGCATTCGGTGCCGGATGCGTTGGCCTCGGCGGCCAAGCAGCTCGCCGGCAAAGGCTGGCAGGCCGGCAAGCCCTGGGCGATCGAGGTGCGCATGCCGGCCAACGTCGATTGCACCATCGCGGAGCCGAGCCACATGCTGCCGGTGGCCGAATGGCTCAAGCGCGGGTACGGGCCGGCTTACGGGCGCAAGCTGACCGCGGTGGAGCTTGCGGCCGAGGCCTCGCTGCTGTTGCCGGAGGGCACTTACGGACCGGCCTTCCTCACGCCGAAGAATTATTACGTGCTGAAGGACTACAATTATTCCGATCTCTACGTGCTGTTCGTCGGTCATCTGAGCGACCTGATCTCAGACGGCCGCGCCTTCGAACATCCGTGGAGCAAGAACGCGCAGCTCAGAACCAAAGAGGTCGAGACCATGCAGCAGCGGCTTACCGCGCTCGCGCTTTATCGCGACAAGATCGACGGCAAGGCCGGCATGCTCACGCGCGCGGCACTCGGCGCTTATCAAAAGAAAAACGGACTGAAGGTCGATTGCTGGCCGACGGCGGCGGTGCTCGACCACATGCGGCGCTAGCGAGCTGTGCGCTTGCGCGGGCCAGCAGGGTGGCCGCGGCGGGGGCGATACTCAATGTGCGCTAGGTGAATGTCTCTCGGGCCGACGATGATCGGCGTCGACCACACACCCACGGCCGTTACGTGACGATTACCGGCAGAACCAGCGCGGGCGGCTCCAGCCCACAACCCTGCCGTCTTCGTTGCGGATCGGCCTGCGGCCCCAGTAGCCGGGGCAATCCATCGGTGGGTCGGCGTCGTAATCGTCGTAGACGTAATAACCAGGATGACCAGCGATCGCCAGGCCGAGGGCGGTGCCGGCGACGACGCCGCCAAGAATGCCCAGGCCGACGCCGCAGCCCCAGCCGAAGCAACGGGCTTCCGCCGTGGACGGGGCAGCCAAAGTGCCCGCAGCGATGGTCGCGGCGGCCGCCATAGCGAACAGGGTCTTCTTCATTTGAGTTTCCCTCCAGGTCGGGGTCGGCTGGGGCCGACCGCGAACCGGTATTTTAATGCCTATCCCGGCTCCTGTAAAAGAGGCGGGCATAATATGTCGGAAATTTGATGGTAAAGGTTCATGCCCCCTTTCGAAAAAGCCCGGAATCTCGCAAGATTCCGGGCTTTTCGATTCGTTTGTCCCCAGTTGCGGCGACCGGCCTAGCTGCAGACCCGCACAGGCCGCGAGTGCCAACGCCAGCCGTCCCAGAATCGCTGATGGGTCCAGTAGCAAGGCCCATCGCCGTAATAGGCCGGTCCGGCGCCGTAGTAATAACCGGGGCCGTAGCCGTAATAGCCGTTGCCGGCGACTGCGCCGATGATGGCGCCGGCAGCCAAGCCGCCGATGATGCCGGCGGCGATGCGTCCGCCGCGCGCTTCGGCCGGTTGCGGCGTGGCGATGGCCGCCACGGCGATGGTCGCGGCAGCCGCGAGTGCGGTCAGCGTCTTGCTCATCTTGGTCATGACGAACTCCTTCGCTTGATTCACTTGTAATGGCCGTTCTCATTGAACGACCGCTTCAAACATTTCCTGCGAAATTCGCTCGCAGCGACAGCGATTGCCTGAGGCGCAAGCTTCCACTTTTCGCGTGAACCCGCCGTGAATGGAGCGTTTGGAAATGGTCTTGCAGCGCGCTGCGCAGATTAAATTTTTGCCATGCTTGCGGCGGGATTGCGGCGCGGATTTTTTGGTTGTCGTGCGCGGCCGCGGCTAGCGCCGCCGCTTAGCGCTTTTCCGATGCCGCGTTTTTTTGGTCGGCCGCCGCCGCACCGCTTTGCGCCGCGCCGGATTGCGGCGCCGCCGCCTGAGAATGCGGCGCCCGACGTGATGCAAGAACAGCTTCTCCAGCGGATAGCTCAGCCGGCGCACCGCCGCGGCGAGGGTGAGCCACTCGACCGCGACAATGTCCTTCATGATGTCGCGGCTCGGCCGCTGGTAGGCCTGCATGCGCCAGAACTGCACGACCTTCGGCCGGCCGCGCGCGCGGTAGGTGATGGCGCCGAGAAACTCGTGCACCTTCACGCGATGGCCGGTTTCCTCAACGACTTCGCGGCGAGCGCCGGCGGCCGGATTTTCGTCGCGCTCTAGCTTGCCGCGCGGCAGCACCCAGCGGTCGTCCTTGCTGCGCTGCACGACGGCGATGCGCCGGTGCGCGCCGTCGCGCACCACGATCCCGCCCGCCGCTTGAATAGTTTTGCGCGCCATCTTCGCCCAGATCGAGAGTCACCGCATGTCATGTACGCAAAAATGTGCGGCGCATGAAGCAAAATGCGCACCGGTTTGCGCGCGCTTGTGCACAACGTGGCGCGGCGGCCGGCTGTCATAAATCGGTCATGGGGAACTCCCTCTCCCCGCTTGCGGGGAGAGGATGGCGAGCAAACTCGCTTAACCCTCCCCTGGAGAGGGAGGGTGACCTCACCGCCGGACGCGATAAACGGCGAGATCGCTGCCGGGGAGGGGAATTCTTTCCAGGAAACCCGGCTCGTCGCCGCGCCCGAGCGCCGCCGCGAGGCAGGCGGGCGCGCCGGCGGCATAATCGTAGCGTTCCGGGGCGCCGGGGTAGACGCGACCGTGTCGATGCCGTGCGCGGCCAGCTTGGCCTTGGCGTCGTCCGGCGCGGCCAGGAAAATGTCGAGCATGGCGTTGTTGCCGGCTTGATTGCGGTGATAGGGAGCGGCCAGCACGGCGTGTCCGGATTCCATCAGAATGAACGGGCCGGAATCGATGAAGGCCAGCATGCGCCCGCGCGGCAGGCGGGCGAGCGGCGCATAGTCGGAGGCGCGCTGGCAGGTGCCGGCGTCGCCGCTGTTGATGATGCGCCGCGTGGTGACGGCCGCGGCCGACATCGCGTGCGCCACGCCTGTCTGGCGACGCCGTATTTGCAGGATTACGATCTGGTGTTCGGTGTGGTGGTGGCCTGGCTCTGGCAGCAACCGGTCGAAACCACTGCGTCCGAGCGCGCGCTGCAAATCGGCTACGCCCTACTGCTGGTGCTGCCGCTCACGGCGGCGGCGCTCGGGCAGTTGACCGGACTGGCGTTCGGGCCGCTGTTCGTGCTGCCGCTGTTTGCCGTCGCCGTGCAGATGAGCTTGCGCGCGCGCGGCGGCGCGCTCAGCGCATCATCATCGCGGCTATCATCAGCACAGCCATAATCGAGCCCATCACCAGCAAAGGCAGCGGGTTCGAGAACATGTGCCGGACCACGCCGAAACGCGCGCCTTCCGGCAGCAGCGCCATGGTCGGACACTTGCCGGGCCCGGCCTGCCGCACGGCCTTGTGCATCGGGCAAATGTAGATCTGTTCGCCGTGTTGCGGGCTGCTCATGCTCAGGCGTCCAGCAGGCGGCGGCGTTCTTCGTATTCGGTCTTGTCGATTTCGCCGCGCGCGAAGCGTTCCTTCAGAATCTGCGTCGCCGAGCCAACGCGATTTCCTCCGCGATGACCGCGCATCATGTACATCATCATGACGCCGCAGGCGAAAATCATCACGACGATGAAGACCGGCCCGAAATACATCCACGGTCCCGGCCCATAGTCGCTCCACCACCACATCATGGCATCCTCCATTGGATGACATCGGCAGCATGAGCGCCGCGATAGTTCAGGCGTTGATCTGGATCAACCGGGACTTGCAATCTTGGCGCGGTCAAACGGCCCCGTTGCGCCTCGGCGCGGGCTATGCGCAAAATCACGGTAAAGTGTCACAACGGGAGAAACGCCATGGCGACCTTTACCTGGGACCACATCCATCTGCGCACGCCGGATCAGGAAGCGACCGCGCAATGGTTCGAGCGCATGTTCGGCGCGCAGATCACCCGCAGCACGCAATTGGGCAAGCCGCGCATCGACATGAAGCTTGGCGGCGCCAACATCTTCCTCGCGCAGGTCAACCCCGGCGATGGCGTCAATGCCGCGCCCACCACGCCCTATCAGGGGCTCGACCATTTCGGGCTGGCGGTTTCCGGCATCGACGCCATCGTGGCGGATCTCAAGGCGAAGGGCGTCGAGTTCACCAAGGAGCCGCATTCGCCGCGGCCCGGTATCAAGATCTGCTTCCTGCGCGGGCCGCAGGGCATTTCGATCGAGCTGCTCGACCGCGATCCGAAATGGACCTGAGGGGAATGACGTGAACAGCGTTCGGATATTGGCCGTGCTCGCGCTCGCGCTGACGGGCAGCCAGGCCGGGGCGCAGCAGAAAAGTCTGCGCGATCAGATGGTCGGGACCTGGAACTTCGTCGTGGCCGAGGTGGTCGCGCCCGACGGCAAGAAATCGTTTCCCTTCGGCGAGACGCCGAAGGGCGTCTTGATCTTCACGGCCGACGGCCACTTCGCGCAGATCCATGTCGCCAGCGACGTGCCGAAGATCGCCAGCGGCAACCGTTTGACCGGCACGCCGGAAGAATACGCCACAATCATGCGGCGCAGCCTCTCGGTGTTCGGCGATTACAGCGTCAATGAAGAGAAGAAGACGGTCACCTTCAAGATCGTGTCGGCCACCTATCCGAACTGGCAGGGCGAGGCGCAGGAGCGCAGCATCGACAAGCTCACCGCCGACGAATTAGTCAACACTAATCACAACGTCGCCGGCGGACGCGGCAGCGCATCGAATTACTATCAGCGGGCGAAATAGGCGACGCGGCCTCGCATTTTGCTTAGGACAAATCGGCCGCGGCCGTTGCCTTGCGCGGCGGCGGCGGCCTTAATGGCCGGGGCTCACGCGGCACGTTGGAAGGAATTGCATGCGGGCGTTCGGATGGGCGATCGGCGCGGTCCTGCTGGCTGCGGCGCCGGCCGCGGCCGCCGAAAACCGGTTCGAGCGCGCACTGCAGATGTTGGCGCCGGACGAGCGGCTCGAACAGCTCTGCGACTACACCGCGATCGCCCGCATCCGCAAGGAATCAGGAAGTTTTCGTCCCGACCGCGTGGTGGCGAGTGCCACGGCGGAGCCGCACATTCGCGAGCACACCATCGAAGCCCAGGGCGGCGCTTGCCGCAGCCGCGGCAAATGGTACGCGCTCTCGTTCACCTGCACGGCGAGCCCCGATCACATGGCGGTGGTGTCGTTTCGCTACACGATCGGGCCGGAGATTCCGGAAGCCAAATGGGCCTCCGACCGCCTGTGGCAGTGACGGTCAGTCGTCCTTGTCGTCCTTTTCTTCTTCTTTGTCATCGCGGGCGCGCGGTAACATGGCGCTGGTGCGCGCGGCGGCCGTGAGCGGACAACTGGCGTAAGCGGCCGCGATCGCCGGCGCCGCGCCGGCGACCTTGAACTCCGCGCTGGTCCGCCCAGTGGCGGTGAGCGAGCGGATACGCAAATAGAGGACGTCGGACGTCGCCATCTCGCCGACGAACTGCTTGACGTCGTATGGGTCGTCGATGAGCACGGACAGATAATCGTTGACGATGCGCGCACGCGGTTCATGTCCGGGCTTGTCGTCGAAGCGGTAGGCGACCTCGGCGTTCCGGGCGGAGCCGATCTTGAATTCGAAAGCGAAGTTTACCGCGGCATGCTCCTTGAAGCACAGCAGTTGCAGCCTTGCTGGCGGCGGGAACAGCATGCCGTCGTGGGAAACGCGGCTCGTCACAAGAAGGGAGCTGGATATCGGCGCGCCGGTGACACGGTCGGTCTGCGGGTCGATCCCCCATTCGCCGATGCGAAACGGGTGGGGCTGACGAAAGCATCATGGTTGCAGCCGGCGAGCAGCAGGCTCGCGCCGGCCATGCACCCAAGGAAACACGTACGCAACGCAACCACACCCCACCCCCCACAACCGGCATTTTGCATGATGCACGCCATGCGTGCAACTTGGATTTTGCCGCTCCGGCGGGCCAACGGGCGTGCTAGAACTCCAGCAATGGCTAGGCATCCAACCGATTCGCGGCACGCGGCCGAAATGGCGTTCAAGGCGGCGACCACCAAGCCGCCGGAATCGTTGCCAAAAAGCCCGTCGCTGCCGGGCGTCAAGGAACTCGTATCCTTGCGTATCGACCGCGACGTCTTAGATCAGTTCCAACAAGACGGTCCGGGCTGGCAAGACCGCATCAACGCCGCATTGCGAAAAGCCGCTGGAATATAGGCCTGCGCCAAGATGGCGCGCGCGGCCTGTATTTGTGTCCGAAACATTCAAGCCATGGAGATTGTGAGTGGCAGATAATTCCAACAAGACCGCCGCCAACAGCCAATTCAGAAAGCTGCGGCAGGCCGAGGAAGGCAAGCGCGCAATGCTCGACTACGAAAACAGCGCGGTCGCCATGCGCGCCAAGACCACGCGGCTGCGCGCATTGCGCATTGCGCGCGAAGCCGAGGAAGCCGCGGCCGCTGCGGCGGCCCCGCCGGTGAAGAAGAAGGCGGCGAAGAAAAAATAACAGAAGGCCCGTGTGCTCGGCGGTACACCGGAAAAGCTCGGCAAACTCGCCAAGGCGGACTCGGTGAAATACGAACGGCTGGTGCGCGAATTGAATATCAGCGCCGGCTAGGGCGTGTATTCATAAGACACGCCGCGTTACCCCCGAGAGCGGATGTTGGCGGACCTGACCGGCATGTCCGTTTTAGCCGTCACCTATGTCGCGCTCAAGCGCCATCCCTGCTCCGCGTGTTTAAAAAAAGCCAACCCGCAATTGTTACTTTCTTTGCGGCTCCGTCGACATTCACCAAATAGTTATGCAGCTCGGGACAAAAATTTGTTCTGCATTGCAGCTTGTCGCCAGAATAATTCAATGCAACGAAAACCCGAATTTCATATGTTTTACGGCGCTGCGTTTCAACGCTCCGGCGCAGCCTTCATATTCGGGGCCGCAGGCGGCACGGCCAGGGGACGCAAGCGCCAACGTAATGAAGCTGACGATGATTGCCGGCCGCCGGAAAGTACGCATCGTGCCAACCCATGTCCGACGCTACATTCAAGTCAATCGAGTGAGGCGTTGTAGATACCGGCGAAGATTTGGAACGCCACGATGACCGCAATCATTGCGAGCCCGATGGTGAGCGCTGTGCGCGCACACGCGACCGACTTACCGCGCGCGAAAATGCCGCCAACGAGCGCGATCACCCCAAGCGGAAGAAACGTGAGCGTTCCGTAGAAGGCGGGGATGAACGAAAATCCGTCCTCGTTAGGGTTGTTCCGGCTCTCGATGGCTGGAAACAAACTCCAGCCCCAGACCGCCAGCATAACCCCGGCGCCGAGAAAGAAGGCGGCACGCAATTTGGGCGACGCAATAATGTCCGTCTGATTCATGGGCGCCCCCCGCGCCGCTGCGGCCTTAGTCTTTATCCTTGATGCGGGTCTCCGGGCGGTCGCTGCCGCGCGCGGTTTCCGTGTGCCACTTGCCCTTCTCGTCCTCGAACTCGATCTGCTCTGTGTGGCCGGGGACCCGCTGTTCGGCGGCGGCCGCCTGCGCGGCCGCGAGCGCCGCGGCGTGGGTAGGGAACGGCTCGGAGAAGACGCCGTCGACCTTGTAGGCCCAGCCGCCGTCGTGCTCGACGATCTCGTAGGTGATTTCGGACATGGCGCACCATTTCTGCGTTGGCTGACTTGCGACCAATAGCGTATTCCTAAGCCGTCCGGTTGCACAGGCAAAAACCGGCCGCCGGTTGGCCTCTCAGAGCCCACGTTCACGCTTCATGCGGTCGATGTAATCCGAGACGTCGGGCGGCAGCGACTGCAAGCCCTGCCGGCCCAAGTTCGACAGGACCGGCCGCCATTGCGAGCCCAGCTGAAACGCCGGCTCTCGGCCGGGCGGAATGATACGGTCGAATACCAGTCATGAAACCCATAACGACGGCCACGAACAAAGCGAAGTAGACCGCCGCGTCGAAAAAGTTGATTGGCGAGGAAACCATTGCGATTTGTCTGGACTGGACTAGGCTTTGCGTTTGCAGAGCAAAGGGAGGCGTTGCATGGCGTTCACGGTCAGCGTTTGGCCGATCCGGCTTGCCGGGCTGCTAGCGCTCATCATCCTCGCACAAGAATGGCAACAGGCCGGCGCGCAAAACGTCGTCCCCTTGGAGCTCACCTTCGTGTTCCGCACCGGCGGCGCCACGTTCAATTACGTCAACGGGTTTGGCTGGAAAGGCATCGTCGGCGACGCGATCGACGCCGGCTACGCGTGGACGAACAAGTTGCCGGAGCTTTTTACCCGCTCGAATGTCCGTGTCGTCTGCGCTGGGCGATGCCCCGATACGCTCAATCGCTACGACGCGTCGCCGCAGGACAAGGTGGTCTGGAAGCAGGGTCCGCCCACGCTGGGCGGCCGCATCGAGATTCGGTGCGGCGAGTACCACCACTGCACCGTTTTTCAAGATGACAGGCGAGTCCATCCCAATGTCGGCTACGGCGGCGATTGGGAACAGGTCAGCTATATGGAGTTGGCGCCGCCGGCAAAACCGTAAGGAGCAAAGCATGACGTTCGCGGTCACCAGCAACAGCTTCAAGGACGGCGACTATTTGGCCAAGGATTTCATCCTGTCGGCCGATTTCGGCTTTGGCTGCGCCGGCGGCAACAGCTCGCCGCATTTGAAATGGTCGGGCGCGCCCGCCGGTACCAAGAGTTTCGCCGTGACCTGCTTCGATCCCGACGCGCCGACCGGCTCGGGCTTCTGGCACTGGCTGGTGGTGAACATCCCGGCCAATGTGAGCGACCTTGCGCTCGGCGCTGGCAGTAAAGGCGGCAAGCTGCCGGCCGGTGTGCTGCAGACGCGCACTGACTTTGGCGCGCCCGGCTATGGCGGCCCGTGCCCGCCGGAGGGCGACCACCCGCACCGCTATTTGTTCACGGTGTTCGCGGTCGGCGCGGAGAAATTGGACGTCAAGGCCGACACCTCCGCCGCGGTGGTAGGCTTCAATCTGCATTTCGCCACGCTGGCCAAGGCGGAGATCATGGGGTTGTTCAAGCGGTGAGGGGCCGAATTACGGACAGGCTTTCGGCGTTCCGGAAACCGCGGCGCCATTAAACGCGACCTGCACGAGGCCAATAATGTCGTTGCCCGACGGCGGCTCGTAGGGCGCCGGCAGCGGCGAGTTGACGTAGACAACGACCGGCACATTGCATTTGAAGATGCCGGCGTAGCTCCAGAGCTCGTGGGTCTCATCGCCGAGGCTGCCGTTCTTGCAGACGTAAGGGTTGGGGCAGTCGTTGCGCACGGCGCAGTCCCAGCCGAGGCAATTGGAGAGCATCTGCTTCTTCTGCAGGTCGGTGAGCAGCGTGTTGTTGGAAGCGATGCTGGTGATCACCAGAAAAACGTCGCGCGGACTTATGAACCAGCCGCCGCCGCCGCAGGCCAGCGTCCAATCGTCCCAATCCGATCCGTGCACCGCGCCGGCTGGATTGGGATAGGTCAAAATGATGTTATTTCCTCCGGCGGCTTGCAGGCGCTGGTTGGGATGCCGACCGGCGAGAAGACCTGATTGTTCTGTCGATGTACATAGTTGCGCTTTTTTGCGCGCGCTGCGCGCCGTCGGGAATATTGTTGATCGGCTGGCCCGAAAGCGCGGGCAGCAACTCGCGGAAGATCGCAAAATTGCAGTTGTTATAGGACGGCTGGTTCATGTTGGCGGCTTGCATACCTGCGGCGGTTGGGAGTGGGCGGGCATAACGGATGACAAGGTTGGCGGCTCCCCGAACAATCCGTTGTTTGCAAGGACGCTGGCCGTTTTGTCTGTCGCGAAACGCAATGTCGCGAGACGCCGTCCCCGTCCTCGCCGGCAACGGTCGACACCGTCGTCTGGGACGACGGCAGCCGCACCACCGGCCGCTTGGAGGTTCGTTGCCACAGCATGAACAATATGTGCGGCGTTCTTCCGGATAGCGCGTTGATCGCGCCCAAAAATCCGAACTACAAGGGCCGCGGGCAATCCACCTGGGACTGCGTGAAGTACGGGCCGCGCGCAATCAATAGCGGCGGCGGCCGTGAACACTCACGCCCGCTCTACCTTGGCCGCGTAGCAGCCGGGCGCGGCGAAATGGATGTGCAGATAGCGCGCGCTGACGTCGGCGAACTGCTTTTCGATCGCCTCTTCCAGGAAGACGCCTTCGATCAATTCCCAACCGGTCATCATGCCCTGGCCGTCGAAGCCGCGCACGGCGAGCGTGCGCCGGCGCAACTGGACGGGCACGCTATCGACCGCGTTGAAGATCTGCTCGCCTGGCCGCACGTAGATCGCAAAGCGCATGCGGTAGGGCGAGGCGACGGCGTGATGCTCGTAGTTGGTGAGGATGACTTCGTCGCCCGGAGTCGCGTCGGTCAGGCTGATGCGGCACGGGCAGGGGCCGTCCGCGATTTTCCATAAAGCGCCGTGCGCCGCGAGTTCGGTGTCCGACAGCGCGAACAAATGCGCGAATGGCTCAGCCGGCAGGCCGCGAATGCGGAAGGGCATGGGATTCTCCTGTTGTGGAGGACAGTGGGGAGGCAGGTGACGCCAAACCACCCGATTTGGGCACCCGATTCCTGGTTCCGCGGAATAGCCGTCATTGCCGCGGGGTTCATTATGCGTCCTCCACACCGCGCCATTCAGGGGAGACCCCGATGAGCGAGAATGAATTGTCGCGCCGTTCGCTTTTGCAACGCGCCGCGTTTGCAACCGGCGCTTCCGTGCTAGGCGGCGCGACCGCCGCCCAGGCGTTTACCAAGAGCCCGCAGGCGGCGTCGCGTTATCAGGATCAGCCCAATGGCGGGCAACGCTGCGGCAACTGCCTACATTTCCAGCCGCCGTCGTCGTGCAAGATTGTCGCCGGCAAGATCAGCGCGAACGGCTGGTGCGCCATTTACGCGGCAAAGTAACAGCCGGGCGGAACTTGGTGACAAGGCAGTCGGGGCAGCGCCCGCGTTGTGTTAGACTGGTCGCTGAACGCCGCTCACCAGGGAGAACCATCATGCGCTTCTCACAGCTGTTTCGAGCCGTCCTCATTGCGCTGACCGTGCTGGCCAGCGCCGCCGCAACGTCGGCCGCGCGCGCCGACAGCGGCAGCATCAGTTTCCGCGTGATCAAGGCCGGCTTCGTGGTCGGCGGCTCCGGCGGCAGCGGCGTGCTGGTGTTCCACGGCCAGCGCCATTCGATCTCGATCGGCGGGATAAGCTACGGATTCACCTTCGGCGCCTCGGCGACCGACTTCCACGGCACGGTCAGCAATATCCGGCGGGCCTCCGACGTCGCGGGCATCTATGCGGCGGCCGGAGCGGGTCTCGCGGTTGGCCGCGGCGCCGGCGCGATCGTGCTTACCAACCAGAACGGCGCAGTGCTGGCGATTTCGGGCCGCCAGGCCGGACTGATCGTCGCCGCCGATCTCAACGGCCTGGCGATTTCGGTGCGGTGATCGCGGCCGTTCGCGTTCCGTGCCCTAGATCCTTGCCCCGCGATTGTAGGCGTCGACCAACTGATTGTAGTCGTGCATTAGCCGCGGCGGGGAGCCGTCGACCATCCAGCCGGCGCCAGCGTTGCTGAGCATCATCTTGTCGCCGGAACTGTACAGCACATGATCGCGGATGCGGCGCATCAGGGCCTTCGCCGTGACCAAAAACGACTTGGCGTTGCTGACGAACATTGAGCCGATCTTGCTGTCGCTGCCAGAGCCGGAAAATTGTTCGGCGCCCTTGACGAGGCTTTCGTAGTCGGTCAGCGCCTGCGTGATCTCGGCAACGTCGGGTTTGCCTGAGTCCTCCGCGCGCAGCACGCGCTTGGCCTGGATCATCAGGGCTTCGACATGGTAGCGCGCCTGGCGGCCTTCGCTTTGCTCGATCGCGGCGAGTTTCTCCAGCGCGCGTTTGTCGTTGATGGCGTCGACGCCGCTGCGCAGTTTCTGGTCGGCGCTCGCGAACGCATCCCACGCCGCCACGAGACGGGGATGTATGGCGCGGCCCTTGGCCATCTTGTCGTCCTTGTAGTCCTGCTGGGTGTAATAGTCGTCGGCCTCTTTGAGCAGCGGCTCGAGCCGGCTCACGGCCTCCGCGTAGGCCGTAGCGGCGGCTTCAAGCGCGGCGTCGTGCGGCTCCAGCGCATTGGCCTTCTCGACGTTCTTCTTGCAGTCGGATGTGTCGTAGATGGTGTAGGTGCCGTAGATGATCCGCTCCCGGCCGGTCGGGCCGCTCTTGTCAGCCCAGCTGAAATAGCGCGAGCGCGAATCGTAGCTGCGCGCCGACAGCCGGTTGATGCAGCCGACGTAAGCGTTGAGTTTTTCGACGGCGGACGGCGTCTGCGCGGCCGCTTTGTCCGCGGCAAGCGGCGCCAGGAGAAGAGTTGCTCCGAGGACGGCTGCAGTAAACGGCTTCATGATCTCACCCCCCAATGCCAAAGGCCACGCCCGCATCAGGGAAATAATACGAAAGGTGTGCCTAAGGTGCCAATCCCCAACCGGCCCGGCAAGACGACGTCGCAACCCGCCTTTTCGCTTCGTGGAGGCATCTGCGCCATCCCTTGCTCGGCCTCATGGTGAGGAGCATTGCGAAGCAACATGTCTCGAACCATGTGGCCCCCCATCCTTCGAGACGCATCGCTTTGCGATGCTCCTCAGGATGAGGGCGGATTAAATCACAACACCTTGTTGCTCTCCTTCACCTTCTCCGCGTCGACATAAACCTGCTCGCCCAGCGCCTTGAACTTCTCGCTCATCAGCTGCATGCCGTGCTCGGCGGTGAGCGTGCCGGGATCGTTCAACCCCGCCGCATAATCCCGCACGTCCTGCGTGATCTTCATCGAGCAGAACTTCGGCCCGCACATCGAGCAGAAATGCGCCACCTTGTGCGCCTCCTTGGGCAGCGTCTCGTCGTGGAATTCGCGCGCGGTCTCCGGATCGAGCCCCAAGTTGAACTGGTCCTGCCAGCGGAAGTCGAAGCGCGCGCGCGAGAGCGCGTCGTCGCGCAACTGTGCCGCCGGGTGACCCTTGGCCAAGTCGGCGGCGTGCGCCGCGATCTTGTAGGTGATGACGCCGTCCTTGACGTCGTCGCGGTCGGGCAGGCCGAGATGCTCCTTCGGCGTCACGTAGCAGAGCATGGCGCAGCCGAACCAGCCGATCATGGCGGCGCCGATGCCAGAGGTGATGTGGTCGTAGCCGGGCGCGATGTCGGTGGTGAGCGGCCCGAGCGTGTAGAACGGCGCCTCGCCGCATTCTTTGAGCTGCTTGTCCATGTTGATCTTGATCTTGTGCATCGGCACGTGGCCGGGGCCTTCGATCATGACCTGGCAGCCTTTCTTCCAGGCGATCTGCGTGAGCTCGCCCAGCGTCTCCAGCTCGGCGAATTGTGCGCGGTCGTTGGCGTCCGCCTGCGAGCCGGGGCGCAGCCCGTCGCCGAGCGAGAACGACACGTCGTATTTGCGCATGATGTCGCATATTTCGTCGAAGCGTTCGTACAGGAACGATTCTTTGTGGCGCGACAGGCACCACTTGGCCATGATCGAGCCGCCGCGCGACACGATGCCGGTCACGCGATTGGCGGTGAGCGGGACGTAGGCGAGCCGCACGCCGGCGTGGATGGTAAAATAATCGACGCCCTGTTCGCATTGCTCGATCAGCGTGTCCTTGTAGCATTCCCAGTCGAGTTTGACGGGATCGCCGTCGACCTTCTCCAGCGCCTGATAAATGGGAACGGTGCCGATCGGTACCGGCGAATTGCGCAGGATCCATTCGCGCGTGTTGTGGATGTTGCGCCCCGTCGAGAGGTCCATCACCGTGTCGGCGCCCCAGCGGATCGCCCACACCATCTTCTCGACTTCCTCTTCGACCGAGGAGGTGACGGCGGAATTGCCGATATTGGCGTTGATCTTGACCAGGAAATTGCGGCCGATGATCATCGGCTCGAGTTCGGCGTGGTTGATGTTGGCCGGGATGATGGCGCGGCCGCGCGCGACTTCGCTGCGCACGAATTCCGGCGTGACAAACGCAGGGAGCGCGCCCCCGAACTGCTCGCCGTCGGCCAGCGCCGCTTCCGCGCGCTCGAGCTGCTGCTTGCGGCCGAGATTTTCGCGCTCGGCGACGTAGATCATTTCCTTGGTGATGACGCCGGCCTTGGCGAATTCGTATTGCGTGACCGGCTTGCCGTCGAGCGCGCGATAGGGCTTTGGCGTGTTGGGGAAATTGCGCGCTAAATGTTTGCCGCTGACATTGCCGTTATCCACGGGCTGGATCCGACGCCCGACATATTGCTCGACGCCGCCGCGTTCCTTGACCCATTCGATGCGGGTGCGCGCGAGACCTTTTTCCACGTCGATCGTCACGTCCGGATCGGAATAGACGCCGGTGGTGTCATAGACTGGCAGCGGCGGCTCGCCCGACGATGCCTCGAGCGTGATCTCGCGCACCGGCACGCGCAGTTCGGGCGCGGCGTCGGGTCGCGCATAGACCTTGCGTGAAGCCGGCAGCGAACCTGTCGTGACCTTCGGGGTCACCAGATCGGCGGATGTGACGGGCTTGTTCATGGCAGTCCTCCTGCAAATTCGATGTTAGGCCGCCTGCGCGGCTTGGCATAGTTCATACGTGCGCATGATCTTTTCCGAAAACCGGTTCCCACTTTTCGGGATAATGCGCGAGCCAAGCGCGCACGCGCGCGTCCGGGGCCTTGTTCTGGGTGACGTCGCTGACGACGGCGATGGAATCGGCACCCGCGGCATAGACCGCAGACGCCCGTTCGAGCGTAATGCCGCCGATGGCGACCAGCGGAATATTACCGACGCGCCGCTTCCATTCGGTGATGCGCGCGAGCCCCTGCGGCGCGAAGCGCATGACTTTCAACGTGGTCGGATAGATCGGCCCGAGCGCCACGTAGTCGGGATTAAGGCGCAGCGCGGTCGTAATTTCGGCGTCGTCATGCGTAGACAGGCCGAGCGTCAGGCCCGCCTGGCGGATGGTGCCGACATCGGCGCCGGCCAGATCCTCCTGGCCGAGATGCACATGCTTGGCGCCGGCCTCGATTGCCGCGTGCCAATGATCGTTGACGACCAAATTGGCGCGCGTGCCGGCGGTCACGGCCAGCGCCTCGCGCACCAGCGCCACGGCCTGCGCGTGCACCAAATCCTTGACGCGCAACTGGATGGTGCCGACGCCAAGCGCGGCCAGCCGCTTCACCCAGGCGGTGCTGTCGACCACAGGATAGAAGCGATCAGGATGCGGCATGCCAGAACGGTGTCCCGACCACGGGTGTTGACGGAGAGGCGAAGTCGCGCGGGCCCATCAGGCCCGCTTCGTATGCGCTGCGGCCAGCCTCGACCGCGAGGCGGAAGGCCCGCGCCATCGCGACCGGATCGCCGGCCTTAGCGATGGCAGTGTTGAGCAGCACGGCGTCGTAGCCGAGTTCGAGCGCGTCCGCGGCGTGTGAAGGCGCGCCCAGCCCGGCATCGACCACCAGCGTGACCTCGGGCAACCGCGCGCGCAACAGTTTGAGCGCGTCGCGATTGCAAATGCCGCGCGCGCTGCCGATCGGCGCCGCCCACGGCATGATGACGCGGCAGCCGGCATCGCGCAGCCGCAGCGCGACCGTCAGATCCTCGGTGCAATAGGGAAATACCTCAAAGCCGTCCTTGATCAGGATCGCGGCGGCCTCGACCAGTCCGGTCACATCCGGCTGCAAGGTCTCATCGTCGCCGATGACTTCGAGTTTGATCCAGGACGTGCTGAACAGTTCGCGCGCGAGCCGCGCGGTCGTCACTGCCTCGCGCACGCTACGGCAGCCGGCCGTGTTAGGAAGCACGGTGACGCCAAGTTCGCGGATCAGGTCCCAGAAGGCATTGCCGATGCGGCCGCCGGAGGATTCCCGGCGCAGCGACACGGTTGCGATCCCCGCACTGGACGCGCGGATTGCCTCCTGCATGATGGCGGGCGAGGGATAGAGCGCCGTGCCGATCAGCATGCGCGAGGAGA
Source organism: uncultured Alphaproteobacteria bacterium (assembly GCA_963778745.1). Classification (GTDB taxonomy): domain Bacteria; phylum Pseudomonadota; class Alphaproteobacteria; order Rhizobiales; family Xanthobacteraceae; genus Pseudolabrys. The sequence goes on along the minus strand of CAVZVP010000005.1, from coordinate 105,615 downwards.
ATTGCTTGCCGTAGAATCCAACCATATCAGCCACCCTGCCTTGGCGTGATGATTTCGATTTGATCGCCGCCGCTCAATGCGGTGTCGCCCCAACGCGCGCGCGGCACCACCTGATAATTCACTGCGATGGCGACATACGTGCCTGCATAATCCAGTTCGCCGAGCAGGCCGCTCAGATCAGTCGCCGAAATCTCGGTGCGCTCGCCGTTAACGATCACGAGCATCGCACCACCTCGGTGTCGGTGCGGCCGCCGAGCACGTGCGCGACGGTGACTTCGGCGACAGCCGGCGCCAGTAGGAAACCGTGACGATAAAGTCCGTTCACGGTAATGCGGCGCTCGTCGACGGTGACGCGCGGCAGGTTGTCTGGGAAGGCCGGGCGCAGGGCGGCGCCGAGATCGACGATGCGCGCCTCGGCGAAGGCGGGGTGCACGGCATAGGTGCCGGTCAGCAGTTCCAGCGCGGAGCGCACGCTGACGCGGTCGTCGTCTGCCTCGATCGAGGTCGCGCCGATCAGAAACTGGTTGCCGGCGCGCGGCACGATATAAAGCGGCCAGCGCGGATGCACCAGACGGATCGGACGCGACAGCGCGATCTCCACCGTTTCCACGATGATGATCTCGCCCTTGACGCCGCGCAGATCGGGGCAGGTATCGTCGCGCGCGGCGATGCCGCGGCAATCGATCACCGTGCCGTCGATATCGTCCGGCGCGGCAGCTGAATTGAATTCGATCGTAACGCCGGACGCGCGCAGCGTGTCGTGCAAGGTTGGCAGTGCCTGGCGAGGATCGAGGTGACCCTCTCGCTCGAAGTACAGGCCGTCCGGGAAGCGCCCAGCCAGCACGGGCTCGAGCTCGGCGAGCTCTTCAGCGCCGACGTGCCGGTGCGGGCCGGCCAGCCGGTCGAAACGCACGATGTCGGCGCGGTCGCGCGCATGCGCCACCACCAGCGAGCCGTTGAACCGGGCCTGCGGCAGCGTCTCGCGCCACAGATCGAGCGAACGCAGGCCAAGGCGGGTGATCAGATATTCCGCGGTCTCGCCTTCGCAATAGGGCGCCAGCATGCCGCCCGCCCAATGGCCGGTGGCTTGGGTCAGCGACGGGTCGCTGCGTTCGTATAGCGCGACCTTGCAGCCGGCTTTGGCGAACATCAGCGCCTGCCAGGTTCCGGCGATTCCTGCACCGATGACGCTGATGGACGCGGGAGCGCCTGCGCGAACTTGCGGTGGGTTCATCATTTCCGTCCCTTCGCCGGCATGACCCGGATCAGGTTCAAAGGGTTTTTCTCAGCCCTAACCGGGCACCCCTCGGAACAACTGCTAATGTAGGCGCGCGGATGCGGGTGTCAATGTGACGGAGTGCATAGCAACAAGGAACCGAGCTCCCTGCGCCGGTGGATAGGTGGATAAAAGCGGCGCTTACGTCGCATAGCCTTTGAACGTGAGGAAGCCGCCGAGCGTGAGCAGGACAATGCGGGCGCCGCTGAAGAAGCCGGCATGCGACACGGCCGCCGTGCCGACGAAGTTGACGAACTGCGGCCCGATGATGCGGTACACGCCGGCCAATGTCATGATCCAGCCGATGGCGGTGATCAGGCTGCGCCAGTCGCGCGTCCAGGCGTGGTGCACATTGAGGATGGCGAGGCCAGCGACCAGCGCCAGAATTCCGGAAAAATAGATGAACGGATAGCCGGCTAGGAACTGTCCGGCCATCTCGCGGTAGGCCGCCTGGTTGGTCAACGTGCCGATGCCGATCGCGCACAAGACCGGGCCGATCAGTCTCGCAATGCCCTGCGATCGCTCCATGGGTAATGTCCTGTCCCTTCGCCGGCATGACCCGGATCAGGTTCTAAGGGTTTTTCTCAGCCCGAGATACCTACTTTGCGGGCACCCCTCGGAACCGCGCTAATTTAGGGAGCGGACAGGAGTGTCAATGCGATGTGCCGCATAGCAGCAAGGAACAAGTTCGCTGCGCCGGCCGTTGCGCCACTCATAGTCCGCGCGCCGGCGGCGGGATTGGCGCCAGTGCCTGCGGCTGGTAATGAGCGAGCGACTGCATGGCGCCGGCGTCGAGGAACTCGACCACGCGCTCGCTGTCGGCGATCAGCTTTTCCGACCGCAACTGCTGCATCATGCGGTTGAGATGGGGCACGCTGAGGCCGAGCACGTCGGCGATCACCTCCTGCGAGAACGGCAGCTTGAAGCGCGCCTTTTCGGCGCGCCCGACCGCCTGGAGGCGCGCATGCAGCTCGAGCAGGAAATGCGACAGCCGCTCGACCGGCGTGCGGCGGCCGACGTCGATGACGTGCTCGGCATAGGTCGTTGCCCCCTGCACGGCGATCCACGTCAGCGCTAGGCCGTATTGCGGGTGGCGGTAGCAAAGTTGGACGTAAGCATCGAGCGATCAGACGTTCATGCGCAGATCGATGATGGCGGTGACCGAGTAGACCGCGCGCTCATAGAAGCTGCCGGGCAGCCCGATAATGTCGCCGGGCAGGATGACGTTAATGATTTGGCGCTTGCCGTTGCGCAAGAGTTTATAGCGCACGGCGTATCCGTCCTTCACGAAGCAAAGCTTGCGGTATTCGTAGCCGTCGGCGATGAGATCGCGCCGCTTGCGGATCACCAGTTCGCCGTCGATGATGTCGTCGAGACCCTTGAGATCGGCGGCTTTCAGATCGACAAGCTGTGACAGCCGCGCGACGAACGGATACTGGTCCAACGCGTTGCGTGAGGGCGCTGCCATGGCTCAAAACCAGCAGCTAGCGTAACCTCATTCATTAATTTAAATCAATAATTAGGCTGAAAGCGCGCCCCCGCGACGCCGGGGCAGACTGGCCATCGCCACCTTTTTCCCCTCTGGAGCGGGTGGCATTGACCCAAGCTCAAACTTATGGCCGCACGTTCGCGGGCGGCTATTCTTGGCCGCGGCGCAAGATGGCGGACGACAGTGCGCAGGATTGGGCGGATCGGTTCGGCCGGCACGTATCGACGGCCGTCATCGCCGCGCTGGCGGCGCTGTTCGCCTACGGATTTCTAGGCCGGCTTGTGTTCGGCTAGCCGAGTCACTCGGCGGCTTCGGAGGCCTTGCGGTCGGTCGCCAATACGATGTCGGTGGCGAGCACCTTCGGCGGGCGCAGCCGCACGTAGATTTGCATGACGATCAGAAGCGCGCACAGGAAAATGAAGAATCCGCTGATAGGGTGCTTGACGAACACCAGGATGTCGCCGCGCGATATCAACATGGCGCGGCGGAAGTTCTCCTCGAAGCGCGGCCCCAGCACGAAACCGAGCAGGATTGGCGCCGGATGGAAGTCGAGCAGCAACAAGATGTAACCGACGATGCCGATGATGACGACCTCGCCGACCTGGAACATATCGTTGTTGGTGCTGTAGACGCCGATGGCCACGAAGAACATCGCAGCCGGATAGAGGTATTTGTAAGGGATTGTCAGCAGCTTCACCCACAGGCCGATCATCGGAACGTTGAGGATCACCAGGATGATGTTGCCGATCCAGAAGCTCGCGATCAGGCCCCAGAAAATATCCGGATGCTCGCTGATCAGCTGCGGGCCGGGCACGATGCCCTGAATCATTAGCGCGCCGAGGATCAGCGCCATCACCGCGTCGCCCGGAATGCCGAGGCTCATGGTCGGGATGAAGTCGCCCTGCACCGAGGAATGGGTCGAGGCTTCCGGGCAGGCGACGCCTTCGATCATGCCGGTGCCGAATTTCTCCGGCGTCTTGGAAATCTTCTTTTCGGTCGCGTAGGAGATGAATGAGGCGATGGTCGGACCGGTGCCGGGAATGAGCGCGCACAGGCTGCCGATCAGGGTGCCGCGGAACATGGCCGGGACCGAGCGGCGGAATTCCTCGCGGGTCGGCCGCAGATCCTTGAGCTTGACGTTGGTATATTTGGTGTCGACCTCGGAGAGCTGATTGACGCTCTTCATAAACTCGGCGATGCCGAACAGGCCGAGCGCCAGCGCTACGATTTCCACGCCGTCGAACAGATTGGGGATGCCGAAGGTGAATCGCGGCGTCCCGGTTTCGATGTCGCTGCCGACAATGCCGATCAGCAGGCCGCAGATGGTCATGGCGACGCCCTTGAGCGGCGAACCGCGCGCCAGCGTCGAACCGGCCAACAGGCCGAGCAGCATCAGCGAACATATTTCGGCCGGGCCGAATTTAAGCGCCACCACCACCAATATCGGCGACAGGAAGATCATCTCGGTAATGCCCCACGAGGCGCCGACGAACGACGAGATGATGGTGATGCCGAGCGCGGCGCCGCCCCTGCCTCTCTTGGTGAGCGGGAAGCCGTCGAGACAGGTGACCGCGTGCGGTGGATGGCACGGCAGATTGAGCAGGATCGAGCAGATCGCGCCGCCGTATTGCGCGCCGTAGAACACGCCCGCCAGCATCAGGATGGCGCCGACCGGCTTGATGCCGAAGGTGAGCGGCAGCAGGATCGAGATGGTGGCGAGCGGGCCCATGCCTGGCAGCACGCCGACCATGTTGCCGACGAACACGCCGATGAAGCACCACATCACGTTGTGCGGCTCGAGCGCTACGCCGAAGCCGTACCAGAGATCGGTAAGCGCGGTTGCGAACATTTAGTGACCAAACCTGAACATGGGGAAAGGAATCTTCAGGACGTAGGTGAACAGCAGCGTGCCGACGACCGTCACGCCTGCAGCGAGGATGATTGAACCTTTCAGCGTCGCGGTGCGATCGCCGAGTGCCGGGATCAACACACAGGCGAAGGTCGCAGGCACCAGGCCGAAAAATTCGCCGAGGATGATGAACGCGATCGGTCCGGCGAGGATGCAGCCCCACGCGTACCATTCCCGATCTTTCGGCAAGATGTTTTCGTCGTTGCTGAGCGGAGTGACGATCGCAGTGCCCAAAATCAGCACACCGACAAAAGTGAGCGTCGCCCCGAGCATCAAGGGGAACATGCCCGGCCCCATATGGGTGAGTGTGCCGAGCGAATAGGTCATCGAATCGAGCGTGACTGCCGCGCCGAGCAGGGTCATGATTCCGCCGGCGTAGAAATCGCGCTTCTTCACAAGCGTGCCGAACAAGGCATATCCTCCACGGTCGTTTTTCTTAATTGATTAACCCCGCCAAAAGGCGGAGCTTCCGTCAAACACCTTTAACTTAGTGCGGGCCCTTTTTCTATCCCTCTCGGACGCGGGTGGGAATTGAGGCAGGCCGCTTCGCGGTCGTTGGCTTATCCACACCAGCCTGTTTGTCGCACGAACGTCGTGGCCTGCCAAATCCATATTGTGCATTAGCCGCGCCGTTCTTGATCGGTTCCCGCGTGATCAATTTCAGGTCACTACCATAATCCGGTTTTGCGGGCTGCCAGGCATTCTAATAGCCTTTCCGGGCCAGCGCTTTTGGCGCCTAACGGCCGGAATTGACCGGTCCCTTAGCCATGGCCGCAGGGCCGGGTTGCCGGGCGTCGACCCGGCCTTCCTTCCGGTTGCAGACCGCCGGCCGATCGGCGGAGTAAGGGCGGTGGCGGCGAACGCCGGCCTGGCGGGATGTCGATTCGCAAGGCGTTAGTCCGGCCTTTCCTCCGGCGGCTTCATGTGCCGGAATGAATACAGCAGCGCCACGTCGTAGACGATCTTGAGAACGCCGCACACGATCAGCGGCAGGCCTGCAAACGGCGTCGCCAGCAGCGCACCGGTCATGGCCGGGCTTATCGATGAGGCGAGACTGCGCGGAACGGCGGTGACGCTGGCCGCCGCCGTGCGCTCGGCCGGCGTCACCACGGCCATCACATAAGACGTGCGCGTAGGCACGTCCATTTGTGAAAGCGCCGAACGCACCAACAGCAAAGCGAGCGCCAAGATCAAATTCGGCGAGAACGCCGCCAGAATGAGAAAGATGCTGGAGGGGATATGAGTATAGACCATCGTGTTGATGAGGCCGATGCGTTTCGACAGCCAGGCCGCCACCGGATAGGAAAAAGCGCTCAAGGTCGTCGACCAGAAAAAGAACAGGCTGGCGGCCGAGAGCGACATGTCGAAGCGCTCGAACAGCCATAGCGCCAGCAGCGATTGCACGACGAAACCGCCGGCGAAGGCATCGAGGCTGAACAGCGCCGCCAATTTGTAGACCACGCCGCGCGAGGGTCCGAGCGGCGCGCTTGTGTGCTCGGCCATCACCACATGCGGCAATTGCCGGTAAAGCGCGACGCTCAGAAGCCCGAGCACGGAATAGGCGTAAAACATGATCTTGAAGGCGCCGACCCGGCCGAGATCGGGCGATACGATGAAATCCGGCAGCGCCGCGGCAAGAGATCCAGCTGCCATCGAGAGCGCGCCAATCAGGCTGTAGCGGGCGAATGTGCGCGTGCGCGCATCGTCGGGGACGCCGTGCGCCAGCATGGCGTGCTCGAGCGGCACCAGCACGCCGAGGTCCCCGGTCGACGGATTAATCGTGCCGATGAATGCCACGACGGCAATGAAAGCGATGTGATCGAAATTCGGGAAGGCGATGCCGGTGCAGGCCATCAAAGCCGCGCCACCTAACAGCAGCGTGCGCAGGTCGTGGCGCGGCGCGATGAACCCGATCGCGAGCGTGAGCAGCGCCGTGCCGAACAGCGACGCGCTGGCGACGATGCCGATCTCGGCGGGGCTGAAGCCGATGGCCGACAGATAGGCCGGCAATATGATGATGGCGAAGCCGTCGCCAAAGCCGCGCACACCGCGCGCGGCGTAGAGATAGAAGATGTCCGGCCGTGTCTTCACGATTTTAGATCCCAGTCTTCCTTCCAATCACTGCCGTGGTTTGATCTCGATGCGATCGAAGCGGATGACGCTGTCGGCCTTGGTCCATAGCGCAATTCTACCGGCGTCCTTGAACGTTGAATTGCTCGTTGTGAACAATTGTTTGCCATCGTAGGTGACGGTGAAGCTCTCGCCGTCGGCCTTGAGCCCGAGGGTGTTCCACTCATTGCCCGAGACCTTAACGTTAGCGCCCTCGAGTTGCTCCCGTTTGCCTTTGACCATGCGGTAAAAGCGAACGTTGTCTTCAAGCGCGTTGGCGCGTACGACATAATAGTTGTCGGGGTCGATCACGCGCATGGCGATGCCGGCGGCTTGATCGCCCTTGCCCGCCACCGCCTTGAAACGAATGGTCACCTCGCAGTTCTTGGTCGAGACCGGCGTATAGATCGCGAGCGGGAAGCGATAGTCGGTTCGCTCGGTGCTGGTCTGTTCGATGGCGCGGCCGCCGGTCGTGCTGGCGTCGCTGACGACGACCCATTGTCCCGGTCCGCCTTGGCCAGTTCTGGCAAATTCGAAGCCTGCCGGCGTTTTGCCGACATCCATTTTTTCGATCGAGATCATGGTTGTCCCCTGTTGTGCGAGGCTGACAGCTGCCGCACATGCGATGGCGCACGCGCCAAGTGCTGCGGCAAAACCGAACTTGTTCAATGGGAATAGCGAGAGCCTGTTTCCGTCCATGCGCAATCTCCTCGACAGTGCGAGCGTTGCGCAGAGCTTGGACGGTTTGGCCGTCTCATGGGGAGTCTGCGTCCCCACAGCGATCATAGAGAATTAGCTATGGATCGCAAGTGGCGGTCTACGATCCCATGCGGTGCAGCTTGAGCACGGTGTAGACCGTGTCGCTCGCCGGCGTCGGGATATTGAGTTCGCGGCCGAGCGCCCGCACTTTGCCGCCGAGCCAGTCGAGTTCGATCCGGTTGCCGCGCCCGAGATCATGTGCCATCGAGGCGACCATGCCGGCCTCGACCTTGGTCATGAGGAAATCCATGCGGCTGTCGACGTAGCCGGGATCGAGCGCGATGCCCTTGGCGCGGCCGATGGTGAAGGCTTCCTGCATCAGTTGACGGAAGAAGGCGCATAGCTCGGGATCTGCGCGGATCGGCCCGATCGGCGAACGCAAGGCGGAAGTCGCGCCGGACATGGCGGTGAGGAAGATGAATTTCTCCCACAGCTCGACGGCAATATCGGCGGAGATGTCGACATCGAGCTTGGCCGCCTTGCCGGCATCGGCGAAGTCTTGCAGCGTGACGTCGGCGCGCTTGTCGGCGCGGCCGAAACGCATGCGCGCGAAGCTGCTGGTGTGCTTGATGACGCCGGGCTTCTCCATTACGGTGGCGATATAGGCGGCGCCGCCGACGGTCTGCTCGGCGCCCAGGATCGGCGCCACGCGCTCGACGCTGTCGACGCCGTTCTGCAAGGTGATGACGCGCGTGCCAGGGCCAACCAGCGGGCGCGTCGCTTCGGCGGCGGCCTCGGTGTCCCACAGCTTGACCGCGAACAGCACGATGTCGACTGGGCCAACGCTCTTGGGGTCGTCGGTGACGTTCACCTTCGGCAGGTGAACGTCGCCATGTACGCTTTCGATCCTGAGGCCGTTGCTCTTGATCGCTGCAAGATTGGCGCCGCGCGCGATGAAGAACACGTCGTGGCCGGCGGCCTGCATGCGGCCGCCGAAATATCCGCCGACCGCGCCAGCCGCCATTGCCGCTATCCGCATGCGATTGTTCCCTTTTGTTAATGCGGTATAGCGTCCGGAGGCGCGGCGCGCCAGCCGAGAGGCCGCCAGCCAACCCTGCTATTGTGGTCGCCTATTGTCACTCGGGAGGGATGCATGTCGGCGTGACGATTGCTCGTTATCATTTTAGCGTCTGGAATCCTGGCTGTGCTGTCGCGGACCGCGGCGACCGCGGCGGATCTGAAAATATTTGCCTCGCGTGCCGTCGCCCTGGAGAAAATCGGTCCGGAGTTCGAGAAGAGCAACGGCAACAAGCTCAATGTGATCACCGGATTGAGCAACGAATTTGCCGCGCGCATCAACGGCAACAAGGCCTTCGACACCATCGCGGTTCCGCCGGCGTTGCTGGATAACCTAGTCAAGAGCGGCAAGGTGGCCGCCGGCTCGAAGACGCTTCTGCTCCGCTCGGCGAACGGCGTTCTCGCGCGCGCCGGCGCGCCAAAACCGGACGTGAGCACGGTAGAGGCCTTCAAGCGGGCGGTACTTCAGGCGAAATCGGTCACCTATCTTCCGGTGCCCGGTGTTCCTCAGTTGCTCGAACGGCTTGGGCTCAAGGATTCCGTCGCCGCCAAAGCCACGATTCCGAAGAGCGACACGTCTGCTGAAATGGTCGCCAAGGGCGAGGTGGAGTTGGCCATCGTCGCCATCACTCAGGGCTACACAGTGCCGGGGGTGGCGACTGCAGGACCTCTGCCTCCGGAAATACAGTTCTTTACGGTGTTCGGCGCTGCGGTCAGTGTAAACTCGCAGGCGCCGGAAACCGCCCGCGCGCTGATCAATTTCCTCAAGAGTGCGACAGCTATCCCGGTGATCAAAGAACAAGGGATGGAGCCGATCTAACCGCGCAAACTATTCAGGGCGTCAATCTGGGCAGACTGGTGCGGTCATGAGTCGCGCATTGATCATCGGCGGCTCGCTCGGCGGCTTGTTCGCCGGCCTGTTGTTGCGCCAGGCCGGCTGGGAGGTGACGGTGTTCGAGCGCAGCACCGGCGACCTCGCCAGCCGCGGCGTCGGGATCGGCACGCATGTCGAAATGTTCGAGATCATGCGCAGGCTTGGCATTACCGTCGACGAGTCGATCGGCGTCTCGTTCTCCACGCGCTTTTGCTTCGGGCACGATGGCTCGGTGATCGCGCGGCTGCCGTTCGATAAAATTCTCACGTCCTGGACGCTGCTCTACCGGGCGCTGCGGCGGCAGCTGCCGGATCCCTGCTATCGGGCGGGCATGCAGCTCGAGGACATCGTTCAACAGGCCGGTCGCGTCACTGCGGTCTTTGCGGGCGGGACAAGAGTGGCGGGCGACCTCTTGGTCGGCGCCGACGGCGTGCATTCGACCGTGCGGGCGCGCGCCTTCCCGGCGGCTCCCGCGCCGGTCTATGCCGGTTACGTGGGATGGCGCGGCGTCATCGAGGAAAGCGCTGTGCCGCAGGCCGTGCGCGCCGACCTGTTCGAGTCCTACGCCTTCTTCCTGCCGGCGCGCGAGATGATGCTGTCCTATCTGCAGCCGGGCGCCGATGACGATCTCAGCCCGGGGCGGCGCCGCATGAACTGGCTCTGGTACCATCCGGTTAATGCGGCCGCGTTGCAGGCGATGTCGGCCGACGCGGCTGGCCGGCAGCACGCGGCCATCCCGCCGCCGCTCATCGGGCCGGATGTTATCGCCGCGTTCCGGGCGGATGCGCGCGCGCTGCTGCCGCCGCAATTCATCGCGCTGACCGAGGCGACACCCACGCCGTTCTTCCAGCCGATTTTCGATCTGGAATCGCCGAGCATGGTCGCCGGGCGCGTGGCGCTGTTGGGCGACGCCGCTTTCGTCGCGCGGCCGCACGTCGGCGCCGGCGTCACCAAGGCGGCATTGAACGCGGCCTGGCTGACCGACGCACTTGCGGCGCTGCCCGATATCGATGCGGCGCTTTCCGCCTATGACGCGCAGGCGCGCTCATTCGGCTCGGCGCTGGTTGCGCGCGCCCGCTTTCTCGGCGCCTATCTGGAAGATCCGCCGCGCGCCGGGCTTGAAGCCGATCCGGTGACGCTGATGCAGGCGATCGGCGTGCCGCTGCGCGACATTCCCGACGTGGCGAGCACGCTGCAATTTGAATATGAATTTTTTGGCGAACGGAAAATAAGTACGGCGGACTCGCCGCGTTCGGTTGACTCAAATAAATGAAAAAAATTTCAACATAAAATCAATAAGACAATTTTGCGATCGGAGCGATTGCAGCCAAGGGAGTTCATCGATGCAACCACTTGCGCGCCGGCTGTCGGCCGGCATCATCATTTTATTGACCACTGCCGTGCTGGCTCAGGCGCAAGTTCAGGTCGTCGATGCGACGCCGTGCGACAAAGTCGTCCCGGAGCGAGTGACGTCGTGTTGGTTTTTAGAAGCGGTCTCGCGGCATCTCAACCGTCACCAAGCTCGTGGCCTTGGGGCAGGCGAGCATTGAAACAATTCGGCGGTATGGCGCAAAAAAAGAACAGGCTGTCCAACAGCGTCAAGTTTCCCGACCAGCCGTTCGGCGCGTCTACGCCACCGTCGTGGCTTGCCGTTTCTTCGATCTGGACAAGTCCTATTGGAACCGGCGCGTTATGGACAGCTGGGTTTCCAGCACGGACGTCACGGCCGGCGGCAAAACGCATCGCGTCATCGTGCATCATTACCTGGTCACCCGGTTCAGTTCGATTGTCGGCGCTCTCAATACGGCGCTTGAAATAAGGTAACGACGCGCGCGAGGCGGTTACGCCAGCCCAGTTGCTGCGGCTTGCGCTTCCGGGACGACGTCGTGGTCGTAGAGCCGCTTGCGGAACGCGGCGTGGGCGGCGATCTCGGCGTCGCGAACGCCCAAGTCGGCGTAAGCGGAATCGTAGCGCAGGCCGTTCTCGCGCGCGCCACGCTGGACAGAAGCGACGCGTTCGCGGCGGAGGCGATCGTAAGCGAGCAGCGCCGCGGGAGCCGTCGCCCGGTCCGCGCGCGTCAGGATTGTCGCTAGCGCCATGCCATCTTCGATCGACTGGTTGGCGCCCTGTCCGAGATGGGGCAGCATCGGGTGCGCGGCGTCGCCGAGCAGCGTCAGCCTTCCCTTGGTCCAGGTCGGCAGCGGCTCGCGGTCATAGAGAGCCCAGCGGAAGGTCGCTTGCACCTGGCTCAACAGTCGCTCGATGCGGGGGTCCCAGCCGGCGAACTCGCGGCGCAGCACGTGCGCGTCGCCGGGCGCCGACCACGATTCCTTCATCTCTTCGTCCGCCGGCACGAAGCCCACGTAATTTATGAGCTGCCCCGCGCGCACCGGAAAGGTGAGGAAGTGTTTGCCTTGCCCGAGCCACATCAGCCAGGCGTCGGCCGGCCAGTCCGGAATGCGTTCGCGCGCCAGCACGCCGCGGTAGGCGACGGATCCATGGAAGACCGGACGCGACGGCGGAAACACATTAGGCCGCAGCTCGGAATGGATGCCGTCGGCGGCGACGACAATGTCGGCTTCGACGGCGGCCCCATTCGCGAACAATACTTTGGCGACGTCGCCGAGCTGCTCAAAGGCGATGGCGCGGTGGCCGGTGTGCACCACGCCGGCGGGCAGGGCCTTAGCCAGGAAATCGACGAAGTCGGCGCGATGCATTCCGAAGGTCGCGTTCCAGCCCGCGGAGTCCGTCACTTGCACCGGGGCGATGGCATTCCCGTCGTGGCGGAAGTATTGCGAACCGGTGCCGACTTTGGCGCCCCACTTCTCCACCGCCGGGCCCAGTCCGACCCGGTGCAAATGGCGCACGCTGTTCGGTGTCAGGAATACGCCGGCCCCGACCTCGCCGAGAGCAGGGGCCTGCTCATAGACCGACACGCCGAGCCCCTGGGCGAGCAACGCGTTCGCCGCGAACAAGCCGCCGATGCCACCGCCGACGATCGCGACGTTGGGCCGTTTCTGCAGCATCTCACCTCCTTGGCTCGTGCCGCCAATGCGTTGCGTTCCATCCTCACGTATGTTGCACGATGCGGCCAGTCAAAAAAACGACCCGGCGCGAGCGCCGGGCCAAGTCAGGGGACGTTGGGAGGAAGCGGTGGCTAATAAAGGCTGGACGTGCGGCTGACGTTCCAGGATGTGCGCGCGCTAACCGGGGCAAGCGCATGCTGCGCGGTCTGCGCCGGCGCGCTCTGCGGCAGCACGATGACCTTGGCGCCGACCTGCACGCGATTGTAGAGATCGCTCACGTCGGTATTGGTGAGGCGGATGCAGCCGCTCGAGACGTGCTTGCCGATCGTGGTCGGGTCGTTGGTGCCGTGAATCCGGTAGACGGTGCCGCCGAGATACATGGCGCGCGCGCCCAGGGGATTGCCCGGGCCGCCGGCCACGAAGCGCGGCAAATAAGGCTGGCGCGCTATCATTTCCTGCGGCGGGATCCAATCCGGCCACTCGGCCTTGCGCGCGATTTGCTTGACACCGGCCCAGGTGAATCCTTCGCGGCCGACGCCGATGCCGTAGCGGATCGCCTTGCCGTTGCCGAGCACGTAATAGAGGACGGTGTGCGGGGTATCGACGATGACGGTGCCGGGCGCTTCGTTGCTGGCGTAGCCGACGATCTGCCGTTGCAGGCGCGGATCGAGCGGCGCGTCTTCGTCGCTTTGTTCGGTCGGCGCGTATTGCGGCGCGATCTGGGTTTGCGTAGGAGCGTTGAAAAGGGCGAACAGCGGCTCAGCTTGCGCAGGCCCGCACGACAAAGCGGCGGCGGCGATCAGCGAACCGATTGAATAAAACTTTATGGACATGGCAGCCTCCCCGATGGAATGCTTGATCCATCATTCGTCGGGGCAAGCTCCGGGGAGGTTCAATGGTTCCGGTTCGCAGCCGGCTCAAATGCATGACGGCAGGGGGAACCAATCGGTTCCCCGCGCGTTAGTGGGTGTTTTCGGCCGCTAATCGCTGGCTTTGCGCCAGCCCACCACCGCCTCGGGCACGCTGTCGGTGGAGGCGAAATAGGGCTTGATGTCGAGCAGCGGGGTTCCGTCCAGGCAGTCGAGCCCGACCACCGAGATTTTGTTGCCCTCGATGCGCAGCAGTTTCACCACGCTCATGGCGATCGGGTTGGGGCGCGCCGGCGAGCGCAGAGCAAAAGTGCCGCGCGGCTCGCCGTAGTGCCGAGGAACTTGCAGAACAAGGTTTCTCGGCGACTTGTCCATCCAGTACAGCAGGATGATGTGGCTGCATGTCGCCACGTCTTTCAGACCTTCGGTCCAGCGCGGATCGAGTTCGACGGTGCAAACCGCGTCGGATTCACGGGCGTTTTTCGGGCAGTCTTCGCGATGCTGCCAGGGCGAGCGGATGCGGCCGATGTAATAGAGGCTGGCGTGGAAATTCTCCGGCAGCTCCGCCGCTACCTCACCGTCGCGCACGCCGAAATCCTTGCTGATCATGGCCGGCTCTCTCCACTCCCTGCGGAATATCGTTGCCATCGGCAGGATTTCCTAACCAGTCCGGTAAATGCCTTAGCAGTTGGGCTTGCCGATGGCCGTTTCAACGTATAAAGATATCTTTATATAGTGCGAAAAGGCCCGTGTCGTCGATGGTTAGGCCCCAATGAGCGCTAGCGGCAAGCTTCGTTTCGATGCCCTCAATGCGGCTCTCAAGGCCGCGGGCGAGGAAACGCGCCTGCGCGTGCTGGCGCTGTTGGCGGAAGCCGAGCTGACCGTCTCTGATTTGACCGACATCCTGCGCCAGTCGCAGCCGCGCATCTCGCGCCATCTCAAGCTCTTGGCCGAGGCCGGCTTGATCGAGCGCTTCCGCGAAGGCACCTGGGCCTTCTTTCGCCTCGCCGAGCGCGGCGGCGGCGCCGAGGTCGCGCGCGCATTGCTCGACCGCCTCGACCCGGCCGATCAGACCATCGGCCGCGACCGCGCGCGGCTCGCCTCGGTGCGCCAAGCCCGCGCCGCCGCCGCGCAAGCTTATTTCCGCGCGCACGCCGCCGAATGGGATCGCATCCGGAAGCTGCACGTGGCCGACGAAGCGGTCGAAGAGGCGATCCGTACCGCTCTCGCCGACAAGCCGTTCCGCTCGCTGTTGGACCTCGGCACCGGCACCGGCCGCATGCTCGAACTGTTCGGTCCTGAGATCGAGCGCGGGCTCGGTCTCGATCTGTCGCTCGACATGCTTCTGCTGGCGCGCGACCGGCTGGAGCGCGCGGGCCTCAAGCATTGCAGCGTGCGGCAGGGCGACATCTACGACATGCCGCTCGCCAACGACAGCTTCGACGTCGTCATCGTGCACCAGGTGCTGCACTTCCTCGACGACGGCGCGCGCGCGATCAAAGAGGCAGCCAGGGTGCTCCGCCCGGGCGGACGTTTGCTGGTCGTCGACTTTGCGCCGCACGAGCAGGAATTCTTGCGCGGGCAGTTCGCTCATCGCCGCCTTGGCTTTGCCCCTGAGACGGTGGCGCAATGGATGACGGCGTCCGGGCTCGAGCCGGTATTGCACAAGAGCCTTGCGCCAGAGCCCGGATCCGACGGCAAGATCGCGGTGTCGCTGTGGCTCGCGCGCGACGTCCGCGCGCTGATGGCGTCGCCGGCACAACGAGAGGTGGCGTAATGAACGACCGCGCCAGCCGTTTTGCCCGCGGCGAGGGCCGCCGCATCGGCGTCTCGTTCGAATTCTTCCCGCCCAACAGCGAGGAGATGGACAAGATTTTATGGGAGTTGATCGAGCGGCTGGCCCCGCTGGCGCCGAATTTCGTCTCGGTGACCTATGGCGCCGCCGGCTCAACGCGCGAACGCACGCATGCGACGGTCAAGCGCATCTTGGCGGAAACCCCGCTAATCCCAGCCGCGCATCTCACTTGCGTCGCCGCTACGTGCGCGGAAATCGATGCCATCGTGCGCAATTATCACGACGCCGGCGTGCGCCATATCGTGGCGCTGCGCGGCGATTCCATCGGCGGAGCGGGCACGAAATACACGCCGCATCCGGGCGGCTACAGCAATGCCGCCGACCTGGTGGCCGGCATCAAACGCATCAGCGGCGATTTTGAAGTCTCGGTGTCGGCCTATCCGGAGAAGCATCCCGATTCACCGACCGTGGGCGCTGACATCGACATGCTCAAGGCCAAAGTGGACGCGGGCGCCAGCCGCGCGATCACGCAGTTCTTCTTCGAGAACGATCTTTATTTCCGCTATCTCGACCGCGTGCGCGCGCGCGGCATTGATATCCCGATCGTGCCGGGCATTCTGCCGGTGCAGAACTTCAAGTCGGCGACTAATTTCGCCGCGCGCGCCGGCGCCTCGGTGCCGGCCTGGCTCGCCGAGCGTTTCCACGGGCTCGACCGCGACGCCGCTACGCGCAAGCTGATTGCCGCCGCGGTCGCCGCCGAGCAGGTGCTCGATTTGGTCGACCGCGGCGTCACCAATTTCCATTTCTACACCATGAACCGCGCTGACTTGGTCTACGCGATCTGCCACCTGCTGGGCCTGCGCCCCGCGACGCAAGAGGTAGCGCAGTGAGCGTGCGCAATGTATTCCCCGACGCGCTGAAGCAGCGCATCCTGGTGCTCGACGGCGCCATGGGCACCATGATCCAGGCGCTCAAGCTGGACGAAGAAGGCTATCGCGGCGCCCGCTTCGACGCCTGGAACCGCGAGGTGCGCGGCAATAACGACCTGCTCAATTTGAGCCGGCCGGAGGCGGTGCGCGACATCCATCTGGCTTACTTTCGCGCCGGCGCCGACATCGTTTCGACCAATACGTTTTCCTCCACCAAAATCGCGCAAGCCGATTACGGCATGGAGGACATCGCCTACGAGCTCAACCAGGCCGGCGCTACGCTGGCGCGCGAGGCGGCCCAGCTAGCGGAAAATGAAGACGGCCGTCGCCGCTTTGTGGCCGGTGCGCTGGGGCCGACCAACCGCACCGCGTCGATCTCGCCGGACGTGAGCAATCCCGGTTTCCGCGCCATCAGCTTCGACCAATTGCGCGAGGCCTATGGCGAGCAGATCAAAGGCCTGATCGACGGCGGCGCCGATCTGCTGCTGATCGAGACCATCTTCGACACGCTCAACGCCAAGGCCGCGATCTACGCCATTGCCGAAGCCTGCGCCGCGCGCGGTATCGATATCCCTGTGATGATCTCCGGCACCATCACCGACCGTTCCGGGCGGCTGCTGTCGGGCCAAACGCCGGCGGCGTTCTGGAATTCGGTAAAACACGCCAATCCGGTGACCATCGGGCTTAATTGCGCGCTCGGCGCACGCGAGATGCGCGCCCATATCGCCGAGCTCGGCCGCCTCGCCGATACGTTCGTGTGCGCCTATCCGAACGCCGGGCTGCCGAACGAATTCGGCTATTACGACGAAAGCCCGGAATACATGGCCGAGCTCTTGGGCGAGTTTGCCGACGCGGGGCTGGTCAATGTGGTCGGCGGCTGTTGCGGTACCACGCCCGATCACATCGCGGCGATTGCCAAAGCTGTTGCCGGCAAGCCACCGCGCGCGATCCCCGAAGTGCCGCGGGAATTGCGGTTGTCGGGGCTGGAAGCCTTCACGCTGACGCCGGAAATCCCCTTCGTGAATATCGGCGAGCGCACCAACGTCACCGGCTCGGCCAAGTTCCGCAAGCTGATCACCGCCGGCGACTACGCCAGCGCCTTGAGCATCGCGCGCGAGCAAGTGGAGAACGGCGCGCAGGTGATCGACGTCAACATGGACGAAGGGCTGCTCGACTCGGATGCGGCGATGGTGACCTTTCTCAATTTAATCGCGGCCGAGCCGGACATCGCGCGCGTGCCGGTGATGGTCGATTCGTCGAAATTCTCGGTAATCGAAGCGGGCTTGAAATGCCTGCAGGGCAAGCCGGTGGTCAATTCGATCTCCATGAAGGAGGGCGAGGCGGCCTTCGTCGAGCACGCTAAGGTCGTGCGCCGCTACGGCGCCGCGGTGGTGGTGATGGCGTTCGACGAAAAGGGCCAGGCCGACACCTTCGAGCGCAAGACGCAGATTTGCCGGCGCGCCTACGACATCCTGGTGAACCAAGTCGGCTTCCCGCCCGAGGATATCATCTTCGATCCGAATATCTTCGCCATTGCCACCGGCATGGAGGAGCACAACGGCTATGGCGTCGACTTCATCGAGGCAACGCGCTGGATCAAGGCGAACCTGCCGCACGTGCATGTCTCCGGCGGCGTTTCCAATCTCTCATTCTCCTTCCGCGGCAATGAGCGCGTGCGCGAGGCCATGCATTCGGTGTTCCTGTTCCACGCCATCAAGGCGGGCATGGACTTAGGCATCGTCAACGCCGGGCAGATCGCGGTCTATGACGGCCTCGATCGGGAATTGCGCGAGGCCTGCGAGGACGTGGTGCTCAACCGGCGGCCCGACGCCTCCGAGCGACTGCTGGCGCTGGCGGAAAAATTCCGCGGTGCCGGGCAGGCGGCCAAGGAGGTCGATCTGGCCTGGCGCGAGCGGCCGGTAGAGAAGCGGCTCAGTCACGCGCTGGTGAACGGCATCACAGATTTCATCGAGACCGACGTCGAGGAGGCACGCAAGGAATCCAAGCGCCCGCTCGACGTGATCGAAGGTCCGCTGATGGACGGCATGAACATCGTCGGCGACCTGTTCGGCTCGGGAAAAATGTTCCTGCCGCAGGTGGTCAAATCGGCGCGGGTGATGAAGCAGGCGGTGGCCTACCTGATGCCGTTCATGGAGAGGGAAAAAGAAGCGCGCCGGTTGGCGGGCGGCGCGGCTGAGCGCAGTTCCAACGGCAAGATCATCATGGCGACCGTGAAGGGCGACGTGCACGACATAGGCAAAAACATCGTCGGCGTCGTGCTCGCGTGCAACAATTACGAGGTCGTCGATCTCGGCGTCATGGTGCCGGCGGCGAAGATCCTGGACACCGCGCGCAACGAGAAGGCCGACATCATCGGGCTGTCCGGGCTGATCACGCCCTCGCTCGACGAAATGTGCCACGTGGCGGCCGAGATGGAGCGGCAAGGTTTCGAACTGCCGCTGCTGATCGGCGGCGCCACCACCAGCCGCGTGCACACGGCGGTGAAGATCCACCCGAACTACAAACGCGGGCAGGCGGTCTACGTGAACGACGCCAGCCGCGCGGTCGGCGTGGCGCAGGCGCTGATGTCGGCGCAGGCCAAGGGCAACTATGTCGCCGAGCTGCGCGGCGAATACACCAAGCTCGCCGCCGCGCACGCGCGCGCGCAAGCCGACAAAGTGCGCCTGCCGCTTGCTGCCGCGCGCGGCAATGGGCCCAAGCTCGACTGGTCGGGCACCTACGTGCCGCCGAAGCCGACGTTCCTCGGCAGCCGCACGCTGACCGATTATCCGATCGCGGAATTGGTCGATTTTATCGACTGGACGCCGTTCTTCCAGACCTGGGAATTGAACGGAAAATTCCCGGCCATTCTCGACGACGCGAAATTGGGCAAGGTGGCGCGCTCGCTCTACGAGGATGCGCGCGCGATGCTCGACAAGATCGTGGCCGAGCGCTGGTTCACGGCGAGCGCCGCGTTCGGTTTCTTTCCGGCGCAGGCGCAGGGCGACGACATTCAGGTGTTCGCCGACGAGGCGCGAAAGGCGCCGATCGCGACGCTGCATACACTGCGTCAACAGTTGTCCAAGCGCGAAGGCCGCTTCAACGAGGCGCTCAGCGATTTTGTCGCGCCGCGCGACAGCGGGCTTGCCGATTACGTCGGCGCCTTCGCCGTCACCGCCGGCATCGGCGAGGACGACGTCGCCGACCGCTTCAAGCGCGCCAACGACGATTATTCTGCCATTTTGGTCAAGGCGCTGGCCGACCGCCTGGCCGAAGCCTTTGCCGAGCGGCTGCACCAGCGTGTGCGCAAGGAATTCTGGGGCTATGAGCCGAACGAGGCGCTCACCAGCGACGACATGATCGCGGAGAAATACCGCGGCATCCGTCCGGCGCCCGGCTATCCGGCGCAGCCCGACCATACCGAGAAGGGCACGCTGTTCCGCCTACTGCAGGCCGAACGCATCGGCGTCAAATTGACCGAGAGTTTCGCGATGTGGCCGGGCGCCGCAGTGTGCGGGCTCTATTTCAGCCATCCGCAGAGCCACTATTTCGGAATCGGCAAGATCGAGCACGACCAGGTCGAGGACTACGCCAAGCGCAAAGGCTGGAGCGTGGCGGAGGCCGAGAAGTGGCTGGCGCCGATCCTCAATTACGATCGGCCCGCCGCGCCCAATATCGTGGCGGCTTAGGTCGCCGCACGCGCAAAAAACAAAACACCGGAGAGGGGTGCTCTCCGGTGCTTAAACTATCGGCCGGTTTCACACCGGCAATTTCTGGTTCGGCGTCGTCGTCGGCCGCTTGAACTCAAAATGCCCCCAGCAAGATCGCGCCGACGAAAGCGAACACGGCGCACACAGCGAGCACATTCAGTCGCAAGGCAAAGTCCACGGCAGTGCCTCCCTTGTTGATGTAGGTAAGACTAGCAGGAAACGCGCTGGCTCTGAAGCGGGTTGCAAGCCGGTCAATCGAAATTTGCATAACTCGTCATGCGCGGCGGGAATGGCGGCAGCAAGCGATTGATCGTGCGCCACAATAGATCGTTGTGCGGCGCAATACGACAGTGCAAAGATCTCGGTCAGCTGTGAATTTCTGAAAATTTCATGACAGTTAGAGGGAAACAGCCCACGATCCCGCCCACTCCAATACCATTTCGCAAACATGCAATGCGTTGCGCGTTGCGGTTTCGCTGGATAAACGGATAAACATCGTGCGCAGCCGTTCATGATTTCGTCATCGCTATCATCACAGGAAAAATGCATGCGCAGCCCATGGCGTTCGATTCTCACGTTGATTGTTTGCGGCTTCGCCGCGCTGCTATCGACCGCCGCGCCATCGTCCGCGCAAACGTGGCCGCAACGGCCGGTCAGGTTCATCATTCCGCTCGGCCCCGGTTCCGGCGTCGACATCACCGCGCGGGTGTTCGCCGACAAGCTATCGGGCAAGTGGGGCCAGCCGGTGGTGGTCGAGAACAAGCCGGGCGGCGATGCCTTCATCGCGATCACCGCGGTGATCGCCGCGCACGACGACCATGTTCTGCTGTTCGCGCCGGCCTCGACCTTCACCGCGCATCCGCTGCTGCACGAAAAGCTGCCTTACGACATCAAGAATTTGGAGCCGATCGCGCGCGTGACCAATACGCTGATCGCGCTTGGCGTGCCGACGGAACTGGGTATTGGCAGCGTGAAGGAATTGGCCACCAAGATCAAAGCGACGCCGGGCAAGCTGAATTATGCATCGGTGACCGGCGCCAACGACCTGATGTGGGCGGCATTCCTGAAGACCGAGAATCTGGAAATGGCCAAGGTGCCGTACAAGGATCCGGTGACGGCGATAAACGATCTGTCCGAGGGGCGCATTCAGGCCTTTGTCGGCGCTTACGCGATCATGCGGCCGCGCGTGCTGGCAGGAAAAGTGAAAGTGATCGCCTTGACCAATCTTCAGCACGCGGCGGTGTTGCCGGACATTCCGACCGGCAAGGAGGCGGGCTACAAATCGCTGGAGTTCGACGGCTTGGTCGGCTTGCTCGGGCCGCGCGGCATGCCGCAAGCGGCGCGCGATCGTATTGCCGCGGATATTCGCACCATCGCCGCCGATCCGGACGTCGTTGCGCGGCTCGGCTCCACCGGGCAGGTGATCAACCCGGGATCGCCGGCCGAATTCCAAGCCGCGCTCGACGATCAAAGCGCCGCCGTGGCGGCGATCGGCAAGATTTTGGGAATCAAGCCGGCGAACTAAGGTGTGCGATTATAATTTAGGGATGGCATTGGTGCGGTCGCAAGCCTCGGCCAGCACTCGACCGTTTTGTTATTTAGCCATCCGCCAAGCGAACAGTACCACAGCGGCTCCGACCGCCGCCGTAATGATCGACATCAGCAATCCGCCGCTGAGCGCAAGCAACAAACCGATGTGAAAGCCGACGAACGCGCCCGCAATGCCTACGAGTACGCTTGTGATGATGCCGCGGGTCGATCCGGAAAATTGGCGGGCGAGCCACGACGGCCCAGCGAGCCGGTCGAAGAGTATCCCGGCGACAACGCCGACGACGAGAACCAGAAGAAACGTTACGCCCGGGTCTGTGGCGTGCATCGTTTAGTTCGCCTTTAACGGTTGGGATTTAAATGTCGCGTGCGTAATCGTGACCGCTGTGCCGCGGGGACCGCTAGCAATGTCGACAAGAGCGTCGAGTTGTCTCGTCAACGCCTTGATGAGACTGGTGCCGAGCCCGGGTTTGGTCTGGCTTGCGGTCACGTCAGGCTTGCCGACTCCGTTATCGGAGACCGTCAGTTTCCAATCGGTTCCCGCGACTTTGTAGGAAACGACGATCGCCGCGTCCGGCTTGGCGCCTGGAAATGCGTGCTTCAATGCATTCATCACCAATTCGGTGACAATCAGCCCGAGGCTCACTGCGTCGCGCGAAATCGCGGTGCCGGCATCGGCTTCGACCTTGAGCGAGATCGGCCGGCTGTCGCCGATCATTGATTGCGCCAGCGTTTCACACAATTTGGTGAGATATGGGCCAATCTCGATCGGCTTGCCGCCACCGACGACATGCAGATGCTGTTGGACGGCGGCGACCGACAGAACGCGCTGATGCGCGTCCTCCAATTGCAATCGCGTCTCCTCAGACTGGACGGTGCGCGCCTTGATGAGGAGGATACTGGCGATGATTTGCAGGCTGTTGGCGACGCGGTGCTGCATCTCGTCCAGCAGCATATCCTTTTCCCGCAGCAGCTCCTGCACTTGCCGCTCGATGGCGCGCCGATCGGTAATGTCCTCGAATGCCAGCAGCACCGTGCTGTGGGCGCCCTTCTCATAAAAGACCTTGCGTGCATTCAGGAGCATGATGCGCTGACCAATCGCCGGAAACTTACGATCGACTTCATAGCCCTCGACGGTTGCTTGACCGTTTGAGATCGTTCCTAACAGCTCGCGAAGCTCCGGGATGTCCCATTGACCGCCGTCGATCTCATATAGCAGGTGGCCGCGGACATTGTCACGGACAAGCCGAAAGGTGCTGTAGAAGGAACGGCTCGCGGCGATGACGCGGAGATCATGGTCGAGCACCACGAGCGGATCGCGGACGGTGTCGACGATGGCATTTGCGAGCGTAATTCCGTCTTGAACGTCGACGAACGGCGCTTGCTTCGACAGCGTCGATGTTAGCATGTGAACCTTTCGCCACGCTTTCGAGCGGTGGCAAGGCAGCGCGAATTTTCATTAAGTTGGCGCGAACGCCGGGACGTTCCGATTGAACGTCAAACTGATGAAACCATGCGCCTTTATTCCTGAAGAGTCGAGGTTATTGCGGCCACGATTAAAGGACAGACGGGCTGATGCTTGTCGTTCAGGCGCTGACGAAATGCCGATTAAAGGACCAGCGCGGCAATCAAGGCGATCATGCCGGCCGAACGCAATCCCAAAGACGTGATCCCAGCCGCAGCCTGCCGAGGGTCGGAAGATCGTCCGTTATGCGTGGAACAAAAGCCCGCCCCGCGCATTTAGGTACATCAAGCTCCGATGGATTGGAGCTTTCCCGACAATATGGAGCGACCATGCAAACGAGATTTTTGCGAACGAAGTTTATTGTCCCCGCAATGCTTCTCGCGACCTTGGCGCTGCCGATGGCGGCGCAGGCGCAAGGCACTCTGCGCGGCGCCCAGGAAGGCGCGCTGCAGGGTGAACACGACGCCGGTCCGCTCGGCGCGGTGGTCGGCGGAACGGTCGGCGCGGTCGCCGGCACGGTCGGCGGCATCCTCGGCGTCGAGGATCGTCCGCGCTTTCGCGAATATGTTATTCACGAGCGGCACCCTTCCTATCGCTATGATAATGACTTCCGCGTCGGCGTCACGTTGCCCGAAAGCGGCGTCACTTATTACGACGTGCCGACCGAATACCACGTGCGCGGCTACCGTTACGCCTATGTGAACGACCACGCAGTGCTGGTCGATCCGCGCACGCACCGCATCGTTCAGATCATCGATTAGCACCTGAGATTGAACGGATAAAACATGTTGAAAGTAATTACCCTTGCAGCCACTGCCGCCTTGGCAGTGACAGTTATGGCGACCCCGCAGCCTGCTTTCGCGCGTGACGGCGGCGCGGTCGCGGCCGGCGTCATCGGCGGCCTGGCTGCTGGCGCGATCATCGGCTCGCAGGTTAATGGCGGCTATTACGGCGGCCCGGGTTACTATGAGTCGGGCTATCAACCTGGCTATCGCGAATGCCACACCGAGCGGCAAGCGATTGAAGACGGGTATGGAAACGTGCGTATGCGGCGCGTTCGCGTCTGCGATTGACGTTCTCGTCTGCGTAAATCTTGAATGAGCCTTCGGGCTCTGAATTCCCAACTTAACCCCGCCGGCGACGGCGGGGTTTTTCTACTTGGCAGCCGCCATGCGAACCGCATCGCTGCGCCAAGGCGAGACCGTACGGAATCGGCGATTCGCCGGCGACGCCATTGGCCCACGCAATAGGAACTTTTTCCGCTCTGTGACGTTGTTCGTCTAGATCAGCCCGAGGCGGCAATCATGACCTATGAAAACGAAATGAAGACTAATCGGGGCAGCAACATAAGTGACGATATCAAATTCACCCATTGGATTATCGTTGGTGCCATTTCGCTCGCGATCGTCATCGCGGTCGCGGCCTTCACAAGTACGGGGAACTACCCGGACGTACCCCTAACAACCACGACGGTTATTGCCCCTACTCCGTCGTCTTAAATGACTGGCCCCGATGCGGCACCCCAGCTTTGGTCAACCGCTAAATCGTCCGCGTATCGCAGCACCGATGCCACCGATGCCACAGATGCGTGAGCGGCGGTGCGTGACGATATCGCGGCGGATATTCACACCATCGCGGCCGAGAACGCAGACACCCGGCGGTGGCCCTTCGATGTCTGTTAATTCCCAACGGTAGATATCAGCCAATTCTCGCGTCTTGATCTTCATGCAAGCAATAAAGATAGACCACCTCGCGGTAGTCACTCCAAAATCCAATCAGATATTTTAACCAGGCGACGGCGATTGCAACGTCTTACGCTTTCTGCGCCGAGTTCTATCGGACAATTCGACCGCTACGGTCGGTGAAGACCACGGGCGCACCGGCCTTGATCACGGTGGGTCCCGACTCGGCCATGATATCGGTGCCGAGATTGAGCTGCTGTGCAGCAATGGCGATCACCGAGATTAGTAACGCGGCCGAAAGGCCGACGACCACAATCTTCAGGTGGGTGACGCGGTCTACCGTCAACATCGACCAGTTCATGGCATCCTCCCATGCCAATATTTGTTAGACCCATCATTTAAGAGATTCGATTGTACCTAGATGCATTGTACCAAAGGGCTATACGGCAGCATTAGCCTGATCGAAATGCCGCGGATGCAGAGGCCCATTGTCCGTTTGGGCGGCATTGTACGTTAGGGCAGGTGAACCACTCAGATTTTTCGTGGTACAAAATCACACGATACGTTCACGAAGGTTTTTTTGGGCAGATGCTGATGGCTGCTCTGTTGAAATATTTCATGGCTATCGCGGTTATGTTTCCCGCTGCGATGCTCGTTTCCGCGATCACCATCGGCGAGATTTTTGTGGGCTTCGCTGCGATCGCGCGGGCCCCTTCCACAGAGACGCCCTGGTGGAACGTTGAGCGCCTAAAGGCAGCTCAGGATTCACCAAATGTCGCGCTAGGATCGTTAAGCCCGATTATTCCGGCAAATCCGGGCAAAGAGCTCGTGGCACGACCGGTCATCACCGCTAGTGCAAAACGGACTAACTCCCGCCATGCATTGCAACTACACAAATTGCCTCGGCAAATATATTCGGCAAGCGAGGAAGACAGAAACGATTCGCTGCAAAGCTTAAGCTACGCGCCGGCGCGGCGATCGCAGCCGTTGTTGCAGCACACGCCTATCATTTTTGGGCACGGAATTTACTAAGCTAAGATATTTAAATTTAAACTTGCGCGTCTCGTTCGCTGCTGAACCAGACAGCGGTAATGCTGCTGGCCGCGAACGTTCCTGACATAAGGTCTTTAACGGTGACCGGAATCTCAGACGCCGCTTCGCCGCCGAGAATGCCTGCGGCGCAGCAAGGTAGCGATTTAGGCTTGTTCATCGCCCGCACGATCATCAACACCTATGGCGGGAGAATATGGGCGGAAAATCGTATTGGCGGCGGGGCGATTTTCCATTTCACTTTGGTCCGGGCCCTTGCACTGACCGCATGACACTCTTGCCGACGCCCTTCAGCGGCGATCGGCAAAATTCTGGGGGTCAAGGCGGCGCAATAATACGCGTAGCAACGATTTCTTATCCTTAACGAATTCTCGACCGTCAGCATTGAAGCCTCGTTAAAGAAAATGCTCGCATTTTTGCGGGTATGAAGTGTGGCGTCCGTACCTATCTTACCGGCACGGTGCTGCTGCTGGCACTCGCCGGCTGCGGACGCAGTTTCCTGCAAGGCGAGCGCGCGGCCTGGCGGCACGACGCCGAGGTCACCTGCTTGAAATCGGGCGCGGTCAAGATCGGCGTCGGCGTCGAGCAGATGCAACCGATCGCGGGCCCTGGCATGTGCGGCGCCGATTTCCCGCTCAAGGTGGCGCTACTGGGCGAGGGCACGGCCATGAGCTATGGCGACGACCTCCGTCCGCCGGCAGGAATCCCCAATGGTTCCCCGGCGCAGCCGAACTGGCCGCCGACCGAGCAGCGTTACTACGTGCATCCGGCTCCAATGCGGCCTGTCCAAAGTGCGCCGATCCAAAGTGGCAATATGCGCTGGGTGCCGGGACCGCCCGGGATCGCACGGCCTGACACCACGGCGCCGGTGGATTATGCGCCGCCAGAGGATCGCTATCCGCCCGCACGGTCCGTGGACCGCTATCCGCCAGCGCCCGAGGCGCCGGCCGGCCAGCCGATGTCGATCTATGCGCCGGGCGTCGCGCAGCCCGACGATATTCCCGACGACGCCGTGCTGCCGCGCGGCCACGCCGCGCCGTCCAATCCGCGCACACAACCTGCCTATAACGCGCCGGTCTATCAGCCGCCGCCGCAACGCGCGCCGCCCGCGCTCGGTCCGATGCGTGGCCCGAACGCGACCGCCGCGGTCATGCTGGCTGCGGTGACGCCGCCCGCGACGCTCGCCTGTCCAATGGTCTCAGCGCTCGACCGCTGGGTCAGCGAAGGCGTGCAGCCGGCGGCCTTGCGCTGGTTCGGCAGCCAGGTCAGCGAGATTAGGCAGATCGGATCCTATTCATGCCGCGAGATGGTCGGCTCGGGAACTTCGAGCATGTCCGAGCATGCCTTCGGCGATGCGCTCGACATTTCCGGCTTCACGCTCGCCGATGGCCGCAAGATCACGGTCAAGAATGGCTGGCACGGCACGCCGGAAGAGCAAGGCTTCCTGCACGACGTGCAGCTTTACGCCTGCGAGACCTTCAGCACCGTGCTGGCGCCCGGCTACAACGTCTTTCACTACGATCACATCCACGTGGACCTGATGCGGCGGCCGAGCGGACGCCATCCCTGCCGGCCGGACGCGATCCCGGGCGAGGTGGCGGCGGCCAAGGCTCGCTCGCTTTATGCCAGCAAGCATGGCGTGCCGGCCTATACCGGCCCGCTGCCGGCGCAGGCGAATGGCCGGCCGGTCGCGGTGCCGGGCCAAGACGGCTATGTCGCGGGTGAAGACGATGACGCTGTGACCGGATCGATCGGCGCGTTCCGCTAAAAATAAAACCGGCTGCTACCGATGCGGTTGGCGAAATCGACGCTGCGCCCGTCGTCACCGGCTCGCCCAGCCACGCCGCCGCGGCCGGCGAGGCGGCGATCCGCGCCGAAGAACGCAGGCCCGCGTTTCACTAGCGTTGCGGCGCCGCCGGCCCTCGATAATCGGCAATCGAATTACATTTTATTCAAAGCCAGCTCGATCGATTTTAATTCAATCCGCCTTCGCCCAATTCAAAAGTTCCAAATGAAATCGCCCATAAGCAAAGGGGGTGCGCAAATACCTATACAGGGAGCACCATCATGGATTCGCGGGGGGTCACAGTCATCCGACAATAGCATTTTACCGTTTCCGCACGCCACTTGGAAAACCAACGAACGTTTGTTGAATACGATTTTAGATAATATGTCGCATGGCGTCGCGCTGTTCGATTCAGAGTCGCGATTGCTCCTATGCAACAACCGCTACATCAGCATGTACGGCTTGCCGCAGGAGGCCTCCAAGGCCGGCCTGACGTTGCGCGATCTTCTCAATCATTGCGCGGAAGCCGGGACCTTCATGGGCGACTCCAAGGATTATATTGCTCGGGTCATGGAAAGCATCGAGGGAGGTGATTTTAGCGATACGGTCAATTTAAGCGTGGCCGAATTATTTCAGTAGCGAAGAAGACGATTGCCGATGGCGGTTGGCTGGCAACCCACGAAGACATTACCGAACGCCAGCGCGCGGACGAGCAGATTGCCCATATGGCGCGCCACGATGCTCTGACCGATCTGCCCAATCGCGTCCCGTTGCGTGAACGGCTAGAACACGAGCTCAAACACGTCAAACGAGGCGAATGCCTTGCCGTTCTGTGCCTGGACCTCGATCAATTCAAAGGCATCAACGATACGCTCGGCCACCCTATCGGCGATGAATTGTTGAAATTGGTTGCCGATCGGTTACGCGGCTGCACGCGCGAACCGGACACCATCGCGCGTTTGGGCGGCGATGAGTTCGCAATCATCATGACGCAGATGAAGGAGGGAAGCCTTAGCCGAATCCGGCATGCCGGCGCGCAAACTGCAGCTTGAGATTACCGAGTCGGTTCTGATGTAGAACACGTTCTCGACTTTGGCGACGCTGGATGAATTGCGGAAATTGGGCGTGCAGATCGCGATGGACGATTTCGGAACCGGCTACTCGTCGCTCAGTTATCTGCGCAGCTTCCCATTCGATAAGATCAAAATCGACCGGTCGTTTATTCAAGATCTCTCGAATGGCGCAGAGCCGCTCGCCATCGTGCACGCCGTCGCCGGCCTGGCCAATTGCCTGAATATGATTTCGACCGCAGAAGGCGTCGAAACACAACAGCAATTGGAAACATTGCCGGCGATTGGCTGCACCGAGATGCAGGGCTATTTGTTCAGCAAGGCCCGGCCGGCCAAGGAGGTGATGGGGTTCTTTGCCCAAACCAGGACCCAAGCCATCGACGCGGCTTGATCTCGTCGCGCCGGCGCCATGTCGTACTTAGAACACCGCTTCCAGAAGCATGGCGCCGAACAATATCAGTCCGGCGTCGCGGTTCGATTTGAATAGCTTCAGGCAATGCGCCGGGTCGTTGATGTCGAGGCGCACCACTTGCCAGGCCAGATGCGCGGCGAAAGCGATCAGCCCGAGCACGAAAATAAGTTGACCGCCGGCCATTAGCCCGGCGATGCCGATCAGCACCACCGCGCCGGCATAGAAGCCTGCCAGCATCGGCCGTGTGTTCTCGCCAAACAGCAGCGCGGTCGACTTGATGCCGATCAGTAAATCGTCCTCGCGGTCCTGGTGCGCGTAGATGGTGTCGTAACCGATCACCCACGAGATCGATCCGGCATAGAGCACGATCGCCGGCCAATCGAGCCGGCCGAACGCGGCCGGCCAGCCCATCAGCGCGCCATAAGAGAAGGCGAGCCCCAGCACGGTCTGCGGCCAATAGGTGATCCGCTTCATGAACGGGTAGATCGCGACTACCAGCAGCGAGCAGAGGCCGGTGAGCACCGTGAAGCGGTTGAACTGGATCAGCACCAGCAATCCGATCAACGCCTGCAGAAGCATGAAGGCGGTCGCTTCGGCGACAGTCACCTGGCCGGAGGGAATCGGGCGCGATCGCGTCCGTTCGACCAGGCCGTCGAGATTGCGGTCGACCAGATCGTTCCAAGTGCAGCCGGCGCCGCGCATGGCGAAGGCGCCGACGAAGAACAGCGCGATGTGCCACGGGCTGGGAAATTGCTCGACGCGCATGCCGGCAAGTCCCACCGACCACCAACACGGCATCAGCAGCAGCCAAGATCCAATCGGCCGGTCGAGCCGGGCGAGCCGCAGATAGGGCCGGGCGAAAGGCGGCGCGAGACCGTCAACCCAGTTTCCGGTCGCATCGGCGACGCGTCCGGCGTTCTCGCTCATCGGTTGCCGAGTGGGCTACCGGTCAGGGTGTCGAAGGTGCCGCGGCCGGTCTTGAAGTTTTTGGAATCGGTAACAGGGGCGCCGAATGCGTCGCTTAGGCTCGGACCTGCCGGTCGCTGCGGTGCTGCGGCGGCCTGGCAGACCTTGGTGCGGATTTCGACCGTCTTGGCGTGCTGCTCCTTAAAGCCGGCGATGACTTGCGGGGGAATTCCGCACCAGACCAAATTGTCTTCGGCATATTTCATCATCTTGGCCTCGGCAGCCGAGAACGCGTTGAATAACCCGCAAGCCTCTTGCGCCGGAGCCTTGCGCGCGCTCGCCGTGCGGATTGCCGCTGCCTTCTTGGCGGCATCGTCGCGCAGCCCCATGAATTCCTTGACGCAGGGCGGTGGTTCCTGTTGCGGCGCGGCCGGCTGGAACTGCGCCGCGGCCGTCGCCACACCGAACGGCATCAGGCACGCGGCGATCAACAATGCGCGGCGCAAGTTCATGAACTGGTCCTATCCGGTCCCGGGCGCATCATAGCAGGTTGGCGCGCGATCGACCCGGGTATACCAACCGGCTGAATGCGTCGGGATCACGGCAATCCAGGCACAATCGGCGCCCCTCGCCAAGGGCTAGCAGGGTGGCGTAAACCCGCCCCCGGCCTCATCGCAGCCGTAATGATTAACGTATGCCGCACTACGATTTCCACACCCCGCGCGTCTACCTCGATGCCCCGCTGGCGGCAGGGCTTGCGGTGTCATTCGACCGCGGCCAGGCGAATTACCTGCTCAATGTGCTGCGGCTCAAGGACGGGGACACGGTGCTGCTGTTCAATGGTCGGGATGGCGAATGGCAGGCCCGGCTCGCCGGTACCGGCAAGTGGGCGCTGACGGGCGTCGTCGGCGAGCGCCTGCGGGGGCAGCCGCGTCCGCCCAATCTGCATTTTCTGTTCGCCCCGCTCAAGCATGCCCGGCTCGATTATCTGGTGCAGAAGGCGGTGGAAATGGGCGCCTCGCGCCTGCAACCGGTGATCACCCGGCACACCCAGGTGGCGCGCGTCAATCTCGACCGCATGCGCGCCAACGTGATCGAGGCGGCGCAGCAGTGCGGTATTTTGTCGGTGCCCGAGGTCGCTGATCCGGCCGCATTCAATGTAGCGATCGGCGAGGCCGACCGCTTGCTGGTGTTCTGCGACGAGGACGCGGAGGTGAAAGATCCGGTGGCGGCGCTGGCCGCGGCCGTGCGCGACGGGGTACCGCTCGCCGTGCTGATCGGCCCG
The DNA here is from genome assembly GCA_963778745.1 of uncultured Alphaproteobacteria bacterium. Classification (GTDB taxonomy): domain Bacteria; phylum Pseudomonadota; class Alphaproteobacteria; order Rhizobiales; family Xanthobacteraceae; genus Pseudolabrys. The sequence continues at coordinate 74,649 of CAVZVP010000005.1, read as the reverse complement.
GAGGGTGGCTTCGCCGTGGAGGAGCGGGAGGCGCTGTTCCGGCGCCCGAATGTGGTGCGGATCGCGCTCGGGCCGCGCATCCTGCGCGCCGATACGGCGGCGGTGGCGGCGCTTGCACTGGTACAGGCGGTGCTGGGTGATTGGCGTGGCGGCGAGAGTAGAATATAGTGCCTGCGGTCAGGGGGAGTTGGGTCATGGCTAAGGGGCTTCGTTCCATTCGGTTGCTGGCGGCGGCGGTTTTGATCGTCCTCGGCGGCTTCGGCACCTTGGCGCCAGCCCATGCGGCGAATTGGCTGGAAAAGGGCTTCTACATGACCGGGCCGAACTACGACGGCCAGCTGCCGCCCTGCGAGGCCGCGCTCGGCAAAATCTCCGCACGTTTTGCCGAGAAGGAAGGCCGCTTCTGGAATTCCACGCTGCAAATCCTCGAATTCGAGCAGGTGCGCGAAATAGCGTTCCGGCCCTGGGCAGAGGGAACCGTTCCGCGCCGCTTCTGCAGCGCGGTCGCAGTGGTCAGCGACGGACTCAAGCACCGGGTGAATTACTCGATCGGCGAGGATACCGGCATGATCGGCATGACCTGGGGCGTCGAATGGTGCGTGGCCGGCCTCGACCGCAACTGGGCCTATAACCCGGCCTGCAAGATGGCGCGGCCCTGAGCCGGCCGTTCGAAGGATCCCCATCTGTTCTATTTTGTTCTTGAATTGTTCCATCTAATACGCTACCTTTTCCTGGAACCGTTGCGAAATGTCAATTTCCGGTTTGTTCCGGTGTCCGCGTGATGGGGACGTCCGATGTTTGGCGAATTGGTTCGTCATCGCGTTAGCCGGCGCGCACCGCCGCCATTGCCCTAAGTTTCCTGCTCATTTTCGCCATCGTCGCGCTGGCGCAGGATAGGCAAACCCAAGGCAGCTTGTGCAAGACCGCCGGCAGAATGCGCCCGGCCAATTCGATTTCTATGTGCTGGCGCTGTCTTGGTCGCCGTCTTATTGCGAGGCCGCGCATGAGCGCGCGCCCGATCGCGCGCCAGACCAGCAATGCGCCGGCCGGCCGTTTTCGTTCATGGTGCATGGGCTTTGGCCGCAAAACGAACAGGGGTTCCCATCGTACTGCCAAGTGCCGGCGCCGCGGCTCGACCGCGCCATCGTCGGCGGCGCGCTCGATCTGATGCCGAGCCCGCGGCTGATCTTCCATGATGGGATCGGCATGGAACTTGTTCCGGGCTTTCGCAGCACGCTTATTTCGAGGCCGTGCGCAAAGCGCGCGCGGTGGTAAAAATTCCACTGGAATTTACCGAACTGGACAAGCCGATCACGGTGAAGCCGGACGACGTCGCCGAGGCCTTCGTCAAGGCCAATGCGGGATCATCTCGCGCGGCCTTTGCCGTTACCTGCGACAGCAAGCGCCTGAGCGAAGTCCGCGTGTGCCTGAACAAGGATTTTTCCTTCCGCGATTGCGCCGAAGTGGTGCGCCGCGCGTGCAAACGCGACGCCATCGCGATGCCGGCGGTGCGTGGCGGATAAACGGCGCCTAAACGTGCGCGACTAAACGCTGCCCTTGAATCTGCAATCGCGTTAAGCCGCCACTAACGATGGCCGCAGGCGCTGCGGGGATAACCCCGAAGCGTCGGGAATTGGCGCAAGATTCTCGTAAGAGAATTCCGTAATCTTCCACGTGCGATCAAGCGCAGGGGAGTGCGCTGCTATGAATCGTGTATGGGACTATATCGGTTTTGCAGTCTGTTCGCCGGGCTCGGCTATATCGTGTTGTGGCTGTCGGCTCGCCCGATCTTTTGCGTTGCTCTTTCGACGGTCGGCCGGCGGCGCGTCGGGGCCACGGCGATGCCCGCGGCGCACGCCCGCCGCCGTTTTACGGCCGCGGCGGCGGAAGCCCGAGTGCACGCTTCGCCCGATCAAGCCGCGCAGCCATTTCGGCCTGCGCGGTGTGCCGGAATAGTGGCATAAGCTCGGCAGCGTCGGCGATTAATGCCGGCTATGCGCGGAGCAGCGAACACCCGTGAACTATCGCCATTCTTTCCATGCGGGAAATTTTGCGGACGTGTTCAAGCACGCGGTGCTTTGCCGCATCTTGCATTATTTGCGCGCTAAGTCCGGCGGCGTTCCGCGTGATCGACACCCATGCCGGCGCCGGCCTCTACGATCTGGCCGGTCCGGAAGCCAGCCGCGGCGGCGAATGGCACGACGGCATTGAGCGGCTACTGGCCGCGCCGCTTGCAGCGCCGGTGGCCGCGCTGCTGGCGCCATATCTGGAAGTGCTGGCTGCGCTCAACGAGCGCGGCCAGCTCAAGGCCTATCCCGGCTCGCCGGCGCTGGCGCGCGCCTGGCTACGCCCGCAGGACCGCCTGATCGCCTGCGAAATCGAGCCGAAAGCGGGCGCCGCGCTTAGGCAGAATCTGCGCGGCGACATCCGCATCAAAACGCTTGAAATCGACGGCTGGACCGCGCTCGGCGCCTATGTGCCGCCGAAAGAGCGCCGCGGCCTGGTGCTGGTCGACCCGCCGTTCGAGCGGGACGGCGATTTCTTCCGCCTGGCGCACGGGCTTGCCGCCGCGCACCGCAAATGGGCCACGGGAATTTATGCGCTCTGGTACCCGATTAAGGGGCGCAGCGAGCCGGATGGCTTCGCCAAAGCCTTACGCCGGGCGGGCATCGGAAAAATGTTGCGTGCGGAACTCATGGTCGCGCCGCTCAGCGATCCGACCCGCCTCAACGGCTGCGGCCTGATCCTGGTCAATCCGCCCTGGACCCTAGAAAGCGAGCTTTCCGTCCTGCAGCCGGCGTTGGCGAGCATTCTGGGGCGCGACGGCAAGGGCGCCTTCCGGCTCGATTGGCTGACCCGCGAGGGGGCGCCGGCCGCCCGGTGAGGCTTGTGGCCCCTTTCCACCGGACCGCAGTTAGTGTGTAGTTCTGCCATTGGCAGGTACGTTCCGCCTCCTGGTTGGGGGGCCGGCGGAGTGACAGAGGCCGTTTGAGGCCGACGCTTTCCCCGAATGTGAATGTCCGGCCGAGCCGCCGAGCGTGGGGCCGGCGGCGGAGCAGTGCGGGGAGAGGAGTTTTCCCTATGGCGCAGACCGGTGTTGTGAAATTCTTCAACAGCGAGCGGGGCTACGGCTTCGTGAAGCCGGATGACGGCGGGCGCGATGTGTTCGTGCACATCACCGCCGTGGAAGCGGCTGGACTTAAAGGTCTGAATGAAGGACAGAAGATCAGCTTCGATGTCGAGCCGGACAAAAAGGGCAAAGGCCCGAAGGCCGTAAACTTGGTTGTTACCGGCTGATCGCATTACGGGCGGCGCCGTCAACGGCCGCCCGCCGAGTTGCTTTCGAACTTCACCAGCTGCGGGTCCCCCGCGCCTGTCGCGGCGAGATATTTTTTCCGATGATCCTGCGCTCCTCACCCGCCTCGCCGTTCGCGCGCAAAGTGCGCATCGCGGCCGCTGTACTCGGTCTCGCCAATAAGATCGAGGTGCGCGAAACCGATCTCAACGATCCCGCCGATCCGATCCGCGTGCAAAATCCGCTCGGCAAAATTCCAGTGCTGATCCTCGACGACGGTACCATTTATTACGACTCGCGCGTGATCCTGGAGGTGTTGGATCATCTGGCCGGCGGCGGCTGCATCATTCCGCGCGAACCGAAGGCTCGCTTCGCGGCGCTGCGCTTGCAGGCGCTGTGCGACGGCATCCTCGATGCCTCGGTTCTGCTGGTCTACGAGAGCCGTTATCGGCCGGCCGACAAGCACGTGCAGGTTTGGGTCGATCGCCAGGCCGACAAGGTCGCGCGCGGGCTGGCGGCGCTGGAAGCCGCGCCGCCGACGCTTGGTCCGGTGCCCGACGTCGGGCAAATTGCGCTTGCCTGCGTGCTTGGCTATCGCGATCTGCGTTTCGATGGCAGCTGGCGCAAAGATCATCCACGCCTGCTGGCCTGGCACGACAAATTCGCTACCCAAGTACCGGCCTTCGCTGCGACGAAGGCCGCGGCCTAGCGCATGATTCCGAAATGTGGGAACCGGTTATCGGAATAGATCATGCGCCCGTAAAAAAGGCGCACAAGCGAAAGCCCCGGAGTTCGCTCCGGGGCTTTGCATTTAGTCGCGTGGCGCTTCGATCAGAACTTGTTGTTCAAACCAGCGCGCACGATGTGGGTCTGGAACTTGGCATTCGATTCGAGGACCGCGGCACCGCGGCCGAGATCGACGAAGAGATATTCGGCCTTGACCGACCACGGGCCACTGATGTGCGCCACGACGCCACCGCCCGCGGTCCAGCCGGCTTTGGTCTCGGTCGCGCTGCCGATGCCTGCGATCGAGTTCTTGATGTCGCCGACCGCGAGGCCGCCGGTCACATAAGGCATGACATTGCCGAAGGCATAGCCCAGGCGTCCGCGCGCGGTGCCCAGCCAATCATTGCGCGTTTCGCAGATGGTGCCGGCACAGGCGGCGCTGCCGCGGATATTGCTCCAGTCGATGTCGCCCTCGACGCCGAGCACCACGTTGTCCATCTGATAGTTGTAGCCGAGCGTGCCGCCGACCAGCCCGCCGGAAGTATCGAACGAATCGCTGGGGAAGGGCGTGGCATAATCCGAACGGCCAAAGCCGCCGCCGCCGTTGATGCCCACATAGAAGCCGGTCCAGCTCCAGACGGGGGTACATACACCGGTTCCGGGTCCGGGGTTTTCCGCCACGCGAGCGGCGCCGCGCCGCTCAGAAGTGATAATTGACTCCAAACCGCACCATGTTGGAGCGGTAGCCGTTGTCCATGCCGGTGATCGCGAACCCGCGATCCGCGAGGTCCATGTACAGGTATTCAACTTTCACCGACCAGTTCGGCGTCATGCCGACTTCCGCACCAGCGCCGCCAACCCATCCTGCGAGCACGTGGGTCTCGGCGGTGCCGCCGAACTCGCCCCTCAGATCGCCATAGGCAATGCCGAGCGTGCCGTACAGAAGGATATTGTTGAACGCGTAACCGGCGCGTCCGCGCACGGTTCCGAACCAAGGATTGGAGAACTTCCAAGGCGCGAAAGTGTTATTGGCGCTGCTACCCTGCAGATCGGCCTCGGCGCCGAAGACGAACTGGCCGCTCTGCCAATTGTAACCGACCTGACCGCCACCCAAGATCCCGCTCGGATTAACGCCGGTATTCGTCACCTTGCCCCATTCATAGCCGAGGTTGAGGCCGGCATAGAAGCCGCTCCAGTTGTAGAGACTGGACGGTGCCGGATTGTAATAAGGGGCCGGGCTGCGCGGGAGATCGGCGGCGAGGACCGCGCCTGTTGCAAACGCCAGGGCCGCGACGGTTGCCGTGAAGGTCGTTTTTTTCATTGCATCCTCCGCAATTCTCGATCGCGCCTAAGCTATTGGCGGAGTTCGAGACTTCGTGAGGATTTATCGATCATTTTAAGTTAAGCGGTCATGAATTATTCAGTAAACAGCCCTCGTTAACCCTAAAGAACTGTTAGAGCTGCGCTGTTCTTCGCCCAGAATGACCGCGTTCGCTCGGCTAACAGTCACTTATGCGGCCAGAGCATCGATGTTCTCCTGACAGAACACCGAATGGCAGCGGCAACTGCTCTGGCGTATGACAGGCCACACGGAAGACGCGGGATGGCAAACGAAAAGACACAGCCGCGCGCGGCGCTGATCACCGGGGCGGGGCGACGCATCGGCCGCGCCATTGCATTGACGCTGGCGCAAGCCGGCTACGCCGTGGTGCTGCACGCCCAGCGCTCGCGCGCCGACGCGGAAAAGCTTGCGGGCGAAATCGTCAGCGCGGGCGGCAAGGCGCGCGTGGTGCTGGCCGATCTGGCCGATGCCGACGCGGTCGCCAAGCTCGTGCCGGCGGCGGCAGCGTTCGGGCCGCTCACGCTCTTGGTCAATAATGCCAGCCAATTCGACGAAGACGAAATCGGCAGCCTCGAGCGCGCGCGCTTCGAGCGCACGCTGGCCGTCAATCTGACGGCGCCGGTGTTCTTGGCGCAGGCCTTCGCCGCGCAGGCGCCGGACGGTGCCGATGCTTCGATCGTCAATATCGTCGACCAGTGCGTGCTCAAACCGACGCCGCGCTTTTTCTCCTACACCTTGAGCAAGAGTGCGCTTGCGAGCGCGACCGTCACGCTGGCGCAGGCGCTGGCGCCAAAGCTGCGGGTCAATGCGGTGGCACCCGGGCCGACGTTGCCGAGCCCGCGCCAGTCGGCGGAGCATTTTGCCAGGCAGGCCGCGGCAGTGCCGCTCCAGCGCGGGCCAAGCCCTGAGGACATCGCGGCGGCGGTCGTCTATCTCGCGCAGGCCACAAGCGTCACCGGTACCGTGATCGCAGTCGACGGCGGCCAGCATCTTGCCTGGCGCACTATCGACAGCGACGGCGCCGAATAGCGCGCGGCAGCGCGCCAAATATCATCGGAGAAAAACGGGCTTGCTACGGACGCGGCGCAATGTCCGCTAATGACCCGAAGTGGACATTGAGTAAACAATTCACGGATCTGTCTAGGAGTTCATGCCTTAAGCAACTTTGGCTGTCTGGCGCTGCACTTCAGCCAGATGCGAGGCGAGACGCTCGCGCGTGGTTTCAATGTGCCGATTAAAATCGAAAAACAGTTCCGAGTGCCGCATCGGAAGTATCTTGGCCGCCCGATCGATGTTCTCCAAATTGTTTTGTAGGGCTGCTACTTGCGGCGCGGTAAGCGATTTTTGCATTTCATTATCGATGATCCTGAGCCGGCGATATAATTTACTCATGAGGTTTTGCAAAAACCACTGATACAGTTTGGGTGCAAAATTGAATATCGGAATAAAAATTGCTGCGGCTGCCAGCGAGACGGCGAGCAATCTCTGAATATGGGCGACCATCCAGAAGGGCAGATGCCGCCTTAGAAACGAAGAGCCGTTTTTGTAGAAGTCGGCAGCGATCGAAGCGACTGGATATTCCGGATCGGCCACCTTGGGAAACTCACTGGCTAGTTGAAAGATCCCGGGCTTGCCATGTGCCTCCACAATTGCCTGTGCCAAGAGATCGATCAGTGCGGGATGAATATCGTTGCGCACCAGCACGACGTTTGGCGTTGCAATGAGGATCAGGTCGGTGGCCGGGACTACCCTCTCAAAATCGATCACAGCCCGTGGCAAGACCAATCGGACAAGAAACGGGAAAATGCGGGTGACGGCCTCCGCCTCGGTAAAGCTCATGGGTCGCAAGCGGGGATTATTCAGCAAGGACTTAAGAATTGGCGCGTCAAGCGCAATGGGGAGAAACAGCGCATCGATCTGACCGTCATTGAGCGCGGTTTCCGCACCCTGTGTCGAGAGATTTAACAACGTCGAGTTTTCGGGATTGACTCCGCTAATTCCCAAGATTTTTTCTGTGGTCACGCGCTGGCCACTGCCTTGCGGTCCCACCGCAATGCGTTTGCCCTTAAGCTGTCTCAGATCGTCCAATGTCTCGTTCGCTCGGTGAAAGATCCAATAGATTTGATAATTGATCAATCCCAACGACAGCAAATCTGGCGACCGGTCGCTGTCCGAAATACCTCCCTGTACAATCCCAACCTTGATGCCCGAAGCAGGATCGTTCAGTAGCTTAATATTATCAACTGCACCATTGGTTAGGCGCAGCTCTACACCGACATGGGAGCGCGCAAGGATGTCTTGATATTTCTTGCCTATCGCCTCGTAGGTTTGATTTTTTGCACCTGTAGCGATTGTAAATTTTGCCGGCGGCGCGGGAATGAAATAAATCAACGCCAGCGAAACGATGCCCGCGATGCAGACAATCGCGGCCAATAACTTGACCAGATGCCAGCGATTGAACCCCAGCATGAATGCTCCCTAAGCAACCTCGACTGTATGGCTTCGCAACTCAACGAGACGCACGGCGAGCTGCGCGCGCGTCAACTCAATGTGCCGGTTGAAATCAAAAACAGATTGGAGTTTCGTTGGGGCAGAATTCTCGCCGCCCGATCAATGTCATCCAAATGGGTTTGGAGAGAGGTTACTTGAGGAACGGTAAGCGCTTTTTGCAGGGCCTCTTCGACGGTCCTGAGGCGGCGATACAATTTTCGAATGTGGTCGTGGAGAAACCACCGGTACAGCTTGGGCGCAAAATTGAACAACGGGATGCCGACCGCTAAGGCGGTCACCAGCACCGCAATCGCCCTTTCCACGTGCACGGTCAGCCACAAAGGCAAATGCCGCTGCATGAATGAAGGACCATTCTTGTAATAATCGACGGCGCTCGCGGCCATGGGATATTCCGCATCGCTGCTCGTAGGGAATTCGCCGGTGCGCTGAAAAATATCCTGCCCGCCATGCACTTCCATAACCGTTTTCAATAAGAGCTGGACAATTGCCGGATGAAGATCGTCACGGATCAATAAGCGATTTGTAGTGGCAAGAAGGGGCACGTCATTCGGCGGAATGTTCCCCTCAATATCAACCACGCCCTGCGGCAATACTAGCCGGACGAGCCCAGGAATAATCCTGGTGAAGGCGTCGGCCATTGGGAAATTCATGAGCCGAACGTCGGAAGTGTGCAGCAAAGTCTTAACGACGATCGCATCAGTCCCGCCCACGACCCACGCGACATCTACCTTGCCGTTCCTCAGCGCGTCTGAGGCCGCTGTTCCGCCGTAGGACAAAAATGTCGCGGTCGTGGACGTGACGCCGGCCGCACCGAGAACCTGTTCGGCTGAGTATCTGGTTCCGCTGCCTTCAGGCCCGACCGCGATACGTTTGCCTTTAAGTTGCGACAAACGCTCAAACGTTTCAGTCGACCGGCAAAAAACCCAAAAGGCGTTGTTGTACATGAGGCCCATCGACAGCAGCCCTGGCGGAGGGCTGCCTTTCGAAACGCCACCATTCACAAAGGCGATGTCGACGCCGGATTTAGGATCCTGCAGAAGACCGAGGTTTTCGATGGCCCCATTGGTCTCTCGCAACTCCAGCTTGACGTGAGAACGCGCGAAGATTTCACGATATTTCTCGCCATAAAATACGAACGTAGAGCCCTTAAAGGCCGTAGCAATCGTGACAATCGTCGGTGGCGCTGGAATAAAATAGGCCACCGCGAGCGAAACGAAGCCCACGACACAGACGATCGCGGCTAATAATTTGACCAGGTGCCAACGATTAAACCCGACCATAGGCTTCCCTTCACCGGTTTGCGTCTTTTCAAACGACTTCCGGTGAGCGCTCTTTGCGAGCCTTAAGAGGAGAGCCGTTAGCTCCGATCACAGGCTATTTTTGATTGTTCTTGAAAACAGATCATACCTGCGGAGGTGACCCAATAGCTATGGCATTCTTGGGCTTATTTCATAAACATCGGCAGCTGAATATTACGTCGCTCTCAGCATGCAGTGCAGCATCGGAAGCTTCAAAACGTCGGCGCTGCGGTGCGTCGGTCGCTTATGGCACTCAGCGGACATGCTCGGCGCATCGCCGAAGTTCCGTTTTTTGGCCGAAAGCGCCGCGCCGCCGTCTTGCGGAAGGCCTGAGATAAAGCCGATGATGCGAGCGGCCGCTCAACGATAAAAAGCTCGTTAGGAGGAAACGAATGGGCCGCAAGATTGCCATTGTCGGAGCGGGCGCGGTCGGTGGATATGCCGGCGCCCATATGGTGCAGGCCGGCGAGGATGTGACGTTTATCGATCCGTGGCCGGCGCATGTCGAGCATATGCGCGAGCACGGCCTGCGCGTGACGCACGCCATGAAGGAGCCGGAATTCACCGTGCCGGTGCGGGCGCTGCACGTGACGGACGCGCAGCAGCTCGCCAAGGAGAAGCCGGTCGACATCGCCTTCGTGTGCATGAAATCGTACGACACGGCCTGGGCGACGATGCTGATCCGGCAATATCTGGCGGCCGACGGCTACGTGGTCTCGCTGCAGAATTGCATGAATGAAGAAACGATCGCCGGCATCGTCGGCTGGGGCAAGACGTTCGGTTGCATCGGGAGCAGCATCACGGTCAATCTGCCGGAGCCCGGCCACGTTCACCGCGGCGCCGCCAAGCACGGCGCGGCGCACACCGTATTTCGCGCCGGCGAAGTGCACGGTCGCATCACGCCGCGCGCGCAGGAGGTTTGCCGTCTGGTCGCCTATGCCGACAGCGCCAAGGTGACCAACAATCTTTGGGGCGAGCGGTGGTCGAAGCTGGTCGCCAACGCCATGCAGAACGGGCTCTCGGCCTGCACGGGCCTCGGCGGCGGCGACATGATGAAGAATGATCCGATCCGGCGCTTCGCGACGCGTCTCGGCAGCGAAGCGGTTCGCGTCGGACAAGCGCACGGCTATCAACTGGAGGAAATCCTGCATTTGCCTCCCGAAACGATCGCGCGCGCTGGCGAAGGAGACGAGGAAGCCGCCCGTACGTGCGACGAGCAGCGTTTCAAGGACGCAAGCCGCACCGCATCCGAGCAGCGTCCCTCGATGGGTCAGGACATGCAGAAGGGTCGGCGCACCGAGATCGAATTCCTCAACGGCCTGATTGTGCGCGAGGGTGAAAAGGTCGGGCTCGCCTGCCGCGCCAACGCAGCGCTGACCGATATCGTCAAGCGCGTCGAGCGCGGCGAGCTGAAGCCCGATCCACGTCACATTACAGAGCTCCGGCTGAACTGAGCCGAGGGGCAATAAGATTCTCGGGAAGTCCGCCCCGCCGCCACCTTGCGGAACGGCCGGAAAACGGGCGAATATGTGGGCGGCCGCCGTACAATAAAAAACGATAGGCGGCTCCAGGGAGGAACCATGGTTTTTGCACGCGCGCTCGCGGCGGCGCTTTTCGCCGCATGTCTATTAGCAACCGGCGCCGCTTCGGCGCAGACCTATCCCAATCGCAACATCACCCTGCTGGTGCCGTTCCCGCCCGGCGGCGCGACCGACACGATCGCGCGCATTATGCAGGACCCCATGCAGAAAGCGCTGGGGCAGACGATCGTGGTTGAAAACGTCGGCGGCGCCGGCGGCATGATCTGCGCCGCCCGCGCGGCTCGTGCCGAGCCCGACGGCTATACGTTCATGATCCATCAGGTGGCGCTGGCGGCCGGCATGTCGCTTTATCCGAACCTCACGTTCGATGCGGTCAAGGATTTCGCCCCCATCGGCCTCATCAACACCGCCGCTTCGGCTCTTGCGGCGCCTGAGTCGCTGCCGCCGAAGAATTTCAAGGAATTGCTGGCCTGGATGAAAGAGCCCGGACACACCACCAAAATCGGGCATCCCGGCGTCGGCTCATACGGTCATTTGGCCGGCGTGTTGATCGCCCAGGAGTTCGGCGTGAGAGCCACCCAGGTTCCCTATCGCGGCGCCGGTCCGGCGCTTGTCGACCTGTTGTCGGGCCAAGTGGATCTGGAGTCGCAATCGGCCATCGTTTCGGGGCCATTGATCAAATCCGGCAAGCTCAAAGCCTACGCCATCATCGGCAGGAAGCGGTTCGCCGGCCTGCCGGACCTGCCGACGCTGGGAGAGCTCGGCTACAAGAAGCTCAATATCGATTTCTGGCACATGCTGCTGGCGCCGGCCGGCACGCCGCGTCCGATCATCGACAAGCTGAACAGCGCGCTGCGCGCGGCGCTCGCCGATCCCAAGGTGCAGAAGAGCTTTGCCGAGGGCGGCATGGAGGAGTTCGGGCCCGGCGAGCTAACGCCGGAGGCCGCGAGCGCGTTGCTCAAGCGCGAGATCGACCTCTGGGGTGAGGTGATCCGCGCCAACAAAATCGCGGCGGCCAAGTAGCGATCCTCGCCAGCCGTCGTTGGAGAAGAATCGGCCCGGCGGCTCAAGCCGCCGGCGTCGCTGCAATGGCGCCGGCGAGCGGCACCTTTTCGTTCGTCCCCGATTCGGGGATCAATGCGGCCGCCTTCAGCCCTTGCTGTACTTTGGGCACGGTGGTCTTGACGTCGGTGATCGGCAGGCCATGCGTCGGCGCGATGGTCTTGACGCCGAGCCGTGCGATGAGCTGGTCGAGCCGGTCGCAATAGACGTTCATGTCCGCGAATTTGGTCCAGAACAGCGCCAGGTCCGCGAAGGTCGACGACACGTCCGGCAAATCGAGCGAGACCGCCTCCTCGGCGACCAGGCCGCAGTGGCCGTTTTCGTGATAGTGGCTGTAGGCGAATCCGTCGCCCGGGAACAGCACGCGCTCGCGGGTGTCGAAGGCCCACCAGGTGGTGCGCAGGTCGCGGATCACCGGCTCGACCACCATCAGCGTCCGGCCGCCAAGGTCGATCCCGTCGCCTTCTTTCATCCACTGCATGCGGTGTTCGTACTGCGGGAACGCCAGGTGATAGTCGCTCACGTCGCCGCACAGGACGGCTTCGGGATAGGTTTTGAGGACGCGGCCAAGGCCGCCGCAATGTGGCGTCTCCTGGTGGGTGATGAACAGATACTCCAGCGGCGGCACACCTTGCGCAAAGAGCTCATTCAAGTGCCGCTCGATGACCGGAAAATCCTTCGGATGGCCGGTCTCGACAAGGCACGACGCGGTCTTCCCGGCGACCAGGAAGGCGGCGTTGTAGCCGTGATAGATCTTGCCCTTGTGGCTCTGCACCAGGCAGTCGCCGATCCAGAACACGCCGGGTGCAATCTCGCGGGGCAATTTGTGAGGCATGGCTCAGCGCTCTTCGTCGCGGGTGACATAGCGCGACACCGCCACGCGTTTGTCGCAAGCCTTGAGAAACTCGTCGAGCATCTTGTAGTGGCGCGCCACGACCTTGCCGCCGCTCAGTATGCAGCCGTAGCCGGGTGCGATGGTCTCGATGTCGTGTTTGTCGAATATGTCGCCGATGCCTCGCCGCATCAAGTCGGTCGACACGCCTTCCAGCCACCAATAGCGCGTGTTCAACATAAACGAGCGAATGTCGCGCACCGACGTCGAGTCGTCGTCGGTCTCGTTCACGATCCACGGTCCGGGCTCGGTGCTGCGCCAGACGTGGGTGAACATATCCGACGAGAACAAGGTGCGGGTTGCACGGTCGTACAGCCAGCGCGTGGCGATCAGGCGGATCGGCGCCTGCATGACGTCGATCGCGCGGCCGTCTCTGCCGAGCTGGATAGCGTCGGCCCGGGTCACGGCGGTGACCTTCATGGCATCCAGGATGTTGCGGCCGTGCGCCGTGGCGCCGAAATCGAACCACAACGCCGCGTCGGGATTGCTGGTGTAGCATTGATCGATGTTGAAATGCCCCGCGAAGCTTTCGACATTGTTGATCGACATGAATTCGTTGAGCCGCAGCGGGAACATCGATAGCGGCAGGCGGGGCGCGATCAGGCGCTCGATTTGCGAGCGGATCGCCGCCTCATCCTTGCCGAAGCCGGTGTCGATCAGCATCGCGGCGTCAGGTTGCGCCAGCAGGTAGCAGTTCGCCACCGAAAAGCCGCGGGCGCTCGCCGGATAGGAACTGACGCGGCCGTCGAGCGCGAAGGGGTTTTGCAAGGCGTAGAGTTTATCGTCTGCAAGCGATGCGATACCGCCGGTAAAGCCTTGCGGATCGCGGGCGATCAGAGGCGGTTCCTTGGGCGCGTCTTGGGCTAAGACGGACATTGTGGCTGGAGCTTATCGGGCCATTCACAGGCACGGCAATCCCTATCGACGGTCGCTATTCGACCATGGGATAACGGCATCGACCGAAAGACAAGGTGTGTCATGGCAGTTCGTCGCATCGACCATGTCTTGATTGCAATGCCGGCCGGGCGCGAGGAAGAGGCCCGCGCGTTTTACAGCGGCATGCTGGGTTTTGCGGAAAAAACCAAGCCGCCGCAGCTGGCCGCGCGCGGCGGCTGCTGGTTCGAAAGCGGCGCGGTGACCGTGCATCTCGGGGTCGAAAAGAATTTCGTCGCGGCGCGCAAGGCGCATCCCGCTTTCATCGTCGACGGCCTGGCCGATCTCGAAACGAAGTTGAAACAAGCCGGCTACAAGGTGACCGAAGACGAGCCCATCGTCGGCTGCGACCGGCGTCACGTCGACGATCCGTTTGGCAACCGGATCGAGTTGATCGAACCGCGGTAAATTTTATCTCTTCTCGTCTGCGCGCATCGCCGCCAACGCATCGTCCGTGCTCAGCCGCGTTTGCAAGAGCTGCTCGACCGACCATCCCTTCTTCTCGATGAAGTAGGTGACGAGCAGGCGATATCGCGGATAAGTTCCATAAGTCTGCATTATGCGGACATCGACCGGGCGCTCGCCGAGCGCGTCGCTCAATTGCTCGAACGACTGCCGGGTTTCGATTGCCACATAATCGGGAAATCCTTCGTGCGCCCATTCGGGTAGGCGAAGTTTGCCAACCACGCCGATGTGTTCATCGACCACGATGTGCGTGAGTTCGTGGGCGCAAAAATATGCGAGCGTGCGCGGCGGCGTGGCGACGTAACCCCACATTACGTGGCGGCCCGTGTAAAAGTCGGCGCCAGTCAAGAAAGCGTTGCCGTGGAAACATAAATAATATTCGACGCCGCCAGCATCGGGGTTCGGCGGGAAGAATAACCAATGTCGCCAGTCCTCATCGGTAATATAGAGATGGTATTGGCGGCCTTCGGCATTGAGCGGCGACCGTTCCAGCAATTTCTCGCAGTCGCGCAGCAGCCGTTCTCCGCCCGCCGGCGGAATTGGACGGTCGGATGCCACGACAATCTTCCCCGCGCTGTAGGCAAAGAGCAGATCGGGCCACGCGATAAGGCCGATGAACGATAATACGACGATCGCCAGTGCCGCGCTTGCCCACAGCAGAACTCGTCTGGTCGCTCGTACCATCGAGGTTTCCCCTTCGCCCGGTCCGCGTCGGTCTTTGTGCGTTATCCCGATCTGAGAAAGATTATTTCATGCTCTTTACGTCAACAATGCCGGCGCGGGATCAGGCGTGTCGCGTCATGCCCCTGCGTCCAATTTCCGCTTCCGGCCCCCGGTGGACAGGCCCGCCGCATTGCCGAATGCCCGCTTTTGGAAGTAAAGCGGACATCGCGCTGATTTGTCGCCGTGTCCGCTTATGACCCAACACCGATATTGGCTGTGCACTGCGGCAATGGTTTTGATGCCGGTTTTAGCCTCTATCGAAGTTCTCGTTTGAGCCGCTAAGATGGCGTCTCCTGAGCTTGGGGGCCGACATGCAACGGCGTGAGTTCATCATGCTTCTCGGCGGCACGGCGGCAGCGTGGCCGCTCGCCGCACGCGCGCAGCAACCCGCGATGCCGATGGTCGGATTTCTCAGCAGTCGAGCACCTGGCGAGTTTGCCAATGTACTCGCAGCGTTTCGCGAGTGGTTGGAAGTCGGATTTGTCGAAGGACAGAACCTGGCGATAGCATTCCGCTGGGCGGAAGGTCGCTATGACCGATTGCCCGCACGCGAATACTCGTAGCGGGTGGGCTGTTGAGCTATGGAGCAAGTTTATCGGACTCGTATCATCGAGCTGCCGTTTATCTCGGCCGGGTTCTCAAGGGTGAAAAACCCGCGGACCTACCGGTTCAGCAGCCAACTAAGTTCGAGCTGGTGATCAACCTCAAGACCGCCAAAGCGCTCGGCCTCACGGTGCCGCCTACACTGATTGCCACCGCCGACGAGGTGATTGAATAGAGATATATTTTGCTGCGGTGCGTTGGTCACTATTGGTACTTAACGGACACTCCGGAACTGCGGCCGAAAGTTTGTATTCGGGGCCAAAGCGGACATTGACCAACCGTTGGCCACCAATATCTATTGATGAGAAAATGCCCCATCTCCCATGAACGGCACGCCCAAAGATATCGATCCAGCGAGCGACCTCCGCGAAGAGGACGAGGAGCCGACGCTGCCCGAGCTGGAGCCGGCCGAGCAGCCTCCCGGCACACTGGCAGCCGGCTGCGCCGCCATTTTGCGCGCGGTCGAGCACGCGCCCTCGCGGCCCGGTGTCTACCGCATGATCGATGCGCAGGGCGAGGTGCTCTACGTCGGCAAGGCGAAGAACATCAAGAAGCGGGTCACCGCCTATACGCGGCCGACCGGGCACGACAGCCGCATCGTGCGCATGATCTCGGGCACCGTGACGATGGAATTCGTCACCACCAAGACCGAGACCGAAGCGCTGCTGTTGGAAGCCAATCTGATCAAGCGGTTGCGCCCGACGCTTCAACGTTCTGCTGCGCGACGACAAGTCGTTCCCGTTTATCCTGATCACGTCCGACCACTGGGCGCCGCAAATCCTCAAGCATCGCGGCGCGCGCTCGCGGCCAGGGCATTATTACGGACCGTTCGCCAATGCCGGTGCGGTCAACCGCACCATCAACGCGCTACAGCACGCGTTTTTGCTGCGCTCCTGTTCGGATTCGTTTTTCGAGGCGCGCTCACGGCCCTGCCTGCTCTATCAGATCAAGCGCTGCTCGGCGCCGTGTACGCAGGAGATCGATTTCGCCGGTTATGGCGAACTGGTGCGCGAGGCGAACGAGTTTTTGTCGGGCCGCAGCCGGCTGGTGCAGAAGGAGATGGCGGCGGAGATGGACACCGCGTCCACGGCGCTCGATTTCGAGCGCGCCGCGGTCTATCGCGACCGGCTGGCCGCGCTGTCGGCGATCACCTCGCATCAGGGCATCAATCCGCGCACGCTTGAAGAGGCCGACGTGTTCGCCGTGCATCAGGCCGGTGGCTACACCTGCGCCGAAGTATTCTTCTTCCGCACTGGGCAGAACTGGGGCAACCGCGCCTATTTTCCGATGGCCGACCGCGCGCTAAGCGCCGGCGAGGTATTGAGCGCGTTCCTCGCCCAGTTCTACGACGACAAGCCGCCGCCGAAGCTCGTCCTGGTGTCGCACGCGTTCGAGGAACGCGCGCTGCTGGCGGCGGCGCTCAGCACCAAGAGCGGCCGCAAGGTCGAGGTCGCCTTGCCGCAACGCGGCGAGCGCAAGGAGCTGGTGCAGCACGCGCTCGCCAATGCGCGCGAGGCGCTGGCGCGCAAGCTCGCCGACACATCGTCGCAGCAGAAACTGCTGAAGGCGTTGACCGAGACTTTTGCGCTCCCGCGCGCGCCCCGCCGCATCGAGGTCTACGACAACAGCCACATCGCCGGCACCAATCCGGTCGGCGCCATGGTGGTGGCGGGGCCGGAAGGCTTCCGCAAGAACCAGTACCGCAAGTTCAACATCCGCTCGCAGGACCTTAAGCCCGGCGACGATTACGGCATGCTGCGCGAGGTGTTGCAGCGGCGGTTCAAGAGATTGTTGGAGGAGAATCCGCGGCTGACGGCCGATACTGCGCTCGCCGCCGTGCTCACCGGCGAGCCGGATGAGGGCGACGAACAACCCTGGCCCGATCTGGTGCTGATCGACGGTGGGCAGGGGCAGCTCAATGCGGCGGCCGAAACGTTCGCCGCCATGGGCGTGACCGATGTGCCGCTGGTCGCCATCGCCAAGGGCCCGGACCGCGACGCCGGGCGCGAGACCTTCTTCATGGCGGGCCGCAGCCCCTTCAAACTGCCGCCGCGCGACCCTTTGCTCTATTTCATCGAGCGGTTGCGCGACGAGGCGCACCGCTTCGCCATCGGCTCGCATCGCACGCGCCGCAAGAAGGACATCCGCGAGGCCGGTCTGCAGGAGATTCCCGGGATCGGGCCCACCCGCAAGCGCGCGCTGCTGCGCCATTTCGGCACCCTGAAAGCGATCGAGCGCGCCAGCCTGCCCGATCTCGCCCAAGTACCTGGAATTAATGCGGAGACAGCGCGAAAGATATATGAGTTCTTCCATGAACAAACTGCGCAATAGGCGGGACTGAAGACATGCTCATCAAGCGGCAGGAAGACGTCACCGACGTGGTGGTGGATGCGTTCAAGAACGCGGCGGACCCGCGCGTGCGCGAAATCCTCGCCGCCATGGTCAAGCATCTGCATGCGTTCGCCCGCGACGTGCACCTGACCGAGGAGGAGTTCGAGAAGGCGGTGGGCTTCGTCACCGCGCTCGGCCAGAAGACCACCGACACCCACAACGAAACGGTGCTGATGTCCGGTTCGCTCGGCTTCTCGACGCTGATCTGCCTGCTCAACAACGGCAACAATGGGCAGACCGAAACGACGGCCAATCTGCTGGGGCCGTTCTGGCGTCTGAACTCGCCGCGCACGGAAAACGGCAGCTCTATCGTGCGCTCGCCGACGCCGGGGCCGGCGCTGTTCGTCAGTTGCACGCTGCGCGACCAAAACGGCAAGCCGATCGAAGGCGCCGAGGTGGACGTCTGGCATTCCTCGCCGGACGGGTTCTACGATCAACAGGATCCCAATCAGGCCGACATGAACCTGCGCGGCAAGTTCACCACCGACGCGCAAGGGCATTTCGGCTTCCGCAGCGTGAAGCCGGCCGGCTACCCGATCCCGATCGATGGTCCGGTCGGCGCGCTGGTGCGCGCCACCGGGCGGCATCATTACCGGCCCGCCCATTTGCATTTCATGATCTTCAAGCCCGGCTTCAAGACGCTCATCTCGCAGATCTACGTCAACGACGACGAGCGGCTGGAAACCGACGTGCAGTTCGGCGTCACCCGCGCGCTGGTCGGGAACTATGTCTGCCACGACGGGCCGGGGCCGGCGGACGACGTGACGGGCGAGTGGTATTCGCTCGATCAAACTTTCGTCATGGAGCCCGGCAAAAGCCGGCTGCCCAAAGCGCCCATCCAGTAATCAGCGGGGAAACGCCGGACGCGGGCGTTGACCTTGCCGCGGCGCGGGTGTTCTTTGTGAGTCGATGAATGCATTCAGTTCCAGGCCGTTGCCGGCGCGTCCGCTCGCGCTGCCGAACCTCTTGACCTATGGGCGCATCGCCGCCGTCCCGGTGGTGGTGGGGCTGATGTTTTGGCAAAGCATCTTGGAGGGCGGGCTGTGGTCGCGCTGGCTGGCGCTGGCTATCTTCATCGCCGCCGGGCTGACCGATATTCTCGACGGCTATCTCGCCCGCATCTGGGGTCAGCAATCCTCGCTCGGCCGCATGCTCGATCCGATCGCCGACAAGCTGCTGGTGTCGTCCTGCCTGCTGATGCTGGCGGCCGAGGAGACCATCCGCGGCTGGTCGCTGTTCGCCGCGGTGATCATCTTGTGCCGCGAAATCCTGGTTTCGGGCTTGCGCGAATATCTCGCCGAGCTGCGCGTCAGCGTGCCGGTGACGCGGCTCGCCAAGTGGAAGACGCTCGGGCAGATGGTGGCGATCGGATTCCTGATCGCGGGCGATGCCGGCGACAAAATTCTGCCGGCGACCACCCATATCGGCATCACACTGCTGTGGCTGTCGGCGATCCTGACGCTCTATACCGGTTGGGACTATATGCGCGCCGGCCTGCGCTATATGATGGACTGATGTCCATCAAACTCCGTTATTTTGCCTGGGTGCGCGAGCGCGTCGGCAAACCTGAGGAAGACATCGAGGTTCCCGCCGGCGTCGCCACGGTGGCCGAATTGATGACGTGGCTGGCCTCGCGCGGCGAGGAATATGCCCATGCCTTCGAAAACCCAAAAGTAATCCGCGCGGCCATCGATCGCAGCCATGTCAAACCGCAGACCCTGATCGCCGGGGCCGCAGAAATCGCCTTTTTCCCGCCGATGACGGGGGGTTAGCCTCGCGGGCGCGGGCGCGCTACATTAGCCCCATGGCCGTTCCGTCCAACGTGCGCTTGCAGCGCGAGCCGTTCGACGCCGCCGCGGAAGCGGCCGCGCTGACGCGTGGGCGGACCGACGTCGGCGCGCTGGTCACCTTCACCGGGATATGCCGGGACGACGAGGCGGGCGAGCCGATCGCCGCGCTCACGCTCGAGCATTATCCTGGCATGGCGGAGGCCGAGATCGAGCGTCACGTGCAAGAAGCGAAAGAGCGCTGGCCGCTTCTCGGCGTCACCGTCATCCATCGCTACGGGCGTATCCAGCCTGGCGAGGACATCATGATGGTGGCGATCGCTTCGTCGCATCGCGCGGCGACGTTCGCGGCGGCCGAATTCCTGATGGATTATCTGAAGACCCGCGCGCCGTTCTGGAAGCAGGTCGAGAAAGCGGGCGAGAAAACCTGGGTAGAGGCTAAGGCGACAGACGACGCCGCGGCCGGGCGCTGGCGTAACCGGCAAGCGGCGGAGTAAAGCGCGCAAACGCATGATCTCGAAAAGTGGGTACCGGTTTTCGGATAAGATCTTGCGCCAAGTCGTGAAGTGGGGCTGAGATGGTTCCGGTGATTGTCGCCGCGGTGGCTGTGCTTGCGCTCGGTCTCAAACCGGCGTCGGCGGCGGACGTGTCGTACTACGACGTGCCGCACGGCGCGCATCCGCATGACGTGGCGCCGGCGCCGGACGGGCGGGTCTGGTACACCGCGCAAAGCCAAGGCGCGCTCGGCATTCTCGAACCGAAGACCGGCAAGGTTACGCAGATCCCACTCGGGCCCGGCGCGGCGCCGCACGGCGTGATCGTCGGACCCGACCGCGCCGCCTGGGTCACCGAAGGCGGGCAGAACGCCATCGCGCGCGTCGATCCGGCGACCAAGGCGGTGAAGTTGTTCGCGCTGCCGAAGAATTTCTCCGACGCGAATCTCAACACCGCGACCTTCGACCGCAAGGGCATCCTCTGGTTCACCGGGCAGAACGGCGTCTATGGCCGCGTCGATCCGGCGAGCGGCAAGGTCGAGGCCTGGAAAGCGCCCAGGGGCCCCGGTCCCTACGGCATCACCACCACGCCGAACGGCGATGTTTGGTACGCCTCGCTCGCCGGCGATCACATCGTGAAGATCGACACGGTCAGCGGCGACGCGCTGATGGTGTCGCCGCCCAAGCCCGGCGTCGGCCCGCGCCGCATCTGGTCGGACTCCAAGGGCCTGCTGTGGGTGAGCTTCTGGAACACCGGCGAGGTCGGGCGTTACGATCCGATCGCCAAGACCTGGAAAGTGTGGAGCCTGCCGAACAGCAAGCAGGGCTGCTATGCCGTCTATATCGACGATAAGGACAAGGTCTGGCTCACCGATTGGACCAATAACGCGATCGTGCGTTTCGATCCGACGAACGAAAAATTCGAGAGTTTCCCGAGCAACAAGCGCCGCTCCGATGTGCGTCAGATTCTCGGCCGCCCGGGCGAATTGTGGGGCGCGGAATCCGGCACCGACCGGCTGGTGTTGGTGCGGAATTGAGATGATCGCATGCGCGATGGGATCGCCAGCCGCCGGGACATGCTGCGTTTGCTCGCAGGCGGCGCGGCATTGGCGTTTGGCGGCGGGCCGGCGCCGGCGGGCGAACAACGCATCGCGCGGCTGATCGCCGAAACGCGCGGGCTTGCGACAATTTCACAACGTATCGAAGTCATCTCCGCCGCGCTGCGCGGCACCGGCTACCAAAGTTACACGCTGATCGGCGGACCGCGGCGGCCGGAACAATTCGTGCTGCGCGACGACGCCTTCGATTGCGTCACCTTCTGCGAAACGGTGCTAGCGGCCGCGCGTGCGCGCGATACGGCTGAATTCGAGACGGCGCTACAGGCGATCCGTTATCGCAACGGCTATGTGAACTGGTTCGAGCGCAACCATTATTTTTTCGAGTGGTGCCAGCATAACGTCGACAACAAGACCTGCCGCTGGCTCGGCATGGACGGCGCGGTCGACCTCGAAAAGACGGTCGATTCGCAGAAGGGGCTTTCAAGGCGGCGATTTGCGATGCGCGTCATCCCGAGCGCCATTTTTTTGGCGAACAAAGCCAAGCTGGAAAATGGCGACATCGTCGGCTTTGTGAGCCGGCGGCCGAACCTCGATTATTTCCATACCGGCTTGGTCGCCTTTGCGCGCGACACATTGCTGTTGCGGCATGCTTCCGAGAGCCGGCGCCGTGTGCTGGACGAGCGCATGGACCGCTTCCTCGCGCATAATCGCGTGCGCTATGTCACATTGCTGCGGCCGGAACGGCCGGCCGCCGCCGTGGCGGACAAAAAAGATATTTGATCAAGCCGCGGCGGCTTTGCCCTTCGGCTTCACTTCGGCGGTGTAGTCGTCCATCAATTGCTTGGTGATGCCGCCCGGATTGAAATTCCAATTGGCGATCTCCGACACCGCTGTGACTTCCGCTGCCGAGCCGGTGATGAAGCATTCTGAGAATCCGGTCAGTTCGTCGGGCAGAATGCGGCGCTCGATCACCTCGAAGCCACGCTTGCGCGCAAGACCGATCACGGTCTGCCGGGTGATGCCGTCGAGAAAACAGTCGGCCAGCGGCGTGTGGATCTTGCCGTCCTTGACGAAGAAGATATTGGCGCCGGTGCATTCGGCGACGCGGCCTTCCCAATCCAGCATCATGGCGTCGGCGTAGCCGCGGCGCTCGGCCCGGTGCTTGGAGATGGTGCAAATCATGTAGAGGCCGGCGGCCTTGGCACGGCAGGGCGCGGTCTTCGGGTCGGGCCGGCGATATTCGGCAAGATCGAGCCTGATGCCCTTGAGCCGCTGCTCGGGGTCGAAATAGCTCGGCCACTCCCAGCTGGCGATGGCGAGATGGATGGTGTTGGTCTGCGCCGAGACGCCCATCATCTCGGAGCCGCGCCAGGCGACCGGGCGGACATAGGCTTCCTGCTTGCCATTCTTCTCCAGCACCAGCTTTTTGGCGACGTCGATCTCGGCGACCGAGTAGGGGATTTCGAAATCGAGGATGCCGGCGGAGCGCTTCAGGCGCTCGGAGTGTTCGGTCGACTTGAAAATCTGGCCGCCATAGGCGCGCTCGCCCTCGAACACCGCGCTCGCATAATGCAGGCCGTGGCTAAGCACATGCAGATTGGCGTCCTGCCAGGGCACCAGCTTGCCGTCGTACCAGATGACCCCTTCGAGCCGGTCATAGGACTGCGCAGCCATTGTTTCCTCCTTGAACCTACCGTCGGTCTTTGCCGCCGTGTCTCGCCCCGTCATGGAGCATTTTTCGCGCCTATTCCAATACTTTGCGTCGGGGGGCAACACCCGGTATGAATGGGGCCGGAGCGGTCCTATTGCCGTCCCGCCGGCGCAAGGCCGGAAAAAAATTCCGTTTCGGCACGATCCTTTCGTCTGCGACGGTGTTTTTGTAACATAAAACCGAAATATGTCAACATGGCTGACATAAATGTGAGCGCCAAGATCGCCGCACCGGCCAGCGGCCTGGCTGAGCGTGCGGGCGTCACGCCGGCGTCCGCGGGGGCGGAGCTGACCTGGGATATTATCGAGCTGTTGTTTTTCGCCTATCGCGATTTCGTCGGCGATGCGGACGAGGTGCTCTCCAAGCTGGCGTTCGGCCGCGCCCATCACCGGGTGCTGCATTTCGTCAACCGCAATCCCGGCATGAAGGTCGCCGACCTCTTGGAGATCCTCAACATCACCAAGCAGTCGCTCGGCCGCGTGCTCAAGCAACTGATCGATCAGAGCTACGTGGTGCAGAAGGAAGGCGCGCAGGACCGGCGGCAACGTCTCTTGTATGTGACGCCGAAGGGCGAGGCGCTGGCGCTCAAGCTCGCTGGTCTGCAAACGCAACGGATCAACCGCGCCTTTGCTGAACTCGGTCCGAACGCGCACGAGGCGGCGCGCCGCTTCCTGACTGCCATGATCGACGCCGACAATCGCGAGGACGTGCTGCGTCTGATCGCGCGCGCCGAACGCGCCAAGACGCGGGCCTGAAGTGGCGCGAGCATGATCCCGAAAAGTGGGAACCGGTTTTCTGATAAGATCATGCTCAAACAAAAAGAGTTTGACTGATGATGCTGCCCGCCACGCTTTCCGACGATGCGCCGCATTTGCTGGTGGTCGACGACGACCGCCGCATCCGCGACCTGCTGTCGCGCTTTCTCACAGGCGAAGGCTACCGCGTGACCACGGCGGAAACCGCTGCCGACGCGCGCGCCAAGCTCAACGGCCTGAGCTTCGATCTGCTCATTCTCGACGTGATGATGCCGGGCGAAAACGGCTTCGAATTCGCCAAATCACTGCGCGGCACCTCGAGCGTGCCGATCCTGATGCTGACCGCGCGCGATGCCGCCGAAAGCCGTATCAGGGGCCTCGAGATGGGCGCCGACGATTATCTGTCGAAGCCGTTCGAGCCGCGGGAATTGTCGCTGCGCATCGGCAATATTCTCAAGCGTACGCAGCCGACCGCCGCGCCGCGGGTGGAATCGGTGCGTTTTGGTCCTTTCGTCTTTCACCTGGCGCGCGGCGAGTTGCGCAAAGGCGAGGAGGTCATCCGTCTCACCGACCGCGAGCGCGAGATGCTGCGGATCTTATGCGCCACGCCAGGCGAAACCGTGTCGCGGCTGGCGCTTGCCGGCAATGGCGAGCAGGTGAGCGAGCGCGCGGTCGATGTGCAGGTCAACCGCCTGCGCCGCAAGATCGAGCGCGATCCGGCCAATCCGCTATTCATCCAGACCGTGCGCGGCATCGGCTACCGGCTAGTGGCCAGCACATGACCAGCATCGATACCGGCATCCGCACTATCCGCACGGCGTTCAGCCGTCTCGTGGATGCCTGGCGCTGGTACGACGCGATCCCGCCAATACGCCGCATCCACGCCGAGCTCGGCCGCATCCCCGACCTCTGGCGGCGGTTCAGCCGCTGGCTCAACAGCGTGATGCCGAAGGGCCTCTACGCGCGCGCGCTGCTCATCATCATCCTGCCGATGGTGATCCTGCAATCGGTGATCGCCTTCGTGTTCATGGAGCGGCACTGGAACGTCGTCACCCAGCGGCTGTCGGCCGGCGTGGTGCAGGATATCGCCGCGCTGATCGACGTTTCCCGCGGCTATCCGCAAGATGCCGACCAACAGAAGTTACGCAGTATCGCGCAGGGCCGACTCGGCTTGGTGGTCGATTTCCTCCCCCTCAGCGACATGCCGCCGCCGGGTCCGAAGCCGTTCTTTTCGTTGCTCGATCAGACGCTGTCGGAGGAACTGCGCAAGCAGATCGGCCGGCCGTACTGGATCGACACGGTCGGCAGGTCAGCGCTGGTCGAGATTCGCGTCCAGCTCGACAACTCGGTGATGCGGGTGTTCGCGCGGCGCAGCGCGGCCTACGCCTCGAATTCGGAAATCTTCCTGCTCTGGATGGTCGGCACCTCAATGGTGCTGATCGGCGTCGCCATCATCTTCCTGCGCAACCAGATCAAGCCGATCCTCAAACTGGCCGATGCCGCGGAAAGCTTCGGCAAAGGCCGCGAAGTGCCGAACTACCGTCCGCGCGGCGCGCGCGAGGTGCGGCGCGCGGCGCAGGCTTTCATCGAGATGAAGACGCGCGTCGAACGCGCGATCGAGCAGCGTACGGCGATGCTGGCCGGCGTCTCGCATGACTTACGCACCGTGCTCACGCGCTTCAAGCTCGAACTGGCGCTAATCAAGAAAAAAACGCCCGAAGTCGAGGCGATGAAGAAGGACGTCGACGAGATGGCGCGCATGCTGGAGGCCTATCTCGCCTTCGCGCGCGGCGACCTCGGCGAGAGCGCGGCGCCGACCGACATGGCGGCCTTCCTCGATGAACTCAAGGACGACGCCGAGCGCAACGGCCACAAGACCAGCGTGGTGTTCCACGGGCCGCCGATCGTCACCGTGCGGCCGGCCGCGTTCAAGCGCTGCCTCGCCAACCTGGTGTCGAATGCCGCGCGCTTCGCGGCGTCGATTTCCATTACCGGCTCCCGCGATCACCGCTACCTCACTGTGACCGTGGACGACGATGGGCCGGGCATTGCGCCGGACATGCGCGAGGAAGTGTTCAAGCCGTTTTTGCGGCTCGACGACGCGCGCAATCAGGACGAGGGCGGCACCGGTTTGGGGCTCGCGATCGCGCGTGACATCGCGCGCTCGCACGGCGGCGACATCACGCTCGGCGACAGCCCGCTCGGGGGTTTAAGGGCGACGGTACGGGTGCCGGTGTAGCAACCAACCCGCTCGTCCCCACGAAAGCGGGGACCCAGGACTTGAGTGCGTTCATTCGTGACTTTGGATTCCCGCTTACGCGGGAATGAGCCGAGATAATTTACGCCGCCTCCGCCTCTTCCTCATCGCGCGCGCGGCGGCGGCGGCGCGGCCCGCGCCCGATGCATTTCGGCAGCGAGCACAAGTCGTCGAGGAAGCCGGCCCAGCGTTCGGCGCTGGCCAGCCCGCGGCCGAGCGCGGCCATGGTGCGGTCGAGGCCCGGCTCGTCGTCATCGAACCAGACCGACAGCACGCGGGCGAACATCAGCGCGGCGCCTTGCGCGCGCAGCGCGCCTTTCGGGCCGGAGGCGCCGATGCCGGCGCCCTCCAGCATCCATTGTTGCGAGCGCACCGCCATGGCGTTGAGCGCGAGCGCGAGGCCGGGGCTGTGCCGCGCTGACCGCAGCAGCGAGCGGACTGCCTCTTTGTAGGGGGCGAGCGCTTCCAGCCGGCGCATCAGCACGTCGAACAGGCGTTCGCGCGCCGGCTCGTCGGCCATGTCGGCGCCGCCGCCGGCCAGCACCGCGCGGTCGATGTCCTTGATGTGGGCGGCGACGATCGCTAGCGTCGAGCCGAATTCGCCGCGCAAGGCCGAGAGTTTCAAGCCGGCGCGGCCGGCCACCTCGGCCAGCCCGATCTCTTCGAACCGATGCTCGGCGAGCAGCGCCATCAGCGCGTCGACCGCCTTGTCGCGATCGGAAGTGCCACGCGGCTTGGGGCCTTGGGCTTGCGCGCGGCGTTGCTTTTTCGACTTGCGGGCCATGGCGGCCTCCCATCGTTTTAGTCGCTTGCCCCTAATCTAGGCCCGCAAAGGCGCCGGTTCTAGGGCATTGGACGAATTGTGGTGCACCGCCAAATGCCCCGGTTTCAGGGCTAATGCGGCTATTGCGCTGACCTTTCGCCGTGTTCGCTAATGGCCCAACGCGGGCTTTGTTCCGATATCGGAAGCGCTCGTGCTTATGTGAGCTAGTTCACCATCGCCGATTGACCCGTATGGTATCGGTCTCCGCAACGGAGATCGCCAATGCGGGCATTCATCGACAATTTAGGGGTTCGCGCCGGGCATCCGGCATTGGCCCGGACGAATCCGCAGCCGCGATCTCTTGCCACGCCGCAAAGTTTGCCGCTCAATAATCGCGGGAGATGCATCATGAAAATGCATCAGGTCAGCTATTTCCTCGCGCTTTGTGAAGAGGAAAGTTTTACGCGCGCCGCTAAACGCTGCGGTGTTAAACAACCGTCGATCACACGCGCGATCAAGGAATTGGAAAATGAAATTGGCGGCACATTGTTTGAGCGAGGTCATTCGTACATTCGGTTGACTAATCTCGGACGTCTCGTGCGGCCGGATTTCACGCAAATCGAGCGGTCGGCCACGGAGGCCAGGCTAAAAATTGTGAGATTCATGACCGCTCGCTCGACTGCAAAAGTAAACGCAGAACCGTGGAGGCAAACGTGCGCGTCGTAGCCGTGACTGCCGTGACGATCGCAGTCCTCATGATGGGGCTGGCCTTGAGTCAGACACCGGACGCAACAGCAGCGCAGAATGATCGGACGAGTGCGCAGATCGATTCTCAGGCGTTGCAGGTTATGATCGATATCAAATCCCCTCCGGAACAGACCACTGGGGATTTGATCTGACGTCGCTGCGTAGGTGGGGGCCGTGCGGCCCTAGCCCGCCAGCTCGCGGCCCCGCCTTGTGGCGGCGGCAATCGCCTTGGTCAGCAGGTCGTCGAAACCGCTGGGCCCCATCAGCACTTCGAGCGCGGCGGCGGTGGTGCCGCCGGGCGAGGTGACGTTCTGCCGCAAAGTGGCGGCGTCGAGTTCCGAGCGATGCAGCAATTCGCCCGAGCCGGCGACGGTTGCGCGCGCCAGCCTCGCTGCGAGATCCGCCGGCAGGCCCGCGGCGATGCCGGCTTTGGTCATCGCCTCCGCCAGCAGGAAAACATAGGCCGGACCGGAGCCGGACAAAGCGGTGACCGCGTCCATTAGCGTCTCATCGGCGATCCATTCGACCTTGCCGATGGCGGCCAACAGATCGGAGGCGAGCTTGCGCTGGCGTGCGGAGACTTTCGGATTGCCGACCGCGACGCTGATGCCGCGGCCGATCGCGGCCGGCGTGTTTGGCATGGCGCGCACGATCGCAGCTCCGGCCGGCAGCGATTTTTGCAAGAATTGAAGCGTGCGGCCGGCCATGATCGAGAGCACCAGCGTGCTCTTGCCAACGTAAGGTGCGAGCGGCGGAACCGCGCCGGGCGCGGTCTGCGGTTTCACCGCGATCACGATCGCCGACGCCGTGCCGGCCTTGGCTTTCGGATTGAGCTTGAGCCCGCGCCGCGTCATCGCCTTTACGGCCTTGCCCGGCTGCGGCTCGATCACCGAGATTTTCCTCGGATTGAGCCCGCGCCCCAGCCAGCCGTGGAGCATAGCATCGCCCATCTTGCCGGCGCCGACGAGGAGAAGGCTGCCTATCGATTTCAGCGGCTGCGGTTTGCGGCTCACGCCTCGCCCGAGGTGTCGAACATGGCGGCGTCGAGCGCCTCGCGCGCGCCTTTGCCGGCCCAGACCACGAATTGGAAGGCGGTGAAATAGCGCTCGCAGGCGTCGAGCGCGGTGGCGAGCATCGCCTCGCACTGCTTGCCGGAGGCTTCCGTGCCGCCCGCCAGCACCAGCGCGTGGCGGAACATCAAAATGCCTTCGGTGAGCCAGAGGTCGAAATGGCCGATCCATAGCCGCTCGTTGATCAGCGCGACCAGCGTCTGCACTTCGGCGCGGCGGCGCTCGGGAACCCGCAGGTCGAAGGCGCAAGCCAGATGCAGCGCCTCAATGTTGCCCATCCAGGTGTAGGAGACCTGGTATTCGGTCCATTTGCCGGTCACCAAAATGGTGATCTCGTCGTCGGTGGCGCGTTCGAACGACCAGTCGTTCACCGCCGCCAGACGTTCCACCACGTCGAGCGGGTTGATTCCTGGTTCGTCCGCGTAGGCGATCTGGGGCATGACGTCTCCGCTTTGCCGAATCGAATAGGGAATGCACGCAACCACGCGCACGGCAGCAGCCGACCGGATTGTGACGCAGGGGTACGGGGACGCCTTGACGGCGGAAGCGAATCACTTAGCCAACTGACTATAACCGACGCGATTCAGCCCGCCAGAGGCATCATCGATGGCCAATGGGCCGTGATTTGCCTGTCATA
Source organism: uncultured Alphaproteobacteria bacterium (assembly GCA_963778745.1). GTDB lineage: Bacteria > Pseudomonadota > Alphaproteobacteria > Rhizobiales > Xanthobacteraceae > Pseudolabrys. The sequence goes on along the minus strand of CAVZVP010000005.1, from coordinate 45,588 downwards.
GGCAACCGCGCGGAATGGAATCTCCACAGGCAATCGGGCGGGACGTTGAATCTTTCAGTGGATAACTTGCCGGCGCGAATCGGCGGTCAGTCGAACAGACTCGACACCGACTCCTCGGTTGCGGTGCGCCCGATCGCCTCGCCGATCAAAGTCGCGATCGGCAGCACGCGGATATTGCCCGCCGTGAGGACTTCCTTGGTCGGCTGAATCGAGTCGGTGATCACCAGTTCCTTCAGCCGCGACTTGGAGATGCGCGCCACCGCGCCGCCGGAGAGCACGCCGTGGCTGATATAGGCGTAGACCGCCTTGGCCTTCTGCTCGAGCAGTGCCTCGGCCGCGTTCACCAAAGTGCCGCCGCTATCGACGATGTCGTCCACCAGCACGCAGGTGTATCCGGCAACGTCGCCGATCACGTTCATCACCTCGGATTCACCGGCGCGCTCGCGCCGCTTGTCGATGATGGCGAGCGGCGCGTTGATGCGCTTGGCCAGCCCGCGCGCGCGCACCACGCCGCCGACGTCGGGCGACACCACCATCACATTATCGAGTTGGAAGCGCTCGCGGATGTCGCGAACCATCACCGGCGAGGCATAGAGATTGTCGGTCGGGATGTCGAAGAAGCCCTGGATCTGCCCGGCATGCAGGTCGAGCGTCATCACCCGGTCGGCACCGGCCCGCGTGATCAGATTGGCCACCAGCTTGGCCGAAATCGGCGTGCGCGGGCCCGGTTTACGGTCCTGCCGGGCATAGCCGTAATAAGGGATCACCGCGGTGATGCGGCGCGCCGACGAGCGGCGTAGCGCGTCCATGATGATGAGCAATTCCATCAAATGGTCGTTGGCCGGATAGGAGGTGGACTGAATTACGAAACAGTCCGCGCCGCGCACGTTTTCCTGGATTTCGACGAACACTTCCATGTCGGCGAAGCGCCGCACCACCGCCTTGGTCAGCGGGGTCTTGAGGTATTCGGCGATCGCCTGCGCCAAAGCTGGATTTGAGTTGCCGGCGACGAGCTTGATCGCCCCGTTCTTGCCCGCCATCTCCGAATCCTTTGCTACTCAGCGCCGTAGGCGCGCAGGTCATAACAAGGCGGGCAGGGGCTCGCAATACGAGTCCAAGACATTGTGCGCAAGCTTTTGGACAAGGTGAATGAGCCTATGGCTCAGTGACTTGCGGCCACCTGCGTCGGCGTTTGCCGGGCCGCTTCCGGCGTGGAGTATTGCGTTCCGGCCAGCGCCAGCCGCGGCCCAAAGTCGGGCGTGCTTGGCGCGACCTCGGGCGAGCTAAGGAATGCAGCGAGCTGGTCCATGCTGCTGCCGGCGATCCGGCGCAGCATCGCGTCGTCGGCCACCGACCAGGCGTCGCGATGCCGGCCCGATTTGCCCGATTTGGCGGTCTCCTCGCCGGCAATGCGCAGCGCGCGGCGGTCGTCGCCGTCGAACACGTCCCAGACCCACGAGATCGTGGTCTCCCGCTTCGTCACCTTGGCGGCGAGATAACCGCGCACGCGATACGCCGATGGGCTTTCGCGCGACATCACCGCCAAGCGGCGTGTCTGCGCCTCGTTGTTGAGCGCCTCCACCAGCTCACGGAATTGGCCGGGCGGCAGGCCGTCGATCGATTCGAAGGTAACGGTAGCGCCGCGCGGCGGACCGGCCACTGCGCCCGGACGGTTGTCGGGGTTGCATGCGGCCAGCGCCGTGGCGCAACAGGCGGCCAACAGCAGATGCCGAGACACACGTCGCGCGGCGCGCCAGGCGCGCCCGCACCCACTCCACAGCATTGACACCCCTGTCGGTGGCCGCTTTTTTTAAGTCCCTTAGCCTGCGTGGAGCGTAGCGGCTGGGGCGCCCTTGAGTCCAGACGGGCGGCCGCCGCACGAGGCGTCAATCGGCGAGCGCGATGGCATTGATATGCCGCCCGTAATCCGGCTCGCCCTGCTTGGTGGTGCGGCGGTAGCTGAAGAAGCGCTCGGGCTCGGCAAAAGTGCACAGCGCGAGGTCTTCAAATGTCGCAACCCCGGCCCGTTGCACGCGTTCTGCGATGTAGCCGGCGAGATCGAACATGGCGTGGCTGGCGCGCTCCGACGGCGCAAAGAAGCGCGCGTTGTCCGCATCGGCCGACAGGAAGCGCGCGACGAATTCCGGCCCGACTTCGTAATTCGGCTGCCTGATGGCCGGCCCGAGTGCCGCCACGATGCGCGCGCGCTCGGCGCCGAGCTTTTCCATGGCGGCGATCGCCGCCTCGACCACGCCGGTGAGCGCGCCGCGCCAGCCGGCATGCGCCGCGCCGATCACGCCCGCCTCGGCGTCGGCCAAGAGCAGCGGTCCGCAGTCGGCGGTCGACACGCCGATGGCGAGCCGCGGTGTGCGGGTGACGATGGCGTCGGCGCGCGGGCGGTTCGCTTGCGACCACAACTGGTCGGCGACCACCACGTCGGGCGAATGAATCTGATAGGCGGTGAGCAAATGGTCCGGCGCGACGCCCAGCGCCACCGCCATGCGCGAGCGGTTCTCGGCGACCTTGTCGGGTGCGTCGTTGGAGCCGACGCCGCCATTGAGGCTGGCATAGACGCCGTGCGAGACGCCGCCGCTACGGGTGAAGAAGCCGTGGCGGATGCGGGCGAGCGAGCTCAGAACGGGGGCCTGCAGCATCGGTTACCGTCCGGACGAAGCGTATTTCATAACTATGACCTTTTCGGAAATCCGGCTTGGACCCAGACGTCAACTCATAAATGGCCAACCGATACTCGCGTTGAGCGTCCAGTGTCGGCTGTCAGCTATTAGCGGACTTTCTGGCCGCACCGCGAATGTTACGCTTAACCAAACGTTTATTTGAAGGCGCGATCGCGGATAAACGCTTCCACAAGATTGCGATGTCGCATGGCGATGGTTTGGTGTGCTCCGACCAGGGGGGCCTGATTACGATCTGGAACCCCGGTGCCGTGGCGATATTCGGTTACCAGCCCGAGGAAGTGATCGGCCAGCCGCTCGATCGAATCTGCGCCTTGCGCGACGGCGCCGGAAATCTTGCGCCGTTTTCAATCCTTGAACTGCCGCTGGGAGCGCTTCAAGTGTCCGGTGGCAAGGTTCTGGAACTTGAGGGACGCGAGACATATCGGTTCGAAAGCGGGAAGCCGAAAGAATTCGGTACCTGGCGGAGCACGATACGCTGACTGGCTTGGCTAATCGGAACAAGCTGCACGAGCGTTTAGGTGCAACGCTCGCCAACGCAGAAGCAAAGCAGTGCGAGGTTGCATTGCTGATGACGGACCTCGATAAATGCAAGCAGATCAACGATACCCTCGGCCACGCCTGCGGCGATCAGTTGCTGTGAGGCGTTGCCGAGCGATTGCGCGCCTTGGCCGAGAGCGACTGCCTGGTTGCCGGGTTGAGCGGTGATGAGTTCGCCATCGTTGTCAGCGGCGCCGACGCGGTGGACCGGGCGATAGAACTTGCACAACTGATTTTGCTCGCACTCAGCGAATCCTTGTTTACCGTCGGTGTACGTCAGCTTCGCGTCACCGGCAGCATCGGCGTGGCGACCTTTCCGAAAGACTGCGCGACGGCAGACGAACTTCTCGGTAATGCCGATCTCGCTTTGTATCAGGCAAAGGCCGCTGGGCGCGGCGGCTATTTCCTTTTTGAGCGCGGGCTCAGGGCCGAACTTGAATCTCGTCTGGCACTGGAGGCTGCTCTGGCGCGGGCGGCAGAACGGCGTGAATTCGAGATGTTCTATCAGCTGCAGGTCAGTCTTGAAACCGGCAGGTTGGTCGGCGCCGAGGCCCTTATTCGCTGGTGGCACCCCGAACGCGGAGTGGTCGCGCCGGATGATTTCATGCCGGTCGTCAACGGGTCGTCGATTTCAGATGGCATCGCGCTTTGGGTCTTAGAAACCGTATGCCGGCAAGGCCATCATTGGCAGCAGAAGGGCTTTGATATTCGGCTGGGCGTGAATCTCGCGCCGTCACAGTTTCAATCGGGCGACCTCGCAGCGACCGTCGAGGCGGTTCTGCGAGACACCGGCTTTTCGTCTTCGATGCTTGAACTGGAAGTGACCGAAGGAATCCTGCTGGAGGACGACGAAAGGGCGCTCGCGATTTTCGACCGCATTCAGGATCTCGGTGTCGGCATCGCCTTGGACGACTTCGGCACCGGATTTGCCAGCCTGACCTATCTGAAAAAATTCCCGTTCGACAGGCTGAAGATCGACAAGTCATTCGTCCAAAATCTGCGGGCGGATTCGGACGATATGGCGATTGTCGGCGCCACCATAGGCCTGGGCAAGCTGCTGGGCCTATCGGTCATTGCCGAAGGCATCCAGGACCGCGCCACCGCCGATCTGCTCGGCAGCAAGGGGTGCGAAGAAGGGCAGGGCAACCCTCGTTTGATCTCCCGCCTCGCCGTCGAGGCAAAGATCGATACTGCGGCGTGATGAATTGCGGGCTCACGCTTCGCATGACACAGCGCTATTCGAATTAACCCATGCACTGCGGGCCCGCCTGAGTGGCGGGAGCATGCACTAGCCCTCGAATCCGGGCGGCGCGCCGACCGAGGGTTGCGCGAAGGCGGCGGCCTTGAACAGCGCGCCCATGCCGGCCTCGCCCTCGCTGATCAGGCGTTTCAACGCGGCATCGATGTCGGCGGCGGCGTCCGGGACCTTGGTCTTGAGCGAGGCCGCGCGCGTCATGATGCCGAGACGGCGCAATAATTGCGATTGCGTGACCGGTCCGTAACCGTTGACACCCATGGCCTCCACTGCGCTCGTCAGTGCCTGAAAGTCCACATGCGCGGTGAGGTCGATGGTGCCGGGCGCGCTGAGCGGATCGGCATAAGCGTGCCGGCCGACCGCCTGCAAGGTGTCGCCGACGGCGCTTTGGGTATGGCCATAGTCGATCACCAGCGCGGCGCCGCCGTCGCGCATGAGGCGCTTGCCCAATTCCAGCGCGACATTGTCGGCGCGCCATTCGAAGAATGACCCGTCGGGCGCGCTCCGCAGTGGCGGCGGCAGCAGGGTGTCGAAGTGCGGGATCGGTTCGGGGGCGACCGTAAACGCGAGCCTGCCGGTGGATTCGATGTCGATCCGGCGCTCGTGCCAGCCTTGCTCGGTCTTCACCGCTTGATGGATCGGCAGCGCGTCGAAGAATTCGTTGGCGACAACGATGGCGATGCCCGGCGGCACGTCGGCAAGCGAAGGATGCCAGTATATCGGCATCGGCAGAGCCTCCAGGGTGCGCTGCTGCTGCGCCTCCAGCGCCGGGCTGATCTCGACCAGATGGATCACCGCGGCCTCTAGGAAATTCGGCAACACCTTGGCCGCGCGCAATGCGTCCTTCAGCATGGTGCCGCGGCCGGGTCCGAGCTCGATGATGCGCAGGTTTTCCGGCGAGCCCATCTGCTTCCAGACTGCGGCCATCCAGAGCCCGATCATCTCGCCGAACATCTGGCTGACTTCCGGCGCGGTGATGAAGTCGCCGCGCGCGCCGAACGGATCGTGGTTGGTGTAGTAGCCATGCTCGCGGTCGGAAAGGCACAGTGCCATGTATTCGGCCAAAGGCATCGGCCCGGCCGCGGCGATGAGCCGGCGAATCTCGGTTTCCAGAGGCGAAGTATTGCTCATCGTTCGACTCGTTGGAGCGGATGCTTCAGCGCGTAAAATATAAACCCAAGACCGACGAGGAACAGCGGGATCGACAGCAGCTGACCCATGGTCGCTCCACCCCACAAGAAGCCAAGCTGGGCATCGGGCTCGCGGAAGAATTCGCACGTTGAGCGCGCGATGGCGTAGACGCAGGCGAAGCTGCCGACGATCAGGCCCGGCCGTTTCAGCGCGCCGGTGCGCATCAGCAGCGCCAGCACCGCAAGCAGCACTAGACCCTCGAGCGCTGCCTCGTAGAGCTGGCTCGGATGGCGCGGCAGCGCCCCGCCGCCTGGGAACACCATGGCCCAAGGAACGTAAGCCACGTTGGCCGGGCGGCCCCATAATTCGCCATTGATGAAATTGGCGAGGCGGCCGAGGAATATCCCGATCGGGGCGACCGCGCACGTCAAGTCGCCGAGGGACAGGATCGAAATGCCGCGGTGGCGCGCGAATAGCACCACGGCGACCACGCAACCGGTGAAGCCGCCGTGGAACGACATGCCGCCGTTCCACAATTGCAGGATTTCGATCGGATGGGCCGCGAAGTGCGGCAGGTTATAGAACAGCACGTAGCCAATGCGGCCGCCGAGTATGATGCCGAGCGTCACCCACAACACGAAATCGTCGAAGTCGAGGACCGTCAGCGGCTCGGGCCCGCCCCACAGTTTTTCGGAGCGGATCAGGACGCGGGCATAGAGCCAGCCGAGCAGGATGCCGACGATATAGGCCAGCGCATACCAGCGGATGGCAAATGGGCCGAAATGCACCAGCACCGGATCGAAGGCGGGAAAGGGGATCACGAATAAAGGCATTGCAAATTCCGAGTTCAAGCGCGTCCGCCAAGAGTGGTAGCATGCCGCCCCTTGCAGCGGGATGACCGCATCGCCATTCTTACACGCATGATCCCGAAAAGTGGGTACCGGTTTTCGGGCAAGATCATGCGCAAAAAAGATGCTACCGGAGACGAGGCATGACCCAGACCACCAACCGCATTTTCGACGAGATGGCGCGCCTGATGAACGATGCCGCCGGGGTCGCACAAGGGGTGCGCAAGGAATTCGATACTTTATTCCGCAGCCAGGCCGAGCGCATGCTGCGCGACCTCGACGTGGTCCAGCGCGAGGAATTCGAGGCGGTCAAGGAAATGGCCCGCTTGGCGCGCGAGGAAAACGAGGCGCTCAAGGAGCGTATTGCGGCATTGGAGGCCAAGGGTCTAGGCAAGGCCGTTAAGAAAAGCCCGGACGCGGCCGCGTCCGACTGATTATTCCGTGGTTTCAAGCCATTCTTGCCCTTTCGGACCTTCGCCGCTATAAACCCGCGCGACACGCGGCCCCCGGCACCCCTGGAGGCTTGCCGCGGTCATAGGCGGCCGAAAATGCCGCCTTTTCCATTGGCTTAGATGAGGGTTTCAAAATGGCGACCGTCCAAGAATTGAAGGCGACGGTGCGTCCGAAAGGCGGCAAGGGGGCCGCTCGGGCTGCACGTCGCTCCGGCAATGTGCCGGGCGTAATCTATGGTGAAAACAAGCCCCCGCAGATGGTCCTTATGGACCATGCCGAGTTGCGCAAGCGCATTTATGCCGGGCGCTTCCTCACCACGCTGTTCCACATCGATCTGGACGGCACCAAGCACCGCGTGATCCCGCGCGACTTCCAGCTCGACCCGGTGAAAGACCTGCCGATGCACGTGGATTTCCTGCGTGTGTCGGAAGGCGCCGTCATCCGCGTCAACGTCGCGGTCAAGGTGCTCAATGCCGACCAGTCGCCCGGCGTCAAGCGCGGCGGCGCGGTCAACATCGTCACCCACACGATTGAGGTGATGTGCCCGGTCGAGACCATTCCGGAATCGATCGACGTCGACATTTCCGAACTCGACATCAACCATTCCAAGCATCTCAGCGAGATCACGCTACCGCCGAACTTGCGGGTGATCGCCCATGGCGACATCACGCTGGTCACGGTGGTGCCGCCGTCCGGCTACGCGGAAGAAATGAAGGCCGCCGCCGAAGCGGCCGCCGCTGCTGCCGCCGCTGCTGCGGCTGCCGCCGCCGCAGGCGTGGTGCCCGGCGCCGAAGGTGCGGCTCCCGGTGCAGCGCCAGGCGCCGCGCCCGGTGCAACGCCCGGTGCCGCTCCGGCCGCGGGCGCTGCGCCCACTGCCGCCGCCGCGCCGGCGAAGTCCGACAAGAAGTGAGGCGGCGCCTAGCGCCCCTCACAACTTTTGTCTCGACCGATTACGAGCGGAGGCGGCAACGCCGATAACTCCATGCTGCTCTTCGTCGGCCTCGGCAATCCCGGCGAACGCTACGCCGGCAACCGGCACAATATCGGTTTCATGATGGTGCAGGCGATCGCCAAGCGTCACGACATCGCGCCGTGGCGTCGGAAATTCCAAGGCGTGGCGGTGGAAGGCGCGATCGGGGCGGAAAAAGTTCTGCTGCTGCTGCCCGGCACCTATATGAACGAGTCGGGGCGCGCGGTGGCGGAAGCCGCGCATTTCTACAAGCTGGATGCGGGCAGCGTCGTGGTGTTCCACGACGAAGCCGAACTGACGCCCGGCAAAGTGCGATTGAAGCTCGGCGGCGGCAATGCCGGCCACAACGGGCTGCGTTCGATCTCCGAGCATATCGGTAACGAATATCGCCGCGTGCGTCTTGGCGTCGGCCATCCCGGCAACAAGGATATGATGGAAGCTTACGTGTTGCAGGATTTCGCCAAGAGCGAGCGGCCGTGGGTGGAAGCGCTGTGCGAGATTGTCGCCGACAATGTCGCGCTGCTGATCGAGGGCAAGGATTCGACGTTCCAGAACAAGGTGCATCTCGCCATGAGCGCCAAAGGCTTTGGCGGCGCGGACGAGAACGACACCGAATGACACTATAACGGCGCGGACAATTTCATGGGATTCAAATGCGGCATCGTCGGCCTGCCGAATGTCGGCAAGTCGACGCTCTTCAATGCGCTCACGCAGACCGCGGCGGCGCAGGCGGCCAATTATCCGTTCTGCACCATCGAGCCGAACGTGGGCGAGATCGCGGTGCCGGATCCGCGCCTCGACAAGCTCGCGGTGCTGGGCAAGTCCGAGCAGATCATTCCGACCCGCATCACCTTCGTCGATATCGCCGGCTTGGTGCGCGGCGCCTCGAAGGGCGAGGGGCTCGGCAACCAGTTTCTCGCCACCATCCGCGAGGTCGACGCCATCGTGCATGTGGTGCGCTGTTTCGAGGACTCGGACGTCACCCACGTCGAGGGTAAGATCGACCCGATTGCCGATATCGACACCATCGAAACCGAGTTGATGCTGGCCGATCTCGAATCACTGGAAAAGCGCGTCGATGCGATGGAGAAAAAGGCCAAGGGCAACGGCGAGGACGCCAAGCTCGCCAAGGAAATGCTCGATCTGGTCACCCGCTCGCTCGTGCTGCTGCGCGAAGGCAAGCCGGCGCGTCTGGTCGAGCGGAAGCCCGAGGAGGAAAAACTATTCCACTCGCTAGGTCTGCTCACTTCGGCGCCGGTGCTCTATGCCTGCAACGTCGAGGAAGCCTCCGCCGCGACCGGCAATGACTTCTCCCGCAAAGTCGAGCAGCGCGCCGAGGAAGAGGGCGCGGTCGCGGTGGTGATTTCCGCCAAGATCGAGTCGGAGATCGCCACCCTGCCACCGGCCGAGCGCGCGGAGTTTCTCGAAGCGGTCGGCCTCAAGGAGACCGGGCTCGACCGACTGGTCAACGCCGGCTACGCGCTCTTGCATCTGGTGACCTATTTCACCGTCGGTCCGAAGGAGACGCGGGCCTGGACCATCACCAAAGGCACCAAGGCGCCGCAGGCGGCCGGCGTGATCCATTCCGATTTCGAGCGCGGCTTCATCCGTTCCGAGACCATCGCTTATGACGACTTCATCGCCAATGGCGGCGAGACGGGCGCCAAAGAGGCCGGCAAAATGCGGCTGGAAGGTAAGGATTACGTGGTCGCCGACGGCGACGTGATGCATTTCAGGTTTGCGACTTAATCACGAATGTGGTGTGACAAGCCCGCGCGCGACGGCTAGAAAACCGTCATGCCGAAACTCCACTGGGAAGACTTCAAACCGGGCGCGGTCGCCATCTACGGCCCGCGGCTAGTCACGCGCGAGGAAATCGTCGCGTTCTCCGCCGAGTTCGATCCACAACCGATGCATCTCGACGAGGTGGCGGCGAGCGCCACTATTCTGGGGGGCTTGGGCGCCTCGGGCTGGCACACCTGCTGCCTGCTGATGCGCATCATCGCCGACGGCTTCCTGTTCGAACTCGACGTCCATGGGCAGCCCCGGCATCGAGGACATGCGCTGGCTCAAGCCGTTGCGGCCGGGCACCCAGATCCGCGTGCGCGCCACGGTGCTGGAAAGCCGTCCCTCCAAGAGCCGGCCGGAAATGGGTCTCATCAAATTCCGCTATGAGGTGCTCGACGTGGCCGGCGAAAGCATTGCCGAATTGATTACGACCGCGTTATTCGGCCGCCGCCAGCCGGGGGTGCGTTCGTGAAATTTTTCGAGGACATCCAGGTCGGCGACGTATTCGAAGTCGGGCGCTACACTTTTACCGCCGACAACATCAAGGCCTTCGCCAACCGCTTCGATCCGCAGCCGTTTCACATCGACGAGGAAGCGGCGGCGCGCTCGCATTTCGGCGCGCTGGTCGCCTCCGGCTGGCATACCGCGCTGGCCTGGATGCGGCTGATGATCGATCATCGCCGCCGCATGGACGAAGCAATGTTGGCGCGCGGCGAGCCGGTCGCCAGCATCGGCCCGGCGCTCGGTTTCCGCGAGCTGAAATGGCTCAAGCCAGTCTACGTCGGCGATATTATCGAATATAAAAGCGAAGTGACCGAGTTGCGTTTGTCCAACAGCCGGCCGCGCTTCGGGCTGATGACGTTCCGTTCGACCGGCGTCAACCAAAACGGCGAGCCGGTGCTCTCGCTCATCAGCACCACCTTTGTCGAGCGGCGCGGGACAACGCCATGACGACCGCGGCCGAAAGCGCGCACACGAAGGCCGAGGAACGGCGCGCGCTCGGCGTCGCCTGCAGCGCGCATGCGCTGCACGACGGCTATACCGACTTAATCTATGTGATGTTGCCGATCTGGCAGCACGAATTCGGCCTCGGTTTCGCCGCGCTCGGGCTGATGAAGACAGTGTTCTCCGGCACGCTCGCCGGCTTGCAGATTCCCGCAGGTTTGCTGGCCGAACGGTTCGGCGCAGCCGTCGTGCTCGCGCTCGGCACCGCGCTCGCCGGCTTCGGCTATTGCCTCGCCGGCTTCAGCAGCGGCGTCGCCATGCTGGTGGCCGCGCTGTTCGTGGGCGGGCTCGGCGCCAGCACACAGCATCCGCTGGCGTCGTCGCTGATCGCGCAGGCTTTCGCCGGGGCGCGCTCGCTGAAAGCGCTCGGCACCTACAATTTTGCTGGCGATATCGGCAAGATGACGCTGCCGGCGGCAGCGTCTTTGTTGTTCGTCGTGTTGCCCTGGCGCGAGACGCTGGTGCTGCTGGGCGGCATCGGCGCGCTGGCGGCGATCGTCATCTTCATGCTGATCCCGCGCTTTGCGGTCGAGGCGGCGGCGCCGCGCAAAAGCGAAACTGGCGCTACGGCCTCCTCGCGCCTGAGCCAGTTCGGCTTTCCGCTGCTGCTGTCGGTCGGCGTGATCGACAGCGCCACCCGCATGGCCTTTCTGACATTCCTGCCGTTCGTGCTCGACGCCAAGGGCGCCAGCCTGCCGACCATCGGCTTCGCGCTTACTTTAGTTTTCGCCGGCGGCGCGGCTGGCAAGCTGGTCTGCGTCTTCATCGGAGCGCGCATTGGCGCGGTGGCGACGGTGTGGCTGACCGAGGCGGTGACCGCGCTCGGCATTGTCGCGCTGCTGCCGCTGTCGCTCAACGCGGCGCTGCTGTTGTTGCCGCTGGTCGGCGTCGCGCTTAACGGCACCTCGTCGGTGCTTTACGGTTCGGTGCCGAACCTGGTCGAGCCGGCGCGGCGCCAGCGCGCCTTCGGCATTTTTTACACCGGGACCATCGGCGCGGGCGCGGTGTCGCCGGCGATCTACGGATTGCTCGGCGATGCGGTTGGAGTGACCTCTGCCCTGGTGGTGGTTGCGGCGGTGGTGTTGCTGACGCTGCCGATCACGCTGGCGCTACGGCCGGCGCTGGCCACCGTGAAGACATCTTGATCCAAGACGATGGAACAAGACGCGGCTTTGTTCATTGTGTCAGGGCCATGCCCGCAAAACTAAAGCCAGTCACTACGATGCCGATGACCGCCAAACAGGCGGCGCGGCTCAAGCAACTCGCCATCGACGCCTACGAGCCGGACGCGTTCAAGCTCAATCTCACGCAAGCCGAGGCGCTGCGGCGCATTGCCGTGCTCAGCGCGAAACTGCCGCTGCTCGACGAGCCACCGCACACGCTATGATGCGGGAACTCGCCAACGGAACGCATCATGTCGGCGAACGTTTCCAGTCCTCGAAGCCATAACAGGCAGGAGGAACTCATGACACATTTTCGCCACGTCGCGATCGCCGCGGCGATGCTCGCCGGCGTTGGCAGTGCGAGCGCGCAGACCGCGGTGATCACGCGTGAGCCGTTGGAGCCGCGGACCATCGTGACCACGCAACCGCTCGCACTCACGCCGGTGCAGCGGCGCACGATCTATCGCACCATCGTGCGCGAGCCGGTTGAAACGGCGCCGCCGGCGGTCGAATATCGCGTCGGTACTCGGGTGCCGCAGGACGCGCGGCTTTATGAGGTGCCGGACGACGTCGCCGTCGAAGTGCCGGCGGTCAGGTCTTACCGATACATGCGGGTGAACAACCACGTCGTGCTGGTCGACCCGGCCACCAGCGAAGTGGTCGCGGACTTCGTCGACTAGACGCAGCAACGCAGGTGGTAACGGCCCGGTGCCTCGGCATCGGGCCGATCTTTTTCAAAGCATTGAATTTACCTTAGCGGGGCGCTTCAGCCTGTTCGGGGCCGTAGCCGCTGGATTTTTCGCGGCCAAAGGGCCATATTGTGCGGCGAGGAGTTAGTACTGATGTCGATGATCAACTATCGGGCCCCGTCCGAGTTATTTCCCAGCCGCAGCCGCAAATCGCGCCGTCCGATCGGATACAAGCGTTTTCCGACCGCGGCAGAGGCTATCCGTTTCGCGATCGAGGAATTGCCGCCGGAATTGCTGCTGGGGGCCTATCTCGAGGTCGAGGAAAAGCGTTTCGACGGCAACGGCATCCGCCGGCTGTACGAGAGCGAAGACTATCCGCTGCCGCGCAAAGTTTCCGCCAATTGACCTAAAACCACCGGTTCGTCCTCGCAAAAGAACCCCGCCGTGGCGGGGTTTAGTTTGTGGGGGGATTGCCCGCAGACGTTGCCGGTTCTGCCGCCTGTCGCAGCAGTCTCGATTGACAGCGGCCGCATGCGACATTGGCCGCTTTCGAACGAACACACTGTAGGCGCCGGCGTCGAAGCGCAGAGGTGGCCGGTTCCACCGTCCCGGCAATCCACAAGTCGGTGTGGAAGATAAGCGGGTTACCCACCGGATTCTTGACCATCGAATTCATGCAACCTGTGACGCCTCTGGGTCGTTGTTCTTTACCCTGTTTTCGGCAAGCCGAGGAGGCCCTCATGAAGAACTTGCACCGTCATCTTCTGTTGGCGACCGTGCTGGCCGCCGGCCTCGCCGTTATTCCGCTTGCGACCGGGCCGGCGCGCGCCGAGGAAAGCGCCACTGTCCCGACCGACCCGGGCTTCAAGCCGGATACCAGACAACTCAATCCCGGCGCCACCGAGCAAGCGTTTTCGAAGTCCGCCGATGTCAGGAAAGTGCCAACCCCGGCGGAATCGCGCGCCGCGCTGCGGGCGTCGGACGACCCAACCTCATCGCTCGGGTCAGAGCCGACGCAGCCACGGGGCGGTGCCGCCGGCGGCAACAAGACCCCATCAGGCGGCACAGGCGATGTGACCACCGCGACCCAGGGCCAGGCCGCCGTCGGCGGACCCCTTTCGCCCGGCGCCTCGGCGTCCGGTCAGCCGACCGGCGCGGGCAATCAGCAAGGCGCCGGGACCGGAGAGACGACCGGCGCGCGCTCCAGCACCGACTTGAAACAAAATCGACCGGGACCGATCGGCGCGACCGGACAAACCATGCCGGCCAAATTCTCTCAGCGTAATGACATCCTCGACCGCACGCCGATCATGGCGTGGCCGCTGTCACTGAGCGATCAGGACCGCCAGCAGCTTTATCAAGCGGTGATGGCGGACAAGACAGCCGCTGCCGAAGACGCCGAGGCGCTCGCGCCGGCGGCCGAACTGAACGTCAATCAAGCCTTGAACGAAATGCACCCAATGCCTGCAAGTGTGAGGGGCATTAACGGCGTGCAGACGCTGGGCTATGTGAAAACCAAGGACAAGGTTTTCCTGGTCGCGCCGGCGACCCGCACCGTGGTCGACGAGATCGATTCGTAATGCAGCAGCTTCTACCATCGCCGGCAGCGCATGATGCCGAAAAGTGGGAACCGGTTTTCGGACATGATCATGCGCCAAGTTAAAAGCCCGGCGATGGAAGTAAGCGTCAGCTCACCGAACGCCGACCGTTATTGATCGGCGCATCTTTCCATTGCTTGAGGCTGTCGCCGATGACCTTCATGGCGGTCATCGACGCGTGGCTCAAGCTGGCGTAACCGGCGAGTTCGCGGCTGACGCGTTCGCCCTCGCTACGCAACATGTCGCGCACGCCTTGCAACTCGAGAATGACGCGGTCGATCTCCTCCATCGAGGCGCCGGCGATGCGCCGGATCAGCGCGTTCAGGTTTTCGGCGGCCGGGTCGGGTGGCGCATCGGTTTCGTTGCGTTGCCGGCGCAAGGTTGCAACGTCGCGCCGGACGAACTCACGGATCTCACCCTCGAACGCGGTCGCCGCTGCTTGGTCGACCTCGCCGAGTCTTTCCGGTCCGCTGCTTTTCGGAGCGTATTGCTCCGGACCGGTTTTCTCGGAACCACTCTGGTCCGCAGCAAGCCGCTCGGGTCTGATGGCCGTCATGCTTCACCTCTACACAGGCGCAAAATCGTTGCGCTGACGCCCCCCGTCCAAGCGGATTGCCGCATGGAACTAGGGCGGCCATTGGGCGCGGCGGGGGCGGCATCGGGGCGGCGCACACTTGGACAGGCGCGCGCGGACTTACCAATTCAGCTTGAGGCCGGCGGTGATGCTCTTGCTGGTGGTCGACTGCCCGAAATCGGTCACAGACGTGGTCACGTGCAGCGGGCCGTACAGCTTCTGATCGGCGCTGAAGGTGTTATGCGTGACCGGGTCGTTGCTGGCCGTGGCGACGCCGGCGCCGAACGTCGTGCCGGTCGCCAGAACGTCGAATTTGACCGCTTTCTGATTGCCCCAGATTTGCGGCGTCGGCGGTGCGGTGCCGGCCGGCACCGCCATCAACGGCATATCGGATGACGGTGTTGTGGGCTGGCTGAAGGTCTCGGTCACCGAATATGTATTCTGCAGCGTGACGGCATAATTGCCGCCGAACGGGATCGAGTGCTTGAACGTGGTGCCGAGCTTGCCCTGGTCGCTGTTGGGATCGACGCGCGCATCGACGCTGGCGAGATTAGGCACGCCGACCGAGGCCCAGGCCGCGCCGGAATCCTGATCGGCGCCCGCGGCCGGCAAAAGCTTGCCGGGCCGGTAACCGTCCGACGCCGTCGCAGCGAGGTTGAGATCGGCGCCGACTTTGGCGTCCCATTCGGTTGCAAGCGGCTGCTTGAGCACCAGCGTCTTGGAGCCGTCCGGTTTGCCGCTGTGGCTGACATCGAATTTGTTGGGGTCGTTCAGGCCGGGCAGACGCAGCGGCTTGGCCGGCTTGCTGTCGCCGAGATTCGCGGGATCGAACAGCAGCGCATTGCCAAGCAAAGCGAATTCCTCAGGGGTGAGGGGGGTATCGGCGGCCGGATCGACGGCCTCGGCCGGCGCGCTCGTCTCCTGCGCCGCGGAGGGCGCGGCGGCAAACAGACTGACCGCTGCGGCGATCACCCATGCCGCGTAAAGAATCGCGCTCGGTCGCATCCCCAAAAACTCCCCCGATCCGCCGTCGGCGCTAACCGGTTAAGCATTGGTTGCACGTGTCGCATGGAACTTTGGCGAAGGTGTGAAGGCCGCCGCGCGAAAATGTTCAAAATTATGAAACCCGGAACTCGGCCTGCGCGTTGAACCCGCGACCCATCACAGGGGAGAACGGCCATGGCCGCGTTTTTGCCCATCATGCTGACTGCATCGCATATCTTGCTGGTCGCCGACCGGGTGCCGGAATTCAATATCGATCGGGGGTGCCAGCCCGCGGCCAAAACCGCGGTCGCGCCCAACCGCGATGCCAATGCCTGCCAGCGTGACGAATCCGCCGCGCGCAGCAAGCTCAATGACCAATGGGGGCAATTCACGTCCGCGCAACAGACGCACTGCGTGACATTGTCCAAGCTGGGCGGCACCCCGAGCTACGTCGAATTGCTCACCTGCCTGGAGATGGCCAAAGCGGCCGACGCGCTGCCGGCGGGCGACCGCATGACCGGCCAAGGCACGCGTTGAGGCTCAAGGCTTCTTGCCGGGCGGCGTGCTGTACGGACTGCCGGACGTGCCTTGCATTTGTGAGAGCTTGTAGGCGGACAGTTGCTTGGGCTTGTCCTTGTCGGCTTTCGGTTTCTTCTTTTCCTTCGGCACGCGCATCTGACCCTTAGCCATGACAACCTCCTATCGGCTTGGGAGCGGGATGGTGATACGGCCGCAGGCGGCCCGCAAGGGGAGGCAGCTGGCTTGTCCCGCCGTCATCAAGGTTTCTTGTCGGGGGCCTCGGCGTCGGCCGCTTGGGGCGCGGCGGCCGCGGGCTTCTTTGGCTTGGCGTCGGCGGCGGCCGGCTTCTTCTTTTTGGCCTCGGCAGGAACCGCCGGGGCGGCCTCGCTACCACCGGAGCCCGCATTCATCTTCTGCTCGATGCATTTGTTGACGATGTCGGCCCGTTTATCGAGCGGGAGGCTGGCGTTGGCCTTTTCGGTCGACATCCAGCATTGCTCGGCGGCGCGCGTATGGGTCATCGGCAGTTCCACCGGCTTGGCGGCGACATCCGACGCGCTTGTGCCGGTGGTTTCGCAAGCCGCCAGCGTGCCGGCGGCCAAGATAACAGCCAGGATGCGCAGGCAAACGCGGGCGTTCGATTTCATGGCGGCAGTTCCAAAGTCTATTCAGCCGCCCCCGGCAGACTTGAATTCGGGCGCCGGCTCGCCGCCGAACATGAAATGCAGGCCGCGGGCTTCCCGGATCACGATGTGGACGCTCTTTATCGGCACTTTTCCGACTTCGGCAACTACTTTTGTGAGGCCGCTGGCGAGCGCGCGTTTCTGGTCGTCGCTCCAGCCTTCGCGGATATCGCATTGGATGACGGGCATGAGGGTCTCCGGTTGGCGATGAGAGGCGGTTCAGAGGTTATCGCTGAAATAGAGCCAGCCCAACAGCCAGAGGCCAAAGCCGATGGCGGCGCCGAGCAGCGCGCCCCAAACACGATGCCGGCGCCAAATCAGCGCGCCGGCAAGCGCGCCGATCGGCAGCCCGGGCGCGCCCAGGATCAGCAGCACGAAGGCGGTGCTGAACGGGCCGCTAAAGAGGCCGATGTCGGACATGTGGCTTTCCCTCTCCCACCGAACTCAGGTCTACCCGAGTTCGGCACGTTAGATTGGCCGAAGTCGGATATATCCGACTTCGGCGTGGGAGAGGGTGCCGAGCGAATGCGTTAGCATGAGCGAGGCTGGTGAGGGGTCGGAGTCTCGTCTGGCGCTGACCCCTCACCCGGCTCGTGCTTCGCTATCGCCCCGCACTCGCCACCCTCTCCCACAAGGGGAGAGGGGAAGTTAGCAAGCCCCGCGCTCCTGCTTCACCCGATCCAATTGTCAAACAGCCAAGCATCATCGCCCCTATTCTTGAACGGCGACAGACAGGAACGGAACCTGCAACTAACCGCGGAGCTTTTAATCTCTGGATATCAAAAATTGTTGATTATCAGGGTTTTTCACCAGATGTAGCGAGCCATTGGACGCGGACGTTTAGTCGTGAACTGCGTCCGAATGATCCGGCTGCATTCACGCTGTCTGCCAAGCCGCCGGAGCTCCAGGAGATTAGTCACCTAATTTCGCGTGCAGCACTGCTGCTTCGTGTATCGACAGGCTGTACGGCGCAACTCCTGCAAGCATCCGGTTTTACGATGAAATCTGTAGAGTTTTGGTGGAACGGCTTAGGCCAAGCACGGGGTATCTGGGAGGGTGCGAAGGACAATGAAGATCTTACTGATTTGTGGGCTGATAAAGAACCGTTGTTGCGGGACGTTGAGGGCTTTCAGAATAAATATACGCATGCTGAACAAACGTTTTTTCGTCTGGGCAATGAACTAGGAAACGTAATGACCGGTTTAGGTAGCTGCGAGCGGGTCGCAATCTGGGGTATGACGCCGTAAGAATTGGCTCCCATTTACCACCCCCTTTTAAACCCACCCCGTATTCCCGGCCGTCCCTAATCCGGCTTCACCGCGAAAATCTCGCGCCCGAGCACCTGCTGCACGGCGTCGAAGGAATCCATGAATTCGCGCAGCTCGATGATGCGGCCGTTTTGCAGGCGCAGGAAATGCGCGACGAACAGCTGAATTATGCGGTCGGTGGTGCGCTGGCGCAGCCGCGCCAGCACGATAACGGCGGCGTTCTCCGCTTCGGTCACCATAAACACCGGCGTATAGCTGAGATGCTCGAAGTCGGCCTGCATCGCGTGCATGGTGGCGGCGACCGCGGCCTTGCCCTGCCGGCGGCCGAGTTCGGGAAACACCTCGACCGGCGCGTAGCTGGTCATGATCACGTCGTTGTCGAAATCACGCAAGGCGTCGTCGATGCGCCCGGCGGCAATGGCCGCGTAGAGCGCATAAAGACGCTGGCGCAGAGAATCGTCCATGGGGGGCCCCCGGTCCCCGCCCGCGTGGCGGCTAGCGGGCCATTCTGCCGATTAATGGGGGCATAAAGTCAAGGCGGGCGATATTACTCGACTACCGCCGCTTCCATCCGCCGCGCATGCCCGGGCGGCCGAGCTTCGAGCGCCCCGCCTCCGCGCTGCGCGCTACGGCGGGTAACCCGCGCCCGCGCAGCCCCTTGGTCTGCGCGGCGATTACGTCGCGCACGGTGGGATCATCGACCACCGCCATCTCGGTTGCGCGCAGGCGCTTGATTTCGTCGCGCAGGCGGGCGGCCTCCTCGAAGTTGAGATCGGCGGCGGCCTCGCGCATGCGTTTCTCCAGGTCGCCGATCACCGCCTCGAAATTGTGCCCGATGGTGGCCGCGTCGCCGAACTCGCCTTCGTCGGCCCCGCCCGTGGAGATCAGCACGTGGTCGCGTTCGTAGACTGAGTCCATGATGTCGTGGATTGAGCGCTTGATGCTCTCCGGCGTGATGTTGTTCGCCGTATTGTACTCGACCTGCTTCTCGCGCCGCCGGTTGGTTTCTTCGATCGCGCGCTGCATCGAGCCGGTGACGCTGTCGGCATAAAGGATGACGTTGCTATCGACGTTGCGCGCCGCGCGGCCGATGGTCTGGATGAGGCTCGTCTCGCTGCGCAGGAAGCCTTCTTTGTCGGCGTCGAGAATGGCGACCAGCGCGCATTCCGGAATGTCGAGGCCCTCGCGCAAAAGATTGATGCCGACCAGCGCGTCGAAGGCGCCGAGTCTCAAGTCACGAATGATCTCGATGCGCTCCAGCGTGTCGATGTCGGAATGCATGTAGCGCACGCGGATGCCCTGCTCGTGTA
This sequence comes from uncultured Alphaproteobacteria bacterium, assembly GCA_963778745.1. GTDB lineage: Bacteria > Pseudomonadota > Alphaproteobacteria > Rhizobiales > Xanthobacteraceae > Pseudolabrys. The sequence continues at coordinate 26,117 of CAVZVP010000005.1, read as the reverse complement.
GATATTCGGTGAGGTCCTCGGCCATGCGCTTGGTCAGCACGGTGATCAGCGCGCGGAAGCCCTTCAGCGCCACCTGCCGCACTTCGCCGACCAGATCGTCGACCTGCGTGCGCGCCGCGCGGATTTCGACCGGCGGGTCGATCAGCCCAGTCGGCCGGATCACCTGCTCGACGAAGACGCCGCGCGCCTCGTTCATTTCCCAGTGGCTGGGCGTGGCGGACACCGCCATGGTCTGCGGCCGCATGGCGTCCCATTCCTCGAAGCGTAAGGGACGGTTGTCCATGCAGGAGGGCAGGCGGAAGCCGTATTCGGCCAGCGTCGCCTTGCGGCGGAAGTCGCCGCGGTACATGCCGCCGAGCTGCGGGATCGAGACGTGGCTTTCGTCCACGAACACCAGGGCGTTGTCGGGCACATATTCGAACAAAGTCGGCGGCGGCTCGCCGATTTTGCGGCCGGTGAGATAGCGCGAATAGTTCTCGATGCCGGCGCAGGAGCCGGTCGCTTCCATCATTTCCAGATCGAAGGTGGTGCGCTGCTCGAGCCGCTGCGCTTCCAAGAGGCGGCCGGCAGCGTTGAGCTGGTCGAGGCGGCCTTTGAGTTCGTGCTTGATGCCTTGGATGGCTTGGATGAGCGTCGGGCGCGGCGTGACGTAATGCGAATTGGCGTAGATTTTGACGAATTCCAGTTCGTCGGTTTTTTGCCCAGTGAGCGGATCCATTTCCTCGATCTTCTCGATCTCGTCGCCGAACAGATGCACGCGCCAGGCGCGGTCCTCGTAATGCGCCGGGAAAATGTCGACGGTGTCGCCGCGCACGCGGAATGAGCCGCGATAGAAATCGGCCTGCGTGCGCTTGTATTGCAGCGCCACCAAATCGGCGAGCAATTGGCGCTGCGCGATCTGGCCGCCCTGTTTGAGCGTGAAGGTCATGGCCGAATAAGTTTCCACCGAGCCGATGCCGTAGATGCAGGACACCGAGGCGACGATCACTACGTCGTCGCGCTCGAGCAGCGCGCGCGTGGCCGAATGGCGCATGCGGTCGATCTGCTCGTTGATCGAGGATTCCTTCTCGATGTAGGTGTCGGTGCGCGGGACGTAGGCCTCCGGCTGGTAGTAGTCGTAATAGCTGACGAAATATTCCACCGCGTTGTCGGGGAAGAACGACTTGAACTCGCCGTAGAGCTGCGCCGCCAAGGTTTTGTTCGGCGCCAGGATGAGGGCGGGGCGCTGCGTCGCCTCGATCACCTTGGCCATGGTGAAGGTTTTGCCCGAGCCGGTGACGCCCAAAAGAACTTGCGTGCGGTCGTTGCGCTTGACGCCTTCGACCAGTTCGCGGATCGCCTCGGGCTGGTCGCCCTTCGGCTCGAACTCGGATTGGATCACCAGCCGCTTGCCGCCTTCGGATTTTTCCGGGCGCGGCGGGCGGTGCGGCATCCACGGCGTGGTGGCGAATTCCTTGCGGCCCTCGCGCAGCAAATTCTCCAGCGCCTGTGCGGTGGCGGCGACACCCATCGACGACAGGCCGCTGCCCGGCTGCGGCAGGTCCGCGCGCGGCAGGCGGTATTTTGCTTCACCTCTCCCCGCCGGGCGGGGAGAGGTCGACGCGCGCAGCGCGTCGGGTGAGGGGGTATCGCCGCTTTGCTTTGACCGAGACGCCGGCTCACCCCGACCCTCTCCCCGCAAGCGGGGAGAGGGGGAAGAGGCGTCGTCATCGTCGCCAAGGCCCAATTCTTTCGCCAATTCGGGATCGAGCCCGGTGATCGGCGAGGCGGCGTAGTCGAGCTGCGGCCCTTCCTCGAAACCCTTTGTCTCCAATTTGGGCGTCGACTTGCGCGCCTTGTGGGCGGCCGAAAAATCCGCGCGGCGGTCGAACGAATTATCCGGCGGCGGCTGCAGCCCGGTGGTCGAGCCGAGCCCCGCGGTGCCTTTTTTGATCGCCGGATTGAGCAGATCGGCGAGCACGTCTGGCGTCGCCGGCTCGATCGGGCGTGCGGCCTTGGCGCGTGTCGGCCGCGCGGGATCTCTTTTCGTTTTTTGCGGTTTTTTGGGAGGCTTCGCCATTCGCTCAAATATGGGGCGAGTCCGGCGGCGAGGAAAGGGCGGCTGCCGACCGGCCGGCGGACTGCATATTTTCCCGGGTGGCGTCTGCGCGCCAGATCGCGCTAAATGGCTTCATCAGAAGGTTTATCCAGCCGGAGCGCGCTGGTGTGAGTGACGACGTCAAATATCTTTTGCCCGAAAATCGTATTCCTAAGGCCTGGTACAACATCGCCGCCGATTTGCCGAAGCCACTGCCGCCGCCACTGCATCCGGGCACCGGCCAGCCGATCGGGCCGGCCGATTTGTCGGCGATCTTTCCGATGGCGCTGATCGTGCAGGAAGTATCGGCCGAACGCGAAATCGAAATTCCCGAGCCGGTGCGCGATGTCTACTAGCTGTGGCGTCCGGCGCCGCTTTTCCGCGCACGCCGCCTCGAAGGCCTGCTCGATACGCCGGCGCGCATCGTCTACAAATACGCGGGCGTCAGCCCGCCCGGCAGCCACAAGCCGAACACCGCGGTGCCGCAGGCCTTCTACAATCGCGAGGCTGGCATCCGGAAATTGTCGACCCAGACCGGCGCCGGTCAATGGGGCTCCTCGCTCGCCTTCGCCGGGCAATTGTTCGGAATCGAAGTCAAAGTCTACATGGTGAAGGTGAGCTACAATCAAAAGCCGTACCGGCGCGCGCTGATGGAAACCTACGGCGCGACCTGCATCGCCAGCCCGAGCAACGAAACCGAATCCGGCCACGCCATCCTGGCCAAGGCGCCGGATTGGCCCGGCAACCTCGGCATCGCCATTTCGGAAGCGGTCAGCCACGCACGCGATCCGCGTCGCCTTCGACGAAGCGCTGCGCTGCAAGGCGGCAGGTAAGGCCGAGACGATCCTGTTCAATTTGTCGGGCCACGGCCATTTCGACATGCAGGCCTATATGGATTACTTCGCCGGCAAGCTGGAGGACCGCGATTACGAAGCGGCGGCGCTGCAGGCGGCCTTGGCCGAATTGCCGAAGGTGGCGGCGTAAAACGCGGCTGCAAAACGTGAAACTCCAGACGCAAAGGGAGGCGAGCAGAGGGTAGGCTTTCGCGGCCGCGCCCCGGTGATAAGGTGCCGGCAAAAGACATAAAGTCAGGGAGGACGCGATGACCGGAACACTTACACGCCGCACGCTATTGGCGGGATTGGCGGCTGGGCCGCTCGTAGGCCAAGCCCGCGCGCAGGCCGACTGGCCCAACCGCAACATGCGCGTGATAGTGCCATATCCGCCGGCCGGCGGCGCCGACACCACGGCGCGCATCTTGTACGCCAAGGCAGGCGAAATTCTCGGCCAGCAATTCGTCATCGAAAATCGCGGCGGCGCCGGCGGTACCATCGGAGAAACCGTGGTCGCCAAGGCCGATGCCGATGGCTACACGCTACTGCACGATGGCACCGCGTTCTCGGTCAACGGCTCGCTCTATCCGAACCTGCCGTTCGACTACCGCAAGGATTTCGAACCGGTGTTCCTGGCCTCGCTGGTGCCCAACATTTTGGTGGTCACGCCGTCGTTGCCGGTGACGACGCTCGCCGATGTTATCACCTACGCCAAGGCCTCGCCAGGCGGCATCGAGATGGCGTCGTCCGGCAACGGCACACTGCAGCATCTTTGTCTCGAGATGTTCCGCAACGTCACGGGCCTCAAGATCAACCACATCCCCTATCGCGGCGGCGGCCTGGCGCTCACCGACGTGATGTCGGGGCAGGTGAAATTCTTCTTCGCCAACGGCTCCTCGGTGGTCGGCCTGCTCAAAGGCGGCAAGGTGAAGGCGATCGCCCACACCGGCAAGGGCCGGCTCGACAGCCTGCCCGACATTCCGCCGGCCTCCGATACGCTGCCCGGCTTCGAGGCCTATGAATGGAACGGCGTGTTCGTCCCGCACGGCACGCCGAAGCCGATCGTGCAGAAGCTTAACGCTGGGCTCAACGAGGCGCTGCGCTCGGGCGAAGTTTCCGCGCGCTTCAAGCAGCTCAACATCGTGTCGCGGCAGAATACCCCAGAAGAATTCCACGGCTTCGTCGAGAACCAGATGGCGCTGTGGGGCAAGGTGGTGAAGGAAGCCAACATCAAGCTGGGTTGAGCCCTTGGCCCAGGAACCAGTCGCCATCGCCGGTCCCGTCGCGCAGCCGAAAAAGCCGCGCGTACTTCCGCCGCCCGGTGCGTGGGACAGCCACGCGCACGTGTTCGGGCCGGCCGACAAATTCCCCTATACGCCGGGGCGCGGCTACACGCCGCCCGACGCGCCGGTCGAGAAATTCGTCGCGCTGCTCGATCACAACGGTTGCGCGCATGGTCTGGTCGTGCAGGGCAATGCGCACGGCTACGACAACCGCGTGGTGCTCGACGCTATCTCGCGGTATCCGCAGCGGCTGCGCGGCGTCGCCATCACCGACACGCGCATTGCGCCTGCGACGCTGCGCGACTGGCACAAGATCGGCATGCGCGGCTTGCGCTTTCATCTGTTCGAGAAAAAACAGAATTACGTGCGCGGCGTCGGGCTCGACGTGTTCGAGGTCTTCCGCAAGACCATGGCCGAGCTTGGTTGGGTGATGCAGATCTTCTGCGACTGGCGGCTGCTGGCGGACACCGCGCCCACGTTGCGCGCGATTGCGCGCGCGATGCCGGTGATCGTCGATCACTACGGCATGGTGGAGGCGGCGCGCGGCGTGAACGAACCGAATTTCCAGGCGCTTCTGCGGCTGGTCGGCGAGGGCGCCGTGCACGTCAAGGTCTCGGCGCCCTACCGCATCTCCAAGCAATTTCCGGATTATGCCGACGCGCGCGCGTTGCACGAGGCGCTGGTCGCCGCCAATCCGGAGCGGCTGATGTGGGGCACCGACTGGCCGCATCCTTCCATCGCCGCCGCGTTGATGCCGGACGACGGGCATCTGCTGGATTTGTTTTTTAATTGGACGCCGGATGAGGCGGTGCGGAGGAAGACGTTCGTCGAAACACCAGGGCGGCTTTTTGGAAGTTAAGCCGCCTTCGCCCAGAGCTGTTTCGACGCCCGCCGGGCGCCTTCGGCGAGGGAAGCGAGTTTCATCCAGACGATCTTGCTGTCGACCTGCACGCGCCCGGCAAAGGTGCCGAAGCCGCAATCGACGCCGGCGATCATGTTCTCGCGCCCGACTACGCCGGCGTAATTCGCGATACGGTCGGCCACCAGCTCGGGGTGCTCGACGAAATTCGAGGTGGAATTGATCACGCCCGGGATGATGATCTTGCCGGCGGGCAATTTGACGTCGCGCCAGATTTTCCATTCGTGCTCGTGGCGCGGATTGGCGCCGGGGAACGAAACGGCTTGCGGGCGGGCGCTCAGCACGATGTCGACGATGTCTTTCAGTTCCACGTCGGTGTGGTGCGGCGCCACGGTCGAGCCCCAGCACACATGCATGCGCATGCGTTCAGGCGGCAGATCGCGCACCGCGTGATTGAGCGCGGCCACGTTGACGCCGATGATCTTGCGAAAGTCGGCGAGGCTTTTGTCGAGATACACCATGTGGCGCAGCATCGCCAGATCAGGGCAATCGAGCTGCAGCACGAAACCGGCCTCGACGATCGCCGTGTATTCGCGCCGCATCACGTCGGCCAACGCGAACACGTAGGCCTCTTCGCTCGGGTAATATTTGTTTTTCAGGTAGCGCGCGATCTGCCCGGGTGAGGGTGAGGTCATGAAGAATTCTTCCGCCAAATTATTAGACTTGACGCCGGCCGTCGCGGCTTTGGCGGTGTCGATGTCGGCCTGCGCCGCCGGCCAGTCCTTCCAATCCACCGGGCCGGAGCAGGCGGGGCGGTGCTGGAAAGGCGAGGCGAACTGCTTGAGCAATTGCGCGAGCTCGGGAAATTCCTCGTCGCCGGTGCCCAGGGGCGGCGCGTTCTCGCCCTGGTAGCCGGTCAGCCGGTCGAGCACGTGCACGGTGTAGTCGGTGCGGCCCTGCTCGCCGTCATTGATGATATCGAGGCCGCATTCGATTTGCTTTTGCACCACGGTGGCGACGGCTTCGCGCACGGCCGCTTGCAGCTCGGCGCGGCGCGCGCCCGGCCTTTTCTGTTCGGCCAGCAGCAGCTCCACCACCTTGGCGGTGCGCGGCAGGCTGCCGGTGTGGGTGGTGAGGATACGCTCGCTGCTGCGCTTCATATTCTAAAACGCGTGCATGACCTCGGTAACGTGCTCGACATTCGGCGGCGAGGCGAAACAGTGGCCGACCAGCTTGCGCCATTCCTGGAAATCGGCCGAGCCGCGGAAGTCTACGGTGTGGTTCTCCAGCGTCTCCCATTGCAGGAACAGCCGGTAGCGCTGCGGGTTCTCGTGCGAGCGTTGCAGGCTCGCGCTCTTGCAGCCTTTGGCGCGCTTGAACAGCGGCACGGCGCTTTTCACGCCGGCCTCAAAGTCGTTTTCCATGCCGGGCTTGACATCGATCTGGGCGATTTCGGTGATCATGACGGCGGCGTCCGATTGAAGGAGAGCGGCATTATGAGTGTTCGGCCGCGCGGGGCAAGGCCGCCGCCTGGCGCAGGCAGGTCGGGCACAGGCAGTCTTCGATTTCACCGGCCGCAGTCAGCGGCAGCCGGTAGGGCTCGGCCGCGCACCAGCATTCGCCCGGCGCACCGCACTCGAACGCGGTGCCGCAGCGCGCGCAGGCGAGGCGGTGGGGCGGGGGCATCGTCGTTGCGGTCATGATTGGTCCCCTTTGCGGGCTGTCACAATGCATATCCGAATCAGCCTTATGACGCCATCATGCCGATGGTTCCGCTCATCGACGTCGTTGGCGCCACCGGCGCGGCGCTTACCACGCTGTGCTGGCTGCCGCAGGCGATGAAAGTCATCCCCGAGAAGGAGACGCGCGCTGTCGCTGCCGGCCACCGCCGCATTCACGCTCGGGGTGGTGCTCTGGCTGATCTACGGCCTCGCCATCGGCGACTGGCCGCTGATCGGCTCCAACGCGGTCACGCTGGCGCTGATGGCGGTGATCCTCGCGATGAAGCTGCGCTACAGATGAACTGAAAATCCTACGGCTCGCCGCCGCCGATATAGCCGCCGATCTTCCAGGCGTCGCCGTCCTTGACGTAGCAGATCTGGTCGTTGCCGACCGGCGCGATGGAATTGATCGAGACATGGCCGGTCTTGCCGCTCGGCGTGGCGATGCGGGTGTAAGATGGCGGGCCCGACGCGGTCTCCGTTATAATGAACACGAAATGCAGGCCGAGTTTGTCGATCACCGGGGCGCTCGCCTGCGGTGACGCGTGTACCTCGAGCCCGGCCGACACCGGGTAGCCCCATTCGGTCACGTCGCTGTTCGTCGCCTTGATCAGTTCGGCGAACTCCTTGCGGTCGTAGCTCGGCTCGGCCGGCGCGCAGAGGGCGCCGCTGTGATTGGGCGAAGGCGATGCGGTCGGATCCTCGGCGTAGCCGGACAGGATTTCCCAGCCGGCGCCCTCCTTGTTGTCGAAGCCGAGCGCCGCCGACAGATTGTCGAAGCCGGATTTGCGCTTGTTGGCGGCGTTGCGGTTCTCGCGCTGCCAGAAAAATCCGTGCCCGACAACCAGGCGCGCCATGGCGGCGCGATCCTTGCGCTGGGCCTCGAAGCTTTCCATCGCTCAGCGGCTTGGGCAGCGCGATCGTCACCGGTTTGTAGGGCATCGCCGGCGCGGGCGGCTGGGCGCGCTTTTCCGCGGCCGCCGACCCCGCGATCAGCACGGCGGCACAAACGGCCATGAAACGAATGTCCCGCATCGCGCCGTTTCCCGCATTTCCGCGGGGAATGTTAGCTACAAGCGTGTGGCGGCGGGACCCAGCGGCGCCGGCACAAAAAAATGCGGTCCCGGAGGGTAGGGTCAGCCGCACGGGACCGCGAAAAGGGGTTACGCAAACTCAACAAGCGACAGAAGCAGTGTCTGGATAGCGCATATGTGTGACGCGGCCATGACAATTGAAAATCGCGGCGGCGGGGATTATTTTTCCGGCGTCACGCGCAGAATGCGGCCAGCATAATTGTCCGTGAGCAGATAAAGCGCGCCGTCCGGGCCCTCCCGCACGTCGCGAATGCGCTCGCGCAGGCCTTGCAACAGACGCTCCTCCTTGACCACCTTGTCGCCCTGCAGTTCGAGCCGCACGATCAGCTGGAATTTCAGCGCGCCGTTGAGCAGGCTGCCTTTCCAGCCCTTGAACAAATCGCCGGTGTAAAAGGCCATGCCGGACGGCGCGATCGAAGGCGTCCAGTGCCAGAGCGGATCCTCCATGCCGGCCATTTGCGACTTGCCGGTGCCGACCGGCGTGCGGTCGTAATTGAGGCCGTGGCTGACGCGCGGCCAGCCGTAATTGCGTCCAGGCTGGATGAGGTTGATCTCGTCGCCGCCCATGGGGCCGTGCTCCTGCTCCCACAATTTGCCGTCGGCCGGGTTGATCGCCAGCCCTTGCGGGTTGCGGTGGCCGAGCGACCAGATTTCCGGCCGCGCGCCGGCGCGGCCTGCGAACGGATTATCCTTCGGCGCCGCGCTGTCGGGCGTCATGCGCACGATTTTGCCGAGATCGTTGTCGAGCGTCTGTGCCAGGTCGCGATCGGTGAAGTGCTCGCCATTGGTGAGGAATAGATTGCCATCGGCGGCTTGTGCGATGCGGCCGCCAAAATGATTGCCGCGCGAGGCGGGGCCGTGCTGCCGGTAGATCACGGTGAGGTCGATGAGGCGCGGCGTCTCTCTGGCATCAAGTTGTGCGCGCGCCAGCGCGGTGCGGCCGCCGCCATCGAACGGCTCGGCATAGGAGAAATAGATGGTGCGATTGCGCGCGAAATCGCGGTCGAGAATGACGTCGAACAGGCCACCTTGCGAGACGGCGAAGACCCGCGGAACCTTCGCCACCGGCGGCGACAATTTTCCATCGCGGGTGACGATGCGCATGCGGCCGGGGCGCTCGGTCACCAGCATGCGGCCGTCGGGCAGGAAGGCGAGCGACCAGGGATGCACCAAGCCGCCGGCAACGGTCTCGACCTTGAGATCGCCGGCGGAGGAGGGGAATGTTTGCGGCGCCGCCAGCGCACTGCGCGTCGGTAGCAGCAAGGCCGCCAGCAACAGAATTGAACGCATGCCCGCCTCCCTCGGCTCCGCATCAACTATGCGGGATCGCGGTGGCTTCCGACAATCCTTAGCGGATTAACGCTTTTTCGCCTTGTGGCCCTGCACCGTAAAAACGGTCAGGCCGCCCATCGCAATGAAGATCAGGCCGAGCAGCAACGCGACCGTGAACACGCCGCCTTCGTTGTCGATGACATTGCCGACGACGTTGGCGCGCGCGATGCCGACCGACACCACTATGGCGGCGACGATGGTCGACAGCGCGAGGCCGACGATAGCGACCAGCTCGGCGAGCGCGACCCTGCGGCGCTCGTGCCCGAGCGCGCGGCCGGACGGAGGCGTAAAGCCGGTGCGTTCAAAGGGCTTGCGCATGGCAATCCTATAAATGAATCCCTTGGTCAGATGTTCCATGGTTGGGCGGGATGCAGGCGGCCGTTCGGCCCCATTGCGGCAAAGCCGGTAGGGAACTAGGGCGTTTTCGCGATTATGGTTAACGAAACGTGAACGCGCCCGTTATTGCATCGCAGTGAGCGTTTCGGGTTGCCAGTCTATCGCTACATGGCCGGGTTCCGCCTCGACACGGTCGAGCCAGTCGCGGATCGCCGGGAAGCGCGCGAGATCGAAGTCGGCCTGGTTCGCCACGTGGGCGTAGGCGTAGAGCGCGATGTCCGCGATGGTGAAATGGTTGGCGGCGAAATAGGGATGGCCGGCGAGGTGCTTTTCCATGACGCCGAGCGCGCGATAACCGTTTTCCATCCAGTCCTCGAGCGCGTGCTGCTGCAAGTCGCGGCCACCTTTGACCAGAGCCACCCAGAAATAGGCGGCGCCGATATTCGGCTCGAGACTGTGCTGTTCGAAGAACATCCATTGCATCGCCTCGGCGCGGTCGATGCGATCCTCCGGCGCGAGCGTGGTACCGCCGGCGACGTACCAGAGAATGGCGTTCGATTCGGCGAGATAGCGATGGGGCGCGACCTCGAGCAGCGGAACATGACCGTTCGGATTCTTGGCGAGGAATTCAGGCGTGCGGCTGGCGCCTTGCAGGATGTCCACTTCGACAAGTTTGAACGGAATGCCGAGCCGGGCCAGCGCCAGGCGGACCTTGTAGCTATTGCCCGAACGCTGATCCGAATAGAGCGTGTACATGTGTACCCCGAAGCGCTCCGCGCGCCCCCGCAGCAATAGGGCAAGCGAAGTCCGGCAATTCAATGACGCTAGCGCAGCGGTGACGTGCCCGTCGTTATGAATTTATGACGCAGCGCGGTATGAGCCGCTTGCCGTGCGCTCGATTGTTAAAATTTTATTCCGCCGCCACCCGGTGCGCGCGGGCGTATTCCAGCAGTGCGTCGTCATCGGCCGGCTTGATCGGCGTGAAATCGCGATGCGCGATCCATTCCGGCCGCGTGAACTTGGTGATGTGGTTGGAGACCGCGCACAGCGTCAAATAGACGATCTTGCGCGGGTAGGGCGTGATGTTGGGCGGCGAGGCGTGCACCAGATTGCCGTGGAACATCAGCACCGAGCCGGGCTTGCCGGTAGGCGCCACGATGCCGGCGCCGTCGTCGCTGGCCGCTTCGGCCGCGAGCCGCGTCACCGTTTCCTTGTCGAGCGTCCATAACGGATAGGACGTGGTGAGCTTGTCGTGGTCGGCGGCGAATACGCCTTGCTTGTGGCTTTTCGGTATCAGCAGCAGCGGGCCGTTGATGGGCATCACCTCGTCGAGGAACACCGCGATGTTCATGGCACGCGCCTGCGGCATGCCATCGTCGCGCTGCCAGGTGCCGTAATCCTGGTGCCACTGCCAGACGTCGCCCTCGAACGCGGCCTTAGCGTTGAGCTTGAATTGATGGACGTAGACTTCCTCGCCGAACAATTGCCGCAACGGTTCGATCAGGCGCGGGTGCCGCGCCAAGAGGCCGAAGACCTCGCTGAATGTATGCGCTGCGAAGGCGGTGCGCGGGGCGCCCGATTTCTCGCGCCAGACTTCCTGGCGGTCGAGCTTGAGGATGTTCTCGGCTTCGATGCGCAACAGCGCGATCTCTTCTTCCGAGAAACAATTGGGAAAAAAGACATAACCCTGTTCGTCGAAAGCTCGAAGCTGTTCGGCGTTGAGCTGCATGGGCGGCTCCCTGGTCCGGTTGCGGCCGTTGATCCGGCTCTTGCGGCTGTATTTTAGGGCACGCGCCGCAAAACGCCACTGGCTTGGATGGCGCCGGTTTCATGCATGGCGCGGCGCAGCAACAGTGCGAAGGCCAGCAGCATCGCTGGAACCGCTAGCGGAATCAGCGTGGCCTGCGGAACCGAGCGGGCGACCAGGGGAACTATCCACAGCGCGGCTAGAATGGTTTTTTCGTAAGGGGCAAAGCCGCGCGTGAAACCGTCTGCCGCGAGGTAGGCGATGGCCGGCGCCAGCAGCATCAGGTCGTAGTCGAGGCTGTAAGGCGTCGCCAGCACGCTGCCGATCAGCAGTCCTGCGGCCTTGAGCGGATAGGCGGCTTGGCTGCGCCAAAGCCAGGTCAGCGCGGCCGCGGCCGCGAGCATGACGGCGCCTTGCAACGCATATGCGAGCGTGAGGCCGCCGCCCCATTGGCGCACCCAGGAAAATACACTTTGGATTTTGTACCAGCCGGTACCGCTCTGTTCGAGCACGACGGCGCGGGTGAACTTGGTGGAGGCGAGGAACGCGCTCCACACGTCGATGCCTAACGCGAATGTGACGGCGAGCGCCAGCACGGCCACCGTCGCGGCGGCAGCGAAGAACACGCGCCAGCGTCCGGTTGCGATCAACACCAGCGGGATCAATAGGCCGAACTGCGGCTTGTAGGCGAGACAGCCGATCAAAATGCCAACGTGGATCGGCCGTTCGTCGAGCATGACCAGTGCGGCGCCGATGAGCGCGGCGGTGAGAAAGCCGTTATGAGCCTGGCCGAGGTTGATGACGACGGCGGGGAAAGCGAGGGCGAGCAGCAGCCAGAGGCGGTCGCTTTTGATCTTCTCGGGCAAGTCGTCCGGAACGATCGCGCGCATTGCCAGGAGATAAAGCCCCAGCGTCGCGCCCTGCCACACAATCAAAGCGAGCCAATAGGGCATCGCCGCCAGCAGGCCGGCGAGGCCGAGGAAGAACGGCGGGTAATGCCAGCCGTAGAATTGCGTGGCCTGGCCGAAGATCGCTTGCTCGCGGGCGAATTGCTTGGCGGGGTCGAACGGCGCCGTCGGCTCGCCGTCGAGTACATAAGTACCAGCGGCGTAGACATTGGAAAAGTCGGTGCCGAGCGGGCGGCCGAAGCGGTCGTTGAGTCCGTTCGAGGTGGCGATCAAGAAGCCGGCGCCGAACACGAAGGCGGCGAGCAAGGCAAAGGCGACCAGCCGCATTCGCTCGCGGGTCAGCCAGGCGCCGGTGCGCAGAATGTCAATATATCCGCCCATCGGCGGAGGGTTTAGCAAAGCAGGCTTAAGGGAGGGTTAGGCCATCAACGGGCTTGATGAATGCATCATTCTTTGCGTCTTGCTGTCGCCGTTTTGGCCGATTACGACATTATATTCAGTGTCGGCAGACGCAGATTCGGAGACTTTCGATGGCCTTCCTTGCGGACCAGCTCAAGCGCGTCAAACCGTCGGCGACCATCGCCGTCACCGACAAAGCGCGTGCGCTCAAAGCGGCCGGCCGCAACGTCATCGGGCTGGGCGCCGGCGAGCCCGATTTCGACACGCCCGACAACATCAAAGAGGCGGCGATCAAGGCGATCCGCGACGGCAAGGCGTCCAAGTACACCAACGTGGACGGCATCGCCGAGCTCAAGGACGCCGTGATCAAGAAGTTCAAGCGCGAGAACGGCCTCGATTACAAGCCTTCGCAGGTCAATGTCGGCACCGGCGGCAAGCAGGTGCTGTACAACGCGTTCATCTGCACGCTCAACCCGGGCGACGAGGTGATCATCCCGGCGCCATATTGGGTGAGCTATCCCGACATGGTGCTGCTCGCCGGTGGCTCGCCGGTGGCGGTCGAGACCTCGATGGCGGCGGGCTTCAAGATGACCGCGGCGCAGCTCGAGCGCGCGATCACGCCGAAGACCAAATGGGTGCTGCTCAACTCGCCATCGAACCCGTCGGGCGCCGCCTATTCGCACACCGAGCTGAAGGCGCTCACCGACGTGCTGGTGAATCATCCGCATGTCTATGTGATGACCGACGACATGTATGAGCACCTGGTCTACGACGACTTCGTGTTCACCACGCCGGCTCAGGTCGAGCCGTCGCTTTATCCGCGCACGCTCACCATCAACGGCTGCTCGAAGGCCTATTGCATGACCGGCTGGCGCATCGGCTATGCCGGCGGGCCGGAGCCGTTGATCAAGGCGATGGCGATGGTGCAGTCGCAATCGACCTCGAATCCGGCGGCGGTGTCGCAATGGGCGGCGGTTGAGGCGCTCAACGGGCCGCAGGATTTCATCGCCAAGCACAACAAGATATTCAAGGAGCGGCGCGATCTCTGCGTGTCGATGCTCAACCAGGCCAACGGCATCAAGTGCCCGACGCCGGAGGGCGCGTTCTATGTCTATCCGTCCTGCGCCGGCACCATGGGCAAGACCGCATCGACCGGCAAGAAGCTTACGACCGACGAGGACTTCGTCACCGAATTGCTCGAGACGGAAGGTGTCGCGGTGGTGCAGGGCACGGCCTTCGGGCTCGGGCCAGCGTTCCGCATTTCCTACGCCACCAAGACCGAGGATCTGGAAGAAGCCTGCCGGCGCATCCAGCGTTTCTGCGGGAATTTGAAGTAGCATCCGAATCGCCGCGGTAAGGCCAGGTTACCCGTTTACTAGTCAGCGGGGCTCCTTTTGACTTCGCCCGGCGTTCCGCTCACAATTGCGCCAACACGGCATAACTACAAAGGGGGATTGCATGCGTCGGGTACTCCTAGGGCTAGGCGCTTTGGCGTTGGGCTTCGTCACGGCGATCGGCGGCGCGGCCGCTCAGGATCGCATCAAAGCAGGCACGCTGGTCTGCGATGTTTCCGGCGGCCTCGGCATGATCATCGGATCGCAGAAAGGCGTGCAGTGCATGTTCAACCCGGATCAGCCGGGTCCGCCCGAGGGATATGTCGGCACGATCAGCAAATTCGGACTCGACATCGGTGCTACATCGGCCGGCCAAATGGTGTGGGCGGTCTGGGCGCCGTCGTCCTACGGCCCCGGCGTGCTTGCCGGCGTCTACACCGGCGCAACCGCTGAAGCGACGGTCGCCATTGGTATCGGTGGCAACGCGCTGATCGGCGGGTCCAATCGGACGGTCGCGCTGCAACCTTTGTCGATAACGGGGCAGACCGGACTCAATCTTGCCGCCGGCGTCGCTTCGCTCGAGTTGCGCTCAATGCGCTGAGCGTACATCGCTTGGCTGCTTGAACGGCCGCCCACGGGCGGCCGTTTCATTGAATCCGTCATCGCCTCTTGCCAGTGCCGCTCTCACCTGAAACGATGCTGTGACAGGGCCGGGAAACGAGGTCCGACCTCCCGGCCGGCAAGGGAGGTATTATGGGACAGAACGGCACGGGTCCCAGGGGTCCCCGGTGTATTGCACTGGTGGGCCCATTCCAGAGCGGCAAGACAACACTTTTAGAGGCGATACTCGCCCGCACCGGCGCGGTGCAGCGGCAGGGCACGGTGGACGCGGGTACCACCGTCGGCGATGCCAGCAAGGAAGCCCGCAGCCACAAGATGAGCGTCGAGGCTTCAGTCGCCACCACCACGTTCATGGACGACAGTTACACGTTTATCGATTGTCCCGGTTCGATCGAATTCATTCATGACATGCGCACGGCGCTGCCGGCGGTCGACGCCGCGGTCGTGGTCTGCGAGGCCGACGAGAAGAAGGTGCCGCAGCTGCAATTGATCCTGCGCGAATTGGAAGACCACAATATCCCGCACTTCTTGTTCCTCAACAAGATCGACAAGGCGGACAAGCGCGTGCGCGAAACGCTCAAGCTATTGCAGCCAGCCTCGCGCGTGCCGCTGCTGCTGCGCCAGATTCCGATTTGGAACGGCGACCTCATCGCCGGCTTTGTCGATCTCGCGCTCGAGCGCGCGCATGTCTACAAGGAGCACTCGGCCTCGGAGGTCATCGAACTCAAGGGCGAGGATCTCGATCGCGAGAAGGAAGCGCGCTTCACCATGCTGGAGACGCTGGCCGATCACGACGACGAGTTGATGGAGCAGTTACTCGAGGACATTCAGCCGCCGCGCGACAAGGTGTTCGACGATCTCGCCAAGGAATTGCGCGAGCGTCTGGTCGTTCCGGTGTTGCTCGGCGTCGCAACGCGGAGTAACGGCGTGCTGCGGCTGCTCAAGGCATTGCGCCATGAAGCGCCCGGGGTGGCCGAGACCATTGCGCGGCTCGGCGCCAAGGCTGGCAACGATCCGCTGGCGCTGGTGCTCAAGACCTTCCACACCACCCACGGCGGCAAGATGTCGGTGGCGCGGCTGCTCGCGGGCCAGGCCGGCGACGGCACCACCTTCAATACGCCGGAAGGCGAGGCTGGCCGCGTGTCCGGCGTATTCAAGATCATGGGCCAGCACTTCGACAAGCGCGGCCAGGCGCTCGCCGGCGAGACCGTCGCCTTCGGCAAGCTCGATCACGCCAGGACCGGCGATACCCTGTCCGCCGGCAAACAGGCGCATGCGGCGCTGGTCGAGGTGAAACCTTACGCGCCGGTGCTCGCGCTGGCGGTGCAGGCCAAGGAGCGCAAGGACGACGTCAAGCTCGGCGCCGCCTTTACTAAGCTGACCGAAGAGGATCCTTCGCTCAGCGTCGTGCACAACGCCGAGAACCACGAGGTGGTGATCTGGGGCCAGGGCGAGATGCATTTGCGCGTTGCGGCCGAACGGCTCGGCGAGCGCTATGCGGTTCCGGTCGCGACGCGGCCGCCGACGGTCGGCTATCGCGAGACCATCCGTAAGCCGGTCACTGTGCGCGGGCGGCACAAGAAGCAGTCCGGCGGCCACGGCCAGTTCGGCGACACCATGCTGGAGATCAAGCCGCTGCCGCGCGGCTCCGGCTTCAAGTTCGAGGACAAGATCACCGGCGGCGTGGTGCCGCGCAATTACATCCCGGCGGTGGAGGAGGGCGTCATCGACGGGCTCAAGCACGGCCCGCTCGGCTTTCCGGTGGTCGATCTTTCGGTGGCGCTGATCGACGGCTCCTACCACACGGTGGATTCCTCCGACATGGCGTTCCGCATCGCCGGCCGCGTCGGCATTGCCGAAGGCCTGCCGCAGTGCCAGCCGGTGCTGCTGGAGCCGATCCATCTGGTCGAGATCGTCTGCCCGAGCGAAGCCACGGCGAAGATGAACGCCATCCTGGCGGGCCGCCGCGGGCAAATTCTCGGCTTCGACACCCGCGAGGGCTGGCCGGGCTGGGACACCGTGCGTGCGCAGATGGCAGAAGCCGAGATCGGCGATCTCATCATCGAGGTGCGCTCGGCCACCGCCGGCGTCGGCTCGTTCGCCTTCAAGTTCGACCATATGGCCGAACTCACCGGGCGCACCGCCGATCAGATCATCGCGGCAAGAAGGGCGGCGGAGTAAGCGTCACTGCTCCTTTCGCTGCGCACGGGTCGTTCCTATCTCGCAGGAAATGCCAATGGAGGCTTTCTTGCGCGCACTCACCACTTGTATCGTTGCTGTCGTCGCCGCTCTAAGCGCAGTCCCGTCGCGCGCGGCGGACGAGCCTGACCTCATATTTAAGCGCTCTACGGTGTTCAAGTTTCTGACGCCGAACGACAAACTGGCCACCTACGGGCTGGACGACCCCGAGGTTGACGGCGTGGCCTGTCATTTCACCGTCCCCGAGCGCGGCGGCATCAAAGGTTGGATTGGCGTAGCGGAGGAAGTCTCCGATATCTCGCTCGCCTGCCGGCAGATCGGTCCGATCCATTTCAAGGCCAAGTTCTCGCAAGGCGAGGATGTTTTCCGCAAACGCCGCTCGTTGTTCTTCAAGAAGATGCAGATCGTGCGCGGCTGCGATACCAAGCGGAACGTGCTGGTCTATATGGTCTACAGCGACCGCTTGATCGAAGGTTCGCCGAAAAATTCCACGTCGACCGTGCCGGTTCAGCCCTGGGGTGCGGACGCCGCCGTGCAAAAATGCGCGGATTGGGTGGAGAAATAAAATCCGTCTAGTGCCGATCCAGCGCGCGCAAAAGCGTTTATGATGGCGCGGGGGCAAAAGGAGATTGCCATGTCCACCAATCACCCCGATGTCGCCGGCCTTCAACGTGCGATCGCCAATTCGCTGCACGAACACTGGCGCCTGTATTTGGTCGAAGGCATCGTGCTGCTGGTGCTGGGTGCGGCCGCCATCGCCTTGCCGCCAATCGCCACGTTGGCGTTCACGATCGTCCTCGGCTGGCTGTTTCTGCTCAGCGGCGTCATGGGACTAGTCACGACGTTCTGGATGCGCCGCGCACCGGGCTTCTGGTGGTCGCTGATCTCCGCCGCGCTCGGCATCGTGGTCGGCGGTCTGCTGCTGGCGCGCCCGATCAGCGGGGCGCTCTCGCTCACCATCGTGCTGGTCGCCTTCTTCATCATCGAAGGCGCCGCCTCGATCATGTTCGCGCTCGATCACAGACGCGAATTGTCCGGCCAATGGGGCTGGATGCTGATGAGCGGCATCGTCGACCTGGTGCTGGCCGCATTGGTGTTCGGCGGATTGCCGAGCACGGCGGCCTGGGCGATCGGGCTCCTGGTCGGCATCAATATGGTGTTTGGCGGCTCGGCGCTGATCGCCATGGCGCTGCACGCAAAGAACGCCGCGTCGTAACCGCTACTGCTGCACTTCGCCGGCTTCCGCTTCGGCGAGCTTTTCGCGCCAGTCCTTGCGCTTGAGCACGAAGGTTATGGCCGAGAGCGTCAGCAGGATGACGCACACGACCAGCAGCCCGAGCGAGATCGGCCGACTGAAAAAGATCAGGTAGTCGCCGTTCGACATGATGAGCGACTGGCGCAGGCTTTGCTCGAAAATCGGCGAAATGACGAGGCCAAGCACCAGCGGCGCCGGGTCGAACGAGAACTTGCGCAGCGCGTAGCCCAGCACGCCCATGATCAGCATGATGTAGACGTCGACGATCGAGTGGCTCACCTCGTAAACGCCGACGATGCAGAACATAATGATAAGCGGGTAGAGATAGGCATACGGGATACGCAGCACCGTGACGAACACGCCGACCAGCGGCAGATTGAGCGCCAGCAGCATCAGATTGCCGACATACATCGAGGCGACGAAGCCCCAGAACACGTCCGGGTGCTCGGTGACGAGCTGCGGTCCGGAATTGACGCCGTGCACCATTAGCGCGCCGATCAGCACCGCGGTGATCGGGCCGGTCGGAATGCCGAGCGCCAGCATCGGCACGAAGGCGCCCGTAGATGCCGAGTTGTTGGCCGATTCCGGACCGGCCACGCCGGCCACCGCACCCTTGCCGAATTCTTCCGGATGCTTGGAGACGCGCTTTTCCAGCGCATAGGACAGGAAGCTGGAGATGATGTGCGCGGAGCCCGGGATGATGCCGATGATGAAACCGAGCACGCTGCCGCGCGCTATCGGCATGATCGATTCGCGCCATTCCTGCCGATTCGGCAGCAGCTCGCGCAATTTCGGCGTGATCACCTCGCCGACCACCGTGTGGCTCGGGGTCGACAGGATTTCGCCCAAGCCGAATAGGCCGACCGCTACCGGCACGATGCCGATGCCGTCGCCGAGCTCGGCGAGATCGAAGCTGTAGCGGAAATGGCCGGTCATGTTGTCGATGCCGATCATGCCGAGCAGCAGTCCGATGCAGGCCATCAGCAGTGTGCGCACCAGCGACGACGACGACATGTAAGCAAGGAAGATCAGGCCCAGGATCAGCATCGCGGTGTATTCCGGCGGGCCGAATTTCAGCGCGATGGTGGCGAGCGGCGGCGCCACCAGCGTCAACATGATCACGCCAAAGGTGCCGGCGACCCAGGAGCCTACGGCCGCGATGCAGAGTGCCGAACCGGCGCGGCCTTTCTTCGCCATGGCGTTGCCGTCGATGCAGGTCATTACCGAGGACGCTTCGCCGGGAATGCGCATCAGGATCGAGGTGGTCGAGCCGCCGTATTGGGAGCCATAGTAGATGCCGGCGAGCATGATCACGGCTTGCGTGGCGTTGAGCCCGAAGGTCACCGGCAACAAGATCGAAATGCCCGAGAGCGGGCCAATGCCCAGGCAGCACGCCGACCAAAGTGCCAACCAAGCAGCCGAGAAAGGCATACCAGAGATTATCGGGCTGGAAGGCGATGGCAAAGCCATGCGCCAGGCTGATCAGGGTGCTTTCCACGAAAGGGGTCCTAGAAGCTGTATTCCGGGAGCGGCGTCTTAAGGCCGTACACGAAGGAAACATAGGTGAACAAGACAATGCTGACGCAGTAGATTCCGGCGCGTATCGGGTTGCGCCGCTCGATCACAATCAGCAATGCGATCATCATCAGCAGCATGGTGAAAAAGAAGCCGAGATGCTCATAGAGCGCGATCGCCACGGCCGTGATGACGGTCACCATGGCGGCATGTTTGGCATCCTGCCAGCCCAGATCAGAAAACGGCGCGCTTTCTTTGCCGCGCACGATCAACGCCAGTCCGAAGATGATGGTCAGCACAGCGACGATCATGGGCAGGAAGCCGGAGCCGGGCATGGATAATTGTCCGACCGGCAGGTCGCCGCTAAGCGCGATGACGAGTCCGCCGAAGACGACAAACGCGGCGCCTGCCACGTGATCCGAACGCAAGCTCATGCTTTTGATTATCCTTGCCGGCCGATCGATTTCACGGCTTGTTCGCCTCGCTTGGCATCGATGTCCCAGAACTTAGCGAATCCTGCCGCGTTGAGATAGGCCGGTTCGAGCCCGGCATTAGCGAGCACGCCGTTGAATTGATCGCTGGCGCCGGCCTTGTCAATCGCGGCGGACAGGATCGCCACGATTTTCGGCGGCGTGCCCTTCGGCGCGAAAATGCCGACCCATAGATAATATTCGACGTCGACGCCGAGCTCCTTCAGCGTCGGTACGTCGGGCAGCGCCTTCGAGCGCTTGGCGCCAAACGATGCGAGCGCGCGCAGCTTGCCGGCCTTGACGTGCTGCAGGCTCGCCGAAAGGGTCTGCGTGCTGGCCTGTGCATTGTTGCCGAGCAAGGAAGTAATGGCGGGACCCCCGCCATTGGTCGGCAGGTGGCGAAGCTTCGGCAGCGCCGCCGCCTTCTCGAGCATCACCATCGGCAGATGGGTCGCGCCGTAGAGCCCGCCGGAGCTGTAGATAATGGCTTCCGGGCGCTTCTTGGCGTCGTCGATGAAGTCCTTCGGGCTCTTGTACGGTTGCTGGTCGTTGACCAGCAGCAGCACCGGGTCCGCAACCAGCCGCGCCAGCGGAATGAAATCGGCGCGGGTGGTCTTCGGCTGGCGGCCGAACAGCTTGTCGACCTCCTCGTAGCCGGAAATTCCGTTGTTGTGCGAGAGCAGCGAATAGCCATCCGGCTTGGCGCTGGCGCCGACCTGCGCCCCGACCTGTCCGCCGGCGCCGGCTTTGGTTTCGACCACCACCGGCTGTTTGACGATCGGCTCGAGCGCGGCAGCGAATGGCCGCGTCACGAGATCGTTGACGCCGCCCGGTGGAAACGCGTTGATGATGGTGATGGCGTGCGAGGGAAAGGCGTCTTGCGCAAGGGCAGGCCGCACCGCGATTGCGCTTGCCGACGCGGCCGTGCCGATGATGAAACTGCGCCGATCCATATCGTTCTCCCAGATCATGACCGCCGGCATTGTCGTTGCCGGCATTTTTTAAAACCGAAAGCCGCGCGTACCGTGATGGTGACACGCGCGGCATTTTCCAAATGCGGAGCTTGGGCTCCGTTATCCCTGCACGCGGCCGATGTTTCTGACCGCATCTTCGATGCGCGCGGCGTCGGCATCCCAGAATTTTGCGAATTCCGGCGCGTCGAGGTATTCGACGTCCTGGCCCAGATTGGCCATTGAATTCTTGAAGACGTCCGTGGCCGCCGCCTGCTTGAGCACGGTGCGCAGATAGGTGATGACCGGCTGCGGCGTACCTTTCGGCGCGAACAGGCCGACCCACAAATAGTATTCGATGTCGTAGCCAAGCTCCTTCATGGTGGGTACGTCGGGCAGCGCCTTCGAGCGCTTGGCGCCGAACAATGCGAGCGGCTTGGCCTTGCCGCCCTTGATCTGGGCGAGGCAGGCCGACACCGACGACACCAGCACCTGCGCATTGTTGCCGAGGAATGCGGTGAGAGCAGGCCCGCCGCCATTGGTAGGCAGATGGCGCAATTTCAAGCCACCCGCCGCCTTCATGTAAAGCGCGGTCGGGATGTGCAGCGCGCCATAAAGGCCGGAGGACGAGAAGATGATCTGGTCCGGCCGCTTGGTGGCGTCGTCAGTGAGGTCCTTCAGCGTCTTGTAGGGCTGCTGGTCGTTGACGATGAGCACACAAGGATCGGCGACGAAGCGCGCGATCGGAATGAAATCGGCGCGGGTAAATTTCACCGGCCGGCCGAACAGCTTGTCGACCTCGGCAAAACCGGAGATCGAGGTGATGTGCGACAGCAGCGTGTAGCCGTCGGGCTTCGCATTGGCCGCGACCTGTGCCCCCACGGCGCCGGCAGCGCCGGCCTTGGTTTCGATCACCACCGGCTGTTTGACGATCGGCTCCAGCACGGCAGCCAGCGGGCGCGTCACCACGTCGGACGCGCCGCCAGGAGGGAACGGGTTGATGATGGTGATGGCGTGGGACGGATAAGCGTCCTCTGCGAAAGCGGGCCGGATCGTGAGGGCTGCGGCCGCAGCGGCACTGCCGGCAACAAAATGGCGTCTGTCCATGGAATCCCCCCAAAACATGGTTTAGCCGGCGGTGGGCCGGCCTTGTTATTGTGGCGGCGATGCTATCGCCCGCAGCGGTCGCCAATCAAGCGTCAATGATCGCCACTGCCCGGGTCCAGCCGGCGGAGCCGCCGCGTACTTTCACCGGAAAACAGCTCACCATGAAGCACTTGGCCGGCAAAGTTTCGAGATTGTGCAGCTTCTCGATATGGCAATAGCCGATTTCGCGCCCGGCGCGATGGCCTTCCCAGATCAGCTTGGGATCGTGGGTCTCGGCGTATTTCTGCATAGTGTAGATGAAGGGAGCGTCCCAGCTCCAGCCATCGGTGCCGGTGACGCGCACGCCGCGTTCGAGCAGATAGAGCGTCGCCTCGCGCCCCATGCCGCAACCTTTGGCGACATAATCGGGGCGGCCATAGGCTGCGCCGGCGGTGGTATTCACCACCACGATTTCAAGCGGTGAAAGCGTGTGTCCGATGCGCTTGAGCTCGGCTTCGACATCGGCGGCGCTCGCCACATAGCCGTCGGGGAACTTGCGGAAGTCGAGCTTCACGCCGGGCTGCAGGCACCATTCAAGCGGCACCTCGTCGATGGTGATGGCGCGCTTGCCGCCATCCATGGTGGAGGCGAAGTGATAGGGCGCGTCGAGATGGGTGGTGCAATGGGTGGAGAGCCGGACCCATTCGAATCCCCAGCCTTCGCCGTCGGGCAGCTCTTCCTTTTTCAATCCTGGGAAAAATTTAAGGACGTCGGCGGCGGTCGCCTGATGATCGAAATACTCGATCTTGGGGCCGTAACCGGGTGGGTCAGCAGCCGCGTCGTTTTCGAGCGGCACCGAGATATCGATGATCTTGCGCGGCATGTCACTATGACCGATGTTGGTGGCACAGACCCACATCACTCTCAGTCAACGCAACGACACTGTCCAGGAGATCGCCATGCCCGCTTATTGGGTTGCACGTTCGAAAATCAACGACCCGGTCGAATACAAGAAATACACCGACCTGGTGCCCGGCATCATCGCCAAATTCGGCGGCAAGGTGCTGGCGCGCGGCGGACGCTTCCAGATCATGGAGGGCCCAGCCAAATTCAGCCGCTTCATCGTGATCGAGTTTCCGACCTTGGAGCAGGGCGCCGCCTGCTTCACGTCGCCGGAATATGACGCCGCCGCCAAATTCCGGCGCAGCGGCGCCGGCGAGGTCGAAACCATCATGGTGGAGGGGGTTTGAGGGACGCCGACAGAGCGGCGGTTCCCACTAGCCTGGGCCGCCGAATTCGGCCTAAAATACCGCAAAACGACAATAATCTGGGAGGGAGAACATGATGCACTACCTAAAATCGAAGATGTTTGCCGGCCTTGTGGGGGCGGCGGCGCTTGCGGTATTCGCCGTATTTGCGATGTCGGCGAATGCGCAAGACAAGACGCCGATCAAGATCGGATTCGGCATGGCACAGACCGGCCCGCTCGGGCCGAACGGCAAGTCTGCCCTGTTGGCCATGGAAATTTGGGCGGAAGAAATCAACGCCAAGGGCGGTTTGCTCGGCCGGCCGGTGAAGCTTGTCTACTATGATGACCAGACCAATCCGTCCTCGGTGCCCGGCATCTACACCAAGCTGCTCGATGTCGACAAAGTCGATCTGATCGTCGGCGGCTACGGCACCAACATGCTGGCGCCGGCCATGCCGATCGTCATGCAGAAGAAGAAGTTGTTCCTCGGGCTGTATGGCCTAGGCGTCAACGCCGACTTCAAATACGACCGCTACTTCGCCATGATTCCGTCCGGCCCGGAGCCGACGACGTCCTTCACCAAGGGCTTCTTCGACACCGCGATGGCGCAGAACCCGAAGCCGACAACGGTTGCGATTGTGGCCGCCGACGCCGAGTTCTCCAAGAACGCCTCCGACGGCGCGCGCGTGAACGCCCAGAAGGCGGGTCTGAAGATCGTCTATGACAAGAGCTATCCGCCGACGACGACCGACTTCTCGCCGATCGTGCGCGCGATCCAGGCGACCAATCCGGATCTGGTGGTGATCTGCTCCTATCCGCTCAACTCGGTCGGCATGGTGCTCGCGGTGAACGAAGCCAAGTTCATGCCGAAGATGATCGGCGGCGGCATGGTCGGTCTGCAATCGACCGTGTTCAAGACCAAGCTCGGTCCCGCGCTCAACGGCTTCGTCAACTACGACTTCTGGCTGCCGGCGAAGTCGTTGATGTTCCCTGGCACGGCCGAGTTCATGCAAAAGTATCAGGATCGCGCGGCCAAGGCCGGCGTCGATCCGCTCGGCTATTACATGGCGCCTTACGGCTACACGTATCTCGACGTCTTAGGCCAGGCGATCACGGCGACCAAGAGCCTCGACGACGGCAAGCTCGCCGACTACATCCGCAAGACCACGTTCAAGACCATCGTCGGCGACATTTCGTTCGGCAAGGGTGGCGAGTTCGCCAAGGCGCGCGTGTTCCAGGCGCAATTCCGCGGCATCAAGGGCAACACCGTCGACCAGTTCAAGGATCCGAACGTCGAGGTCATCATCACCCCGGCCGAGTACAAGTCGGGCAGCATCATCTACCCCTACGAAAAGGCCAAGCAATAGGCCGCCCCAACCTGCCCACAATTGGGCATTCGATGCGGCGCGGTCGAAAGACCGCGCCGTGTCCGTTTTGGGCTTCTGCAATTGGATAGGGCGCCACTCGGTATGAGTAGACCATTGCGCCCGGCGCTGTCATGATTGGTCATCGAATAAAACAAGATCAATCGGGAGGAGCCACATGATGACTTATTTCAAATCGCAGACATGGGCCTGGTATACGGGGGCAGCCGCTCTCGTGGTCAGCGCGATGTTTGCGGTCCCCGGACACGCGCAGACGACGGAGCCGATCAAGATCGGATTTGCCATGTCGCAGACCGGTCCGCTTGCCGCCAATGGTAAGTCGTCGCTGTTGTCGATGAAGATTTGGGAAGATGACGTCAACGCCAAGGGCGGGCTGCTCGGCCGGCCGGTCAAGCTTATCTACTACGACGATCAGAGCAGCCCGGCGCAGGTTCCCAGCATCTACGCCAAGCTGCTCGATATCGACAAAGTCGATCTGATCGTCAGCGGCTATGCCTCGACCCAGATCGCCGCGGCGATGCCGACGGCCATCGGTAGAAAAAAACTGTTCGTCAGCCTGTTCGGGACCGGCGTCAACGAGACGTTCAACTATTCAAAATACTTCTCGATGATCCCGAACGGCCCAACCCCGAAGCCGGCCTTCACGCGCGGATTCTTCAAGGTCGCCGAAGTCCAGAAGCCCAAGCCGCAAACGATTGCCTTGGCCTCTGCCGATGCCGAGTTCGGACACAACGCTTGCGAAGGTGCACGTGAAAACGCCAAGGCGTCCGGATTCAAGGTCGTCTACGATAAGAGCTATCCGCCGACGACAGTCGACTTCACGTCGATCGTGCGGGCGATCCAGTCTACGAATCCGGACCTTCTGGTGGTCTGCTCCTACCCGCTCGACACCGTCGGCATGGTCAAGGCCATGCACGAAGTCGGCTTCAAGCCGAAGATGTGGGGCGGTGCGATGGTCGGCCTGCAGGCGACTGTGTTCAAGCTCCAGCTTGGCCCGATGCTCAATGGCGTCGTCAACTTTGAGACTTGGCTGCCGGTCAAGTCGATGGAGTTCCCCGGCGCGTTGGATTTGCTCAAGAAGTACCAGGATCGCGCCAAGGCCGAGGGCGTCGACCCGCTCGGCTATTACATGCCGGTGTGGGCCTATGCTTATTTGCAGGTGCTCGGCGACTCCATCGCCGCCACCAAGAGTCTTAATGACGACGCGCTGGCCGAATACCTCCACAAGACCACCTTCAAGACCGTGGTCGGCAACGTGAAATTCGACGCGCAGGGCGAGTGGGCGGAAGAGCGCACGCTGGCGGCCCAGTTCCAGAACATCAAGGGCAACACAATCGACGACTTCCGCGATCTGAGGACCGAGGTGATCGTCTATCCGCCGCAATACAAGACCGCGAGGTGATCTATCCTTACGAGAAGGCGAAGTAAGCTATCCTTCACGGCGAAACGAAACGGCGCGGGAGA
>CAVZVP010000004.1:0-713293 GCA_963778745.1 uncultured Alphaproteobacteria bacterium | reverse complement strand
CGAACCAGGCGAACAAGCGCAGATCTCCAGCTTCCGGCTCTTGAAGAGCGGCGCTTGGCGTAGCTCGGAACGTCTGGCAATGGTCATCTAATTGTCAGACTATAGCCATCTTCAGGAGTAGGCTTTTTGCTAGGGCGCCAGTATGAGGTGGCCCATGGATGACAAAGAGTTCGTAAATTTTGACCCCAAAACTCTCGAGCTTCTGAGGGAAACCTTGGACGATGCATGGGACTGCCTTCGGCCTGACCAACAAGCCACGATGCTCAAGACCACGCTGGCCGCACGCATTCTCAAAGCCGCATCGCAGGGCGAAAGGGATCGCGAGCGCTTGATTACGGCGGCGCTGATGGACATTTCCGGGTGACAATAGCGCGGCGCGAATTTCGAATTTATAGTAAAAATGGCAAAATCGAGAGAGCAGAAAAGTGACGTTGGTGCGATTACTTAAGTGGCGCCTATGAGATGTTGATAACGGGTAATAATTTGACGTACTGCCAAATATCGGTCGCTTCCGCTGTGCCGGAATTGATATTTGTCCTTGATCGTCATCGCGAAACACGTCGCATGCCAATCGCTCCGACGATGGATTTCGGGCAGCGCGCGCCACTCCCGAATGATTGCCTCCTCCGCATCATTCTTGGTGATCTTCACCATGGAATGCTCCAATTTTCGCGCGGCTTGAATTAGTGAGATAAATCATTGAAATCGTAACGATCTGGTTAGAAATGTCAGTCAACTGTCATCTAACTGCCAGACTGTTGTCCAATTTCGAGGACAAACTCTATGCCAATTGGGGTATTCCACAGCCATGAGAGATGACCATGGACGGTACTGAACCCGCCTTTTTCGATCTCGATACCATCGCCCTATTACGGGAAACACTGAATGACGCGTGGGCATCACTTCGCCCAGAACAGCGGGCCGGGATGAGCCGGACTATTCTAGCTGAACGCATCCTCAAATGTGCAGCACAGGGTGAACGCGATCCCGCGCGCTTGCTAGAAGCTGCGCTGGGGCTTGCGCCGGAAGAAGCTTGAGCTGAGCATTAAGTACGGTCGCCGCCGAGACCAAAGAATGGCGCCGAATCTGCGATGCGAAATCCTACGCAATATTATTTTTTAAGAAGATTATCTGGCTCATTCGCAGCGCTGAGACGTCGCATGTTCATCTGCACGAAACACGACGCCGGTACGCTTACGCGAGTTTGAGTAAGTTGCAGCGACGGGAATTGCGTGGCTGGCTTGAACGCGACGGCGCCATTAGTCGCGACGCGCGTGATGCCCAGCGCGCCAAACCGTATCGTGTCGGCACGCCGTCAGAGACCATCAATCCACTTGTCCTGCTTCAGAGCGCAAAGTCGCTCGAACTGTTACTTAGTTCTCACCACGGTGCCGAGCGACGCCACCACATAGGCCGCAGTCATCAACCAGAATGCGTAATGCACGTTGGCCCCAGGCAGCATGTATAAGATGATCGCGAGCAATGCCACCAACACTCCGACGACGAGTACTGGCCAGCTTGGGGCATGAACCTCGACGGCCATAGTCATATTTCCGCTCCTCTTCGCAAACCGGCGGAATGCCGATAATCGGTGAGTTTAGCGCGAAGCATTATGTTATTCCAGTCACATATCGCTCAGGATTGCTCGTCCGAGATAGATACACAAAGCTTACTTGCGACCCGAACAGAAACAGCAGTTTAATGCCGCGATAGTCCGCCGCATACGCTAGACAAAAAAGGAAGAAGTACCAAAAAGGATTCCGGGGCTGAAAGTATTCCGTATACTTGATTAATTGCAACAGCTCTGCCGCCTTGGGCAATGCGAAGCGACGCAGATATATGGACGCGCTAGGCCGTCACTAATAAGAATTGATCCGACGTCGCGGCCGTCCACCTTGAGTATCGTCACCTAACCTCTTCGGAGAATGGACCACGATCACGTCTACGGAACGAGAATGGAAAGCTTGACCGGCTCGGCTGTGGCTTGCGGCGCCGCAACGCCTCGAGCGTGAACACAATCTGGCGGGCTTGCCGCCAGAGCAAGTGCTCATAACGGCTGAGGCGGTCCAGAGCAAATGTCGGCTGAGCGGCTAAGTGCAAGAAGCAGTCACCGATATCTTCTTTTAGATTGGGACTGACCTCGTTTGCTGCGGCGGCGTCAGATTGCCGTGCTGCTCTAGCGCCCAATTGATTTTGCTCCGGAAGATTTACTCCACTGACGAGCGCCAGGCGTGAGCAGCCGTTCTCGAGCTTGCCAGGTTCGGTGGTTACAGACTCGAATAGTGCTGTCTCAATGCCGGTTGCGCGGCGCAGCCGCCACAGCACACTTGCCAAGCGCAGCACCAACTCGCGCTCCACGGCCGATTCAGCGTCATAGTCGGCAATCACCGCGGCTTCGAAGGCCTGGTAATCCTCTGCATCCTCAAGCGCTGCAATGACGGTCTCGGCCGTGAGACCGTGGCGCAAGGCATTACGGCACGAACGCTCTTTGCCTTCTGGCGTCGTTGGCCCAGTGCTTTTGAGCGCGTTACGGCGATTGGCTTCAATCTGCTTGAGAGATGTCATTGTGCGGTCGCAGCAAATGGGTTCGTTTTTTCATTGGGGAGGGCACAATGCCGTTTGGCTTGGCCCGGCGCTTTACCCGGCCTGTTGCCGATCTGCCCCAATCTGCTTTTGCCATCGCCATTAACTTTCAGTCGGGGCCGTGGCGACATCTTCAATGGGTTGATGCGTATCGGCAGCCACAGACTTTGGTCGCGTCTGCTCCCACAGTCCCTTGGCAATTGGCAGAGCGTTGATTTTCAGACCCTCCCACCAGGCCAATTCATTACCCGCTTGATGCAGTTGCCGGTGATGGCCACGGCAGAGTGGCACAGTGAACTCGTCGCTGACTTTGAGACCCAAGGCTCTGGGTTGCGCAAACCGCAAGTGATGCGGATCGGACGGTTGTCGGCCGCAGACTAGGCAGGGCTGTGAGGCAACGAACCTCAGATGGGCTTTGTCACGCAGCCGCTTGGGCTCGGCGATGGTGAGAAGGCTCTTATCGATTTGCCCTGGGACGAGGCCGGGTGAGGCCGGGACAATAATCGAGCTGCCCGCTGACGGGCGGCCTTCCAGTTCACGGCGACCCTGCGCCCGATCCCGGGTGACCAGATCCTGGCGCCGACCATAGTAGCGCGACGGCCGTGGAATAGGGGTCGTATCGTCCGGGTGGAAGCCGAGATGGGCATTGGCGGGCACGGGAACAGCAGGCCCAGTGACAGCAGGCGCAGGGACAGCAGTCTGTGAGGGCAGGGACTTCGGGGATACTGCGGCTGTCTTGCTACCCCGATAGAGCTCGAGACCGAATGGTTTTCCGAAGGTCGCCAATGCTCGTTTGGTGGCATCGGTCTCCGCGACCTTGAGCGCGATGTCGTGCACCTCACCCGGTGACGTGCCGTGGCCTTCGCCGGTGCCGTGGCCTTCCCGAATAATGGTTGCGCCGTCCGCATGCACGGTGACCCGGACCCGGGCAATGTAGACCGCCAGGAAGGTGCCCCGGTTCTCACGGGCAAGGACGCATTTGGATTCGATCGTCTCCCGGTTCCAGCCATCGAACCCGAAGATCCGGTTGGCCTCCGAGATGGCGTACCAGCCCTCGAGATAGGTACAGTTCACGGCCATTGGCCTCACGGGTGCGGATATGCCGGTGATCGGGTTGCCGCCGCAGCGCGCGGACTTGTTTTGCTGAGAAGCCCATCACCGGGTCCTCACGCTCAGAACCGGTTCCGGATTGGAGAGGGTGGCTCCTGCGATCTCGGCACCCCCTTTGAGGTCGCTCGCCAGGACCTGGCGTCTCAGCCGGGGCTCGCCTGGCTCCCAATAGGTCTTGGGCACGGCATCCTCGTTGAGCACCACCAGAGCGGGCATTCCGGGCCTAATGGACGCGGTAAAATCGGGCGCCGCGAGCTTCTTCAGCTCGAGCTCGACCATCGCGTCCTTGGCGATCTGGCGCCGTTTGGCGGCCCGGTCCTGCAGCCGGTTAAGCCGGTCCTGCATCTCGGCAATCCGGCATTTGAGCCCGGTGGCCATGGCCTCATCGGCCAGCGCCGCTCGGACAATGGCGGCCAGGATCTCATGCACATCGGTTAGCCCCTCCACGGTATCGGCGAGGGTCTGCTCGTCGATCTGGGGGTCTTGCGCCCGGATGCGGTCGCGGATGGCGCAATAGGTGGCGGCGGCGAATGTTCAGTTGATCCATCGGCTTACTCCTAAAAAACACTCATGGATAGTGTATTTTCAATCAACTGTAGACTTCTTGTCAAGTGAGATCGAATCAAGAACAATCATGTGCGAATGCTTCATGTCGGCGCAAATACGGGCGGCAAGGGCGCTCTTAGGTTGGCGCCAAGAGCAGCTGGCCAAAGCCTCTGGAGTAGGAGCGGCTACGATCCAGCGAATTGAGCGAAGTGCCGGTCCCGTGGGGGTTACGTTTCGACCCTGACGCGCATCCAATCAGCCTTCGAGGAGGCCGGCATCCGCTTCCTCGACAAGGACTCCGAAGGTGGGATCGGCGTTCGCTTGGCCCGCTAAACTTTGTCCGTTCGACGGTCTGGTCGACACGCCATGAAAAATTATATGGTCTCTTGCTAAGTACGGCGAAATGCCGTACATGCATCCAAGGAGACTGACCATGCCATCCGCGCGTAAGAAGCCATCATCGCCTAAGCGGGAATATAAATCCCAGCGGCTCGAATTGCGGCTAGCGCCGTCGGCAAAAAAAGTGATCCAGCAGGCGATGTCGGTCACTGGTCTTGCCGCCGGTGATCTTGCCTATGAGGGTGCGCGCCGGCTTCTCGACGAACATCAGCGTATGATCTTGTCGGGCGCAGATCGCGACGCTTTTCTTGCTGCGATCGGCCGGACACCCGAGCCGTCCCCACGTCTTGTCGAGGCTTTGAAGCGTCACCGCCATCTGTTCGGCTGATTGTGGATGATCAAAGCAATCGAACCGCTCGGCAGACATGACCGCGCGGCATTCTCGTGCGGTGTCGCTGCGCTCGACGATTGGTTCCACCTTCGTGCTGGACAGGACGAGAAACGTAATGTGACGCGCGTTTTTGTCGCTATCGACGAGCAACATAGGATCGTCGGTTTCTACAGCCTGAGTTCCTTCACACTGACCATCGCCGACCTGCCGCCCGAATATTCAAAGCATCTGCCACGCTACGACCTCATTCCTGCTGCTCTTATTGGACGTCTCGCGCGTGATGAAAGAGTTCGCGGCGAAGGAGTTGGCGATCTTCTGCTCGCCGATGCAGTCCGTAGGGTAATTAGCGCTTCGCGTTCGCTCGCAGTTTTCACCATCGTGGTCGAAGCATTGGATAAAAAGGCTGCGGCCTTCTATCGCGACTTTGGTTTCGCGCCATTTCCGAGCCGCCCGCTCAGACTGTTCATGCCCGTATCCGAAGCGACGGAAGCTGTTTCCCGTGCAGCTAGCCGACAGTGAGACGTCCATGACGGCTGCCAATGATTTGGCGATTCGGCTCTGGATTCAAAAACCATTACCGATTGATCGAGGGGGCGACGGCGGTCCAGTCCAGGACGGTAACAACTTGGCGATCTGACGTTCCTTAGAGGCGGCCGGCGTCGAATTCATCGACGAAAACGGAGGTGGCCCTGGAGTACGCCTCCGCAAACGCCCGCAGGCGAAGCCCTCAAAGCGCTAGATGGCGCCCTTTTTATTTGCCGGCCTATAGGGACAAAGTCGTTCGATGCGATTTTGCAAAACGAGCAAACTCTTGGCTCGACTGCCAGCCTTAAGATAACCCGGATGCAGCTCGGCGTTTGTCTGCCGTATCGAAACGACTTCAGTTCAAATTTCCTGGCTCGTCGATGTCGGGATTAATCGCGATCGCGGTTTCCGAGTTAGCTCGCGTCTCCGTAAGCGCCAGTGGCTTATATGAGCCAATCGACCTAACCAGCACTACCGCCGCACCCGGACAATGGTGGGATAGCGAATAAGCTAAATCGTCATCGCGTTCCCATCTTTTCTGCAAGCCAGGTCTTGATCAGAGACTGATAGGGAACATCCCGCTTGTTAGCGGCAACCTTGATGCGCTCAAGAAGCGTCACTGGCAGTCGTAGCGAGATCGCGGTCGTTGACGGCTTGAGATTTGGAAAGCGCACCCGCTCGGACTTGGTCCAGTCGATATAGTCGACGGAGTTGTGTGTCTCCCAGAAGCGCCGCTCCTCTGCTTCGCTTCGAAATTTCGGAATAGATTTAAGCTTCTTGTTCATAGCGTAACCGTTCCTTGCGGTGCATGGCGCGCGCCGAAATAACCCTAATCAGCTTCCCATCGCGACGTAGCGTGAAACTGATGTGAAGCAACCGCCCCGCATCAGTGTGTCCGAGAGCATGTAACCTAATTTCACGAGCACTATGGCTAACATCCTCTACGATCAGCAGCGGTTCGTTGAAGAACACCTGTTCGGCTTCTGCTTGGCTCACGTCATGCTTTTCGACGCTTTTGCGGTTGTTACCCTCGTCCCACTCAAACCCTTCGATCTTAGAAAAATCAACCATGTTGTATATTACCATCATATACAATGATGGCAAGCGGCTAATGGATGCCGTGGCACTATCCGCCGCCGCAAGCGGGTATTTCCTCGGACGCGGCTCAATGCAAAAAAAAGCCAACGAAGGCGAATTTGAAAATACCCGGCGAGGATGCATCGCGCGCTTGGTGCCAGTCCAGACTTGGTAGTTGGCGCGAGCCCGCCATATTCGTCGCCAAGCACGAGCGCAGGTGCCTCGGCCCTTGAAGAAAGCAGCCCGAGAAATCTAATCGTTCCATCTCACCGAAGTAACCAATCCGAATATGGCAGTGCCATTCAAGAACGAATTGGCGCCGCGAAAAAGCCATTACGGGAAATTACAAAACGAAGTGGAATGAAGACGGCAAATGTGGATTCAAATTCAACGGAGCGTCGTGCCCGTTCCTTTGAGAAATGAGCACCAATGCCAATTCTGCCGCTTGTGGCTGACAAGTAGTGTAACGGACATAGGCGTCTACTCGAGCACTATCGTCCTCCATTTTGGCAAAACGAACCCAAAATGCGGACACTCAGACCCACCAGACATACCAACGAATTGAAGTGGGGGGTGAGGGGCGGTCTAGTGCTGGGTGACGGCTAACGACCTGGCGGCTCGGCGTGCCGTAAAGGCGGCCGGAATTGAATTCATCGACGAGAACGGCGGCGGCCCACGTGTGCGGCTGCAAATACGTCAGCGGCCAAAACAGCCCAAATAGGCGCCGTAGTCGTTTGACGCAAATCGGTTCGACACCAACGCATCAAATACGTTATGTATTGATGCATGAGAACCACCCTAACCCTCGATGATGATGTTGCTGCCGCGCTCGAGCGGCAGCGCCGGGCCCGCGATGCAAGCTTAAAGGACATTGTCAATGATGCCCTGCACCCGACAGCTCGTTGGCACCGTCAATAGGAAAAAAAGCATAAAACTTGATGGCCCGGCGAACCTGGGAAAGCCAGAAGTTCTGTTGCCGATTTACAGTTGGCTTCAAAATTCTAGCTTGATTGTTTTTCAAGTTAGATAGGAAAATCAGAGTGTTGGAATGTGCAATTCAAGAGGATACGGGCAGCGTTTGGAGAGATTTTGCAAAACGAACCCAATGTGCGCCGGGAGACCGGCAAGGAGTAGAGGGTGAGAGTCCCTCACAGCGAAGGAGTAGCGAACCGCACTGACCCCTTGTCATGCGTCGGACATCGTGAGGTGTCAGGCGAAGCGTTGGCGGGGGAGAGCATAGGCCAGCCATTGAGCCGCGAAAGTCGTTCAACCCGGGATGCCGACGCCGTATTGGGTGCGGAAGGCAACATGGACGGACGCGATACCGCGAGGTCCGGTCCAATCCCGCGTGGTCAGAGACCCTGGCATGTGCAGAAGCTCCTTGTACGGGAACCGGGAGGTCTCACGCGTGACCACTTGTGCCTGCATACCGGTCCGCATCGGGAAGGCGAGGAGCCGTAGCCGATGATGCACGCGCGTGAGAAGTCTGACTCCGCCATAGTAGCTGGGAAGCCGACGAACAAGGCGGAGCGATCCGCTACGGAGCCGGTGGAGCCAAGGGCGGAGACCAAGGGGAATGCGAACCAGCAAAGCACGCACCGGACACAGAGCCGGGCGAGCGTGACCCAGGCGCTGGAACGCGTACGGAAAG
This sequence comes from uncultured Alphaproteobacteria bacterium, assembly GCA_963778745.1. Classification (GTDB taxonomy): domain Bacteria; phylum Pseudomonadota; class Alphaproteobacteria; order Rhizobiales; family Xanthobacteraceae; genus Pseudolabrys. The sequence goes on along the minus strand of CAVZVP010000004.1, from coordinate 705,071 downwards.
CTGCAAGCGAAAGGAAGAAGGAGAGGTTCACCGCGCTCTTCCATCACATCAGCGTCGACCATCTCGGAACGGCGTTCTTTGAACTCAAAGAAAATGCCGCAGCCGGCGTGGACGGGCTGACGTGGCGAGCCTATGAGGCAGACCTCGAGCGCAATCTCGAGGACCTGCATTCGACGGCTACATCGAGGAGCGTATCGGCCACTGCCGTCACGGCGGGTCTACATTCCGAAGCCGGATGGACGACAGCGTCCGCTCGCCGTTGCTGCGCTGGAAGACAAGATCGTCCAGCGGGCGACGATGGCGGTGCTCAACGCGATCTACGAGGAAGATTTCCTCGGGTTCTCGTATGGATTCCGGCCCGGGCGCGGCGCGCATGATGCGATGGATGCGCTCGTGGTCGGAATCGAAAGCCGGAAGGTGAACTTCATACTGGACGCCGACATCCGTTCGTTCTTCGACACGGTGGACCAAGAATGGCTCATCCGCTTCGTGGAACACCGAGTCGGCGACCGGCGCATCGTCCGCCTGATCCGCAAGTGGCTCAAGGCGGGGGTCCTGGAAGACGGGATCGTGAACGTCAGTGACAAGGGGACCGGGCAGGGAGCGGTGATCTCGCCGCTGCTCGCCAACATCTACCTGCACTACGGGCTCGATCAGTGGGCCGAGAGCTGGCGACGGCACGAGGCCACGGGCGACATGATCATCGTGCGCTACGCCGACGACTTCATCGTCGGCTTCGAGTACGAGAGTGACGCCCGGCGCTTTCTGGACGCGATGCGCGAGCGATTGGGGAAATTTGCGTTGTCGCTGCATCCCGAGAAGACCCGGCTGATCGAGTTTGGACGCTTTGCGGCGAAAAACCGCGAGCGGCGCGGGCTCGGCAAGCCGGAGACCTTCAACTTCCTGGGCTTCACCTTCATCTGCAGCAAGTCGCGTCGGGGCAAATTCCAGATTAAACGGAAATCCCGGCGTGACCGCATGCGGGCGAAGCTGCAAGCCATCAAACAGGAACTGCGACAGCGCATGCATCAGCCGATCCCCGTACAGGGAAAATGGCTGAGACAGGTCGTCACCGGATACTTTAACTACCACGCGGTGCCGACAAACGGTCCGGCGCTCGCCGCCTTCCGCTTCTTCGTCACCGAACTCTGGCAGCGCACGCTCCGGCGGCGCAGTCAGAAGGATGGCATGACATGGGAGAGGATCACGCGGCTCGCCAACGACTGGCTCCCCAAGCCGCACATCCTGCACCCCTGGCCGCAAGCACGCTTCGCCGTCACACACCCAAGGTGGGAGCCGTATGCGGGAAATCCGCTCGTACGGATCTGTGCGGGGGGCGCTCAGCAATGAGCGTCCCTACCGCAAATTGTCCTATTCGGAAGCTTGGGCCCAATAGCCATTAGCGGTTTTTCTTGATAATCGCGTTTGCGTTATCGAAAGCTGGCTTACTTAATTTTGGGCCAGCGTTACGCCAAGTCCACTGCGAACCGTTTGAGATCGGCGAGTGAACAGTGGGCAAGGGCGCCCTCGTGAGTGGCACGCAAGACCACGCGGGGCGCTTGGTGTGCCTCGAATGCCTCCTGCCAACGGGGTGCACATAAGCACCAACGGTCACCGGGTTTCAGGCCTGGGAATCCGAATGCCGGCACTGGTGTCGAAAGATCATTGCCGCGCGATTTGGAAAAATCGAGAAACGTGGAAGTCATCACGACGCAAACCGTATGGCTACCAATGTCCTCTCGGCCAGTGTTGCAGCAGCCGTCCCGATAAAACCCTGTCATTGGCTTGATTGAGCAGGCTTCAAGTGGCTCACCGAATACGTTGCGGGGTGCGGGCCGCCGACCTGGTCCAATATTACTTTCGTCCCTCAACATTGCCGTATCCTTAAGCCGACTTTACGGCTGCACCCTTTTTCGCTCCGATAATTATTTGACTGCCTTCCGCAGAGTTGTAAATGGAAACGTGGACTACCGGATACGCTTGTTTGATTTGTAGTCCGGCTTTTTCGGCAGCGTCACGCGTTGTGAATGACCCTTTGGTTTGCCCGTCCACTTTCAGTAAAAATCGTTGAAATGATGGTTTGGCCTGTCCAGTGACAATGTTCGGCGCGGGTTCTTTGGTGGCACGCGCTTTAAGCCTTGGTTTGTCTAGCAAGTCGTGACCTCCAATTATGGTGTTGAATGTAGTCTCTGTTCACAGGCAGCCGGTTGGTAATGCTCAGATCGGTAGTGAATGCACACCCGGCGAAAGCGTTGTTGACGCGTTTGGAATTTCGCGCGAACGCTAAAAGCAGCAGAACTCAATAAGTCTGAGGGCGGAGTTCAAATTCCAATCCGTTTGAACCAATCACGAATACCATATTGTACAGTTTGACCTTCGTAATGGGCCTGCTCCCACACAGCCGTACTATAGCGTCCGTCGAACGCGACGGCATCCACCACCCAGAGGATTCCGATCAAGATAATAAGATTGAGAAACTTGCCCATGCCTCTGACGGAAATTTAGGCGGCGGACGGTTTGCGAACGCTGATCGCTGGCCTCGGCCCCCCGAAATTCTGGATGATGTCCAAAACAGCACTGCCGCCCTGGCTAAGGAGGTCGTGCCTTTCACAACTTGCCGCGATCGCTAACCCGATCGAACTTAGCGGTTCGCGATGAAGGCAATAAACCGCAAGCGCCGCGCGGGTTTGTGGCGGTACTGTCTTGACCAGCACCGCCAATCCTTCGGGGCTGGCTCGGTACATTCGACCGAGAACACTCTCGGATACAGGCGCGGACCCCTTGACCAAGCGGCTTGCCATCGGGATTCTCCGGGTTTCCTGTGCCGATTATTGCAGGGCGAATCGTTAATTTTTTAGAAATGATTGACCCAGCCACTCGTTGCGGATGCCCGCCGGAAGTTGGGGATATCTGAGACCACGTTTTATCGTTGGAAGGAACGCTACGGTGGGCTGATGCCCTCGGAGGTGCGTAAGCTAAAGCACCTCGAGGAAGAGAACGCCCGGTCGAGGTCACGTCCAGTGCGGTAAAGAGATCGGTACCCGACAGCTCCAGAATACAGTAGTCACTAGTCCAGTCACCAGTGCACTTATTACGAATGCGCGCGTTCTGCGAACGTCAAAAGTTCGAGGTCATTCGCCAGTAGCTATGTTTCTGCGACACTACGACGATGAAAATCGCACATCCAAACACCGCCCAGGCGGCCCGTGGTCGGATGATGATTAATTATGACGCGTTCGACGGAGAGCAGGCTAACGGCGTCCTAAACGTGCGTGCTAGCGACGGAGGCATTCCGGATTACACTTATAAGATTCACGTTTAAGGTCTTTATAGACCGAGAGTTCGTTGCCATCGTCGCTTTTCGGAGTCTCGGTAACGCTCTCCGGACCGTCTCGCGAGGCGTCGGTGATGCTGCGCAGCGCCAGAGCAAGTGAACCGGCCTGCTGAGCTTGGGTCAAGGCTTCTGCCTGATGCGGCGCCAGTTCGAGCGTTGCAGTCTTGCCGACCACGACCTTTTGACCATCTTTCTCCTTCACGGTTTGGTCGATTGCCAAAACGCGGACGTTTTTGAGAATGGTTTCGCTGGTCTGTCCTTCGGCCCCGGGCGCGTTTGCCGCCACGTGAACGCGGCGGGTCAGGATCACGTCGACATGATCATTCGGCAGAATGAAGCCGCCGGCGCCGGTCTCCGCTGATATCTGCGTGGAAATTGCACGCATGCCCGACGGCAGGATCGCCGCCAAGAAGCCGGAGCCCTTGGCGTCGACTAGCTTGGCTTCGCGGATCGGCTCACCGGCGAAGAACGGTGCGCGCGCGATGTTGTCGGATAATTGCTCGACGGCATTCGGGTTTTCGGTTTTGCGTATTAAATTTCCGGCTAACGCGCTGACCGGCCATGGTTGCCATTGCATGTCCGCCGGGGTGACTTTCTGGCCCATGGGAATGTCGGATTTTGCTATCAGCACATCCACGGTGTTGGTCTCTTGTTTGACTTTCACTACCGGCTGCTGCTCCGTACGGCCGGCTAGCATGGCGGCAACACCACCCGCTGTGACGGCGACGGTCAACACGACTAAACGCGCGGCTTTCATGCGGCCTCACCCTCAACTTGGCATAGGCAGTTACTCGGCCGCTTGGCCGAACATGCACCGGATTTAAACAGCTAAAGGTCAAGGCACGGTTAAGTAGCAGTATTTAACCTGCTCGCGCGCTATGGTTGCCAAAACGTAAAGGGGCCGCACTGAGGCGGCCTATCGTACATGCACCGCGATGTCGGAAACCATCCGGTTGAAGGCCTGAGTATAGAAGCCGCCATAGAACGCTGAATCCAGCGACATTGCCAGAGCAAACAATCCAACCGTCAAAAGTAGCGACCGCCACATGGAAACAGAATTGCGTTGAATCCCTAATGCGTGGTTAGCGCCTGCAACGCTCAGCCCCTTGCTCCAGGAATTAGGCGTGTAGTGTCTTATTTGAGTTGGGCTGAAACGCTCGTAAACGTAGCGTTCAACGTGGTGCCGACGTTGTTAACGGCGGCAACGATTACAATCGAAAGTCCGCCCGCAATCAGGGCATATTCGATGGCAGTGGCCGCCGACTCGTCCGCAAAGAAAGCCTGGAACTTTCGGATCATTCACTGATTTGGAGATTGTCGGACCGGCCGCCAGGTACCGACGGCATCTGCTTTTGGCGGCGCTGCTATCCAGATTGCGAGAAGCCCGTAAGCGGCGACAAAAAAGACGGTGATGTAGCTGTAAACCGTCGTACATATCTGATAATCAAAAATATCACCGAATTCTGCCATCGCGTGCTCCCCTGAGTTGTTATGCATGACATATTGGCGGCAGGTAATTAAATTGAGGTTCTGAACGATGATTGGTAAATCGCTAACAAGGCTGTTAAACGTTTAACGGCCCGGAACCGTATCTGCGAAGTGACCTCTCGCGCATCGGCGATCTCCTGCATCATCACAAAGACGCTTCCGTGCCACTGGGCCGCGACGCGGGAGAAGGCTAGTATCGTCGCTTGATCTCTGTTGATCGTATCGCCCTTGTCGGCATCGAACTCGCCGGCCTCAAACCAAATGTCTGGCGAAGAGTGGATGTACCCTAGCCAACAGCTTGTGGGGCTGGGCGACGTCATCCAAGACGCGCGAGGAGAACGGCGCCGCCGGCCGTGTCGGTCGCGAAGGTGACGGTAGCCGACAATCGCGCTTTAGCACCCAGACGCGATGGCATCCATTGTGAGGCGCGGGTCGACGATATTGGCGATCACCGATTTTCCGGATCAGTGGGCACAATTTAGCAATTCCGAAGCGTCAGGCTGATATCTTCACCCCTTCTTCATCGGGAGGCTGCTGCAACACGTACCCGCGACCCCATACGGTTTCGATGTAATTCTTGCCAAAGGAGACGTTGGTCAGTTTCTTACGCAGCTTGCAAATGAAGACATCAATGATCTTGATTTCCGGTTCATCCCTGCCGCCGTAGAGATTCGTGAGGAACATTTCCTTGGTCACCGAAGTGCCTTTGCGGAGACTCAGAAGTTCCAGCATCTGATACTCCTTGCCGGTCAAATGCACGCGGACGCCGTCTACCGTGACAGTCTTGCTGTCGAGGTTGACGACGAGATCTCCAGTCTGGATGACGGACTGGGCGTGGCCTTTGGACCGGCGCACGATGGCATTGATGCGCGCCACCAATTCGTCCTTGTGGAATGGTTTGGTCATGTAGTCATCGGCACCGAAGCCTAGACCTTTGACTTTGTCCTCGATGCCGGCGAGGCCGGAGAGGATGAGGGTCGGCGTCTTCACCTTCGAGACGCGCAGGCTGCGCAACACCTCGAAGCCAGACATGTCCGGCAGGTTCAGGTCCAGCAGGATGATGTCGTAATCGTACAGTTTGCCGAGATCGACAGCTTCTTCACCGAGATCGGTGGTGTAGATGCTGAAGCTTTCGGTTTTGAGCATCAACTCGATCGATTGGGCGGTCGCGCTATCGTCTTCAATCAGCAATACGCGCATGTAAGTCCCTTTCGTCGCGACCTTAAACTCAAGGTCCGCAGGCCTATTGGCGGTTCTTCGTGATCTTTGGGACAAAGTGAGTTGCTACACACTATTAACGTATGGTTAATAAGACCTTACCGGCGTTGATCCTGACGCGTCTTATAGCCAGCGTCGAATTCATCGACGAGAGCGGCGGTGACCCGAGAGTGCGCATAGAGGCTGCCGACGGCGACTTAGGTGGTCGGGAAAATACCGGACAAAAAATTAGGGATGCCATCGAGGCTGCTGGCGCGCCTTCGGAAACCAAGAAAGCGCAGGTAGACAACAACCTGCCGGGGCCGAGTTCATCGACGAGAACGGCGGCGGCCCTGGAGTGCGGCTGCGCCAGAGTCAGCGGAAACGGCAACCAAAATAGCTAAACGATCAACGGAGGGTCGTAAGCGAAGATATGTTTCATGTATGAAATATTTATATTTGTAGTAACCCCGCTCCTACGGCATGCTGGTAGCCTGACCACCAACAACGGAGCCGGCGCATGCGTGCGGCAATTCTGGGGGGCGGCCCGGGCGGGCTTTATTTCGCGATTTCGCTGAAATTGCGAGATCCATCGCATGAGGTTGTCGTGGTCGAGCGCAACCGGCCGGACGATACCTTCGGCTGGGGGGTAGTGCTGTCCGAGGAAACGCTCAGCAATCTGCAGGCCAACGATCCGGTGACCGCCGCCGCGATCCGTTCATCCTTCGTCTATTGGGACGACGTTGCGGTGCATTATCGAGACACGGTGATGCGTTCGGGCGGCCATGGTTTTTCCGGGATTGGACGCCAGCGCCTGCTGAACATCCTGCAGGAGCGGGCGCGCGCGCTCGGCGTCATCCTCAAGTTCGAGACCGAAGCGCAGAGCCTCGACGCCTACCGCGACTACGATCTGATCGTCGGGGCCGATGGTGTGAACTCGCGCGTGCGCGCAGCCCATGCCGAGGTCTTCAAGCCCGATATCGATGTCCGCGCCTGCAAATATATTTGGCTCGGCACCCACCAGAAATTCGACGACGCCTTCACTTTCATTTTCGAAGAAACCGAACACGGCTGGATCTGGGTGCATGCCTACCAGTTCGACAATGATACGGCGACTTTTATCGTCGAGTGCTCGGAGCCGACTTGGCGTAAGGCCGGCTTCGACCGCATGAGCACGGACGAGACCATCGCCGCCTGTGAGAAAATCTTCACCAAATATCTCAACGGCAACGCGCTGATGTCCAACGCCAAGCATCAGCGTGGCTCGGCCTGGCTCAATTTCAACCGCGTGCTGTGCGAGCGCTGGAGCACCGGCAATGTCGTGTTGCTCGGCGACGCCGCCGCCACCGCGCATTTCTCGGTTGGCTCCGGCTCCAAACTGGCGATGGAAAGCGCCGCGGCGCTGGCGAGTTATCTGCACAGCGAGCCCAGTATGAAGCGCGCCTTCGCGCGTTACGAGGACGAGCGTCGCCTCGAGGTGTTGCGATTACAAAACTCGGCGCGCAACTCGACTGAATGGTTCGAGGAGATCGAGCGCTATCTCCATCTCGACCCGGTTCAGTTCAATTATTCGCTGCTGACCCGCTCGCAACGCATTAGCCACGAAAACCTGCGTCAGCGCGACCCGCAATGGCTGGCCAGCGCTGAGAAGTGGTTTGAGACCAAGGCGACCGGGCGAAATTCGGAGGCGGCGCGACCGCCGATGTTCGTGCCGCTGCGGGTGCGTGGTGTCGAGCTGAAGAATCGCGTGGTGGTGTCGCCGATGGCACAATATCGCGCAGTCGACGGCACGCCGACCGATTGGCATCTGGTGCACTACGCCGAACGCGCTAAAGGTGGCGCCGGACTGGTGTTCACGGAAATGACCTGCGTGTCTCCGGAAGGCCGGATCACGCCAGGCTGCACCGGACTCTACAACGACGCGCAGGAAGAGGCCTGGACGCGGATCGTCGAATTCATCCACGCCGAGACCGATGCCAAGGTCGCAATCCAACTCGGGCATTCTGGCGCGAAAGGCTCCACCCAGCTTGGCTGGGAAACTATGGACGCGCCGCTCGCTGCGGGCAATTGGGAAGTCATGGCGCCATCGCCGGTGGCTTGGAGCGCCAAAAACCAGACGCCGCGCGAGATGACGCGCGCTGACATGGACAAAGTTCGTGACGATTTCCTGCGCGCCACCGAGATGTCCGCGCGCATCGGTTTTGACTGGGTGGAACTGCACTACGCGCACGGCTACCTGATGTCGTCCTTTATAACGCCGCTCACCAATAAGCGCACCGACCGCTACGGCGGCGGCATCGAGAACCGAATGCGATTTCCGCTTGAGGTGTTCCGCGCGGTGCGTGCAGCGTGGCCGGACGATAAGCCGATTTCAGTGCGTATTTCCGCCAATGACTGGGTCGGCTCGGAAGGAGTCACACCGCAAGATGCGGTCACAATCTCGCGGATGTTGGTTGAGGCCGGCGTCGATCTGATCGACGTGTCGGCCGGCCAGACTTCGTTGCGGGCAAAACCGGTCTATGGTCGTATGTTCCAGACGCCATTCTCGGATCGAATTCGCAACGAGGTTGGCGTCGCCACCCTAGCGGTCGGGAATATCTACGAGGCCGACCATGTCAATTCGATCCTGATGGCAGGGCGCGCCGACCTTGTCTGTCTGGCGCGCCCGCATCTCGCCGATCCCTATTGGACACTCCACGCAGCCGCCGATTCACGTTTCACCAACGTAACTTGGCCGAAGCCCTATTGGCCGGGTCGCGACCAACTCTACCGCATCAAGTCGCGCCCCGACGTACTGACGGGGAAAGTGTGATGGGCTTACTTGACCATCGCCATGCCTTAATCACCGGGGGCGGCACTGGCATCGGCGCGTCTATCGCCCGCGTCCTGGCTGGGTTGGGCGCATCAGTATCGATCGCTGGCCGCCGGCGGCTGTCTCGATCAACGGCCAGGCTATTGCGATCGCAGGAGGCCCGACATGACCATAGCGGCTAGGACGCGTGAGAAAGCCGTCGTGCGGCCGATTAGCAAACAGCGGTTGCGGCTCTGGATCAGGCTACTACGTGCAACGCGCACAATCGAAGCCGAGTTGCGCGAACGTCTGCGCAAGGAATTCGCGGTCACCTTGCCGCAGTTCGATGTAATGGCGGCGCTGGCGCGCAAGGAAGGCGGAATGAGCATGACCGAGCTCTCGCGCATGCTGATGGTGTCGAACGGCAACGTTACCGGCATCATCGACCGGCTGGTCACCGAAAAGCTGGTGCTGAGACAGGCCCCGGCCAGCGACCGGCGCTCTTATATCGTGCGGCTGACGCCGAAGGGTGCGTCACAATTTGCCGTGATCGCGAAGGCGCATGAATCCTGGGTCGACGAACTGTTATTGGATGTCGGCGGAACGCAAGCAGAAGCCCTCATCAAGCAACTCGACGGCCTAGCCCGGTCGACTCTTTCTGTAGCGGAGGGCTAAAAATGTCTATGCCAAAAGTTAATCCGCAACTCGGTCCTTCCGCGCACGTCGATACGTTCACGCGCGACAATCTTCCGCCATTCGATCAGTGGCCAGAGCTTTTGCTGGATCGACCGGAATTCCAATATCCAGAACGGCTTAACGCTGCGGTCGAACTGACCGACCGCAATGTCGAGCGCGGCTTCGGCGACCGAATCGCGCTGATCGGCAACGGCCGCCGCCGCACCTACAAGGAGCTCACCGATTGGTCCAACCGTCTGGCGCATGCGCTGGTGGAAAACTACGGCGTCAAGCCGGGCAATCGTGTTCTAATCCGCTCCGGCAACAACCCCGCGCTGGTCGCAGCCTGGCTGGCGGCGACCAAAGCCGGCGCGGTAGTGGTCAACACCATGCCGATGTTGCGCGCTGGCGAGCTCGGCAAAATCGTCGACAAAGCCGAAATTAGTTTGGCGCTGTGCGATAGCCGTATCGCCGATGAGCTGATCGCCTGCGCCAAAAACAGCCGCTTCCTCAAGCAGGTCGTCAATTTCGACGGCACCTCGAACCACGATGCGGAGCTCGACCGCGTGGCTCTCGACAAGCCAGTGAAGTTCGAGGCGGTTACAACGGGCCGCGACGATGTTGCTTTGCTCGGCTTCACTTCCGGTACCACCGGCGAGCCGAAGGCTACGATGCATTTTCACCGCGACCTGTTGATCATCGCCGACGGCTACGCGCGCGAAGTGCTTAAAGTCACACCGGACGACGTTTTTGTCGGCTCGCCGCCGCTTGCCTTTACCTTCGGGCTCGGGGGCCTCGCGATTTTCCCGCTGCGCTTTGGTGCCACCGCAACGCTGCTGGAGAATGCCTCGCCGGCCAACATGATCCAGATCATAGAGAACTATAAAGCGACGATCTGCTTCACCGCGCCGACTGCTTACCGCGCAATGCTAGCGGCAATGGACAAGGGCGCCGATCTGTCGTCGTTGCGGATCGCGGTGTCGGCGGGCGAGACGCTCCCGGCGCCGGTGTTCGAGGAATGGACGAACAAGACCGGCACGGCAATCCTCGACGGCATCGGAAGCACCGAGCTGTTACATATATTTATCACCAACCGCATTGGCGATGCGATGCCGGGTGCCACCGGCCGTCCGGTGACCGGCTATGTTGCGAAAATCGTCGACGACAAAATGAATGATGTGAAGCCGGGTGAATTCGGCCGGCTTGCCGTGCGCGGGCCAACCGGCTGCCGCTATCTCGCCGACAAGAGGCAGGTCACCTATGTGCGCAACGGCTGGAACCTGACCGGAGACACCTTTATGCAGGACGATGGGGGACATTTCCATTTTGTCGCGCGTGCCGACGACATGATTGTCTCTGCCGGCTACAATATCGCCGGCCCCGAGGTCGAGGCAGCGCTGTTGTCGCACCCGGATGTGGCGGAGTGCGCCGTGGTCGGCACGGCCGACGTCGAGCGCGGCGAGATCGTCGCGGCTTATGTCGTGCTGCGGACGAATGTTGTCGGCGACGATTTGCGTCGCAAACTACTGCAGGATCACGTCAAGGCGACGATCGCGCCGTACAAATATCCGCGCGTGGTCAATTTTGTTGAGGCATTGCCTAAGACGCTCACCGGCAAGATTCAGCGCTTTCGCTTGCGCAACCAGGAGTGATTTCATGAGCGACATCGATTTCATGATTTTACAGCCGAAGGCCTGGCTTCTTTCTGAACGATGGGGCGGGCGAGGGCGATTGCTCGGTTGCGGCCCTGGAAAGGCTGGACCGCCAGCACGCCGCATTACTGTCAGTTATTTTAGTGGTTGAAGGCGATATTTCGGTGCGAGGGAATTTCGTCTACTCGATCACCTCGGTGGCGGCGGCGAGCAGCGACGGCGGTACCTCAAGACCGAGCGCCTTGGCGGTATTCAGATTGATAACCAACTCAACTTGTGTCGATTGCGCGACCGGCAGTTGCGCAGGCTTTTTGCCTTTAAGGATATGATCCACGTAGCCGGCCGCGCCTCGGTATTGATCGGTGACATCGAGCCCGTACGACATCAAGCCGCCAGCGCTGACGAAGTAGCGGGACGGGTAGATTGCAGGCAGTCGATAACGGCTTGCGAGTGAGATAATCAGTTCGCGATGAACCATTGCCAACGAGTTGGGTAAGATTATTAGCGCGCCGTTCGGCATTTCGGCGAATTCGGCGATGCCGCGCTCGATCTCGCTGGCGATGTCAAAGCCCAAGGTCAAGTGTACTGGACCCACCTCCACATGAAGGGATCGCGCTAGCCCGAGCGGCACCGGCCAGTTTGGCGCCCTCCAGTTGTTCGCCTCCCGTAGGACTGCTGCCCGCGTTGTGCGTGGCGCGATCTGCTTGAGCAGCTCCAACCATTTTCCGCTGCTGTCGAATTCGAAATTTGCAAGCCCGGTGGCATTTCCACCCGGATGCGCCAGGCTCTCGACTAAATGGCTACCGACCGCGTCGGCGACCTGCACGAATACGATAGGGATGGTACGAGTGATTTGCTGCAGTGGGCCGACGTGTGAACTGCCTGCAGCCAGGATCACGTCCGGTGCAAGCGCAACCAATTCCGCCGCACATTTATGGATACGGCGGGCATCGTCCGCGGTCCACCGGTAATCGACCTGCAAATTGTTGCCGACCGTCCAGCCTAGCTCCCCCAGCTGTTTAAGGAGTGCCGCGATGTAGGTCTTTGACTCCGGATCCTGCTCTTCAAGATTAAGGAGTACGCCAACGCGACGCACGCGCGCCGGCTGCTGTGCGCGCGCAGCAAACGGCCAGATTACTGGCGAACTGGCGACTGCTCTGAGGAAACTGCGCTGCCCCATTGCGCCTCCTCGAAGGCTTCAGGACCACGCTAAATCGGGACCACTACAACACAACTCCGTAGGGATTGAAACGGGCAAGGAAGTTGCACACCACAAGTGTGTAATTTGGCAGAACGAACCCAAATTCTTCATTCTGACCCGCGAAGCGGGCGAGTGGGGCAACTACCAACGCATTGGTAGAATTACTAGGGCGCCGTTCGGCCTTTCGGCAAACTCGGCGCTGCCGCGCTCAATCTCGTTGGCGTGGTTAAAGGCCATTGGCGCCCTCCACATGGTTGGATCGCGGGATTGGAACCGGGTTATGAAGCTGTGCACCGCGGATGTTTTTGTGCAGTGCACCAGGGTTAATAGCAATTTTATTTCAAATTATCGGAACCGTTAACGATAATAGGGAGTTCAACACGTCGCGGGTTAATCAACGCGACAATCAGGGAGGTTGCCTATGCGTGCGTCATCGCGATGCGCATCTAGCAGAAAATTATGGTTAACGTCGGCGGCAGGCGCTTTTGCCGTGCTTGCTCTAGCAGGGACGTCCTGGGCTGGGGAAGCACGGAATGACGAGGTGTTCAGCCAAACTACCGCCATTCCAGTACCGGGTGTCGCCGCTCGTTCATTCGACATCAGCTGGGTCGATCCAGTCCTCAAGCGCTACTACTTAGGCGATCGCAGCAATAAATCTGTCGACGTCATCGACACGTCGACAACCCCGCCGAGTTTCCTCACACAATTCAAGCCGACCTCGCCGACCGCGCCGTCGGGATTTGTCGGCTTCACCGGAAACAATGACACGTCAGGCCCCGATGGGGTGATGACAGTCGACAACAAGGAGCTTTGGGTCGGAGACGGCATGAGCCGGGTCTGGGTGTTGAACGCGACTACGGGAGCCGCATTGACGCTTCCCGGAGGCGTACCAAACCCAATCCCCACCGGTACCGGTGCCACCAGAGCCGATGAGCTCTGCTACGATCCGGTTGATCATCTGGTGATGGTGGCAAACAATGCGGACGATCCGCCGTTCGCCAGCCTCATCTCGACCAAGACCTACACAGTCGTCGCAAAGATCCCGTTCGATGGCACCAATGGCGCACCGAAATCCAACAACGGCGCCGAACAGTGCCAGTGGAGTCCCCGGACCGGCAAATTCTATATCAGCATTCCGGGTATTGCGGGCCAGCTGCCGGCCGGTACTGCCGGTGGCGTTGCGGTGATCGACCCGAAATCCAAGAAGGTTGTGAATACCTTTATTATCCCCCCTGACGCCTGTGAGGCACCGCAAGGCATGGCTGTTGGGCCGGATCCCCAAATCCTGCTCGGCTGCAATGCGACGTCTCCCAACGGCGTATACAATACGGCCATCATCAACGAACACAGCGGCCACGTCATGGCGACACTGGCGAACGAGGGCGGCGACGACGAGGTCTGGTTCAATCCCGGTGACGGCCACTACGTTCTCGCCGGAGGCTCGTTCCTACCCAGTGAACAACTCGGAATCGTCGACTCGCGCTTCCGCATACAGGACCAGACCATACATACTGGGACGCCCGGCGGCACTACGCGGCGGGCGCACTCAGTCGCAGCCGAACTCGAACACGAACTTAGTTTACCTGCCAATTCCAGGCACAGGTGGCGGTGACTTGACACCGCCGAGGTGGGGTTCCAAAGCGCGCTTTGCGGCGCAACTGCTGCGCTGCAGGCAGCCGGGTGCATAGCAGTGTTCGGGACTACTAATGACGACCGCCCGATTGTCGCTCATGAACGGGACCCGGATGATCAGCAGGAATGAGTGCTAGCTCGCACTTGTCTGTGCGCTTACGCGTCGCGGCTGCAATTGGCCGCGACGCGTAGATTTTGTCGCTTTGCATTGCCCGCCAACGTCCCTGGCCACTGTCGCAACGCGGCAAATGCATATTGGTTTATCTGATCGAATAGAATGCCGGCGAGTTTGACGTAGTAGGCGCAGCCTCGTGGTTGGAAAGATCGTGCTATTGATCAAAGCGTTCTGGGAACGACACCGACGGCATCATCCTGCCCTATGTGACTGTGATGCTGGTCGTCATCATCGGTGTCTCAGTCCTCGCGCTCGATGGTGCCCGGTACATGTACCTGCAGACGCAGCTTCAGAATGGCGCCGATGCGTTGGCGCTCGCCGCTGCGGCCGAGCTCGACCGCACGCCAACGGCGATCGCGCGTGCGCTCAACGCGATCGACAAGTTTGGCAGCACAGATCCGAACGTGAAGGTTGCTGATACCAAGTTTCTGAGCTCATTACCGATCCACGATAGCGACCCGATTTTGCCGGCACATCTGACGACCGATCCGACGCGAGCTGCGTTTGTCGAGGTCACGGTCGAGCCTATTACGATGCAAACCATTCTGCCGGCATCAGTTTTCGGCGGCTCCAATGTCGTGACGGCTGGGGCGCAAGCGGTTGCCGGCTTTGATCAGGTCGTGTGTAATTTCACCCCAATTTTTGTATGCAATCCCTTCGAAACGCAAGGGATGTCCTACGCGGAGGCAACCCAGGCCTTGGTCAATGCCAGCAATGATCCGGCGGGCCAACGCAAGCTCATCCGGCTTGCCGGAACTCAGAATTCGAGCCGGGCGTTCGGTCCGGGGAATTTCGGATATCTCAGTCCGACGACTGGTACTTTGCCGATCGAGGCGTGCGGCCCCCCAACTGGAGCTGGGATCGGCCAGGCCATTGCGGCATCGCGACCGACGACCTGCCTGAAGTTGAGCGGAGTTGATATCCAGCCGGGCAACGATCAGGTTGCTATGGATGGACTTAACACTCGGTTCGATATCTACGCGAATGGCTTTCAATCTTGCAAAGACAATTACGTTGCGGACGCAAATGTTCGCAAAGGATATATTGCTCCAGGAAACGTAAATTGGTGTAGCGCCAAACCTTCTGGAACAAATTGGCCGATTGCAGACACGCTTGCAGCGGGATTGCCGGTTGATCAAAGCATGATGCTCGGCGGTGCTGGCAATCAGCAACTCGATACGACCGTCGCGGTCGGAAATGGGACCTGGGACTGTTCCCGCTATTGGAGCATGGCGCATTTTGCCGGACCAGGTAAGGATTTCCCCCCGCCGGGATGCACGAGCACCGCCACGATCAGTCGGTATACTGTCTACCAATACGAGATGAACTACATGAGCGACCGGTCGCCCGGAGCGGAATATGGTGACCCTCAGTGTAATCCCTTGGGAATTAAATTTCGACGCGTTCTTAATGCGGCGATCATCAATTGCGGCAGTAGCCCCGAGCCGATGAGTAGTGATGCTCGTAATGTTCCTGTTGCCGGATTTGGCAAGTTTTTTCTGACGCTACCTGCCGCAACCGGCGCAAGCCTGTATGCCGAGTTCTTAGGTCTCATCAAGCCGACGGATGACGTCAATCACGACATGGTCCAATTGTACCGGTAAATGTCCAACTCTTTGGGTGGCGTGCTATGTCTTGTCCAATACTGCGATCAGTCTGGCGCGATAGTGAGGGAACAGCGATAGTCGAGGCTGCGATTATCTTGCCTGTCCTATTTATTTTGGTGTTCGGCGTGTTCGAATTTTCGTGGCTGATCTTCCAACAGCACTTGATTTCAACCGGCATCGACGACGCGGCGCGGTATATTGCACGATCCGCAACCCCCAATGACCCAAGGATAAAATTGGACGCGAAATATCTAGCGACCACCGGGGCAATCGATGGCAACACGTCCCGGGTCCGTGGCTGGACCGTGGATAATGTGGAGATTTCATACACTTTCATAAATAATCCAACCGCCGATAATGGATTGACCAGTTTTCGTGGCGGTGCCGTCATTGAAAGCGTAACCGTATCAACAACTTTTACTGTCCCTTCCCTCGGCTTTTTCAGCATCCTGGATCTATCGCCCCCGACCGTTAAGATATCGCATCAGGAACGCGTCATCGGATCCGGATGAAATTCGCAACGAAAGTATTAGGTTTAATTCGCGACATTGATGGCAGCGTCCTCGTCGAAGCGACGATAATGCTGACGTTCATGATTTTTTTCGTGCTCGGGTCGATCGACTTCCTATTAGCCTTTTACGAATGGAACGCAGCGTCTAAGGCCGTTCAGGTCGGTGCCCGACTTGCGGCGGTTTCTAATCCTGTTGCAAGCAATCTGAACGTATTCACCGCGGCTTTCGTTAGTCGCTCATTACGCCCTGGAAGCGCGATGCCGTCATTCACGGTAACCTGCGATGGTGGCACAGCGAAATGTGCGTGCGAAGGAACTTGTCTAGGGGGTGAAGTTACATTCAATACCGAGGCCATGAACACGATTGTCTATGGACGCGGCAGTACAGCCTGTGGTGACGCGACATCGTCTTACACTGTTGGAATGTGCGACGTCTTTAATAGGATTACGCCAGCTAATGTCCGGATCGAATATCGACAACCTGTCGCACCAGCTGGACTTGGCTATGTGGGACGTCCAGGTGGCCCTGTGCCTACGATCAAGGTCTCACTGCAGAACATACCATTTCGGTTCTTCTTTCTCGGAATTCTATTCCAGGATATTAAGATTCCCGGACTAGCAACAACGAGAACAGGCGAGGATCTTTACTCCTGCTCGCCGATGATAAAGGCATGCGACGGCACCCCGTAGCAAGTTGGTCATCTGGGAGTTCCCCGCAGGCGGGACGCAATTTTACGAGCACACGACGATTTCGTCGAATTGAGAATGTAAACTTAAGTCAATTGCGTGGCTTACGTCCACAAGCTGACCAAGACATGCCATTGACGTGAACAAGACTAATATCTTCCAACCCAACTTTGCGACATAATGATTCAACAAACTCCTTTGGCCAATAATTGGCAATGCGTGGAATCATTTGGTCAAAAACAACAGCTCGCAAATGTGCGAAGGAAAACCGACGCAATAACTTGTAGTATTCCAAGTTCAACATCCCCATGCGCAGCCCGACCCATAAAGCCGCTGTTGGATATAACGAAAGGTGATGGACGAGACGCAAGGGTAGTCGACTAAGTAACAAATTTCGAATGGGATCAAAGTAGCGCGTGAGCCAATTCATATTCTCCCGACCGTACACCCAGACCAAGACATAACCGCCAGGTTTGACCGCGCGAATAAGCTGGCGCAGCGCTGCTTCGGGCTCGGCAAGATGGTGGATGACACCAATAGAGAACGCGATATCGAAGTAATTTTCTTCGGGAATCTCGTAAATGGACTGAGTGCGCACACTAATAGTGGGATAAGGGTCAAGATTTTTGCGAGCGGCTGAAAGTGAGCGATCGTCAATATCAAAGGCAACACCGCCCGCCGCACCTTCCAACATAGCCCAATGGCTGTTCCGGCCGATCCCACAGCCTGCGTCGAGAAATTGGGCACCCTTCCACGCCTCGCGTGGCAGCGCCGAGGTCCAGCGTACAAACTGCTCGCGGTGTTCGGGAAGGATTTCGGAATAAATAGACCAAGAATATCCGAAACGGTCTGGTGAGCCTCGGTGGGCGCGAGTGTCGATCACATTGAGCTTCTTAAATTGCGTTTATGCAAAACTCAACTACAATATGAGATAGCTCCACCTTTATACCGCTCGGGCGCGATTCCGCATCGACACGCATGGCCCTTCCGGCGGTGTTTTTGGAGTTTTTGTGTATTTTTGTTTTATTTGAGGGCGGTGGAAACACCCTGATAGTCAGCCGTTACTTGAGTTCCCACGGAATAGACTGCAGCAACGATTGCGACGGAGATGCCAGAAGCTATCAAGGCGTATTCAATGGCAGTAGCGCCAGATTCGTTCCTCAGGAATATGAAAAATTTTGACATATTGGCACCCCTCAGGTGGACCCGCAGGTTGGCACCCTTCAGTTGGACCCGCAGAGATCGCTAAAATTATCGGATAATTTCCTTATTCTTGTGTGCGTAGTATCTTGGCGCTGATTGCGACGGTTCGAAATCCGCGTCACTCGATCCAGACAATGGCAGATCACGACGATTGAATATTGGCCGCATGGCTCGTGTTCTACAATGGGAAGCTACTGTGAAGAACGCAATGGAGAGAACTATGAATTGGATACGCGAGTATGCATCAATATTGACCGCCGATCAGATTTTAAATTGGGTACGCGATAACGCGTCACTAATAATGATTGCTTTGTTGATTTGTTGTGTCTTCTACCTAAGACGGACAACACGACACCTAGCTTATATTGGCAAGATTATGCGCGATGTGAAATGGATCAGCTCAAATGAAAGAAGACAGGAATAGACCGCCACCATGCGCCACGAAAGGGCGAAGTGATCAAAGTTGCTGTTTAAGGGCCTTTGATCGATTGCGTGTCCCACTTCTAAGGGCACACTAACAAGTTCAGATGCATCGGGCATGAAACTACCCGCTTTTCTTTCCGCCCTTTTTGCTGCCGGATTGATAGCTCTGGTGCTCGCCCTTTGCTGGCCCAGCGGTTACATGACCTCGCGAGACATTGGCTGTGCCAAAGTGCATTCGGGTCGCGGCAGCGATATCTGCAATGCCTTATCGGCCTCTATGGAATGGACCTGGATGGGACATGCCATCGTCTCGCCGGGCTGGCGCATTACCTGGGCCGGCCTAAGTCGCGTTTATTGCCGGGAAAAAATAACCGCCACCGATTTAACGGAACTTGAGGCGCTGAAAAGAGGCTCAGACTGGCGTCTACAGGACGGTGCCGACGACCTTATTCGCTTGGTTTCCAGCAGCAGTGGCAATGGAACTGAATCGGAGAACAGTATTTTCAATCCGAATCATCCTGATTATATTCTCAAGAACGGGTGCAGAGGGCTGACGTAAGCACCAATTGCGGCTCGTACGTCATTGTTTCTTCATCGGATTTCGGCTGCCACCTTCGAGTTGGAACTATAGCCGGTGATCGATAACCTATATCTTTCGATAAATTGTGAAACCTACCGCTTTACCGGTAATGTTTTTTTAAGACTTTCGGAAATGGAGGGTCGCGTGCGTAAAAGCAAGATAGATCCTGCGCTAATTCGCGTCCTTATCGAGCAAGGCCTCAGCGATCTGGAAATCGCAAATAGGGTAGGGTGTACGGTTGGAACTCTACGCGTCAGATGTTCGCAACTGAAAATCAGCCTTAGGCGGCCTGCAAAAGTCGTGCTCCCACAGGCCATCCTCGATCAGCTAATCCAACGCGCCAAGTTGATGGGCGTTTCGACGACCTCGCTCGCGGCTGATCTCCTCGAAGAGATCGCTCGCGATGACCTTTACGATGCGGTGCTGGACAGGGACGACACAACAGTGACTTGCGCCGTCGCGGCTATTCAGTGATGCACTGTTAGCCGTTGTCATCCTTTTTACGTCTCGATTAGATCATATGTAACATTCGGGTTCGGACACCAACCGTGTGGGCCTGGACGATAGATTTTGGTCTGGACGAGCCTGCCATCGAATTGGAGCGACGCTCGGCGGCAAGTCTTCGCTATAGGCCGTGATCCTGGTTTGAAGCCCGAAAGTTTGATCTAGTTGGCACTATTGCTGCGATCAGCCGAACCCTATTAGCAAAACTTATTCTCAAGTTAGCAGCACAAGCTCACCTTGATCCGGCGCCTACGTGAAGGACGTTTTGCCAAATAATTTTTACCAAAAAAATGCAGCTTTGGTATTGGGAACGGTCGAATGGCGCGCTAGTCAATCGCCTTCGTGTCTAAATGCTTTACCGACTGAACGCAGACGCAAGGCGTCCATTCCTTGGGGCGAATTTTTCTCTGCAAGTTGGTGCGCCGCCTCGTCACAATCTACGTAGCCCTTTTCAATCATTTTCCCGGTGCGATTATCGAACATCCCTTCCCAGCAGCGTTTTCCGCGCACAGGCAGCACTATCGAACCAGTATAGCGTTGTTCATTGTTGCCATTACTCGATTTCGGTCTTACCGCAGTCTCGTGCTGTAAAGAGGACCAGTCGATAAAATAGATGAGAATGCCGACGATCAACGCGGCGCAGCCAATCACCACTAAGGTTTGCGGGAGATCGCGTAGAAGCCAGCGGCGGTATGATGTGCGCGAGACCATGATGAAGCCTAACGGCACGCGGACCCGAGAAATCTCGCAGAGCTACCGTGCCGACTATAGTTTACACCGCTCTTGGTTAAGGGACGGTTCAGTAACTATGGCGGGGGAGAGGACCTAACTGCATAACAATTTGGGCGACCTGGAAACGTGAGTGATTTCAATGGCGACCCAAACAAGGGCAAGCTATGGCTTTATTTTCCTATTAATTTAGAAGTGACATCACGCAATTTTATAGTTTACCATAACTCACACAGGGTTTTTGGCAGAATGCTGCTCGCGTCCATTGGCTCTGAGCACCAGTGCTCGCGGTTAAGCTTTAAAGAAGTGAAATGCCCCATCGAAAAATTTATAATTTATGATCACGGGCTAGCGGAAATGACGGTAGACCAAACACGAATTTTAAGGATGGCACAAGTGTTTGATACCTTGTATGCGGCGGGCCACAAGCCGTTCGATTTGGCGCTAGAACGGCTAATCGCTCTTTTGCGCGTTTCCTTGGCGTTATTCTGCCTTATTGATTTCGCCTTGGCATTGGGACCGCAACATTATGATCGGTCAATATTTGAGTTGGTGCTCGTGGCTTATTCGGTCTTTGGGCTGATCGTCGCGTGGCTACCGATTATTGGCCGGCTACGGACAGGTTGGCAACTTCCGGTGCACGTGATTGACGTCGGCGTAATTTCCTATTTGATGTATTTTTTGCAAAATCTTTCGAGCACGTTTTTTATCTTGTACGTTTTTGTCTTGCTCAGCGCAACGTTTCGTTGGGATTCGCGCGGAGCGATCTGGACGACGTTTCTTGTTTTTGCTCTGCAAGTAATATTGTTCGTGTCTAACGGATCAATGGGTCAATTTCTCATTCAAAATGCCTTTTTATTTATTATTGGCGGAATGTTTGCATTCTTCGGGGTGGGCCGCGAGCGAAGTGCTAATCGCCTTAATCAGTTAGCGGCATGGCCCAGCGTCAGAGCACAATCGTACACTAATATCGATCATAGCTGGCTCGACACCAGTCTCCGTCATATCGCTACCGTACTGCAGGTGCCGCGAGCCCTCATTGTGTGGGAAATTGCGCAAGAGCCATATTCGTTTGTGACTCTTTTCGCTGATGGAAAGTGCCAGCAAGATCGCATGACGGATAACATCCTTAGTAACCTTGTTTCAGTGGAGCTCCAAGACGAAGTCTTCGCTAGCGAATCCGTAGAATCAAAAGAATGCATTACTTCGACGGGGATAGAACATCAGGTAAACCTGATTATTGATAAAGCCGTCCAAACTAAGTTTAAAATTTCTAGCGTATGCAGCGCTCCGTTTTCAGGCGATAATTGCAAAGGCCGCCTGTTCCTGCTCGATCGATCGGGTTGGGGACAGGATGATTTGACGTTGACTGAGATTGTCGCCTCGCGTCTGCGTATCGAAATTGATAACTACGCTCTTTGTGTTCGGCTGGAGGAAATTGCTGCAAGTCGAGAGCGCATGCGTATCTTGCGCGACCTTCACGATGGTACTCTTCAAAGCCTTGCCGCCGCTGCGCTCCAACTTAAGATGATCGCCTCTCATTCGGAGGAAAAGGTCCAGGAAGAAATTGGTAGTGTTCGAAGATTGGTGTTAGGCGAGCAGCGACGCATTAGAGCGTTCGTAGATGGGCGCCAGCCATCGCCCCCGCAGAAGCCAATCCAACTGTATAATGCAATGCAGCGTGAAATGAAAAAAATGGAACAGCAATGGGGCTGTCTTGTTGCTTTACAATCGGTCACACCACAAGACGCAACAGTATCTTACGAGCTTATTCACGAATTTGAATTTTTGATCGCAGAGGCTGTGGCCAATGCGGTCCAACACGGCAATGCCTCGCGCATCAATATAAAGATCGAGCGGACTCCCGACCACGTACAGTTGCGGATCGCCGATAACGGCAGTGGCTTGCCAGGCACATTAGGCACGTATAGTGAGGCCGAGCTTTTGGCTCAGGGCATCGGCCCGCAGTCGATTTCCAAACGGATCACTGAGTTACGCGGTACACTGTCGCTTTCCAGCGCGCGCCAAGGCGTTGAACTCTTCATTGACCTCCCCGTGAACGACCAGGCGGCGCATAAAATCAGCGATAAAGCTCATGCGTTCGGTTAGCATCATTGTCGTGGATGATCATCCCGTGGTTTTGCGCGGGGTTGTCACGCTTTTAAATGAAGATACGAACTTCAAAGTAATTGCGAGCTGTACTAACGGCGCGGAAGCGATTGACACTATTCGAAATCTCAGACCGGAGCTCGCCTTGCTTGACATGAACATGGCGAGCCCAAATGGACTGCACATCCTAAAAACTGTGGTTGCCGAGAACATGCCGACGCGCGTCATCTTCCTTGCAGCCTCTTTGAGTGACCACGAAATCGTTGCTGCGACTGCCGGGGGGGCCTATGGCATCGTCCTTAAAGAAACGGCACCCGAAACCTTAATCAGTTGTCTGCATGCCGTCGCGGCCGGGCAAAAATGGTTTCCAGATAAGCTCGTAGATGGCGCAGTTGAGCGCACGCTGGAGAGTCACGCGCAAATCGCCAGGGTCGAGCACCTTCTTACTGGCCGGGAAATAGAAGTCATGCTCAAGGTTGCCGAGGGCTTGCCCAATAAGGAAGTTGGGAGCCAACTAAATATTTCCGAGGGCACCGTTAAAATCCATTTGCACAGTATTTACAACAAAGTTGGCGTCAGCAATCGAACAAGCCTTGCCAATTTCGCCGTAATTTATCGTGATCGACTAGCGGCAAATAAGATGCTGTAGCAGATTTTGCCTTAGCTAAGCGGTCGTAACGAACGCCAGGCGGATCGAGTAAAGCAAAGTCAATGTTATAAACGGTTTTCGGCGTGGATGCGTTTGTACACGCTTGTACCGATCAAACAAAGCGAGGCAGTTGTTTGTTTAATGGTCCATCTCGTCTCAAACGGCCTGACGGATAGCGGGATCCAGCTCTATTACCATTCTGTTAATGCTCTTGTGGCACCATTAGCCAAGGTAGGTCATTTTCTGGAAAATCTCCGATGCATTTGTACATGCACATGTATATGCCTCTGCTATTCACTGGCTGTATCATCACTGCCGGGTATGTCGTAGCGTGGGTCTTGAGTGGCGGCGGTATCGATCCGGGGCCACCTAATGCTCGTGTTTGAGCGTAGCTCCTAACATTTTCGAATATCGATTTCGCACTACAATTCAAATTAGTATGAAGAAAAGAATTTCGGTCTGACCTTTTCCAGGCTACATAAAGTCCATCTGCTAAATGCAGGCACGCACGTACCCAACGCGGTCGCCGCGGCTGTTCTTAATTTCCGCTTGCCATGCCTTAGGGAAGTCTGAAGGAAGCGATTCGGGTAGGACCCCCAATCGCTGCATAATCGATACACATAAAGGCCATAACGGCCGATCAGCTCCGTCCTCGACTTTGATTGCAACTCCAACCCCGCGGCCGACTATCCCTATCGCTTGCACGCCTTCGGCGCCTCCTTTCGCGATCACTCTACCGGAGAGTTGGCGCATCAGGACGCTATCCCGAGAATCAATGCCACCAACCATTTCCGGTTCGCTCATCATAGCCGCTGATAGTCGACAACAATCAGCAGCGTAGGGCGGCCCTGAGCGCTAAGGAACAGGCGAACAAACAAGATGGCGCTTAAGCGCCTGTTAACCAGTGTCAAACAGAAGCGTTGTTCCGAAACGGAAGGCTGCCATAATAGTTGCTCCGCCGCCTATTCCTGTGCAGTTGCATAGCGCCCGGAGGGGGTGGCCTTTTCTTGCAATCGTTCACGGTAACGTGCGTGTCAAAAACACAAAGTCGTACTCGGCAGGCGGCGAGGGTGAAAACACCGCCGGAAAATTTTGACGCCCTCATCGAGCGCGCAGCATGCGTCCTGGCGGTGGTGAGTTCAGGCGAGACTGATGAGGTGCGCGCCCAAGAATTATACCAACAGGCCATAGACTTCATGATCAGGGCAGCGCGCTCGCCCTTTTTCGGCGGTACCGAAACAACAATGTCGTACGAGGGCCTGACCGTCGTGCGCGAGGAAGTTTTCGAGCGCGTCAGCGATGAGCTTATCCGGCGGGGCTATAACATCTAAAAATTTGCGGACCGGCGCAATTCCACGGAATCTGTGGCGGCACGCAAAAACGGCGAGTGTGGTTGAAGTCGTAAAAACACTAGTTGACTGAGGTTGCTTCCAAACCGAAGAAAACCAAAGCTATGCTAGATCGCCAATTAAATCTCCGTGCACTCGCACCTCAGAGCGGTACCATTAGGCTCGGTCCTGCCGGTGAGGAATTTTCCTGTTCTATTACCGACCTGACGCCACGCGGCGCTGTTCTGAGCGCCGCGAGTACTATTGGTCTGCCGCAGAGTTTTCGATTGGAAATCGATGGCGAAGCCGGAACTCGACATTGCAGGATTATCTGGGTGGACGGAAATAAGGCCGGCATTCAGTTTGAATAAGCATGCCTCATGTTATAGCTCCCGTCGGCATCCGCTATCGCATCCTACACCGGCATTTTTACCACCCATTTGATTGGGTTATACCTCAGCGACGATGGCCTAATCCAATCCCCATTATCAGAGCTCTTTGTCTTAACGCCCCAACCGTTCTTTTCGTCATTTTTGAAATCTTAGAAACCGGAGTTCTCGATTTCGAGTGAGCTTTAAGTTCGGCAATATCCTTCTTTGTCCAAGCCCGCCGCTTACGTTTCGCCATGAAGTCCTCCATTAAGATTACGAATATCTCCCTAGCAGACTAGAGATTAAGGGTCTATTGCGCGTTTCTGGTGCAGCTCAATGCATTTACGCTAGTACCCCTAATGTAACGAATGTCGAGGATCAAACTCTAGGCAATTGTATTGGACGTCATCTAGTCTTACTCGGATGATGCTCGGCAATGTGGGTCACGAAGGGGACAATGATCGAGCGATGCATAAAGTAGGCGCGTTTCTGAGACGATGGCCGCGCATGTCGGCAGCGTGTGGATTTGGAGTAGCAGGGATCGCGCTATCCACGCTATGGTGGAGCCCAGTAATTTTTCAGGCACGGAGTGCTCTCCCATTTGTGCTATTCATCGCATTGCCGGGGGTATCGGCCGCCTTCGCTGGATGCATCTTGGGCAAACCAATACTGGACTCGTCGCGAGTTCTTAGGCCCAGAATTGCAGCATTTAGGGGGGCGGTTGCTGCATCAGTGGCCTTGGTCCTCTTCGCGCCGCTCTTTGCGACACTTTACGTTTGGACCAGCCCGCCGACAGAACATTGGAACATATTCGGCCTGACATTGCTCGTATTCATAGGGAGTGTCGTCGCAGTATGGTGGCTTGTGGCGGCGACCGGCGCAGCAGTTGGCTGGACGCTATACCGCTTGGCCGCGTACAAAGCGGAAAGTAAGTCTGCTCGCAACTGCGGTTAGCTACGCCCGAAGGTAGTGCTCAATGAGACACTGTTTGTGACGCAGGTGCAGCGCAAACGATCGTTAAATCATGCCGCGCCGGCTATTGGTGTTCCATTCTGCGCAAAGAATTTGCCGATTTCTTTGGCTGGCCTGGCTTTACTGAAAAGATAGCCCTGCATCTCGGTGCAACCAATGGCCTGCAACATGTCCATTTGCTGCTGTGTTTCGACGCCTTCCGCGGTCGAAATCATATTAAGACATTTTGCTAGGCCAGCGACCGCATGCACGATGGCGAGCGGCTCTTCGCCATTTGCGAGATCTTGAATAAACGACCTGTCGATCTTGATCTTATCGAATGGGAAGCTGCGCAGATAACTGAGCGACGAATACCCGGTCCCGAAATCATCCATCGCGATCTGAACACCCAATTTTCGTAATTCATGCAGGGTTGCCAAAGTCGAGAACGTGTTTTGCATCAAAACCGACTCGGTAATCTCAAGCTGTAGCTTGCGCGCTGGCATGCCGGATTCGTCCAAGGCTTCCATTACCACCTTCACCAGATTCCGGTTGTTCAACTGGGACGGCGAAAGGTTGACGGCGACTTTGACGTGATCCGGCCAATTGGTTGTTTCCTGACAGGCTGTCCTAAGGACCCATTCGCCGATCGAAATGATTAGGCCAGTTTCCTCGGCAATCGGAATGAATTCAACCGGTGATATCAAGCCTCGCGTCGGATGATGCCAGCGTAAGAGTGCTTCGAAAGCACTAATTTCATTAGTTTTAAGCGTCACGAGCGGCTGATAGTACAGTTCGAACTCTCCATTATGAAGCGCTTTGCGAAGATCCATTTCAAGTTCACGCCGCGCCTTCATGCGCGTGTCCATCTCGGGCTCGAAAAATCTGTATGTTCCGCGTCCGTCGGCTTTGGCGCCGTACAGGGCCATATCGGCATTCTTCAAGAGAACATCCGACTCCATTCCGTCAAATGGTGCAACCGATATGCCAATGCTGATGTCCGTTACAATTTGATGGCCATCAATTTGGTAGGGCTTAATAATAGACTCACGGATGCGTCGCGAAAGAGCAGCGGCGTCTGTGGCCTCCTGCATTTGGGTCATGATGATGGCGAACTCATCACCGCCCAAACGCGCGACGGTATCGGGTTCTCTGGTGCAGCCTAACAAGCGGCCGGCAACCACTTTCAAAAGTTCATCTCCAATGGGGTGACCGAGCGTATCGTTTACGCTTTTGAACTGGTCGAGATCAAGACAGAGGACAGCCAGGCATTCGCCCCGTTTAACGCGTTTTAGCTCGTGCTGGAGACGCTCACGCAACATCACTCGATTGGGTAGGTCAGTCAGTGCGTCGTGACGAGCCATACGCGCAATCTGCTCATCGGCGCGCTGCCGTTCGGTAATGTCTTCATGCATGGCCAGCCATCCGCCATTGGCGATTGGCTTGCTCACGACCGAAATGACACGGCCGTCGTCTAAATGCGCCGTGTGGTTCACTATCGTCCCTTTGGCGATACTCGCCGTCAGCCCGGCAATGTAATCTTCGGGATCGCCCGAAAAGGTTCCCGCCTGAACACGACGATCGATAAGTTCACGAAGCGTGCATCCGGACTTTATGAACTCTTGTGACAATCGATACATTTCAATGTAACGCTGATTGCAAATGACCAATCGCGCTTCCGAATCAAACAACAGCACTGCTTGCGACATATTGTCTAAAATCGTCGTCAACAGCCGCTCATCGACTTTATTTGGGACGTGCGGAAACGGCAGAATGCTGGCGTCGAAAAGTTGGGGCCCCCGCGGATCCATACAGGTCCTCCTGATGAAGGTACTAACGCACCCCAATGCCTACAAGCGATTCGTTTGGAACTTTCCAACCAATCAACCGCGGTTTAATTAAAATCTGACTCGATCAAATCGCGCTATGTCGATCTGGCAAAAAATGTAATTCTCGTGTCTCCGGATTTCGGAGAAACAGCCTCGCGGAATCTTCGAAAAACTGTTAGATGTCCGTTAAGTTGGCGACCTAGGTCGATTGCCAAACCCTGTACCGTGAGCGTCGAAGGGCTCATTCTACAATTATAAATACGCACCAGACGCTGCATAAATTGGGTTAAAGTGTTCAGCCGCAGTTGAAGCAGCTTTTACTTAAAGCGCTTAATGCCCGAGCAGCAACGCAATGCGGGGCCATCACGGAGGAGCGTACGCAATCTATATGTAGCGATTATTGGGACGGTTTGGACAACGATTGATCTTTAGCCGCTCTGCGGCGGCAATCACTATATCCAGGTGTTCCGCGCGCTCCATAGACTTGACATCGCGCGTCATTGATCTCTGCTATCGTCTTTGCATCCTGTTGCTTCTGTTCCATCTCTTCATATCCTTTCGTGCCCGGCGCACAGTCGTTGTTGCCAACACCCAAGGTGCAATCGACTGAATGGCCGGCGCAGCCGGAAATAAAAAGACCGACGAGCAGCAGCATCAAAGTTCCGAAACGCATGTCCCCCTCATCATTTTAAACCGTAGGTAATTCTTGAGCCTCGGCGCCCGATTCTCAATCTTGACGAAGCGCCAGCTGACCTTTGGACGGGCACGAATGTCCGACCCCATGCAGTGCCTATAGTTGGTGCAACGTAACTCTCTGATACGGGTGTCGTCCACTGCTAGACCCACCCCAGCACGCCCGGTAGCATGCGTGCTAATACCGGGAACCCTTTTGCTCTAGCATCATGACTATGTTCACACTCGCACCGTCGCCGCCATCTTATTAATGTTGAGCTTTGCCGCATCCCTGGCGGCAGCTCCGGTCGAGGATGGCACTGCCGCCTGACGTCTGTCATATGGCATGAAGCAGGACCGTCCAAAATCGATCTGGTGCTGCTTGCCGACCTAATTGATAAGCCATGCCCAGGTGACCATTGCGGCACCAATGACGCTAACAAATGAAAGAGCACCGCAGTTAATCCAAAAAATAATGGGGTGGGCCTTGCGCCGGATCAGTCGATTGCCTCGCGCACGAAAAGAACCGTCGCGAAGCGTTAGAAACAATTGCCGCGACCCCATTATCAGAGTCGTCACCCCGACTACGGCGAGCATGACTCTAATCACTTACAGAGTCCGACGCGACGGTGAGCGATCTGGGTTGCTCTGGGCAGAGAACTAGCTCGCCTTTTTAGCAAAAGGCGGCAATTCTTGTCCTGCGTAGACGCCAGAACCTGTGTGCACAGTTGGCGCTGCCGAAGCCTTTGCAAACATCCACCCTGTGGCCGTGAAGATCGTCCCCCACCAAATCACAAGAAAGGTAATCGTAATCCAGAATGACCGTGAAATTGCGCCGAACTTTCTCCAATTCCGAGGGACAAGAAGCAGTAGCCAGGCGTTACTTATCAAAAGCAGCACGATGATAAAGATCGTGGCCAAATATCCAAACGGCCAATTAGTCGGCAGTGATGGTGCGATGAAAAGGAAGGACGCCCAAAACAGGATTAGTGTAAGGCCAACCAGCAGTCGAAAACTTTCCAGCGCTCGGCATTGCGCCGCGCTCCAGGTGCTCGGATAGACTGGCCGCATCCCCGCTTTTTCGCGATAAAAGAAGACCAGTGCACGCATGAATAGGGCTGCCGAAGCGACGGCAACAAGGCCAACCAAAAGTAACTGAGTGGACGGACTTAGGTCTGCATAGCGCATCCAGAGCATCCCCTCCCGGTTAGTTAACGATCTTGCCGAATTACAATCGAATAATCAATGCCGCCGCACGAGCCATTCATCATGAATTGACTGAAATAGTAAATTGCAAGCTCGGTAAGGGCTCTATCTTGGTATCGACGTTGCCTTTCACATGTACGAGATCGCCGCTCAGCGCTGATGGTCTCACGCAAAGAAAATTCCAATGCAATTTGAGCGGCGTTCATCCATCGCGCAATTTCTACGAAAATTGTAATGGCTACAATTGCAACCTGTCAATTTGGAAGTCTCATAATGAAAACATGCTTCGCATTTTGGCCGCGCTGGCCTTTGCGGTCAGCATAGATTTACTCTGGTTTGACGGCAGATACTCCCTTGCTGTCGAGCAGGTAGTTCGTTCTATAATCCAACATTTCTGAATCGATTGGGTCTCGAACGCGGGGCAACGGTTATTGCTTGGCCGCGTCCAATTTTGATAGCGCCACAACAATAGCAGCGCGTACTTTGCTATCGACTTCTTCCGCTGTCTGTTCGCCAAGCGCTTTTATTTCAAAGCCATTCGTCACCGTCGAGAGCAAATAGGCACCGCCCTGTTTGCGCGGGATAGCCACATAATAAACCGTTGTCGTCGCTTCCGATGTGAGACAGTTTGTGATTGCACGAGCGACGCGTAGTGTGCTTACGACATCAATGATGGCACCAGCAAATAAATCGCCGCGGCATTTTTGAGCATCGCCTCCGATGATTAAATTAGGAAGATCGTCAAGTGGGGATTTTTCATTCGATAAGATTGATACGGTAAAGAGGAGTTTCTCTACTTTCCAAATTGCATCGCCAGGTAATCCACGGGGGATCTCATTTTGCGGCATGCTGGCAGCTTTGAGTATTGTTGCCTCTGCCATGATATTAGTAGCAAGTGCTGAGGCTTCGTTACGAATTGAAGCATCATTGTTGGTATTAGACCTAGGACCGACCGATGATTTTAGCCAAGCGGATAAAGCGGCGCGATTTCGCGGGGAGGCGCCATATCGCACAACACATTTCGTGAGGGCCGTTAGGACCTGATTGTTAAATGCCAGGTCAAAACGCGATGTTAGCCCTCCGGCTATAAAGCTAATTTCAATTGTTCGCCTGAATGATTTAAAGAGCGCTAGGCTGTCCGGTAGCTGCACCTGCACCAGTTGCGCTTCAGTGGCTACTGTCTGCGCTCTTAGATTTCCGCGATCGCCGAGTCCAAACGCTACCTGAAAGGAAGCGCCTTTAGTGAAATTCCAGGCAGGACTGGAGAGCTCGAGGCTCCAAACATATTGGCGGTTGAGCGAATAGATCATTGTGATCTTGTCGGCATTTGTTAATTGTGCCGAGCAATGATCGAGTTGCTTCTCCTGCTTGTTCCAGTAAGCACGTCCTACCCAATCAGAAATTCGAAATTCGCCGTCGCCGGCAGCATAGGAGATTCCGCTGCCGGAAAGATTAACGGCCGCAAGAACGAACAGACTGGCCCAGCGCATGATTTTCCAGTTCAATTGTAAGGTAAGCACAGAGACAAAGTTAGAAGATTAAAATGCGAATATCCACGCGATTGTCGAGCCCGATCCGTTAGTAGGCTCAGCTCAATTTCTGCTTATTCGCTTCATGTTTCGCCACAGTATCAGCATATTTCACCAGGCCGACCGCCATCTCCCTAGCGGACGTTGCTGTAAGGGCATATCCAACCTGAGTTTCGGTCTGCGGATTAAATATCATAACCACTACGGGATGGTTCGGCAGACCGGATCCCAACATCCACTTTTTCGGTACGGTTACGTTGATTCGACTTTGATCCTCGGCCGGTTTTGGTGCGGCGATAGGTTCTGGCGACTTGGTCGTTGTGACGCCCTCGGCGGAATTCAACGTTTGCAAGTCCGTAATTAATTCTTTGAGACATTCGATCGGCACCGAATATGCCTGTTCAGTCGAAAATCGCGTTATCAGTGAAATGATTATATTTTTGCCGTCAGGCGTGCGATTGTTGGCTCTCAATGCAATAACGTCGATCGGGATTTGTTTGCTCTGATTCATTGCAGCCAGCTCATTTTTGTTGCTTGCGCAGTAACTGCCAAGCCAAGCGTAGCTTATATTTTTTGAGATCAATAGGGTGGTCGCGCATCGACGTCGCCTCTAAGTCGCGTGATCTAGAGGCGGCCCAACATTTCACCGGTACACCGTGTGTGCTCGGTGCAGGCGTCTGACCCGGCGATCGTCCGGGCCATGCCTGACAGTCGCGACCGGTAGCGTAGTTTGCTTTAAAAACGCGGTTATCAGTCGTAGAACGCCTACGGAATATGCCAGCCGTTAATTGGGGCCAAAACGAACTGCTCTAATGCTGTGCCGTACCAGGGATTACACGAGGTGTAATTTTGGACCGCTATTGACCGCTAAGCGTGAGGTCAATCGTACTAGCCCCTCTGCCTAAATTTGGCAGGCCAGCGAGAACCTCTGCAGCCGTTGGATCTTTTCCAGTGGCAACGTGCTGAAATTTACACTGATGGTCTTTGACGCAGGGTTCTATTTCACGCCAAATCGCCTCTATCGGAATCGCGATTGCGACTGCTTGAGTTTGCCAAACTTGGTTCGCAACATGAATGCCTGCGATCGAGAACGACCGTTTGTCGGCATTTGGTACAAGTACCGGAGCGCCAGAATATCCCGCTGGTGCTTGGCAAGAATCATACAGGAAACTTTCGTCACGCGCCCGTGCGACAAATCGACAATGACGATCAGCGGTCATCGTATAGGGTATTTGATGCGAATAACCCGCCGTCATCAAAGGTAATTCGGTGGTATCGTGGAGATGTGAGACATCCAGTGGGCGCACTGTCGGCTGCCCAGAAACTGATAACAATGCCCAATCGCTAGCTAGCGTCTCATACGGCTTCTTTGGATCATACGCGGACGGAACATAATACGCCGAGACGCCAAGATGGTCTCGGAACTGTTGGTTTTCATAACCGAAGATCAAGTGAACCGATTGTGCCGGAAGATATTTAGCCCATCCTTCCGAAGAATAGGCAATGCGCGGCGGTCAATGCGTAGTGTTGTGAAATCAGAACTGCCGTACAGGATCCTCCGATGCCGTTATTGAGTTTTCCAATCGCCGACCATGGGTAAGCTTTGGCTTCAACGACTTCGCTCCGAGACAAGTTTTGGACTTCGTCTTGATTCTGTTCTGCCCGAACTGGGGTCATCGTCATGCAAACGCTGAGGAGCAAAGTAAAATTGCGCGCGACGGCGTAGATTTTCACGATAGACCCCCCGGGCACGGATGTGGCTGATCGGTTAAGGTTAAAACGGGTGTTTTTTTATGTCGCTTTTCGGGATTCCGATTTGACTTAGATCATGCCATTGGCGATTTCCGGTTTGCCCTATTAGGGAGCCCAATCTGGTTACCACTCGGTTAAAGCGCTGCTACAGCCGATCACCGAAAAAGTTTATGTAATTAAGTGGACGGATTTAAGGCACTAAAGGCACCTACTAGGCGTCAAAAAGGGGTAAAAACGTCCTGATTTTCACAATTTGACGAAGGTGGCGGGATTTCAAAGGACAATGCATAACTCATTCATTGGACTACGAGGCGTGTCGGTAAAATGCCAACCAGCTGTATTTAGGAGCGCCCCCATGAAATGGCTCTTACTGACGCTAAGTTGTGTTTTGCTCGGATTGCCCGTAGCCGCTTTCGGTCAGCAGACGGGTCAGCAGACGATTGAGCGTCAGTACAAGGCAAAGCCAGATACCAATATCAATGTTGGGATTTTCACGAGCATACACAAAGATTGCACTGCAGCGCCGTTGCCGGTTGTCCGCCTTATTTCCCCGCCGGCGCATGGCAAAATTACCGTCAAACAGGGACGTTTGCGGGCCACCAACTTGAAGGAGTGCCTTGGTGCCGAGCTTCCGGCATTCGTGGCGATTTATCGCTCCGCCGGCGATTTCATTGGGCAGGATGTATTCACGCTTGAGGTGATTGGCGCAGGGGGAAAAGCCCAATTTCAAAGGATTACAGTGACGGTTATGAAGCCTGGCGCTGGTCAGGGCATTTAGTGTGGGTCGGTCATTATTGACTATTGAACCTAAGGTCAGATGATCATATAAAAAGCAGCTGTTTTTATTAGGCGGGAACGGGAGGCAATCTATGCGGGCATTATTTTTGGCAGTCGGTGCGGCTGCTTTTTGCGTCATGAGCTCGCCCGGGATCGCTGCCGATATGACGATGCCGAAAAAAGCGACCGTGGTCAGAGCCCCGGTTGAAGTCGCCTGCTTGCGGTGGGTCGAACAGAATTATTCTTGGTACAATTATTGCGACCCTGTTCCGTACCGTCCGCGGCAAAACCACAATTTTTTTGGCGAGATTTTCTAAGGCTTAAAACATAGCAGGCCCGAACGGCGAAGCGTGTACCGCGTCCGGTACATGTATCCAGCATTTTTGCCACTCAGTTTAAGCTGAGTACGGCGTCAACTTGGTTGCTTCCTTCGCCGATAATGATAATCGCGCCATCTTGATCGATTGAGAATCTTGCGCCACGCAGTTTTGGCAGCTGGCCGATTCAGGGATTCCGAGACAGGTGCCACCGCCAAATCCTTAATTTCATCGCCTATATGAATTTTCTGCGGAGACCCAGGTTTTGGGGGGAGCACTTTAATGTACTGACGAATAATTTTTATATCAGCCTCCGAAAAACTAAGTGGCAGATGTGGCGGTTGGGCTTTTTTTGCCGGGGTTGGCTCTTTGATGATGGTCTGCTGCGTGGCGATATTCTGCTGCACCAGTTTTTCGACCCGATTGAGATGCGCTCTGTTTGTCGCGAGTTCTATTTCCGATTGTTCTATTTTAGCCTTCATGTCTCTAATTTGCAGAAAGAGCGCCAGTATCAATACTCCGGAAACACCGATCAAACCCAGACATGCTGAAATAAAAAGGTGCTCCAGCGTATTCGTCTTCGGATTCTTCCGCACCGTAGTCGCCGTGGGTGGAACCACATTCGATGTACGGACACTTGGCCGAGATCCAGTGTGAATGGCAACGTTAATTAATTTGCGGGCCGACGTGGTAATTGCCAGGCGGCACTGCCTGAATAATGCAATTACAACGACCAAACTTTGTTTGATTGCCTTAACAAAGGCAGTGCGCCATTTTTTCAGAAGCGACCGGGAGCGATCAAGGCCGCCGCGAACGCGACCAGCGATGCCAGAAATTTCGCGCTCGAGCTTGATGAGTTTTGAGATTGCATTCGGCGCTCGTGGTTCGAGCGGCTGAGATTTCGAATCATTTTGCATCGTTGGCGAGGATACTGCCTTTGCACTTGACCGCAGAAGAACGCGTGATCGAGACCATTCAGACGCTGACTTAAGCGTGCGAATCCTGCCCCCGACTATCCGCAATGACAAAAAACGAAACTAAATTCAGAGCAGCGATGGCGCGCATCGCCGATGAAGTCCAAACGCAAATATTTTTTCTTTCGACCGGCGCCTTACTTAGGCCCGGACCATATGACCTCGGCCGCTAAATCCGAGCATGGGGTCGACACAGATTGCGCTGTCTGCAATGATCATTCTTGCATGACAGTGCAGGGAACCTCGCCTGGTCGGCCCCAGTTCAGAACGGCGTTTTGACGTAGGCCGTCAAACCACATGCCGCCGCCCTCGTAGCGATAACCACTTCCCATTGGCACTAAGCGCATGTGCACCGAATGCCCCGTTCCCGTTCTAAGCATGTACCCGGTCACCAGGTCATACTCGCGAGATACGGCTATGGGCTGTATGGGGTAATCTTGGCCGTTTTGGCAGGCGAGCCACATTCTCTGCCCGTGACCGGCACTTGGGGCCCCGCCGCCAGGCAGGTCTGCGCCGAATGCCGTTGAAAGAGCGAAGGGCAATAGGAGGGCACCTAAAGCAAGCCCAGTCCGCCGTCCCCATAGGGTTTTCATGACGATCTCCCGCTGAATGCATGATTCTTACGAAATGAATTGCTGGGGCACAAGGGTGCATCGTCCAAAAGCCCCAACTTACAGCCTCACTTAGCGGCTCTCGACGCAGTTTCGTTTCAAGGTTGCTTTAATTTCCGCATTAACTTCTACTTTAACCCTATGTAAATAAAGCGGTTTTTTAACCTTAATAACCCGCCCAAATCATTGACGGACTCCTAATAAAGCCGATACGGTTCTCGATAAATTTGGGGGGCTAATAGTTAGCCCAAAAACCAAAAGTCCTCGTTGGACGCGTCTTTAGAACTCAGGGAAGGTTGTCATGAGCAAGCAATTCGTTGTTGCGCAGGCCGGGTCCACGTCGTCCAGTTCAACCGCAGCTCCGGTTCAGATCATCAAGGTGATCAAACCGGAGGCGGGTCACACTGAAATATTTCACGCCAGTTACGACGGGACCGTGAAGATCGATTTCACCGCAATCGCGAACGAAAAAATCACGCTCTATCACGACCAGACCGACCAAACACTTCACATCATTTTCACCGACGGCGCGCAGGCGATCATCGAGCCGTTCTTCGACTCGATGGGTGTTCTTTCGAACATGATGATCGAGGTTGCGCCAAATCAAGATCTCACAGGTGCACAGTTCGCGACGCAATTCCCGATCACTACAGATCAAGCGGTCCTGCCTGCCGCAGGTCCGGGAACGCCGGGTACTCCGGCTTCCGGAGCGGATTTTCAACCTGTGTCGGTTCCACCGTTAGAGACGCCGCCTCCGCTGCCGCTGCTGCCGCCGGAAGAACTGCCGCCAATTCAATTTCATAATGTTGAGGGCGTTGTTCTACCGGGGACAATATCCCCCACACCCCCACCACCCCCAACGGTTGTTGTCGGTGTCCCGCAGGCGCCGACGGTGATTGCGACGGCTGATACGCTGGTTCTGGATGAGTCGCGGCCGGTAGGCAGCGATACGGCAGGGGGCGCTGCGCCCGCCGGATTGGCGACCACCACGGCCAACTTTGCCGACAATTTCTCGACGCCGCCGAACTTCGGTTCGGACGGCCCGCTTGGCGGGACGGCTGCATCGGGGACGAGCTATGCGCTGGTACTGACCGGCACGAACGTGGCTTCCGGGCTCTATGCGCTAGACAACACCGACACCACGGCGGGCGACGGCGACGGCATCGGGCAGGGCGCGCAGATCCTGCTTAACCAGTCGGGCAACACGATCACCGGCTCGGTGGGCGCGACCAACTACTTCACCATCAGCATCGATCCCTCGACGGGCATCGTGACGTTCACGCAGCTCAATAACATCTGGCACTCGGACACCACCAACCCAGACGACCTGGCGACGTTGACGTTGTCGAACGCCAACCTGCTGCAGGTCGTGCAGACGCTGACGGATGCCGACGGCGACCACGCGTCGACGCCGCTCAATCTGGGCACTGGCGTGTTCACGATCCAGGATAGTGGCCCGACCGCGAGCACGGTGACTGGGACGACGGATACCCTGGTTCTGGACGAGTCGCGTCCGGTGGGCACCGACACCACGGTGCACACTGATCCGCTCGGACTGGCGACGGTGACCGCCAATTTCTCGGACAACTTCACGGGCGGCAGCTTCGGCACCGACGGTGCGGGCAGTACGGTCTACACGCTGAAACTGACGGGCTCGAACGTGGCCTCCGGCCTGTTCGCGCTGGATGCGACCGACACCACGGCCGGTGACGGCGACGGGATCGGCCAGGGCACGCAGATCGTGCTCAACCAGTCGGGCGACGTCGATCACCGGCTCGGTCGGCGCCATCACCTACTTCACCATCAGCATCAATCAATCGACCGGCGTGGTGACGTTCACGCAGGTCAACAACATCTGGCACTCGGACACCACCAACCCAGACGACCTGGCGACGCTGACGGCGGCGGCCGGCGTGCTACAGATCGTGCAGACATTGACGGATGCCGACGGCGATCACGTTTCGACGCCGATCGATCTGGGCACGGGTGTGTTCACATCCAGGACAGCGGCCCGACCGCGAGCACGGTGACTGGGACGACGGATACCCTGGTTCTGGACGAGTCGCGTCCGGTGGGCACCGACACCACGGTGCACACTGATCCGCTCGGTCTGGCGACGGTGACCGCCAATTTCTCGGACAACTTCACGGGCGGCAGCCTCGGCACCGACGGTGCGGGCAGCACGGTCTACACGCTGAAACTGACGGGCTCGAACGTGGCCTCCGGCCTGTTCGCGCTGGATGCGACCGACACCACGACCGGTGACGGCGACGGGATCGGCCAGGGCACGCAGATCGTGCTCAACCAGTCGGGCGACGTCATCACCGGCTCGGTCGGCGCCACCACCTACTTCACCATCAGCATCAATGAAACGACCGGCGTGGTGACCTTCACGCAGGTCAACAACATCTGGCACTCGGACACCACCAACCCAGACGACCTGGCGACGCTGACGGCGGCGGCCGGCGTGCTACAGATCGTGCAGACGTTGACGGATGCCGACGGCGATCACGTTTCGACGCCGATCGATCTCGGCACCGGTGTGTTCACGATCCAGGACTGCTGGCCCGGTGGCGGGCAGGGTGATCGCGACCACGGAACTGGTTCTGGACGAGTCGCGTCCGGAGGGCAACGACACCACGGTGCACACTGATCCGCTCGGTCTGGCGACCGTGAGCGCCAATTTCTCGGGCGACTTCACGGGCGGAGGCTTCGGCAGCGACGGTCCGGGCAGCGGCCTCTTCAAGCTGGTGTTGACGGGCTCGAACGTGGCCTCCGGCCTGTTCGCGCTGGATGCGACCGACACCACGACCGATGACGGCGACGGGATCGGCCAGGGCACGCAGATCGTGCTCAACCAGTCGGGCGACGTCATCACCGGCTCGGTCGGCGCCACCACCTACTTCACCATCAGCATCGATGAATCGACCGGCGTGGTGACCTTCACGCAGGTCAACAACATCTGGCACTCCGACCCGAACAATCCCGACGATGCTGCGACGCTGACGCTGGCGAACGCCGACCTGCTGCGGCTCGTGCAGACATTGACGGATGCCGACGGCGACACCGCCCCGGCGTCGCTCAATCTCGGCACCGGTGTGTTCACGATCCAGGACTGCTGGCCCGACCGCGAGCACGGTGATTGGGACGGCGGATACGCTGGTTCTGGACGAGTCGCGTCCGGTGGGCACCGATACGGCAGGTGGCACATGCTCCGCTCGGCCTGGCGACGATTACCGCCAACTTTGCCGGACAATTTCTCGGGCGGCGAGCTTCGGCACGGACGGTGCGGGCAGCACGGTCTATACGCTGGTGCTGACCGGCACGAACGTGGCCTCCGGGCTGTTTGCGCTGGATAGCGACCGACACCACGGCCGGTGACGGCGACGGCATCGGGCAGGGCGCGCAGATCGTGCTCAACCAGTCGGGCGACGTCATCACCGGCTCGGTCGGCGCCACCACCTACTTCACCATCAGCATCAATGAATCGACCGGCGTGGTGACCTTCACGCAGGTCAACAACATCTGGCACTCGGACACCACCAACCCAGACGACCTGGCGACGCTGACGGCTGGCGGCCACCTGCTGCAGATCGTGCAGACGTTGACGGATGCCGACGGCGATCACGTTTCGACGCCGATCGATCTGGGCACCGGTGTGTTCACGATCCAGGACAGTGGCCCGACCGCGAGCACGGTGACCGGGACGACGGATACCCTGGTTCTGGACGAGTCGCGTCCGGTGGGCACCGACACCACGGTGCACACTGATCCGCTCGGCCTGGCGACGGTGACCGCCAATTTCTCGGACAACTTCACGGGCGGCAGCTTCGGCACCGACGGTGCGGGCAGCACGGTCTACACGCTGAAACTGACGGGCTCGAACGTGGCCTCCGGCCTGTTCGCGCTGGATGCGACCGACACCACGACCGGTGACGGCGACGGGATCGGCCAGGGCACGCAGATCGTGCTGAACCAGTCGGGCGACGTCATCACCGGCTCGGTCGGCGCCACCACCTACTTCACCATCAGCATCAATGAATCGACCGGCGTGGTGACCTTCACGCAGGTCAACAACATCTGGCACTCGGACACCACCAACCCAGACGACCTGGCGACGCTGACGGTGGCGGCCGGCCTGCTGCAGATCGTGCAGACATTGACGGATGCCGACGGCGATCACGTTTCGACGCCGATCGATCTGGGCACCGGTGTGTTCACGATCCAGGACAATGGCCCGACCGCGAGCACGGTGACCGGGACGACGGATACCCTGGTTCTGGACGAGTCGCGTCCGGTGGGCACCGACACCACGGTGCACACTGATCCGCTCGGTCTGGCGACGGTGACCGCCAATTTCTCGGACAACTTCACGGGCGGCAGCTTCGGCACCGACGGTGCGGGCAGTACGGTCTACACGCTGAAACTGACGGGCTCGAACGTGGCCTCCGGCCTGTTCGCGCTGGATGCGACCGACACCACGACCGGTGACGGCGACGGGATCGGCCAGGGCACGCAGATCGTGCTCAACCAGTCGGGCGACGTCATCACCGGCTCGGTCGGCGCCACCACCTACTTCACCATCAGCATCAATGAATCGACCGGCGTGGTGACCTTCACGCAGGTCAACAACATCTGGCACTCGGACACCACCAACCCGGACGACCTGGCGACGCTGACGGCGGCGGCCGGCGTGCTGCAGATCGTGCAGACATTGACGGATGCCGACGGCGATCACGTTTCGACGCCGCTCGATCTGGGCACGGGTGTGTTCACGATCCAGGACAGTGGCCCGACCGCGAGCACGGTGACCGGGACGACGGATACCCTGGTTCTGGACGAGTCGCGTCCGGTGGGCACCGACACCACGGTGCACACTGATCCGCTCGGCCTGGCGACGGTGACCGCCAATTTCTCGGACAACTTCACGGGCGGCAGCCTCGGCACCGACGGTGCGGGCAGCACGGTCTACACGCTGAAACTGACGGGCTCGAACGTGGCCTCCGGCCTGTTCGCGCTGGATGCGACCGACACCACGACCGGTGACGGCGACGGGATCGGCCAGGGCACGCAGATCGTGCTCAACCAGTCGGGCGACGTCATCACCGGCTCGGTCGGCGCCACCACCTACTTCACCATCAGCATCAATGAAACGACCGGCGTGGTGACCTTCACGCAGGTCAACAACATCTGGCACTCGGACACCACCAACCCAGACGACCTGGCGACGCTGACGGCGGCGAGCCGGCGTGCTGCAGATCGTGCAGACATTGACGGATGCCGACGGCGATCACGTTTCGACGCCGATCGATCTGGGCACGGGCGTGTTCACCATCCAGGACGGCGGCCCGACCGCGAGCACGGTGACCGGGACGACGGATACCCTGGTTCTGGACGAGTCGCGTCCGGTGGGCACCGACACCACGGTGCACACTGATCCGCTCGGCCTGGCGACGGTGACCGCCAATTTCTCGGACAACTTCACGGGCGGCAGCTTCGGCACCGACGGTGCGGGCAGCACGGTCTACACGCTGAAACTGACGGGCTCGAACGTGGCCTCCGGCCTGTTCGCGCTGGATGCGACCGACACCACGACCGGTGACGGCGACGGGATCGGCCAGGGCACGCAGATCGTGCTCAACCAGTCGGGCGACGTCATCACCGGCTCGGTCGGCGCCACCACCTACTTCACCATCAGCATCAATGAAATCGACCGGCGTGGTGACCTTCACGCAGGTCAACAACATCTGGCACTCGGACACCACCAACCCAGACGACCTGGCGACGCTGACGGCTGGCGAAGCCAGCCTGCTGCAGATCGTGCAGACATTGACGGATGCCGACGGCGATCACGTTTCGACGCCGCTCGATCTGGGCACGGGCGTGTTCACCATCCAGGACAGCGGCCCCTCACTTCTCGCCAAATCAAATCTTGTCTACGCCAACGTAGATAACGGAACAGGCGATGTAGGCGGGACTGGCATCTATCACTACAACATCGGAACCGACGGCCCGATGACCTACGTCGAACTCGACGCATTCGGACTTCTTGCCCATCACGCTAACGGGCAACGTCGGCGGCGTTGCAATTACATCACCGACGGTAACGTGGGTCACAGAAAATGCAGACCTAGCGACGTTCCATGTTGATTTCTTCTACGCGCCAGATCCTTTAAGTCCGGGCGTTACAGTCGAAGATACGGGAACGCTCACCTTCGACAAGGTAGCCGGAACCTATAACTTGGTGCTGGATCAACCTATTGCGAGTGTCACCACGCTTCACACGGCTGGAGGCTTGTCCTTCGTTGGCTATGCCTTCGGAGGCGACACCCCCACCGGCAGCCAGCCAGACGTAATGGTCACTAAATTGGCCGATGATTTCTTCGTTCAGTTTACTGGCCAGGCATCCGTGGGTGGCGGCAACCCCGTTATTGTGACGTCCGTCACGCCTCCCGGTACACCACCAGGCGATATCACTTTCAACCAGGGAGATTTCTTCGCCGCAGCAGATACTTGGGTGTCGGTCTCGGGTAGTGCAAACGGCGTTGCCGGCGATACCCTCCAAAGAGGCGAAATCTTGAACTTCAACTTCTACGCTAGCGATCCGCATGGACACCTCGACCATACGGACATCACTGCAGCGCCCACGATGTTTCTGAAGTTTGACGGCTACAATGGCGAGAGCATGATCGTCAATCTTCACGTGGTCGATGTGGGGGCAGACGGGGTCGCAGGCACACTAGACGACGGCCAGACACGATATTTGGCACTCGTTGTTGATACTGGCGACGTCTATACGAACGCGAATCCCCCCAGCGGATTTACCATCCCGCTTGATCAAAATGATGGTGCCATAATCATCCAGAATAACGACTATGCGGGCTTCCTCGGGGCCGGAGATTGGCAGATCGAGGGTGCCCAGGTGCTCCCCACGAGCGGTCTGGTTTCAGGTACCGCGGTCAACTTCAACGGTCTCACGACCTTTGACGATCCGATAAATAATGGCGCGAGCACCGCAACTGAGGCTTTTGGCCCCCAGGCGGAACAAGAAACCATCAAAATATCGGATATCGGCCTGATCACCTCAACGACCACCACTCAGAGCGCTGATTTGCAATTCGGCGTCACAAACACTGATGCTGACGGCGACACGACAGGCAGCCAGACGCTCGATGTTCAAATCACGGGCACAACCATGAACGGGACAGCCTTCGCGGATGTCCTTCAAAGCAGCGCCGGCAACGACACCATGACGGGCAACGGCGGAAACGACCTATTCGTGCTGGATGGCCATAGTTCGTCTCCTAACGTGGGTGCAGGTGGGCACGACACCATTGCTGACTTTTTCGTCTGGTTCGGACGAGATCTTGGTCGATGTCGCCAGCCAAAACTTGACAATCGGGATCACGTCAATTTCCGGTAGCGGCAGCCTGCAACAATTAGTCCTCACTGTACAGGAGATCAGAAAACGTGCATGCCTGGAACGTGGAACGGTGGCCACCGGGAACGAATTCGTCTTTAATGCGAGCTCTCACGAACTTTGGTTCTCGGCAAACGGCACTGGTACCGATAAAATCGATCTTGCGCACATCAGTCACGGGCACTCCGGTCGCCGCAGATATCCATATCGTTCTAGTCGAACGATTGGCGCAACATGCAGAACCCGCCGGAACTTTCCGGCGGGTTTTCTGCTTATGGCGGCCTATTCATCGTCGCAATCCCCAAATCCGGTGCTGAATGAACCTTTACCGTTCACATCAAGTGGGGGCAGACCACAGATCAGCAGCGCCCCACTCGTCATATTGGTCTGATATGAATTGCCGCATTGGCACGTTGATTGACCAATTCAAATTTGGCACGACCATCTAGTTTTTCGGCTTGCTTGATGATCGCAGTAAAATAGGCGGTGACCGACGTGCCAGGACCGGCTGCATATTCATGTAGCGATGGAAACAAGACGATCGGTATCCAAGTAAGCGGGTCGACAATCACAAAGAACGCACGCGCAGGTTGTCGGCCACGCGCAATGTTGCGCGTCCCACAAAGACCGCTTCGTGGCGGGCCGAAATCCGATCCAAAAGGCCGCGAGCCGAGAGAATGCGATGGCGGATTTCAAGGCGGCGTGGGAGTGCGAGCAGTGATTATGCGAACATGAAAGACTGCCCCAATGGACAATATCTT
Source organism: uncultured Alphaproteobacteria bacterium (assembly GCA_963778745.1). Taxonomy (GTDB): domain Bacteria; phylum Pseudomonadota; class Alphaproteobacteria; order Rhizobiales; family Xanthobacteraceae; genus Pseudolabrys. The sequence continues at coordinate 661,426 of CAVZVP010000004.1, read as the reverse complement.
TGACCGGAAATTCGCGTTTCAAATCAAGAAGTAAGACGATAAGGGTTCCGCCCCCATACTCGCGCCCTTATCGGCGAGCCGATACGCTTCTCGATAAATTTGGGGCTGAAAATCACCCCGAAAGCAAAAGTCCTTCGACGCAGTGAAGAGTTGTCATGAGCAAGCAGTTCGTCGTTGCGCAGGCCGGGTCCACGTCGTCCGGTTCATCCGCGGCTCCGGTTCAGATCATCAAAGTGATCAAACCGCAAGCCAGCCATACTGAAATATTTCACGCCATTTTCGACGGGACCGTGAAGATCGACTTCACCGCGATCGCGAACGAAAAAATCACGCTCTATCAAGATCAGACGGACCAAACACTTCACATCATTTTCACGGATGGCGCGCAAGCGATCATCGAGCCGTTCTTCAATTCGATGGGTGTTCTCTCAAACATCATCGTCGAAGTTGCGCCAAATCAGGATTTGAATGGTACGCAATTTGCGGCGCAATTCCAAATCACTCAAGATCAATCGGTGCTGCCTGCGCCAGGACCGGGAACGCCGGGCACTCCCGCGTCCGGCGCGGACTTTCACGATGTGTCGATTACCCCGTTGTCGATTAGCCCGTTAGAGACGCCGTCTCCGCTGCCACTGCTGCCGGAAGAGCTGTCGTCATCAATCTCATAATATTGAGAGCGTGGTGCTGCCGGGAGCACCGTCCTTGCCAATCACCATCACCGGCGCAAACAATGCGGCAGTGATCACAGGCGATGCGAGCGGCACGGTGGTCGAGGCCGGCGGCGTCGCCAACGGCACGCCGGGCACCCCGACCGCGACCGGCGATCTGAACTCGACCGACGTCGACAACCCGAACGACGCCTGGACCGCGGTCGGTTCGCCAATGGTGAGTGCGAACGGCTTCGGCAGCTACACGCTGACAGCGGCCGGCGTCTGGACCTACACACTGGACAACAGTAATCCCGCCGTGCAGGCGCTCAATGTCGGGCAGACGCTGACCGACACGTTCACCGCCACCACGGTCGACGGCACCCAGCAGCTGGTGACCATCACCATCGACGGCACCAACGACGCCGCGGTGATCAGCGGCGTCGCCAGCGGGTCTGTCATCGAGGCCGGCGGGGTCAATAACGGCACGCCGGGCACCCCGACCGCGACCGGCGATCTGAACTCCACCGATATCGATAATCCGAACGATGCCTGGACCGCGGTCGGCACGGCGACCGCGAGCACCAAAGGCTACGGCACCTATACGCTCACCGACGCCGGGCTGTGGAGCTACACGCTGGACAACAGCAATGCGGACGTGCAGGCGCGCAATGTCGGGCAGATACTGACCGATACGTTTACGGTCTTCGCGGTCGACGGCACTTCGCAGGTCGTCACCATCACCATCGCCGGCACCAATGACGCACCGGTCGTGACCGGCGCGGTGGACAACGGAACGGTGACGGAAGGGCCGCTGCCGGTGATGATAGCGGTCGGCTCGATCCGTTTCGGCGACGTCGACCTCACCGACGCTCACGTCATCGCGGTGACGCCCAACGGAAGCGGCTACCTCGGAAACTTCGCCGCCATCGTGACCGACGAGTCCACCGGTGACGGCGTGGGACAGGTCACCTGGCTGTTTGCGGCCAACAACGCGCTGCGGCAGTCGCTCGGAGTCGACCAGGTGCTGGTGCAGACCTATACGGTCGAGATCGCCGACGGCCACGGCGGGACGGCGACGCAGTCTGTCACCATCACGATCAACGGCACCAACGACGCAGCCGTGATCACCGGCGAGACCACCGGGACGGTGGTGGAGGCCGGCGGGGTCAATAATGGCACCCCTGGCACGCCGACCGATACCGGGGACCTCAATTCCATCGATGTCGACGATCCGGCCGACAGCTGGGAGGTGATCAGCTTCCCGACCGCAAGCACCAACGGCTACGGCACGTTCACGATCGACGCAGCCGGGGTGTGGGCCTACACGCTGGACAACAACAATACGGCGGTACAGGCGCTCAATGTCGGGCAGACGCTGACCGACACCTTCACGGTCGCCACCGTCGACGGCACCGAGCAGGACGTATCGATCACGATTACCGGCGCGAACGACGCTGCCGTCGTCACCGGCCCTGTGACCGGCACGGTGGTCGAGGCCGGCGGTGTCGCCAACGGCACGCCGGGCATCCCTACCGTGACCAGGGATCTGCTCTCCACCGACGTGGACAATCCGCCGTCCTGGGCGCCTGTCGGCACGCCGACAACGGGCGACAACGGCTACGGCACCTACACGCTGACGGCGGCCGGGGTGTGGAGCTATACGCTGGACAACAGCAATCCGGCTGTGCAGGCGCTCAATGTCGGGCAGACGCTGACCGACACGTTCACCGCCAGCACGGTCGACGGCACCGCCCAGCTGGTGACCGTCACCATCGCCGGCAGGAACGACGCCGCCGTGATCACCGGCGAGACCACCGGGACGGTGACCGAGGCCAGCGGGGTCAATAACGGCACGTCGGGCATCCCGACCGCGACCGGCAATCTGAACTCGACCGATATCGACAATTCCAACGACCTCTGGGACCCCGTCAACACGCCGTTGCGGAGCCAATTCGGCACCTACACGCTAACGGCGGAAGGCGCCTGGACCTACACGCTGGACAACGACAATCCCGCCGTGCAGGCGCGCAATGTCGGGCAGACGCTGACCGATACGTTTGCGGCCTTCACGGTCGACGGCACCGAGCAGCTGGTGACCATCACCATCGACGGCAGGAACGACACCGCGGTGATCAGCGGTGTCGCCAACGGGTCGGTGACCGAGGCCGGCGGTGTTGCCAACGGCACGCCGGGCACGCCCACCGCGACCGGCGATCTGAACTCCACCGACCTCGACAATCCGAACGACGTCTGGACCGCGGTCGGCACGGCGACCGCGAGCGCCAAAGGCTTCGGCACCTATACGCTGTCAGCGGCCGGGCTGTGGAGCTACACGCTGGACAACAGCAATGCGGACGTGCAGGCGCTCAATGTCGGGCAGACGCTGACCGACACGTTCACCGCCACCACGGTCGACGGCACCGCCCAGCTGGTGACCATTACCATCCATGGCACCAACGACATCGCGGTGATCAGCGGCGTCACTAACGGGGCCGTCGTGGAGGCCAGCGGGGTCAATAACGGCACGTCGGGCATCCCGACCGCGACCGGCAATCTGAACTCGACCGATATCGACAATTCCAACGACCTCTGGGACCCCGTCAACACGCCGTTGCGGAGCCAATTCGGCACCTACACGCTAACGGCGGAAGGCGCCTGGACCTACACGCTGGACAACGACAATCCCGCCGTGCAGGCGCGTAATGTCGGGCAGACGCTGACCGATACGTTTGCGGCCTTCACGGTCGACGGCACCGAGCAGTTGGTGACCATCACCATCGACGGCAGGAACGACACCGCGGTGATCAGCGGTGTCGCCAACGGGTCGGTGACCGAGGCCGGCGGTGTTGCCAACGGCACGCCGGGCACGCCCACCGCGACCGGCGATCTGAACTCCACCGACCTCGACAATCCGAACGACGTCTGGACCGCGGTCAGCACGGCGACCGCCAGCGCCAGCGGCTTCGGCAGCTACACGCTGTCAGCGGCCGGGGTGTGGAGCTACACGCTGGACAACAGCAATGCGGACGTGCAGGCGCTCAATGTCGGGCAGACGCTGACCGACACGTTCACCGCCACCACGGTCGACGGCACCGCCCAGCTGGTGACCATTACCATCCATGGCACCAACGACATCGCGGTGATCAGCGGCGTCACTAACGGGGCCGTCGTGGAGGCCAGCGGGGTCAATAACGGCACGTCGGGCATCCCGACCGCGACCGGCAATCTGAACTCGACCGATATCGACAATTCCAACGACCTCTGGGACCCCGTCAACACGCCGTTGCGGAGCCAATTCGGCACCTACACGCTAACGGCGGAAGGCGCCTGGACCTACACGCTGGACAACGACAATCCCGCCGTGCAGGCGCGCAATGTCGGGCAGACGCTGACCGATACGTTTGCGGCCTTCACGGTCGACGGCACCGAGCAGCTGGTGACCATCACCATCGACGGCAGGAACGACACCGCGGTGATCAGCGGTGTCGCCAACGGGTCGGTGACCGAGGCCGGCGGTGTTGCCAACGGCACGCCGGGCACGCCCACCGCGACCGGCGATCTGAACTCCACCGACCTCGACAATCCGAACGACGCCTGGACCGCGGTCGGCACGGCGACCGCGAGCGCCAACGGCTTCGGCAGCTACACGCTGTCAGCGGCCGGGGTGTGGAGCTACACGCTGGACAACAGCAATGCGGACGTGCAGGCGCTCAATGTCGGGCAGACGCTGACCGACACGTTCACCGCCACCACGGTCGACGGCACCGCCCAGCTGGTGACCATTACCATCGACGGCACGAACGACGCCGCGGTGATCAGCGGCGTCACTAACGGGGCCGTCGTGGAGGCCGGCGGTGTCAACAACGGCACGCCGGGCACCCCGACCGCGACCGGCGATCTGAACTCGACCGATATCGATAACCCGAGCGATGCCTGGACCGCGGTCGACACGGCGACCGCGAGCACCAAAGGCTACGGCACCTATACGCTCACCGACGCCGGGCTGTGGAGCTACACGCTGGACAACAGCAATGCGGACGTGCAGGCGCGCAATGTCGGGCAGATACTGACCGATACGTTTACGGTCTTCGCGGTTGACGGCACTTCGCAGGTCGTCACCATCATCATCACCGGCGCCAACGACGCCGCTGTGATCAGCGGCGACACTAACGGGGCCGTCGTGGAGGCCGGCGGTGTTGCCAACGGAACGCCGGGCACGCCGGTCGCAACCGGCGACCTCAATTCCACCGACGTCGACGATCCGAACGACGCCTGGACGGCCGTCAATTCACCGACCGTCAGCGGCTTCGGCAGCTACACGCTGACAGCGGCTGGCCTCTGGATCTACACGCTGGACAACAGCAATGCGGACGTGCAGGCGCTCAATGTCGGGCAGACGCTGACCGACACGTTCACCGCCACCACGGTCGACGGCACCGAGCAGCTGGTGACCATCACCATCAACGGCGCGAACGATACGGCTGTGATCGGCGGCGACACCACCGGCACGGTGGTCGAGGCCGGCGGTGTCGCCAACGGCACGCCGGGCATCCCGATCGCGACCGGCGACGTGGACAATCCAAGCGACACCTGGCAGCCGGTAGCGGCCGGCGCCGCCACCGCCAACGGCTACGGCACCTTCGCACTCGACGGAGCCGGGGTGTGGAGCTACACGCTGGACAACAGCAATGCGGCTGTGCAGGCGCTCAATGTCGGGCAGACGCTGACCGACACGTTCACCGCCACCACGGTCGACGGCACCGAGCAGCTGGTGACCATCACCATCGACGGCAGGAACGACGCCGCCGTGATCACCGGCGAGACCACCGGGACGGTGACCGAGGCCGGCGGGGTCAATAACGGCACGTCGGGCATCCCGACCGCGACCGGCAATCTGAACTCGACCGATATCGACAATTCCAACGACCTCTGGGACCCCGTCAACACGCCGTTGCGGAGCCAATTCGGCACCTACACGCTAACGGCGGAAGGCGCCTGGACCTACACGCTGGACAACGACAATCCCGCCGTGCAGGCGCGCAATGTCGGGCAGACGCTGACCGATACGTTTGCGGCCTTCACGGTCGACGGCACCGAGCAGTTGGTGACCATCACCATCGACGGCAGGAACGACACCGCGGTGATCAGCGGCGTCGCCAACGGGTCGGTGACCGAGGCCGGCGGTGTTGCCAACGGCACGCCGGGCACGCCCACCGCGACCGGCGATCTGAACTCCACCGACCTCGACAATCCGAACGACGTCTGGACCGCGGTCAGCACGGCGACCGCCAGCGCCAGCGGCTTCGGCAGCTACACGCTGTCAGCGGCCGGGGTGTGGAGCTACACGCTGGACAACAGCAATGCGGACGTGCAGGCGCTCAATGTCGGGCAGACGCTGACCGACACGTTCACCGCCACCACGGTCGACGGCACCGCCCAGCTGGTGACCATTACCATCGACGGCACCAACGACGCCGCGGTGATCAGCGGCGTCACTAACGGGGCCGTCGTGGAGGCCGGCGGTGTCGCCAACGGCACGCCGGGCACCCCGACCGCGACCGGCGATCTGAACTCGACCGATATCGATAACCCGAGCGATGCCTGGACCGCGGTCGACACGGCGACCGCGAGCACCAAAGGCTACGGCACCTATACGCTCACCGACGCCGGGCTGTGGAGCTACACGCTGGACAACAGCAATGCGGACGTGCAGGCGCGCAATGTCGGGCAGATACTGACCGATACGTTTACGGTCTTCGCGGTTGACGGCACTTCGCAGGTCGTCACCATCATCATCACCGGCGCCAACGACGCCGCTGTGATCAGCGGCGACACTAACGGGGCCGTCGTGGAGGCCGGCGGTGTTGCCAACGGCACGCCGGGCACGCCGGTCGCAACCGGCGACCTCAATTCCACCGACGTCGACGATCCGAACGACGCCTGGACGGCCGTCAATTCACCGACCGTCAGCGGCTTCGGCAGCTACACGCTGTCAGCGGCCGGGGTGTGGAGCTACACGCTGGACAACAGCAATGCGGACGTGCAGGCGCTCAATGTCGGGCAGACGCTGACCGACACGTTCACCGCCACCACGGTCGACGGCACCGAGCAGCTGGTGACCATCACCATCGACGGCACGAACGACGCCGCAGTGATCAGCGGCGACACTAACGGGGCCGTCGTGGAGGCCGGCGGTGTCGCCAACGGCACGCCGGGCACCCCGACCGCGACCGGCGATCTGAACTCGACCGATATCGATAACCCGAGCGATGCCTGGACCGCGGTCGACACGGCGACCGCGAGCACCAAAGGCTACGGCACCTATACGCTCACCGACGCCGGGCTGTGGAGCTACACGCTGGACAACAGCAATGCGGACGTGCAGGCGCGCAATGTCGGGCAGATACTGACCGATACGTTTACGGTCTTCGCGGTCAACGGCACTTCGCAGGTCGTCACCATCATCATCACCGGCGCCAACGACGCCGCTGTGATCAGCGGCGACACTAACGGGGCCGTCGTGGAGGCCGGCGGTGTTGCCAACGGCACGCCGGGCACGCCGGTCGCAACCGGCGACCTCAATTCCACCGACCTCGACGATCCGAACGACGCCTGGACGGACGTCAACTCACCGACCGTCAGCGGCTTCGGCAGCTACACGCTGTCAGCGGCCGGGGTGTGGAGCTACACGCTGGACAACAGCAATGCGGACGTGCAGGCGCTCAATGTCGGGCAGACGCTGACCGACACGTTCACCGCCACCACGGTCGACGGCACCGAGCAGCTGGTGACCATCACCATCAACGGCGCGAACGATACGGCTGTGATCAGCGGCGACACCACCGGCACGGTGGTCGAGGCCGGCGGTGTCGCCAACGGCACGCCGGGCACCCCGACCGCGACCGGCGATCTGAACTCCACCGATATCGATAACCCGAGCGATGCCTGGACCGCGGTCGACACGGCGACCGCGAGCACCAAAGGCTACGGCAGCTATACGCTGACAGCGGCCGGGCTGTGGACCTACACGCTGGACAACAGCAATGCGGACGTGCAGGCGCGCAATGTCGGGCAGATACTGACCGATACGTTTACGGTCTTCGCGGTTGACGGCACTTCGCAGGTCGTCACCATCATCATCACCGGCGCCAACGACACCGCTGTGATCAGCGGCGACACTAACGGGGCCGTCGTGGAGGCCGGCGGTGTTGCCAACGGAACGCCGGGCACGCCGGTCGCAACCGGCGACCTCAATTCCACCGACGTCGACGATCCGAACGACGCCTGGACGGCCGTCAATTCACCGACCGTCAGCGGCTTCGGCAGCTACACGCTGTCAGCGGCCGGGGTGTGGAGCTACACGCTGGACAACAGCAATGCGGACGTGCAGGCGCTCAATGTCGGGCAGACGCTGACCGACACGTTCACCGCCACCACGGTCGACGGCACCGAGCAGCTGGTGACCATCACCATCGACGGCGCGAACGACGCGTCCAACAATCCGCCGGAGATCCTGGGAGGCGACAGCGAAAAGTACAGCATTTCGGAAAACACGACATTTGTTTTTGATGTGACTGCGACCGACCCGGACGGCGGTACGTTGACTTACTCGATCGTCAACACCGCCGGGACGGACTTCGACAAGTTCACGATCGATCCAAACACCGGCGTTTTGGCCTTCATTTCGGCGCCCAGCTTCGAAAGCCCGAACGATGTCGGCGGACAGGACAACGACAACAAATATGTCGTGGATATTCAGGTCAGCGACGGCGTACTTACGGACACGCAGACCATCGAAGTCCAAGTCACGAATGTGACAGTGAATGCGATCGACGATATCGTCCGCACGGGTTCGCCTATCACGGTGGTGCCGGAATGGGCATTCTTGCACAACGACACCAGCTCTGTCGGCAACATCCTCGATATCACGGCGACGGGGTCTGTCAGCGACCTCTCCGATGCCAGTCTCGGGATCATCCCGGGCTCGGTGACGATTAACAACAATGACGCGGACGGTGGTTCGTTTGTCTACACTGCGTCCGACGGAATTGAGACCGACACGGCAACGGCGACGGTCGAAACCGGTGCGACTCCAATGACCGGCGACAACGACGACGAAATTTTGGTGGGTACGTCGGCCGCGGAGACGATCAATGGCGGTGGCGGCAACGACATACTGATTGGCGGTGGCGGCGCCGACACTCTGATTGGAGGAAACGGGGACGATGTCCTTGTCTACGCCCCCGGTGTTAGCTTTATCACCGGTGGATCAAACCTTAATGCCAACGTGCTCGCCGCAAACAATCGCGGTGACATTCTGTCGGTCAGTGGCACCGTTGACTTCACGTCTTTACCCGACGTGTTCGACAACATCGAAACGATCTCGATGCTCGCGAAGGACGGCAGTGCCGGCAACAGCACGATAACGCTCGATGTCACTGACGTGTTGAATATAGCGGTTTCCGCCTTCGCCCAGCCCGGCGGTCTCAATTTCAACAGCGAGCATGCAATCCGCATCGATGGCACCTCCGGCGATGTCGTCAATCTGGGTCCCGATCCAGGAACCTGGCTGCTGGCAACGGGTGCAACGGGGATCCCCGATGGCTACACCGCATACTCACACGTGACCTCGGGCTTGGTAGCCAGCGCCAACGAAGATGCCTACCTGCTTATCCAGACAGGCATCACCGTGCACGGGGTCGGCACGTAAAAACCGCGGGGCTGCCCTCCGCGAAGCCTCAAATTCGTTTGACCAGATTACATCAGAAGCGTGAAGCCTCGCGCCCCGGAATGACCAAGGGGAGCGTTTTTACAGTACCGACCCGCGCAGGCCGATGGCGCGGGTGCCGCCCGGCGAGAGCGCACGCCAGCTCAACGCCAATCGGGCGAATGAAATGCGCCAAAGAGAATTCCGCCGCGCGATAACCCGGAGCCGTACCTATTGCTCACGTGGTCTTCTGAAGTCGTCCCCGCCAGAAGCCACGTTTGCGAGAGAAGTCCATCGATAGTGCGAGCGTCGAAAACGCTTGGCAGAACGGCCCAGGCGCAATCCCTCAAGCGAGAACAGCGTCTGCCGAACCTGGCGCCATAGCGCCGCTTCGTAACGCCCTAAGCGTTCGAATGCATCGTCGGTGAGGTTGATCACACGCAGAAAGCACCACGCCAAGGCAATTCGGTTCTCTTGCATCCGCGTCCGCAAAGTATTGGTTGGAATGACGCCAACGTCATCGGAGGGCCGGATACAGGCTGGCGCCACCTGAATGCCGACCAAGCGGGACGGAGGCGAGGGCGAAAGTTCGGACACGGTCTGCGGGCCGCTGTCATGCTCTATTTTGAGCTGAAACAATGCGGTCTCGATCGATGTCGCCCGCCGCAGCCGCCAGAGCAGACTGGCCAGCCCCAGGATCAATTCGCGTTCGACCGCTGTTTCGGGATCAATACTGGCGGCATGGCTTCTTCAAAAGCCGAGTAATCCTCGGCACCGAAAAAAGTGTGTGGAATGATAATGGGGGGCAATCGATGCCAACGGGTTCCAACAGACGTTTAAACGGTATCGATCGGATATAAATGGTTGAGCACACGGTTGTGGTTACGTAAACCGCAGCCACCACCTTTAAAATCGGCGGCTTTGGGGCAACCGTGATCACCACCGGGCAGCCTGTCGACTTGTCAGTTCCATTGACAGTGACCGGTAGTGACGGGCGATACCGCGACCGGCGCCATTAATGCGTTTCTCATGCCGGGGGCCAGGGGCTACCGATTAGCATTCTGGGATGCAACGCTATCGGCTTCTGCACAACCTGCCGGCCTGTAGATTTCGTCAACTTGTTCGAACGAACAAACAGTCAGCTGATCGACCAGATTCTTCCGCCAGGAGGGCGGCGGGGCTACATGAGCAGCGGAAGCGATACGATACCACCGTTCGCGTTTGACAATGAAATTGGCACATCACCAGCCGCAATTTCCTGACCAGCAAGATTTTCTACGGGAGTTCGAGTCCCGCCTTGTACCGCATATGGTGCGGCAAACAATTTCACACCTTCTTCGTTGAGCGCGAAAAGTGGAGCGAACTGTTGAAGCTCCCTATCCTCAATTAGCCTCGACCAGCGATTATCGAGAACGAGCCAATGGCCATCCTGGCGTGCAGCAAGTACAGCATGATCCAAATGAACCGCATTATCACGCACCAGCAGTAGGCGGAGGTCGTGAGCGGAGACGCCGGCCCCTCGCAGGGCGACATATTTGGCGATTGCATAATCCTCGCAATCCCCGAATCCGGTGTCGAACGAACCTTTGGCGTCCATGTCCAGTGGGGCAGACCACCGATCGGCTACGCCCCATTGTGCCATATCATTCATGTAATGAATCGCCGCATTGACACGCTGATTGACCAATTCAAATTTGGCGCGCCCAGCGAGTCTTTCTGCCTGCTTTATGATTGCCGCAAAATGAGCTGCGGCCGGCGTACAATGGTCAGAGTCGACGCGGCAGCGACTTAGCGCTGGTGCTTCATCCTGTATGTCCGCCTCGACTTTACGCCATTTGGCCCACAGCAACCCATCGGGAGCGCGGAAAGTGAACAATCCAAACGGTTCGTCTCCCTCCCCTGAAAGGGTTTGGGGCGACGGTTCATCTGATATGACTTTGGGGTCGATGAAGGCCAAATGTACAGCGGATGAGGTTTCCGCTGACCGCTGATGTTTCGCGAGCACTTGGTTGATCGTGAAAAAACGCGCCGGTGCGGGCCACTGCGAAACCGCTTGCGGCGGCTCGACTCGTGGTGTCTGTGGCTTACGGGCGGCGTTCGCCGAAGCTGTTTCCGCCAGGGCAACGATAAGAGGCGCATTCGGGACAATGGGAGCCTGCAGTGCACCGACTTTCGAAAAGTCTTCGGCCGCAGAAGGTTGTGCACTTGCTCCAGGAGGCGGCGTTAATTCAGAAATGAATGGTGGCGGAGAAAATTCCGAGGACGCGATGACGATCGGCTCAAGCGCGTTGGCAAAGTTCTGATAGGGTAGTGTAGGATATATTGTTTCTGTAGTTGCGGCGATCACGCCTGCTTCATCAGCGGGTATGCGTTGAGCGCTGAATGCGCCGAAGAGCAGAATAACGACACACGCAATCCTGCGCGCGGCTGCAAGATACTTCATATTCAACGCCCCAACCGCTCGGAGCATTGATCGGCGCTTGAGCGCGCCGTACCTCGCCCCGGTTTTTTTGTTCGGGACGAGACATAACCTGCAGCCCTCTTTGGCTTGGTTAAATGGCGCTAGCTTGCGCCGCGTTTATTCGGCAAACGGTGAAAAGCGAGAAATAGGAATCACTCAAATCCGAGCGATACCACTTAGCAATCTTTTAATGTCGCACGAAGGAGTCGCATCAATGGGTTTCACGGCAAGATTGAACAAACTCACGTAAATTGTGATTAATAATCTCTGTGCAGTACGGTCAAATAGTAGCTAATCAGCTTAACAAGCTACTAATTCCTGCGGGGGTAATCTTAAACTTAGCTAATCAAGAGGCTTGTATGCAGCAGCACCGCAGATTCGAACGCACGCGTATGCAAAAGAGCGCCAGGATTCTTCTCAAAGAATCGTCGGGGATCGATTGCGTCGTACGGGATTTGACCAATGCTGGGGCCGGCATTCAGTTACCGAAAATGTTAGATCTGCCCGAGGCTTTGGATCTGACGTTTGATCGTGGTCGTTCGATCCGTTCATGCCGCCTTGTATGGCGAAGCCTAGATAAATTGGGTGTAAAATTCCTTTGAATTATCCTCCGACGACCAGCCTCATGTAGCTTGTCACGTTATTAGCGTACGACGAATTTAGCGCTCTCTAAATGCCTCATCCCGCAGAAGTCGAGCAGGCTTGATCAAATAATCAAGCACGGATTTCCGCCCCGTCAAGATTTCGACGGTTGTCACCATGCCTGGAATGATCGGCAACGGATTTTCTTGGCTACCGAGGTAGTTTTTATCTGTCCGAACAATCACTCGATAGAAAGTCTGCGGTTTGCCGCCCGCCTTGTCACTTTTTTCTTCAATCGTATCTGCGCTGATTCGCTCGACTTTGGCCTTGAGTGATCCATACACAGATGATTCATAGGCTGTAATCTTTACGACGGCATCCTGATCCGGCCGAATGAAGGCGATGTCCTGCGGATTAATACGGCCCTCCACCAACAACGTATCGTCGAGGGGGACGATATCCATGATCTCCGCGCCGGGCTGCACGACGGCACCGATCGTTGTGATATTGATCTTATTGACAATGCCACGGACCGGAGCACTGAGCTCGGTACGGCGCACGCGATCTTGTGCCGATTTGATAGTTTGCTCGGTTATTGCAAGTTGACCGCTCATTTCAGAGACCCGCCCTTGCAGGCGCAGCATTTCGATTTCGGGGACGACCTTTTGATCATATAGGCGACGAGTAAGTTCCAGTTCGCGGTTGAGGAATTTTAGACTCGATGAAAGTGCGTCACGCTTAGCACTCAGCTCCCCAAGATCGGACTGGAATTTGGTACCGTCGAGTTGAACAAGGGGCTGTCCTTCATTTACCGTATCACCTTCCTGAACGAGGATGCTTTTGATAATGCCACCCTCGAGGGATTGCACTACCTGCATTTGGCGCGATGGGATAACGCGACCAGAACCACGTTTGACCTCATCAAGTATTGCAAAATGTGCCCATACAGCACCGCTCGCGAGCAGCGCAATCAGTGCCACCAATACGAGTCGCGCCGTCCGCGGCGTCCGTAGCTCGACAGCCGCACGGATGTCGTTAGCATAAGCAAAATCAGACTGACGCACTGGCTTTAATCTCCTGGGAAACAGGCATTGCCGGGCCAGATGGCTTTTTCACCCGGCCACTTTGCAGCATTTCAATGATCTTGTCGCGGGGGCCGTCAGCGACCAATTTGCCCTGCTCAAACAGCAAGAGCCGCTCGACGAATGCAAGCAATGACAGACGATGCAGTCGAAATAATAATTGTCATGTCTTGCGCGGCGAGGATCTTTAAACGATTGAGAAACTCGGCTTCGCTGCGAACATCAAAATGGGCCGTCGGTTCATCGAGAAACAAGATTTTAGGGTGCCGAATGAGCGCACGCGCAAGACCAATTGCTTGCTTTTGCCCTCCGGACAGACTGCGGCCGCCCTCGGAAACTGGCATTTCATAGCCAAGCGGATGACCAGCGATAAATGTCTCAACCCCAGAAAGCCGCGCGGCCTCAAGGATTTCCTCATCAGTAGCATTCGGCTTTCCCAGCGCGATGTTATCACGCAACTTGCCGAAAAATAGATCCGTGTCTTGCAATACAAAGCCAACGCCAGTGCGCAAATCTGCGGGATCATATTGACGCAAATCGACATCGTCGACGAGAATGCGGCCATCCTTTGGCTCATAAAATCCGGCGAGCAATCGCCCGACCGTCGTCTTTCCCGATCCGATGCGGCCGATAATGCCAATCCGCTCGCCAGGCGATACCCGGAACGAAACATTTTCCAGCGCGTTCAGGCTGCCGTTCGGGTAGCGAAAGGTCACGTTCTCAAAGGCGACGGAGCCGCCTTTGATGCGGCGGGCTATATAAGTGCGTTCCGGCGGCCGTTCCCGTTCAAGCGCCATGACCCGGTTGAGAGCTTTGAGGGATACAAATGTCTGTGTGGCCCTTGTGATGACCGACGCAATACCCGAAATCGGCGCCAAAACCCGCCCGGACAGCATCGTCGAGGCAACAAGCGCGCCGACGGAAAGTTGACCATCAAGGATCAAATAGACGCCAATAATAACCATCGCAAGATAATTGATTTGCTGTGCCGAGTTGGCAGCCGTGAGAGCGATCGAGGACCAGAAGTGAACGTCCTCACCGGATCGCGCAGTGGCAGCAACGGATCGCTCCCACGCATTTTGCATGCGCCCTTCCGCGCCCGTCGCCCGGACCGCTTCAATGCCCGAAAGCGATTCGACAAGAACCCCGTGACGGGCCGCCGATTTCGGCATTCAATCTACGCATTGCGCGTTCGAGTGGAAATTGCAGAACCACTCCAATGATAATCATCACCGGCAATAAGACGATCGGTATCCAGGCGAGGGGGCCAGCAATGATAAAGAGAACGCCGATGAATAGGACTGCGAATATCAGATCCGTGACTGATACGATCGTCCCCGATGTGAAGAACTCTTTCACTGAATCAAAGTCGCGCATTTGGTTGGCGAGAATACCCACCGAGCTTGGCCGCTGCGCCAGTTTGACCCCAAGCACGTGCTCAAAAATGTCAGACGCTAATACGACATCGACCTTTCTTGCCCGTCATGTCGATGATCCGGCTCCGCACCATGCGGATCACAAAATCAAAGAAGATGGCGATCCCCATTCCCGCCGAAAGCGCAATAAGCGAAGGGATTGCGCCATTAGGAATAACGCGATCATACACGCTCATAATGAACAGGGGGCTTGCGAGGGCTAAGAGATTGATGATGAGCGCGGCAAGAGCAACGTGGCTGTAGTTGGCCCAGAAACGGCGGACAACGGACCAGAACCAATGACGTTTCGGGAGATCGCCCGCGGCGACCGCGCGCGCATCAGCGTTCGCAGCGGGTCGGACAAAGAAAGCGTAGCCGACATAGTCGGCAGCGAGCGCCCCGACGGCAATAGTCTTGGCTGAATTCTCGTGACTTGGGTCTATAACCGAGGCTGTCTTGCCACGGTGGTCGATAGCCAGCAGAATTCGCGTTGACCCATCGCGCATCGTCAGTACGGCGGGCAGGACCAAGGCTGGAATGTCGGAAAGCTTGCGCTTGATTGCCTCGGCTTCCATGCCGGCTTTACGTGCCGCGCGGCCGAAAAGCGCCGGCGTCAAACGGCCGTCGAGAATGGGTAGATTAGCCAGTAACGCGTCAGGGCTTATGGCGCGCCCGTGATGGGCCGCGAGAAAAACCAGTGCGTCGGTCAATGGGTCTTTTAGCGCCGATGTGCTTTGCCCTTGGCCAGCGATTGTGCCGAGGCCAGGTTCCGCCGTCTTCATGGCTTGGATATTCAAGGGTAAATTTCCTATTCAGAGGAGTTCTCGCCTCTACAGGCAGCCAATTTATGGCATTTCCGGCTTTAGAAAGCTTAAAGCCGCAGCTTTACAAAGGTTAAAGCGCGGCCTTTAAAAGGCTTATACGTCAAAATAACATAAAAGACTGCGTCTGAGCGCAGAATCTGACCCTAAGCTCGGTCAGACTTAAAATTAATATTAAAAGATCAGTCGCAGCCGAAGGCCTTAGCCGCCCATATTGGGTCGCACTTCTGGATCAATCGTCGACGCGCGTCAGTTTGCCTTTGCGTCTCGTATTGGCCAAACCGGCATTTTTTTCATCATCGATTCCGGCGACAACATTTCCGATGCGAAACCTATCGCCGAGTGGGACGTTTCGAGTCCACTCCAACGCTCAGAAAATGGACCCTCCGGCGGTCTCGCAGGCACTGGCGGCTTCTCGGGGTTAATCTGGGGGAATGTTCGCGGTGCTGCCGTATTCAGCGGTTCAGGACCCGGATTGGGCAAATGGATCAATATTGGCGGGAATTTATCGGGGATCAGACCAAAGCTCTGAGGCACAAGTGGTTCGGCATCGACCGGATGCGGCGCCCTCAAATAAGTTAGCAACTCGCCCATCGCTGCGAGCAGTTGATAATCGGCAAATACTATGACGGCGCGTGACGACTTAAGAGAAACTTGGGCATTGAAATTCTGATTTTCTGCGTTGAGTAAATCGATCAAGGATCGTTGACCCAGATCGTACTCTTTTGAATATGCCGAAATCACTTTGCGATCGGAAGCAATCTGTCTTTGCAATTCGGCAATGCGTTGAGCTGTAATTGTTCTTGCAGCCCAAGCCTTATCGACCGATTCAAATGCATCGCGCTGGAGGCGCGCATGAGCCATATTAGTTTGAGTATAGCGCTCCGACGCCTCGGCTCGCTTCCAGCTGTCCTGTCCTCCGCGGAAAATATCCCAGGTGGCGACAGCTTGGACACTGCTTTGGTTATACCAGCCGAAGAAACCGTCTTCATTATTGCCCCTGGTCGCTCGTGCCTCCAGCGAAACAGTGGGTAAGAACGCGCCAGATGTCTGGTGGAAGGCATGCCGGGCAGCATCGGCGTCGGATTGGGCAGCCTTAATCGTCGGATTATTCGTGAGCGTTACGGCCAACACCTGATCCTTCGACACCGGCAGACCAGGTAGACGACCTGGCGCACGGATATTAAATGGTGCGACACCAATGACTTTGCGGAATTTTGCCTGTGCGTCTGCAAGGCTGCGGCGGAAATCAGATCTTGAAGCTTCAGCCGACGCCACGCGCTCGTTGGTCTGCTCGAGGTCGCCTTCTCCCGCCCGCCCGCCTTTAAACCGCGACGTCACATTCGATAGAATTGACGTGTGTGCTTTTACGTTTTCATCAGCCAGCGCGACGAGGCGTGTGTAGCGAACAACGTCAAGATATGCCTCAGCGGCATCAAGCGCGATCAATTCGCTGCGTTCATGGGTGCGGGCTGCCGCCGAATCGACTCGCGCTGCTTGACGCCAAATATCATTTACCGAGGCAAAGCCATCAAATAAAAGCTGCCGCAAAACAATCGACCCTTTCGACCCCGGAAGCCATTGTCCGTTGCCAAGCGGGGGCGTGTTAGGGGGCGTAGTGTATGCTGGATCGGTGACGTTGGTTCTTAACGGCCCGCCTTGAGCTTCTATGCGTACTTGCGGCAGAAGAGTGCCTTGACTTTGACGAAGTTCGGCCTCAGTCGCGCGTCGGTTCGCTGCCGCTTCGCCAATGGTCGGGTTGGTTTGGACGGCCATTCGGAGCGCGTCGTTGATGGAGAAGGGTTCTGCCCCAGCGGCTCCGGTCATTACGCCGAGACTGCCGGCCAGTAACACCGATTGAATAACACGGCGCGTAAGCATCCTGACCCGCTCCCGCCCCCTTACGGGGGTCCCCAAAGGCCTGAAAAGGCACCCTAACTCTTAGCATTTACCGAGGCAAAGGCTACCACCCATAGGCCAATTTCAACGAATTTATGCACAAATTCCCGATTTGTGGCGCAAAGGTCACATGTAATTCAACGTGGTTAAAAGAACACTAATTGGAACACGGCCCCAGTTTAGGCCGACCTTATTTGCTGGTAGTATATCTTTATAATACAACCACATTAAACATACCACCATCGTTTCAGGGGGTGGCGAAACGGATTCCCGAAGTTGCGGTGCCCTCCACCCACTGGAAAGCAGCATAAACGGCACGCATACCAAATAGGCGTGACTTATAAAGAACGGGCCGGATCGAGGCCTTTCGTTCGCGTCGCCAAATGTAAGGTGGTGCGCTCTTAAGGCGAGGATCCGTTACTTGCGACGATCAGGAAGTCTTCGAGCTTCCTGCCTTGCGTCAATTCATTGGTCAGCCATCGAGGCTTCATTCCGCGCCCGGTCCACGTATCGCCGTTTGCCGGTCCTCGGTATTTTGGGGCAATTTTCTTGCGCGGGGCTTTAAGCCTATTTGTCGAACCGTTCGCTTGTCCATCATGAGGGGCCGCGCCACCGGTCAGCTGCTCAAGCTCCCTCCGCAGATCTTCTGCGCGACTGTTGAGCAGTGCCGCGATTTCATCCCGCAGCTTGCAAAGGGCCTCATTGGACAGCGTCGCAAGGGAAGATTTCTTAGGCTGCATGGAGTTTCCCCAAAGAGTTTGCTATTAAAAGAGGCACAGATTTTAAGTCAATAGCTTGGGACCAAAGTTTACGAGTTCCCAAAGTGGCAGCTATTCAAATGGTTAACGGCCCACGCGACAGCACCGCACGATCGCCCTCGATGCGCTGGCTACTCGGCTGCTGCGCTTTCGCGGCCGGATCACCGATGCGGGCGGGGTCTAGAGAGGCACGGCGACTAGCTACCTATCGGTACAGCCTGATCAGGAATGAAGGATGCCATCGTGATGATAACTAAAGTGATTTCGGGTCATAGGCGGAAACATTCCCCACAGGCGCAGGCAATCTCGTTTTTTGCTCTATAGGAGGATCGCATGACTGCAGCAAAACCGACGGGCAGTTGATCAATATTGAATCCAGGATCGCGCATATACGGGTAATTGTCCTCGGACACTCTTGCTAATCCGAACCGCCCGCATTTCGGACATTTTATATTTAGTGAGTATCGCTTACGGGCTGCCATTTTGTGATCATAAATCCCACTTCACGAAGGCCCTAGTGCTCGTCAATAGGACAAAATCCAAACGCTCGGATGCTTGTCTCCAGAATGTCGGCTAAAACGGGCTACGAAATTTTGCCACGGAGTTCAAAGATGCAGCGCACATTGGCTATTTTTCCAATTTCGATCGCACTGCTGCTTTTTATTAGCAGCGATCTTATGGCCCAAACGGCAACCTCAGCTTCACCTACATTGAGCAAGCGTGCGTTGCGTCATCAAGATCGCGAAGCATGCAATAAGCTAGCAGCCCAACTAACGGTCAAGAGATCAAATTTGGCATACTTCATTCGAGAATGCATGGCGGAAGCGCAGGCATCAAGGAAGGCCGCAGCCAAGGGGAAACCCAATTGACCCTGCCGATACACTAGCGTCGCAACGATGACATTAGGCAATTATATCCCTGCGGCCTCGAGTGCCTTTCCCAGGAACATTCGTTGCACTACAGGGGCAACGCGCCGTAGAAATGGTGGTTGCGCTAGCCGCAAAGCTCAAACTGCTTGACGAGCCACCGTATATCCTCTGAGATACGTCGAGGAAAAAGCTGCCGGACGTACGGCCGCCGCAATTAAAGACGACATCGCAAGTTTAACGCGCAACGGATTGCGCCTGTGTAGAGTAGGCCATGGCTGAGAAATCCGGCCCCGAGAAATACGCTCCGCCTGACCGGCGTTCGCCGGAAAAACCGAGTTCCGTCAATCAGGCATTGGCGAACACGGTTGAGGGCGAGATCCGGGAGTTCGTTCGGCGAGACGTCTCGGTCCAGCACCGACAACGCAGCGAGGCCAATGCGGCGAATAGCCCAGCCGCCGAAAATCTGAATGCACTGATCCAGCGGGTCGCCGGCGATTCGATGGAGGAAATTGACCGCGTCATTCGCGAGCTGGAAAGCGTGCGTGAAATGTTGCGCAATGAAGGCGAACGCGTCAGCCGGGAGGTTGCCGGTTACGCCAGCCTGAGCCACGCGGCAACGACGGCCATGAAGGTCATCGCCGACAGCGTCAAACAATGGAAAGATGCACCGGACAAGTCGGGGCCGCGTTCGGCAAGCTAACACTACAGATAGCCGCTGAATTCGAACCGCAAGCCAAACGGCGGATCATGACGTTTGGATTACCCCTCAACATAATGTGGCCGAGGCGTATATTTCCGCCGCGCGGAATCTTGGTTGCGCCTGCAACCACTGTCAGGTTTTTGACGTGAACGCCCATCCCGGCGACCTGTCGATGCCTGCAGCGATAGCCTCTGCCGGATAGCGCTATCTAGTGTGCGGCGCTGTCTAAAAGACAAGCACTTTTCAGTTCGAGCATCGCCACCTTTTTCGCATTCGAGATCAACGCATCGGCTGGGATTTGGGCCGTCTCATTTTCCCTGATTAGCTGCAAGCGAAGATGTGGGGCATCGCCGAACCAAACATATTCATAAACGTGGCCGGTCTCCGAGTGTTCAACGGCAATGGTTCGCCCGTGAATCTTGATTCCGAAATCTCGGATTTGACCATCAGTTGCAAGTCTTGGCGATTGCAGACCAACAAGCCGATGCAAGACAGCATCAATCTCGGTCGGGAAGAAAGGCTTGTGCATAACGGCGGCGGCGCCGAGTTCGATCGCCGCACGCTCACGCGACGCGTTGTGCTCGCTAGATATCATAACAACTTTTGTTAGGGGATGATTGCGCACCAAGCGGGCAAGTGTTTCGAATCCATTCAGCCCAGGCATGTTGACGTCCAGGAATACGACGTCGAATGTATCCTCTTCGCATCGCGCAATTGCCACGTCTCCAGCATTCGCCTCATCGATATTCAATCGGAAAACCGAACTAGCCAATACCTTGTGCATGGTTTTTAGAGCAAGCGGCGAGTCATCCACGAGCAATACATGCATTGGCGTCGAAATCCGCCGATAAGTTCGCACAATGGCGCTGATATCGTCATTACAGAAAGGTTTGATTAGAAACTCGTAAGCATCCAGTTTGTGCGCGAGATCCATGCAGCGCCTGGTTGATCGTCCGGAGATTAGCGTAACGAATGTTTTGTTCCCGGCAATCCGCGCAGCCCACAGCGCATCCAAGCCGCCCATAGTCGGCATATGAACGTCAATAAACGCAAGGTCTACCCCATGATCGAGGGCATCGAGGCATTCAACACCGTCGAACGCATGTACGGTGCGCGCGGAATACTCGGTGGGAAGGGCATTGTGGATCAACTGATGCACGGCATTAGAATCATCGGCGACGAGCACCTTTAGCGGACTCTGTGTCATAAAATACTCCTGCCTCGACCCCCGTCCATCCAACAATGCAAAGCCGCGCGAAACGTTCGCAGGGGACTAAGCTGGCGATTGTTTCTGGATAACGGCTGCCTGCCCTGGAGCCTGTATTTTTAATCAATTTGCGGTAGGCGAAAATGTAAACGGGGCGGGTAGCACGGGACGCACCGAACGGAACTCACGAAGGCAACTTGGACGATGCCTTTCCAGTAGCGTTGAGCCGACGCAGTTGGTCACTGCCAACGGGTATGTACTTGCATTCACAATGGGCGCGCGTGCATTGAGCGAGTGGCAGATGGGGCACGACATTGCCCAGATACTCGACGCCAGATTGTGATCGGGCCGCTTCGCAGGCGTTGGGTCCGGGCGAGATACGAACGCTACGCAACAAGCCCAGCCTGTGCGCATTTCGAAATGCACGCAGAGAGCGGGCAATCTGCTTCGGGGTTTTATGCATCGATCCTCTTCTGAAAGGGGACCGATATCAGTTCCTGCTAAGAACTAATCTCAAGCTTAAATTCAGGGCTAATCGTTAGGCCTAATGTAGACGCGCATTAATTTAAACTGCGCGCAAATTGCGGATCGTAATTAACCAGTGAAGGCACTGTGAGTTAAGATATTGTTGCAAGCGCATGAGCGACCCCGTCATAATCCAATGCCCGCAGTGACGCATTGATAATATGCTGCCGTTCAGTCTGTCATAATGGAAAACGTGCAAGTCCCGAACGATAATCCGCGGTTATACGTCATCGGCGACATTCATGGCCGGTTGGATTTGCTCGACCGCTTGATCGATGAAATCGATCGCGACGCCAAAGAGCAGGGGGCGAACTGCCTCACAGTGACGCTCGGCGATTATATCGACCGCGGCCCTGATTCCCGTGGTGTGCTCGAGCGGCTGTTGAGCAACCCGTTTCCCGGCGATTATGTCGCGCTTAAAGGAAATCACGAGGCGCTATTACAGAGCTTTCTTGAAGATCCCGCTGTCGGGGCCCAGTGGCTACCTCTCGGCGGGCTCGAGACACTGAACTCATTTGGGGTACCTGTTGCGGCAATGATGGTAGGCAAAAACTACGATCAGGCAGCCGAGCAAATGCGTGCCGCACTATCGCCCGAGCACACGAGATTTCTGGCGTCATTAAAGATGTCGCTAACGGTCGGTCGCTACTTCCTCTGCCATGCGGGAGTTCGCCCGGGCGTTAAATTGGAACGCCAGAGCCCAGATGATCTGCTGTGGATCCGCGATGACTTTCTCAATAGCACGAGAGATTTTGGCAAAATCGTCGTGCACGGCCACACCCCGACGGTAGAACCGGAAGTGCTGCCCAACCGGATCAATATCGACACCGGCGCGTTTGCTACCGGGCGATTAACTTGCATTGTCTTGGACGGAGAAAACTACCGATTTATTAACACATAGGTCCGCAGCTGCGCGGCTATTACTGGCGGCGAGGCGGCTGTGCTTTGTTCGATCCGACGGAGGAATTTGACGTCGTTGGACGTAGCGTCGTGAAAATGGTGTTCGCCAAACCCGCCTGCTCGGCCTTTACGGAGAGATCACCTTCCGAACAAGGCGATCTACTTTGTATACGACCATCCCGCCTTGATAACTCGCTTGGTCCGCAACAGATTCGCGATACGTACCGTCAAACCAAATTAAATCCACCAGCCCTGCAGCTGCTAACAGGAAAAGGGCGGTAAGCACGACGCGCATGCTAACCCCTATCGAATTGTCGGCCCGTCCTCGCTATCGCTGCCTCACAAAAAGGACCCCGGCCCAGGGCTGCGAAGGGGGCAAGTGGAGCGCTGATTAAATCGCGAATTCCATTGGGTCGGCAAGTAAAACTTGTGCAACTTTCCACCGGAAGGAGGGCTTTTGCATATGTGGGGTTGGGCTACGCTGGCCAGTTTCGACGTCAGTAGCCAGTATTGAAATTGAAAGTGGCCTTTCATTTCGGGTTTGGAATGGTGAAAATCGCGGTTTTAAGCTCCTTCTGAAGAATGGCCTCCCGCCCTTTCACTTGCCGCAATGTCCAACCCAAGTGGTCTTCCCCTGTTTTCAATCGGATGGTGCCCTTCGTCGTCTGATCCAGGAAGATCGCGATACCCTCCGTTTCTCCGGCGATCGCACCGACCAGAGCAAGCGCCGGTCGAGTTGATAATGGTGCCGACGCCGAATTGGCCGACGATTGTATAGTCGGGGGAGCGCGACGCGATGCGGAAAAAATTGGCCGTTCCCTAGTGGGGCTTAATGAAGCAAGGGGAATAGCCCATAATGGATTACCGCGTCCGAGCGAGCCTTTTAAGTTTGCGTTATCCACTCGCAGGCCTGCCGCCGTTAGTCCGCTAATTGGTCTTGTCACACTATCTGTCTGCATTGCAATCGCCGCTAGCTCGGAGTTGGTCGGCGCTTGCGAGGCGGCGCTAACGAGACCGCAGGCGGTCATCAGCCCCACCAGAACAAATCGTTTTGCATATGAGTGCGATGACATCACTTTAGGCTCCGCCACAGTCCGGACACGCCAAGCAGCACTCGCATCCGTCCGCCCTCACCCGGCAGCGTTGGAGGTTGTACCGTCAGCTGATCGATAAACAAAAATGGTAGTCCCGCTTCGATATCGTAGAGCACCTGTTGCAATGTCGCCTGCTCAATTTCGCAATTGGCAATTGCCGTCACGTAGCCGTCTTTCGATTGCGCTGCTTGCGGCTGAATCTCAGTAGATGCAACTGTCCCCCCCGCATGGGTGATTGTGTCCGCAATTCGCTGCAAGAGCGCCGCACTAGCTACCGTCACAGTTTTGCCCTCCAAGAACGGCGAGCCGGGGGGCCATGAATTTGTGGTTGCGGAACGATCAGTGGACGAAATGTGCGCACGCCCATCAAGTCGGGAAAGCATTTCGAGAGAAGCGTTGCGAGCACGATACAGATTTACAATGTCTGTCAGCGACAACAGAGCCGTTAGACAAAAGATGATAACCAGCGCGACATAGATTAGCCCAGAAAGGCTGGGGTAGCGCGTCAGATAACGCTCTATAAGTTGGCTGGAGATCATGATGACGGCGTGCCAAGGGGTTGGATAATGGCTTCGATGTGGAAGATATCACCCGGATCTGACGGCGATCGCGTCGTGGCTGCGAAGAATGTCGCACGCGTAAAACGACCTGACCCCTCGATCAATCCTATCAGCGAGGGGGCGTCGCGGGTGATTCCCGTCAAGTGCAGCTTGTTACCTTCGACGCGGAGCTCGGTGACATGAGTATGATCGGGTAGGATTTTCGATAAGGTATCCAAGACCAGCACGGTTGGAAACGTGTCATGCTTGCGCCGCTCAAGTATACGTCGAGCCGCCGAAATTGATCCAAGTGCATCTTTCCCCGCGACGCCCTCCGCAGCGCGAATCCCCGCAATCTGGCGCGCGAGGTCGTCCTGTTGTGCTATGAGGCTTGTGCGCAAGATCGAATTTGCACCGAGTGAGACCGCAGCGGCGATGCCGGCCGCTGCGAGGACGATGACAAGCGCCTTACGAATTCGGCCAGTCTCCTTCACATCATGCGCTTCTTCTTCCCATACTTTGATGGAGGCTGTTTCGGTGCTGGCGTCCGGTAAATTGGTAAAAACGGCGATCGATTTGGCGCCGACAGCAGCAATCGCTTGCACGTAAGGCATCACCAAAGCCAGCGGAGTTGCGGCGATGGTAATGACCATCCCTTCTGCATCAGCTTCGACTGGTTTGCTCCAGCCGAACGCTGTATCGGGAGCATTCCAGGGTGTGAGACGATTGATCTGAGAGCGTACAATGCCCTGCATAAATTCGGTGGCCCGACTAGGAAGGTCGAGCGGTCGGAAAATAAATCGATCGGATTTTAACAACAACTCAACGCGGCTGCCTGACAGAGCCGCCGCAACCGTTGCCGACTTAGTATGATCGATTTGGCCCTCAGCGATTTGAAAACGTTCACCGGTCAAATTTGTACCGGCCGTTCCCTCATCTGCTTGAACCACAAATGCACCGTCTCCATCCTCGGAGACTCGGACTGTGCGCGACGAAGCCAAGCGGCCGAGTAACGTAGCGACGGCGTTCCCAACGGAATTGATCCAGTGTGAGAATCCTTCTTCAATTGCAACAAATGCGCTCATCGCAATTCCGTCCACGACTCGTTATCCGCAATCAACTCATGGGACTGGTCGCGCCAAGACAAGACAGCAAATGGCTGGTCACCCTGGTCGAAAGCCAGAATAACGACCTCGGAGCTTTCCTTGTGGCCATCATCGAAGGCGATCCGAACCCTAACCCGCACCGCACTGCTACCCTCGGTCGTTGCATATTGCCGCGCGTCCTTAAGCAGTGGCAGCAGCACTTCCGCATTTTGCGGTGAAGCCTGGCGTTGCGCGAGAAAAGCATTGAGGCTGTCGCCAGTCATTCCCGGCAAGGCGGCGATAACTTCCGGTGAAGCATCTAGAATGTTTATTTGCGGACGACCGCTATAGACGGTGACAAATGGCAATGCACGTTCCACAAGGGCCGTCGGTAGATCACGCACAAGTGCCAGTTCGCTGGCATGCGGAAATTTGGCTCCGCGCGGTTGATATCCTAGGCGCATCATCTGATAGGCCGAGAATTCCGAATCCTGGTTCGTGGACGGAGCAGTCCGCCAGCCGATGACTCGATCACTATAAAGCGCGGCATCATCAGCGCGAGCGCCAAGTACGCGAAACAATCCGGCCAATATTTGTTTCGGCGCCGCATTGAGATCGATCCGTGCAGCTTCCGACCGGAATTCGACCGCAACATCAGCCTGGTCCAAGTGAAAGCTGAACCGGCCGTGAGTTGGGCGCGATTGCGCGGGCGCTGTCTGTAGTTGGTAGTCCGTGAGCTCAACTGCGGCTGATACGAGTGCCTCTGCGCGTAGATGATCATCGTATACCGCGAACGCGGTTGCGCTGTTGATTACGTAAACGGCGTAGATCGATACGAATAGACTGAGCGCGCCGAGAATCCACAAGACGGCGACCACGATAAATCCATCCGGAGCATTCCGCTCGTGCGCAATTTTCGATTTCGGCGTATTCATAATTGTCACCGCAAGGTGGCAGACTGTTCTGCGGATTGCGGTGGCCGCAGAAGAGATGTGAGACATTCGTCGAGAGATTTTGCGGCAATACACTCCGCCGGCAGCTCTCGATGGACCAGTGTAGCCGTCGACATAGAAAGTATTCGTTGCGTCGTGCCATCGCGCACGGTCAACTTGATCGCTTTGGGCAGTTGGACTTGCTGACGCCATTCCTCACGCCAGTTTCGATCGGCCCCCGCGTACGAAAAGGAGAGCCGGTAGGGCGCTCGTAACAGTACTACAGGGTCGGTAAATATTGGCTCAACGCGATCGTTGATTACCGGCACGAAGGGCGCTCGCGTCCTGACTAGAATTGGCCCTTCCGCGCTACTGACCTCGGTAATGCGAACGATTTCTAGGCCGGGTCCGGCATTCGGACCAAGCGCGGTGCGCACAAACGTAACCGAACGACTCGCTCCATCAAAGAGCGGCTTGCGTGTCTCGCGGCTGCCCGAGATGAATTCGGCGGCCGCAAGATCCCCGGTGAGCCGGTCGAGCCCCAGTGCAACCAATTCATTGCGCTGAACGCGAACTATCCCCCGATTCCAATTGGGCAACCACTGCGCCGTAATCGTTGCGAGTGCAGTGAGAATCATTCCCATCAGCGCCATCGCGACCAAAGCTTCGAGTAGCGTAAAACCGGCAATAGTCGTGTTATTTCGCAGTTGCGGCACCGTCATTTCTCGTCACTCCGCTGTAAGCGGACCGTGCTGATTTTCATTGCGGCCCCGCTCGGCGACTTGACAGTCAAGACGAGCGTGCGCGGTACCCACTGGGCGCGCACATTCTGGCCGAGCGTTTGCACTGCGAACGGCGACACGTCGACGCGCCATGCGTGGTCAGCAATCTCCCCTGTAAGATAACCAGGTATCAGCTGGTCACGGGTTGGAAGAGCGGTCATGAGTGCACGTGCTACCTCTAACCGGTTTAGATGTGCCTCGACTGACCGGGCGCCACGGGCGCTGGTTGCAATCATTCCACCGATCGATGCCATGGCTATAGCGACGATCGAGAGTGCGACGAGCGCTTCGATGAGGGTAAAGCCAGCAGTACTGCGCTTAAGTGCGGTTAGATGGCACAATCTCGACCCCTCCCGTCAGCCAATTGACGCGGATTTCGTACCCAAACCCAGAGCGGGTCAGCGAAATCACGCCGCCACAAGATAATCCGGAGGAAAAAAAACGGATCGTAGAACCCGCTGGGTAATGGCCACAGCGGGCGGGCAGGAGGGCGTCAAGGACAACATCGTCGGGCACGCGAACAATACGGCCGGTTGCGCCGGAACGAAGCGTTCGCGCCGTTGCGTTGACGTCAGTTGCGATTTGCGTCTGGCGGCGCAATGCCGCTTCGTGATCAGTTTTGAGCAATGCCGCCGTCGCCACTGCAAAGTATTCAAGCCGTGCTCTTGAAGTGCCGTGGGGCAGGTTAGGCATAGCGAATGCAGCAAGGATCGCCAGGATGGCGATTACGCATACGACCTCGAGGAGCGTAAACCCATCCTCGCCGTGCTGGTCGTCATCGCGTCCAACTGGTGATATCGGCCGCTGCACCAGTGCCCCCTTCCTGCCCATCCGCGCCATAGGACATGATGTCATAGGCTCCATGCTGCCCAGGTGAGCGGTATATGTATGGCTTTCCCCACGGGTCGTTGGGCACCACATTGCCCTTCAAATAAGGTCCGCCCCAACTCGTCTCGTTCCCGGGGCGCTCAAGCAGAGCGTTGAGGCCCTCCGAGCTCGACGGATATCGCCCGGTATCGAGCGCGTAGAGATCAAGTGCGCTCGTCAGGCTTTCAATCTGAATCTTCGCAGCCTTGACTTTGGATTCGCCGAGAAAGTGGAGAACGCGCGGACCGACCAAGCTCATGATGAGTGCGATGATCGAAATGACAACGAGCATCTCAACCAATGTAAATCCTCGCTCGGCATATCGCCTGAGAGGTCGGCTTCGTTTCCAAGTTAACGTAGTGTTAACCATATAAAGCTCTCAACCGATTGACTGGCTAACAGATAACAGCGCAGTCATTACCGATACGATAAGGCCGCCGACAATGGCGCTGATGATAATGATCGCCAGGGGGCCGATGATCCCAACGACGCGATCGAGACTTCTTTGTAGTTTTTTTTCATAAAACTCAGCCACGCGTCCGGCCAATACCGGCAGCTGACCGGTTTCCTCACCCAGGCGCAACGTTCGCACCGCCGTCGCGGGTAACGTTCTAAACTCTTCAAGCGCTTCCGATAACTTGCCGCCCTCCCGAACTCTTTCCACCACCCGAGTCCAAGTGGCGGCATTCCCCATTGTCGCCATCGTATTGGCGAGAATGCGAAGCGTCGTTGTGAGGGGCACTGCTGCTGTGAGCAGAACCCCGAGATTGCGGCAGAACAAGGCAGTCTGGTGCAGCGTCAAAATTGTACGAACACCAGGCAAACGCGCCAACCGGAAAATGATCGCTACCCGAATCTTTGGTTCGCGTACCAAAAGAAACCCACCTACCAACACGATCAGCGCGGCCACACCAATCGAGTCCTCATGTGTTGTGATAAACTCCGAAAGTCCAAGGAAAACCCCGGCTATGGGGTCAATCTTGGCGCCGAGATCACCTAGAACCGCGCTGAACTGGGGCAGCACAAACGTCATAAAAAAAACCAACACACAGGTCGCGGCGAATAGCAGAAAGGCCGGATAGCGCAGTGCATCGGCGAGCTTTCGCCGCAATGCCTCAGCGCGGCTGCGGTCGCTAGCAAGCACCTCAAGAATCGTATCAAGCGTTCCGGATGCCTCACCGACTCGCACCAGAGCGACATACATCGGCGGAAACAGGGCAGGGTGGCGGTCAAGCGCGTCGCCGAAACTCTCGCCGGCGAGAACACTCGAGTGAATTGCGCCGACGGTCGAACGCAAGCGGCCAATATCGGCGTCGTTTGCAAGCAGTTCGAGCGCGCGATCGAGCCGGGCGCCTGCCTTCAGCAACAGGGCAAGATCGAGCGTGAAGACTGTGACATCGTCCGAGCGCGCGCGCGGTCCCAATTTGAAGTTAAGCCGTGAAACATACGCTGTGCCTTCATCGACGATGTCATCAATCGGAACCAAATGAAGATAATCGATACGGCGGGCAACCTCCTCCGCTGTCGTTGCGGAGATTAGTCCGGTCACGACATCGCCGCTAGCGGTCAGAGCTCGATAGCGGAAGTTAGGCATGGCGTCATCCTATAGTCGTGACGCGGAACACTTCGGCGGCGGAGGTCACGCCGGTACGGCACTTGGCTGCTCCATCCTCGAACATGGTCGTCATCCCCGCGTCCATCGCGGCACGCCTGATCGTCGCGGAATCAGATCTAGCCTGTGTCAGCCTGCGCACCTCGTCGGTAACCTCTAGGACCTCAAAGATACCCGTGCGGCCACGGTAGCCTGTACCGCCACAACGCTCGCAGCCGCCGGGTTCGTGCACGCAATCACCCGCTTTCAGTCCAAGCAGGGGGTAGCGCGGATCAGCTGCAATTGACGCCGTGGATAGTTGCCGCTTAACCTTGCAGCGCTCACAGAGAATGCGAACCAACCGCTGTGCAATCACAGCGCGCAGCGTCGACTGGAGCAAGAAGTCTTCGACCCCAAGATCGAGCAGACGCGGCACGGCAGTAGCAGCCGTCTCGGTGTGCAATGTGGTGAGTACCAGATGGCCGGTGAGGGCGGCATGGATGGCAATGTGGGCTGTCTCGGCATCGCGCACCTCGCCGACCATGATGACGTCGGGATCTTGGCGAACGAAGGCACGCAGGGCTGCCGCAAACGTGAGCCCGATCTCCGGTTGTACTTGGGATTGATTGATCCCGCGAATTTCGTATTCGACCGGATCCTCAATGGTAAGAATCTTTCGGGTTCTGTCATTGAGCGCGGTCAGCATTGTCGCGAGCGTCGTGGTTTTTCCGCTTCCCGTAGGACCAGTGAGTACAACGATGCCATGCGGAAGTTCGAGCAGCCGACGCACCTTTGTTTGGTCGAGGCTCGATAATCCGAGCTTTGCGATTTCGAGCACACCGCGATCTTTCGGCAGCAACCTGATGACGGCTGACTTACCGTAACGCGTGGGCATGGTTGCCACTCGGATATCAACATCCGATCGCGCGATACGCAGATGCGCAGCACCATCCTGCGGTAGGCGGCGCTCAGCAATATTCAGTCCAGAAAGAATCTTGATGCGCGAAATCAACGCTTGCGGCGGCACATCGGTCGGCGTCGGTACCACCTGCAATAATCCGTCGACACGCATTCGCAGGTCCAACCCATCGCGAAACGGCTCAACATGGATGTCGGTTGCACGCAACTCGACGGCTTTTTCCAGAAGATCATTTACCGCGCGTACGACCGGTGCACCGCTGGCGAGATCACGAAGGCTCTCAATGTCATCATCGCGCTGGACGCGAGCGACATCACCGTGTTCGGGCGCAGCGAGTTCGTTCTCGCCAAGCCGCTCCGACAAGGCCGTGGCGATATCCTCAAACGAGCCGACTGAAAGCGCGACGGGCTCGCCAAGCGCGAGTTCCGTGGCACGGATAGTGGCGGCGTCGCTGGGATCGGCGACGATCAAAGTGCAGCCGCCACCCTCGGCGATGCGGCATGGGAAAACCGCCATCTCCCGAAGGAAGCGGTGAGAAAACGCTCCGGCCAGCGATGAGGCAGCGAGCAGTTGGGGCAAGTCCAGTCGCGGCAACTTGTAAAAGTGGGCGACTTCGTCGGCAAAGTCATTGGCGGGGAGGTCAGTGAGCTCCCAGAGATCGCGTAGTCTCTTTTCTTTTCCAGGTCGGCCTGCCGAAGTGAACTTGGAGAGCAGGTCCCCAGTGATGGAATGCTTTCTCGCTAAATACCCCGTAAATTCGAGAAATTGCCCCGCAGGAATGGTTGTCCTGGCCGGAGCGCTCTGGCTGATCGGGGCCAATTTGACGTTGCTAGGACGCACGAAAAACCCCCTTTAGGCCCTAAAGGGATAGTTCATGCGCCTTAATAAATTGGCATCGGCGGAGCTGGATTGAACCGCGGTGACTCGGAGCCAATTCGTGTGTTGTGTCAGCGAGTTGCCAGAGTACGGCAGCCTATATTTTTCGCCATCTCGCTAGGTTTATCGCGGTGACCAACACTCAGTATTGGTTGGTTAGTGGGTTGTTAACCATCACCGGGCAAAAGTGACCCAGCGTTAACCAAATGTAGAGCGTCCAATTTTGGGGACCGAGCGTCCATATGCAGTGGCGGAAGCCTACTTTGGGGTCAACACCCAGCAGGTTAGCATTTGCGATGCTCGCCTTATTTTCGGTACTTCTTGTTGGCTGCGTGACTTCCAACGGCCCGGGCGGTACGCCGTCATCTCAATCCGACTTCAGTGATCAAATTCGCGAAGTCGATTTGACCCCGCCTCTGCGGCAGCGCGTTAAATCGGAACCAACGACGAATTCCAAATCAGAGCCGCGCGCCGCAACCTATAATGGCGACGGCAGCTTCGCGTCCGCAGATGTCCAACCTCGAACTAGTACGCGCAGCATCGAACCCGATCCTACTCCGACCGGTTCGCTGCCCGATGCTGCAATAGCGACGGACGGTAATAAAGGTTATGAAATCAATTTTGAGAATACGTCGGTCGCAACGGCGGCAAAGGCCATTCTCGGTGACATCTTGGGCGTCGGCTACACGATCGACCCGCGCGTGCAGGGAACCGTAAGCCTTTCGTCGGGGCGGGCCGTTCCGAGAAAGGACCTACTTTTTGTGTTGGAAAGCGCGCTGCGAATGAGCAATGTCGCGCTTGTGCATGATGCTCAGGGATATCGCCTCATTCCGACGACAGAGGCGGTTGCTGGCGGCGGCGCTGATTGGGCGTCGCAATCCTTCGGCAGGATACGGCATCAGCGTGATTCCATTGCAATTCGTGTCTGCGCAAACGCTGATCAAGCTGCTCGATAACTATGCGGCCAAACCGGGTATGGTTCGTGCCGAACCGTCACGCAACCTGATAATCATCCAGGGAAATAGTGCGGACCGCCGCGCCGCCATCGATACTGTACTTAGTTTTGATGCCGATTGGATGCTCGGCCAATCGATTGGTATCTATCCGGTAAGCAACAGCACACCCGAGCCGATCATCGCGGAGCTCAATCGGATCATCGATTCGGGCCAAGGTGGTCTCAGTCAAGACCTCATTAAGCTGGAGGCGATCAGCCGACAGAACGCCATTCTCGTTGTCACTGGCAAGCGGGAGTTGCTCAAAAGGGTGGAAACGTGGATCACTCGATTGGACAAGTCAGGCGGTGCGGGCACGGACGTTAAGGTGTACCGCATGCACTACGGTGATGCGCGCCAAGTCGCTGCGCTTCTTAATGATATGTTCGTTGGTTCTAGCTCCAGTGGATTGGATTCTCCGAAAAACCAGTTGAGTCCTGGTAGTGGAATGGTCGCTTCGAGCAGCACCAATTCAACCATCAGTGGATCCCAACAAGGCGCCAATCCTTCGCAGACGTCTGCGGCTGCCGGATCACAACAATCATCAACCGCTGCGCCGGCCAGTTTCAATGCACGCTTCGGCGGCCAGAAGGTTGCTGGGCCGGCGACCTGGGCAAACGGCAGCAGCGGATCCTCAGCCGCAAACGCGGCCGCGCCGATCCTTCCGAATGTCCGAATCTCCGCGGACGCTGTGAACAACTCCTTGCTGATTTACGCCAACCAAGAAAACTACGGCATCATAACGCGAGCGCTGCAACAGATCGATCGTCCGCAGCTACAAGTGGCGATTGATGCTACCATTGCCGAGGTCACACTCAATGATAACCTCCAATACGGCGTCCAGTTCTTTCTGAAGAGCAGCAACGTTGGCGCTCCGGCTAATACTGGTTCAATGGTCAACACTGCAGCCAATGCGGTTCTTAGTCGGGTTCTTCCCGGCTTCAATTTCCTGGTGGGCACGGAAGCGCAGCCGCAGGTGATCATCAACGCCTTGCACGCGATCACCGACGTGAAAATCCTGTCTA
Source organism: uncultured Alphaproteobacteria bacterium (assembly GCA_963778745.1). Taxonomy (GTDB): domain Bacteria; phylum Pseudomonadota; class Alphaproteobacteria; order Rhizobiales; family Xanthobacteraceae; genus Pseudolabrys. The sequence continues at coordinate 628,148 of CAVZVP010000004.1, read as the reverse complement.
ATCCGTCACTGGTTGTCGTCGACAATGGAATCGCGACCCTACAAGTCGGCGACCAAATTCCGGTCACAACACAGTCTGCGCAGTCGGTATTAGCACCGGGTGCACCTGTCGTGAGCAATGTCGATTATCGCAACACTGGTATCATTCTAAATGTTGGGCCGCGGATCAACGCCAATGGCAACGTGCTCTTGGACATCGAGCAGGAAATCAGTTCGGTTGCTGATAACGCAAACGCCAATACATTGACGCCGACAGTATCGCAGCGCAAAGTTAGGAGCACCATTGCGGTTGCAAGTGGACAGACGGTACTATTAGCTGGCCTGATTAGTGATGAAAGGATCCGTACTCGCAACGGCATTCCCGGCCTCGATAAGGTTCCCGGCCTTGGCGAGCTTTTTTCGCAAAATATCGGAACGGCTCGTCGCACTGAGTTGATTATCTTCATCCGACCGCAGATTATTCGCAATGGCGTCGACGCCTATCGCGTGGCGGCTGAATTACGCGACAAAATTATTAGAAGCCGCCACGGAGAACCCCCCGCTCCGAGGGGCATGTCGCCGAGGCCATGACGCGCATCGCAAATGCGGAGACGGTCGCTCCAATAAGTAAAAGGGCGCGGACCCTTTTATTCTGGAGGATTATCCTTAGCGTGGTTTGGACTAAATTGCTTCTGGGGCTCGTTGCCGTCGCTGTGGTCTATGTCAGCGTGCTCAGCGCGCCCGGTACAATCGGGTTTTTGGCGGCGGGTCTCGCGCTGGTGATGCTGGCGATCGCGGTTATCGACTGGCGCAGCTTCATTATTCCCAACTGGCTGAATGCTGCCGGGTTTGGCCTTGCGATTCTGCATGCGGCGGCGCAAGAGCCAGATATGATGACGCGGGCAGTCGCGATGGCGATCATGCGTGGCGTCGCACTCGGGCTCATCTTCTTCGCGCTTCGCTATGTCTATGCGCGATTTCGCGGGCGGCAGGGGCTCGGACTAGGGGACGTCAAGCTTGCGCTTGTGGCTGGTGCGTGGCTTGACTGGTTAATGATTCCGATTGCGATCGAGCTGGCGGCGTTTGCCGCGCTGTCGGCATACCTTTTACAACAGTTTACATCTGGCCGACCGATCATGGCGACCAATCGAATGCCGTTTGGCCTTTTTTTCGCGCCCGCGATTTGGATATGTTGGGTTCTTGAAGCGAGGTGGTTTTTAACGTTCTGAGGCGGCGGCAAACTAAATGTCGCGCCAAAAAAAATTTGTACCAATGTCAGCTGAATGACTTGATTTTATCTCGCTCAACCCAATCGCAATCAAAAGATTATGTTCTTATTTCCAACCCCGCTTTGGCAGCCATTCATATTATTGATCTCATTAACCGCTTGCGATAGCAGGCGAATTTTCACGTTGTGAGACGACGTTACGGTGGAACTATCTATCGGGCCGTGCATTTACGTATGAAGCGTGTCACAGAGCGGCGCGCAAATTTGGTGCATATAACAGAGTCGTCGCACGTTATTCATTAGGAAAGATCACGATGAATTGTGACTTGTCGCAGAGCTCGCGCCATTGCCGAGCTGGCACCCCGAGGTCGGGCTGGAGTGCGCGGACAAAGATTTGGCAGATAATAACAAGACACTGATCATTGATTATGTTCGATAGTGTCCATGAGCATCGATAGATCTACATTTCGAAAAGCTGCCACTCATAGCGGGGCATCGCAATCGCGTCTCCCAGCAAACCAGGGCAGAATTGAAAGCGCGACAGTCCGCCAAGATCAGAGAGCTCAAGCAGGTTCTCGTCAACGGCGGAATCGCCACGCTCGACGAACAAGCCAAGGCGCTTGCGCTTTCCCGTAGCACCACATGGACCATTCTGAAAGGCAACCATAAAGGTTCAGGTCTTTCGGTGACGATCATCAACCGCATATTGGCGTCACGGCAGCTGCCCGCGCCTGTCCGAGCAAAGGTCCTTGAATATATCGAGGAAAAAGTCGCCGGTTACTACGGCCATAGCGGTACCTTGCGACGCAGATTTGTCGATCGACTTTCAATCAATGCCGACCACAAGATTGCTGCGATACCGATCTCCAAAATAGGAAAATCTTCGCCGCCAGCATCGTCTGGAGCACATCCGCGTTTGAGGGGGATCGCCCTCGGATCTGCACGGGTTTATCTTGCCAGCGAGCCGAAGCAACGGCGATCGACGCGGCTATAAAGCTAATGTCCCCAAGCACTAGATCTGGTTGCGCGCTTGCCTAAATGACGATGCTGGCCGTCCCGTCTCTTTGCGGCGTCATTTTAACGTTACTTAGTCAGCTTACCGTGCGGATTAAATCGTCACCATGATAGCGCGCGGCTATCAGTTATCAGGCTACAAGGAATGACAGGAACTTATGCAAACTCAAACGGAAATTGCGGCGACCGCGCTAGAAGCTGAGAACGAAACACGCGTTAATCGGATTTGGCCAGCAGCCATAATATGTTTTTGTCTGGGGATCAATATCGCGTGGGTGGCTCTGTTGGGCTACTGGCTCGTTAGGCTCATAAAAATTGCATTATAGGAGTGTCAATACGGCCGATGAGCTGCTCGCATGTCTCAGCAGCTAGGCTGTCATAATTCCCTCCATGGATTGGGTTCGTTTTAGGAAAATGACATTGCGATAGTTAGTGCCTACTTGGCTTGCAGCATAGCCCAACCAATAGGCATTCCGTGTTGCGTCGGCGGGCGTTTCATTTCTGTACGGCGATGTGTGACGTGCCTCACACGCACAGAGCTCAGCGCTATGCATAAATCTGGTGTGCTTTTTGCAAGTTAAAGAGGATGTATTCGCGCGTTGGCTGTCAAATTATCGTCGCATGAAGTTCATCATGAATAGTCACGATAATTGTGGGTCGTTGGTGCGCGGTGTCTTGGGCCGACGTAGCTTACTGAGGATCATTAGGAGCAGCCATGACAGTCGATAGTGCTGCGTTATCCAGGGATACCCTTATGCGTAGACGGCGAGAGAGTTCATATCGGCTTCACCGCCCGCAATCTAATTGCGATAAGAAGGCGCAACAGTCCGTCAAGATTCGGGAACTTGGGGACGCTCTCGTTGCAACCGGACTATTTGCACTCGACGATCAAGCCGAAGCGCTTGGGTTATCCCGCAGCACCACCTGGACTATTCTGAAAGGCAACCATAAAGGCTCTGGCCTTTCGGCGGGGATCATCAATCGCATCTTGGCGGCGCCACAATTACCTTCGCTTGTTCGAGCCAAGGTTCTTGAATACGTCGAGGAAAAAGCCGCCGGGCGCTACGGCCACAGCGATGCCTTACGACGCAGATTTGTTACGCGACTTTCAGGCAAACTGATCGAGCGAAGCTATCTCGACGAAATCGTTCCGCCTCGGCCAGACCTGCGAGTTGCAAAGATCGCGTAGCGCTGACCTCGCATCAAGTGCGGCCGACCGAAGGTTCGAGGCTGCACCGGCATTAAACACCGAAGCTCTTGAATGATTGAAGCCCTTGGCGGCCCGGTCGAAAAAACGATCGTGCTCTGGCTCAAATAGGCACTGCTTTCAATTTCATAAGAAGGTACGAAAGTCCAACTCCGAGGCTCGATGCCGCTGCATCAACCAGAAAGTCGCTCAAGCGCGCATGGCGACCGGGAACCAACATTTGCGCAATTTCAATTGCAGCCGCGAACGTCAGCAACGCCAAGCTAAGAGACCAGAACCAACGTAGGTAGCCGAGACCAAATGCCAGCCCTGTCGCCAGAAAGATAAAAAGATGCTCGAAGTCATGTCCGGCGCCGGTTACCGGCCGGCTAGCCGGGGGGCCAAGCGACAAGACGACGATAGCCAAAACTAGCAGCCAGGCTACAACCTGAAATATCCTTCGCATTTTATAACCGGTGAACATGTTCAATCGCGATCGCGGTGGCGTCGTTCAGCTTTCGGTAGTGGCCACTCTTAATTTCACAATCCGGTATAGTAGTCCAAGCCAAAGTATAATGCCGCTACATTGACCAAGGCGACCAAAAACCTAGTGAGTGGGCGTAACCGCCGAGAAGCGGAAATCCGATGAGACTTGAACTCGTCTTGCTGGCAGCAATTTCCTTGGGCGGATGTTTGCCGGACCAAGCAAAAGATGTGGCTGCTTGCCAAATGGAAGGCGATCGCTTTTATCAAGCGTACAACGCCATCGATGCGGACAATCCTAGAAGTCGGTACATAATCGCTTGCATGGCCTCGAAGGGCTACGATTTTGACGTCTCGCCCGCAGATTGTGATAGTCGGCACGCTTTGCCTACCCAAGCAGCATGTTACAAATCTAATAGTTGGCTAGGTTGGATTGTTGACAAATTCCATCCTTACTAAAAAAGACTCTCCCAAATCGGAAGGCCCGGCATGAAGGCGCCTTTCTTTGTGCGTCCAAAGGTCAAGCGGCGGTGGTTGTCATCTGTTTTTTTGAGGCGCGCGAGTGGAAATTATAATGGCGGCAACCTCCAACAACAGCCTTACCAAAGCGAGTTGTGCAACCAATCCGAGGAGCAGGGTGCACGAATTTGGCAACCAAACTTCCATGCTTATACCTTTTTGCGCCAATAGTCGGGAGACCCCCGAAACGTTGACGTATGTTTGAACAATGGTGTTCGGTCAAATAGAGGTACCAAACGATTTTTATGCCATAAATCAACCGGTCTGACGCACACTCAGTCGGCCGCCCTTGGGGTTCATTGACTCGGGTCTGCTGGCACAACTCGGCGCCAGAAATATGTGGCCAAATCGATACGGGGTAGCGATAAGACGGAAATAACGCAATTTTTCGATAACGACGCCGCTAGCGCGATCACCATTGAATGGGCTTGTCAGACAACGGCAGTTGCTATGTTGCTGACGAGACCCGCCATGCCGTTGGTCTGCGGACTTTCGATGGGTGTCGTCCGAGCCTCCAGCCCCATCTCCCGAGCGAAGTTGCGACGGAAGCCTTCGTTCGAACCATCGGATAGTTGGCGCATGACGGTCTCGGTAGCTTGGATCACGCACTACAACGAGTTTCACCCGCAAAAGGCGCTCGGATACCGTTCACCCCTCGAGTTCATCGCAGCTCGCGAAAGTCCCTGACCGTGTCCGGCCGTTCGGGGGCTACAACACGCCCACGGGGTGACTCCCTCTTCGAGTTAGACTTGCGGGTGCTGATTTTCCAATTGGGCCATAGTGAGCGTCGAGGTCGAAGTCGTACCTGAATACGTAGTGGTACCTGTGCTGTTCCAGCCGAGCACGTCCATGGCGATCAGGTCGTTATTGGACACCGGCAGAACGACGCCGGGCGTCGCGTAGGCGTTGTAGGCGTCGACCGTGTTGCCAGACCAGTCGCCGTCTCCGGAGCCGGGATTAAAATTGTTCAAGGCAGTTTGACCGCCGTCTATCGAGAAATATCCAGCGGTTGTTCCTGGGGCCAGAACGCCAGGAGCGGAGTAGTGGAAAAGATCGTACACGCTGTTGCCGAGATTTCGTCCCCATGACTTCGGACGATTTCATGCGCAACGGCACCGAAGAAATCATACGTGCCAGCGCTTACGCCATCGGTGTTGTTGTAATCGAAGATTCCGGGCTGGCTGTTGAACCCGATATAACCATCGATGTTCGTGCTGCCCGCAGCAACGAGACCGAGTGCCTTGCCCTCCGCCATCGTAACGGTCCATGAACACGCCATTGCTTGGATCGGTCGCCGGCAGGTAAGATATCGCCGATTGGTCATAGCTGCTAGTTGCGTCGGCTTTGAGCGCGTTGACGATCGTCGAATAGCTTGCCGACGTGAGATATGTGCCGCTCGCTGCCAGCCAACCGGGCTGAAAGCTCTGGCCGGCAACCTCGCCATAGCCAACCGATATGTTCAAGGTCACCGGATCGGAGAAATGGCTTTCATAGAAACGAAACGACATTTTGGACGGCGGTCTTAAATCCCAGCCGGCGCGTTTGCGACGCTGGCGTCCCAGCTGAGATTTATTGTGAAAGCAGTGGGACTCGGAGTGGTCGTAGTACTAGTACCTCCGCCTCCGCCTCCGCCGCCATGGCCGCCGTGAGACGACGTCGTCGTGCCATGGGCATAGCAAATATCAAAAAGGTCATCGGCATTTCCTGCATGGTCAACATCAGCCGAAACTCCTGCATGACCAACATCAGCCGAAACACCATGGTGACCAACTTGGCGCGCTATTGCCGTCAAAGTTGCCCGGCCCGACCCTGAAGGTTATCAAAAATGTTTGCAAGGTGATCGCTATTGAAATTGCCAAGATTGTCGTCAGAGATTCGGTACTGAGATAATGGGTTCTGATCGTGAGACGTATCCGTCAAGAGCATAAACTGCGCACCACTCGAAATATTCTCCGCGTTAACTGGCTGAGCATCACCAAAATTGTGAAACAAGCTCACCGTTTCATGCGCAGTCGGTTGAACATCGCCACCACTATGGAGTGAGAATTCTGTAGTCTCGCCAACCGACTGCGGGACAATCGTAAGGAATTGATGGCCCGCAGATTGATCAATGGCGACTGAAATATCAGCCGCGCCATTGGCAACGTGCGTCACGCCGGCAGACACGTCCATTTCTCGCGCAATATCAGTTGCCATTGTATTTTCAGCAGAAGCCACAGTCTGGTTGGAAATATGCTTGCTCATGGTCGTCCGTGTCCGTTGGTTTGGGTTGATTCGTAGTTTTTAGGCATTTAATTCACGCTTCATGTACCAAGCTATTAATGCAGCCTACGCGGTAAGATCCGTCGTCGTGCCCGCGCCAATTTCGCAGTGCGCGATGCATGAATGTCGAGTTCATGTGGAACAACTCGATTACTGAACTCGTCATTTTCATCGAATCCTCAATTCATTTAGTGCGAGACTACGAAAGAGTTTTGGACAGACTCTCAAGACAACAGGTCAAGTTTGATGAATGTTTAAATCGCAACTGGTGAATTAGGACGTGCCGTCACTTGTTGGAGATGCCATTGAACGCCTGGCGATAGTCTGCGACCGGTCTCAAAATAGATAAGGCCGCCAGCCAAGGCGGCCTCTTGGGTTCGTATTGAGTCTCAACCTTACTTGAGTTGGATCGAGATGCTGGTAAACGCAGCGTTGAGCTGGGTGCGAATACCATTCACAGTTGCGATGATTGCTACGGAACTCTCGGCAGCGGTAAGACCGTATTCGATGGCAGTGGCCCCGGATTCATTTTTCAAGAATGCAAAATGGTGGACATAGATGCTTGCTTGCGTCGCTGGAGGGTTGCCAACTGTGGCTCGACCAGGGAGACGCACCAGACCCGATGAGATGTAAGCTCATGTTGCTGGCGGCAGTTGGCTTGGGAGGCTGCTCGCCAAACCAAGCCAAAGATCTGGCGGCTTGCCGAATAGAGGCGGATCGGTTTTTCGGCGAAGGGCTACGATTTTGGTATCTCGCCGGCCGATTGTGATAGTCGGCACCCGTTACCTACCCAAGCGGCATGTTACAGGTCTATTAGTTGGCGTCGAAAAATCACTGACTTGTCCAGGGTCGATCAAACGATCCGTTTACGCTCAGCCTTTCTCGCGGGAAGCTCAGGCTCCCGGCGCAGAAAAAAGTTATCGGCCGAGGCGAGATGGCACGATGGCGCAACGATTGCTAATGCTAGACCAATGGCACGAAATTAAAGCATCGCTGGGAAGACCCACTAGCTGTCAGCCTAGGGGTGCCGGCCGCGTTCGAGCAACAATTTACGCGCCTCGTTGCTAGCGGTCGCTGCGCGATGAACGATTGGTAATGATGATGGCAGCAACTTCCAAAAGCAGTCTGACGAGCGCGAGTTGCGCAACCAATCCGAGCAGCAAGGGGATCGAATTTGGCAACCAAACTTCCATGCTTATACCTTTTTGCGCCAATAGTCGGGAGATCCCCGAAACGCTGACGTATGTTTGAACGATGGTGTTCGTCAAATAGAGGTACCAAACGATCTTTATTCCATAGAACGTAAACGTCGGCCGGAGCGCAAAGAAGTCGATTAGGGGTTCCATCGGGGCGTCTCCTTGTCTGCTTGCCTCACGCTGGTAATGACCCGCGGCCAAAGGGGTCGGCGCAGGCGTCCGATTCCGCTCGCACCAACAATGATAACAGAAGTGCGGCATGAAGTTCCGGCCAAGACCGTGGAATCCGGCGAAATGGCGAGCGAAAGGCCGTACCCTCCGATTGATTTCGGAATTTTTCGGGTAGCGTTTGGAGACCTCCCGAAATCGCCTCAACCGGTCGACGCACCCTCAGTTGGCCGCCCTTGGGGTTCATTGACGCGGTTTGCTGGCACAACTCGGCGCCAGAATTATCGGATCAAATCGATATGGGAGTAGCGATAAGACGGAAATAACGGAATTTTTCGATAACGAAGCCGCTCGCGTCGCGCGTCGCCTGGCTTTAGGCGCTCTCAAACGAAAGCGGCCGCCGATTTTTTCAATCGGCGGCCAGCTTATACTATGTCACCAAATTTAAATTAGGCTGAAACCGCCTGCGCGTTTTGTTTGCGCTTTCTGCCCAGCGCGGCAAGGCCTACCAGACCTGAGCCGAAGAGGACCAATGCCCCAGGAAGCGGTACCGGTGCCAAATTCAAACTCCCGCCAAACGTGGCCCCCGGGGCGGCGGGCCCGGTGCCAGTTATTTCGATGCTGTAAACTCCTGGCGCTAGTATAGTGGTACCCAGTGAAACATTTATATTGCCAGAATTTGTTGAGCCAATCTGGCTACCAGATCCATTCGTCCCATTCCAAGCCGAAATGGTGAATGGAATGATGGGGCCATTCGAGTTGGTGGCGGATGCTGTCGCACTTACCGAACTAGCTGACACTAGGGTGAAATTGTAAAAGTCAATAAACGCACCAATTACAGTGCCACCAATAAGCGTGGCGCCCGGAATATCGACGTTCAGCGTAACATCATTAGCAGAGAGTGAACTTACGGTCGCCGCTCCGGCCGGCAGGGCAACGCCCGCAAGCATCATGCCCGCAACGGCTACAGACTTTATCCAACCTAACGCCATGGTGCTCTCCCGTATTTTTAAGTTCGTTGGACAAACCTTACCTAACTACCCCGCTTAATCAATAGTTAAATTTTAGACAAAAATGTCTAGAGATATCAACACATTAAGCTAACGCGGCCCTTCAGCATTAACCAGCACATTAACACACCATTAACCAGCACATTGACACACCTGCTTCGGCGAGCGGTCAACGATGGGTATTCTAGACTGCCTCGCCACTAATCTCCGTCCGAGGCTGTCTCTGCCGTTCTAACAAGCCTGCCCGAACCCGATGCGGTGTTCGCTGCTGGAGCCCTTGTAATTCTTGGGCGGCTCCATTCAATTCATTAAAAATACCTTCGCTGCACAAGGTCGCATCGGCAGCGTTGACCTGAATGAGATAGCCCCCGAACTGACCGGACACGGGCGCTAAATCAGGGTTGGTGGGATTTCTCCAACAAGCAATGAATATTGAGACAACTGCCCAGGTCTAATCTGAAACTCGCGGCGGCAAGATCCCATTGGGGGCATTGCGATAAGACAGAGAGGTTGCTTTATTAGACCGGCGCGCCATGTCCGATTTATCCTCGAAAGCAGACTTTTTGCGGTGCAATTGAAATGTCCGCCAGGGGCCACCTTCATCCTGGCGCATAACAAAGCGAGGCCGCGCAACATTGCGGATCGCAATCTCATGAATCCCCTCATTTTCAGATGGGCCCATAAACGCCAGCGAACGCGGGAATCTCGAGCAGCATAACGCCGAAGCGCTCGACCAGAGCAAGCGCCTACCGATCCACTCCAGGCGGCCCCGCAGCAGGACGCGGGCAAATTACCGAACGAAGCCAATTGATGCGCAAACCATGTCATGGCTTAGGAAAAACAAGTTTCGGGCAAACGTCGATCGTGAATCCATAGCTGATCAAGGCAAGCGTTTCTTTGAGCGCTCTTTAGGATGGCTCAATTGGCGCAGCAGTAGATGCCGTTAACTGGGCGCGTACTGACTGATTGCGCAACAGTTCATCGAAATAGCCGATTGTGCGCTTGAGGCCTTCAGCTAGCTGAGTGCGCGGCGACCACTCAAGAACCTCTTGTGCCTTCGAAATATCAGGTCGCCGCTGGCGCGGATCATCCTGCGGCAAGGGCCGGTGCACAATACGTGAGCGCGAGCCGACCAGCTCGGTCACTTGCGACGCCAATTGGAGGATCGTGAATTCTGTCGGGTTACCGATGTTGATTGGTCCGGTCACGCTATCGGCGGACCCCATCAGTCGAATAAAGCCTTCGATTAGATCGTCTACGTAGCAGAATGAGCGTGTCTGCGAGCCGTCACCATAAATCGTGATGTTCTGACCAAGCAACGCCTGAACGATGAAGTTTGAAACCACCCGCCCGTCGTTTGGATGCATGCGTGGTCCGTAGGTGTTGAAGATGCGCGCCACCTTGATGCGTAGATTGTGCTGGCGCCGGTAGTCGAAAAATAACGTCTCGGCGCAGCGCTTGCCTTCATCATAACAGGAGCGGGGGCCGATCGGATTTACATTGCCCCAATACACTTCCGTTTGAGGGTGGATTGTGGGGTCGCCGTATATTTCTGAGGTGGACGCTTGCAGAATCTTTGCCCGAACACGTTTGGCGAGGCCCAGCATGTTGATCGCGCCATGGACGCTCGTCTTGGTGGTCTGCACTGGGTCTCGTTGGTAGTGGATCGGCGACGCCGGGCAGGCCAAATTGTAGATTTGATCAACCTCGATATAGAGTGGGAATGTGACGTCGTGGCGGATCAATTCGAAGCGCTTGTGATCGAGCACATGCTCGATATTGCTGCGTGCGCCGCTAAAAAAATTATCGACGCAAATTACGTTAGCCCCCTCCGCGAGAAGACGATCGCAAAGATGCGAGCCAAGGAAACCCGATCCGCCCGTAACCAGTATTCGCTGTTCAAGATGCATCGAAAAGCCTCGCCGGAATTGCCATTAGCTCATCTTTCTAGTCGATCCTAGTGAATCCGCTTGCTCCCCAAGCCGGTTCTGACATGGATCGACCACACGAGAGCCATGTGGCCGAACAACTCCTTGAACGGAAGGTTTCCGCTTCATGAACAAAAGTTTCTTGATCAGCATCAGAAAATCGAACAGCTCCATGAGGAAGAGATTCCAGACGACCATTCCCCATTGGTAATTCTTGCGATAATAGATTGTCTGGCTCTCGATCTGCCATTTCTCGACTTGCGTTCCTGCCTTTGAGTCTTTGGTCATTTTCTTTGCCGTCGCACCACCCAGATGGATGCAATCGACGGGGTAGAAAGTGACCTTGTACCCCAGCTTCTTGATGCGAAAGCACAGGTCGTTGTCGTCGTTGTACATGAAGAAATCCTCCCTCAAAAAGAACCCCGTGGTGTCCACGAGGTCTTTTCGAGTGAGGAGGTAACAACCGACGACCCAGTCGCATTCACGCACGGACTTGTGGTCCCAGCTGAGGTCATCCAGCGGGCCCACAAAGGGCACCTTACCGAGCAGCCCAGCCTGTTGCAGAAAACTCTTGAGCGGGGTCGGAAAATAGCGGGCCGAAGGCTGCAGTACACCGTCCCGACCGACGAGGCGAGCTCCGACAACACCCGTCTCGGGATGTCGCCGCATGAAATCAACTGTCTCCTGAAGCGTATTCTCACATCACAAACGCATCAGAGTTCAGCATCAGGATATATTTTCCCGTGGCCTGATTATAAGCGAGGTTGTTCGCGCGAATGAAACCCAGATTGGTCGGACTGCGAATCAGGGTGACTTCCGGAAAATGCGCCGCAACGTAGTCGGCTGTTCCGTCATTGGAGCCGTTGTCGACGAAAAGTATTTCCTTCCTCAACGTATCCTTGGAGGCACGAATTGCTCGGAAGCATTCGTCACACAACTCCTTGACGTTGTAGGCAACCACAATGATGGAAAGATCGATTTCTTTGGTGCTCAAGATTTTCCCAGATTCAATTGCTTGAAGCGGCGAATGTTATAGTAGTTGTCCTGGTTGAGATCGCCGAAGCTCTCGCGGTGGGAGTGGATTTCAGTGAGCATGTCCATCACGTTGTACTTGGGCTCAAACCCGAGGACGGTCCGCGCCTTCTGGCCGGTGACCTTGTAGTTCCGGAAGTCTTGAAGGTTCTTAATCTCGATCGCGATCTTCTTGCCGGTCAGTTCCTCAACCCCTTCCTTGACCATGTCGCCGACGGCGCCAACGGTGTAGTTGTCGGAGATCACATTGAAGACGCCGTTGATGCTCTGGTGAGCCTGCACGGCTCGGAGGTAACCGCGGATCGCGTCGCGGATGTCGAGCAGGGGGCGCCAGATCGAGGCGTTGTTGACGGTGACCTTTCCTTCGATCACCGCATTCTTGTACATAGTATTGACGATCAAGTCGAACCGCATTCGGGGGCTGTAGCCCGAAACCGTCCCCTGCCGAAGCGCGATGACTGAGAAATTTTCGTCCTGGAGCTGAAGAACGCCGCGTTCGCCCTGCAATTTCGAAATGCCATAGGGGTAGCTGCAAGTGACCGGACTTTCTTCGTTATAGAGCTCGTTCACGGTGTAACCATAGACAGAACACGAGGAACCGTAGATGAAGCGCTTCACCCCGACTAGCTTCGCGACATAGGCGAGGTACGAGGGGAGAGCACCATTGGATCGGAAGTTGAGCGAGGGGCTGAACTCCGCCATTGGGTCGTTAGACAACCCGGCGAGGAAAATCATCTGATCATAACCGACGAAGTCTTCTTTTTGGCAATCGAACAAGTCCTTCTGGATCACCTTCACAGTCTTAGGCAGGCTGTTTCCGAACCACAGCAAATCGATGACATCCACCTCGTACCCGTGCTCCAACAGGTACGGAATTAGCAGCGAACCTATATATCCGGCACCGCCGGCAACCATAATCTTCATAATCAAACTCCGTCTGAAAGCATTCTATTCGCCAACCTGCGAATTGTAGCGGGTGGTATCGAGCGAGGTGTCCTTCGGAGCTACAAATGTAACGTCCTTCAGGGACAGATTGCCGATCGTCTTATTGGGGCTGACAGACTTGGCGTAGTCCATCACCGTCTGTCGTTTTCCTCCGACGTGGAGCGTCCCCGTCAGATCGCTCTCCAGCAGTTTGATCAGCTTCTTCGCCAAAACGTCAACTCGGAGCCGGGACGTCCATTGGTCCACGAACGCCTTCTCATAGGGGAAAACTGTGTCGCCAAAGGACGTCCGGATGATGAGCGAATTGTCATACATGCGAACCGCGCATTCACCGGCCAACTTCGACCAGGCGTACTTATTGGCGGGGAGGACCGGATCATCCTCTTTGTACATCCCGCTATCGCCTTTGAAGACGTAATCGGTGCTGATGTACAGCAGTTTGATGTTTCGTTCCATGCAAACCTGAACCAAGTTCGCCGTGCCGACGATGTTGACCTCCAGCGCGAGCTTCGGGTTTTCGTTAATTTTCGGCGGGGACGTGAAGGCCGCGGCGTGGAAGATCGTGGAGACAGTCTTTCCGGTCGAGGTAAGCCGCGCATTTTGGAGGGGTCTGTAATGTCGAACTCAGCGCGTCCGGGAAAATGGGCCTCGGGAATCAGAGGTTTCATGTGGCGGCCGAGGAGACCAGTACCGCCAGTGAACAGGACCGTGGAAAAATCCATCACTTCTCCCCCAGTACGCTGTACAGAAATTGTTGCGACCGTTCATCGGCTGTCCAAGCGGCCATCGACAAACCGTTCTTGTCCTTGTCCGTGATGATTGGGGTATTGGCGACGATGGCGTCTAATTCGGCCTTCAGGCTCGGATCGCACAGAGACCAGTCAATATCGGCCGAGAGGGGCGATATCCCCGCTTCGCAGCCCTGACTGTATTCGCCTGAACAAATGTATTCAATCGTTGTCTCCTGCGTGAAATAGTTGCCGTGGGCAAAACCCGGCGGGATCCAAATCCATTCGGCGTAATCCTTGTCGGGCGAGGACCGCATGTCGTAAGCCGCGGCTTTGCCGTAACTTGGCGATCCCTTGCGAATGTCCAGGAATAGATCGACCATCCGCCCTTGGACGGTTCGGACCAGTTTTCCCATGAATGGGTTCCACTGGAAATGGAGCCCGCGCACGACATTGGGTCGGGAAAAGCTTTCATTGAACTGGACGAAATCCACACCCTTCATGAACTCCAACTGTGCGAAAAAATCACTCTTGCGGAATGACTCGGTGAAATACCCGCGATTGTCCGTGAACCGTGCAAAACGGACAGCTTTAATCCCTGGAATCGCCAGCGACTTAATCTCAGTTATTTTCATTCCTCTCTTCCTTTTCTCAATCTACGTCGACGAGTTGGGTTTGGTCGCAAATTTACCCTAACGACTGTTTCGAGTGGCGCTGCCTCGATGTTGCGCGACGCGCCAGAACCTTTGAGACCGTGATTTTCATTTGTGGCCTAATTTAACGCATCGCCGAACAGTTTGCTGCGCCGGTCGCATCCTCCAACCTCATTCTGCTCGCTTAACCTTACCCCGGCTCCCACGCGGCTCCTTGGACAACTTTGATCGCCGGCATCGCTGGCGGTTTCTGTTGACGAAGTGGTGGATTCCCTAACTCTGCAATTGGTAGCGAGCTGAAAATAATGGGGTTTTTCGACGCCCGCCCATGCCCAGCAACAAAGGGGCACGTCTCACCTTTGATCTGTCCGCGCCACTGACCCAGGCGCTTAAGGGGCTTAGCCAGCCAAAAAATCAGCTAACCGCTTTTCCCGCTCGGCATCTGTGAAGTCGCGCCAGTCCTGTTCTTCCCAAGACAATTCAACTTTCGAGGCACCAGTTTCCACCTCAAGCGCGAACAGCAGGCGACCGTAATAGCTTGAACGCTGAAAAAGGTGCTGGTCGCTGAGCTGAAAAACGTCTGCGACCGTCGCCTTATTTTAAAAAAAGTCATCGAAATTCAATGAAAGGCTGACGGCCCGGCCGCCGATTTTAATAGTGAACTTCCTGAGGTATAAACTTCGCTATTTCGGCCGCGGGCACAAAGTAATTGGCGATATCAACTGACTCTCTCACCTCATGCCCGTTCACCTGTTTAACCTCAACTGCTGATATTTTTCGACTTATGATGCCGAGTAAACATTTCGTTTTCGCATCGAAAACGCCAGAACCGGATTTCCCGAGCTTTACGTAGCGGATGACTGTACGAAACATTGCTTGGGATATTTTCCGGAAGTAGAGAAGGCGACATAACATAAGTTTGCGTGACTCCGTCGGGGGTCGCTACGAGAACAGGTTCGCCAGTTCCGGGAGAATTTTGACAGAGCGCGATGTGACGGAGGCCAAGTCTTTTAGGCAGACCGTCGTCTACAGAAAGGAGCGTTAAGTCAACGCTGTTAGGGTCACCGCGTCTTATGATCTTGGCTTGAAGTTTCCCGCCGGCGATTTCCACTCTGGGTTCGGGCCCAACAACGTGGGATGCGGTAATTACAAAACCGTTTCCCAGATAAACGCCGTATCCACCGTCTGTGCCGACGGTGTACTGCCTAAGTTGATAACTAAAATCCTGAGCGGGAACCGGTCCAGCTAATATCACGATTACAGAGAGGCCGAGATAAAAAGGAGTGGCATATTGCAGGTGCCGATATGAGCTAAAACCACTAGCAAGATGCGCCATCGATCGAGCTCCGGGACAAACTTCACAGCAAATCCCCCGGATGAACAAGATGCATGGCCTGCACCCGGGTCCGATTAGAAGGATCCGCGAGGCGAATTCAAAGACTCGGCGAAATATTTCGTACCTGCGCCTTGTGTCAAAATCTACGGCGTGGCTCATGTTGCAATTGGTCTATCGTTCCCTGTTTACGGATAATAGCAAACTGTCGGCTAAACGTCCTGATTAGCTGAATGTTTTCGGTATTATAGGGCTCTAGCAGGCCAAATTGCGCGTAGTTTGCGAGCCTGGCAGCGCGTGACAAGGTCTCGATCGTAGGCTGTTGACGTTTGCGTGGCGACGTCCGCCGTCGGAAGCAGGGACGGCGACATAACGAATGTTTGCCTCACCTCTTCCGGGACCGCTGTGAATACTTCAAACTAGGCCGCGTGGACAAATTTGATCCAGTAACGAGCTGAGGCGATGAATAGCATGCCGAGGAAGCTCTCGGCGAGCTGATCGTATCGCGTGGCGATGGCGCGATTGATCTTGAGGTGGCCGAGCACCCGCTCGATGCAATTGCGCTGGCGGTAGAGGCGTTTGCTGTAGCGGATCGTTGCGGTGCGGTTGGATTTCGGCGGGATGACGGGTTTGATGCCGCGCTCCTTCAAGTCGGCTCGGATCGCGTCGGTGTCGTAGGCCTTGTCGGCGAGAAGTGCATCCGGTGCCTGCTCGGGAAGATCGATCAGCGTGTCGTAGGCCTTGCAGTCCGCCGCTTCGCCGGGCGTGAGGTGGAAGGCGATGGGCCGGCCTCTGGCATCACCGAGACAATGAACTTTACTGGTGAACCCGCCCCGCGAGCGGCCAAGAGCTCGTTGATGAGCCCCCCTTTTCCGCCCGCTGCCGAGACATGAGCGCGAACCGTGGTGCTATCGATGTTGTAGTGCCCGCTCTCGGCCATCGTTTCGGCGAGAGCGACGGCGACGCTCTCCCAGACACCGCAGGCGCTCCATCGCCGGAAGCGCCGATAGATCGAGTTCCAGTTGCCGTACTTCTCCGGCACGTCGCGCCACGGCGCACCGGTGCGCAGCCGCCACAAGAACGCCGTTGATGACGTTGCGATTATCCTCGGGCGGGCGTCCTCGTCCGCGCTTCCCCGGCTCTCGCTCAATCGGCAACAAAACCCTCAGGATACGCCACTCGACCTCTGTCAGATCGCCGCGGCTCAAGGCTGCCTCCTCGAATCTGCAGCCTTAAATCAATTCGAGATTCACGCGTCAACGATTTTGTCCACGCCGCCTAGAGCTGATTCGGTAATTGGGCCTGGGAATATCGCATACGACCTGCCAACCAATCCCACCCCGTCCACTGATCAGGATGTGCCAGAACGAACGGCTCCAACCGCTTGGCGAAGTCTGCAGCAATATTTTCGACGCTTATTGCCTCACCATCCCGATTAAGGGGGTCTTCGATCAAGACGTTGAAATCTATCGTTATCGGTGGTAAAGGCAAAAACCGGAAGCAATGCGGCGCCTGTTGTCAGAGCAAGCCGGATTGGCCCGGTCGGTAGCTGCAACCTTCCGTGAAAGAATGGCACTTCTACAAATTTGTGAGCAAGCGGAGCGACCGTAATGATGACAATTCGATTTGCGGCAAGTCTTTCGCGCACCACCGCTAATGCTTCAGTTGCGCTCTCGCCGACAATCAATACACGCTCTGCGATGAAACGATTTTCTACCCCGGTCCAGATTGGATTAAGGAATCGAATTCCAAATGAAGATTGCGAAAACCCGTGTCCCGGGCGCGATAGTTGGCATGCCTGATAGCCGTGACGGTGGAGCGCCATTTTTACGACGAGCGTGCTAAAAGAGGTTTCAAGCACCCACAATATTGCTCCATGGCCGGCTCCGAGAGCCCGTTGCAGATAATCGTCGCCGTTCAGGTTAATTTTCGGGCGCCAGGACCGCCAAGGTCCGCTCAGGCCAAAGATTTGTAACTTCAACTCCCGCCTAAAGCTGCGACGTCGGGCACTGATACCGGCGATTTCGGATGTAGAATACTTTTGCCCAAGAATATCTTGGTAGACGGACAAGTCGGGGTAGCTCTTGCCGATCCAACCAGTCGCCGACGCGGCCTTTCTCCAGAGGCGGGGAGGCAGCAACCAAGCAGTCAACGTAAATGGCAACAATTTCCCGATCTGAAGAACGTCGCGGAGAATCATCGATGGTCAAGCAATCTCCGGGGGACGACCATTCAAGCGACCCGGCTGGTCTAAAGGTTAACTATAGTATCTACACATCATCTGGCTCAAGAGATAGGTTAGGGCAATAATTGTCCCATTGGTGGTATCGGGGCACAGAGGGGTCTCCACGGGGCGGCAATGCAGATCATTGGTTACGACAGTGGCAGCGAATTGGAAGCACTTGAGGATTCGTGGAATCGTTTGGCCAAAAAGGGGCACTTCTTCGTTCCAAGCTTCTCAGAACTACAGAATTTGGCGGCAAGCGGCAGCAAATTCCGGGTGCTGGTAGCAATCGATAATTCGCAAGTCATTGCCATCGCTTGTTTCATGTACGTGAAATTGACAAAGCGATTTCAAATTGGAAGTAAGAAA
This sequence comes from uncultured Alphaproteobacteria bacterium, assembly GCA_963778745.1. Classification (GTDB taxonomy): domain Bacteria; phylum Pseudomonadota; class Alphaproteobacteria; order Rhizobiales; family Xanthobacteraceae; genus Pseudolabrys. Next base: position 609,892 of record CAVZVP010000004.1, on the reverse strand, counting down.
CTATTTCATCTTCCGGCGCGCATTCTGACGCTTTTTGGCTCGTGCGTGCTTGGCGAACCGAACAAAATTGTTATTCAAGAAATGTTTTATGCAGATTCTTCGAGAAGGGGGTTTTGATTTGATCACTCTTGGCCACATTTTCACTTAGTCGCAATTGTACAGGGCGGTCACCACTCTTCGTGGCACTTTCGCTTGGAGTGGCGCTCGACGAGAACAGTTGTGGTGGCTCGTCAAGCTGCCAAGCTCTTTTGACGAATACATTTTATCGTTGCGGGAAACCACGAGAAAACACGTCGTCAGAGATTGTCGTCTCTTCGAAAGAGAGGGGCCTCGTTTGTTAATTATAAGACGCCCCGATGAGGTCGATGTTTTCTTGCAAGATGCGGAGATCATCAGTCGGCGCACCTATCAATGGAATTTAAATTACGGAATTCGTAACGACGAGAGCACAAGGCGGCACTTTATTCAGCTTGCAAAAAATGGGACGTTGCGATGCTATCTCGCTTATCTCCACGACAAACCATGTGCGTTTGGTTGGGGAGAGTTGGCTCACCAACGTTTCTTCTTTCGACAGACTGGCTATGATCCTGCATATCGCAGGCTATCTCCCGGAACAGCGCTGATTATGAGCATGATTCGAGATCTCATCGAGAATACGGACTGCAAATTGTTCGATTTCCAGTGGGGCGGCGACGACGGCTATAAGTCGCGACTTGGGACCGTCGGAGTTGCCTGTGCTTCTGTTCAGATAGCGCAAATGTATCGGCCATACTCACTTCTAATTGCCATGCTGGAGCAAATGCTCCATATGGCCAAGAATTCAGTGGCTTTTATTGTAGAGCGCGGCCCCTTCAAAAAACGTCTGAGAAGTGCACTGCGTCGACATGGCATTGGAACTTTTTAAAGCTCGCTTCCTGCGCCGCCGCGCTTACGAGCAGCTGATGGCGATGGGCACAAAGTCAGTGAGCCACAACTCATTGCTAAATATTTTGTGCCCGCATCAGAAAATAGCTCAATTCATACCCCCAGAAGTTCGGTACGAAACCGCGAGAAGGTGGGGCCGCCTTGAGATGGCGCAATCGGAGCACACGTTGTCCAAAGCTTAGAAGTGGCTAATACCCAAACTCGCGGATGTCCGTCTGGGCGGCATGATGATCTCGCCATCTCTTGCGCCATGTCCGCCGAGTGGATCAACCTGCGCCAGCCCAGCAGGGTAGACGTGAGCCCGGCGGATGGCAGACGTAAATCAGTTATGGAGACGATTACCGACGTTTACTTCAATTGGACTGGCGGTGCGAACAGCTCGGAGGTCGCGGCACCTGGGTCGGCAACATCAAGCCGCTGGAGATCGCCAAGGGGCTTTGGAATGAAAGCCATACAAGGAAGAAGCCAATAGGGGAGGCAAACATGCCGACAACTCGACCGTTGCGGCAAGTGCCGGCTCTCAGCTGAGCCACTCGGAGTCGGGGGATTGATCGACGCAGTCGTTTGAGCGACTCAACTAAAATGCGCCTCCTGCCGTGAGGCGAGTCGCGGGGAAATGCCGGGGAGCGCGCTAATCAGAAAGTTGAACATCAGCACTGCTGCTAGTCCGAAGAATAGCAGCCAATCGACCAGCTGCGGCACCAATAAGAAAGTCGAATGTCCATTCGAATCGCCATTCAACCACAATGCGGCTAAAACAGTCGCGAAAAGACCGCACTTAATTTTGCGCTCAGTGCCATCGGATTTATCCTTCTGCCAGTCCTGAAGTTGTGGAAGGCTCAACAATAAGAACATCAGCCGATAAATGAAATTCGTGCCCAACAGAAACGTCCCGCAATAAATCCCACTTGCAAAAAGAAACGCCGTGCCGGCCGCGCTGTTTGTAACCGTGCAAAAAACTCGCCCGTGATGGAAATTGATCAATGCAGTTGATGCGGCAAATAGAAGGGTAATGCATAGCCACTGTGATTGGTATCCACGTGTCAGCCAAGCCAATCGTAGTGAGCCCTGCTTCGATTCGCAAATGATCGAGCCCGAGAAAAAGAGCTTTGTATCCATATGACAATATATAGGTGGTCGGCACGTTACGCCGAATTAGAGGGATGTAATGCGAAATGGCTGCTAAATAGGCCAGAGACAACACAACTATAACGCCAGCAAATAGAAACGTACGCCGATTAAACCGAGCGGCGATGGCAATACAAAACATCGGAAACAGTTTCAATACGATTGCCACACCGAGTAGTGCGACCGTCCAGCAAGTTCGTCCTTTGCTTTGCTCTTGATAAATTAATGCGGCTGCTCCGACCAGAGCTAGTATCAACAAATCGGGATTGTTGCGTTCAATGCCCATCATCACCGAGGGAGACAGAATAGCCACCATCGCGAGCACTCCATCGATGGCCGGGCGTCCCTTGAGTAAAGTCGCCACCACTGCAAGTGCGGCCGTGGTTATCGCAACAGAGATCCAAATCGAATGCGATCCATCGATCCATAAGCCAAGCCATAGCCAAATCGGAGGGATATTGAAGTTCGCCGGATTACAGGCATGAGGAACATACGGATCAACGCCCTTCGAGGCGCAAGCCGCGTAATCCGTGACTACATGCAAGTCGAAAAAATGAGGTTGCAATGGAGTGACATTGAGGCTGCGCCAAGTGGCATCCCATCCAACGAACTGCCCTAAGCTAAGAAGTACAATCAGAGTCACTAGCACGCCGGACACCACGACCGTGCCAGAGCCAATGCGGGGTAAGCGCCAAATCGATTTTGTTGACACGTCGACTCCTGCATTCGAGCAAATTGGCAAAATGTCCAGCCAGTCACCGCTATTTGCAAATTAGCCTAGTGGGCATCGGATGCTTTCGCGCGAATTGCGGTTGCACTTCTCAGCGTGTATGAAGGGTGTCCGTCGTTTTTTAGAATGGACTCCGCGCGGAACTCATGGCAGCGCTGGCTAATTGAGCCCGAACAGACTGATCGTACAGCAGTTCCTCGAAATAGGCGATCGTGCGAGGCCCTCAGCGAGGGACGTGTGCGGCGACTAGCGCAGAGTGTCCTGTGCCTTGGAGATATCAGGCTGCCGCTGCAAAGGTGCGAGCCAAGAAATCCTGATCCGCCCGTAACCAATATTCGTTGTTCGAGATGCATCGAGGAACCTCATCGGAATTGACATTATTGAGAATCATGCGCTCGAAAAATATGTAGGTCGAACGGCGCGGTAAGCCGCCAATCCTTTGGCTTGGTCCGGCAGACAACCCCCTAAGATAATTGTCTCAACAAAATGAGCTCACGGTCATCTGGCTCAGTGCGGCTCAAAGGTTCCCATATTGAGAGAATATAGGGCATGATGATCCGCGAATAGAAGCGGATCGATCTCATTGGGGCTGCCAAGCGTTCGATGTCGACAACACACGACGTCTTCCGGCGACTACGAAAGGCATTGCCGTTGACTGATCGGAAAGCGTGATTCATGACCCTTAGAGACTGGAAGTGGCTGGTTCTGACGGCCTTCTTCGGGCGATGGCGACGTCCCTGTCCGTCGGTGGAGGGTATACCATTCTACTCCCATCGCCGATGGACATGCCCTTCCTGTTGCGATTTGCTCTCGAAGGGCTGCGGCATCTGGATACAAGCCATTGTCGCCAGATAATCGTGATTCCCGATGGGGTTGGAGCGGACCGAGCGGCCGCGCTCCGACAAGTCGTGGATTCCTGCGGTGACTCACGTGTCGAACTAGCCCGGCTTCGCGCAGAGGCCCATTTAGTGGTCCACGGGATGCGCCGTTCGGGCGGGGAGATCGCAAACTGGACGCACTGGGCGATGATCGTAGAAGGAATCAATCGAGCCAAGTGCGACCATATCTTTCTGCACGACGCAGATGCGTTCTTCCTCGAAAGCGATGGGCTGGAACGGCAATACCGAGAGTGCCGCGATCGCGGGATGGCGACGCTCGGCGTGATGGCGCGATGGGACCCATTCTTTCGGGAGATCGGTTACGCGATCCCGGGCACTTACGAGTTGATGTTCTCGACCCGCTGGATCCGGCGTCACGGTCCGCTGGACCTCAAGGGGCGGCGAAGGCAGACGACGCATGGACTCCACGTCTTTGACACGATGCTCTATCCCCAGTTTCAGGACTATCGCACGGGGAGGGTCGGCATTCTCGATCCTCCCCTGCAGCTCGTTCACTTCTCCGGGGCGATTACGCTTTATCGAATGTTCTGCGATCGGCTGGATCGGCCGGTGCTCGACGAGCAGTTCCGCCTGTTGTTCCTCGCTCTCATGGAAGATCTTTTTCCCTCGCCGAGCGGCGATCGGCTCCTCCCATCCGTCAGCGAGCTGGTCGGGGGACTGAACGACCCCTCGGCCGTAGTAACCTATGGTTCTCCTCGGGCGACCCGTGAGTATCCCACCTTCCGAGCGATGATCGAGGACTTGTGCAATTCCCCGATCTTCCAAGGGCCCCGCGCGGAGCAGATCCGGGCATCCATCTATCCTTTCGACAGGCACTACGAATATCGATTGACCGCGACCAACCTGAGCGCTGACCGTCGGCTTGGGGGCAACGCTATCGAGCTTAGTGTTCTGGGGTCAGAATTGGCTGGCAAGCGGCTTCAATTTCTGACTGAGCTCGTTCCCGGGCTTTCACGCGTGGCCGTTTTGTTGAATCCATCAAACCCCAGTCACGGCCAAGCGTTACAGCATATGCAAAGCGCCGCACAATCGCTAGGCGTTGAACTTTCTGTCGCGCAGGCATCTGCGCCGGACAAATTCGAGAGCGCTTTTGCGATGGTCATCGTGGGGCGCGCCGATGCTCTAGTCGTTTTGGCAGACGGGATGTTCTTTAATAACCACCCCCGTATCTTGGCTTTCACGGAAATGTCCCGCCTGCCGGCGCTCTTTCCCAGGAAGGAGATCGCTGAGGCGGGCGGCCTCATGTCCTTTGGCCCTAGTGATTCCGCCAGTTTAATTAATCGAGGAGCTAACGGGGCTGATCAACCGATCGGGCTGCCAACGAGATTCGAACTTGCCATCAACCTCAAGACCGCCAAGGCTCTCGGGCTCACTGTCCCACCCAAATTGCTCGCCATCGCCGACGAGGTAGTCGAATAGCAGAAGGCGCGAGCCGAAGCTGACGCCGTCGGCCGGTACAAATCCGATGGTCTCGATTGCCATGTCGCAGATTGCGAGCTAGGGCTGGTGAGTATCTTAATGTTCCGGTGAGCCGGCAATGGGTTCATTTAGTCGCTGCCGGTTTGACGAATGAGGCGCCATCAATCTAACCTCGCATTGGGCGCCTAACGATGCTCGGTATCTTTAACTGGCTTCCTCGCGATCCAATCTGTCGCACCAGACACTCGCGCTGCATCTGCAATGCTTTCTGTCGCCCAATTATTTCTTCGTTTGACAAAATTCCTTAGCCGATTTGCTGATGCATATATGAAGTGTATCGCGCCGCCTACGAAAGCGAGCGGCTTCGTAATTTTGTTGCCCATTAATAGTATTGCGCGATATCCGCTATAGCCTTTTCCGGGCCAAATGTTTTTGATGTCGAAATCAGCCTGAGTCAGCAGTTCGTAAACACCCAATGGCGTCATGTGAAAAAAACTATCAGCGTGCCACGGTTCAAGAAATGATACGTTTCCTAGGTAGTAGCCACCCGGCTTCAGACAACGAGCAACTTGCTGGGCTGCCAGATACGGACATGCGAGATGTTCTGTTAATGCGGACGAATACACGAGATCTATGCTTTGGTCGGCGAAGGGCAAAAAGTGTGCGTCACAAAGAATGTCTGGGCCGCTGTGCTGTTGCGGATTTTTATTGACCCTAATCGGGGAAATATCGGTGCCAATATAGCGGTGCCCCGCCGCCTCTATGTACTCGCGCATTTGCGCGCTGCCGCACCCAATTTCAAGAACTGTCGAGTGTTTCGATAGTCGCTCAATAACGGCTAAATGGGCATCATCAAGATGATGAGGCTTGTCCGTTCCTGTGGCGCCGCACCTCGTCGGATAAGCGAAACAGTTTTCAAAGCTTGAGCTTCGTACTGAACGGCTCTGTTCAAATTGGAAGACAACCGTTTTTTTGCCATTGGTTGGGAAAAGTGCGGGTAGTCCATCCATTTCCAAGAAATTAAATTCGCAATGACCACAGTGCTGAAAGGAGGCTAATGTCCCGCTACAATTTGGGCAAATCAATAAGTCCAGTAAGTTCCAGCTTTTGATCATACGTACCTCAATGTTACGGCGCGACGCCATCAGGCATAAGGTCGCTGTAGGCGTATCATAAAGGAGCCGGACGCGAATAGACGTATGGGTGCGAGTTCCGCGAGTTCAGCCATGCATCAAAATGATTTGGAATTTCAGCCTTTCGATAGCGACGCAAGGCTGAATTCAAGGGGCGAGGCGTACGCCTCAAGTTTCGTCATCGGCAGTTCGGGCCCTCACGACTGGGCGCTTGCTCATCGAGTAGGAGGATGCCCCAATCGTTTTCTATCTATGGTCATTCGGTATCCATGCTTAACTGCTCGAGCGGCTAGTAGTACCGGCCGCAATAAGGCGATCCTATCTAAAATCCCTGTCCGATGAATATCAGTGCGAGAACTGCGTTGGTAAGCTAAATTGGGAACTGCCAAAAGTACGCGTACATTCGGAGTGACATATCGCACGTGATTGTAGGCTCCGTCGGCGGTAATTGGGCCGCCTTCCGGGTGGCCTGGCGGAAGAAACTCGCATCAATTTATGTAATCAAGCATTTTGCCTATGAAGCGCCCGTTGACCGCGTAGAAATGCGCTCCCAGAATATCACCAGGGCAATTTACCAATGGTCCGACGAGGCCATCGTCCGACGGTTGTAGATATCCGAAATAGACGACGTCCCAATTCTCTTTGGCAAATTGTTCCGTAATTTTCTCTATGACGGCGTCCCCGACGCTTCGGAAGCTAATATCATCCTCGAAAACGAGAACGTTGCGAAGGTTGTCCTTGATTGCGAGATCTAAGATTGCCCTATGGCTAGTATAATTGCCACGCGTGCCGACATCAGGAAATGTGCCTTTGTCGGCCGGACGCGTGGCCGTGTAAAAGCGCACCTTTTCGCTCGGAATGCTGACGCCGATGCGGGCAAATTCGCGCTCTGCTTGACGCCGGCGGTCGGACCTATCCTCAAGATTTATAATGTAGGCGCGATCAAAAAGTTCAATTAAGCGTTTCATTTTCCGAGTCTTTCATTTTATTTGAATGGCTCTGATAGGCTCACAGGTATCGTCCCGTGCTCGCGGAAAGGGCCCTTTACCGCTCATTCTAATACACGATGTGTTTTTGCAAAGGAGCATGAGAGCCGCGTGGGCGCCTAGCAAAAAAGTTTGACATTTTGGATTGATAGCGCCATTCGACACTGCAATAAATAGAACGTGCAACGAATGCATCGTGTTACCGTTACCAAAGGGCCTTTGTAGTCTCTTCCTCTTCGACATTAGGTGTTTCCAACGTTGGTATTGAAGGTGCTGAAAGGAGGATTATTGCTTCTTGAGATGCTGCTTGCGTATCGACCATGCGTGTCATCCAATTTGCGATAAAGATCGATAATCCGCGATGCAGTTCGGCATCTTAAGCTGCCGTCTCTGAAAAAGCCGTAAAGTAAAGTCGATGATAGCTCGACAGCGCGGTGACTGCGCCAGTAACCACGCTCGCTGCTAGTTGGAAGCACTTTCAGCTGTGTCCTTTGCGACGGCAAACGCTTGGCCTGAGCGCTGGAACATCTGTTGCTGAGAAGAAAACTGACGCTCGCGCCTTGAATACTCGCGCATCAGTTTTGCACCGCCCGCGCCTCTCTTCATTAATCACAGCGTGAAATGCAATGCACGACAGGGTTGACCGAGCGTGCCTCGCTCTCTAGATACCGGAGCTAGTTAAAAGGCGAGTGCCAATTTCGCACCTAAAATGGGCTAGAAAATGATGTCTAAGCTCGATTTGGATATTGATAGTCGTGACATTCGCAGCTATTTCACGGCATTGACTGGACACCTTTCGCAGGCACAGGTGACCTCAGTAGCAGGCGAGGGCATCGAGTTGGCCGAGGCGGTCAATCGCGTCATGGCAGCCGCACGCCAGGCGCACTTGGCAGGCAACAAACTCATCTTCCTTGGTAATGGAGGCAGCGCTGCTATCGCCAGTCATATGGCAACAGATTACTCCAAAAATGGCAACGTCCGTGCACTTGCGCTCAATGACAGCAGCATGCTCACCTGTCTCTCCAACGACCTCGGGTATGACAAAGTCTTTGCTAAGCAGATCGAGCTGTATGCCCAGCCCGGTGATGTCGTGATTGCGATCAGCAGCTCAGGTCGTTCGGCTAATATACTCAATGCCGTGAAAGCGGCCCGTGCTGCCAAATGCTCTGTCATCACCCTCAGTGGGTTTACGACCGACAATCCGCTTCGCGGGCTTGGTGACATCAATTTCTATATCGCCTCTGACCGCTACGGCTTTGTGGAGATTGGCCATCTGACAATTTGCCACGCAATCCTCGACTTCATCTGCGGCTTGCGCGTTCCCGATGGTATGGCATCCTCGACCGCAGCCTGAGGCCGATTTGATCGAGCGCGGCGTGCGCTCTGCTTTACCCTTTTTTGTAGCGGAAATCAGCATGCCGGGAAAAATTTAGCTCATGCGTATTTTGGTGACAGGCGGCGCTGGCTTCATCGGGAGCCATCTTTGCGACCGACTGCTTGAGCGGGGCGGTGAAATTTGGTGCGTCGATAACTTGCGGCTCGGCCGCCGCCGCAATATCGCACATCTTGAATCCTCGCCCAATTTTCATTTCGTTAAGTTGGATGTTCTGGACCGACCTAACTTTACCGCGCTGTTTGCTGACGTGGGCTTTGACGCTGTATTTCACTTGGCGGCCAATTCCGATATTGCCGCGGGCACAACGAACTTTCAGCTCGATCTCGAGCTTAATCAATTAACCACCGTTGCCGTGCTGGAGGCGATGAAAACGCGTGGTGTCAAGCGACTGTTTTTTGCCAGTACATCGGCCATTTTTGGAGAGACCGATGCGCTACTACACGAAGACTTTGCTCCTCTACAGCCCATCTCGTTTTATGGCGCGAGCAAGCTCGCAGCCGAGGCCTATATTTCGGTGTTTGCGCATACATTTGGCGGCCGCGCCGTCGTACTACGGTTCCCCAACGTCGTCGGCGAGCGCGCTACACATGGCGTGATTTTCGATTTCCTGCATAAGCTCGAAGTCGACCGCGGCAGGCTTGAGGTACTCGGCGATGGCAAACAATCAAAGCCTTACCTGTATGTCCGCGATTTAATCGATGCGATACTCATCGCGTGGGACAAGGCGGATCCGCCATTTGCGGTCTATCACGCCGCGGGGGTCGGAAACACGTCGGTCCACGAGATCGCCGAAATCGTTGTCGCCGCCGCTGGACTCCCGGACACACGCATCATTTTTACCGGCGGTGATCGGGGTTGGCCGGGGGATGTGCCCCGCTTTCGCTATGACATTTCGCGACTGCAGGCGCTGGGTTGGCAGCCGCAGCGCCATTCCACCGATGCGGTCCACTATGCCGTCGAGCGCATCCTTGCAAATGGTTTTTGACCCGATTTGATCGACATGCACAGCGCTATCGTGGCGGGAGGAATGGGAACGCGCGCTGCAGGAATGACGGGCGACCGTTTTCCTAAGGCGCTGCTTCCAATTGGAGGCGTTCCAATTATTTTCCGTCAAATGCGTGTGCTGCGGCGCGAAGGCGTAACGCGAGTGAGCGTGCTTGCAGGCCATCTAGGCGATCAGCTGCAGCCAGCGCTCGCGCCCGAAGCAGCGGCGCTCGGTATGGAGCTGCGGATCATTGTCGAACCGGCGCCGCTTGGAACGGGGGGTTGTCTCACCGCACTTGAGCCTGGGGCTGAAGAAACGCTGATTGTCTACGGCGATATGCTTTTCGACATTGCGCTTGCGCCCTTATCAGGTTTTCACCGCCGTAACCGCGCGCTCGTAACACTGGTGGCCCATCCGAACGATCACCCGCGCACTTCGGATTTGATCGTCGAAGACAGTGGACTGGTGAAGGCAATCCTACCGCATGGACAGCCTCGAGAGAACGATTATCGCAATTTAGTGCCGACCGGCATTTATCTTGCCTCTCCTGCTTTTTTCGCGCAGCTCACGAGTGGCACGAAGGCGGACATGATTCTCGATGTGCTCCCCGCGCTCGTCGCTCACGGCGAACGGATTGCCGCCTATAATACCCCAGAATATTTGCGCGATGTCGGCAGCCCCGTTCGCCGTAGCCTCGCCGAGGGTGATCTCGCTGCCGGCCTGGTGGAGAGGCTCAACAGCGTCCACCTTCGGCCCGCGATATTTTTTGATTGCGATGGAGTCCTCAATTACGAGCCCGGCTTACACGGCGCCCTAACTGCGGACGATGTCAAAATCATTCCAGGCGCAGGTGACGCGGTGCGGCGAGCGCGCGAGTCTGGCCGGCTCACTGTAGGCGTCACCAACCGGCCGCAGGTCGCCAAGGGAATGGTAACGTTCGACGGTCTGACTCACATTTTGGGCCGGCTCGAAGCGCTGCTCGCTGCGGACGGCGGCGTACTCGACCGCATCTATTTCTGTCCGCATCACCCGGAATCTGGTTTTCCTGGCGAAATTCCGGAGTTGAAAGTCCCATGTGAATGCCGTAAGCCCGGTACGCTGTTGTTGAGACGTGCCTTGGTCGAGTTGCCGATCGATCAACGACAGTCAGCTGTCATCGGCGACAGCTTGCGCGATATTGGCGCCGCGCGCCGGCTTGGAATTTGGGCCTACGGTGTGCGCACCGGACATGGATGTCGCGATAGCGAGCGCTACCGCCGCGAGTTCGGTGTCCCGCCTGTGCCCGATCTGATGTTCGAGACCGTGTCCGAGGCGGTTGAATTCAACATCGGATATGGCGCGCTCGTTGCGCACATTGTCGCTGCAATCCGTGGGCTAATTGATAAGAAAGATACCCCGGTGCTCGTCGGAGTCTGCGGGCGTTCTCGGGCGGGAAAGACGGCCGCGGCTCATGCGATCGTTCGGATGCTGACAGAGGAAGGTGTGGCCTGCCTCCTTGTGCGGCTTGATGATTGGATCGTGCCGGCTGCGGAACGCGGCCCGAATTCTTCAGCCGAAGCTCGCAATCGTCTCGATGCATTGCCGAATCTGGTTCAAGATTTGCGCGCCGGGACAGCCGTTCACGCCCCCGGTTATGACGCGGCGACGCGCGGTTCCGGTGAGCCTGTGCGCTACGATCCGGCCGGTCGATCGGTTATCGTGTTCGAAGGGAGTTTTAGCGGCCATCCTAGCATACGCTCCATGCTTGATTTTGCCATCTTTGCCGACGTGCCGGAGGAATTACAACGGGCGCGGTTTGCCGCATTTTATCGATGGAAAGGGCTCGACGAGAATGCGATCGATGCCCTCTGGCAGGAGCGAGCCGTCGATGAATGGCCGGCGGTCGATGCGCAGCGCGGCAGCGCCGACTTTGTTATCACGCAGGGGGCTATCTATTCATGATCGTCTCCTGCGCACCGTTCCGCGTGAGCTTCGCCGGCGGCGGCTCCGACATAGGCTCTTTCTATCGCAAGCAACGTGGTGCTGTACTGTCCTGCGCAATCGCAAAATACAGCTTCATCGTCGTCCATCCGTTCTTCAACGCCAGCAAATATCACCTCAAATATACCCGCACCGAGTTGGTCGATCGTGTGGAGGAGATTCAGCACCCGATCCTGCGCGAAGCGCTGCGCATGCAGCGCGTCGATCCCGGCATCGAGATTGTGTCGGTCGCCGATATTCCGGGCGGCACCGGACTTGGTTCATCAAGCTCGTTCTCGGTCGCGCTCATCAACGCGCTTTACGCCTATCACCGCATTTTTGCTTCCAAGGAAACGCTGGCGAGCGAGGCCTGTATGCTCGAGATCGAGCGGCTCGGTGAGCCCATCGGCAAGCAGGATCAATATGCCGCGGCCTATGGTGGCATTAACCTAATCGAGTTTGAGCGTCACGGCGGCGTGACGGTACAACCATTGTTGCTACCAACGGAGGTTTTGTCAGAGCTCGAAAGCAATCTCATGCTGTTCTATACTGGCGGCCAACGTGACGCCCGCTTGGTGCTGTCAGAGCAAGTTGCCGCGATCGAGAGCGACGATCAGGTAGTCTCGCGGATGCAGCAGATGGTCGAGCTTGCGTACGAAATGCGCGACCTACTGATGGCTGGCAAGCTAGAAGCGTTCGGAGACGCGCTGCATCGGGGATGGGAAATGAAACGCGGCATCTCTGCGCAAATCAGCAGCTCAACGATCGATAATCTTTATGCAAAGGCGCGGGACGCAGGTGCGCTCGGAGGAAAACTCGCGGGCGCTGGCGGCGGTGGCTTCCTGCTGCTTTATTGCCCCAAACATGCGCAGGCGCGGGTACGCGAAGCGCTTAGCGGGCTGCAAATCTTGGAATTTCGCTTCGATTGGGGAGGTGCGCGCATCGCGTTCTCGCAATGAGCGGGATGCCGCAGGTCATATTGGAGAAATTGTCATGGCAAAGCCTTTTCAAGTTTGTGCCAATTATTGGGACGATCGCGGATGGGTTCAATTAAACTGCCGTCTTTAGATACGTATACCAATTGAACGGTTTTTATTTACTCTATTTCAGTCATCGGGTCATGGCAGAGTAGGTTTGCATGCAGAAATTGACGGCCGCCATTATCGGATGTGGAGCGATTGCCCGTGAACATCTGGCTGCGCTTTCGGATTTAGAGAACGTACGAGTGGCGGCTGTCTGCGATCTTTCAGCCGCGCGTGCGGAGGCCACAGCTGAGCGGTATGGCATCGAGAAATCGTACTCAAATTACCAAGATCTGCTTGCTAACGTACACCCCGATTTAGTGCACATCACGACCCCGCCATCGTCCCATTTCCCGATCGCAAAAAACTGCCTTGCCGCGAAATTGAATGTGTTGTGCGAGAAACCGATCACTGTGAATTACCAGGAGTTTTGCGAACTGAAACAGTTGGCTAATGACAATCATTGTTTGCTTTTGGAGGATCAGAATTACCGGTTCCATTCATCAATTCTCCAAATCTGCGGTCTTCTCAACTCAGGAAAATTCGGAGATATTGTGGATGTGCAGATTTTTCTCTCGCTGAATGTGTTTGCTTCGTCCAGTCCTTACCTTGATAGGAACGCGCCACATTTTAGTCTCGGCTTAAACGGGGGCGTGGTCGGAGATTTCCTGACTCACATTGCATATCTGGCCTATATTTTTACGGGACCTATTGTTGATCTGCGAACGATATGGACCAAACGGAGGCCTGACTCGCCGTGGACCGCTGATGAATTTCGCGGTTTTATTAAAGGTGAGCGTACGACGGCTTACGTTGCCTTTAGCGGTAACGCGCAACCAGATGGATTCTGCGATTCGCGTAATCGGAACGAAAATGCATGCGGAAACTAATTTATTTGAGCCCCCGAGGCTTACGTTGAGGCGGTTGCGGTCTGGAGAACCCGCGCTCATGAAACTTATAGATGGGCTTTTCGAGGCCCGCGATGTGTTGACGGGCACAGCAGCCGGTTTCTGGAGAAAACTCGGCGGTGTCAGTAGCTATGATGGCTTGCCCGAAATGATCGGCAGGACTTATCGCGCTCTGGAGAGGCGCGAAGCGGCCCCGATTCCATTGGCGGAGCTCGATGAAATAGCCTGCCTGGTCGAACGCTTTAGTCAGGCAGAGCTTAAATTATGAGGGTGCTCGTCTCCGGGGCGGGTGGTTTTCTTGGTCGCCACGTCGTCGATCGATTGCTGATGCGCGGTCATGACGTTCGCGCAATCATTCGACCAACCTCTACTCTCCCTGCATGGGCAGGAAAGGTGGAGATTTTCCGCGCAGACTTAAGGGTCCACGATGCGCTCATAACCGCGTTTGCCAATATTGATGCCGTAATTCACCTAGCCGCGGCAACAAGTGGCAGTGAAGATACGCAATTCACATCAAGTGTCGTGGCCACAGAACGGTTTCTCGATGCCATGGCGCAGAGTTTCGTCAGGCGCTTGATTCATGTGAGCAGTTTGGTCGTCTACGACTGGTCGGCCACAAAGACCATTATGGATGAAGAAACGCCATTGCTGAAAAACATCTATGACATGGGTGCGTACACAATAGCTAAAGTGTGGCAAGAGCGCGTTGTTAAGAGAGCTGCAGGTGCCTATTCGTGGGATTTGACAATCATGCGCCCGGGCTTCATTTGGGGCCCGGAGCATGCGGAAATTGCCGGTATGGGGAGACGCTTTGGTCGTATCTATTTAATGTTCGGGCCCTTCACTCGCCTACCGCTCAGCTATGTAGCAAATTGCGCCGATTGCCTTGTAACGGCCACCGAGAGCCCAGCTGCCATTGGAGAAACGTTCAACGTGATCGATGGAGATGACGTTCGAGTGTGGCGCTACGCGCGCGAATATGCGCGACGCATCGGTCCACGTGGGGTGCTTTTGCCAGTGCCATATTCCATTGGATTCGGGATTGCGAACGTTGCCGCGCTGGCGAGTAAGATGTTGTTCGGGAAAAAAGGGAAGTTGCCGTCTATACTAATGCCACGCCGCTTTGAATCTCAATTCAAACCCATTCGATTTAGCAATAATAAACTAAAGCAACGGCTGACATGGGTCCCGCCTTTGAGTTTTGACGAATGCCTTAGCGGAACATACGAGTTACCACAGCCCTAAGGGATGCATTGAATCTGTATAATGATAACTTGTGAGCGCAGCATTCGTAAAAATTGTAGAACACGTGACTGTTTTTTATTTGGGAGTTTAAAATGAAACAGGTTGCGTATTTGCTGCATCGATTTCCACGCATCACGGATACTTTCATAATGCGTGAGATTCGCGCTCTGCAAAGGGCCGGAACGGATATACAGATCATTTCAATCTGGAAGCCCAAGACCGCAGAGACGAATTCCGAGGTAATCAACGAGTGGTTTCACAAGACGCATTTTCTGCTGCCTGCCTCCATTATCTCAACAGCACGCGTATTATGCACAGCGATAATTCGCTCGCCAAAACGATTTGTTGCCACGCTTCACCTTGCGTTGACGACCTCTCGCCCAGGCTTGAGGGGACTAATCTATCAAACCTTCTACCTTGCCGAAGCGATGCTAGCGGCAGAGCTCTTAAGAGAAAGCAAGATTGTTCACATTCATAATCATTTTGGCGACCATAGCGGAATAATTGTCATGTTAGCCGCAAAACTCGCCAACATTCCTTACAGTATATCATTTCACGGCCCACATGTTTTCTTCGATGGAAAGGCTGAAAGAATTAAAGAGAAGGTATCCCACGCTCGATTTATACGATGCATTAGCTATTTTTGTCGGAGCCAAGTGATTTTATTCTCAGAAGTAACAGATCTATCTATATTTAAAATCGTCCATTGTGGGCTAGAAATTAGCAGTTATCAGTTTAGACCACCGAGGGAAAAGGTAGAAAAGATTTATTGCGCGGCGCGGCTCGCGCCTGAAAAGGGCTACGAATTCCTTATCCAAGCGATCAAAAATCTAAAAGACAAAGGGTACGATCTTCAAGTTCGGTTCGTGGGCGACGGACCAAGCAGGGAAAGTCTCGAGCGCATGGCGCGAGATCTCGGGGTGATCGACCGGGTGCACTTCTTAGGCCACCTAGATGAGGCCGCAAAAATGCATGAATTATACTCGTCAGATCTCTGTGTTCTTCCAAGTTTAGCAGAGGGTCTTCCGAGTTCGGCGACAGAAGCGATGGCGGTTGGCGTACCAGTGATCGCAACAAACATCGCGGCGATAAGCGAACTCGTCGAACACGGCAAGACCGGTCTACTTGTCCGTCCTTCTGATTCTGAGGATTTGGCCGAAGCCATAATTACAATGATGCGGGACTATGATTTTCGCAGACGCGCGGCCGAGCTCGGACGTAAAAAGGTGATCGAAGAATTCGACGTAGATAAGGAAACCGCCCGCCTAAGGGCCTGTCTGCTGCAGGATTGCGTTTAAACGGTAAGTTCGAGTTGTTGATGTACACTTAGAAGCGGAGTACCGACCAATATGCAGGTCGAACATCCCAACAATCGGGGCTGCACAGCGAAAGAGCGAAATGAAGCTTCTGGTCGTCATCGTTAATTGCTGCGTCGCTTACCTTACGATCGACTGTCTTCGTTCGGTGGCCAAGGAGATCACTAGGGCGCCGGGGACTCATGTTGCTGACCGGATTCAAGCTTAGGGATGTTTTAAATCCGGCACTCGCCTCGCAAAAGGCTGTTGCAGCGAATTTGAAAGTGGCAGAGCTCGGTGAACGCCTTATCTCCAATAAGTTTAAGACACTGCTAAAAAAGCGTCGAGCGATTTCAAAGGCTGTAATTCGGTCGGATTTGCTACATCGATAGAGCACACAATGTTGATCCAGTTTTTCATGCTAAAGTTGGGTGGTTGGGATTTATACGCATGAAGTACGGCGTCGTCGCAATTGGCCGTAATGAAGGCAAACGCTTGAAGCGCTGCCTCGAGTTGGTGACCACTGCGGACGCAGTTGTCTATGTCGATTCGGGATCGGCCGATGGATCATCAAAATTGGCCCGTGAGAAGGGCGCGGAAGTAATCGATCTAGATATGCGCATCCCATTTACGGCGGCCCGCGCACGTAACGCCGGCTTTCACCGTTTGCGGCAGATAGCGCCGGACCTGGCCTATTTGCAATTCGTGGATGGGGACTGTGAACTGATCGAAGGCTGGGCGGAATGCGCAAGTTCTTTCTTGGATGCACATGCGGACGTGGCGGCCGCCGCCGGACGGCTACGTGAGCGCAACCCAGAGCAATCTATCTACAATTGGCTGTGCGATCGAGAATGGGATGTCCCGGTTGGCGAAACGAAGATGTGCGGTGGTATTGTTATGATGCGAGCGACTGCGCTCGAAGCCGTGGGTGGTTATCGCGATGATATGATTGCCGGCGAGGAACCGGAATTGTGCGTTCGCTTGCGCGCGGCAGGCTGGCGCATCTGGCGGCTGGATGCAGAAATGGCTTGGCACGACGCTGCGATGACTCGGCTCAGCCAGTGGTGGCGTCGCGGCGTACGGAGCGGATACGTATTCGCCCAGGAGTCTATCTTCATGGGGGAGCGCCTGAACGCCACTTTATTTGGGAGTCGCGCCGTGCATGGCTTTGGGGCGTCTGGCTACCTATTTTCTGTTTGCTCGCTGGGTTGACATTAGGACCCTGGGGCTGGGCCGCGTGGCTGATCTACCCGTTGCAGATATTGCGCCAGACGGTGCGCAATTCTGGACCGCTGAGCCATCGCGCAACGCTGGCACTGTTTCAGGTACTGGCGCGCTTCCCTGAGGGGTGGGGTCAGATAAGGTTTGTATGCAACCGCCTGCTCGGTCGCCAGGCACGCCTCATTGAATACAAGTGACGGAATTATGTGCAGCGGCATAGTGTGTGATGTGCGGCGTCAAGTCTATGGGGAACGCTTCCACGATTCTCTGTGCCATCTTCGACGAAGTAGCGTTTTGGCGAAGCGAGGACAGTGCAACGCCCGACTTTAAAGTTGCGCGCAGTCGCTTTATGCAGGCGGTAATGGTGGCGCCGCTAATTGATCGGTTAGGCTGGTCTTTAGGTCCAACAACCGAGGGGGTTGTCATGTAATCGATGGTCTTGCTCGGAGTGCTCATTGTGTCCGCTGTGATCTTTTCTCCAAATACGGCACAGGCCGCCAGCGCCAGCGTCGTAGGCAAGTGCCAAGAAAAATACCCAGAAGCAGGGACTACGCAGCAAAGGCGGACAAATAAAGCCGTACAACAGCAATGCATCGCGAATGGCGGCAAATAAGTGAGCAATACCGCTTTCGTCGCGTTGGGACTGCTCGGCTGGCGTAGAAAGCGGAAGACATCTGCTCCTAGCGCAGCCGCTTGATCACGCGCTCGTCAGAAATCGTCCCCAGCTATTAGCCGTATCGCCGTAACCTCCTCGCACGGTGCGCGAGCTTGTCCTGTCCAATGACCAAACTTAGTAGATTTTTCGCTGACCTTAACATTTTATCGAGCGCGACTAGGCAAAACGAATACGGTCGATACAGATGCCCCACTTGTAACCTTGTACAATTGAGTGAGGTATTCCCTAATCTCGTTTTGTATTCAAAATATCCCCCCACTCCAAAATCATAAAACTCACACTCCGTGTTGTCGATCAGATCACGGATTATCCAAAACGTTAGTGCGGTGCCCGGTGATCCTTTGGCATATTTTGGATCGTAGCCAATAATTCGACCAATATAAATGCGATGGTTCCACTCTCCATACACAAACGCACATGGATGGCCATCGAAATAAGCGATATAGCAGCGCAATTTCTCGTTTTTCGCAAACCGCACAAGTCGCTCGCGGGTCGCCGCGTCATTGCAAAACCTCGCGCTAGGACCATAGTTCCATTGGTAGGTCAGCCGACTGATTTTTTCGGCATCCTGCAAAAAATTGTCGATTTGGTCGAGACGATAAATTACATGAACTTCGAACGCGGGTTGCCGTTCGAGTTTCTTAAATTCTCTAACCTCATTTCTTCGTGTTCTTGACCCCAATGATCTTATGTAGTCCTCAAAAGTTTGAGGCAGTTTGATTAACCATTGGATCTCAACGTTTCGGCGGGGTCTACCGACGATCACGCCGCCGCGGAGGTTGGTGACTACATTGTACAAAGGAGAGTCAATTATAAGGAACCCAAGATCTAACAAATCAAAATCCGAGTCGTTTATTATCAGTCTCAAAAACATTTCAATAATACATTCGTCAACCTGACCCAGCACACAGGAACCAAAAAGAAACACTTCTTTGATGGAAAGACGAAATAGGTTCATCTCAGAGATACCATAAAATTTTGTTGCGTTTCTATACACAAAACAGGCGATGCCAATGACCTGAAATTTATCGATCGCAGCTAAGACTCGAAATTTGCATCCGGAAGCCTGTAATTCATATCTTAATTCGGAAAAACTCGGAACAAATCTCGGCTCTCGTTCGCTTAGACGATTCCACGCATCGCCAATCGAGACCAATTCGGAGATTGTGTTATAAGTCCGAATTTCCATCTAGGAACCGGGTCTGCTGACCTGCCACAGAGCCTCCATCCGGTCGAGTTTAGCCTATTCGCGGTTAATGGAAACGAAGGAACGCCGCTGTCGTCGTCGGCCTGATCAAAACACCTGAACGGATTTCGGAAAGACCGCCGCGAGGCGGTCTTTCTGATTGCGCTGTTGGTCGCGATTGGCAGTTAACGGATATTTCGACCGTGCCCGCACGCATGTCCGCTATCGGGGGTAAAGCGGACATGGAGTGGACATACCGTTATGTCTGTTAATGACCCGATGCGGGTGGTGGCTTTTAAAACGCACGAAGGCTGAACCCGCGATATGACCGAGGAGATTGCGCTCAAGGTGCTCGATCTCAACCGGCAATGCCGCGAGTTGTCGGCGAAAGCGCGGGAGTTTGTCGCGCGGATAACCAGCAAGGAAGCAACGGCTACCGTATAGCCCCAGCTTCCGCCAAATACCGCGATGCCCAAAAGGCGGCCCCGTCGTACTTATTGCCTAACATACCGACTAGAGACCCTTGAGTTACAGCATCTCCTTGAAACTCTACGTTCGCAGGCCATAGGCCTATAAGAATTGCATCAACAATTTTTTGGACAGGCCTTGACGAAATCCCATCCGAAGGTTGCACAATGTCAAATTGAGTGAGAGGGTTTTGACCGATGAGCCTGACAGACGTCCTCGTCGAGCGACAACGGCCGCGTAAAGACATTTCCGGCAATTCCAAAGACACCATCGCGTCGCGATTTGAGCGGCAAGTGGCTGCCGTTCCTGATAACCTGGCGATTGTTGCTGACGCGATTTCGCTCACCTATCGAGCGCTCGATCTAAAGGCGAGCCGTATTGCCGCGGCGCTGTTTTCGCTTCCTTCCCAACGTGACCGACCTATCGTGCTGTACATGCAGGACGACGCGGCTCGTATTGCCGCAATGCTAGGCGTGTTGAAGGCGAGCCGGATTTTCATCCCTCTTGCGCCCGATTCGCCCGAGAAATGGTTAACACAAGTCTTCGAGGACTCCGGAGCCGCGCACATCATCATCGATAGTTCTACCCGCTCGATCGCGGAGCTCGCGGCCACCGGCCGCGTCACTGTCATGGAGGTTGAGCAGCTCGCTCGATCACCGGCGCCATTCGTGGCCGATCGGACCGCCTCTCCGGATGATACAGCCTATGTCGTTTATACTTCCGGTTCGACTGGCCGACCGAAGGGCGTGGCCAATAGTCATCGCAGTTTGATCCGTCGGGGCGATATTCGGTACTCGTTATTTGGGCTCGCGCGCAATGGCCGGTACGCAAATTTGCGCTCAAGTGGCGTTTGCACGGGGATCAACGAAACATTCTTGCCGTTACTTTCGGGGGCGTGCCTGTTTCCGTTTGATCTTCATCGCCACGGTTTTCAGAAGCTCGCGCCCTGGCTCATCGCCCAAAAGATCACATATGTTTCGTTCTCAGGTTCATTGTTGCGAGCCTGGCTTGCCTCGTTACCCGACGATCTTCGGTTTCCGGCGCTCCGTTTCGTCAGGGCGACGGGTGAGCGGCTCTACGCAGAAGACGTTATTCGCCTCAGCCGGCATCTCGACGGCGATTGGCGCATCGGACATAGCTATTCGTCGGGAGAGGCCGGCACTATCGCGGCACAGGTCTTCACTGCTTCGCGTCCTCCCGAGCCTGGTATTGTCGCGGTTGGCCGTCCGGTCGATGGGGTGGAAGTCTTCATAGAGGATGAGAGAGGCACGCTTGTTCCACCGGGAGAGATCGGCGAAATCGTCGTTCACAGCCGATTTCTCGCACGGGGATATTGGAACAATCCGGATCTGACGGCAAAACGTCTTTCAGACTGATCCGCTCGATAGCACCATCCGTATTTATCGCACCGGCGATCTCGGGCGCTGGCGGAGCGATGGCACGCTGGAACATGTGGGCCGCAAGGGACGCACGATCAGATTACGCGGCTACAACATTGAGCCCTTCCAAGTAGAATGCGAACTCATTCGCCAGCCGAATGTCATGGACGCGGTTGTGCTGCTATATGACGGCGCCGCTGGCGAAGAACCATCTTTGGTGGGCTACGTCGTTGCACCTGGGAACGCATCGGCGTCCGCCATGCGCAAGGGCTTAGCTGAGCGCTTGCCTTCCTACATGGTGCCTTCTCAATTTGTGGTTTTAGACTCGTTTCCGATTGCAGGCAGTGGAAAAATTGATCTCAAAGCGTTGCCGCCGCCTCGCCGGGAAAAAGCGTACCCGGTAGCATTCCGCGCGCCGTCCGACGACCGCGAGCATGAGCTTCGTACAATTTGGCAAGAGGTTCTAAAGCTGCCGAAGATCGGCATCGACGACGATTTTTTTGAGCTCGGGGGCACCTCCTTGCAGGCCCTTACGGTGTTTTCAAAAATTGAGGCTCGGCTGGGCTGCAGTCTGTCACCATCAACCATTATACAAGCGCCGACCATTGCGCGCCTCGCACAATTTATCCGGGCGACCATAGGCACCTCATTGGTGCCGCTTCGCACCTCTGGGACAGGTTTGCCGCTTTTCCTTGTGACACCAGGACCTTACGGCGTGATGCAATTCCGCCATCTGGTTAGCGATCTCAAGAGCGATCGTCCCGTATTTGGCCTGCAGGCACTGCCGTTGGATGGAAAGCACCGCATTCCTCGTACCATCGCGTCGATGGCTGCCGGTTACGTCACCGAAATCCGACGGGTGCAACCGCACGGACCGTATTTTCTCGCAGGACATTGTTTTGGTGGCCGGGTGAGTTTCGAGATCGCCCAGCAGCTTGTCCGCGAGGGTGAACGCGTGAGCTTCCTTGGTTTGATAGATACGGTCTTCCGCGATACCTCTGGATCGCCCCGGCTGTCCGAGGCGGTGCGCCTTAGCGGCAAAGTCCGCGATGTCCGAGGCTTCCAAGACCTCCTCGCTCGTGGACGGGGATTTATAAAGTGGAGGATATGGAATCGGCTGTTTGATCTTTGGTCCCGACTGGGGCGACCCATCCCTCACGAGCATCGATCCAGTTACTACGCTTGGGTTTGTAAGCGGGCAAAGCTCTACTATGCGGCCAAGCCCTATCTTGGTCACATCACGATGTTCAGCAGCGCGGGCAATTCCGAAAAGCAGAGAGCCCATTGGGGACCACTCGCACGCGGTGGGCTAACAGTTCTTGAGGTCCCCGCCAACCACGACGAGATGATTCTGCCGCCGCATAGCAAACGCCTCGCGGAATATATTGATGCCCGCCTCGATGCCGCCGCGCGTGGAAAATCATAGGCGCGATAAGTCCTGAGATGTTGCCTCACGAGAGTTCTTCGCTAATTAGCCGTATTAGGTGCCCCCCAGCCAAAGGCCGCCAGGAAGCCCCGCCTAGGGCCTCCCTCTAGCGCGGGGCCTTTTTATTGGCCGTCTCAGTTGGCGGCCTCTTTCATTTAGCCGCGATCATGCGGGTACTGCGGCACCCGGGCCGTGATCGTCCAGAACCATGGTGTCTCTCGACGCCGCATAGGTCCACAAGATGCGCCCGATGTACCGGCCGCCGTCGAACACGTCGTAGTCGTCGTCTGACCGGCGGGATTTGGATGGGCGTTTGAGGATGAGCATGGGAAGAACCACCCGGGGTCCACCCCCTGTTAGTATGGCAGCGCGGCGTTACCCCACCCCTAGGCGGGCGCGCAGCCGCGCTGGCGCGTTGCGGCCGCCGGGATAGGCGGAGGGGTGGCGGGCGGGGCAAAATAACGCACCGGCGGGCTTTGTGGGCGTTTTAGTATCGGGGACGAATTAGGGGATTACTCAAACAAAGCGCAGAAAACACCAATAAAACCTACGTGTGCGGCGGACTAGAAACCCGCTTCAGAAACTCGAACGGGATCAGGTCGGCCTTGTAAACAGCCGTGGCAATGCCGAATACCACGGCGGCGGTCACGGTGGTCCACAGCAGTTTGCGCCAGATGAGGTGCACCGCCGGCGCGCCCGGATCGGTGCCCGGCGCCACGTCGCCGCTCTCATGCTGGCTGTGCACGCCCCAGGGCAATATGGCGAACAGCAACACCCACCAGATGATGAAATAGATCGCAATGACAGTGGCCACGCTCATTGGCGGCTACGCCTGCTCCAGTTCGACCAAAGTGCCGCAGAAATCCTTCGGATGAAGGAACAGCACCGGCTTGCCGTGGGCGCCGATCCTCGGCTCGCCGTCGCCCAGCACACGCGCGCCTTGCGCCTTCAAGGCGTCGCGGGCGGCGCGGATGTCGGGCACCTCGTAGCAGACATGATGGATGCCGCCGTCCGGATTCTTTTCCAGGAATTTACTGATCGGCGAGCCGTCGCCGAGCGGTTCCAGTAGCTCTATCTTGGTATTGGGCAGCGTGATGAACACGGTGGAGACGCCATGGTCCGGCTGCGCCACCTTGGCAGAGACTTTGGCACCCAATGTGTCGCGATAGACCGCTGTTGCCTTGGCAATGTCTTTCACCGCGACGGCGAAGTGGTTGAGACGACCGATCATGAATTTCCTCGCATAACTCCCAGCGCCCCAAGTCGGCGATAGCCGACTTGGGCATTTTAAATACAGACATCGGGTATACACGATGTCTGTGCCATCATACCGTCAAGACGTGCACATGGCACATCGGCTTTTTGCCCCACCGGTCGGCAACGGCGGCGCGCACCTCGCGGCGGATCGCCTCTGCCACCGCGTCGGGATCGCGCCGTCGTCCACGTGGCATCGATTGGAGCGTCTCGATCACCGCGTCGATCACCGCGTCGGCTATGAGGCCGCCGTCGCGGTCGCGTTCCGGAACGCCGATTAGATCGAGCGACGGGTCGTCGACCAACTCACCTTTGTCGGTGATGGCGAGCGCGACCGACACGGCGCCGGCAAAGCTCAGCCGTTTGCGGTCGGCGACCGTGCGCGCGTCGGCCTCGACCAGCAGCGAGCCGTCTTTGTAGAGCCGCCCGCACGGCACCACGTCGATGATCCCGGCCGACGGCGACAGCCGCACCAGATCACCGTTGCGGCACTGCACGACCTCCTTGACGCCGCAGCGGCGGGCGAGCGCGGCGTGCTCTGATAGATGCAGCGCCTCGCCGTGTACCGGGACGAGAATCTTCGGCCTGACCCAACCGATCAGCTCTTCGAGCTCGGCGCGGCGCGGATGCCCCGACACATGCACCAGATGCGTCCTATCGGTGATCACCGTGATGCCCTGATCGATCAGTCCGTTGATGATGCGGCCGACCGCTTTTTCGTTGCCGGGAATGGTGCGGGCGGAAAAAATCACCGTGTCGCCGCGCGACAGCGTGACGTCCGGATGCTGGTCTTCGGCGATGCGCGAGAGCGCCGCGCGTGGCTCGCCCTGGCTGCCAGTGCAAAGCGCCACCACTTTATTGGGCGGTAGGTACCCGTAGGCGTCGACCGCGCGTAGCTCCTGCACGCCCTCCAGGTATCCGGTCTCGCGCGCGACCTGGATGACGCGCTCCATGGCGCGGCCGACCACCACCACCTCGCGGTCGGCACCGCGAGCAGCGTCGATTACTGAGCGCAGGCGCGCCACGTTGGACGCGAAGGTGGTCACCGCCACGCGGCCGCGCGCGGCCTTGACCAGTTCGGCGATGGTCTTCGCCACGTCCTTTTCGGAGGGCGATCGGCCGTCGCGCACCGCATTGGTCGAATCCCCGACAATGGCGAGGCAGCCCGCGTCCCCAAGCGCGCGCAGCTTGTTCTCGTCGGTGACGTCGCCCAGGATCGGCGTCGGATCGATCTTCCAGTCGCCGGTATGCAAAACCGGACCCGCCGGCGTGCGGATGATGAGCGCGTTCGATTCCGGGACCGAATGCGCCATCGACACCACCTCGACGTCGAACGGGCCGACCTTGAAGCGGCCGCCGAGCGACACGATGGTCACCGGTATCTCCGGGGCGCCCGGCTCGCTCGCGCGTTTGGCCGCCAGCAGCGCAGCGGTGAATGGCGTGGCGAAGATCGGAACCTTCAGTTTCGGCCACAGATCGAGGATCGCGCCGTAATGATCCTCATGCGCGTGGGTAATCACCAGGCCGGCGAGGTTTTTGCGCTCCGCCACCAGATAGCGAATGTCGGGAAAGATCAGATCGATGCCCGGCAAATGCTCTTCCGAGGCAAAGGACACGCCGAGATCGACCGCCAGCCATTGGCGGTGGCGCTCGTCGCCCAGCCCGTAGATCGACAGGTTCATGCCGATCTCGCCGACGCCGCCGAGCGGCGCGAACACCAGTTCTTGTGATGCTTGCGCCATAATCAGGATCCCAGCCCGAATACTTCGCCGGCGGTGATGGTCGCGAGCCCGCCCGGTTGCTCGACTTGCAGTCGGCCGGTCTCATCGAGCCCGTGGAACCGGCCGCGCAACTCGCGCTCGGGCAAGCGCACCCGGATGTCCTCGCCAAGACCGGCAGCGCGCACCAGCCAATCGCCGCGGATGGCCGCAAAGCCGGCGCCGCTCTGCCACTGCGCCAGCCGGCGCAACATCGCCGCCGCCAGCGCGGCAAACAACGCCTCAGGCGCCACCACCGCGCCGGCCAAAAGCAGATCGGTCGCGGGAAAAGCCGTGTCGGGTGGGTGATTGGCGCAATTGACCCCGAAGCCGACGACGACCGCGAACACCGGCTCGCTCTCGCCTTCGATCAAAATGCCGGCGAGCTTGTCCGGCCCCAGCAGCAGATCGTTCGGCCATTTGAGCTTGAACTGCGGCCCCAGCCGCGGCGCGCAGTCACACAAGGCATCGTGCAGCGCCAGCGCCGCCACGAAAGACAATTGCGGTGCCAAAGGCTGCGGCGCCGGATCGGTCAGTAGCAGGCTGGCGTAGAGATTGCCCGGCGGCGACGCCCATACGCTGCCGCGCCGGCCGCGCCCCGCGCTCTGGCTAAGCGCCGAGATCCACAACGGCCCGCGTTCGCCGGCGCGCGCACGCGCCAGCGCCTCGGCATTGGTTGAGCCGAGAATTTCGTAACTTTCGTGCCGGACCCCCGCCAGGCCCGTGGCTTCGCGGTTCATCTATTTAGGCGCGATCTTGACCGAAAACCGGCTCCCACTTTTCGGGATCGCGCGTCAGAAAAGGGATTTCGCCGCGACGGTCGCCGCGTCCAGGATCGGCGCGGGATAGGCGAAGAACAGCATGACGACCAGCCCGGACACGCCCAGCACCAGCCGCAACAGGCCCGGCATGCGATCGAAGCCTTTCACCGGCTCGTCGAAATATATCATCTTCACGATGTTCAGATAGTAATAGGCACCCACCACGCTCGAGAGCACGCCGATCACCGCGAGCGTATAGAGCCCGGCCTTGATGGCGGCGAGGAACACGTAGAACTTCGCGAAGAAACCGGCGAGCGGCGGAATCCCGGCAAGCGAGAACAGCAGCATCGCCAGGAAGAACGCCATGGTCGGATGGGTGCGGGCGAGACCTGCCAGGTCCCCGATGGTTTCAACGAACTTGCCGTCGCGCCGCATGGCAAGGATCGCGGCAAAGACGCCGAGCGTCATCGCCACGTAGATCGACATATAGACGAGCACGCCCTGCACGCCCTCGGCGGTGCCGGCGGCAAGGCCGACCAGCGCGAAGCCCATATGGCCGATCGAGGAATAAGCCATCAGCCGTTTGATATTGCGCTGGCCGATGGCGGCGAAGGCGCCGAGTACCATGGAGGCGATCGAGACGAACACCACGATCTGCTGCCACTCATGCGTGATGCCGGGGAACGCGACCATGGTCGCGCGCACGAAGATGGCGATGCCGGCGACTTTCGGTGCGGCGGCAAAGAACGCGGTCACCGGCGTCGGCGCGCCTTCGTAAACGTCAGGCGTCCACATGTGGAACGGCACCGCGGAGATCTTGAAGCAGAAGCCCACGAACATGAACACCAGGCCGAAGATCAGGCCGAGATTGGCGCCATGGCCGGTGGCCTTGGCGATACCGGCGAAACTCACGGTGCCGGTGAAACCGTATATCAGCGACGCGCCGTACAGCAGCATGCCGGACGACAGTGCCCCCAGCACGAAATATTTCAATCCGGCTTCGGTCGAGCGCACATTGTCGCGGTTCGAGGCGGCCACCACGTAGAGCGGCAGGCTCATCATCTCGAGCCCGAGATAGAGCGCGATCAGGTCGGCGGCGGAAATCAGCAGCAACATGCCGAGCGTCGAGAGCAAAAACAGCACGCCGTATTCGAATTTCTGCTGCTTCTCGACGGTGAGCCAGTTGAGCGACAGGATCAGCGAGCCGCCCGAGCCGGCGAGCGCTAACAGCTTGAGAAATCGCGCATAATCGTCAACGACCAAACTGCCGCCGAATAATTCGGTGCGGTCGGTCGGCAGCAACACCACGGCCAAGGCGGCGAGCGCCAGCACGGCGACGCAAAAGCCGTTCACGATCCCCGCGCTGCGTTCGCTCTGGTGCGCGCCGACGCCGATCATCAGCATCAGCATGGCACCGATCGCCAGCACGCCCTCCGGCAAGATCGGCAGCAGTTCTTGCAAGTGCACAGCCTGGTTCATTGCGCGGCGCTCACTGGAGTCATTTCGGCCCGTTCCATCGTGATGGCGATTGCGCCGGTTTTTGAATCCGGTGCCGAGACCGCAGCCATGGCGTGTTTATAGTTATCGAGCAACTGAACGACGGACGCCGCCGACATGTCGAGCACAGGCTTCGGCGCCACTCCAAACAAAATGGTGAGCGCCACCAGCGGCGTGAAGATCAGAATTTCCCGCCAGCCCATATCCTTGATGCCGACCAGCGCCGGCTTCAGGTTGCCGAAGATCATCTTGCGATAGAGCCACAGTGCATAGGCCGCCGACAGGATGACGCCGAGCGTGGCAAAGGTCGCGACCGCGTTGTTAGCCTTGAAGGTGCCGATCAGCGACAGGAATTCGCCGACGAAGCCGGAGGTGCCCGGCAGGCCGACATTGGCGAGCGTGAACACCATGAACACCGCCGCGAACACCGGCATGCGGTGGACCAGGCCGCCATAGAAGGCGATCTCGCGGGTATGCATGCGGTCGTAGACCACGCCGACGCAAAGGAACAGCGCGCCGGAGACGATGCCGTGCGAGATCATCTGGAAGATGCCGCCGGCCACGCCCTGCGGAGTCAGCGCGAATATTCCCATGGTCACGAAGCCCATGTGCGCGACCGAGGAATAGGCAATCAGCTTCTTCACGTCCTCCTGCATCAACGCCACCAGCGAGGTGTAGATGATGGCGACCACCGACAGCGTGAAGATCATCGGCGCGAAGTCATGGCTGGCCGACGGAAACATCGGTAACGAGAACCGCAGGAATCCATAGCCGCCCATCTTCAGCAGGATGGCGGCGAGGATGACTGAGCCCGCGGTCGGCGCTTCCACATGCGCGTCCGGCAGCCAGGTGTGCACCGGCCACATCGGCAACTTGACCGCAAACGATGCGAAGAAGGCGAGCCACGCCCATTTCTGCAAACCGAGCGGGAAATCGTGGTGCAGCAGCGCGATAATATCGGTGGTGCCGGCCTCCCAATACATAGCCATGATGGCCAACAGCATAAGCACCGAGCCGAGCAGCGTGTAGAGGAAGAACTTGAAGCTGGCATAAACCCGGCGCGGGCCGCCCCAGACGCCGATGATCAGGAACATCGGGATCAGGCCGCCTTCGAAGAACAGATAGAACAGCACCAGGTCGAGCGCCGAGAAAGTGCCGATCATCAGCGTTTCCAGCACCAGGAACGCGATCATGTATTCCTTCACGCGCTTCTGGATCACCGTCCAGCTCGCCAGGATGCAGATCGGCATCAGAGCGGTGGTGAGAATCACAAACGGCAGCGAAATGCCGTCCACGCCCATGTGATAGCTTGATATCCCCAACCACGGGTGCTTCTCGACGAACTGGAATTCCGCCGAGGTCGCATCGAAGCGCCACACCATCACCAGCGAGATGGCGAAGGTGACCAGCGTCGTCCACATCGCTACCCAGCGCGCGGTGCCCTTGGCAAGCCGGTCGTTTCCGCGCACCAACATGATGAACGCTGCGCCCAGCAGCGGCAGGAACGTGACGACGGAGAGAATGGGCCA
The DNA here is from genome assembly GCA_963778745.1 of uncultured Alphaproteobacteria bacterium. Taxonomy (GTDB): domain Bacteria; phylum Pseudomonadota; class Alphaproteobacteria; order Rhizobiales; family Xanthobacteraceae; genus Pseudolabrys. The sequence goes on along the minus strand of CAVZVP010000004.1, from coordinate 580,709 downwards.
ATTGATATTCATTGTTTTTCTCTGCGCATGATCTTTACCGAAAACCGGTTTCCACTTTTCGGGATCATGCTAATGCACCGCGAACATGAAGTAAGTGATGAAGGCGGCCGCGCCGATCAGCATGGCGAAGGCGTAGTGATACAGATAACCGGTCTGCAGCCGTATCACGTTGCGGGTGACGTCGAGGACGCGGGCCGAGATGCCGTCGGGGCCGAAGCCGTCGATTAGCCAGCCGTCACCGCCCTTCCACAGACTACGTCCGATCCACTTGGTGGGACGCACGAAGATCACTTCGTAGATCTCGTCGAAGTACCACTTGTTGAGCAGGAATTTGTAGAGCACCTCGTGCGTGCGTGCGAGTTCGACCGGAATATCCGGCCGGCGAATATAGAAATGCCAGGCGACGACGAAGCCGAGCGCCATCATTAAGGTCGGCAGAATGCCGATCAGGAGCGGCACGTGATGCATGTCTTCGAGGACGGAGTTGCCCTTGGCGAAGGCCAGCGACTCGCGGAAGAAGCCCTCGACGCCGTGGCCGGCAAAGACTTCCTTGAACGGGAATCCAGCGGCCACCGAGCCGAGCGCCAGGAAGCCGAGCGGGATCAGCATGGTCAGCGGGCTCTCATGCGCCTCTTTCCAATGCTTGCGGTCGTGCGGTTCGCCGTGGAAGGTCTTGAAGATCAGCCGCCATGAATAGAACGAGGTGAGCAGCGCGGCGGCGACCGTGCAAATGAACGCGTAGAGCGCGAGCGGGTTTTTGCCGACGAAGGCCGCCTCGATGATCGCATCCTTGGAGAAATAGCCGGCGGTGAGCGGGAAGCCGGTGAGCGCCAGCGTGCCGATGATCATCACGATATAGGTGTACGGGATGCGGTCTTTCAGACCGCCCATGTGCCGCATGTCCTGCTCGTGATGCATGGCGTGAATGACCGAGCCGCAACCAAGGAACAACAGTGCCTTGAAGAACGCGTGGGTGAACAGATGGAACATGCCGACCGAATAGGCGCCCACGCCCATGGCCACGAACATGTAGCCAAGCTGCGAGCAGGTCGAATAGGCGACGACGCGCTTGATATCGTTCTGCACCAGGCCGACGGTGGCGGCGAAGATCGCGGTGGTGGCACCGATAAAGGTGACGAAGCTTTGCGCGTTGGGCGCGAGCTCAAACAGCGGTGACAGCCGCGCGACCATGAACACACCGGCGGTCACCATGGTTGCGGCATGGATCAGGGCGGAGACCGGCGTCGGGCCTTCCATCGCGTCGGGCAGCCATGTGTGCAGCAGGAACTGCGCCGACTTGCCCATCGCACCCATGAACAGCATCAGGCAGATGAGCGTAAGCGCGTCGGGGTGCCAGCCGAAGAACGGAATGGTTTTGCCGACCAGCGACGGCGCCTGCGCGAAGACGGTGTCGAGATCGATCGAGCCGACCAGCGCGAACAGAGCGAAGATGCCGAGCGCAAAGCCGAAATCGCCAATGCGGTTGACCACGAAGGCCTTAATCGCCGCCGCGTTAGCTTCTGGCTTATGATACCAGAAGCCGATCAGCAGATAGCTCGCCAGACCCACGCCTTCCCAGCCGAAGAACATCTGCACCAGGTTGTCGGAAGTCACCAGCATCAGCATGAAGAAGGTGAAGATCGACAAATAGGCGAAGAAACGCGGCCGGTACGGGTCCTCCTCCATGTAGCCAATCGAATAGAGGTGCACGAAGGCCGAGATCGTATTTACCACCACCAGCATCACCGCGGTGAGCGTGTCGATGCGCAACGCCCAGTCCACCTTCAAATCGGCGGAAAGCATCCAGGTGAAAACCGGGACGCGTTCATCATGATGACCGAAGCCGACCTGCACGAAGGCGATCCACGACAGGATCATGGAGATCAACAGCAGCGTGGTGGTGATCAGTTCCGCCAGGCGCGATCCGGCGGCGGCCGGTTCGTGCCCGTGGTCGTCGTGGCCATGCGCGGCATGCGCGTGTTCCGCATGCGTGCCGTGATCGGCAGCGACAGCCCCCTCTTCCAGGCCCGGTGGCGGCCCCTCGCCGGGGCAGCGCGCCCGCGCGCCCGCGATGGCGATCAGCCCCGCAAGAATGGCCCCCAGCAGAGGCAGAAAGACGATGGCCTGGTACATTTAGATTATCAGCCCTTCATCAGATTGATGTCTTCAACCGCGATCGAGCCGCGGTTGCGGTAGTAGACGACAAGAATGGCGAGCCCGATCGCGGCTTCCGCCGCCGCCACCGTGAGCACCAAGAGCGCGTAGATCTGGCCGACGATGTCGCCGAGATAACTCGAAAAAGCGACCAGATTGATGTTGACCGCCAGCAAGATCAGCTCGATCGACATCAAAATGATGATCACGTTCTTGCGGTTGAGGAAGATGCCAAAAACCCCGAACGTGAACAGGATGGCGGCAACCGACAGATAATGTCCGAGGCCAATGGTCATGTATTGCTCCCCAGGCCCTGACCCGACCGCACCTTGACGATTTCCATCGCCGTCGCCGGCGTGCGCGCGACCTGCTCGGGGATATTCTGCCGGCGCACGCGCACCCGGTGCTGCAGCGTGAGCACGATGGCACCGATCATGGCGATCAACAGGATGATGCCGGCAGCTTCAAAGAAATAGGCGTAGCGGGTGTAGAGCACGAGGCCGATCGCCTCGATGTTCGGCACCTTGGCCGCGATCGGCGCGGCGATCACCAGCGGTACACCGGGTCCGATCACCCAGGAGCCGACCACCAGCAGCAGCTCGGCGAGGAAAATGCCGCCGATCAGCATGCCGACCGGCAAATATTGCAACGCGCCTTGTTTGAGTTCGGCAAAATCGACGTCGAGCATCATCACCACGAATAGGAACAGCACGGCGACCGCGCCGACATAGACCACGATCAAAATCATAGCGAGAAATTCGGCGCCGAGCATCACGAACAGCCCGGCCGCGTTGACGAAGGCGAGGATGAGATAGAGCACGGAATGCACCGGGTTCTTCGCCGCGATCACCATGAAGGCGCTCGCCACGCAAATGCCGGCAAAGAGATAGAAGAACAGCGCGGCAACGATCATCATCTCACCTGCAAATACTCATCGATATGGCGCGTCGAGCGCCTGATTCTTGGCGATCTCGCGTTCCCAACGGTCGCCGTTCGCGAGCAGCTTTTCCTTGTCGTAGTAAAGTTCTTCGCGCGTCTCGGCGGCGTATTCGAAATTCGGGCCTTCGACGATGGCGTCGACCGGGCAAGCTTCCTGGCACAGCCCGCAATAGATGCATTTGACCATGTCGATGTCGTAACGCGTGGTGCGCCGCGTGCCGTCGTTGCGTCGGGGGCCGGCCTCGATGGTGATCGCCTGCGCCGGGCAGATCGCCTCGCACAACTTACAGGCGATGCAGCGCTCCTCGCCGTTCGGATAGCGGCGCTGTGCGTGCTCGCCGCGGAAGCGCGGCGAGAGCGGCCCCTTCTCGGCCGGATAGTTGAGCGTCGCCTTCGGCCCCAGGAGATAGCGCATGCCCAGGATCGTGGCTGTCACGAACTCCCACAAAAACAGCCCCTTGGCTGCGCGATCCAATCTCATCGCATCCTCACTTTGGCACCTGCACGCCGTACTCGATCACGACGGCGACGATCGCCACCATGGCCAGCGACATCGGTAAGAACACCTTCCAGCCGAGCCGCATCAGCTGGTCGTAGCGGTAGCGCGGCACGATCGACTTCGCCATTGCGAACATGAAAAACAGCACGAGCGCCTTGAGCACGAACCAGATCACACCCGGTATCCAGGTGAACGGCGGAACGGCGATCGGCGGCAGCCAGCCGCCCAGAAAGAAGATGGTTCCCATGGCGCACATCGTGCAGATCGCCACGTATTCGCCGAGCATGAACAACACATAAGGCGTCGAGCCGTACTCCACCATGAAGCCGGCGACGAGTTCCGATTCTGCTTCGGCCAGATCGAACGGCGGCCGGTTGGTCTCCGCCAGCGCCGAAACGAAGAAGATGATGAACATCGGGAACAGCGGCAGCCAGTACCAGTTCAGGAAACCGAGCCACGGCAGGCCGATCAGGTTCGCGATCCCGTTCTGCTGCGCGGTGACGATGGTCGTCAGATTGAGCGAGCCGGCGCACAGCAGCACGGTGATGATGACGAAGCCGATGGAGACCTCGTAGGACACCATCTGCGCAGCCGCACGCAGCGCCGATAGGAATGGGTATTTCGAATTCGACGCCCAGCCCGCCATGATGATGCCGTAGACCATCAGCGAGGAGATGGCGAAGATGTACAAGACGCCGACATTGATGTCGGCGATCGCCCAGCCGACATTGACCGGAATCACCGCCCAGGCGGCGAGCGCCAACACGGTGGAGACCAGCGGCGCCAGCAGGAACACACCTTTGTTGGCGCCGGCCGGAATCGTCGGCTCCTTCAGCGCGAATTTCAGCATGTCGGCGAAGGACTGGAACAAGCCCCAGGGTCCGACCACGTTGGGACCGCGCCGCATCTGCACCGCCGCCCAGATTTTGCGGTCGGCATAAATGACATAGGCGACCGCCACCAGCAGGAACACGAGCAGAAGCAGGCATTCCGCCAGGATGATGATAAAGGGCCAGAGATAGGTCCAAAAGAATTCCATCAGGTCCATGGCCGCTACTCCGCCGCCGTTTTGGCGGCCGCGTTGGCCAGGGCCGAACACTCGGCCATGGTGGCGGATGCGCGCGCGATCGGATTGGTGAGATAGAACTCGGGAACCGATGAGCGCAGCGGCGCCTTGTCTGCAGCGCCGCCGAGCTTGGCGAGCTTCTGAATATCGGCGGCATCGCCGGCCGCGATCTGGTCGAGACGCATGAAATGCGGATGTGCCGCAAACAGCGTCTGCCGCAGCTGCGGCAATGAATTGTAGGGCAGCGTATGGCCGAGTACGCCGGACAGCGCGCGCAGGATCGCCCAATCTTCGCGCGCCTCCCCGGGCGGGAACGCGGCGCGGTTCGCCATCTGTACGCGGCCTTCGGTGTTGACGTAGAGCCCCGATTTTTCCGGATAGGCGGCGCCGGGCAGGATCACGTCGGCGCGATGGGCCCCGCGGTCGCCATGGGTTCCGATGTAAACGACGCAGGGGCCTGGCTGCACATCGACCTCGTCGACACCGAGCAAGAACAGCACATCGAGCGCGCCGGCTTCGAGCATCGCGCCGGTATCCAATCCGCCCTCGCCCGGCACGAAACCGAGATCGAGCGCGCCGGGAAGCGCGGCCTCGTCATGCAGAATGTTGAAGCCGTTCCAGCCGTCCTTGACGACGCCGAGCGAGAGCGCGGCCGCCATGGCCAGCACCGCGGCGCCGTCGCGGCGGTTGAGCGCACCCTGCCCGATGATGAACATCGGCTTGACCTTGTCGGTCGGCGCATGATCGGCAAATTGCGCAAGACTCTCGGGGCCGGCGCCAAGATAATTGTAGGGATAAGTGAGATCGGCTTTTTCGCCGATGAGCCCGAGCAGCACGTTACCCTTGAGATAGCGTTTGCGGATGCGCGCGTTGAGCACCGCGGCCTCACGGCGCGGATTGGTGCCGATCAGCATGATCGCGTCGGCTTCGTCGATGCCGGCGATAGTCGAATTGAACAGATAGCTGGCGCGGCCATATTTCGGATGTAGCGGCGAGCCGGGATAGCGAGCGTCGGTATTGTTCGAGCCGAGCGCGACCAACAACTGCTTGAGCGCGAACATTTCCTCGACGCCGGCGAGTTGCCCGGCCAGTGCGCCGATACGCGAAGGATTGCTCGCCTTCACCTTGGCGGCAATGGCGGCAAATGCTTCTCTCCATGACGCCGGCCGCAAGCGGCCGTTCTCGCGCAGATAGGGCTGATCGAGCCGCTGCGTGCGCAAGCCGTCCACGATGTGGCGGGTCTTGTCGGAAATCCATTCTTCGTTCACGGCGTCATTGGTGCGCGGCAGGATGCGCATCACTTCGCGTCCGCGCGTGTCAATGCGGATGGCGGAACCGAGCGCGTCCATTACGTCGATCGACTGCGTTTTGTTGAGCTCCCACGGCCGCGCCGCGAAGGCATAGGGCTTGGAGGTGAGCGCACCGACCGGGCAGAGATCGACCACGTTGCTTTGCAGCTCCGAGGTCATCGCCTGCTCGAGATAAGTGGTTATCTCCATGTCCTCGCCGCGGCCGATGGCGCCGAGTTCCGGCACGCCGGCGACCTCAGTGGTGAAGCGAATGCAGCGCGTGCAGTGGATGCAGCGCGTCATGATGGTTTTGACCAGCGCGCCGATATATTTGTTTTCGACCGCGCGCTTGTTCTCGGCGTAGCGGCTGGCGTCGACGCCATAGGCCATGGCCTGGTCTTGCAGATCGCATTCGCCGCCCTGGTCGCAGATCGGGCAATCGAGCGGATGATTGATCAGCAGGAATTCCATTACGCCTTCGCGCGCCTTTTTCACCATCGGCGTCTTGGTGCTTAGTACCTTCGGCGTGCCGTCTTTGTTGGGGGCGAGATCCTTCACGCCCATGGCGCAGGACGCCTGCGGTTTCGGAATGCCCTGCACTTCGATCAGGCACATGCGGCAATTGCCGGCGATCGACAGCCGCTCGTGGAAGCAGAAGCGCGGGATTTCCGCGCCCGCGGCTTCGCATGCCTGGAGCAGCGTGTACTCGGGCGGGACGTCGATCTCGTTACCGTCGACAATAAGCTTGGTCATGCTCTCTTCTTCAGTTCATGCGATCCGGCGTCGTCACATCTGGGTATGCTCATGCTCGCCGCACCAGTCGTCGCGCTTGGTGGTCGGCCAAACCGGATAACGCCGGCCGTGGTCGGGCAGATGATGAGCGGTGACGGCGCGCGGCGCCGGCACTGCCCGACGATCGATCGTTCGCGGCTCGGCTCATTTCCGGTCGCTTCCCCCGTCGGCCACCAGAACCTGCAATGGTTGCACCGCAAGTTCTTGTTTTCGAACGTCATGGCTTGGCTTCACGAACTGCCCCTTCCCTATTCCGCCGCTTCGCGCACCGCGCCGTGGGCGTCGGCATTGCGCGTGTATTGGTCGATGCGCCGCTCAATCTCGGGACGGAAATGCCGCAGCAGGCCTTGCACCGGCCAGGCGGCGCCGTCGCCGAAGGCGCAAATGGTGTGACCCTCGATCTGCGTCGTCACCTCCATCAGCATGTCGATCTCGCGCTTCTGCGCGCGGCCCTCCGCCATGCGGGTGAGCACGCGCCACATCCAGCCCATGCCCTCGCGGCAAGGCGTGCACTGGCCGCAGCTCTCATGCTTGTAGAAATACGAGATGCGCGCCATCGCGCGGATGATGTCGGTGGACTTGTCCATCACGATCACGGCGGCGGTGCCGAGCGCGGATTTCTTGTCGCGGCAGCCGTCGAAATCCATCAGAAGCGTATCGGCCTGGTCGGCGCCGGCCGGCACCAGCGGCATCGACGAGCCACCGGGAATGACCGCCAGTAGATTGTCCCAGCCGCCGCGGACGCCGCCGGCATGAGTCTCCACCAATTCGCGCAGCGGAATGCCCATGGCTTCTTCCACGTTGCACGGTTTTTCCACGTGACCGGAAATGCAGAACAGCTTGGTGCCGGTATTGTTGGGCCGGCCGATGCCGGCGAACCAGGCAGCACCCCGCCGCATAATGTCGGGCACCGCCGCGATCGACTCGACGTTCTGCACGGTGGTCGGGCAGCCATAGAGCCCGACATTGGCGGGAAACGGCGGCTTTAGCCGCGGCTGCCCCTTCTTCCCTTCCAGGCTTTCGAGCAGCGCGGTTTCCTCGCCGCAGATATAGGCACCGGCGCCGTGATGCAGGTAGAGATCGAAATCCCAGCCGTGCACATTGTTCTTGCCAATTAGCTTGGCCTCGTAGGCCTGGTCGATCGCGGCCTGCAGGCGCTCGCGCTCGCGGATGAATTCGCCGCGGATATAGATATAGCCGGTATGCGCGCCCATGGCGCAGCCGGCGATCAGGCAGCCCTCGATCAACAGATGTGGGTCGTGCCGCATGACCTCGCGGTCTTTGCAGGTGCCGGGCTCGGACTTATCGGCGTTCACGACGAGGTAATGCGGCCGCTCACTCAGCGTTTTGGGCATGAACGACCACTTCAATCCGGTCGGGAATCCGGCGCCGCCGCGGCCGCGCAGGCCTGAGGCCTTCACATCGTTGACGATCGCTTCGCGGCCTTTTTCCAGGATCGCCTTGGTGCCGTTCCAGGCGCCGCGCGCGCGCGCGCCTTTGAGACCCCAGTCGTGCAGGCCGTAGAGATTGGTAAAGATGCGGTCCTTGTCAGCGAGCATTCGTCATTCCCGTGCACGGCCTGCATAAATCGATTTGTCGGTGAGCGTGAGCGGCCCGCCGGCCGGCGCCGACAATTGCCGGTCGGTCTGCGGACCGGGCTTAGGCGTCTTGCCAGCGGCGAATTGGTCGAGAACCTCGCCGAAGCTTTCCGCCGTCAAGTCCTCGTAATAGTCGGAGCCGATCTGCACCATTGGCGCGTTGACGCAGGCGCCCAGGCACTCGACCTCGACCCAGGAGAACTTGCCGTCCTTGGTCACTTCCATCTGGTCGCCGATGCGCTTGCGGCAGACCTTTTCCAGATCGTCGGCGCCGCGCAGCCGGCACGGCGTGGTGCCGCAGAGCTGTACGTGGACTTTGCCGACCGGCGACAGATTGAACATCGTGTAGAAGGTGGCGACTTCCAGCCCGCGGATATGCGCCATGCCGAGGAATTCGGTGACGTAACGGATCGCCGCTTCCGGCAACCAGCCGCCCACCTGCTCTTGCGCGCGCCACAGCAGCGAAATGATCGCCGATTGCTGCCGCCCTTCCGGATATTTGGCGACCTGCAGCTTGGCCCAGGCAAGATTCTCCTTGTTGAAGGAGAACTCCTTCGGCTGAATATCCGGCGGGGCGAGACGGCGAACGCTCATCGATCGATCTCTCCGAACACGATGTCGAGCGTGCCCATGATGCAGGACACGTCGGCCAGCATGTGACCGCGGCACATGAAATCCATCGAACTCAAATGCGCGAAGCCGGGCGCGCGGATCTTGCACTTGTACGGTTTGTTGGTGCCTTCGGAAACGAGGTAGACGCCGAACTCGCCCTTGGGCGCTTCGACCGCGGCATAGACTTCGCCGGCCGGCACGTGGAAACCTTCAGTATAGAGCTTGAAGTGCTGGATCAACGCTTCCATGGAGCGCTTCATATCGGCGCGCTTCGGCGGCACGATCTTGCCGTCGTCGACCGAAACCCGGCCTTGGCCCTCGGGTCCGCGCAGTTTTTCCACGCATTGCCTCATGATCTTTATGGACTGGCGCATTTCTTCCACGCGCACGCAGTAGCGATCGTAGCTGTCGCCGTGCTTGCCAATCGGTATGTCGAAATCCATCTCGGAATAGCACTCATAGGGCTGCGCCTTGCGCAGATCCCAGGCCGCGCCCGAGCCGCGCACCATCACGCCGGAGAAGCCGCGGTTCCACGCCTGTTCAAGCGTGACCACGCCGATGTCGACGGTGCGCTGCTTGAAGATGCGGTTTTCGGTGAGCAAGCCCTCCAAGTCGTCGCAGAACTTCAAGTACGGATCGCAGAAGGCCTCGATGTCGTCGATCAGCTTGTTCGGAATGTCCTGATGCACGCCGCCGACGCGGAAATAGGCTGCGTGCATGCGAGCGCCCGAGGCGCGCTCGTAGAATGCCATCAGATACTCGCGCTGTTCGAAGCCCCACAGTGGCGGGGTAAGCGCGCCCACGTCCAGCGCCTGTGTGGTGATATTGAGGATGTGCGAGAGCAGCCGCCCAATTTCGCAAAACAGCACGCGTATAAGCTGACCGCGTCTGGGAAGCTGGATGTTCAACAGTTTTTCCGCCGCCAGGCAGAAAGCGTGCTCTTGATTTATCGGCGCGACATAGTCGAGCCGGTCAAAATAGGGCACCGCCTGCATATAGGTTTTGTGTTCGATCAGCTTCTCGGTGCCGCGGTGGAGCAATCCGATATGCGGGTCGACGCGCTCGACGACTTCGCCGTCAAGTTCCAGCACCAGACGCAGCACGCCGTGCGCGGCCGGATGCTGCGGGCCGAAATTTATGGTGAAGTTGCGTAGCGCGGTTTCCGCCATTTTAGATCACGACCCTTTGCCTTCGCCCTTTGCCTTCTCGTCACCCGGCAGCACGTAATTGGTGCCTTCCCACGGCGACAGAAAATCGAAAGTGCGGAATTCCTGCGCCAGCCGGACCTTGTCGTAGACCACACGCTTTTGCTCGTCGTCGTAGCGCACCTCGACAAACCCGGTGAGCGGGAAATCCTTGCGCAGCGGATGTCCTTCGAAACCGTAATCGGTGAGGATGCGCCGCAAGTCCGGGTGCCCGGTGAACAGCACGCCGTAAAGATCGAAGGCCTCGCGCTCGTACCAATCGGCGCCGTGGTAGACATCGATCAGTGACGGCACCGGCGTCACCTCGTCGGTCACGGCCTTCAAGCGGATGCGCTGATTGAGCCGCGGCGAGAGCAGATGATAGACCACATCGAAACGCTGCTCGCGGCTCGGCCAATCCACCGCGGTGGCGTCAATGATACAGACGAACTGGCAGGCCGCGTCGTCGCGCAGAAAGGTCGCGACCTTAACCATGTCGGCGGCCTTGGCCGTTACGGTGAGCTCGCCATGGGCGACGACGTAGCCGGTGACCGACGCAGGAAGCGCATTCTTGATCGTCGCTCCAAGCCTGTCGAGCATCTCGTCCATTCGAAGACTCCGCTCAACGTTCGATCGTGCCAGTGCGGCGGATCTTCTTCTGCAGCAGCATCACGCCGTACAGCAGCGCTTCGGCGGTCGGCGGACAGCCGGGTACGTAGATGTCGACCGGCACGACGCGGTCGCAGCCACGCACCACCGAATAAGAGTAGTGATAGTAGCCGCCGCCATTGGCGCAGGAACCCATCGAGATAACGTAGCGCGGCTCCGGCATCTGGTCGTAGACCTTGCGCATCGCCGGCGCCATTTTGTTGGTGAGCGTGCCGGCGACGATCATCACGTCGGACTGGCGGGGCGAGCCGCGCGGCGCGAAGCCGTAGCGCTCGCAGTCGTAACGCGCCATCGCCATGTGCATCATCTCGACGGCGCAGCACGCGAGGCCGAACGTCATCCACATCAGCGAGCCAGTGCGCGCCCAGGTAATCAAGTCATCGACAGCGGTAATAATGAAACCTTTGTCGGCAAGCTCGTTATTCACGCCCACGAAAAAATCATCATCTGCGCCGACCGGCTTGCCGGTGCGCGGATCGAGAATTCCTTGCGGCGCGGGTGCGACGAGGGTCATGGAACTAATCCCATTCCAGCGCTCCCTTCTTCCACTCATATATGAAGCCGATGGTGAGCACGCCAAGGAAAATCATCATGGTCCAGAAGCCGTAGAGACCGATCGTGCGGAATGCCACGGCCCAGGGGAACAGGAACGCCACCTCGAGATCGAAAATGATGAACAGGATGGCGACCAAATAGAAGCGCACGTCGAATTTCATGCGCGCGTCGTCGAAAGCGTTGAACCCGCATTCGTAAGCGGATAGCTTTTCCGGATCGGGTTGTTTGTAGGCGACGATGAACGGCGCGATCAGCAGCACCAGTCCGATCACGAGCGCGACCGCGACAAAAACGACCAGCGGAAGATAATCCAGCAGCAATGCGCTCATCGCGACCTCTGCGTACAGCCCCGCGCCCTGGCCGGAAGTTACCCGCCCCGGACTGCCCGGCGGCTCGTAACGGCGCCGTAGCCCCGCACAAAAAAGCCCTTGGAAAGCCTCAGGGACGGGAGCGGCTGTGGCTTAGCGCAGCGCACAAAGAGTAGCAAGGCGACATTGCGGAACATCCACGGCTGCGCGCACTTTTGAGGCGTATCCGCGTAATGACGGCGATTGACAGAGCCGCAAGCGGCCCTCGATAGTTGCCGCCGGCGACGGGATGCACAAAGGCCGGGGAAACACGCATGACACTTATGCGACAATTCGCAGCTCTTCTCGCTCTGGCGGCCGCGGCCACTATCGGAACACCGCTTGCCAAGGCTGACGACTATCCGTCGCGACCTGTGAAAATCATCGTGCCGTTCGGCGCCGGTGGACCGACCGACGTCTACGCCCGCTCCATTGCCGAAGAATTGCGCAAATTCCTGCAACAGACTTTTATCATCGAGAACCGCCCCGGCGCCGGCACCACGATCGGCACCGAGTTGGTCGCCAAGGCCAACCCCGATGGCTACACGCTGCTGATGGTGTCTGGCACGCAGACCGTCAACGAAACGCTATACAACAAGAAACAATATCAGCTCATGCGCGATCTGGTTCCAATCGCGCCGCTGATCGACAGCGACCTGGTGCTGGTCGTGCATCCTTCCGTGCCCGCGAAGAATTTGGCCGAACTACTCGCGCTCGCCAAAGAGAAGCCAGGCACGCTCAATTTCGGTTCGTCCGGTCCGGGCTCGAACTACCACATGGCCGCCGAACTGCTGAAACATCTCACCGGCATCGACATCGTGCACGTGCCCTACAAGGGTTCCGCCGGCATGCGCACTGATATCTTGAGCGGGCAGATCCAGATCCTGTTCGACAGCATCCCGACCATGGCGCAAATGATCAAGGCCGAGCGCGTGCGCCCGCTCGGCACCAGCGGCAAAACGCGCGCGCCGAACCTGCCCGACGTGCCGACGATCGCCGAAGCTGGCGTCCCCGGTTTTCAGGCGACCTTATGGGTCGGTTTCATGGCGCCGGCCGGCACGCCGCAGCCGATCGTGGAACTGCTCAACCGCGAGATCAGCAAAATTCTGGCGCGCCCGGATATCAAAGAGGCCTGGGAGAAGACCGGCGCCACACCGGTGATCATGAGTTAACCGGAATTCAAGGCGTTCATGGAGTCCGAGGTCGCAAAATGGACGGCCATCATCAAGGCCAACAACATTCCACCAATCAACTAGCGTTGGGACGCATCGCCACCGTCAGGCCGAATGTTCGCGGCTTGCCTAGATTTTATTCATCGTCGGCGTCAACTTGCGTGGCTGCCGGATTAGCCGCCGCACCGTTCATAAAGCCCAAGTCTTCGTATCCAACGTAAAGCAGCGTCAGAACCGCCACGACAATCGAATAGACCAGGACCCACTTGCTATCCGTGCGCATAGCCTTTGCCATTTGCCCTCTATTTTCGCCAACGCTCTCGCAAAAAACAGGCCAAAAGCGGAAGACTGGACACATATGGCCGCTCCGAAGAAATTCAAGTAAAGACGCGCTGCGCCTTTTCGCCGCAACCGCACAGGTAACCAATGAATGAAATGAGTAAGCCAGCCGCCATCAAGGGCCAAGAGCATTGGACCCAAAAGGACGGCGGCGTGAAGCTGTTCATGTGGGAGAAATGCGCCGGCGATCCAGCAAAGAGCATCGGCACCATCCTGTTCGTGCACGGCTCGTCGATGGCCTCGCAGCCGACCTTCGACCTACAAGTACCGGGACGCCCCGATTCCTCGGCCATGGATCACTTCGCTCGCCGCGGCTACGACTGCTGGTCGGTCGACATGGAAGGCTATGGCCGCTCGACCAAGGACCGCGGCAACAACGCGCCGATTTCGCAAGGCGCCGACGATTGCCACGCCGCCGCGCTTTATATCCAGAAGCTGCGCGGCAACCGGCCGCTGCTGACATACGGGATTTCATCGGGCGCGCTTCGCGCCGCGATGTTCGCCGAGCGCCATCCCGAAATGGTGGCGCGGCTCGCGCTCGACGCTATGGTGTGGACCGGCGAAGGTTCGCCGACGCTCGAACAACGGCGCAAGAGGCTGCCCGAGTTCATCGCCAAGAACCGCCGCCCGATCGACAAGGCGTTCATCCATTCGATCTTCGAGCGCGATCATCCCGGCACCGCGGAGGAAAAAGTCATCGACGCCTTCGCCGACGCGGTGACCGCGCTCGACGATTTGGTGCCGACCGGCACTTACATCGACATGTGCTCGCGGCTGCCGGTGGTGAACCCGGAAAAAATCAGCGTGCCGACGCTGATCATGCGCGGGCAATGGGACGGCATCGCGTCGATCGAGGATTTGCTGAAATTCTTCGCCAAGCTGCCCAATCCGGACAAGCAGTTCTCGGTCATGGCCGGCATTTCGCACGCCAGTTTCCAGCAGAAGAATTACATGCTGGTCTATCACATCCTGGCAGAATTCTTCGCGCATCCGGCGCCGGTGTATCGCGGCTAGTTACGCGCCGAGCTGATCCGCCAAGTCGGCCAAATTTTTCGCCGCGAAATCGACCGGCACCGTCGGCGCGCCCTCGCCCGTGTTCGGCCCATACTCGTCCGGCCGCGCGGTATGCGCGGTGCGCAATCCTAACTTCGCCGCCGCTTCGAGATCATTGCTGTGCGCGGCCACCATCATACATTGCTGGGGTTTGAGATCGAAGGCCGCACAGGAAGCAAGATAAACGCCTGGCTTGCGCTTGTAGTCTCGCGCAATTTCGGCGCCGAGGATCGCGTCCCATGGCAAATTGTTGCGGCGGGCGAGATCGACCATCAGCGAGATGTTGCCATTCGACACCGGCGCCAGCCAGAATTTTTGGCTGAGCCGCGCCAGCGCCGCCGGCACATCCGGCCAGGCATCGAGCCTGTGCCAGACCAGTGTCAGATCGTCCAACACCTCGTCGGACAGATTCTGCAATTCGAAACGCGGCAGCAGTCGTTCGAGACCCTGCCGATGCAGCACGTCGAGCTTGGCAAAGACCTGCCGGCCGGAGCGCACTTCCTCCAATCCGGGCTGGTATTCGCCGCGCCAGGCGTCGGCCAAAGACGTCCAATCGAGCTTATACCCAAGAGGACCGAGAATTTTTTCCGCCTCCCGGGCGACCGACATGCGCCAGTCCACCATGGACCCGAACACGTCGAAAAACAGCGCGCGGACTGATGCTGGGGAGGCGTTCAAGCAGCGCCTTTCGGGCACCCGAAGCGGCCGTATTAGGGTGCCGCAATCGGGGCTAAGTCATTGATAAAATGGCGGGAGCGACGGGCCCTCGTCATTCGTGCAACATGAACAACTTAGCGCAATGTGAGACACTTTTCTACCCCAATAAAACCGCGGGAAACCCTACCGAGTGTCTCACTTTATTCTCCTGCATTGAACCCAAAGCGCCGGCGATCACCGCTCATAAGGTCAGCGCTTCTTCTTCAAACGCTTCGAAGGCTTCGCGGCCGGTACGACGGCCGCCGTAGGAACGAACGTTCCAACCTTGGTCCATCGGGTGCCAGAGGTGTCGACCTTGCACAAGCGACCTAGGCGAGTCGCGAAGTCGTTCCGACTATCGAAGGAATTGTCAAGATGAACCATGTGGCGACCAGCGATGTCGCTGAAACTCTTGATGTCACCGACCTGAACCATAATAGTTTTTTCTTCATGCCGGCCCATCGCCATGCCGGCCTCGAAGGTAACGTTTGGCCGCGCCTGTCCTCGGTAACGGCCCTCGGTCAGGACCTCGTTTGGCTTCAGGAACTGATCCTTCAACTTCACCTCGTCGTCGGGTGAGAATAGGACGACCAGCGCTTGCACCTGCTCGAATGCTTTATCGAGAACCTGGCCGATGAACGGGTTCCCGGTCCCGCGGACGCGCGCAACCGCTTGATGGAATTCCACCGGCTTACAGCCGAGAGCCGTTAGGAAATTGAACATCGATTCCGTTAACGCGGTGTCCCTCCCGCCAATCACGAAGACGGAATTGTCTTTCCTCCGAGCCGGACTCTTGGCCGGCTTGCCACGGCCGCGCGCGGCGGGCACAGAAGCGGCAGCGGTCGGTGCCGGCGCAGCCCGGCCGCCACCGCCGCCGGTGAGATATCCACGGATCTGTTCACGCTGATCCGGCTTCGAGTATTTATTGATGTTGATCCGTAGCCGGCTCGCGAGCACCAACGCCGCGAGATCACGCTCAAGAAAGCTGTCATGCACGATCTTAGCGATTTGCGGATAGACAGCCCGCACTACAATGTTCTGTTTGTCGGCGATTGCCTGTAGCAGATCCTGATCGATCTTCGCCATGCGAGGCTCAAGCCGGCTTTTTCTTGCGGCCAAGATTGTCGGCGACCTTCACGTGATTGGCGGACATGCTGAGAATGTCGGCAACCTCAGCAACGTCGAAACCGGCGCGCCGCAGCAGCGGTACCTGATCCGTCTTGTTCTTAATGTCCCTCACCAATAGCATTGCTAGCAGGCGCGCAATCTTTTCTTCGGCGCTGACGCGGTGGCCCCCTGTGGCCTCAGTAGCCGCGGCCTTGCTTTTTCTTCGCTTTGGCATTTTTCCCGGCCTTCTTCTTGCGCGCTCGCCTGCGAAGCACATCCACCGATGCTTTTGTGCTGCCGGCTGCCTTGGCGGCGTCCGCGCTCGGCAATCCAAAATTTTCTACGAAATTGACCCTATCGAGCAGATTATTGAACGTGCCGTCGGCATCGGCCGCTTTCATGCATAGATATGCGAGGGCCTTCCCGATCACGGGCAGCCATGTTGCTTCCGCAGATGCGGAGCCGGAGTCTTTGTCGGCCACGTACCCCCCTAATGCAGGCACAATGGCGAGAGCGTCAGTTGCGCTCACTCATGATTACACTCACGCGGGCTGGGATGCGAGTCGATTGGGACTCTCTGCAGCCACCCATTCAGCACGAGCATAAATGGGGGGTTCGATCATCGGGTTGATAGGGCTGGTTGAAGCTTATCCACCACATAAAAGCGGAATTGTTACGAGCTCTAATAGGGGCGCTACTCTGCCGGCAACGCTGAATCATCAGAAGCTAAGGGGGAAATTTAGAAAATGGCAGTCCCCGAACCACAAAACATCAAAGTCAGAAACCAAAGTGTCTCACCGATTGTCTCACCTTTTTTTCCTTAGTGTTTTCAGTTGGTTACACGCACGATGGCGGGAGCGACGGGACTCGAACCCGCGGCCTCTGCCGTGACAGGGCAGCGCTCTAACCAACTGAGCTACGCCCCCGCGGGCGTTGGTTCGAGTTATAGGCGCCCCTACCGCAAGTCAAGGTAAACGATCCCGCGACACGGAAATTACGAAAAAGCCTTATTTATCGCGAAGAACCGATGGTCAGACCGCCCCCGAATCGTCTATGCGGGCGAGGTGTTTGGCGATCCGCCAAGCTCACGGATTCACGAGGAGGGTCCTAAAAATGGCAATGGTTCCTGGAAAAGCTCCGACACCGCCAACCGTCACGTTGAAACATCTCGCCGCGGCGCTCGCGGAAACCCATGAGATGTCGAAGAAGCAGGCGGAAGCCGTGCTCGGCGATTTCGTCGGCAATATCGTCAAGCATCTGAAGAAGGGCGAGCGCATCCGCATCGGCGGCCTCGGCATCCTTCAAGTGCGCAAGCGCGCCGCTCGCATGGGCCGCAACCCGGCGACCGGCGAAGCGATCCAGATCAAGGCGAGCAAGAAGGTCGCGTTCCGCGCTTCCAAGGAATTGAAAGAGTCGGTCTGAGTTAAGTTCAGGCCGGACCCTCCGGGGAAAATGCCGGCAGGCTGGGAGCGGCAAGCTCCTGGCCTGCTATTTTGCGTTTGATGGCGCACGCGCCCTTGCGTCGCCCTGCAATCCGACGATATTGAGCGGCGAACGGGCGGTTAGCTCAGTTGGTAGAGCGCCTGCTTTACACGCAGGATGTCGGCGGTTCGAGTCCGTCACCGCCCACCAGTAAAATCAAGGGTTTCTGAGAAACATTGAAAATCTCAAAATCGCCGGGGTAACACCTGGGATAACAGCCGACCGGCTTCGCGCTAATGCTCACAGGCGAACAAAAAGCCGCCTGGGGGTAGCTGTGGTGGATTAAAAATAAACTTGGCTAACTCTTGTCCTCGGACTCTTGTCGGAGGACTCTCCATGAATGCAGGCCGCGCGTTTCTGTATTTCCGGGTTGCTGGTTTTTGCATCCCTGTTATTCACCGGGACGGTTCTAACAATCTTATTATTCCTGTGCGCCCTGTGGTGCGTGTCAGCCGTTAGCCGGATGTTGAAGGCCACGCCAGTTTCAATTCCTGAAATCGAAGCGGAATTATCCCGGCTCGCACATATCAGCCGGTGCTGATGCAGGAGCCTAGGCAATGCGTGGCCGCGAGCTTTTTCATTTCAAATACCACTTCAATACCGCCACAACGCTGAAGCTGGCGATTACAAGCGCTAACAACCAACCTGTGGTGCGATAATTGTAGGGGTCTTCGATCCGGCGACGGCGGTGGTCAGGCAGGCGTTTGCGGTGGTCAGACATGACAGCAACCCTTATCAGCCTGAATTGGAGGACACGGCACCGACCCATAAGAGCAGAACACGCAGCAATCGCCCGGCTTAGGTTTGAGCCGTTCGCCGCAGTTCTTGCAGTTATAGAAAAACTGGCAAGCATCCGTGGGCATTGTCTCGGTCGCCTGATGACCGCAATGCGGACAGGTAATTATGGAAACGAGAACCATTCCACGAATATGCGGTCGTTCGCGCAAACCCGCTAGGGCCGAATTAAGCCTTAGGACCCTTCACTCCCCTTGGCGTGGCCGCCTATGCGTTCGCTGTCAGGAACTCACCACTGAACTCGATTGCAAATGAGGCGGCTGTGGTCGGATCGGCAAAATACCAGCGAAGGTAATCTTGGTTATCTCCTCGGCGACCGCGACCAAGACATGCCTCGATGCCGCGCTCGGCATGAAATTCATGCATCGCTTCGAGCTGCTTGCCGAGGCCGCCCCGAGGTACGGCCACCTCGACAGTGTGCGGAAATGTCCGCTTAAAGACATTGGAGCGTCGGCGACGTTTGTGGCGTCCCATGGGCTCACCGGCAGCCGTTCACTGAGGCGGCTGAGCAACAGTCTAGCCCCAAATCAGGCGGCTTGGCCCCTTATTCGTAGACTACAGCAGAGCTGAAAATATACTGGCAACGTCGATATCGATCCGAGACGGACGCCATGAACAGGTCAACATTCACCACAGACCGAGCCACCCATCTCAAGGTCGCCGTAGCCGGACTCGCTGCCCTGTTGCTGATCGCGGTTGTTAGGGTATTCGTCTAGCCCGGAAAGGCAGCCGCTCGCGCCTGTGCGGCTTGCCACAGTGGCAGCGCCACATCAGCCGGTAACGAATTCACACAGGCAACAAATTCTCGTAGTTTCTCGCCCTATCGCCTATTGCTCGCTCGCGATGCGGGGGGCTGCTGCATTAGACGCACGAAATCAGGCCTCGAACCCTTTCTCACTGTGCGTGCTCTCAGGCGTTTCCTCGGGGCTTTCGGTGCCCGCTCCCGCACCTTCTTCTCCAGGCGTGCAGTGAATTCATGCAACCCCGCCGGTGTCGCCGCTGACTTGCACGGTGCTCGCGCCGGTTTGGTTAGCAGCGGCAGGTTCGCGTCGATCCTAGCGAAGCGCCAGTGTCCCTTGATGTCCTTGCGCCGACCTACAATGCGATAAAAAAACGCGATGCTGGACTTGCCGCCGGCAAGCTCGCGCACTTCGAAGGCGTTGGCACTCTTGCGGCAA
Organism: uncultured Alphaproteobacteria bacterium; assembly: GCA_963778745.1. Lineage (GTDB taxonomy): Bacteria > Pseudomonadota > Alphaproteobacteria > Rhizobiales > Xanthobacteraceae > Pseudolabrys. The sequence goes on along the minus strand of CAVZVP010000004.1, from coordinate 561,183 downwards.
ACACCGACGTGGGTGGAGGATGTGCCAGCGATGCCGGGGACGTAATACCCCTTGCCCCGAAGCGGACATGAAGAACGCTATGGCGTCTGGTACGAAATCTCAATTTACTGCTTGGTGGGGAACTGTTGGAAAACTAGCTGAGCTGAGCGCGCCTCCGCTGTATGTCGAATAATCACTGCGCCCACGCGTGCTTCGGCGTTTGCGTCGTGCGAATAATCGGAAAGCATCAGCTCTGGAAAATTCAATAGCGCACGCAGGTGTTCTTTTGCAGTTTCTTGTTCATATGTCATCGAGTGCCTCATTCGTTAAGACAACTGCCCTCGACCGCAATCGTTCAAATTATATCCAGAGGCGGTATCAAGCTAGTAATGTCGGCTATCGGCACATCGCTGCATTCGCGACGTTGCCAAAGTTTGTCGGCTATTGGACGAACAACGGACAAAGATAGGGCCGGAGGGCCAATAGATACGCAGCGATTGACCCATAAGCGACATGGCAGAGCCAAAAAACTGCGCGCAATTCGGTCAATGCTGCCGGTAGGCCCTATGCAGCGCGCCATGGAGGAACGGAATGCGTTCCCGTGCGTTATCCCACAGTGACAATAGATAGAAACGTAAAGGAGATTTCAGAGATGCGGAACCTTGCACTAGGGCTTTTGGTTGCAACTGGTCTGGCACTCGCAGTGCCGGCGTATGCCGAGGATGCATATGTAGGCGTCGGTCCAGTAGGCGTTGGCGTTGGCGTTCATCACGACCGATGGCGGAATGACTATGCGCAGGACCGCGATGTGGTCGTCCACAGGGATCACCGTCGCCACTGCGAAGTCAGGATCGTTCATCGATACGGTGAAGAACGGACAATTCGCCGCTGCTGGTAATAGGGCAGTTACATCTAGCTGTTACGCTTAATCGGATTTCGGAGAGGCCGCCGCGAGGCGGTCTTTCTGTTTTGGGAGTGAGCCTCTCAGTCAGGTCAATAATGAGATACTCGCGCTAAATTGACGCACAGTGCGGACTTGGTATGGAACAAGACGACGCTGGATGGGTTCTAATCACATGCGTCCCTTTGTCGAACCGCCCCGGTCGTTACGCTGTTGTTACTGCGGTGGCGAATTGCGGCTAAAACAGATTAAATCAGTCAACCCTATTATAGGTCTTGAAAATCGAATTTCGGTCTGCGCCGCGTGCAACTCCGAACAAATATCTATTGTGCCACGCCAAAGTTCTCCGATGTCGCCTACACACGGTGCGTAGCACGCGAGTTTTACAAGTGCGGAGCAGTGTGGGTCGACATTGCAAATTGCAATGCGGCCTGCAATGGTCCGATGTGGAGTTCGAAAGCGGCACCCTGCACATGCGAAGGGCCAAGGGTGGATCGACGGCAACACACCCCTTGCTGGGCGATGAACTGAGGGCCTTGCGAGTCCTGAAACGTGACGCCAGTTCGCCCTTTATCTTTGTGAGCGAACGCAGCGCCCCATTCTCCACCTCGGGCCTCGCCAAACTCATTGAACGGGCTGGCGTCGAGGCTGGGATGCCGTTTAACCACCCCCACATGCTCAGACATGCAACGGGCTTTGCTCTGGCCAACAAGGGCACCGATACCCGGACCTTGCAGGCGTATTTGGGTCACCGCTCGATCCAAAGCACCGAGAGATATACCGAGCTTGCACCGGGCAGGTTTAAGAACTCTGGCGCTAGGCATGGCCTGCCCTGACTCTACGGCGGTCCAGGATTCGTTATTTTGGCCCAGTCCTGCCATGATGGCCATCACGTCAGCCGGACTCACCAGCGGCCACGGCACCGGGCATTTCATCGATATGGACAAACTTCGTTTCCTGATTTTTGCCCTCGGAACTGCGGGAATTGTGGCGACCCTATTGGTGGCAATTGCGTTTGGCCTGGACATCCCACCCGGCACCCTTCGGACAGGTGCGCTTCTTGGTGTCGTCGCTGTTGGTGCTGTTTTGACTGGCGGCATCATACTTGGGCGGAATAAATAAATGGCAGCGGCCTGGATCGAGCCGGTGAGCGCATTGGCCGGGTCCGATCAGCCTCATTCGGTATAACGGACCCCGTTTCGCCGGGTAGGACCCGCTAATAGAGCGTGGGTGTCAGGTTTAATTTTTCCTCTGTGTCAGGCACCTTTCACCAACAAATCCCACAAACATCGCAAAAAAATTATGCAACAGTGCCAATGTTCCTCAGTTGTTCATCAGGCTCAGCTAACCGATTTATCGAAATTTCTGTTTCGCGCGAAAAAAGTAGGCCGCTTCGTGAGGCAGCCTACATACAGATTTATGTCCCGAATTGTCAGCCCACGTAATTGAGGTGCTTTTGGGCATCGACTTCGGCCGCGGTCATTGGCTGCGCAGGCAGTTGAAGCACCATCGCTTCCTGTCCCGCCATTACCTTTGTCAGAAGAACAATGCGCCCATCCGGAAATTCGAGCGCATCGTGGTGGACCGTCGGATCGTGCTTGTTCACTTGTCGGAAGATTGCCGTCGAGTCAGCTAGCGTTTCCACCTTCCAACCTAGGATGAAGCGGTAATATGAAATTGTCACCATGTCGGAAAACGCAAGCTCGGTTCCCGGAAGTACGCAAACGGCCACCGCAGCATCTTCTGCCGCTGCGAACCCATGTGTGCCGGTACCAAAATCACGTGTAGTAAGTTTGTCGCCAACCTTCGCAGGCCGCGACCTGACATGTAGAAGGCTGTAGTCACACATTTCTGGAACTCCCTTGTAGGAAGCCCCTCAGCTTAATCTGATGATAGCAGACTGCGGCGCTACGTAGGGCAGCAGGATTGACCTAACCGCGATTCGCGTTACTCAGCGCGGTATCGGCACTTCTCACACCAATCCCAAAAAATACGCAAAACAAAAATCCAGCGACTTGTTCGCAATTTGTTGCCTCCCCGTGCTATACTCGCGGTTGAAGGGTGGCGCGAATGCAGCGCGTACAGACCCGGCCCATCATGTTGGAGGTGACGCACGCCGTCGAGATCAAACGCGGTGTCGTTCTGCTGCGCGGTCATCACCTCCGGGCAATCGAAGTTCGGATCGGCCTCGAAACGGTGAGCGGTTGGGTGAGCTGGGAAGTTCCCCGCTACACGATCGAGTTCACGGCGGATGAACTCGCCAGTATGGGCGACATGGACATCGAAGGCATAATCTCTGACGAAATCGACGTGACAGAGTTCGTGCACTCAGGGGAATTGATCGCAACCTGACCTTTGCCCCTGCGCAGACTTTCCACCATCAATCCCAAATTTCTACAAAATAAAAATCCAGGTGACCTGCTCTCCCATTGTTTTGGATAATGCCACGGCGCAACCTTGGGAACGTATGGGGAGCCATGAGCGGGGTCCCATGGCCTGCAATCCGCTTGAAATCGCACGGCGGTGCTTCGCTCGATGGCGGGGTTACGCGCCCATTGCAGTCATTGTGACTATGATTTTGCCTAACCCTAGCCACGCTCAGGCCGGGACGACAGGCGGTGGCGCCTTGCGGCGCCGTTTCCAGTTTTGTTTGGGCGACGGCGCCTAATGCGCGGTCAGACCGGAGCCGTCGTCTTCCACCACCGGCTCGGTCGCGGAAGCCGCGGCGGCGAGCTTGGCGCTCTCTTCGTCCCACACGATCGGAACCGGCGGACGTACGAGCGCGCGGGCGATCACCTCATCCATGCGGGTGACCGGGATGATCTCCAGGCCCTTCTTGATGGTATCGGAGATTTCCACCAAATCCTTGGCGTTCTCCTCCGGGATCAGCACGGTCTTCATGCCGCCGCGCGAGGCGGCCAGCAGCTTCTCTTTCAGGCCGCCGATCGGCAGCACGCGGCCTCGCAGCGTGATCTCGCCGGTCATGGCGAGATCGCGGCGCACCGGAATGCCGGTCATCACCGACACGATCGCGGTGACCATGGCGACGCCGGCCGAGGGTCCATCCTTCGGCGTCGCGCCTTCCGGCACGTGCACGTGGATGTCGCGCTTGTCGAACAGCGGCGGCTCGATGCCGAAGGCAACCGCGCGCGAGCGGACATATGATGCCGCCGCCGAGATCGACTCCTTCATCACGTCGCGCAAGTTGCCGGTGACGGTCATCTTGCCCTTGCCTGGCATCATCACGCCTTCGATGGTGAGCAACTCGCCGCCCACATCGGTCCAGGCGAGGCCCGTGACCATGCCGACTAGATCCTCGGCTTCGATCTCGCCGTAGCGGTATTTCGGCACGCCGAGATAGTCGCCGACGGTCGCCGCGGTGACGGCGATCGACTTCTTCTTCGACGTCATCAACTCCTTCACCGCCTTGCGGATCAGGGTGGAGAGCTCGCGCTCGAGGTTGCGCACGCCGGCTTCACGCGTGTAACGGCGGATCATGAGCAGCAACGCCTCATCGTCGATCGACCATTCCTTTTCGTTGAGGCCGTGCTTCTCGATCGCGTGCTTGATCAAGTGCTCGCGCGCGATCTTGACCTTCTCGTCTTCGGTGTAGCCGGCGATCCGGATGATCTCCATGCGGTCCATCAGCGGCGGCGGGATATTGAGCGTGTTCGCCGTGGTGATGAACATCACGCTAGACAGATCGTAGTCGACCTCCAGGTAGTGGTCGTTGAAGGTGTGGTTCTGTTCGGGGTCGAGCACCTCGAGCAGCGCCGATGACGGATCGCCGCGGAAATCGGCGCCCATCTTGTCCACCTCGTCGAGCAGGAACAGCGGGTTCGAGGTCTTGGCCTTGCGCATCGACTGTATGACCTTGCCGGGCATCGAGCCGATATAAGTGCGCCGGTGGCCGCGGATCTCGGCCTCGTCACGCACGCCGCCGAGCGACACGCGCACGAACTCGCGTCCCGTGGCCCGCGCGATCGACTTGCCGAGCGAGGTCTTGCCGACGCCGGGAGGACCGACCAGGCACAAGATCGGCCCGGTCAGCTTGTTGGCGCGCTGCTGAACGGCGAGATACTCGACGATGCGTTCCTTGACCTTCTCCAGGCCATAGTGGTCGTCGTTGAGAATCTTCTCCGCGCCGATCAGATCCTTCTTGACCTTGCTCTTCTTGTTCCACGGGATCGAAAGCAGCCAGTCGAGATAGTTGCGCACGACGGTGGCTTCCGCCGACATCGGCGACATCTGACGCAATTTCTTGAGCTCGTGCGTGGCTTTCTCGCGGGCTTCCTTGGAGAGCTTGGTCTTCTTGATTTTCTCTTCCAGTTCCTGGAGCTCGTCCTTGCCTTCCTCGTCGCCGAGCTCCTTCTGGATCGCCTTCATCTGCTCGTTGAGATAGTACTCGCGCTGGGTCTTCTCCATCTGCCGCTTGACGCGGGTGCGGATTCGCTTTTCCACCTGCAGCACCGAGATTTCGCTCTCCATCAGGCCAAGCACCTTTTCCAGGCGCTGGGTGACGACGGGCGTCTCTAGGATGTCCTGCTTGTCGGGAATCTTGACGGCAAGATGCGAAGCCACCGTATCGGCGAGTTTGGCGTAATCCTCGATCTGCTGGATCACGCCGACCACTTCGGGCGACACCTTCTTGTTGAGCTTCACATAATTTTCGAATTCGGTAATCACCGAACGCGCCATAGCCTCGGCCTCCACGCGTTCGCCCATGTCGTCGGCGAGCACGGTGGCATCGGCTTCGTAGTATTCGCTGCGGTCGGTATATTTGAGCACCTTCGCGCGCTCGGCGCCTTCGACCAACACCTTAACGGTGCCGTCGGGCAGCTTGAGCAGCTGCAGCACGCTCGCCAGCGTGCCGACCTCGAAGATCGAGTTGGTCGCCGGGTCGTCGTCGGAGGCGTTCTTCTGCGTCGCCAGCAGGATGAAGGTGTCGGAGCGCATCACTTCTTCCAGCGCCTTGATCGACTTTTCACGGCCGACGAAGAGCGGGACGATCATGTGCGGGAACACCACGATGTCGCGCAGCGGCAATACGGGATAGGCCCGGGTTTCGCCGGGTTGCAGCTGAGGTCGTGGCTTGGCGGTCATGGACGTGGTCCTTTTTGTTGTGCCCCTACGCGTCGACCCGCTCATGCGGCATCGCCGAACAGTGCCGGGAAGGATGGGCAAGGAGGCATCGGGCGAAGAGATACCCAGTGCACCTTCAGGAAGGGAACGAACCCTCACCCACTCGGGAAACTACGATCTTTCGTACGCGACTTCGCTTCGAACGCTATACGTAGGACGCGCCGATAGGGTCTGCAAGTAAGGCCCGTTTTTTCGGGAAAAGCGGACCCGAATACCCTCAGCACGCCATTAACGGGGTGATTCTACAAGCGATTCCCTGCTGCCCGAGGACGGGCGAGGTCAGGCGCTGGCGCTGTTGGATTCGGCCGTCCGGTCGCTGCGGTCGGCATAAATGTAGAGCGGCCGAGCAGTTCCCTCGACGACCTCTTTCGAGATCACCACTTCCTCGACTCCTTCCAGGCTGGGGAGATCGAACATGGTGTCGAGCAGGATACTCTCCATGATCGAGCGCAGGCCGCGCGCGCCGGTCTTGCGCTCGATCGCTTTGCGGGCGATGGCGCCGAGCGCCTCCTCGGCCAGCGTGAGATCGATCGATTCCATCTCGAACAGCCGCTGGTATTGTTTGACCAGGGCGTTCTTCGGCTGGGTGAGGATGAGCTTGAGCGAGGGCTCGTCTAGGTCTTCAAGCGTGGCCACCACCGGCAAACGGCCGACGAATTCCGGGATCAGGCCGTATTTCAGCAGGTCTTCCGGTTCGACTTGGCGGAAGATCTCGCCTTGTTTGCGATCTTCAGGCGCCAGAACTTTGGCCGAGAAGCCGATCGAGGTCGACCGGCCGCGCGCCGAAATGATCTTCTCGAGGCCGGAGAACGCGCCGCCGCAGACGAACAAGATGTTGGTCGTGTCCACTTGCAGGAATTCCTGCTGCGGATGCTTGCGGCCGCCCTGCGGGGGCACCGAGGCGATGGTGCCTTCCATAATCTTCAATAGCGCTTGCTGCACGCCCTCGCCCGACACGTCGCGCGTGATCGACGGGTTGTCGGACTTGCGGGATATCTTGTCGATTTCGTCGATATAGACGATGCCGCGCTGCGCGCGCTCGACATTGTAGTCGGCCGACTGCAGCAGCTTGAGGATGATGTTCTCCACGTCCTCGCCGACGTAGCCGGCTTCGGTCAGCGTGGTGGCGTCCGCCATGGTGAACGGCACGTCGAGGATGCGCGCCAGCGTCTGCGCCAGCAGCGTCTTGCCCGAGCCGGTCGGCCCGATCAGCAGGATATTCGACTTCGCCAGCTCGACGTCGTTGTGCTTGGTCTGGTGATTGAGCCGCTTGTAGTGATTGTGGACGGCGACCGAGAGCACCTTCTTGGCGTGATCTTGGCCGATCACGTAGTCGTCGAGCACCTTGCGGATTTCCTTTGGCGTCGGGATGCCGTCGCGCGACTTCACCAGCGAGGACTTGTTCTCCTCGCGGATAATATCCATGCACAGCTCGACGCATTCATCGCAGATGAACACGGTCGGGCCCGCAATGAGCTTGCGCACTTCGTGCTGGCTCTTGCCGCAGAACGAGCAGTACAAGGTATTCTTGGAATCGCTGCCGCCGACTTTGCTCATTCCATTCTCCGTCACACGCGTCCGCACATTCTTTGGTCGGCGCCGTTCTCGATCAACCGCCTAAACGCCGCACACCGAACGAAGCAAGTTTCGCGCCGAAATTCCGGCTCGACGGACCCTTGTACGGGAGGCCCGCTATCCCTGCCACTCTCCCACACCTTAAGCGAAGCATGCTAACGGCATGATAATCAAGAATCTATTAACGATAATGCCCTAAAGGCCCCTCGCGAAAGCGGAACTTCCGAAACAATCCCCGGCAATTATGACAAACCGGTGAGGTTCCATTTCAGGAACAATCAGGCCGGTTTGGGAAGCATTTCCTCCGGACGCCGCTCGATCACCTTATCGACCAGGCCGAAGTCCTTTGCCGCCTCGGCGGTGAGAAAATAGTCACGCTCGAGTGCGTCTTCGATCTTCTTGAGCGACTGGCCGGTATGCTTGACGTAGATCTCGTTGAGCCGCTTCTTCAGGTTTAGGATCTCCTGGGCATGCACCATGATGTCGGTGGCCTGGCCCTGGAATCCGCCGGACGGCTGATGCACCATGATGCGGGCGTTCGGCAGCGCGAAGCGCATGTCCTTGGCGCCGGCGGCGAGCAGCAGCGAGCCCATGGAGGCGGCCTGCCCGACGCAGAGCGTGGATACCGGCGGCCGCACGAATTGCATGGTGTCGTAGATCGCCATGCCCGATGTCACAACCCCGCCGGGCGAGTTGATGTACATCGAGACTTCTTTCTTCGGATTCTCCGCTTCGAGGAACAGAAGTTGCGCGACCACCAACGTGGCCACATGATCTTCGATCGGGCCGGTGATGAAGATGATCCGTTCCTTGAGCAGCCGCGAATAGATGTCGTAGGCCCGCTCGCCCCGGTTGGTCTGCTCGACCACCATGGGCACCAGGTGCTGCATGTAGGTATCGACGGGATCTTTCATATCGGCTCCTTCACGCGAATCATGAAGCTAGATTAGCCTTCCCGCCGCGTACCGATGATCTATTTTCGAATTGCGCCCGCCGCAAGGCGCAAGGCCCAGTTAGCCAACGGTCGTATCGTCTTCCTTGTAGAGCTCCTCGCGCGCGACCTTTTTCTCGGTCACGCCGGCGAGTTCGACCAGGAAATCGACCACCTTTTCCTCGTAGATCGGCGCGCGCAATGCAGCGACCGCCTGGGCGTTCTGCCGGTAGTAATCCCACACCCGCTGCTCTTGGCCGGGAAATTGACGCACGTGCTCCATGACCGCGCGGTTTAATTCCTCCTCCGTGACCGTGATCTTATTTTTCTCGCCGATCTCGGCCAGCACCAGGCCGAGCCGCACCCGCCGTTCGGCGATGGCGCGGTATTCGGCCTTGGCTTTTTCCTCGGTGGTATTCTCGTCGGCGAAGGATTTCTTCTCGTTCTCCATCTCGCTGAGCACCGACTTCCAGACCCGGTCGAATTCCTCCTCGACCAGCGACGGCGGCGGCTCGAATTTATGCCGGGCATCGAGCTCGTCGAGCAACGCGCGTTTGAGCTTCTGCCGCGACATCGCGACATGCTCGCGCCCGATGCGATCCTTGACCGCCTCGCGAAGTTTGGCGAGCGACTCCAGCCCGAGCGATTTGGCGAATTCGTCATCGACCGTCACTGTCCCGGGGGTCTCGATCGACTTCGCGGTCACGACGAATTCGGCGTCCTTGCCGGCAAGATCCGCTTTCGGATAGTGCGCCGGGAACGTCACTTTCAAGGTGCGGGTTTCGCCCGTGGCGATGCCGATCAACTGATCCTCGAAGCCGGGAATGAAGGTGTTCGATCCGATCATCACGGCGGAATCGTCGCCCGAGCCGCCTTCGAACGGTTTGCCGTCGATCGTGCCGGCAAAGGAGATGACGACGCGGTCGTCCTTGGCCGCATTCTCACCTTCGCCCTTTTGGCTATAGGGCTTGTTCTGCTCGCTGATGCGCGCGACCGCCTCGTCCAGCTCGGCGCCGGTAACTTCGCTGGTAAGTTTGGTGAGCTTGATGGCCTTGAAATCGGTGAGATCGATCGGCGGAACGATCTCGACCGCCATGGTGTAGTCGAGGTCGCTCTGGCCGGAGATCAGTTTCTCGACGGCTTCCTGCTCGGTTGGCAGCGTCACCTTGGGATCGGCGGCGAGCTTAAAGCCGCGTTCGCTGACGATCTGGTTGTTGGTGTCGCGCACCGTCGCCTCGATCACCTCGGCCATGGCCGAGCGGCCGTAGACGCGCCTGAGGTGGGCGACCGGCACTTTGCCGGGACGGAAGCCGTTGATGCGGACGCGATCTTTCAATTCGTCCAGGCGTACAGCAACCTTGGCGTCGAGCTCGGCGGCCGGAACGACCACCTTGAATTCGCGCTTGAGACCTTCGGACAGCGTTTCAGTAATTTGCATCGATCACACACTTCTTTGCTAGGCAGCGCGTTGCGCCGGACCAGTCGGAATGAGATGGGCGTTTGCTCGTTCGCGCGCGCCCGGCATTAGTTTCGACCCTCGGCGTGGTGCGGGCGGAGGGACTCGAACCCCCACGACTTTCGTCACGGGAACCTAAATCCCGCGCGTCTACCAATTCCGCCACGCCCGCAAAGGGCAATTTCAGGACGATCCTGGCGCCGCAATCCGGCAAGGCTTTGCGCGGAACGGCTTAACGCACCGCCACCCGGAAGGGCAAGCGCTTACAGCCTGCCTTTCGGGCGGCGGCTTATATCACGGTAAAATCGTGCGGCATCATTAAAATAGGCCGTTCTTTCGCGCGCTCAAGGTCCCGCGGCAGCGCTGCTAAGCTCGGCGAAAAAGCGCCGGTAGACCGCCGGCAATGCCTCGGGCAGGTCCTCCGCGATCAGGCCGGGGCCGAGTTCATTGGCCGCCTCGCCGTGCAACCAGACCGCGGCGCTTGCCGCCTCGAAGACCGGCATGCCCTGCGCAAGAAGGCCGGCGATTATGCCCGCCAGCACGTCGCCGGAGCCGGCGGTGGCGAGCGTGGCCGGCGCATTATCGGCAATCGAGGCACGGCCATCGGGCGCGGCCACCACAGTATCGGCGCCCTTGTAGAGCACCGTAGCCCCGCTTGATCCGCCTGCTAGACGACTTTTCTCAAGTTTTGCATGAACATTCGAATCTTCATGTATTGCTTTAAATAATCTCGCGAATTCCCCTTCATGTGGTGTCAGGACGACAGCCCGGTTCGCTTTGGCAACCAGTTCGCCAAGAGCTTTCGGATCATCCGCAAGGCTGGTCAGCGCGTCGGCGTCCAATACCACGGCCGCGCCGCTCGCCAGCGCAGCCACCGCCTGCTCGCGCATGGCCGGCCCGACGCCGCCGCCCGGCCCCAGTACGACTGCGTTGCGCCGCTTGTCGGCGAGGAAGGTGGTCAGCTCGGCCGCGCCATCCACCGGCCGGACCATCACCGCCAGGCTGGCCGCGGCATTGACGCCGAGCGCCTCGCGCGGGCTGGCGATGGTCACCAGCCCCGCCCCCGCCCGTAGCGCGCCGCGCGCCGCCAGCCGCGCCGCCCCGGTGGTCGAAAGACCCCCCGACACCACCACCGCGTGGCCGCGTGAATATTTGTGGCCGCTGGCACGCGGGTACGGGAACGAACCACCCCACAGCGCCGGCCGGTTGGCGAAGACCGAGGGGCTGATTGTCTCCAGCACGCTCGCCGGGATGCCAATGTCGGCGACCTGGATCGCGCCGCAATGCAGACGGCCCGGCAGCAGCATGTGGCCGGTCTTGCGCCGGAAGAAGGTCACCGTATGGGTCGCGTTGACCGCCGCTCCCATCACCGCGCCAGTGGTGCCGTTCACCCCGCTCGGCAAATCGACGGCGATGACCGGCGCGGCCGTCGCATTCATCGCCCCGATCATGGCGCGCGGCAGTCCCTCGACCGCGCGGTCGAGGCCGGCGCCGAACAGCGCATCGATGACGATGTCGCAATCGCTAAGCGAGACCGGCGAGGCCTGCTCGACCGGCCCGCTCCAGCGGCTGGCGGCGAGCGCGGCGTTACCCTTCAACCGCGACGGGTCACCGACAAAAGCGACGCGGACCGCATAGCCGCGCCCGGCCAGGTGGCGGGCCGCGACAAAACCGTCGCCGCCATTGTTGCCGGGCCCCGCCACAACCACCACGCGCCGGCCGAGGCCCAGAGCGGCGGCTGCGTTGGCCACGGCGAGGCCGGCATTCTCCATCAGCTCGATGCCAGGCAGGCCGCCGGCAATGGTCAGGCGGTCGGCTTCCGTCATTTCGGCATTGGTGAAGAGTTCAAGCATCGAGGTCGACACTAACGGCCCGCCGGAGGGCCGACAAATCGGTCTAATAGGCTGCGGCGCAGTATATCTCGGGTCGCTGGCAAAAGTTTTTGCAGGATGCTTAATTGCTGAGCAATGGGCTGCAGCCAACCGAGGCACTACTCGGTTATATGCATCCTAAATTATTGCGGGGACACGGTTATTCCACGTTCGCCGGATTGGCACGGGACCTGCTAACCGGTAGCGCGGCGCTCCGCATGTTTGCGGTGGGCTGGGGGAAGGAAAAAGGCAATGAAAAAAATCGAAGCCATCATCAAACCCTTCAAACTCGACGAGGTGAAGGAGGCGCTCCAAGAGGTGGGGCTGCAAGGCATCACTGTCACCGAAGCCAAAGGCTTCGGCCGGCAGAAGGGGCACACCGAACTTTATCGTGGCGCCGAATACGTGGTCGATTTTCTCCCCAAGGTGAAAATCGAGGTCGTACTCGGCGATGATATGGTGGATAAGGCGATCGAGGCGATCCGGCGCGCCGCCCAAACTGGTCGGATCGGAGACGGTAAAATATTCTTATCCAATATCGAGGAAGCCATCCGGATCAGGACGGGAGAATCCGGTATCGACGCCATCTAAAAACGCGGGCAATGTCCCTGCCGGCAAATCCATCATAACGGGGGAATGCAGTCCATGACGACAGCCAAGAATGTCATGAAGATGATCAAAGACAACGACGTGAAGTACGTCGATTTCCGGTTTACCGATCCGCGCGGCAAGTGGCAGCACGTCACTTTCGACGTTTCCATGATCGAGGAAGACACCTTCGCCGAGGGTCAGATGTTCGATGGCTCATCGATCGCCGGTTGGAAGGCGATCAACGAGTTCGACATGAACCTGATGCCGGACCCGGCAAGCGCTTGCATCGATCCGTTCTTCGCCGAGACTACTCTGGTACTGGTCTGCGACGTGCTCGAGCCGACCACCGGCGAACCCTATAACCGGGACCCGCGCGGCATCGCCAAGAAGGCCGAAGGCATGGTCAAGTCAATGGGCGTCGGCGACACCATCTTCTTCGGACCGGAAGCCGAATTCTTCGTGTTCGACGACGTCAAATTCGCCGCCGAGCCCTACAACACCGGCTTCAAGCTCGACTCCATCGAATTCCCGTCCAACTCCGACACCGAATATGAAGGCGGCAATCTCGGTCACCGCATCGGCACCAAGAAGGGCTATTTCCCGGTGCCGCCGCAAGACTTGGTGCAGGACATGCGCTCGGAAATGCTCGGCGCCATGGCGCGCATGGGCGCCAAGGTCGAAAAGCACCACCACGAAGTGGCTTCAGCTCAGCACGAGCTCGGTCTGAAGTTCTCACCGCTCACGCAAATGGCCGACATGATGCAGGTCTACAAATACTGCATCACGCAGGTGGCGCAGATCTACGGCAAGACCGCCACCTTCATGCCCAAGCCGATCTATGGCGACAACGGCTCCGGCATGCACTGCCATCAATCGATCTGGAAGGCCGGTAAGCCGGTGTTCGCGGGCAATAAATATTCCGATCTTTCGGATACCTGCCTGTCCTACATCGCCGGCATCATCAAGCATGCCAAGGCGATCAACGCCTTCACTAACCCGACCACCAACTCCTACAAGCGTTTGGTACCGGGCTTCGAGGCGCCGGTGCTGCTCGCCTACTCGGCGCGCAACCGCTCGGCGTCGTGCCGCATCCCCTATACCACCAACCCGAAGGCCAAGCGCGTCGAAGTGCGGTTCCCCGATCCGCTCGCCAATCCGTATCTCGCCTTCGCCGCGATGACGATGGCAGGCCTCGACGGCATCAAGAACAAGCTTGATCCGGGTTCGGCGGTCGACAAGGACCTCTATGATCTGCCGCCGGCGGAACTCAAGAAGATCCCGACGGTGTGCGGCTCGCTCCGCCAGGCGCTCGGCGAACTCGACAAGGACCGCGCATTCCTCAAGGCCGGCGGCGTGTTCGACGACGACTTCATCGACAGCTACATCGACCTCAAGATGACCGAGGTGATCCGCTTCGAACACACCCCGCATCCGGTCGAATTCGAGATGTACTACTCGGCGTAAGCGTTCCTCCCAAACATCGCACACGGTTACCGAGACTTGGGCGAAGCAACTCAAAGGGCGCTCCTTGCGGAGCGCCCTTTTTTCTTCGTTCGCGCATTCGATTAGATCGCCAGCGCAAGCGCAGGCGCCGCGGTCGCGACCGGTCGGCGTCCTCAATTGCCATTTCGTGATACCAGCCCCTGCTGGACGCGACCTTGGCCGCGCGCGGCGAGGAAAACGTCGCCACTGGCTTGGCCGCTTCGCGAAGCTCGCCGGAAGCGGGGCGAGCGCCGACCGGGAACGGAATTATCTCGGCCGCGCGACCATTTTTTCGACGATCCCGGCGCGTGGTTTGGGTTCGAACAATAACATTTTTTCTACAAAGATGGCCGGCCGCTTGGTTTCCCGACCAGCTGCTATCCCGCGCCGCAGGGCCCCTACTACACCGGCGTCGGCTACAACAATGTCGGCGATGTCGCCCGCAAGATGGTCGATGAGCATCTCGACCTCTGCCTCGTGGCCGGTATCAATCACGAAGGCATCAACGCCGAGGTGGCGAAGGGCCAGTGGGAATTCCAGATCTTCGGCAAGGGCTTCAAGCGGGCCGCCGACGAGATGCGGATGGCCCGCTGCTTGATGCTGCGCTTGACCGAAAAATACGGCATCGACATCGAGTTCCACTGCAAGCCGCTCAGCGACACCGACTGGAACGGCTCCGGCATGCACGCCAATTTCTCAACCGCCTATATGCGCGAGGTTGGCGGCAAGGAGTATTTCGAAGCGCTGATGAAGAAATGAACCGCGAGGATCACATCGCGGTTTACGGACCCGACAACTATATGCGGCTGACCGGCAAGCCCGAGACCGCGTCGATCGATCAATTCACTTACGGCGTGGCCGACCGCGGCGCCTCGATGCGCGTCCCGCACAGCTTCGTGAACTACGAGTATTAGGGCTATCTGGAAGATCGCCGTCCCAACTCGCAAGGCGACCCCTACCAGATAGCGTCGCAGATTTTGATGACGATCGCGTCGGTCTCGACCGAGAGTAAAGTCAGCGCGGCCTCTTAGACGTTTCGCGTGAGATAAGCGGGTGTCCCTCGCTGGGGCGCCCGTTTCTATTGGTGAGTGACGTGGGCCATTAGACGATCAGGAAAATAATGACCGCGAGCCCTGCGACGACGCCGGCCGCGGTTGCCAGCCTCCGCTTACGGTACCGCTTCGGCCCGTAGATCCCGGCGGCGCGGCGCTCGGCGATCAGCGCGGCGTCGAATTCGGCCGAGGATGAATAGGCGCAGGCCAAAGCAGCGCCCGCGGCATAGGCTTCGAGTGTCAGGACGGCGGTATCGGAGCGCCCGCTATTGGCCATTTGTGACATACGCTCATGTTAGCGTGCGGATGGTAAACGAGATGTTGCAGTTGGTCATCGGCACAATACAGCCGATTGCGGCCATCATGCTTGGCGCGATAGAGCGCGGCGTCGGCGCGCGCAATTAGCGCTGCGATATCGGTGACCGGTTCGCCCGAGCTGGCGGCGCCGATACTCACAGTCGCGCCGATCGCATTGTCGCCAATCTGGATGCCGGCGGTCTCGAAGCTCAAGCGCAGGCGCTCGCCGATGCGCGCGGCAAATTGCATCGGTTCCGCCACGATAACGGCGAATTCCTCGCCGCCAAGCCGGCCGACGAGGTCGCTGCCGCGCATGTTCGAGCGCGCCGCATTGGCGAAAACACGCAACACTTCGTCGCCGACGGCATGGCCGAAGCGGTCGTTGATCGATTTGAAATGATCGAGATCGAGCATCAGCATGGTCACTGGCTGGCCACGTTCTCCCTGCCGGGCGCACAAGTTGAGTGCGTTTTCCAGAAATGCTCGCCGGTTGAGCAATCCGGTCAAAGGATCGGTGGAGGCTGCGCTGCGGTAGAGATCGACATCGTTTTCCTTGACCATCAGCAGAATGATGAACGCAGTACCGACCGCGTAGAGTATGCCTTCAAGCGTAAAGACGTTGATCCAGTTCGCAGAATAGGCCGCGGGCAAATATAACTGCATGGCGAGCGGCATCAGGAAGATCGCCGCATGCGCGCAAGGCACCAGGACGGCGGCAATATGCGACTGTAGCGATCTGCGCCGTTCGCGCCGCAATTCGTGGGCGATAAAGAAGGTATACGCCGCGACCACGACGGCACCGAGCGCGACGCGCTGGGTGCTGCCTTCCGCGAACGCCGGCAATTGGCACAACACGATCCAAACAAAGGCGCCGATGAAAGCGGCGGTCGGCAACAGCGGCCGCCCATGGAACAGCCGCACTCCGTTCCAGATCATGCCGCAGGCAAGGAACGTGAGCGCTTGCTCGAATTCCTTTGGAAAATCGATCATGGGCGCCGGCGCGCCCCAGAGCGCGATCGACGACGCACCTATCAAATAGGCCGATCCCCACCAGGCGAGCGCACGCACATTGCGCTGCTGCAGCCAGGAAAAGAGAAGCAAAAGCCCCAGCGTCGCGGCGACGCAAATGGCAACGAATGCCAGCGTCGGCGCATCAAGCGGCAATAGCTGTGGCTTCACAGCTGAAAACATCAAGTACCCCCCGAAGCTCGGCCGGTTCTTGGCCGAACGACGGTATAACTTTACACACAGGCCTATGGGAAAAGCGTTGCGTGCTTGCGCGCGCTTCGATGCAAGACTTGTGAAAATTAGAATTAAATCTTGTGCAGATGGAACATCTTCGGGGCCGCTTGAACGGCTCGCCGCAAGCTCCGAAACACAAAGGGCGCACTTTTTGTGCGCCCTTTGCAAAAACCGGTGGTTTCTAGATTGTTAGCGTTTGGAGAACTGGAAGGAGCGCCGCGCCTTGGCCCGGCCGTACTTCTTGCGCTCGACCACGCGCGAGTCGCGGGTAAGAAAGCCGCCGCGCTTGAGCGCGCCGCGCAGATCCGGCTCGTAATAAGTCAGCGCCTTGGAAAGGCCGTGGCGGACTGCGCCGGCCTGGCCGGACAGGCCACCGCCGGAGACCGTGCAGGTCACGTCGTATTGCCCGGCGCGATTGGTGGCGACCAGCGGCTGCTGGATCATCATGCGCAGCACCGGACGCGCGAAAAACATTTCCACCGTCTTGGTGTTGACCAAAATCTTCCCGGAGCCGGGCTTGATCCAAACGCGGGCAACCGCGTTCTTGCGCTTGCCGGTGGCGTATGCGCGGCCTTGCGCATCGATTTTCTGCACGTATTTCGGCGCTTCCGGAGCGGCCGGCTTGAGGCTCGCCAATCCTTCTAACGACTGCACGGTCTCGGCCACGGTCAGGCACTCCTCACGTTCTTGCGGTTCATGGCGGCGACGTCGAGTTTTTCTGGCTTCTGCGCCTCGTGCGGATGCTCGGGCCCGGGATAGACGCGCAGATTTCCGAGCTGCACGCGGCCGAGCGGACCGCGCGGCAACATGCGCTCGATCGCCTTCTCCACGATGCGCTCAGGAAATTTTCCGGCCATGATCGACTTGGCGGAGACTTCTTTGATCCCGCCGATATAGCCAGTGTGCTTGTAATAAACTTTCTTCTGGCTCTTGCGGCCGGTGAGCACGGCCTTGGCGGCGTTGACGATGATGACGTTGTCGCCGTCGTCGACATGTGGGGTATAGGTGGCTTTGTGTTTACCGCGCAGCCGCATCGCTACGATTGTGGCGAGCCGGCCGACCACCAGCCCGCTGGCGTCGATCAGCAACCATTTCTTCTCGATGTCGGCGGCCTTGGCCGAATAGGTCGTCATGGTCGATCCTTGAAGAGAAGCGCGAATATCGCCCTGAGGTCGCGGTTCTCTAGCCGAGCAGGCCGCTGCGGTCAACGCCTAGAGAGAGATATTATGTCAATATACTCAATATCTTATAATAATGGTATTATAGCACCATCGGCCAATCATCGGGCCCGCGGGATCGAATAGGAGGCGGCGACATGGTTCTTTGCATTCGCGCAATAGTGCATTATATAATTAAATCAATACGTTACAATTTATTTACGAAAATGCAAATTGGCGGGGTAACGCCTCGGGTAACAGAACTGCATAATCAGAAAATGCCTCCCGCACCGTGCGCGAAGCGGCCTGCTAGGGATTGCTCGCTTCTGAAACAGAAAGACCGCCTCGCGGCGGTCTCTCCGAAATCCGAGCAGGCTAATTGAACAGGTAGTTGATGCCAAACCGAACGATATTGTCGGTGATTTTATTGCTGAACTGCGTTGCTCCGGCGACTGGGTAATTTACAGTGCCAAGATCGATGTAAAGATATTCCACCCTCCAGGTCCAGTTCGGACAATTAGGAAAGGCGCCTTCAAATCCGCCGCCCACTGTCCAACCTTCGTTTATTTTTGAACCGCTCAAGGTTGCGGAGGTGGTGCCTACGCTAGATATTGTTGTAGCGGTCAGCGAACTATTCAGGTGCCCGTAGGCGAGGCCGCCGGTGCCGTACAGCATGGCGTGGTAAAAAGCGTAACCAATTCGACCTCGCACGGTCCCAAACCACTGCAGCTGTTCGCTATGCAAAAACGTTGCAGTACCCGTGACCGGGCCAAGAATGGTGAACGGCTCGACGAAAGTGCTGCTAGCCTTCTGGTTGGCGCCCTGGATATCTGCCTCGATGCCAAATACCCAATTGGGGTCAACCTGAAAATTGTAGCCGTATTGGGCGCCGCCGATTATGCCCTGTGGCGTCAGCGAATCTGTGTATGTCGTCGGCAGGCCCACTGAGGCGAGGAATGGAATGGTCGCTGTGGATTGTATATTGCCCCAACCGTAGCCAATGTTGCCGCCAATATAAAAACCGGTCCAATTTAAGGGAGGTGCAACTGGGGGGTATATTGGAGCGCTGCCCGGCAGATCGGCGGCTAACGCGATCGGGATCAATGCCATCGTTGAGACGGCACCAATAAATCCAATGATACAACGATGCATGATTACCCACATCCAGTTATTTTTGATGACAAAGAATAAAATATTAAGGTTAGCGCACTGTTAACGGGCTATGCCCAGAGACGGACCTCCGGCGCTGCATAGGGCCTACCAGCAGCATTGACCTGATCGAGAATGCCGTCGCCGCAATTCAGTAAGAGCGCAAACGGCCGAGCGGCATCACGCCGCCCGGCCGCCGCCGGGAAGGACCACCCCACCCCGCCTTTCGCGCTCAACCCCAGTCTCTCAGCTGTAAAATAACGCTGGCCACCGGGCACAACCCTCGCCCCGGCGTCGTTGCGCTCAGTCCTGCGGGGCAAGCATCAACAGGCGCAGCGTCTAACTGTGCGCTGCCCGCGCTGGTTCAGCAGCAACCAAACTCGCCGAACGAGATGGAATAATATCAGCGCCTGCATGAGAGCGAAGGTCGCAGACCATGAAACTCCCGCTCATTTACCTGTCTGTACTCCTGCTCGGCTCGCAAATCGTTCTGGCGGCGGACACGGTCCCCAAAATCGATATCGGCCGGAGCTGCCAGTCCGCCGGTGCGGCCGCCGGTGCGGCCACTCGCGACAAGGCCGCGTGCGAGCAGTCTGAAAATAAGGCCCGCGCTACGCTCGAGAAGGAATGGAGCCAGTTCACCCCGTCGGATCAGACTAGTTGCGCGCGCTTAGTGACGTTAGGAGGCAGTCCGAGTTATGTCGAGCTACTCACCTGCCTAGAGATGGCGAAGGAAGCGAAGGAGCATCCTGTTGACCAAATGGACCACCGCGAACCCGTTGAAAAAACACGTCGCACCAAATGAACCTCAAATCGGGTTTGTGACCCTCGCCAACATGCGCGCCAACGGAGTGCGAACGCTCGCCGCGTGGTATCTAGTTCGCGGATGCGATCACTTTAGGTTCTTTTAAAAAAACAAAATTCAGGGGAGGATGAATCCTGTCGGCAGCTCCAAAACCGCAACTACTAGCGTCAAACAGATAGCCATGGTGAGGACAAGCGCGACAACGTATTCGGTAGTTTCCTGACTTTTAATAGCGCGTGGCATGACTTCCTCCATCGCAACTATTGGCTGAATATAACGCCAGTTAATAAGCGGGGTTCCAATCGACGGCCCAAATCAGACCTATACTTACCCTCAAACGCGCCTCCAAGCACCGCCCCGGCGGCACGTGGCGGCGACGAACAAATGTTTGGCGCGAACCACCAAGTCCCACACGCGGGCGGAAGCTACACTGCCGGTCTTTCACCGCCTTTGGCGGCGCGAGCCGCGCCGACGTTGAACATGAGTTGGCACCATCCCGACTTGTATATTTTCCTCTGCCTGCTTGCAGGTATCGCGGCGTTACTGGCTATCATTTACGAGTTTTGCAGGCGAAAACCGGAGCAAGGTGACCGGCCGGTGTACCTAAGGAAGGCCAAGCCGCTAGACGGGCTCCTGCGTGATCGTCCGTCGCTAACGGCACTGAACAAGCGAAGAATTCGCTGGCTGACCGTCGTCGCGGTCGCAATGATCGCCATCGGCCTTGTCTACACCGGGAAGCTCACGCCAAACTTGGCGCAGAGCCAAGCGGGTGTGTGCGCTATTAAGGGCAACATCAGTTCCAGTGGCGAGCGCATCTAACATGTGCCGGGACAACGCTACTACGACGCAACCAAAATCAGCGTGATTAAAGGGGAACGCTGGTTCTGCACCGAGCAGGAAGCGGTCCGTGCCGGTTGGCGAAAAGCGAAGGTCTAACTTTCCCTCCCGCTCGCGCTTTGCTGGTCCCGCCGACACCGGTCGAAGCGGTGACGTTGTCGCGGCGGTCGCGTTCACGCTCGCGGTGAGGCAACTTCCGAAATGAGGCCGTCGAAGTTGCTGAGTATGTTCAGAAGCCCGCCTGCCTCCTTCGCGTATTGTTCGTCGGTCAATTGACCAGAGGCACGCTGCGCTTTGAGGGCCTCGTGAATGCTGTTCAGGCGTTTAACTGCGCCGCCCAATGACCCGATGCTGCCAGCAGTTGCTTTGAGGGCGGCAGCAATTCTCTTGTCCAGTTCGGTCGCAACATTGCTTATGTTCATCCGGCCCGCTCCTGCACGATGGAAAGTAGCGGAGCCGCCGTTGTGGCTTGCCGACGACCCCGCCGGTGCCAAGCATTCGCGCGCCAACACTACGCTTTGTGATTTTAATTGCTGTAAACGGCGGCACCGGCCCGGTCTTGTGATTACAGGCCAAAGTCTTGTTCAGCGGCACACTGCTGTGTGTTCAGAAGCTGGCGGGCCTTGTTCGCGCATTGCGGGTCGCTACGTCGCCGCTCATGACAGCCACCGCACTGCGATGACGGCAACTAAAAGCAGAGTGAAAAATCCGACACAGCACAGCACCCTTGCCCGCCAATCGCCAAACTCATCGGCACGCTCCGCTTGGACATCGCGCACAACCTCTTGCATCTGACAAAAGGTTCGGCTTGCTCCCGTTTTTGGGCCAACAATACGCCTAATGAAGTTTTCAAATTCGTTCAATTGGCTTGCTCCTAATTCACGCAGCATCTTTTGCCGTGTCGAGGACGGCATCGTAGAGGTCGTCTTGCGCGATGACTTCAAGTAGATCGCTGGCCAGCTTGGCTTCGCTGACGCCGATTGCAGCGGCGCGTTTGCGGAAGCGATCAAGCGCGGTGTCGCTCAATCGCGTCGCAATGGCGCGGCCACGCCCGCGCCCCGGTCCCGCCCCCGGTCTGCGCAGGCTGATTTTAGCCTGCGAGCAGCGCACTTTGAGGGTACCAAGCTTGCAGCCAAGTCGGTCAGCAATCGCTGGAGCCATCATGCTCTGCGCGACCAGCACCGGGATGCCAGCCATTACGTCCTTGGTGAGCCGCCGCCGTTGTTTTTCGTCAGTGACTGAATTCATTGCTTCTGCGTTGATCATGCCGCTGTCTCCTCCAACACCTCGCCAAACTCACCTGTTCTTCCACATGGACACGGTTAGAAAGCTGCAGAGCCGCCGTCGTGGCTTGCCAACGGCTCCGCTAGTGGCAAAGCACACACAAATTGTTTTTGTTATTGTGATTGTTGTTTAAAACGACGGGACCGGCTCGGTCTTGTGATTTCAAGCCAAAGTTTTGCTAGAAGCACACGACCGTCGTGGCATTCCGCATGATTTCCGCTATTGTCTGAAAGTGGACATCGGCCCATTGCATGGGCTTACCGTCAGCACAAACAGAAAGACCCCCTCGCGGCGGTCTCTCCGATATCCGCTCAAGTGTTTTGGCCAGGCGGCAGAGATCGCTAACGCCGATAGCGGCGAATGGTCGGACAATGATTATGACGTGTTCGACGGCGAGCAGCACATTGGCCACATCCTGAGGACCTATTTCGGGCAAATCGTCGCTGGTTCGCGGACGGCGAACTGTGACTTTTCGCACTTCACGTTTCCGCGCTTGGGATTAATTTTCAATCACACTCAAGGGGAGTGATCTCCAAATTCAAAGGAGGTCGTTATGTCCCGCAGCACCCGAATGACAAACAGATATGAGCCCGACCGGCTATTCAATCCGATGCTAACTATCCTGGCGTTCGCCGCCGTCACCGCCATGGCGATCCTATTCACGGCGGGCTGATGAATAGAGCGAATTCCGCAAGCCGCGCTGAAGCGATGGCGGAATTTAAAGTGCGGCGGATGAGATGAAACGGGCGGCCAACTACGGCGGCCCTTTTGATGTCAGTCGGCGGGTGGTACAAACTTGTTGTGGCCGTCGGCTGCTCGGACCGGTATTAAAGTCATCCGACTGAGAACGCAGATGTCGCTTTCGTGAAAAGCCGAATTTGAAGCAATTTCTGAGCGACGTCAGGCTTACATTTCGCGTCCACATTCTGGGTCCGGTAACCGAGTCCGTTTACGCATTTTTTTCCATTTGCCACCAATTCTTTGCGCGATGGATGCGCGCACTCCAGTTACGCACATCCCGGGCTACAGCCGGGCACGGCTCAAGCGCATGATCGCGGTAAGCAACGTTGTCGCCTTCGCCCTCGGTTTGTGGACAATTTTTTTGCCGACCCAGCTTTATATAGTTGGCCTTTCGCTCTGCGTTCTGCTTCCGCTTTGGGCTCTCGCCCTTGAGATTCGTACCAGAGGCGCGCTCGGGTTTGAATCGCGGCGCGGCCGCCGCTATCCACTCTCGCTGGCTACGGTCCTCCTGGCGCCTGCGCTTGCGCTCGCCATACGCGCGGGGATCGATCTCAATTTTGAGAGCTACGCGCCCTTGATCGTAGCGGCAATGCTTACCGCATTGGTGGTATTCACCCTCTTCTGGCGTTTCGATCCGCAGCTTAGGGGCGACTTCAATCAAGGTGTCACAATCGCGATCTTCGCGGTCGCGTATTGCTATGGCGCGCTTGCATTTGCTGACGTCATGCTCGATGCGTCATTAGGCCACGACACGCAAACCGTAATCGCTGGCAAGCGCATTCATGTCTCTGGTGGACCAAAAGGCAGCTCGGTACGGTACCAGGTCAAAGTCGATCCCGATGCGTCCCCTGCAGGCGCGAATTGGATCAATTTCCGGCCCGATCTCTGGGAGTCCTTCCACCAAGGCGACACCGTGTGCGTGCACATTGGTGCAGGCCTCTTCGCGACACGATGGTATGCCGTCGGCCACTGTGCAGAATGAGGCTTTGTTAGCGCGATTAGCGCCGAAGCTCGACTTCCGCTTTGGGTCTTATTAGCGGACAAACCATCGCGGGCTAAAATCCAGCTTTGTCCGCTGTTACCCCAATAGCGGACATTCGGCGCTGCATGGGGCCTACCGGCAGCATTGACCTGACCGAAACGCATGAAAATAACCGGCAGGTATTCTTATGGCGGTGGTGGCGGCGGCGGAGGAGGCGGAGGTGGTGGCTTGGGCACTCCCCCGGCTTTTTCGAAAGAGCGTTTCCGCATGGCCTGATCCTCACGGTCAACTCTCGTTTCAATTCTAGCCGATTTATTTTTCCTCTGCCCAGGAGCCTTTCACACCATCAATCCCCACTCGAAATTTCTTGTTCGCTCGAAAAAAGTAGGCCGCTTCGTGAGGCAGCCTACACACAGACTTACCTGTCCCGAAATTGTCAGCCCATGTAGGCGAATCGCTCCTGGGCATCGACTTCGACCGCGGTCGTTGGCTGCGCTGGCAGCTGAAGAACCGTTGCGACCTGACACACCATTAGCTTTGTCAGCAGAACAATGCGCCCATCCGGAAATTCGAGCGCATCGTGATGGACCCGCGGATCGTGCTTGTTCACTTGTCGGAAGATTGCCGTCGAGTAAGCTAGCGTTTCTACCTTCCAACCTACGATGAAGCCGTGATCTGAAAGTGTCACCGCCCGGGAAAACGCAAGCTCGGTTCCCGGAAGTACGCAAACGGCCACCGCAGCATCTTCTGCCGCGGCCAAGCCACGTGTGCCGGTACCGAAATCACATAAGTTTGTCGCCAACCTTCGCAGGCGGCCAGTTCTACACCCTTTCACGGCGGTAACATGGGTTCGAATCCCCTTAGGGCGCGCCAAAGTTCCGCGCGAGCCAGGTTATGGCTGCCATGCGAAGATATGCCGTATTTCACGAGAAATTTAACGTAGAAATTATGGGCCGGATGAGTCCGTGCGAGTATATATGCGATGTCCTGCAAGGAGCTCTCCTCGGGAGCGTCAGGCGATGATCAGGAGCAAAGATGTGATGGCGGAGCTGCGGCGCGACGCGCATTACGTCATGAATGCGATGATCTCAATCGTCTTCATCGGCTTCGCCAGCATCGCGGTGGCGGCCGCCTTGTACGATTTGCTGGCACTGCGGCACTAATCAGCGCCCGTTAACCGCCGGCGGGTAGCGATGCCGCCGCCCGTTGAAATCCTCAACCACGAAGTGTGCGCTGCCGTTTGAGCCGGTCTGCGCGAGATAATCCGGTCCGATCGGCGATTTGCCGTGGCCGCCCGGAATGTCGAGCACGTAAGTCGGCTGGCATAGGCCCGACCATCGTCCGCGCAAGGCGCGCATTAAATCCTGCCCGGTCGCGATGTCGGTGCGCAAATGCGCGGTGCCGGGCGCCAGATCGCCGTGATGCAAATAATACGGCTTGATCCGGCATTCGACCAACGCGCGCATCAGACTGCCAAGCACCTCCGGCGTGTCGTTGACGCCGGCGAGCAGTACTGATTGCCCGAGCAGCGGAATGCCGGCATCCGCCAGACGCGCACAGGCCGCGCGTGCGGCGGGCGTCAATTCGCACGGATGATTGATGTGCAGCGCCACGTAAGTCGGCTTGCGCTTGACCTTGATCGCCCGCACCAGCTCTGCCGTCACGCGCGCCGGCTCCGCTACCGGAACGCGGGTGTGAATGCGCAGCACTTTGACGTGATCGATTCCGGCAAGTTCCTTCATCACCGCGCGCAAACGGCGCGCCGACAACACCAGCGGATCGCCGCCGGTGAGGATCACTTCCCAGATTTGCCGATGGCTGCGGATGTAATCGAGCGCAGCGCTCAGGGCCGCCGCCGATAGCGCCTTGCCCTTGTCCGGACCGACCATTTCGCGCCGGAAGCAAAACCGGCAATAGACCGCGCAGATCGGGGTGAGCTTGAGCAGCACGCGATCGGGATAGCGATGCACGACGCCTTCGACCGGGCTATGCGCGTCGTCGCCGATCGGGTCGATCATCTCTTGCGGCTGGACGTCGAGCTCAGCCGCATCGGGAACGAACTGGCGCGCAATCGGATCGTGCGGATCGTTCGGGTCGATCAAATCGGCCAAGGCCGGCGGCAGCGCGACCGCGTTGCGCGCGGCCACTGCTTCCAGCGCGGCGTACATCCCAGGCGGCGCCAGACCGTGGTCGCAGAATTGTTTCGGAGTGCGGAGCGTCGTCATAGTCTGTCCTCTTCGATCAATTGTCGGGCACTGGCGTCCAAATTACCTGCTCGATACGACTCGCGCCCGTCGCCAGCATTACCAGCCGGTCCAAGCCAAGCGCGATGCCCGACGCCCGCGGCATTGCCGCAAGTGCTGCCAGAAAATCCTCGTCCACCGGGTAGCGCTCGCCGTGGATGCGCTGCTTCTCGGCCATCGCGGTCTCGAAGCGCGCCCGCTGCTCGGCGACGTCGGTGAGTTCACCGAAAGCATTGGCGAGTTCCACCCCGCAGGCATAAAGCTCGAAGCGCTCGGCGACCTTGTCGCTGCCCGATTTCGCCCGTGCCAGCGCCGCCAGTGGCAGCGGGTACTCATATAGAATTATGGCCCGTCCAACGCCGAGATAAGGATCGACCCGCTCGGCCAGGATCCGGCTGAAGATATCGCCCCAAGTATCGTCAACCGCGGTGGCGACGCCGGCCGTGTTCGCCGCGGCGGCGAGTTTCTTAGCGTCGCCCTGCCCGCCGGCCATGGTCGCCAGCAGATCGATCCCCGCATAGCGCTCAAAAGCTTCCGCCACCGTCAGGCGCTCCGGCGCGGCATAAGGGTCGATGGTCTTGTCGCGGAACGTGAACTGCGTGGCGCCGGCGGCGCGCGCCGCCTCCGCCATCAACGCCGCGCAATCGTCCATCAGCGCCTCGTAAGGCTCGTTCGCCCGATACCATTCCAGCAGTGTGAATTCGGGGTGATGCAGTGCGCCGCGCTCGCGATTGCGGAATGCGCGCGCGAAATCGAAAATCCGCGTCTCGCCCGCCGCCAGCAGCTTCTTACAGGCGAATTCCGGCGAGGTCCGCAAGTAGAGCGGCTGCCGCTCCCCGCCGGGACAGATCAGCACGGTGGCAAAGGCATGCAAATGGGTCTCGTTGCCGGGCGAAACAGCCAAGGCCGCCGTTTCCACCTCGACGAAATCGCGAGCGGCAAACCAGGCCCGTAGAGCGGCGGTAATCCGGCCCCGCGCTCGCAGGAATGGCCGGCGGCCTACATGCGCGCCGGGGAGCCAAAACGGCGTACTCTGTCGCACATTTACCTCAACGGTACCGGGCAAAAATCGAACATGAGAAAGGCTGGCGTCGGGCCATAAGATCGCTATGGTGCGGCCCAAAACCGCGGTCCCGTGCCGCCCTAAACTCAAGGATTGCTATCGTGAAGGTCATCGCTAGTCAGCTCCGTAAAGGCAACATCGTCGATATCGACGGCAAGCTTTTCGTCGTCCTCAACGCGGAAAGTTTTCATCCCGGCAAGGGCACCCCCACCACGCAGATCGATATGCGCCGGATTTCCGACGGCGTGAAGACCCAGATGCGTTACAAGACAACCGATGGGGTAGAGCGCGCCCATGTCGAGGAAGTGGAATATTCCTACCTCTACCAGGACGGCGACGGCTTCCATTTTATGAACGACCAGACCTACGACCAGGTCGCCCTGCAAGCCGATATCGTTGGCGACATGGCCGCCTATCTTCAGGAAGGCATGAAAGTTCAATTGGCCATCCACGAGGGGATCGCGATCTCGCTCGAGATTCCGCAAAAGGTCACGCTCGAAATCACCGAGACCGAGCCGGCCATGAAGGGGCAGACCGCCTCGGGCTCGTTCAAGCCGGCGATCCTGTCGAACGGCGTGCGCACCATGGTGCCTACCCACATCGTACCCGGCACCCGCGTGGTGGTGATGACCGCCGACGGCGCCTATGTCGAGCGCGCGAAGGATTGATATTTCTCCGCTCGTCCCCGCGAAAGCGGGGACCCAGACTTAATATCTAAAGAGCTAAATTCTCGCTTACGCGGGAATGAACGGAGATTGTCCTACACCCGCACGCTCGCGCGCACTTCCTTCGGAAACAGATCGTCGGGCGTCAGCCGTTTCGCGGTTACGCCCTGGTCGTGCGAGAAGCGGCAGAACGCGTCGAGCGTCTTGCGGTTTGCCTCCAGCCCGTAGGGAAACGGATCGGCGCCGAAGCTCTGGCACCATTCGCCGGCAATGGCGGAAGCCCACGGCACCGGAATGCGCGACGCCGTCAAATCCGCGATGCGCTCAAGGCTGCGTTCCTTGGCCTGCTCGAACGCCTTGAACAGGTTCATTGCCACCCAGGGATAGCGCTCGAACACCGCGCGGCGCATGGCAATGACGTGCATGATCGGGAAGATGCCGGTCGCCTCGTAATAGCGTATCTCCTCTCCGCGATAGTCCGGATAGAGCCGCGCGATCTTGCCGCCGCCGCAGTTGAAGGCGTCGGGCACGCGGGCGGAGATCGCCGCGTCAAGCTCGCCCGACAGCAGCATGGCGGTGAGGCTCGAGTCGCGCCGCTGTGAATACTGAATGCCCTTTGGCAGCGTGAACTCCACCTTCTCCTCGCGCCCGGCCTCGTTCATGCCAGCCTGCACCCATTTGATTTTGCTGAGATCGACGCCCGCCGTCTCGCTCAGAAAACCGCGCGCATAGATTCCAGCGGTCTGCGCCCATTCTGGAATGCCGACGGATTTTCCCTCGAGATCCTTCGGCATTTTGATGCCCCGATCGGCGCGCACATAGAATGCCGAATGGCGGAATACGCGCGAGGGGAACACTGGAATTCCGATGAAAGGCGAATTTCCCTGCGAAGCAAAACCGATGAACTTTCCGAACGACATTTCGGAAACGTCCCATTCGCGATTCTTGATGAACCTGAAGAAGACCTCCTCCACCGGCAATACAATACCGGTGAGCACGATACCTTCCGCGCGCACCGTGCCGTTCGTGAGGTCGCGCACATGGTCGTAATCGGTGGTGGCCAGCGTCAGATGCAGCCGCGCCGTGCCGCCGCTGTCGATGATCTCCGGCGCGCGGTCAGCGCCCGCGGCCCCCATCCTGCTCGCTTCATTGACCGTCATGGCGCGCTTGGTCTCCGTTTATCCCACTCGAACAAACCGTACACCACGGCGCCGGTCTTGTATGCCGAACAACGATGCCGTTAACTCACGTGCCAGCAAGACTGGCGGGCCGGATGAGGAATGCTTTTGAAACGTGCTGCTCTTGTATGCCTGGCGTTGCTCGTCGGCGGGCCGCTAATCGCGGACGAGATGAAAAGGCCCGTCATTACGCTGAGCGACGTCGATTGGGACGCTGCGGCGGCAAGTGTGACCGGCCACGCAGCGGAACCGCCCGCCGAGGCTTTCGCCCGCCTCAACGCCTTTACCGATAAGCGATTTGCCGGCATCGCCAAGAGCACGGTTCCGGTGCTGCTGCCGGTCGACATCGACGCCTTGCGTAAGGATGTTGCTGACGGCAGGCCGGAGGCCGAAACATCGGACAAATATTTCGGTTTATTCCATCCCACGAAATTCTTTCTGCCCGGACCGGCCGGCTACGACGCCACGTTTGTCGCTAGTGGTTTCGACACCCATTTTAGCAAGCCTATCGTGGTCGAGATCACCGGCGCGGCTTTCGTCTATGCGCTCGACGGCCCTAACAACATTGAAAAAGAAGAGCCGCCGCCGAAGGAGCTGATCGACGCATTTCCCGGCATCCGGCGCATATTGAGCGAAGCGCATGTGCGCTACGTATTCCAGCGCTTCGGCGTGCCTTACGTGCTCTCCATTCAATGCTACGACGACATGCACCCTTCGTCGAGGCACTTGGGGTGCAAGGAAGCCGATCCGATTGCTGCGGCCTTCCTGCGCCGATTACGCACCGCCGGCGGCACGCCGGCGAAATTACCGGAACCAAAGATCGACCTCAGCCGGCCGACGGCAAAATCGGATTTCACTTTTTACGGCCCGGGCGATCTGATTGAGAACACCGGCTGGAGAAGAAGGCCCGGCCGCGTCGACTACCATGTCTATGCCCGCATGCGGTTTCCGATCGCCTTCGCGCCGGCTTACGTGAAATCGCAATCGTTTATGCCGTGGGGCGATTGCTACCGCACCGGGAGGATCGGGCGGATCGGTCGCAAGGGCGCGCCGTACCAATGCAAGGTCAACGGCCTGCCGCTGGTATTCGATGAATTGGCGCCGGTGAATTTCACCTATCCCTGGCGCGACAATTTTTGCGAACAACGCGACTTTCTAGTCGGCCAGTGCCCCGGCGGTTACGGTCACCAGGGCGAGGACATTCGCCCATCAAAATGCACGCTCAATAACGCCGAGGCCGACCGTTGCCTGCCCTATCAGGATCTCCTCGCCGCCGTGCATGACGGCGTCATCCGGCGCATGCCGGGAAATCTCGGCGCCTATATCGTGGTCAATAGCGAAAACGAGCACGTCCGTTTTCGCTATCTGCACATGAATCCGAAAATCATGGATGCCGAAGGACTGCTCAACGGCCGGCAGGTGAGCGAAGGCGAGATCATCGGCAAGGTCGCGACCTGGGGCGACTACGAGAACGGCACGTCGTACCATATTCATTTCAATATTCAGGTGTTCACGAGTATCGGCTGGGTCTGGGTCAATCCTTACATGACGCTGGTTGCGGCCTATGAGCGGCTGATCGGTGGCCGCGGCACCGAGATCAAACCGGGCGAGCCGAAACCGCCGTTTCCGGTCAAGCTGCCGGTGATCTTGCACCCTACGCCGCCGCCGGAAACCACCGCCGCCGCGGCATCGCCGGCGGCTTCATCGGCGCTACCGGCCAAAGCGGAAGAGAAATCAGCCGAGCGCGCCAAGCCGCACAAACGCCGCCACCGCATCCGGCACAGACGCCGACATAAAACGGACGAGTGACGCGCCCAATTGTTTGCGCGGGCGCGCGTGACTACAATGCCGGATGCCGCGAATCTCCCGGGTTGGAACTTCGGCACATCTATTGAGCCGCCGCGCCTGGCTCGCGAGCGCTTTCGGCGCAACCGCGGGCCTCGCGCTCGCCACCCGCTCGTTCGCGACACAATCCCCCGCTTTCGCCCGCTGGGTCGCCAATTTCCGCGCCCGCGCGATCGGCCGCGGCATTTCGGAGGCGACCTATGACCGCGTCATGAGCGCGGTCACGCCCGACCCCAGCGTGATCGAGCAGCAGCGCGCACAACCGGAATTCACCGAAGCGGTCTGGCAATACATCAACCGCCGCTGCTCCGATTGGCGCGTCATCACCGGCAAGGAGCGCGCCAAGGAATATGCCGGGCTGCTGGCGCGCCTGGAAAAGGATTACGGCGTCGACCGCTACACGCTGCTTGGCCTGTGGGGCATGGAATCCTCGTTCGGCGACGTCATCGTCAATCCGAAATATATGCGGCCGGTGATTCCGGCGCTGGCCGCGCTCGCCTATGGCGAACCGCGCCGGCGCCGCTATTGGGAATCCGAATTGCTGAACGCCCTGGTGATCGTCGATCGCGGCTGGGCGCAAAGTCAGGACATGATCGGATCGTGGGCCGGCGCCATGGGCCACACCCAGTGGATGCCTGAGGTTTGGCTAAACATGGGCGTCGATTACGACCGCGATGGCCGCATCACGCCGTTCGGCAAGCCTGACGATTCCTTGGCCGGTACGGCGCGCTTTCTGATCGAGCGCGGAAAATACCGGCGCGGCGAAGCCTGGGGCTACGAGGTGAAGCTTGGCCCCACCCACGCGCGGCTGGCTAACAACCGTACCATGCGCACTTACGCCAAATGGCAAGAATTGGGCGTGCGGCGCGCCGACGGCGCCGCTTTCGCGCGGCCCGGTGATCAGGTGAAGCTCTGGCTACCGGTCGCCGGCGGGCCTGCCTTCCTGATCGGGCAGAATTTCCGCGCCGTCTATTCCTACAACCCGTCCACCAGCTATACGCTGGCGCTGCTCCATCTCGGCGATCTTATCCGCGGCGACCCGCCGTTCCACCAGCAGTTCCCCGGCGGCGAGCGCGTGCCGACGCTGGCCGAGGTCAAGGAAATCCAGCGCCGGCTCAACGAACAAGGCTTCAAAACCGACGGCATCGACGGCCGCACCGGCAGCGACACGGTCAAGGCCGTCCTCGCCTTCCAAAAGAAGGTCGGCATGGAGCCGGCCGACGGTTACGCCGGCCTCAAGGTGCTGGCGAGGTTGCGTCAGGGCTCGTGATCCGATTAAGCCCATCCCTGCTAATCCCGTGCCGTACTGTTTTGCCTGTCTTTATTGACTTTTAACGCGGTCACCACAGGCTGACGTACCGCCTAATGCCGCCCTGTTCTACACCGTCCGGTGGCAATTCCGGTGGCAATTTTTTTGTCGGGCCGCGCCATGCTAATGATTCGGCATGGCCGATCGAGCCGCACACCGCGCCGCCACTTATCGCCGACATGCGCGAGAACTTGCGGACGCCGCCCAGCAAGAAAACCGCTTCAATGATCGTC
Source organism: uncultured Alphaproteobacteria bacterium (assembly GCA_963778745.1). GTDB lineage: Bacteria > Pseudomonadota > Alphaproteobacteria > Rhizobiales > Xanthobacteraceae > Pseudolabrys. The sequence continues at coordinate 529,173 of CAVZVP010000004.1, read as the reverse complement.
GCCGGCATTTGCTCGATCTCGCGACCACCTACCGACGCGCCGCCGATCGACTAGCGCCACAGCCGCAGGCCGACGATCCTGACGTTAGCCAGTTGCCGCGCGGGCGTGGGCGCTACTACTGACTGTCATACTGTTCCGTCCAATGGATGGTAGGCCATTGGACTTATCGGTCATTGGCTCATCGGCCTTTGGCCTACCTTGGCCATACAGTTCGAGTTTGAAGTGATTTTTTAAACTTTCATAAGTAATCAAGCCTTTGCGTTGCTTTTGTATTCGTGGTTCCACCAATGATCCGGATCAAGTGGCTTTTTGCTTTTGCGCTTGCCGCTACTGTCCTCTTTGATCTGGGCATCGTGCATCGCGCTCAGATTGCGCAGGTTGTCGAGGGTGTCGTATCCACCACCGCTTCTACGACTGACGATGTGATCGACGTGGGTAGCCTTGGCCCTGCATCCTGGCACTGTGCAGGTGTAGCCATCACGCAGCAATGCGGCCACACGCAAGCGAAGCCAGACTTGGGTGCCATAGAAGGCATCGGACATGGCATTGCGCCTTCATGGCCCCGGTAACCTTGATAACCTGATAACCTTTCCGCCAACTTGTCGGATTACTTCGTGCTCTGATCATTGGTTTGGTTACTTGCATGGCCGATCGAGCCACCCACCGCGCCGCCAATTATCGCCGACATGCGCGAGAACTTACCGACGCCGCCCAGCGAGAACAACGGTTCGCTGATCGCCGCCGGCACTTGCGGATTTCAAGGCGGCGTGGGAGCGCGGGCCGTAATGCTCTGACGACACCGGCCACTAACTGGCCGAAGGCACAACCGCCGTACACCGATATCCTAATCAGTTCGCTCCCTTACGAGCGTTCATGTTGCTCGCCACGCATTTCCTATAATAGGCCCGTTCATCTTTCCCCGTCCCTTTCGTGCTGCCTGCCGCAGGATTTCCGACTACGCGCGGAGGAAATGCTTTGGCGGTTAGAGCATTGCACTTCTTTGCGACTTCGACAGTTACGGCTGACGCTCTGTCCGTCATCGGTCCAACAACGATGCAAAGCAACGCAACAAGTGTGCTCCAAATTTTTGCCTTAGTGGCCATGGCATATCTCCTAAGCTTCGTACCAACTCAAACTAGCACAGTGAAAAGCGCCGGTTGTGAGTTCAGGTAAAGGTCATTGGCCAACCAGCGATGTCCGAGATGGGTCGATGACGCGTCCGACCATTTGTGGGCCATTCGCATGCTTCGGCTGCGGGGCTACTTTAGACGCTGCACGCGCGCGGCCATGTCCGGCGCCAACCTCATCCTATAGGAATTATGTTCGCAACGAAGAATCCATACTGATACGTCGGGCCCCGAATTTTTTTCATCTCTTTTCGCGCTAACCGGTTTGTCGCAACGATAACCCTGGGCGCGTGCTTGAATTGCAAGCAACCCTTTGTCCGTCTCCTGCGCGGAAGCGCTTTGCGCCATGGTCGCGATCAAGACTTGCGCAGTGATGACACCGATCGCGCGCATTTGGGTGAAGCTCATTTTATCACCTCGTTCGGCTTGAAGTTGATGATCAGCTCGACCTTTGTCGAACGCTGTATGCGATCAATACCGCGACCGTCTCAATCTGAGCACAACCCGCTTTTGACGTGTCGTCTTTTGGCGCACCTCTCCGTAGGGCCGCTACATGGCTTGCACAACCGCGGGAGGCGTTCATTTTCTTTCAGTGATGGCGGCTTCGGGCCAGTACGCTCGGAGGTATAGGGAAAAATCGCCTTTTGGGGCGGGCAGCCATTTGCCGTCGATTGTAGTTGTCGCGCTCGGCGAGCCCGGCGCGCCGGTGGTCTGCTGCGCGAAGGTCGAACCAACTGAAAGAGCGAGAACGGAGGCCGACAATACAAATGCGCGAATGGTGGTTGTAGAGTTCATGGTCAAACTCCCTTGGAATGACGGTTCCGTAATTAGAACAGTCCTCGCGGTTTCTTGACGTCGCATCCACGTTGTCAATCTTTGGGTAGCGTTTTCGCGTCCTTCGCGTTTTGCAGACAGCTCAGCAACTCCACGTAGCTCTGAGTGCCGGCAATGTCGTTCACCATTTGCACGCAACTCGTCCTGCTTTTTGGTTCAAATTGCGTCCACTGACTAACGAGAACTTCCCTGGCCTTTTGTTCATCCGCTAGGCAGTCCGCCGCACTGCCTCCCCCCGGATAGGCCTGTACGTCGGCGTGGCAGCTTTTTCTGACATCAAACGTCGGCACCTCATCAGCAAACGCAGCAAGAGGCTGTACGCAGACGGAAGCCACCGCAGTGGCAATCAACGTCACAAACTTGGTCATGTTCAGCCTCCGGAGCAGGATCGCCCGTCCATAATCCTGAGCACCCTAGTACTGATGTTTGCGCTTGCTCGGCGATGTGTCGCCTGCCGATCCCTGGTAGAACAGGTTCGACGCACAGAAGCCGCCTATACCGGAGATCGTAGCCCGACATTGCTCAAGGTTGGAGAAGCCGCAATTCCTGCCGCCGCCCGACGATCCGCCACTATACTGGGCACACCAGGGATATTCGATCCCCGCCCGCGCTGGCGTGGCGAACGCCGGCAGGGAAGTGATTGCGGCGATTCCTATCACTGCGATATAACGCATCGGCTCCTCCTAAACGCAGTTGACGGCAGCGAGCAGTGTCAGCAGTACAGGCGAAACTTTTCTGAAAACATTCATCGCCTCACTCCCTGTTGCGACGCGCCCCGCGACAGTTAGAGACGTTAGGCTGAAGCCAGACTGGCGACTACGAAAACACAGTCCCCGCAACATCACACCCATGTGAGCGGAGTTCCCAAACGATAGGTCAGCGGCATTTACGTGATCCAATGTCATGTTACATTCGCAATGCGGCTACGGCACACGCACGCCAGCCAACTGATTGCCTCGGGTATGGATGTGCTCACCATCTCCCGTCGCCTCGGGCACGGCTCGCCAACGATCACCCTCGGTGTCTATGGCCACCTCTTTGGCAGCACGGATGACAAGGCAGCCGATGTGATCGAGAGGGCGTTTGGCAGGGTGCTGGCCGGCGAGAACACGGCAGGGAACAGCGCCGGAACGAATTAGGACCGTTGCGGTGGCAATCCGGCGGCAATTTGCTGTTTTGGCATGCAGCGGGACTCGTTAAGTAGTTGATCCCGCAGGCTCGAGGCGTAGCTAGATGGTCGTTGCAACCGGTCTCGTGATCCGGTTGGATGCCGCCACCCCGCGCGGGCGGGTGCAAGTCAGGATCCAGCAGTGCCGAATTCCCAACGCGATAGCGCCAAGCCGACCCGCGATGCCATCATTGCAGCCCTCGATCGCCCTGTCCCGGCCGGCGTCAACGCCGCCGGTTTCGGCAGTGACGTGGTGGCCGACGCGCTGCGCGCGCTCGACATCCCCTACATCGCGCTCAATCCCGGCGCCAGCTATCGCGGCCTGCACGACAGCCTGGTGAATTACTTGGGCAACGAGCGGCCGCAGATGCTGCTCTGCCTGCACGAGGAAAGCGCGGTCGCCATCGCGCACGGCTATGCCAAGGTCACCGGCAAGGCGATGGCGGCGGCGGTGCATTCCAATGTCGGCCTGATGCACGCCACCATGGCGTTCTTCAACGCCTGGTGCGACCGCATGCCCATGGTCGTGCTCGGCGCTACCGGGCCGGTCGACGCCACCAAGCGGCGGCCTTGGATCGACTGGATCCATACCGCGCGCGACCAGGGTGCGCTGGTGCGCGGCTACACCAAATGGGACGACCAGCCGGCCTCCCCCGTCGCCGCGCGCGAATCCGTGCTGCGTGCCGGCTGGATCGCCAACACCGCGCCGCGCGGGCCGACTTATATCAATCTCGACGCCGAGATGCAGGAATCGAAACTGGCAGAGCCGGTCGCCCCGATCGATACCAAGCGCTACATGCCGGACGTCGAGAGCGCCCCCTCCGCGGAGGTCACCAAGCAAGCCGCCGAGTTGCTTCGCAACGCCAAGCATCCGGTCATGCTCGCCGGACGCGTGTCGCGCGATCTTGATGCCTGGAAGGCGCGCGTCGCCCTGGCCGAGCGTTTGAACGCGCGCGTCGTCACCGACATCAAAGTCGGCGCCGCCTTCCCGACCGATCACCCGCTGCATGCCGGCGCGCCCGGCGGCAGTGTGCTGGCGCCCGAGGCAGCCGACGCCATTCGTTCAGCCGACATCATCCTCAGCCTCGACTGGGTCGACATTGCCGGCACCTTTAAGGGTCTCGGCGGCAATATCGCGGCTAAAGTCGTGCAGGTCTCGGTCGATCACCATCTGCACAATGGTTGGAGCATGGACTATCAGAGCCTGCCACCGGTCGATGTGATGATCGCTTGCGAACCCGACGTCGCAGTTCCGGCCCTGCTCGCAGCCCTTGGCCCCGGCGGCCAGGGCGCGGTCGCGTCGGTCACGCGGGAGTTTCCCAACTTGGCCTCCGGCAAGCTCACCGTCGATCATCTCGCCGACGCGCTGCGCCGCGCGGTCGGCGACAGACCGACGTCGCTCACGCACGTATCGTTGTCGTGGAACGGCGCCAGTTGGCTGTTCCGCCACCCGCTCGATTATCTCGGTTCCGACGGCGGCGGCGGAGTCGGCGGCGGACCGGGCATTTCGGTCGGCGCCGCGCTCGCGCTCAAAGGCACGGGCCGCTTGGCGATCGCGGTCTGCGGCGACGGCGATTTCATGATGGGCTGCACCGCGCTCTGGACGGCCGCGCATTACAAAATTCCGCTGCTGATTGTGGTGGCCAACAATCGCTCGTTCTTTAACGACGAACTGCACCAGGAGCGCGTCGCCCGCATGCGCAACCGCCCGGTCGAGAACCGTTGGGTCGGCCAGCGCATTTCCGACCCCGACATCGACATTGCGGCGATCGCCCGCGCGCAGGGCGCGCAAAGCTTCGGCCCGCTGACTGCGATCGGCGATCTCGCGGCCACCTTCGCCAAAGCGATCGCGGCGGTGGAGGCAGGCAGCGTAGCGGTCGTCGATGTGCGCGTGGAACCGGGCTACACTGCCGCCATGACCGCGGCAATGACGCGCAAAAGCGAATAGCAATGGCCGCGTCCGTCCCGCAAGCAGACGACGCCATCCTAGTGGTGGACGACATTGTCGTGCGCTACGACACACCGGACGGCGCGATTACCGCGGTTGACGACATCTCGTTCAAGGTGAGACCCGGCGAATTCCTCTCGGTCATCGGCCCCTCGGGTTGCGGCAAATCGTCTTTATTCAACGTGATCGGCGGGCTGCTCAGCCATCACGACGGCGTGGTCAGCGTCGCCGGCGAAACCATTTCCGGCCCGCACAAATCGATCGGCATGGTGTTCCAGGAGGAATCCACCTTTCCCTGGCGCACGGTGCTCGACAATGTCGCCTTCCCGCTCGAGCTCATCGGCATGGACCGCGCCAATCGCGCCGAGCGCGCGAAGCATTTCATCGCACTGGTCGGCCTTGACGGCTTCGAGAACCGTTATCCGGGCGAACTCTCGGGCGGCATGCGCCAGCGCGTGTCGCTCGCCCGCACGCTCGCCTCCGAGCCGAAAATTCTACTTATGGACGAACCGTTCGCTGCGCTCGACGAACAGACGCGGCTGTTGCTGGGCGACAAGGTTCTACAGATCCAGCAGCAGTTGAAGCAAACCACGCTGCTGATCACCCACAATATCACCGAAGCGGTGCAGATGTCCGACCGCATTTTGGTAATGACTTACCGGCCCGGCAAGATGAAGCGCATCGTCGACATCGACCTACCACGCCCGCGCACCTCGGAAATCGTCACCAGCGACGCTTTCGGTCACTATGTCGCGGCGATCTGGAACGACCTGCGCGAAGAGGCGAGCCGTGGCATGCGCGACGAGGAAGCTCACGTGCTACATCACGAAGGCGCTTCGTCGTGACTGCAGCCCTGCCCCGAAAACGCGCAAGCTTCGGCGATCCTGTCGCCCAAGTCGTGGGGCTTGGCGCGCTCGCGATATTCCTCCTGGTCGTCGAGATTGTTATCCAGGTCGGCGTGATCAACCGCTTCATTGTGCCGCCGCCCTCGGACATCATCGCCAGTTTCTACCGCGTGGTGACGCAAGAACGCGTATTCAGCCGCTTTCTCTTCACCGCCGGCGAGTGTCTTACCGCTGGCGTCATGATCACCGTATTCGGCATCGCCGGCGGCGTGTTGATGCACCGCTTCAAGCTGTTGCAGCAGGCCTGCGAAACCTGGGTCGCCGCCATGGCCTCGGCGCCGGTGGTGCTGATGTATCCGCTGTTCATGGTGATCTTCGGGCGCAACGCCTGGACCATCATCATGATCGGCTTCGTCGCTGCATTGCCGCCGGTCATCCTGAAGACGATCGAGGGCATTGCCGGCACCCGCAAAGTACTGGTCAATGTCGGCCGCAGCTTCAATTTGACGCCATCGCAGCAGTTCTGGAAGATCCTTTTTCCCGCCGCGCTGCCGACCATTTTCGTCGGCCTGCGGCTCGGGTTGATCTTCGCGCTGATCAATGTTGTCGGCGTCGAGTTCCTGATCAATTACGGCGGCCTCGGCCAGCTCATCGAAGACCTGGCCGAGCGCTACGATCTCCCCGGCACCTATGCCGCAATCTGCTTCGTGATTTTGGTGAGCGTGCTGTTCTTCATGGCACTGGAAAAGGCGGAGCGATGGCTGAGACCGGTCGACTGACACGGCACCCGGTAGCCGCGCCGGCGCTGAGCCCGGTGACGCTGTTGCGCGTCGCGATCATTCTTTCACTGCTGGCGGTGTGGGAATTGCTCTCCTATTCCGGCTGGCTCTACCGCGACGTGGTGCCCTCGCTGCTGGCGATTGGCCGCGCGCTCGCCGGCCTGTTCACAAGCGTGAACTTTTACTCCAATCTCGGCGTCACCGCCGCTGAGATCGGCGCCGCGCTCGCGATCGGCGGGCTGTCGGGGCTGGCGGTCGGCATCCTGCTCGGCGCCAACCGGTTCCTCTCGAAGGCGTTCGAATCCTATATCTATTATCTCGGGCCGACGCCCAAGATCATTTTCTTCCCGGTCATGATCATGTGGTTCGGCGTCGGGCCCGAATCCAAAGTCGCGCTCGGCACGCTGTCCTGCTTCTTTCCGGTCGCGCTCAGCGTGGCCTCGGGCATGCGCGGAATCGACCGCGTGCTGATCCGCGTCGGCAGCAGCTTCCGCGCCAACACCTGGCAGATGGTGACCAAGATTTATCTCCCCGCCATGCGCCATCCGATCATCAACGGCATCAGACTCGGCTTTGGCGTGGCGCTGATCGGCACGCTGCTGGCTGAGACCAAGCTGTCGAACAAGGGCATCGGCTTCCTGATCATTCAGGCCTACAGTATTTTCGACATGCCGCGCATGTACGCCATGTTGATCGTGCTGTTCGTGCTGGCAATCGGCGCCAATGCGCTGGTCGGCCGCCTGGGCGGCCTCGACAGCATCAAGAGAAACTGAACGTTCTACAACGGGAGGGGCAATCCATCATGAAACACGTGCACCGTCTTACGGGCGTTGCGGCGATTGCCGCGATTGCACTCGCCAGCCCGGCTGCGGCCGATGACCTGGTGAAAATGACCATTGGCCAGCACGGCAATTGGGATACCGCCGTTCCCCATCTCGGCGAAAAGGCCGGCATCTTCAAGAAACACGGTTTGACGCTTGAGATGGTCTACACCCGCGGCAGCGGTGAGACCGTGCAGCCGGTGATTTCCGGCAATGTCGACCTCGGCCTCGCCGTCGGCACGCTCGGCGCCATCGGCTATTACGCCAAGGGCGCGCCGATCCGTATCGTTGCGGCACAAGCCACCGGTGCCGCCGACTACTGGTACGCCAAGATCGATTCCGGAATTAAGACGCTCAAAGACGCCAAAGGCAAAACCATCGCCTATTCGACCAATGGCTCATCGACCCATTCGATGGTGCTGGCATTCATCAAGGAGTTCAATCTCGACGTGAAGCCGACCGCGACCGGCAGCCCGCCAGCGACCCTGACCGCTGTCATGTCCGGCCAGATCGATATCGGTTGGGCCTCACCGCCGTTCGGCCTCAAGGAAATGGACGAAGGCAAAATCCACCTGGTGGCGCGCGGCAGCGACGCGCAGGTCGTGCGCGGGCAAACCATCCGCACAATCATCGCCAACGCCGACGCGCTAAAAAACCGCAAAGACGTGATCCGGCGATTCATGCAGGCCTACGCCGAGACCATCGACTACATGTATTCGGACAATCCGCAGGTCATGACCGATTATGCCGAATTCGCTCAGGTCACCCCGGCCATGGCTAAGCGCGTGCGCGACGATTTTTTCCCGAAGTCGCTGCTGCAGATGACCGAAATCAAGGGTATCGACCAGATGCTTATCGACGCGGTCGAATTGAAATATGCATCGACGCCGCTGACCAAGGAGCAGGTCGCCAACTTGGTTCAGACCTCGGTCGCCAAATAGACGGCAAACAAGCACAAAGACGAGTCGGCTGGAGGGCAGCGTGTGCCCGCCTCGCCAGCGGAAAGGAACGCCAGACATGACCACTGCAGTCTCTCCGCAAACGGCCACCGCTCAGGCCGTCGTCCTGCCAAGCAACCGCGGCGCCTATTACGGCGGCGCCTGGCACGAGCCGAAATCAGGGCGCTTCATCGACACGATCAACCCGGGCACGGGCCTGTCGCTCGGCAAGGTCGCCGATAGCGGGGCGGACGATATCGACGCCGCTGTGGCGGCCGCGAAAGCGGCGTTCAAGGAGTGGCGGCGCGTGCTGCCGCTCGAGCGCGCCAAGATCCTGCGGCGGATCGCGGAAATCCTCCGCCAAAATGCCAATGAACTCGCCATGATCGATGCCGCCGATTGCGGCAACCCGGTGCGCGAGATGGTGAGCGACGCCATGGTGGCGGCGGCGCAGATGGAGTTCTTCGCCGGCTTCGTGACCGAGATGAAGGGCTCATCGATTCCGATGGGGCCGGACGTGGTCAACTTCTCGGTGCGCGAACCACTGGGCGTTGTCGGCCGCATCATCCCCTTCAACCACCCGTTCATGTTCTGCGCCGGAAAATCGGCTGCCCCGCTCGCCGCCGGCAATACCGTGATCGTAAAGCCGCCCGAACAGGCGCCGCTCTCCTCGCTGCGGCTTGCCGAACTGATCGGCGGGCTGTTGCCGGCCGGCGTGTTCAACGTGGTGCCGGGCGGACGCGAGGCTGGACAAAGACTCGCCAGCCACCCGGACGTGGCGATGATCGCGCTGATCGGCAGCGTGCCGACCGGGCGCGCCGTGATGAAAGCCGCCGCCGATACCGTGAAGCGCACCATGCTCGAGCTCGGCGGCAAGAACGCGCTGATCGCTTATGGCGATGCCGATCCCGACGAGGTCGCCGGCGCCGTCATCGGCGGGATGAATTTCACCTGGTGCGGGCAGAGCTGCGGCTCGACCAGCCGCGCCTTCATCCACGAGAAAATCCACGACGCGGTGATCGAGCGCATCAAGGCGCGCATCTCGCATTTCAAGCCGGGTATTCCGACCGATCCGGCCACCACCATGGGCGCAATCATCTCCAAGGCGCAGTACGACCGCGTGGTGAGCTATATCGATTCCGCCAAGAAGGAAGGCGCGCGCGTCGTGGCCGGCGGCGGCCGGCCGTCCGATCCGGCGCTGACTAAGGGCTTTTACGTCGAACCGACCGTCTTTGCCGACGTCACCATGGCGATGCGGATCGCGCGCGAGGAAATCTTCGGGCCGGTGCTCGGTGTGCTCAAATGGAGCGACGAGACCAGGATGCTGGCTGAGGTCAACCAGGTTGAATACGGGCTCACCGCCTCGATCTGGACCAATGATCTATCCACCGCGCACCGCACCGCTATGGCGGTGGAAGCGGGCTTCGTCTGGATCAACGAGGTCGGAAAGCACTTCCTCGGCGCGCCGTTCGGCGGCTTCAAGCAGTCCGGTCTGGGGCGCGAGGAATGCTTCGAGGAGATGCTGAGCTTCACGCAGGAGAAGAATATCCACGTGAAGCTGAGGCCGGCAAAGGCCTAAATTGGGGGTGGATCGAAGCCGCAAACGGTCCACACCTTCCGGTTCTCCGGTTCGGCCAGGAACTTGATGAATTCCGCAGCCGCGCCTTGCGCCGAGCTCGCGGCAACGACCCCTGCCCCATAGGTGATGTTGAGTTGCAAAGGAGGCGGCGGTGCTCCGGCCAGGGCAACGCCCGGTCCGGCCACGATTTCGCTTTTTGGAAAAATGCCGATGACGTCAATGCCGTTCGCGATCATGGTGACGCCGCCAGCAAGCCCAGCTCTGTGCACGACCCGGCCCGCCAGCACCTGCTCAAGCCCGAGTTCCTTGATGATCTTGTCGCTTTGCGCACCGCTCGGCGTAGCGGTCGGCGGTGCATGCACCAACATGCGCGCCGCCAGCAGCGCCGCACGCAACTTGTCGGGCGTCGAAACGTCCGGAACGTCGCCGCCCGCCTTGACGCCGACCGCCAACCCAATATTGGCCAACGCCGCACGGCCGGCCGCCATCACCGTGCCATCCTTCACATAAGCCTCGATCAGCGGCACCGGCATCACCAGCACGTCGAACGCCTCGTGCGCCGCCACCCGGCCGGCAATACCACTCATGGTGTCGTAGAGCGCGTTCAGTTTATTGCCGGTACGCCGCTCAAACAGCGGGCCGAGCCGGTCAAACACCGGCTTGGGCGCGCCGCCGGCAATACTGGTGACCGTGACGACCATGACGTCAATGCGACGGCTCGAAACCGGCCTCTTTCCAGACGCCGCGGTTTTCCGATGCGGCCATGAATTTCACGAACGCCGCTGCCGCGTCCGGCACCGCGCTGCCGGTCATGGCCGCTCCGCCATAGACGATGTTGAGTTCGATGCCCGCCGGTAGCGGGCCGACGATGCTGATGCCTTTGATGTCGGCGACTTCGCTCGCCGGATAGATGCCCATCTCCGCTTCGCCTGAGGCTACCAGTTGCACGCCGCCGGCGAGCGCCGGCTTGTGAATGATCTTCTTCGCCATGGCGTCGCCGATGCCGAGTTGCTCGATGACTTTGGCCATATGGTTGCCGCTCGGCGTCTGGCCGGGCGTCGCGTGCACCACCGATTTGGCAGCCAGCATCGCCGCCTTAAATTTGTCCTTGGTCGAAATGTCGGGCTTTGGCGCGCCCTCTTTCACCACCACGCTGATGCCGACCGTGCCGAACGCGGCGCGGGCGTCGGTGCGCACCTTGCCTTCGTTGGCGAGGCCGTCGAGCACGGGCACCGGCATTATCAGCACGTCGGCTTTCTCGCCCGCGGCGAGCTTTTCGCGCAGCGCCGTGATCACCGCATAGGTGAACTTCACCTTATGGCCGGTCTGTTGCTCGAATTTCGGCGTGAGCAGCGCGAAGACCTCCTTCGGCGCGCCCCCGCTCATCACATGGATCTCGGAAGCTGATGCGGACATGCTCATCCCCATGACGGCGGATAGGAGGACTAATCCCGATAAGCCTTTCATCGCCGCCTCCCGGTCTGACGCTAAAGCTTGAACGATTTCATGCGTGCCGGGATGAAACATCTCCTCCGGCGTCAACAGCCGCGACGACAGGCCTTGTGCATGGTGGTGACGCAGGAAAGTCTCCAGCGTCTTGCGGTTCTCCGCCATGCCATAGGACCAGAAGTCCTCGCCCATCAGCGCGCGCGCCTCCGCGAGCCGCTCCTCGACGAACGGCAGCGTCACCTTGGTGGCCGACGTATCGCTCAATAGTTCGAGCGCAACCGTCTTCGATTGCACGAAGGCCTTGAACACCGCGCCCGGCAGCCAGGGATGCTGCTCGGCGAGCGTGCGGCGCACGCCGACCAGATGCATGATCGGAAAAATTCCGGTGCGCTTGAAATAATCCTTGGCCGCCGCCACCGGATCGGGAAACAACCAGCCGACATTCGGCGTGTTCGCCGGCAGCGACGGCGGGCGCGGCGCGATGAAACCGTCGATCGCGCCTTCCGCCAGCAGCGCGGAAATCGACTTGCCCTTCGGCGCGTCCTCGAGCTTCACGTCGCTCGGCAGCTTGATGGATATTTTCTCCGGCCGGTCGGCATCCTCGATGCCGCCGCGCACCCAATGGATGTCGGACGGCTTTACGCCGTGGTCGTCTTCCAGAATGGCGCGCGCCCAGACATTCGCCGTCAATTGATATTCCGGCACGCCGACTTTTTTGCCCTTGAGGTCGGCCGGCTTCTTGATGCGGTCGGTGCGCACATAGATCGAGGTGTGGCGGAAGGCGCGCGACACGAAGGCCGGCACGCCGACATAGGGGCAACTGCCTTGCGCGGTCTTGACGGTGAAGCTCGACAGCGACAATTCGCAAATGTCGAATTCGGTATGGCGGAAGGCGCGGAAGAAGATTTCCTCCGGCGACAGCGTCATGCAAACCGGCTTCACGCCGTCGATCTGTACGGTGCCGTCGACCAACGCGCGCGTGCGGTCATAGGGGCCGACGGCGACGGAGAGATTGAGTTTGGCCATGGGGCGCCCGGGCAAGGATTGAGTTCGGGCGAATGTCATAAGCGAAACAGCGGCCGGACGCTACTCCACCCCGCCGCTGCTTCTTGCCCTTGTCGTCCGGGGTCACATCGACTGCCTGCGCGCGCCCGGTGATCTTCACCGGCCCCCGGCAGTCGCTCATGCAGGGCTTGGCGTTCCAGAACGCCTTCTCGGCCTTGTCGCGGTCGTCGTCGAAGAAGCCGCTTTGGTTCGGCATCTTGACCTGACCCCAGGTCTCCTTCGACAGCACGAACTTGTCGTCCACAATGTCGTTGAGGTTGAGCACATAGGCGGTAACCGCATAGAGCTCATCGTTCGTCAGCGACTGCGCGTCGCCGAACGGCATGGCGCGGCGGATGTAATCGAATACGCTCGACAGATACGGGAAATACGAGCCGACTGTCTTGACCGGATCGTTGGAAGCGAGCGTGCCTTTGCCTTGCGCCAGCGCCGGCCAGCGCCCGGCGCTTTCGCCGAACTCGCCGTGGCAGGCGGCGCATTTGTCCATGTAGACTTTCTCGCCGTCTTTGACCGAGCCGTGGCCCGGCGGGCGCGCCCTGCCCGTCGGGACGCACGTCGATGTCCCAGCCGGCAATCTCAGCCGGCGTGGCGGCATGGCCGATGCCGTAATTGCGAACCGCATCCTTTTTCGCCTGCGCCCAGGCCGGCGCGGCGAGCACGAGTAGTACGAAGGGGAGCGCGAGCCTAGCCGACCTCGACATTCTCGACCTCCCCGTTGGCTTTGAGCGACCAGGTCTGAATGCCGTTGTTGTGGTAGATTGAATTGACGCCGCGGATCTTGCGCAACGCGTCTTTCGTCGGCTGCACATAGCCGGTCTCGTCCATGGCGCGCGATTGCAGCAGCAGCGGCTCGCCGTTCCACTCGATCTCGGCGTAAAAACGCACGCAGGCTCTGTCGAACACCGGCCCGTCGATGCGCGCGCTGCGCCAGTTGCGGCCGCCGTCGAGCGAGATGTCGACGCGTTTCACCTTGCCGCGGCCCGACCAGGCCAGCCCGGAAATCACCGTGAAGCCTTTTTGCTTGAGCGGGGCCTGCGGCGACGGCGAGGTGATCACCGATTTGGCGTCCATCTCGAAGGTGAATTTGCGCGCCTTGCCGTTCTCCAATAGGTCGGTGTATTTCGAGGTCTCCTCGCGCGTGTACCAAGGCGCATCGCCCACTTTAAGGCGGCGCAACCACTTCACCCAGACATTGCCCTCCCAGCCCGGCACCACAAGTCGCACCGGATAGCCCTGCTCGGGCCGCAGCATCTCGCCGTTCATGCGATAGGCGACCAGGCAATCGTCGAGCGCCTTGGCGAGCGGGATCGAGCGCGTCATCGCCGCGGCGTCGGCGCCTTCGGCCAGAATCCATTTCGCGTTGGCTTTGACGCCCGCCTGTTCCAGCAACAGTTTGAGCGGCACGCCGGTGTATTGCACGCAATGCACCATGCCGTGGGTGTATTGGACGCCGTTGAGCTGGGCGCCGCGCCACTCCATGCCGGTATTGGCCGCACATTCCAGGAAATGGATGCGGTTGACGCGCGGCAGACGCTTGATGTCTTCGAGCGTGAAAATCAGCGGCTTGTCGACGAGACCATGCAGCATCAGCCGGTAATCGTGCGGATCGACTTCGGCGATGCCGCCATGGTGGCGTTCGAAGCATAGACCGTTCGGCGTGATGATGCCGTCGAGTTCGTGCAGCGGCGTGAACGCGACCGACGATTCCGGCGTCGCGGTTAGCCACGGCACGGTGCGGCGGATGACGTCCTTTTCGTATTTCGACGGATGGCCGTAGGCGCGCACGCCGACGCCGTCGCCGAGACTGCGCGTCCAGTCCGGCACGTTCGGCGGCAGGTTCTTGGGGTTGTCGGCGAGCGCGCCGGCGCGCCCGCGCCCGCGGCCGCGAGACCCGCCGCGCCTGCGAGAAACCGGCGGCGCGAGGCCTTCGTCTTGTCGGTCGGCTCTGTCATCGGCAGCTCCCGGCGGATGCCATCCAGTTCCGCTCTCATTGCATCTATCATGATCTACAGAAATTTTGCCTTGGCAATGTTTCCGAAAACCAGTTTCCACTTTTCGGGATCATGCGCTGCGCTTAAGCCCCGGAAATTTTGACGCTGCTATTGGGCGCAACACGCACGGTCTTCTCGGCCGCGACGTAGCGTTCCACAAGTTCCCACACCGGCGGACCTTGCGTGCCCTCGTTCACGCTGGCCCAGCCGGCCACCGTGTATTCCTTTGTCGGCTCGATCGGCTTGCCGGATTTCAGATGCGTCATGGCCGAAATGCGCTGGCCGATCGGTTTTGACCACGTCGATGGCGTAGCCGAGCCCGCCGCAGCGCACCATGTCGCCGCCCTGCTGGTAATAGGGATCGGGGTTGAACAGATTGTCGGCCACGTCCTCGAGCACTTCCTTCAGCCGCTCGCCGCTCATGCGGTATGCGATAGACCTGCGGATAGGTGATCGCGGTGGCGTTGTGGATGTCCTCCACCGTGATCGGCTGCCCCGGCAGCACGCTGGTGCCCCAGCGAAAGCCGGGCGACAGCGCGATCTCGGCGTCGCGCTCCTTCAACAGCGCCGCGCAGATCACGTCGTCGAAGGTGCCGTTGAAATTGCCGCGCCGGTACAGCAGCGATTCCGCTTTGCCCGACCACGCGCGATAAGTTCCTTGGCGTAAGGCGCGCGCGCCTTCGCAATCGCCGCCGTCATCTCGGCATCGGGCTTGATGGCGTCGGCGAACAGCGGGATCAGTTTGTAGCGGAAACCCTTCACCACGCCGTTCTGCACGTCGAGATCCAAGCGCGAGACGAACTTGCCGTGGCTGCCCGACGCGATCAGCAGCGTATTGCCGACCTTGATCGCTTCAGGCAGCGCATCGTGGGTGTGGCTGGTGAGGATCACGTCGATACCGGAGACGCGGCGCGGCCAGCTTACGGTCGACGTCGAAGCCGTTATGCGAGAGCAGCACCACCAGTTGCGCGCCGCTTTGCGCGCCTTGTCGACATTGGCGCGCACGTCCTCCTCGCGAATGCCGAACGACCATTTCGGCATCAGCCAGCGCGGATTGGCGACCGGCGTGTAGGGGAAGGCCTGGCCGAGCACGGCGATCTTCACCCCGCCGCGCTCGAACATCTTCATCGGCTCGAACACCGGCTCGTTCCATTCGGTGTCGCGCACATTGAGCGCCAGGAACGGGAAGTCGAGCCCCTTGATCAATTCAGTGACGCGCGCCTCGCCATAGGTGAATTCCCAATGCCCGGTCATGGCGTCGGGCTTCAAGCAGCGCCATGCAGTCGACCATGTCCTGGCCTTTGCTGGCGTTCGCTCCGAGCGAGCCCTGCCAGGTGTCGCCGCCGTCGAGCAGTAGCACCTTGTCGCCGCGCTCGGCGCGCACGCGCTTGACGACGGTGGCGAGCCGGTCGAGCCCGCCGATGCGGCCATAGGTTTTCGCCAGCGCGGAGAAATCCTCCGACGTCAGCGCATAGGCCGCGGCGGATTTCGCAGAAATACCGAACCGCTTGAGAAAATCGCCGCCGGTCAGATGCGGCGGCTGTCCCTTCGCCGCGCCGACGCCGAGATTGATCGACGGCTCGCGGAAATAGACCGGCATCAGCTGGCCGTGGATGTCGGCGACATGCAGCAGCGTGACATTGCCGAGCGCGTCGAACTTCAGCAGTTCGGTCTCGCTCAGCCGCTGCTGCGCCATGGCGCGCGTGAAACCGCCGCCGCCGGCCGTCAGCGCCGCGGTGGCGGCGCCGACTTGCAGCAGTTCGCGGCGGGTGATCATTGATTAATGCCTGATCCCCGGCACGCTCAACTTCAAGCCTTCGTTCTGCGACGCGAGATACAGCTCGAGATCGCCGTATTCCTTGGCGTCGGGCGGCAGCTCGTCGGCGCGGATATTGACCTGGCACCACTGGAAGCGCTGGCGGATGTCCCAGATCGCCAGCAGGCTGGTGCGCCAGGTCGGGAAGTGGTCGTACTGGCCCTTCGGCTCGCCCAGCCATTGCCCGCGGATCCAGTGATTGGCCGCTTTGCCGTGGCAATCGGTGCAGGCGAAGTTGAGTTCGCCGAGCTTGCGGCTGGCGAGCGCCTTGCCGCGCTCGATCGCCGCTTTCGATTCCGCGCTGGTCGTGTCGACCGCGATCGGCGCGCCATTGGCGAGATTGTGCAGATAGACCGACATCACGCGGTTCTCGTCGGTCTCCATCAGCCAGACCGCGCCGGTGGTGGCCTTGGTGTGGCGCATGACGAATTCCTCGACCCCCAGCACTTTGTTGAGCCGCGGCTCCCATTTCGGCATCGACGCCGCCCAGGTCTTGAACGTCTCTTTCGGCTCGCTGTGGCACGTGTTGCAGGAAAAACCGATCGAGCTTTTCAGCTTCCAAAGCTCCTGCGCCTTGTCCACCGCCCACATGCCGGGATTTTCGATCGCATCGAGATTGTCGCGCTTTTCGACCGGCGCCGGACGCTTGTTCGGATCGTCGAGCATCGGTCTTGAACACCGCCGGCGTTTTCAGCGTCTTCAGGAACGCGACCATGTCGTTGATTTCGGCGTCGGTGAACACGCCATGACCGCCCCAGGGCGGCATTATGGTTTCCGGATTATAGACGCGCGCGTCGTAAATATAGTTGAACAGCCACTCGTCGCTCGCGGCCGGCATTGCCAATTTCCGACAGATCGGGGCCGACATTGCCCGGCAAGTCTGCGCTGCCGGCCGGACCCATCACATGGCAGGCCAGACACGAGCCGCCGCGGTTGCGGTCGGCCACCAGTTTGGCGCCCTTGGCCGCGTCGCCGCGTGATCGGGCCGCTGAGCTTGCGCGGCGCCGTGGGTGCTGGCGGCGATGCCAGATTCGCGAGCGTGTTGAATTTCGCCTCGTCGCGCGCGGGCCAACCGGGATAGCGCTTCCACGGCCGCGCCGAAGCGTCGTCCTTGAGCTCGAGCGGCGCTGCTCGTTTCGTCGCCTGCGCATGGGCATCGGCCGCAAACGTGACAGCGCTAATCAGCGCGACAGCCGCGGCGCCGCTTGCCAGAATCCCTCCACGGGTCATTACATCCTCCCTGAACGAATTGTTGTCGTTACGTCGTCCCGCATCGAGGCGGAACGTTCGTCAGCCTACGGTGATTTTTTCTTCCGCGGTGGTGACCGTGCCGTCGTCGTCGGTCCAGGTAAACTTGAACGTGCCGCTCTCGTCCATTTTGACGAAGAACTCCATATACGGGTTCGCCGCGATCGCCGGTTCGAGATTGGCGCTGAACACCGGCTTGCCGTTGAAATCGCACGCGAACGTGTTGATGATCTTGCGCGGGATCGGCTTGCCGTCTTTATCCTTGCGCTGACCCGACTCCATGATGTGCGGCATCAGCGTCTTGATCTCGATCACGTCGCCTTTCTTGGCTTCCTTGGGAAGCTTCAGCCGTGGCTTTTCCGCCATGAACCCCTCCTGAATCTTTTTGTTGTTGGATCAGCCGCCGCAGCCGCCGATGGTGACCTTCACCAGCTTCTGGCCGGTGAAGTATTCGCCCTTGCTGGTCTTGGCGACCACGACGATGTTCTGCGTGGTGGCAAGCCTGATGCGGGTTGCGGCTTGCGCCTTGCCCGACATGGCCGAAAAATGGAACGTGGCGACGCCCGGGTTCGGATTGCCCTCGGCCACCACCATCACTTCGCTGACATAATTGTCGGCCGTCATCGGCGCGTCGACCGCGACCGACAACGGCACGGTGTTGCCGTTCTCGGCGATCTCGGGCAGTTCGATCGAGATCTTGCCCTGCGTGGCCGTCTTGCCGCCGGTGAATTTGGCGATCTGTTCCGCCGCTTCCTTAGGCCCGGCCTGAGCGCGCCCGCCCCAGCCGAAGACGCTGAGCGCCGCGCCGCCCGCACCAAGCACAAGCGTTGCGCGACGGGATAGCTGTCGCATCGGTCAATCCTCCCAGTTTATCGTTTTGGGGCAGACGATAGAGGCCCCGCCCGATCGCGACCATAACCGCGAGCGGGGGTCGGTTCAAATCATATTCACAAAAAAGAATATCACTTCTGCGGCCCGGCTCGCGCCTGCATCAACTCGGCAGCGCTTTGACGAAGTCGCGGAAGCTCTTGCTCTCATAGGCTTTTTCGCGGACGTAGCGGAACATGGCGAGGAAATCGTCGGGCCGCATATAGCCCGGCAGCCGCGCCACCTCGCGTTTAGCGGGTTCCAGCGCTTTGAGCGGACCGGCCCGTTCCGGGAAAAACTGGAACGTCGGCGTAAAGCGCACGCCATATTTCGCGGCCATCGCCTTTTCCGACATTTCCTTGCCGTCGAAATCGGTCACCTTGCGCGAGCCGATGATGTTGAGTTGCAGCACCTCGAAATTCGCCTTGATGTAGTCGGAGATATCGCCGCGCGCGAAATTGACGAAATGCGTCTCCTTGCAATAGGGGCAGCCCTTGAGTTCCCACATGATCGCAAAACGCTTGCCTTCCTTGGCTGCTCCTTCGAGATCGTCGGCGAGTTCGAGGAAGCTTTCCAGGAACCATGGCTCCTTGTAGAGCCCGTCGTCGGTCAGCATCGGCTCGGCGCGCGCTGAACCCAGCACCGCCAAAGATGCCGCACCGATCAGCAAATTTCGCCGTGTCGTCATGGGGCCAATCTCAATACCGGTTTCGTAAACCACGTGGGCAAGGCGGCCTCGCCGCCCTGCCCTGCGCCACTTATATTCTCATCCGTATATATCCTCGCGTCAAAATCCGGTGAAGACCGATGCTGTCCTGCATTGCCCGCGTCGCATGCCTCGCGCTCGCCTTAGTGGCGGGCCCGGCCATGGCCGACGATTTGGCCGACTTCAACGCCGCGGTGGAAAAGGCCGAATCTCATAACCGGGTGGCGATCGGCTATTTGCGCACCGGCAATCTCGATCTGGCGTTGCTCGAAATCGACCGCCTGCGCGAAGCCTGGGCTGTGTTTGAACATCGTTTTGCCGGCAAACGGCCGGACGTCTTCGATGGCGTAGCGCTGTATGGCATCATGTTCACTGGCGTGAACGCACGCTTGGTCGCGGTCGATCTCATGATCAAAATGGGAAAACCGGACGCGGTGCGCCAATCGCTCGAGGCCATCCGCGGCGATCTCTACGATTTGCGCAAGGCCGCCGGCATCAAGGTGCTGGCCGACTGCGTGCGTGACGGCAATACCGCCATGGACGCGATTGATGGTCTACGACGACCGCGCGCTCGACTGGACGAACGCCGAGACGCGCGATGACGTTGCCAGCAAGGCCTCGACTTACGGCTCCGTGCTCGATCGCTGCGACGGCATGGCGGACGACGCCGTGCGCAAGGCGGGCGAATTCCGCCGCCTGGTCGATGGCGCCAAGGCCAGCCTGACGCTGATCGCGAAGGCCATCGCCACCCGCGACAGTGACCTCTCTGCATCGCGTCCTGATCGAATTGCGCTCGTTCGATAATCTGCTGGCGTTCCGCTTCGGATAGCGACCCCTGCATCGACATATTCTGCTTGTGTGATATATTTCCGGACAATTCAAAACTCAGTTTTTCGACCAGAGAATGAAGTTGCCGAGCAAACCACGAATCTCAGAATGTTTTTCTCGTGCCGCGCTGTTCGGCGCAATGTTTATCGCGTTGACGTTGTCCGACGCGCGCGCGGCGGAACTCGTGATGTTCGAGCAAGCCGGTTGCGCCTGGTGCGAAGCCTTCGATCGCGAGATCGCGCCGATTTACCCCAAGACCGAAGAAGGCTTGCGCGCGCCGCTGCGCCGTGTGGATATTGCGCAGCGCCTGCCGCCGGACTTGGCGTTCATCGAAACCGAACGGCTGACGCCGCTATTCGTGCTGGTCGACCGCGGCCACGAAATCGGCCGCATCCGCGGTTATCCCGGCGAGGATCACTTCTGGGGCCTGCTCGGCGTGTTAATGAAAAAGTTAGACGCATCCGGAGCGGGTGAGGAACGCGCGCAGCTGCTTGAAAAAACATTGCGCGCGACCGACTGATCGACTGTAGTCTTGCGCCGGGCGACGGCGACGATGGGTGCACCGATGGAATTACAACGTTCGGAATTACGTGGCCGCCCGCACGAAATCGCACGCATGATCGACAACGCCAAACGCGCCAGCAATTTCCTCAAAGCGCTCGCGCACGAAAGCCGGCTCGTCATCCTTTGCATTCTCGCCGAAGGCGAGAAGTCGGTGAGCGAGCTGGAGCACGAGCTCGACCTGCGCCAGCCGACGGTGTCGCAGCAACTGGCGCGGCTGCGCGCGGACGGCTTGGTGTCGACGCGGCGCGACGGCAAGGTCATCTATTACAGTCTCGCCAGCGACGAAGCGCGCACCATCATCGGCGCGATCTACGACGTGTTCTGCAAAAAGCCGCGGCGGCGCTAAGCGTGCGCTATGCCGCAACGGTTTCGATCTTGAAAATCGCAATGCGCTCGTCCATTGCTCCGGCCTGCTGCTCGAGCGTCTTGGCGGTCGCGGCGTTCTCCTCGACCAAAGCCGAGTTCTGCTGCGTCACCTCGTCCATCTGATTGAGTGCAATGTTGATCTGCTTGATGCCGGTCGACTGCTCGGAGCTGGCACTGGCGATATCGGCGATGACCTTCGCCACCCCCTTGATCGACTCGACGACCTCGTGCAGCGCGATGCCGGCATCGTTGACCCGATCGACGCCCTCTTTCACTTGCCGTTCGAATTGTTGATCAGATTCTTGATGTCTTTGGCCGCCTGCGCGGAGCGCTGCGCGAGGCTGCGCACTTCCGTGGCCACCACCGCGAAGCCGCGGCCGGATTTGCCGGCGCGCGCAGCCTCTACCGCGGCGTTGAGCGCCAGCAGTTTCGTTTGCCGGAAACGATGATATCGTCTTCCTTAAAGCAGTCTGTGTCGGCGCGATGGCCGTCTTCATGAGGCAGCCTAGGATTTTGCGGGGGCAGCAGGCGCAATAGTTACGCGCGGCCATCGCGCGGCAGCGCTCCGGCGGCTTTGGGTCAACTTTGAAAAGCGTATTGTAAAACCTTTAATTCGAGCCGAATAAAATACTTAATCTAAACTAACAAACACCGCCTGTTTATTTGATCTCCAGCCCGAGCGTCTTGACCATCTTACTCCACTTCTCAACCTCGGCCTTGAAGTAGCTTTCCGCCTGCGCCTGCGATCCTTCGAGCGGATCGAAGCCGATCGAGGTGAGTTTCTGCCGTAGCGCTGGATCCTTCATCACCTCTTCGATGGTCTCGTTGAGCTTGGCCGTGATCTCCGGGCTGGTGCCGGCCGGCGCGAACACGCCTACCCAAGACGAAGCTTCGAAGGGATAGCCCTCCTCCGCGTAAGTTGCCACGTTCGGCGTGACCGCCGCGCGCTTTGCGCTGGCGACGCCCAGGCCCTTGAGCTTGCCGCTGGCGATCTGCGCCGCCGCGCCGCCGCCCAAGGTTGTCGCCATCGCGTCGATCTGGTTGCCGATGGTCGCGGCGATCGCCGGCGCACCTCCCTGAAACGGAACATGCGTTGCCGAAATCTTGGCGATCTCCTTGAAGAAATACTCGGCCGCGATATGCGAACCGCTGCCGGCGCCGGCAGAGCCGAACGTGATGTTCTTGCCCTTCGCGGCATTCAGGAAATCGGCGAGGCTGGCGGCCGGATTGTCCGGACCGGCGACCAGCGCCTCCGGCGACGAGGCCACGATCGCGATCGACTTCAGGTCGCTTGCCGCGAATCCCTTGTTCGGCCGTAAAGTCTCGTTGATCGCCACCGCCGTGGTGGTAACCAGCAGCGTGTAACCGTCAGGCGCCGCGCGCGCGACCGCCGCGGCGGCAATGTTGCCGCCTGCCCCGCCGCGGTTTTCGACGACGACCGTGCGACCCAGCCGGTCGCTCAAGCCTTTGCCGACAAAGCGCGCCAGCGTGTCGGCCACGCCGCCGGGCGCGAACGCGACAACGAAAGTAATGTCGCGTGCCGGATAAGTCTGCGCGCCCGCCTCGCATGCACCCAGCGCGGCCAAAACGAAAACGGTGTATTTGAAAATCCGCTTGAACGGCATTTCGTTCCCCCTGTCGCGCCCGATTGTTCTGTTTTCAGATGACGGCGCGGACGGACGAATTGTTCCACCCCGCCCGCGGCTTGACAAGCTGGCGCACACGGCGCCAGCGGGGTTCCAACCCTTTCAGAATTAACCTAGCATCCACGCCAGTCCGGGGGTCATGTTCCCTAGCCCAAAAACTACTTCGTCATACAGCCATAAAGGAACGGCCAGCTTTTGCGGCCGGAAAGTTTTTGTTCAACTGTCTGCTTTTGGCAATCGGTCCATTTTATCTTTTCCTTGACCCATTTCGCTTTCGCTGCGTACCACTGCTTTTTGGTCCAGTTCGAAATGTCTTCCATTTTCGCCGCGACCGCGGCAGCCGGCTTTGCCTCGGTTTTGGCCGGCGCCTGATCTTCGGCGAACGCGGACCCGGTCGCGACCAGCATCAGCAATGCAACCGACAAGATTGAAGTACGTATCTGAAGTCATCCCTGGGTCCTTTATTGCGCTAGCTCATGGCCACATCGGTGAGCCGCATTTGCACGCGTTCCTCGCCTTGCCAGCGGTCGATCGCGAGGCTGCCGGCCACGTGCATGGGCCGGCCGCGATTGTCGAGCAGCGCCTGGCCGAGTGGCTTTCCCGCTGCGCGGAACGCGATCGCGTTCACTTGTTTGCCGTCGCCGGATTTGAAGCGCGCGCGGATGTGGTTCTCACCGACCACATCGGCGTAGACCAGCGTATGCGCCGGCAGCGCCAGCGTCGGCTCCGGATTGCCGGCGCCATAAGGTCCCGCGCGCGACAGCATATCCACCAGCGCCAGATTGACGCCGCCGGCGCTGACCGCGCCGTCGATCGCCAGCCCGCTCTCGCGCCGCGCCGCCTCCACTGCGCCCGCCAGCGCGTCCTCGCAAAAAGCGCGGAACGCGGCCAAGCGCATCTTTCTTGAGCGTGATGCCGGCCGCCATGGCGTGGCCGCCGCCCTTGAGCAACAGACCCTCGCGCACCGCGCGCCGCACCGCCTGGCCGAGATCGACGCCGGCGATCGATCTGCCCGATCCGGTGCCGATGCCGCCCGGCTCCAGCGCAATCGCAAACGCGGGACGCCCATAGCGTTCCTTGAGCCGCGCCGCCACCAGCCCGACCACGCCGGGATGCCAGCCCTCGCCTGCGGTCACCACCACGGCGCCCTTCTCTTCCAGGCCGAGCGCGGCCATGGCTTCGGCCTCTGCCTGCGCCACGGTCGCGAGCTCGATCTGCTGGCGCTCGCGATTCAAACGGTCGAGCTCGCCGGCGATGCGCGCCGCCTCGCTCGGGTCTTCCTCCAGCAGCAGCCGCACGCCTAAGTCGGCACGCCCGATGCGGCCGCCGGCATTGATGCGCGGCCCGAGCAGGAAGCCGAGGTGCCACGGCTCGGGCGGGCCGTTGAGCCGCGCGGCATCCATCAACGCGGTCAGCCCGATTTGATCGCGCCGCCTGCAGCGCGATCAGTCCCTTGGCGACGAAGGCGCGGTTGAGGCCCTTGAGCGGCACCACGTCGGCGACGGTGCCGAGCGCGACCAGATGCAAGCAGCGACAGCAGGTCCGGCTCGTCGCGCGTGCCGGTCCAGAAGTTGCGCCGGCGCAGTTCCCGCGTCAGCGCGACCAGCGTGACGAACACCAGCCCCACGGCGGCGAGATGGCCGAGGCCGGAGAGATCGTCGGCGCGGTTCGGATTGACGATCGCCACCGCCGGCGGCAATTCCTCGTCGGCCTGATGGTGATCGATCACCACCGTGTCGAGGCCGAGCTTCTTGGCTTCCGTCAGCGGCTCCATGCTGGTTGTCCCGCAATCGACGGTGACCAGAAGTTTGACGCCGCGTTCGGCGAACGTGCGGATGGCGTCCACGTTCGGACCATAGCCTTCGAAAATCCGGTCCGGAATGTGCACGATCGGATCGAGCCCGCAGTGCCGCAGATAGCGCGCGAGCAGCGCCGAAGCGGTGGCGCCGTCTACGTCATAATCGCCGAAAATCGCGACGCTCTCGCCGTGGATAACGGCCTGCGCGAGGCGCGCGCACGCCGCTTCCATGTCGGTGAGCTTATGCGGGTCGGCCATCAGGCGTTTGATGCTGGGATCGAGATAGGCCGCGACCTCGTCCGGCTCGACGCCGCGGCCGGCGAGCACGCGCGCCAGCAGTTCCGGCACGCCGGACCGCTGCGCGATGGTGAGCGCGCGCGCCTGTCCTCGCTCGTCTAAACGATCGCGCCACGCGCGCCCCGTCGCCGATCTCTCGACGCCGAGGAAGAACCGCTCGGTTGGCTGCATCGCTGCTGCGGGCAAAGCCGCCATGAAAGCTATCCGGCCTGAAAACGAACGCGATTAATTGCGCGGGCCCTCAATATAGGCGCTTAACCCTGCCGACGCAGCGTGCCTGTGGATAGTCTAGTCGAGATGAAACTTCTGCAGCTGCCGGTGCTCGGCGCGGATCCAGCGCACCGTGCCGGTCACCGAGCGCATCACCACGGTTTCGGTTTCGATGAAGTCCTTGCGGAACTTGACGCCGCGCAACATGTTGCCGTCAGTGACGCCGGTGGCGGCGAACACGCAGTCGCCCTTCACCATGTCATTGATGCCGTATTTCTTGCGCGGATCCTTGATGCCCATTTTGGCGGCGCGCGTGCGTTTCTCTTCGGTGTCGAGCACCAGCCGGCACTGCATCTGTCCGCCGATGCAGGCGAGCGCGGCCGCCGCCAGCACGCCCTCCGGCGCGCCACCGATGCCCATATAGATGTCGATGCCAGTCTCGTCTGGCTGCGCGGTGTGGATCACGCCGGCGACGTCTCCGTCGGTGATCAGCGCCACCGCCGCGCCGGTCTTGCGCACCGCTTCGATCATGTCGGCGTGGCGTGTGCGGTCGAGAATGAGCGCGGTTATTTCCGAAGGGCTAACGCCCTTGGCCTTGGCCAGCCGCGCGATGTTCTCGGCCGGCGAGGCATCGAGGTCGACCAGGTCCTTCGGATAGCCGGGGCCGATGGCGATCTTCTCCATGTAGACGTCGGGCGCATTCAGCAAAGTGCCGCTTTCCGCCATCGCCATGGTCGCGATCGCGCCCGGCATGTTCTTGGCGCAGAGCGTGGTGCCTTCGAGCGGATCGACCGCGATGTCGACCTTGGGGCCCTTGCCCGTGCCGACATTCTCGCCGATGAACAGCATCGGCGCTTCGTCGCGCTCACCCTCTCCGATGACTACCGTGCCGCCGATCGACAGCTTGCCGAGTTCGCGCCGCATGGCGTCGACGGCGGCCTGGTCGGCGGCTTTCTCGTTGCCGTGGCCGCGCAGACGGGCCGCCGAGACCGCCGCGCGCTCGGTCACGCGCACGATCTCGATCGATAGGATACGGTCCAATACCTCTTTGGAAGTCACGCTCGTCGACGCCATTTCTTCAGCTCCCCCTGGACGAATCCGGCTTGCAAGCCAACTCGGATATTAGCTGCGCATGATCTATTCCGAAAACCGGTTCCCACTTTTCGGGATCATGCGCTCAGTTCTTCTCGATCCTGATCACCTGCGGCATGCCTGAGATCACCCTATCGCGCCCCACCGCCGCAAGGGCCTTGCGCACGGCATCCTCAGTTGTCGCATAAGTAATGAGGATAACGGGTACGGAACCGGACTTGGTGTCGGTATCTGCATGCGCCCGGTGGCGTTGCACGATGGATTCCAGAGAAATTTCCTGTTGGGCGAGCCGCTTGGCGATGGTGGCCGCGGTTCCTGGCTTGTCGCGCGCGAGCAGCCTTATGTAATAGCCGCCCTCGTGCCGCTGCATCGGCGCCTTGCGCACGCTTTGCAGCCGCGCCGCCGGCCGGCCGAATGGCGCGGTGCGCACCCCGCGCGCGATGTCGCCGATGTCGGAGAGCACCGCCGAGGCGGTCGCGGCGCCGCCGGCGCCCGGCCCGATCAGCGTGAGCGGATTGATGCCCTCCGCGTCCACGGTGACGGCATTGGTCACGCCCATCACCTGGGCGATGGCCGAGTCCTTGCGCACCATGGTCGGATGCACGCGCTGCTCGATACCCTTGTCGGTTTTCACCGCCACGCCGAGCAGTTTCACGCGGTAGCCGAGCTCGTCGGCGGCGGACAGATCGGCCGGCGCGATCGAGGAAATGCCCTCCACATAGATCGCGCTCTGGTCGACCTTGGTGCCGAAAGCGAGGCTCGCCAGGATCGCTAGCTTCTGCGCGGTGTCGTGACCTTCGATATCGAAGCTCGGATCGGCCTCGGCATAGCCCAGGCGCTGGGCTTCCTTGAGGCATTCCGCGAACGGCATCTTGTCCTGCTCCATCCGGGTGAGGATGTAGTTGCAGGTGCCGTTGAGGATGCCGTAGATGCGCTCGAACGAGTTGCCGGCCATTCCTTCGCGCAAGGTCTTCACGATCGGAATAGCGCCGCCGACCGCCGCTTCGAAATTCAGCGCGACGTGATGCTTTTCCGCGAGCGTGGCGAGCTTGACGCCGTGCTTGGCAAGCAGCGCCTTGTTGGCGGTGACCACCGATTTGCCCGACGCCAATGCCGCTTCGACGGCGCTCTTGGCGGGATCGCCGACGCCGCCGATCAATTCCACGAACACGTCGATGTCGGGGGCGCGCGCCAGCGCGACTGGATCGGAATACCATTTTATTTTTTTGAGATCGATGCCGCGATCCTTAGCCCGCGCGCGCGCGCAGACCGCGACGATCTCGATCGCGCGGCCGCAACGCGCGACGAGCGCCTCCTGCTGGCGCGCCACCTGGGCGATCAAGGCCGCGCCGACCGTGCCCAATCCGGCGACGCCAACTTTCAGAGACTTGACCATGAGGATTAACGCCGCGTGGCGAGCGGGACCACGTTGTGAAGGTGTTCCGGCGCGGATTCAAGGAAGCGGCGGACATTGCGCGCGGCCTGGCGGATGCGTTGCTCGTTCTCCACCAGCGCGATGCGCACGAAGCCCTCGCCATATTCGCCGAAGCCGATGCCGGGCGAGACCGCAAGTTCGGCCTTTTCCACCAGCAAGGTTGAAAATTCCACGCTGCCGAGGCTGTGGAACGGCTCCGGGATCGGCGCCCAGGCGAACATCGAGGCGCGCGGGCTCGGCACGTGAAAACCGGCGCGGCCGAAACTTTCGACCAGCACGTCGCGGCGGCGCTTGTACGTTTCGCGCATTTCCTTGATGCAATCGTCGGGACCGTTGAGCGCCGCGATCGCCGCCACCTGCACCGGCGTGAAGGCGCCGTAATCGAGATAGGATTTCACCCGCGCCAGCGCCGCGATCACGCGCTCGTTGCCGACCGCAAAGCCGATGCGCCAGCCCGGCATCGAGAAAGTCTTCGACATCGAGGTGAATTCGACCGCGATGTCGATCGCGCCCGGCACCTGCAACAGCGAGGGCGGCGGATCGTCGTCGAAATAGACTTCCGCGTAAGCCAAATCGGACAGCACCAGGATGCCGTGCTTCTTCGCGAAGGCGACCAGGTCTTTATAGAAGTCGAGGCTCGCCACGTAAGCCGTCGGATTGGCCGGATAGCACACCACCACCGCGGTCGGTTTCGGGATCGAGTGGATGATCGCGCGTTCCAGCGTATGGAAGAAATTCGGCGTCGGCTCCGACGGCACCGAGCGCACGGCGCCGCCCGCCATCAGGAAGCCGAAGGCATGGATCGGATAGCTCGGATTGGGCACCAGCACGACGTCGCCCGGCGCAGTGATCGCCTGCGCCACATTGGCGAAGCCTTCCTTGGAGCCGAGTGTGGTGACGATCTGGGTTTCCGGATTGAGTTTCACCCCGAAGCGGCGCTCGTAATACTTTGCTTGCGCGAGGCGCAGTTTGGGAATCCCGCGCGAGGCGGAATAGCGGTCGGTGCGCGGCTTGCCGAGCGTCTCTTTGAGCTTCTCGATGACGTGCGCGGGCGCCGGCAAATCCGGATTGCCCATGCCGAGATCGATGATATCCGCCCCCGCATTGCGGGCGCGCGCCTTGGCCCGGTTCACCTCTTCGAACACGTAAGGCGGCAAGCGGCGGATGCGGTAGAAGTCTTCCATAGTCTCAGACCTTTAGGTCGGCTGCCCTGTCCAGCCGGCCGGCGTTACCCCGGCAGGCTTTTATCACGGGTTGGTCTTAGCGCCATCCTGGGCACCGGTGGTCTGGCTTTTTTTGGCGGTCGCGGGCTTCTTCTCTTTCGCCGCCTGGCCGGCCGCTTCCTGCTGGTCGCGCACCGCCTGCAGCTCCTTTTCCTGCGTTACCCGCTGTGCTTCGGCCATTGCAGCGGCCTTATCTTGCGCTTCCTGCTGGTCGCGCGCCGCTTTCAACTCCTTTTCCAGCGTTACCTGCTGCTCCTCGGTCATGGGCGGGGCCGGGCGGGCGGGCGGCATATCGTGAACGGCCGGGTATACGTAGGGCTCGGTGGGCCGCTCCGGTGTCCCGGCCGGCAGTGCCAAATCGCCTGGCAGCTTGTCGATTATCGCTCCCGGAGCGCAGCCGGAAAGCGCCGCGGCGAGGCCCAAAGCCAAGACCAAACCCGCTAAAATCGATCGGTCAAAGGTTCGCACCATGCGCCGCAAAACCTGTCTTCGAGACGGGAATTCGATGCAGTCTCAATGAATTATACTATAAACCGCCTAATCGGTTATTATGGCCGGAGCAAGGTCGCCAGCCCGGTAACCGTCTCCATAACAAACGGATAGCAGGCAAAACCATACACGAAACGCACCTTGCGGGAGGACATGGTCCTGGCCAATTCTCGCGGCGGGGACCGACATGGAGCCGATGGAAAAGTCCAGCACCAGACCGGCTAAAAAAGCGGTCAAGGAACCGGCCAAAGAACCGGTCACGGAGCCGGCGAAGATCGGCTCGGTCGAGGTTGAGGCCTTCGCGCATAATATCGCCCGCATAGTCGAAGAAGGCGGCAAGGCGCTCGCCGCCTATTTGAAACCGCGCGAGGAAGGCAAAATCAAAGACGAAACGGCCGACGACATCGCCGAAGTGGTCAAGACCATCGGCCAGGTGTTGGAATATTGGCTGTCGGACCACCAGCGCGCGCTCGAACTGCAGACCAGTCTCGGCCGCGACTACCTCGAACTGTGGGGCGGCGTGGCCAAGCGCATGGCCGGCGAGCCGGCCGCGCCGATGGTCGCACCCGACCCCAAGGACAAGCGATTCGCCGATCCGGAATGGTCGCAGAACCAATTCTTCGACTTCCTCAAACAGGTCTATCTGCTCACCGTGCAATGGAGCGAGCGCCTGGTGCGCGAGGCCGAAGTCGACGAGCAAACGCGGCAGAAGGCCGCGTTCTACGTCAAGCAGATCGGCAATGCGATCGCGCCGTCAAATTTCGTGCTGACCAATCCGGAACTGCTGCGTGAGACGCTTGCCGCCAAGGGCGAGAATCTGGTGCGCGGCATGCAAATGCTCGCCGAAGACATCAAGGCCGGACATGGCAATCTCAAAATTCGCCAGTCGGACCCCGGCGTGTTCGAGGTCGGCCGCAATCTCGCGCTCACCCCCGGCAAGGTGATTTTCCAGAACGAATTGTTCCAGCTGCTGCAATACGAGGCGACCACGCCTGAAGTGCTCAAGGTGCCGTTGCTGATCGTGCCGCCCTGGATCAACAAGTTCTACATCCTCGATCTCACGCCGGAAAAATCTTTCATCAAGTGGTGCGCCGACAACGGGATCACCGTGTTCGTCGTCTCCTGGGTCAACCCCGACGCCAAGCTTGCCGAGAAAAGCTTCGAGCAATACATGCGCGAAGGCGTGATGACGGCGCTCGACGCGGTCGAGGCGGCGACCGGCGAAAAACAGGTGCACACCATCGGTTATTGCGTGGGCGGCACGCTGCTCGCGATCACGCTGGCCTATCTTGCGGCCAAACAGGACAACCGCGTGCTCTCCGCCACACTGTTCACCGCGCAAGTCGATTTCACTTATGCCGGCGACCTCATGGTGTTCGTCGACAAGGAGCGCATCGCGCAATTGGAAGAACACATGCGCGAGCAAGGCTATCTCGAGGCTTCGAGCATGGCCACCGCGTTCAATCTGCTGCGCTCCAACGACCTGATCTGGCCTTATGTCATCAACAACTATATGCGCGGCAAGAAGCCGCTCGCCTTCGACATCCTGTTCTGGAATTCCGACGCCACCCGCATGCCGGCGGCGAACCATTCGTTCTATTTGCGCAATTGCTATCTCGACAACAATCTCAGCCGGAAGAAGATGGAGATCGCCGGCGTCACGCTCGATCTCAAGAACGTGACAGTGCCGATCTACAATCTCGCCACCCGCGAGGACCACATCGCGCCGGCAAAATCGGTGCTGTACGGCTCGCAATTCTTCGGCGGTCCGGTGAAATACGTGCTGGCCGGTTCCGGCCATATTGCCGGCGTGATCAACCCGCCCGGCAAGCCGAAATACCAGTACTGGACCGGCAAGGATCCGAGCGGCTCCGATGTCGACCAATGGCTGGCATCGGCAGAGGAGCACCCGGGCTCGTGGTGGCCGGACTGGCTGCAATGGCTCAAGGCCCAGGGCGCCGAGACAGTGCCGGCGCGCGTGATCGGCAGCGGCAAGCTCAAGGTCATCGAGGACGCGCCGGGCTCTTATGTGAAAGTGAAAAGCTGGACCTAAAGCCGGTCAGCTTGCTCCTCCACAGCGTCATGACCGGATATTACGCGCCAGACCTCCGCTGCACGTCGCGGAGGCGCTCGCCGATGGCGGCCTTAGCACTTGACATGTATATTAGCGATACCTAATTTAGTCGTCTCTAATTCATGGAGCCATCGACCATGCGCAGTTCAGCGGTCCGCCGCGGCAAACCGACGATCGAAGCCGGCCTCGCCGATCTCGAACGCAAGGCCGGCGAGGCGGCGCAGCTATTGAAGCTGCTCGCCAACGAGAACCGGCTGTTGATCCTGTGCCGGCTGGTGCTGGCGCGCGAACTCTCGGTCAACGCCCTCGCCAAGGCGGTGGGCTTGAGCCAGTCGGCGCTCTCGCAGCACCTCGCCAAGATGCGCGAGGAAGACGTGCTCGCCACAAGGCGCGACGCGCAGACTGTCTACTACCGCATCGCCGATCCTAATGCGGCGCGTGTGCTTACGCTGCTCAAAGACATCTACTGCCCGTGAACTCTTTCTGGGCCAATTCGAAGAACAAGGAGACGACGCCATGAGTTCAGTTGAAACCCATATCCCCAGAACGCGCAGTCGAACTCGTGCGTGCCGGCGCCGTGATGATCGACATCCGCGAGGCCGACGAGCATGCGCGCGAGCGTATCCCCGGCGCGCGTCATCATGCGCTCAGCCGCATCGATCAGAATGCGCCGATCCGCAACGGCGACGACGTGCTGATCTTCCATTGCCGGTCCGGCGCGCGCACCAAGGGCAATGTCGCGCGGCTAGCCGCCGTCACGCCGCAATGTGAAACCTATATTCTCGAAGGCGGCCTCGACGCCTGGCGTAATGCCGGCCTACCGGTCGCGCTCGATCGCAGCAGCCGATCGAGATCATGCGCCAGGTGCAGATCGCAGCCGGCAGCCTGGTGCTGCTCGGCGTGGTGCTGGGCGCTTTCGTTGCGCCGGGGTTCTACACGCTGTCCGGCTTCGTTGGCGCCGGCCTGTTATTTGCTGGCGTGAGCGGCTTCTGCGGAATGGCCCGGCTGCTGGCGGCGATGCCGTGGAACCGGCGCGCCGCCGCTCAATGACAGTTCTGCACGCGATTTTATCGATTGCCTCCGGCAGCCTGGTCGGCTTCACCCTCGGCCTGGTCGGCGGCGGCGGCTCGATCCTGGCGGTGCCGCTCTTGGTCTACATGGTCGGCGTCCCCTCCCCCCACATCGCCATCGGCACCAGCGCAATCGCGGTCGCCGCCAGCGCGGCCGCCAATCTCGCCGGCCACGCGCGGGCGCGCACGGTGAAATGGTCCTGCGCGCTGGTGTTCGCGATATCCGGTATCGCCGGGGCGGCCGGCGGCGCGCAACTCGGCAAGATGGTGGACGGCAGCCGCCTTTTGATGCTGTTCGGCGTGCTGATGGTCGTGGTCGGTCTGACGATGCTGCGGCCGCGCAAGTCGGGCGGCAATGCTGACGTCGCGCTCACGCGCGAGACCATGCCGAAGCTGTTGCCGCTGCTGATCGGCGTCGGCTTTGCGGTCGGCGCGCTGTCCGGCTTCTTCGGTATCGGCGGCGGCTTCCTGATCGTGCCGGGACTGATGGGCGCCACCGCGATGCCGCTGATCAACGCCATCGGCTCCTCGCTGGTCTCGATCACCGCCTTTGGGCTGACCACGGCGGCGAGCTACGCTTGGTCCGGGCTGGTCGATTGGCCGCTCGCCTTTTTGTTCATCGTCGGCGGCGCGCTCGGCGGCTTGCTCGGCACCCGGCTTGCCCACCATCTTGCCGGCTACAAGCACGCGCTCACGACTCACCTTTTCCGGCATCGTCATCGCGGTCGGACTCTACGTCGTCGTGCAATCGATCCTCGCGTGAACCGATGACGGCCAATTGATGCCGCCGGGACGCGACAGGCGCGCCCACATCCATTAATCTTCCGGCTGCTGGCTCACTCAAAAATGGGGATGGCGATGTCCAGGGAACTGATGTGGCTGACGCTAACGGTCATCCTGACCGGCGTGCTGTGGGTACCTTACATTCTCGACCGCATCTTTGTGCGCGGGCTGACGGGCGCCATGGCCAATCCCTCGCGCCACGACAAGCCGCAGTCGCCTTGGGCGCAGCGGCTTTATTTCGCCCACACCAATGCGGTGGAAAACCTCGTCGTCTTCGCAACCTTGGTGCTGATCCTCGACTCCCAGGGCCATTCCACCGAAAGCACGGCAATCGCCTGCGCGGTCTATTTCTGGGCCCGTCTCGCGCATGTCATCGTCTACGCGCTCGGCATTCCGGTGTTGCGCACGCTCGCTTTCGCGGTCGGCTTCGTGGCGCAGGTCGCGCTGGTGCTGGCGATTTTCGGCAAGCTCTAATTCAGCGGCGCGGCGCGCTCGGCGATCGCGCGCAGATCGAACCCGCGCGGCAGCGTGCCAAAGGCGCCGCCGCCCTCGCCCGTGAGCCGTGACGCGCAAAACGCATCCGCCACCGCCGCCGGCGCATGCTTGATGAGCAGCGATGCCTGCAGCGCCAGCACCAGATCGCGCACCAGCACGCGCGCTTGCGACTCGTCATTGCGGTCGGCCGCGTGCAATCGCTGCTGCAGCCGTTCGGCGAAGACTTTCAGCCGTGCATCGTCGGCGTCTGTGAGTTCATGGCGCAACACCTCGGCCGCCTTTGGCGTGCGCTCGATGGCGCGCAGCACGTCGAGGCACATCACGTTGCCCGATCCTTCCCAGATCGAATTGACCGGCGCCTCGCGATAAAGCCGCG
Source organism: uncultured Alphaproteobacteria bacterium (assembly GCA_963778745.1). Lineage (GTDB taxonomy): Bacteria > Pseudomonadota > Alphaproteobacteria > Rhizobiales > Xanthobacteraceae > Pseudolabrys. The sequence continues at coordinate 495,246 of CAVZVP010000004.1, read as the reverse complement.
GCATGACGCTTTCCTCGATGTAGCCGGAGCCGCCCAACACCTCCATCGCCTCCAGCGTCACCATCGGCGCGCGCTTGCAGATCCAGAATTTGCCCGCAGGCGTCAGCACGCGGCGGAACACCGCCGAGGTTTCGTCGCTCTCGTCATAGGCGCGCGCCAGCCGCATCGAGAGCACCGTCGCCGCTTCGCATTCGAGCGCGAGATCGGCCAGCACATTCGTCATCAGCGGCTGGTCGATCAGCTTTTTCTGGAATGCCGTGCGATGGCGCGCGTGATGCACCGCCTGCGTCACCGCCTGCCGCATCAACGAAGACGAACCGATGCAGCAATCGAGCCGGGTGTGGCCGGCCATCTCGATGATGGTCGGGACGCCGCGGCCCTCCTCGCCGACCAGTTGCGCATAGGCGCCGTCGAATTCCACCTCGCTCGACGCATTGGAGCGGTTGCCGAGCTTGTCCTTGAGCCGCAGGATATGGAGTGCGTTGCGTTCGCCGTCCGGCGTCCAGCGCGGCAGCAGGAAACAGCTCAGGCCTTTGGCCGATTGCGCCAGCACCAGGAAGGCGTCGCACATCGGCACTGACAGAAACCATTTGTGCCCAGTGAGGACGAATGAGCCGTCGCCGGAAGGTTCCGCTCGCGTCGTGTTAGTGCGCAGATCGGAGCCGCCCTGGTTCTCGGTCATGCCCATGCCGATGAGGGCCGCCGATTTTTCGCGCACCGGCCGGAAGCGCCTGTCGTAATCGCGCCCGAAAATTTTCGGCAGCCATTCCGCCGCGATCGCCGGGGCAAAGCGCAAGCTCGGCACTGAGCCGTAGGTCATGGCGAGCGGGCAATAGACCCCGCTCTCGATCTGATTGAGCATATAGGTGCCGGCGGCGCGCGCGATATGGGCGCCCGGTTTCGGATCGGCCCAGGGGCTCGAATGCAGGCCGGCGCGCAACGCGATGGCCATCAGTGCGTGCCAGGCCGGATGGTAGTCCACTTCGTCGAGCCGATGGCCGTAGCGGTCGAGCGTGCGCAAGACCGGCGTGTATTTGTTGGCGTCGAAGCCGAGCTGAATGGTTTCCGGCTTGCCGAGCGTGGCACCCAGCGCATTCAGCCCGTCTTCCGCCCAGCCCGCCCGCTCGCGCTTGACCGCCTCGCGCAGCACGATATCGCTGGCGAACAGATTATACGGCTCGAGCGGCGGCGGCTGGTTGCTGACCTCGAACATGAGTCGGGTCTCCTTCAGCGAAGGCTAATGCACCCGCCTTGTCAGGGAAACAGTGCCACCTGCTCCAGCCCCATGGCCTCCGGATAGCCCAGCACCAGATTCATGTTCTGGATCGCCTGGCCGGAGGCGCCTTTGACCAGATTGTCGAGCGCTGAGACAACGATGGCGCGGCCGGGAATGCGGTCCTTGGCAACGCCGATGAACGTCATATTCGAGCCGCGCACATGCCGCGTCTGCGGCGTCTCGCCGAACGGCAGCACATGCACGAAGGTTTCCTTCGCGTAGAACTTTAAAAGCAACGCATGAAGGTCCTCGGGCGTCCGGCCGCGCTTGCCCCGCACGTAAATGGTCGAGAGGATGCCCCGGTTCATCGGCACCAGATGCGGGGTGAAGGTCACGATCACCTCGCGCCCGGCGGCGAGCGAAAACTCCTGGTCGAGCTCGGCCATGTGCCGATGTTGCCCCACCCCATAGGCGTGGAAGCCTTCCGAGACTTCCGAGAACAGCATGGCCTCCTTGGCCGCCCTGCCCGCGCCGGTCATGCCAGATTTGGCGTCGACCACGATTTCGTCGAGCTCGATCGCCTTGGCCTTGATTAGCGGAATGAGCGGCAGTTGCGCGCAGGATGTGTAGCAGCCCGGATTGGCGACCAGCCGCGCGTGTCTGATCTCGCGCCGGTGGATCTCGGTGAGGCCATAGACTGCTTCTTTTTGAAGCTCCAGCGCATGATGCTCGTGGCCATACCATTTGGCGTAAGCCGCGGTGTCGTGCAGCCGGAAATCGGCCGACAGGTCGACGATCTTGGTCGCCGGCGCCTGCGCCAGCAGTTCCTTGATCACCTTCTGCGTGGTGGCGTGCGGCAGCGCGCAGAACGCGACGTCGAGCCCGGCCTTGCCCCAATCGAGCCCCTCGATGGCGACCAGCTTGGGCAGATCGAACGGCGAGAACTGCGGAAACACGTCGCGCATCGCCTTGCCGGCGCTTCGCTCGGCGGTGAGCAGCACGATTTCGCTGCGCGGGTGCCGCAACAGCATCCGCACCAGCTCTGAGCCGGTATAGCCAGAGGCGCCGAGGACGCCGATTTTCGCTTTGGTCGCCATGAGTCGATCCTCATCCAGAGTCTTAATGGACTACCGGAGCAAGGCCAACAGCGCGGATATTTGGAAAGAAAAAGTGCCGCGGCCTGCGATCCGGCGGCACGGGGACGTTTTTACACGCGAAAGCGCGCCCGTGCCGTGACTATACGGCGGCGGCGGAGGCTCACTGGTGCAAATAGCGTCGTCATGGGCGCGTGAGATAGGCCCCCGGCACCCCGGCGTCAAGCGGCCGGCCGCCCCAAAGGCAGAGGCTGATCGCCGAGCATGACTTTGACGACCATATCGCGCGCCATGGCCGGGTCGACGCCATTGGCGGCGATCAGGTCCTCGCAGTCGGCCACGATGGCGTCGGCGTCCTGCATGATCTTCAGTCGCTTGAAGGTGTCGTCGTGGGAGAGGCCCATGCTTTCGCCAACGATGTCGAGAATATTGATGATCTTGAACGGCCAGTCGCGCTCATGCGCGCACAGGTCACGGTGGTCGGGGTGGTAGATCGCGACCAGCGCGTCGACGCCCGCGGCTTCCGCCGCCTCCAGTTCGGCCAGATGCAGCCCGCGTTTGTACTCCGGCAGCGCGTTGAGGAAATTGCTCATTAGGCCGACCGCCGGCTGCTGCAGATCGACAATCTCGATGCCGGGCACCATTTGCAGCAACTTGATGCCGGCCTCGACCACGCCCTTGACGCCCGGATGCTTGTGCAGCGCGATTTTCAGCGGCACCGGCTTGCGCAGCAGCGGGCGCAGATCGTCGAAGCGGGTCGCCAGGAACAGCATGAACGGCGTCATCTCGAACGGCCGCGAGCCCCTCACTTTCTCGATCGTCGGCAGCGTCGTCTCGGTGAACTGCACATGGCAGCTCGCGCACCACGAGATCACGCCGGTTTTTCCCATCGGCCAGCTTGTCGAGCGAATTGGTCGCGACGCGGCCGGACACTTCAAGGTCGCCGGTGCGCGCCTGAACAATGCCGCAGCAATGGCTCGGCCCGCCCATGACTTTGTAGGTGACGCCGAGCGCGTCCATGACGTCGAGCGCGAGCAGCGCGATGTGCGGCGTCTTGAGCACGTTGCATCCGGTGTAGAAGACAAAATCCGGCCGCTCGCCCGGCTTGACGCTTGAGCCGGATTCGAGACGCTCGGTCGCTTTTTGGCCGAGCCGCGTCAATTCATTCGCCGACAGTTGCATGCGCGCAAGCACGTTGGTGCCGTCGGCAACCAGGCGGAAATTTTCCACGCCCTTTTTGCGCTGCTCGCGCGGCTCGGCCGTTTGCCGCGCCATGGCCACGCGCGCCATCGCCAGCAGGAAGCGCGGATTGACGCCCTCGGGACAGGCCGCGATGCAGTCGCCGGTGAGCGCACAACCGCTCGCCCAAGCCTTTGACGACGCCGCGCCGTCAGCCCCGCGCAAGATGTCGAGCACGCCGGAGATCACCGCCTTCGGCGCGGCGTCGCCGACGCCGGCCGGCGCCGTGACCGGACAGATTTCGACGCACTTACCGCATGACGTGCAAGCATCGACCATCGCGGTTGTGCGCGCGCGCAAGGCAACTTCGAATTCGGTGTCCGGCATCGATTGCATCCCGACGGTCTATCGAGTTGATAGTACCAGCGCCATGCCGACCGCCGCACAAAAAAGAAAGCCGCCGAACCGGGCGGCCTTCTCCGACAAACGTATCGCGAAAAGTTCAGATCGTGGGATTCCACGCGACCGGGATCAACCGGTAGCCTGTGCCCGCCTTCTCCACATAGCCGATGGACGGGAACTGGAAGTGGAAGCCGACCACTGTCGCCTTCTCGGCCGCCGCCATGTCGTAGAATTTGTGGCGGGTCTGCTTGGCCTGTTCCGGATCGATGTCGAACATCACATGCCAGTCCGGATTGCGCAGGAACAGCTCCGGGATGTTTGTGACGTCGGACTGAATGAGAACTTTCGACGAGCCGGAGGCGACGGCGAAGGACGTGTGCCCCGGCGTGTGGCCGGGCGTCGACAGCGCGGTGATGCCGGGCGCCACTTCCTTGCCCCATTCGTACTTGGTCACCTTGCCGGCGATGTCGCCGAGAATCTTCCGCGTGGTGGCGAAGTAGGCCTTCATCATGGGATTCGACTCCGCCTTCGCCGCATTGTCGTCGTTCATCCAGAACGCCCAGTCCAGCGCCGGCGCCATGATCTCCGCATTCGGGAAGGCAACCTTGCCGTCGGCGGTTTTCACGCCGTTGATGTGGTCGGGATGCAGATGCGAGAACACGACCACGTCAATCGCCTTCGGATCGATGCCGGCAGCCTGCATGCCGGCGGGCAACAAACCGACCGAGGGCGCGATGTCCGGACCGTAGCCGGTATCGATCAGCACCAGCTTCGAACCGGTATTGATGACCTGCGGATTGAACGGCACCGTCACCATGCCCTTCGGCATGTAGGCGGCTTCCGCCGCGGCAAGCGCTTGGTCTTTCGGCACATTCTTCACGAAAGTATCGGGCATCGGGAAGCTGCGCGCGCCGTCGTTGATCGACGTGCATTCATACGAAACCGACTTTGTAGCGGTAGAACGCCGGCGGCCTGCTTGCCGGACGGCGGCGCGGCAGCGCGTGCGGGCATAAGCGTTGCGGCAGGCGCGAGCGCGGGCGCGCGCCAGTGAGCAGCGTGCGACGTGAAAGCTCAGTCATGGGTTCTCTCCCTTCGGTTTTATTCTTCGGATGCTCAAATCGTCGGATTCCAGATCACCGGAATTTCACGATAGCCGGTGCCGTTTTTCTCAACATGCGCGAGCGAGGGGAACGGATAGTGGAAGCCCTGCACCCGCATCTTGTCCGCCACCAACATATCGTAAACCTTACGTCGGGTGGCTTCCGCCATGGCGCCGTCCTGGTCGTAGAACGCGTGCCAGTCGGGATGGCGCACGAACAAAAACGGCACGTGAGTAACATCGGACTGCACAAACACATTGTCCGAACCTGAGGCGATGACATAGGACGTATGACCGGGCGTATGGCCCGGCGTGCCCTGCGCGGTGACGCCGGGAATGACTTCTTTGCCCCACTCGTAAGTTTTTACGCGCTTCAGGACATCGGCGTTGAACACGCGCCGCACGTTCTTGAAGTTGCCCTCGATGCGGCCCTTTTCGGCGCGGCTCATTTCACCGTCGTCCATCCAGTATTTGTGCTCGGGCGCCGGCACCAGGATTTCGGCGTTCGGATAAGTCGAGCGAGTTGTCGGCCATCAGCAGACCGTTGATGTGGTCGCCGTGATAATGCGAGATGATAACGGTATCGACGGCGGTGCGCTCGATGCCGGCGGCGGCGAGATTGGTGACGAACTGGCCACCGACGCCGTTGTCTTCTTGTAGTTGGCCTCGCCGGTACCGGTATCGATCACCGCCAGCTTGGAGCCGGTGTTGATGCAAATCGGATTATAGGGCGTGGTCATCATGTCCTTTTCCATGAAGACCTCGGCGAGCGCGGCGTTCACCACGTCCTTCTTGATGTTGATGACGTGATCCTCCGCCATCTTGAAGCGGGCGACGCCGTCGGTGGCGACCGTCACCTCGAATGTGCCGATCTTGTAGCGGTACCAGCCGGCGGTCTGCTTGCCGGCCGGCGCGGTGGCGGCAAATGCGTTACGTCCCACCAGCGGGGTGAGCGCGGTCGCCGTGTGGCGGCGGCGGCCCCGGCGAATAATGTGCGGCGTGTCAGTGCGGTCATGTCGTTTCTCCCCTAAGCTTTTGATTTTTGTTGCAGTGCGTCGTGTCCCCTGACCTCCGCCAATTCAATGGCAACCCCATTTTTACAGTATTATTCCGGTTGCGTCCTCGACTAACCCATATAGGCGAACGCCCACTTGTTGGCTAAGCTGCCCATGTCGACGATCCAGCGCCTTCTGCGCCGGATCAAGCAATGCCGGTAACACGCATTGCAGCGTCGCGCTGCTGATGAGCACGGGCGCCTTCGCGCAAGTGCCGCCCGATCCGGCCAATCCGAACGAGACCATACCGGAAGCGATGGCCCCGCCGGCCTATGGCGAACGATCAATCTTGAGACCGCTAAGAAGGTCGCCGCGGCTGCGCGTCGCGGAAGTCGAAAGCGGAATTGGCGCGGTATGTGCATCGCGGTGGTCGGACCGACCGGCGATCTCGTCTATTTCGAGAAGGATGACTTTTGCCAATACGCGTCGGTCACGATCTCGCAGCACAAGGCGCGCACGTCGGCGCGCTATCGGCGCCCCACGGTGGTGTTCGAACGGTTGCTCGGCAAGGGCCCGTTCTTCGCGTATCTGCCGACGCTCGACGACGTGATCATGTCGCGCGGCGGCAATCCGCTGATGGCCGACGGCAAGGTGATCGGCGCCATCGGCGTCTCCGGCGGCGCCGGATCGCAAGACGACGTCATCTCGCAGGCCGGCGTCGCAGCCTTAAAATAAAGAAAAAAATAAAGGGGCGACACGACAAAACCCGCCGGGATGAAAATCCCGGCGGCACTTCACTGTGCATCGGGAGGAATGCCATGATTAGAGAATTTTCAACAGCAATAGCGCTCGGAACTTGTCTCGCCGCACTTCAGTTGGCAACTGCACCCGCAACATCGGCCAAAGAATTGAAGGTGATTTCCGAAAAGACTGTGACCGGCTTTGGACACGTCGAATCCGTCGCCTACGATCCCAAAGGCAAGGTATTTTACACCAGCGACTTCGGCCCCGATCTCAAGCCGGCCGACAAAGACGGCAAGGGCAAAATCACCAAGGTCTCGGCCGACGGCAAGATTCTCGAGGACGGCTTCCTGCCCGCCAAGGGCCAGCTGCTCAACAAACCGAAGGGCCTCTGGATCAAGGGCGACCGGCTGTGGGCAACCGACATCGACTCGGTCTGGGTGTTCGATCTCAAGACCAAAGAAGGCATGAAGTTCGAGCTGCCTGGCATTCAGTTCGCCAACGATCCGACCATCATGGGTAACGCGCTCTATGTGAGCGACAATCGGTCCGATCAATTGTTCCGCGTCGAGCCGGCGGATTTCCTCAAGTCGAAAAAGCCGCCCGACATCACCGTGGTGTTCAAGGGCAAAGGCGTGTTCCCCAACGGTCTCTATCCGGGCAAAGGCGGCGCGCTGCTGATGGTCGGCTTCGAGGGCAAGGACAAGCCGCAAGCTATTTATTCGATGGCGTCCGGCAAGGACCCGGTCGCCCTGTCGGACAAGATCGGCATGCTCGACGGCCTTTATCAAATGGCGGACGGCGACATCCTGGCCACCGATTGGGTTTCGGGCTCGCTGTTCCAATGGAACAAGAAAATGGGCAAGAAGGATTTGACGACGGGATTTCAAAGGGCCGGCCGATTTCTGCGTCGTGCCGAACAAGCAGGGTCTCCTGGTGGCCGTTCCCGATCTGGTGAAAGGCGAAATCCGCTTCGTGCAGCTCGGTAATTGACCGCGCCGCCGAACTCTCGATAAAAAGCATCCAATTTCCGCCGGGGTGAAAATTCCGGCGGAATTTTTGTATTTACCAGAACTGCGACAGCCACCGCAGCGCGCTCGAAATGACGTCACCGATCGTCAGCAGCGTGGCCGCCCACACGAAGGCCGACGAGAAATTCGCCAGCTGGAAGCGCCAATACGGCATCTCGAAAATGCCGGCGACCAGCGGCACCACTGCGCGCAACGGCCCGAAAAACCGCCCGATGAAAATGCCGGGAACGCCCCATTTCTTCACGAAGGCCTCCCCGCGCGGGATCAGGCCGGGGTGGCGCGAAAGCGGCCACAAGTGCGCGACCGAATATTCGAGCCTCAAGCCCACCCAATAAGACAGCCAGTCGCCGCAGGCGGCGCCGAGCGCGGCCGCGATCCACGCCGGCCAGAAACTAATACCGCTCGGCCCGATCAGCGCCCCGATCGCGACCAGCGCGGCCCAGGCCGGGAACAGCAACGAAACGAAGGCGAGCGATTCCCCGAAGGCGAGCGCGAACACGATCGGCGGCGCCCAGGCCGCGTTGTGACGCACGAACTCGACGATGTGTTGGACGGTTGCCTGGAATTCCATAGGCGGTATGTGCCGGCCCGCATGGGCGACTAAGCGTCGTCTCTAGCCCGGCCGCGTGTTTCCTGCCAGCGCCGCTGCGCGAACGGTACCCAGATGTTGCTTGCATCGTTGCAATGGTTTCATGGCGCGAAAGACTGATCTTGTCGCCTTGCCGCCGAACGCCGCACGAGTGCCATTGCTTCGCAATATGCATGTGCCATCGATGAATTTACTCGTCCTGCGCTGCCAGGAACGACGCCCGAGGGATTGACAGCAAACGGCGATGCGACCGATGGTCGGCGCTTCATAAGAAAGACGCCGGTCACCAGCGAAACGGGGGAAACACCATGACAATTCGAACCATGTTGCGCGTCTTCGCCTTTATGGCGCTGGCCTTTTCCAGCACCGCCGCGTCGGCGCAAGAGGTCATCCGGCTGCGCATCGCCTCCGGTCATCCGCCGGCGAACACCTATGTCGCGCTGATGCAGAACTTCTTCGTGCCGGAAGTCACCAAGCGGGTCGCCGAAAAAACCAAATACAAGATCGAATTCGTCGAGGGCTACGGCGGCTCGATGGTGAAGGTCGCCGACACGCTCGAAGGCGTGCAGTCCGGCATCATCGACATCGGCGGCTACAACTTCTGCTTCGAGCCGTCGAACCTGCCGCTGCACGCGTTCCAGGTGATGCTGCCGTTCGGCACCATGGACCCGGAATTGAGCCTGAAGATCGCGCGCGCCGTCTACGACAAGGTGCCGTACCTGTCGAAAGTGTTCGAGGACAAGTTCAAGCAGAAGCTGATCGCGCTGATCGCCGACAACGGCTACAACCTCGGCACCACTTTCGAATGGAATAACGTCGCCGACCTCAAGGGCCAGAAGATCGCCGGCGCCGGCCTCAATCTGAAATGGCTGGAATTCGCCGGCGCGACGCCGGTGCAGTCGTCGCTGCCCGAGGCCTATACCGCGATGCAGACCGGCGTCTACAACGGCTGGATCATGTTCCCGTCGGGCTGGGTCAACTTCAAGCTCTACGAAGTCGGCAAGTTCTACACCGAGATCGGCTTCGGCGCGATCACCTGGCACGGCCTCACCATCAATACGGCGCGTTGGGCCAAGCTGCCGAAAGAAGTGCAGGACATCATCCGCGAAGTCGCCAAAGAATACGAGGCGAAGACCGGCTCGGTGAACAAGGAGAACTATCCGAAGCAGATCGCCGAGCTGAAAGCCCACGGCGTCAGTGTGCGCACGCTGCCGGACAAAGTCGCGCCAGGACTGGGCGAACTCGCTCGCCAGCTGGCCGGCGCAGAAAGCCAAGGAGCTCGACGCGCAAGGGCCTGCCCGGAACGCAGGTGCTGGAAGCCACTTTGCAGGCAGCCGAGAACAACGGCCACAAATGGCCGGTCCGCTACAAGATCAAGTAGCATTCGAAAGACGGCAGCGGACGGCCGCGATCGGTCGTCCGCTGTTTACTTCGCGGGCGGCGGGCAAGTGCTTGAAGACCTGAATGCCAGGATCGTGCGCGGACTGCTCGCGGCCGCGGCGGTGATCATTTTCCTGCTCGGCTTTCTCGTCTGCGCCGACGTCTTCGGACGCGCCATCTTCAATTCGCCGGTCAAAGGCACGCCCGAGATGGTGTCGATGTCGATCGTCATCATCTGCTTCCTGCTCGCCGGCTATGCGGTGCAGAGCGGCAGCATGATCTATACCGACGTGTTCTCCTCCATGTTCGGCGTGCGCGGACGCGCCGCTGCGCAGTTGTTGTCGGCCGTGCTCGGCATCCTGTTCTTCGGCCTGATTGTGTGGGGCAGCTACGAGCCGACGCTGCATGCCTGGACGAGCGGCGAATATGAAGGCGAAGGCGCGCTGCGCGTGCCGGTCTGGCCGGCGCGCATCGTCATTCTGTTCGGCGCCTTTCTTGTTGTCGTCTCTATGTATTCCACGGGTTGCACGCCGCCCACGCGCTCATGACCGGCCGGGCGGCGGACGAGCCGTCCTCCGCGCCCGCGCAAATCTGAGGACGCATCATGCTCGGCCATCTCGACATGATCGTCATTGTGGTCGTGCTGCTCGGGCTGGTGTTTGCCGGCGTGCATATCGCCATTTCGCTCGGCATCACCGCGGCGCTCGGCATCTATCTGATGACGGGCGACATCGAGGTGGTGCGCAATTTCATCGCCAGCACCGCCTACGAAGCGCTGCGCGACTACGTCTTCGCCGTCATCCCGCTGTTCATGCTGATGGGCGACTTCCTCGCCAAATGCGGAGCCGCGCGCGATCTCTATGCGCTCGGCAATCGCGCCAGCAAATGGTTGCCGGGGCGGCTCGCGGCCGCCACCATCGTCGCCAATGCGCTTGTTCGGCTTCGTCACCGGCGTGAGCATCGCGGCCGCGGCCGCGTTCTCGCGCATCGCCTATCCGGAAATGATGCGCTACGGCTATCGGCGCGATTTCGCGCTCGGCTGCGTCGCCGGCAGCGCCTGCCTCGGCATGCTGATCCCGCCGTCGGTGCTGATGATCGTGTGGTGCGTGCTGACCGAGCTGTCGATCGGCAAGCTGTTCCTGGCCGGCATCATTCCCGGTTTCCTCGCCGCTGGCGGGATGATCGCTTACGTGGTGGTCGCGGCCATTCTGAAGCCCGAGCTGGTCGGCGGAACGCCCCGCATGCGTCGCCGCGGCGGCCGGCGCGGACGTCGCCAGTACACCCGCCGCGCCGCCGGTCGTAGAAGAACCGATCGGCGCCGTGCTCGCCAGCACCTTGCTTGTCGTCGCGCTGATCCTCGGCACGCTGGGCGCCATCTGGCTCGGCGTCTGCACGCCGACCGAGGGCGCCGGCGTCGGCGCGGTCGGCTCGCTGATCCTGGCCGTGATCAAGGGCATCAAACCGCGGGAAGTCTGGCAGGTGGTGCTCGACGTCGGCCGCACCTCCGGCCCGCTGCTGCTGCTGCTGTTCTGCGCGCAACTCTATTCGCGCGTGCTTGTCGATGACCGGCTTTACCGAAACCGCCAAGGTGTTCCTGCTCGAGTACCGGCGCCGGCCCTTGGGGCATTCTGATCGTCATGGTGGCGATCTGGTTCGTGCTCGGCTGCCTGATCGATTCGATTTCCATCATCCTGCTGACCGTGCCGATCTTCGCGCCGATCGCGACCCAGCTCGGCTTCGATCCGATCGCGTTCGCCATCATGGGCATTCTGGCGATCGAAACCGGCCTGCTCACGCCGCCGTTCGGCATCCTGGTCTTCACGGTCAAAGCCGCGGTTCCCGACAAAAACGTATCTCTCGCCGAGATCTTCGCCGGGTCGATCCCCTACTGGATCGTGCTGCTGGCGGTGGTGGTGGCGCTGGCGGTATTCCCAGGACTTGCCACGTTCCTGCCCAATCTGTAGCCGACTTCCCCCCGTTAACCCCTGTGCTGGAGGCCATTAGCGCCGGTCACGACGGCGGCGCGGTCGTGGCATAGTGCTGGCAAGCGATTCGCCGCGACCTTATGTGAAACCTGCCATGGCCAAATCCGCGACCAAGAAGAAACCGTCGAAACAGCCCGACCTGTTCGACCTCGCCCCTCACCCGTCGAAATCGGCCGCCCGCAAGCCCGCCGCGCGCAGCGCGCCCAAGTCTTCCGGCCGCGCCAAGCCGGCGCGCACGGCAAGCGCTGAGTCCGGCTACACCGCCAAACATATCGAGGTGCTGGAGGGGCTCGAGCCGGTGCGCCGCCGCCCCGGCATGTATATCGGCGGCACCGACGAGAAGGCGCTGCATCATTTGTTCGCCGAGGTGATCGACAATTCGATGGACGAGGCTCTCGCCGGCCACGCCGACTGGATCGAAGTCGAGATGGAGGCGAACGGCTTCGTCAGCGTCACCGATAACGGCCGCGGTATTCCGGTCGACCCGCACCCGAAATTCAAGAACAAGTCGGCGCTCGAAGTGATCATGTGCATGCTGCACGCCGGCGGCAAATTCGACTCCAAGGTCTACGAGACCTCGGGCGGGCTGCACGGCGTCGGCGTTTCGGTCGCCAACGCGTTGTCCGAGCGCATGGAGGTCGAGGTCGCGCGCGAGCAGCAGCTCTACAAGATGGCGTTCGAGCGCGGCAAGCCGAAGGGCAAGCTGGAAAAGGCCGGGCGCGCGCCCAACCGGCGCGGCACCAAGATCAGATTCCGGCCGGATCCGCAGATTTTCGGGCCTAAAGCCGCGTTCCAGGCCGAGCGCGTGTTCAAGATGGCGCGCTCCAAGGCTTACCTCTATGGCGGCGTCGAGATCCGCTGGCATTGCGACAAGGCACTACTCAAGGGCCTCGACGACGTGCCGGAAAAGGCCACCTTCCATTTTGCCGACGGGCTGAAGGACTATCTCGCCGCAAGCCTTGCCGGCGCCACTCTGGTGCATCCCGACATCTTCACCGGCAGCTCGGGCAAAACCGGCCGCCACGGCACGGTCGAATGGGCGATCGCCTGGACGGCCGATGCCGACGGATTTCTGCAGTCCTATTGCAATACGATTCCGACCGCCGACGGCGGCACGCATGAATCCGGCCTGCGCACCGCTTTGTTGCGCGGATTGAAGGATCACGCCGCACGCGCCGGCCAGGAAAAACGCGCCGCGCCTGTGACCAGCGAAGACGTTATGGTCGGTTCCGGTTGCATGCTCTCGGTGTTCATTCGCGAACCGGAATTCCAGGGCCAGACCAAAGATCGGCTCGCCACCGCGGCGGCACAGAAGATCGTCGAGAACGCGATCAAGGACCCGTTCGACCACTGGCTGTCGGGCAATCCGCTGCAGGCCAACAAGCTCCTGGATTTCGTCATCGAGCGCGCCGACGAACGCTTGCGCCGCCGCCAGGAAAAAGACATCGCGCGCAAGACCGCCGTGCGCAAGCTGCGCCTGCCCGGCAAGCTCGCCGATTGCTCGAACTCGGCCTCGGAAGGCTCGGAGATTTTCATCGTCGAGGGCGACTCGGCCGGCGGTTCGGCCAAGCAGGCGCGCGACCGCCGCACGCAAGCCGTGCTGCCGCTGCGCGGCAAGATCTTGAACGTCGCCTGCGCCGGCAAGGACAAGCTGGCGCAGAACGCGCAACTCGCCGATCTAATCCAGGCACTCGGCTGCGGCACCGGCGCGCATTTCCATGAAAAGGATCTGCGTTACGAGAAGGTCATCATCATGACCGACGCCGACGTGGACGGCGCGCATATCGCGTCGCTCCTGATCACCTTTTTCTATCGCCAGATGCAGAAACTGATCGAGGCCGGCCGGCTCTATCTCGCGGTGCCGCCGCTCTATCGCCTGCAGCACGGCGGCAAGATCGTCTATGCGCGCGACGACAAGCACAAAGAACAGTTGATGAAGAAGGAATTCAACGCCAATGCCAAGGTGGAGGTGTCCCGCTTCAAAGGCCTCGGCGAAATGATGGCGGCGCAGTTGAAGGAAACCACCATGGACCCGTCAAAGCGCACGCTGCTGCGCGTGGTGCTGGCGGAAAAGGACCTCAAACCCACCGCCAAGGCGGTGGAGCGGCTGATGGGCAACAAAGCCGAAGCGCGCTTCGATTTTATTCAGGAGAACGCCGAGTTCGCGAGCGAGGCGTTGCTGGACGTTTGACGCGCGCCTGTCCTACTCACATTTATTCAGCTCCGGCGTCTTGCTGTCGCGCCCGACCACAACGCCGTCTTTGACGCGCACCGTCCCGCCCTCGGCTTCGTTGAGCATGGTGCGACGTGTGCTCTTGCGAATAAGGAACACCAGCTTCTGGCGTTCCTCGTCGTCGGTCCCGGGCTGGAAAACCACCACCACCGACATCTGTTCGGTGGAAAGCCGCTCCGCCGACACCATCCTGTAATGGTTGACCGCATAACCGCGACCGAGATCGTGGTTTTCCAGCACCAGTCCCGGGTTCGGCGTCATAATGATAACGTGCGGATTGGCGGGCGAGGCTGCTTGCCGGCAATCTATCGCCCAGGTTCCGAACAGGCCGAACTGCTGGAACAGCATATCGACGGGTTCGGCCTGGGCGGCGGCGGGCATCGCGGTCGCGGCTGCAAGCACAATGAACGCCACAATCCGTACCACTTCGCCGCTCCACCGACTCAGAGAAAACCACCGGCGCAAGGATAGCAGCGCGCCGCGCGACGGCAATCCTCGCGTGCAAAATCGCCGCGCCGAGAGAACCGGGTGACGTTATTATTGCGGGAACGTCAGATGCGCCGCCGTCACCACATCGCCGAAGGTTTTAATGTCGGCGTCGATCCGCTTTTTGAACTCGTCGCCGGTCGGACCGCCCGGATCCACCGCCATCTTCTTCAAGCCCGCCTGTACCCCCGGATCTGCGAGCGCGCGCCCAAGCTCGGCCGTGAGTTTGGCCACGATCGGGGCCGGCGTGCCGGCCGGCACGAAAAAGCCGCTCCACAATTTGGTGTCGACCGCCGGATAGCCGGCCTCCGCCATGCTCGGCACATCGGGCAGCTCGGGCGAGCGCTCGGCGCCGGTGACCGCCAGCGCGCGCGTCTTGCCGCCCTTGACCAGCGGGATTGCCGGCGGACCGTCGGAAATGGTGAACAAGCATTGCTCGCTGACCACGCACAGATTCGACTCGTTGGTGCCCTTAAATGGGATCGCCACGCCGGGCATGCCGGTCTTGAGCTTCAACGTCTCGCTGGCGATGGTGAAGGCCGGCGATGAGGTGCCGTAATTTGACTTGTCGGGATTGGCCTTTGCCCAAGCCACCAGTTCCTTCACGTTTTTGGCCGGATGGTTCACCGGCACCACCAGCACCAGCGGAAACGAGGCGATCATGTTCAGCGCGATGAAACTCTTCGTCGGATGGTAGGCGAGATTGGGATAGATCGCGGCGGCAATCGACATCTGCCCGGTGGCACCGACCAGCACCGTGTAACCATCGGCGGCTGCATGCGCGGCATATTCGGAGGAAATTCGCCCGCCAGCGCCCGGCTTGTTCTCGATGATGGCGGAGGCGCCGGTGTTCTCCTGGAACTTGTTCACCACGAGGCGCGCGAAGATATCGTTGCCGCCGCCGGCGGCAAAACCGACGATGAAGCGGATGACGCGGTTGGGATAGGTGTCTTGCGCGCGCGCTTCGCCGGCGGCAGCCAAAACCAGTACCGCCGCGAGGCAAGCAAACAGGCTGCGAACCCTCATTTTGATCCTCCCCTCCGTTCTCTCTCGGAACGTGCCAGCCAAAGCCTACACCGGCCGCCGCCATTGGGAAATGTCGTCGTGGCGATGTGCTATCGTTGCCCTAGCAACGATCCCGCCGAGCCAGGATGACCTCAGCCTCCCCTGACATTGCCGGCAATCTACAGGCGCGCGGCGACCGCTTCGGCCATCCGCGCGCGCTGAGCTATTTGTTCGCGACTGAGATGTGGGAGCGCTTCTCCTATTACGGGATGCGCGCGCTGCTGGTGCTCTACATGGTCAAGTATCTGTTGGCGCCGCAACGCAGCGAGCAGGTGCTCGGGCTTACCTCCATCCGCCACGCCCTTGAATTCGTGTTCGGCCCCTTGGCGCTACAGCCCCTCGCCTCGCAGATCTACGGCTTGTACACCGGCCTCGTTTATCTGACGCCGATTTTTGGCGGCTTGCTGGCCGACCGCGTGCTCGGGGCGCGCCGCACCGTCATTCTTGGCGCCACGCTGATGGCGATCGGCCATTTCATGATGGCTTTCGAGCACCTGTTTCTGTTCGCGCTCGGCTTTCTCATTCTCGGCAACGGCGCCTTCAAGCCGAACATCTCGACCCAGGTCGGCGCGCTCTACGCGCCCGGCGACCGCCGCCGCGACCGCGCCTTCTCGATCTTCTATGTCGGTATCAATCTCGGCGCGTTTCTGGCGCCGCTGGTGTGCGGCACGCTCGGGGAAGAGCTCGGCTGGCATTACGGTTTTGCCGCCGCAGGCGTTGGCATGACCACCGGGCTCATCATCTATCTACTCGCCACTCCGGCATTGCCGAAAGAAAGTTTCGCCAAACGCGCCATAGCGCAGGCGCCGCTCGACCGCACCGCCTGGCAAGGGATTATTGCGCTTCTATTGCTGTTCGTGCCGGTCAGCCTGTTCTGGGGAATCTATGAGCAGCAGGGCAACACCATCGTGCTGTGGGCCAGCGAATACACCGACCGGCGCCTTTTGGGCTGGGACATTCCAGTTACCTGGTTCCAGGCTCTGAACCCGTTCATGATCTTCGCCTTCACGCCCTTCATCGTAACGCTGTGGCGGCGGCAAGGCGCACGAGAGCCGTCAACGGTCGCCAAGATGGCGATCGGCAGTTTTCTCGCAGCCACCGCTTATCTCATATTGTTCCTCGCCGCCCGGATTTCCGCCGGCGCGCCGGCAAGCTGGCTCTGGCTGTTCGGCTATTTCGTGGTTCTCACCATTGGCGAGCTTTATTTGTCGCCGACCAGCCTTTCGCTGGTCACCAAGGTCGCGCCGGCGAGCCTGCTCTCGATGATGATGGGCGTATGGCTGGCCACCAGTTTTGTCGGCGGATTTCTTGCAGGCTTCCTCGGCACGTTTTGGTCTAGCATTGGGAAGGATCATTTCTTCCTGATGCTGGCGGTCATTTCCGCCGCGGCCGGCCTCATCATCGCGCTGCTCAATCGCCCGCTGCGCGCAATTCTGCGCGACTAATCGAGCGGCAGGCCGACATATTGCTCGGCCAGCGATTTGGCGGCGGCTTCCGAGCGGGTGATATAATCGAGATCGGAAAGCTGACGGCGGCGATCGAACGCGGTCTCGTGCGGGAAGCGATGCAGGATCTGCGTCATCCACCACGAAAATCGCTGCGCATACCAAACCCGGCGCAGGCAGGTTGCCGAATAACTCTCCAGCCGATCGTCGCGCTTGCTCTTGTAGAACCCCTCGAGCGCGCGCGACAGCGTCACCACGTCGGCAAAGGCCAAATTCATGCCCTTGGCGCCGGTTGGCGGTACGATATGGGCGCTATCGCCGGCGAGGAAAAGACAGCCGTGCTGCATCGGTTCGACCACGAAGCTGCGCATCGGCGTGATGCCCTTTTGCACCATCTTTCCTTCGGTGAGTTTGCGCGCGCCGCCCAGCCGCTTGTGCAGCTCGTCCCAGATGCGCGCGTCGGACCAATTCTCGATCTCCTCGTCGTGGTCGCATTGCAGATAGAGCCGCGACAGCGACATCGAACGCATGGTGTAGAGCGCGAAACCGCGGTCGGTATAGGAATAGATCAGTTCGTGATCGGGCGGCGGCGATTCCGACAAGATGCCGAGCCAGCCGAATGGATAGTCGCGTTCGAACACGCTGAGCACGCCGTCGGGCAAGCTCGGCCGGCAGATGCCGTGGAACCCGTCGCAGCCGGCGATGAAATCGCACGCGATCTCCTGCGCCCTGCCCTCACGCGTGAAGCGAATCTTCGGCTGCTGCGAGGTCACATCGTGGACGCTCACGCCGTCCACTTCGAACAGCAGCGGTCCGCCATCGGCGAGCCGGCGCTCAACCAGATCCTTCACCACCTCCTGCTGGCCGTAGATGGTGACGCGTTTGTTCAGCAGCGCTTTAAAATCAATGCGGTGTAGCTCACAGTTGATGCCGATATTGATGCCCCAATGCAGGATGCCTTCGGCTTTCATCCGCTCGCCGACGCCCACTTCGGTCAGCAGATCGGCGGCCCAATGCTCGATCAGTCCGGCGCGGATACGGTTCTCGATGTAATCGCGGCTGCGATTTTCGATGATGATGGACTCGATGCCCGCGAGGTGCAGCAGCCGCGCCAGCATCAGCCCGGCCGGCCCTGCTCCGATAATGCCGACCTGCGTGCGCATGCGTTGGTTTCCCGGCGGACGATTGACCGTCCTATAGGAGCAACGCCCGCGCGGTGCAAATGGACGATTGCCGGAAAGACTTGGATATTTCGCTTAACTCAGGTCGGGGATGCCGTAGCGCGGCACGCGCGCCTTGTATTGCCGGTAGGCGTCGCCGAACTTGGCTTCGAGATAGCGCTCCTCGCGCTTGACCACGCCGAAATGAATGACCAGCGTCGCCACCACCAACATTACCAGCGTCCAGTCCGAAGCAAACCCGATGCCGAGGCCGGCCACCAGGAACGCCAAGCCGACATACATCGGATTACGAACATAGTCGTAGACACCCGAGACGACGAGCGCGGTCGACGCCCGGTACGGATTTACTTGGGTGCCATTGCGTACGAACGTATTCCTGCCGGCAAAGGCGAGCGCGCAGCCTGCTGCCGCCAGCAGCACGCCGAGCACGATACGCGCTTGCAGCGATAGCAGCACGGTCAGCACAAAGGCCGGCATCAGCCAATCCAGCGCCAGGCCCAGCAGCAATGCCGCCAGCGCAATAAGAGGCGGCGGAGCGATGACTCCGGCAGTGTCGCGCGTTTCAGTCATTGTCATGGTTTCTTTATAATGCGCAAGCCGCCATCAGGTTCAACTGCCCAGCCATTCGGCAAGCGCGGCGTTCACCGCCTCGGGTTGCTCGAGGGTGGTGAGATGGCCGCTGTCGGGAATGACTGTCAGCTTCGCGCTCGGGATGCCGTCGGCGATTTCCTTGTTGAGCTCCGGCGGCGTCGCGACGTCGCCGTCGCCAACCAACACGAGGGTCGGACAGCGGATCGATGCCAACAAGGGCCGCGAATCCGGCCGCGACATAATCGCTTTGAGCTGGCGCACGAAAGCCTCCGGCCCGGTTTCCGCGATCATCTGACGCACGACCCCCGTGAGACGCTCATCGCGCTGATGGTTCGGATTCAGATAGCGCGGGATCGACAGATCCGCAATCTCTCCATAGCGGCCCGACTGCGTCATGGCGATTTGTGTATGACGGCCAGCGGTTTGCTCCGGCGTGTCGGGACGCGCCGAGGTGTCAAGCAGCGCGAGCTTGGCGATGCGTTCGGGCGCCAGCCGCAGCATGGCGAAGGCGATGTAGCCGCCCATCGACAGACCTGCGAGCGCGAAACGCGGCGGCGCATCCATGAGAATTCGCGTGGCGATTGCCGCCATGTCGGCATCGCGCCGGTGATCGGCGACGGTCACCTGCCCAAACGGCCAAAGCGCTTCGATCTGTGGGCCGTAAAGCCGCGCCGTGCAGGTGAGGCCCGGCACCAAAACGAGCGGTAAAGATTGCAGCATTGTGACGCTCCAATTGCCAAAAGATTAAGCCTTAACGCGACTTATTGCACTGCCGTAGCATTGACTTTCGCGCTTGCGCGCCTATGTTCCCGTCAAACGGCTTCGAACAAAAATTCGACCGTCCATTCCCGCGCATCGAAACCCGTTTTTCAATTCCGGCGCGGGCGCCGGGCGGTCCCAACTAAAGGTTATTAGAGGTTATATGGCTTTTTCTCATCTTGGCTTATCCGCCAAAGTTATCTCGGCCATCGACTCGGCCGGCTACAAGACCCCCACCCCCATTCAAGAGCAGGCTATCCCGCACGTTCTCGCGCGGCGCGACGTGCTCGGCATCGCCCAGACCGGCACCGGCAAGACCGCCGCGTTCGTGTTGCCGATGCTCACCATGCTCGAGCAAGGCCGCGCCCGCGCCCGTATGCCGCGCACGCTCATTCTCGAGCCGACGCGCGAATTGGCCGCGCAGGTCGTCGAGCATTTCGAAAAATACGGCAAGAACCACAAGCTCAACGTCGCGCTCATCATCGGCGGCGTGTCGTTCGGCGATCAGGACGCCAAGCTCACCCGCGGCGTCGACGTGCTGATCGCGACGCCCGGCCGCCTGCTTGACCATTCCGAGCGCGGCCGCCTGCTGCTTTCCGGCGTCGAACTGCTGGTCATCGACGAAGCCGACCGCATGCTCGACATGGGCTTCATTCCCGACATCGAACGCATCGGCAAGCTGGTGCCGTTCACGCGGCAGACCTTGTTCTTCACTGCGACCATGCCGCCCGAAATCCAGCGCATCGCCGACAATTTCCTGCACAATCCGGTGCGCGTGGAAGTGTCGAAGCCGGCCACGGCCGCCACCACCATTACCCAGTTGCTGATCGCAACCGGGCGCGACCCGGCCGACAAGCGCGAGACGCTGCGCCGGCTGATCCGCTCCGCCGACGGCTTCAAGAACGCCATCGTGTTCTGCAATCGAAAGCGCGAGGTCGCGCAACTGCACCGCTCGCTGCTACAGCACAAGTTCAACGCCGCTGCGCTGCACGGCGACCTCGACCAATCAGCGCGCACCGCCGCGCTCGACTCCTTCCGCAACGGCGAAGTCACCGTGCTGGTCGCCTCCGACGTTGCCGCGCGCGGCCTCGATATCCCGGCGGTCAGCCACATTTTCAATTTCGACGTGCCGCATCACCCCGACGATTACGTCCATCGTATCGGCCGCACCGGCCGCGCCGGCTTGAGCGGTACCGCCATCACCATCGTCGCGCCGATCGACGGCAAGTCAGTGGCCGCCATCGAGCGGCTGATCGGCCAGACCATCCCCTGGATGGGCGAGCCGGCGCCGGCCGAAACCCGGGAAAGTCGGCCGCGCGAGGTCGAGCGCAGCCATCGCGGCGGACGCGGCCATGGCCGCGAGCGCCAACCGCAACCCCGTCAGGAGCAATCCCGTCAGGATAGAGAGCCGCTGCGCGCCGCCCAGCTGCAACCCCGTCCGGTGCAGAAGCCCGCGCGCGCCGCCAAGCCGCACGCGCCGCGCCCACATCCGCCGCGCGAGACTGTCCAGGATTCCGACGGCAGTCACCTGCCCGCCTTCCTGCTGCGCCCGGTCTCGCTCAAAGCCTGATACCGGCCAACCTCCGCAATGGCCATATTTCCGGTTGCGAAATATTGCGGCGCAACCAGTTCCAAATTTACCGGCGATTTATCTCCCTGTCCTAACGTCTCTGGAAGGTGCGGGCGCGGCCATTCGGCCGCGCGGGTGCAGGCTTGCGGGCAGAAGGCCCGTATTCGGGAGTTTGCAATGGCCGAGTACGCCGACGAACACGAACGCACGATGGCGTTCGCGGAGATCGCGCTCGGCCAAATCAAGGCGCTACGCCAGGCGGCCACGCCGCGCAATTATGAGATCTGGTACGCTTACGCCACCGGCTACCACCCTTCGCTCAACCAGCGGATCAACGAGACACTAAAGAACAGCGGCGTTCTCGCCGAGAACAATCTGGAAAACATCTACGCGACTTATCTGTCGCCGACGCGACTGACCGAACGGATCGAGAGGTCGGCAGCCAGGTCAGGGCGAGATTGAGCAGGTCATGTCGATGATCGACACCGCCGCCGGCTCCGCGTCGAGCTACACCGAGAGCCTCGTCGATATGTCCGCAAAGATCGGCCAGTCGAAGGACCGCGAGGGCCTGCGCACGATCGTCGAAAGCCTGGTGCACACCGCCAAGGAGATGGAAGTCTCCAATATCAAGCTGGAAGAGCGGCTCAACGCCTCCAAGCGCGAAATCCTCGACCTGCACGCCAACCTCGAGGCGGTGCGCAGCGAAAGCCTGACCGATCCGCTGACTCAGCTTTCCAATCGCAAATTCTTCGACACCACGCTGGAAAAAACCATCGAAGAGGCGCGTGCCAAAAACGAACCGCTGTCACTGCTGCTGACCGACATCGATCATTTCAAGAATTTCAACGACAGTTTCGGCCACCTCACCGGCGACCAGGTGTTGCGTTTGGTGGCAATGTCCATGAAGGCGAACGTCAAGGGTCAGGACACCACTGCGCGCTACGGCGGCGAGGAATTCGCAGTCATTCTCCCGAACACGGTGCTGCGCTCGGCGATCACGGTGGCCGATCACATCCGCCGCGCGGTGATGACCAAGGAACTGATGAAGCGCTCGACCGGCGAGCATCTCGGCCGCGTGACCGTGTCGATCGGGGTCGCAACCTTGCACAACACCGACACCTTGCAATCGCTGATCGAGCGTACCGACGGCTGCCTCTACGCGGCCAAACGCCACGGCCGCAACCGGGTGATGTGCGAAACCGACCCGGAAGTCACCGCCGGCGGCACCGCGATGCAGGTCGCCTAAAGGCCTATCACGTCGAAGCGAACCGCCTACTCCGCCGCGCCCTTGGCCGGCGTGAGCTGCACGGATTCGCCGCAGCCGCAGGCCGAGGTCTGGTTCGGATTGTTGAACACGAACTGGGCAGACAGCTTGTCGGCCTTGTAGTCCATCTCGGTGCCGAGCAGGAACAACACCGCCTTCGGATCGACCATGATCTTGACGCCCTTGTCCTCAACCACCTCGTCCGTCGGCTTCACCGCATCGGCATATTCCATGGTGTATTCCATGCCGGCGCAGCCGCCGTTCTTGACGCCGACGCGCACGCCGGCAACCGGCCGCTGCGCCCGCGCCATTACATCTTTGATGCGCAGCGCGGCGGCATCGGTGAGCTTCATCACCTGGGGTCGGGGTCGTGCAGTGGCCATGGTAGTCCTCGTTGGTCTCTATCTGGAGTCTCAGCCGTCCAAGGGCAACTCACCACATGTTTAAGACGAGTTGGGCCTCGTCCGACATCCGGCTCGGATCCCAGGGCGGATCCCACACGATCTCAACCTTGACGTCGCGCACGCCCGGCACACTGGCGACCGCATTTTCCGCCATCACCGGCAGTTCCTGCGCCGACGGGCAATTGGGCGAAGTCAGCGACATGTCGATCTTCACTGCCCGGTCATCGCCGATATCGATCTTGTAGATCAACCCGAGCTCATAGATATCGGCCGGAATTTCCGGGTCATAGACGGTCTTCAGGCCGGCGATGATGTCGTCGGTCAGCCGATTGAGCTCAGCCTGCGGCAGCGTGGACGAGCCGGTTATGGCGGCATTTTCCGGCGCCCTATCCGTCGAGGGGGCATTTTCAGTCACGGGCGTGTCGTCGGTCATGCGAAAAATTCCTGCGCCTTAACCAGAGAGGCGGCCAGCACATCCACCTCGTCCTTGGTGTTGTACATCGCAAACGAAGCGCGGCACGTCGCGGTCAGCCCAAAGCGCGCCAGCAGCGGCATCACGCAATGGGTGCCGGCGCGTACCGCCACGCCGGCGCGATCGATGATGGTGGCGACATCGTGCGGATGCGCGCCCTTGATTTCGAAGGAGACGATCGGGCCCTTGTCCGGCGCCTTGCCGATGATGCGCAGCGAATTGATCGCACCGAGTCGCTCCTGCGCATATTTCACCAGCGCGCCTTCGTGGCTGCGGATGCGCGGCTTGCCAATTGAATTGACGTAGTCGATCGCGGCGCCGAGCCCGATCGCCTGCACGATCGCTGGCGTACCGGCTTCGAAGCGATGCGGCGGCGTTCCATAGGTAATACGATCCTGGAACACCTCGTGGATCATCTCGCCGCCGCCGTTGAACGGCGGCATGGCCGCGAGCAGATCGTATTTGCCGTACAGCACGCCGATCCCGGTCGGCCCGTAGAGCTTATGGCCGGTCATCACATAGAAGTCACAATCGATATCGCGCACGTCGACGTCGAGATGCACCGCCCCTTGCGCGCCGTCGACCAGCACCGGAATGCCGCGCGCATGCGCGAGCTTGACGACCTCTTTTACCGGCACCGCCGTACCGAGCGCGTTCGACATCTGCGTGATGGCGACCATCTTGGTGCGGGGCGAAAGCAGCGTCTCGAATTCGTCGATCAGGAAGTTGCCCTCGTCGTCGACCGGCGCCCATTTGATCACCGCGCCGTAGCGCTCGCGCAGGAAATGCCAGGGCACGATGTTGGAATGGTGCTCCATGATCGAGAGCACGATCTCATCGCCCGGCTTGATGCGCTCGCGGCCGAACGTATAGGCCACCAAATTGATCGCCTCGGTGGCGTTGCGGGTAAAGATGATCTCTTCCGGGCGTCCGGCATTGAGGAAGGCGCGTACGGTCTCGCGCGCGCCCTCGTAAGCCTCTGTCGCCTCGTTCGCCAGATAGTGCAGCCCGCGATGCACGTTGGCGTACTGCTCGGTCGCGGCCTTGTACATACGATCGAGCACCGCTTTCGGCTTCTGCGCCGAGGCCGCATTGTCCAGATAGACCAGCGGCTTGCCATAGACCTGCATGCCCAGCGCGGGAAAATCCGCGCGGATTTTGGCAACGTCGTAAGAACCGTTGCTGACCGCCGGATGCGTCATGGCCGGCTCCCCAGCCACTTGAGCGCGGCAAACATCAGCGCGTGACGGATGCCCTCGTGCGCAATCTCCTCGATGGTCTCGTCGATAAAGGCCTGGATCAGCAAAGCTTCCGCTTCCTTCGCCGGAATACCGCGCGACATCAAATAGAACTTTAGGCCGGGATCGAGCGCACCGGCAGTGGCGCCGTGACCGCAGACCACGTCGTCGGCGAAGATTTCAAGCTCCGGCTTGTTATCGGCTTCCGCCTCGTCCGACAGCAACAGCGCGCGCGTCATCATTTTGCCGTCGGTCTTCTGCGCGTGCGGCTCGACGATGATCTTGCCCTGGAAGATGCCGTGGCTTTCGCCGTCGAGCACCGACTTGAAGCGCTCGCGGCTGGTGCAGTGGCCAGCGGCGTGGCTGATGACCAGCGTGTTGTCTACGTGCTGGCGGCCTTTGAGCAGGCTGGCGCCGTCGATGGCGCCTTCGCTACCCTCGCCGCCAAAGCGCACGAAAGTCTGATTGCGCACCACGGCGCCACCGATGGTGAATGCAAAATCCTTGTAGTTGGCCTTGGCCCCGACCGCGACGCCGAGCGTCGAGACCCGCAAGGCCGCGCCGCCGTCGCATCCGATCTTGATGTGATCGACGCGCGCGTTGTCGCCAATCACCAGTTCGAGCGCCGAATTGACCTGATAGTCGATGCCCTCCGGACCGGAAAACAACTCGATCAGCGTCACCTGTGCGCCCGGCTCCACGATCACCACCGAGCGCGGATACATCGCGGCGGCGGCACCGCCGGAAAACACATGCACGATATGGATCGGCTTCGCCGGCGTGGCTCCGCGCTTGACCCGCAACGTCACGCCACCACTCATGAAGGCGGTGTTGAGACAGTACGCGGGGTCATCGCTGCCGGGCACCTGTCCTAACCGGTAGTCCGGATTTTCGCTAAGGAACTTGAACAATTCATCGATCGTGATGCCCGGGTCGCTGGTCCTGAAATCGCTCCAGGCCGGTTCATAGCGGCCGTTGACGATGGCAATGTGATCCGCGTCGACGCCGGTCAGGATCGGCGCGATGTCGCCTTTCGGCTTGGCGCCGGCCGGGCCCGCCAGCGGCTTGGCTTCGCGCATCAGCGCGCGCAGGTCGGTGTATTTCCATTCCTCCACGCGCCGGTGCGGCAGGCCCTTGGCATCGAAACGGTTGAACGCGTCCTCGCGCAGCGCGGCGATCGCGCCCTTGCCGGGCAGCGACCCGCGCGCCGCCGCAAAAGCAGCGCTGAGCGCCTGCTCGGCCGCGGTCTTCGTATTGCGAACTTCCACGTTCATCAGGCCGCCTCACCTGCGAATTGCGCATAGCCGGTGGCTTCGAGTTCGAGCGCCAATTCCTTGCCGCCCGTCTTCACCACTCGCCCCTTGGCCAGCACATGCACCACGTCAGGCACGATGAATTCGAGCAGCCGCTGGTAATGCGTGATGACAATCATCGAGCGCTCGGGCGAGCGCAGCCGGTTGACCCCGTCGGCGACGATCTTGAGCGCGTCGATGTCGAGGCCGGAATCGGTTTCGTCGAGAACAGCCAGGCGCGGCTCCAGCACCGCCATCTGCAGGATCTCGTTGCGCTTCTTCTCGCCGCCGGAGAAGCCGACATTGACCGCGCGGCGCAACATCTCCTGGTCGATGCCAAGTTGCTTGGAGGTCTCGCGCACCCGCTTCATGAAGTCCGGCGTGGAGAATTCCGGCTCGCCGCGATGCTTGCGCTGCGCGTTGAGGGCTGTGCGCAGAAAC
This sequence comes from uncultured Alphaproteobacteria bacterium, assembly GCA_963778745.1. Lineage (GTDB taxonomy): Bacteria > Pseudomonadota > Alphaproteobacteria > Rhizobiales > Xanthobacteraceae > Pseudolabrys. Next base: position 469,094 of record CAVZVP010000004.1, on the reverse strand, counting down.
GTCATGGTGGCGACGCCCGGTACCTCGACCGGATACTGGAATGCCAGGAACATGCCCTTGGCGGCGCGCTCGTCCGGCGCCATGCCGAGGATGCTCTCGCTGTCGAGCAGCACCTCACCCTCGGTGACGTGGTAGTTATCCTTGCCGGCCAGGACATAAGCGAGCGTGGACTTGCCCGAGCCGTTGGGGCCCATGATGGCCGCGACCTGGCCCTTTTCGATGGTCAGCGTGAGGCCGTTGAGGATTTGCTTGCCCTCGACCTCGACATGCAGATTTTTGATTTTAAGCAGCGACATTATTTTTTCGTCCTATTTCTCTTCGCCGTCGTAATAGTCGGCTTTGTCCATGCGTCCCATACCCGCGTAGCTCGCGGTGCGGAAATCACCGTTCTTGACGCCGGCCATGACGCCGATCTTGCCGGAATCCGGATAATCGACGACCTCGGTCGCCGCCATGCTGGAAATGCCGAGATAGCGTAACTCGCCATTGCCTGAATTGATGAGCTGATGCGCCTTGCTGCCGGCCGGCGCCGCGACAAGATCGCCGGTCTTGACGGGCAGCGTTTCATCGCCCCAACGATATTGGCCCTCACCGGACAGCACGTAGAACAACTCGTCCATCACATGATGGCGGTGAAACGGAAATGCTTTTTTGCCGGGCGGCACCACATGCACCGCGCAGCCCAGCGCGTTGAGACCGAGCACCGGGCCGACGCGGCCCCATTTGACTGCGAACGATTTGCCGTTGCCGCGATCCGTCAGCGGTACGTCACTCACGTTAATGACCGTCTTTCCGCTCATCCGACGCTGCCTTCGAGCGAGATCGAAATCAGCTTCTGCGCTTCGACCGCGAATTCCATCGGCAACTGCTGCAGCACGTCCTTGACGAAGCCGTTGACCACGAGCGCGGTCGCCTCTTCCGCCGACATGCCGCGCTGGCGGCAGTAGAACAACATGTCCTCGGAGATCTTCGAGGTGGTGGCCTCGTGCTCGAATACGGCGGAGGAATTCTTCGCCTCGATATAGGGCACGGTGTGCGCGCCGCACTGATCGCCGATCAGCAGCGAGTCGCAGTTGGTGAAGTTGCGTGCGCCCGTCGCCTTGCGGTGCGCCGAAACCAGCCCGCGATAGGTGTTGTCGGATTTGCCGGCCGCGATGCCTTTGGAGATGATGCGGCTCGTCGTGTTCTTGCCGAGATGCAGCATCTTGGTGCCAGAATCGACCTGCTGGCGGCCGTTGGAGATGGCGATCGAATAGAACTCGCCGCGCGAATTGTCCCCGCGCAGGATGCAACTCGGATATTTCCAGGTGATGGCCGAGCCGGTCTCGACCTGGGTCCACGAAATCTTCGAGCGCGCGCCACGGCAGTCGCCGCGCTTGGTGACAAAGTTGAAGATGCCGCCCTTGCCGTCGGCGTCGCCCGGGTACCAGTTCTGCACCGTCGAATACTTGATCTCCGCGTCCTCGAGCGCGACCAACTCGACAACGGCGGCGTGCAACTGGTTCTCGTCGCGCATCGGCGCGGTGCAGCCTTCGAGATAACTCACGTAAGCGCCCTTGTCGGCGATAATCAGCGTGCGCTCGAACTGGCCGGTATTGGCCTCGTTGATACGGAAATAGGTGGAGAGCTCCATCGGGCAGCGCACGCCGGCCGGTACATAGACGAACGAGCCGTCGGAGAACACCGCAGAATTGAGCGTCGCAAAGAAGTTGTCGGTCACCGGCACGACAGAACCCAGATACTTCTTCACGAGTTCTGGATGTTCTCGGACCGCTTCCGACATCGGCAAGAAGATCACGCCGGCCTTTTTCAACTCCGCCTTGAAGGTGGTCGCGACCGAAACGGAATCGAACACCGCATCCACCGCTACGCGCCGCTCGCCCTCGGGACGCACCACGCCGGCGAGAATTTCCTGCTCGCGCAGCGGAATGCCGAGCTTTGCATAGGTCTTAAGAATTTCCGGATCGACCTCGTCGAGCGAGGCGAGCACATTCTTTTTCGGCGCCGAATAGTAATAGGCGTTCTGGTAGTCGATCTTCGGATAGTCGACGCGCGCCCAGGACGGCTCGCGCATGGTCAGCCAGCGCTTATAGGCTTCCAGCCGCCACTCAAGCATCCATGCCGGCTCGTTCTTCTTGGCCGAGATGAAGCGCACGGTATCTTCCGAGAGGCCCTTGGGGGCCTTCTCGGATTCGATATCGGTGACGAATCCATATTTGTATTGATCAACGTCGATGCTGCGGACGCGCTCGACGGTCTCTTGTACGGCCGGCATTCTTTCCTCCGCTACGGTTTCAAGGACCGCGGGTTGAATTTGTCGGTTATGGTCGGTTCGCTATCGCGTTGCGATCATCCCTGTTGCTGGCGCCTCAGGCGGCCAAGCCCGAGTTCAAACGTGAATTCTCATGCCTCTTAAGTAAGGACGAACTGACTTTAGTCAAAGCACTGAGCAGATTCTCGATATCGCGATCGGTCGTGCTCCAGCCCAGGCTGACGCGCACCGCGCCCTGTTCCAGCGCAGGTTCCACGCCCATGGCCGCCAGCACATACGAGGTTTGCACCTTGCCGGACGAGCAGGCGGCACCAGAAGATACCGCTATACCATTGAGATCAAAGGAGATTATTGCCGTTTCTGCCTTCGTGCCGGGAACCGCGAACAGCGTAGTATTGGGCAGCCGCGGCGCGCTTTGCCCGAAAATCACCGCCTCCGGCGTGGCCGCCTTGATGCCCGCCTCCAGGCGGTCCCGTAAGGCTGCCATGCGCTTGATGTCCGCCTGATTGGCGGCCAACGCAGCCGCGGCGCCAAAGCCTGCGATAGCCGCGACGTTCTCGGTTCCGGCGCGCAGCGAGCGCTCCTGACCGCCGCCCTTGATCATCGGCTCGCCGATACGGGTATCGCCGCGACTAATCAGCGCGCCCGCGCCTTGCGGCCCGCCGAGCTTGTGGGCGGAAAGACTCATGAGATCGGCGCCGAGTTCGCCGATGCGGCAATTGATACGGCCCGGGCCCTGCACCGCATCCACATGCAGCACGCCGTTGGCGGCGTGAACGATGTCGGCAATTTGGCAAATCGGCTGGATGACACCGGTTTCGTTGTTGGCGAGCATCACCGAGATCAGCGGACGCTCGGCCCGAGCAATGGCGCTTCTAAGAGCATGAAGATCGACCACGCCGTCGTTGCTGACCGGCAATTCCTCGATCTGCTCGGCCGCAAAGCGCCCGCCGCTGCGCACGGAAGGGTGCTCGATGGCGGAGACAAACAGGCGGTCGCGCAACGACTTACGGCCGTCGATCTCGATCGCCGGGGTCAGCGCCAGCATGTTGGATTCGGTAGCGCCACTGGTGAAAGTGACGTTCTTGGCCTCGGCACCGGCGAGAGCGGCGACCTGTGCGCGTGCCTCCTCTACGAGGCGACGGGCGGCGCGCCCTTCGGCATGTACCGAGGACGCGTTACCAGTCAGAGCGAGGGCGGCGACCATGGCGGCGCGCGTTTCGCTCCGCAAGGGGGCGGTGGCATTCCAGTCGAAATAGGCCCGTTCGCTCATGGATTCTATGGGTATCCGGATACGGAAGTGGCCCTAGACGCCCTAAAAAGCTTGCTTTTTGCCCCGGGGATCATGTTAGAAGCCGCCATCACGCGGCAACTTATAGCCTGTGTTGCCGCTGTGAACAGCGGAATTCATATATTTAGAATAATTCTAAACTAGCGCCTGGTCCGCACGCCAACAGGCGTCGAGCACAAACTCCCACGCTGCGAGTGGATCGCGGCAAGCCCGCCTTGAGGTCGAACGCCATGCCTGAAGTTATCTTCACCGGTCCAGCCGGACGGATCGAGGGCCGCTACCACCCGGCGCGGCAGAAGAACGCGCCGATCGCGATCGTCCTGCACCCGCACCCGCAATTCGGCGGGACGATGAACCACCCGATCATCTACCAGCTCTACTACGCCTTCGTGCACCGCGGCTTTTCGGCGCTGCGATTCAATTTCCGCGGCGTCGGCCGCAGTCAGGGATCGTTCGATCACGGCACCGGCGAATTGTCCGATGCCGCCGCCGCGCTCGACTGGGCGCAGACCATCAACCCGGAAGCCAAGAGCTGCTGGATCGCCGGCTTCTCGTTCGGCGCCTGGATCGGCATGCAACTGCTGATGCGCCGGCCGGAGATCGAAGGCTTCATCTCGATCGTGCCGCCCGCCAATCTCTACGACTTCTCGTTCCTGGCGCCCTGCCCATCCTCCGGCTTGATCATTCATGGCGAAAAGGACGCCGTCGTGCCGCCTAAGGATGTCACAACGCTGGTCGACAAGCTCAAAACCCAAAAGGGCATCGTGATCGAGCAGAAGATAATCCCGGGCGCCAACCATTTCTTTGACGGCAAGGTCGAGCCGCTGCTCACCAATATCTGCGCCTATCTCGACAAGCGGCTGAAGTCCGACCGCAAGCCGAGCGCGGCGTAAGCAGCTTACGAAAACTTTTTCACCGCCAGCACGGCATTGAGCCCGCCGAAGGCGAAAGAGTTCGACAGCGCGGCGTTGATCGGCATTGCGCGTGCCTCGTTCGGCACATAATCGAGATCGCAGGTCGGATCCGGGCCGAGATAGCCGATGGTCGGCGGCGCGATTCCATCGTGGATCGCCAGCAAAGTCGCCACCAGTTCAAGCGCGCCGGCCGCGCCGAGCGCATGCCCGACCATGGATTTGGTCGACGAAACCGCCAGTTTTCCGGCGTGCGCGCCGAACACCTGATGCAGCGCCTGGGTTTCGGTCGTGTCGTTGGCGGCAGTGCCGGTGCCGTGGGCATTGATGTATTGGATGTCCTGCGAGCTCAGTTTACCGTCTGAGAGCGCGCCTTCCATCGCGCGCGACATGCCGCCCAAATCAGGTGCGGTGAGATCGGCAGCATCCGCGCTCATGCCGAATCCGACAATCTCGCCAAGAATTTGCGCGCCGCGCGTACGCGCCCGCTCAAGCGGCTCCAGCACGAGCATCGCCGCGCCCTCGCCGAGAATCAAACCTTTGCGGCCGATCGAAAATGGACGGCAGACATCCGGCGCCATCACCCGCATCGCTTCCCAGCCGCGCACGGTTCCGAACGTAACGCAGGCCTCGGTCCCGCCGGTGACCGCACAATCTACCTGCCCCGACCGCACCATATGGAATGCAAGGCCGATCGCGTGGGTCGCCGAAGCGCACGCACTCGCGATCACGAAGGCCGGCCCGCGCAACCCGCAAAACATGGAGATCTGGCTCGCCGGCGCATTCGCCATCAGTTTCGGAATGCTTAGCGGGAACACGCGCGTCTTCTTCTCCAGATAGAGGCGGCGGAAACTTTCATCAACCGTGGTTTGCCCACCAACGCCGGTGCCGATGATGGTCGCGGTCCGCAGCGACAGCGGCATGTCGAAGGTAATCGCCGCCTGCGTGATCGCCTCGCGCGCAGCCACCACCGCGAACTGCGAGACGCGGTCGAGCGTGGAAAGCTCACGCTCTTCGAAATGCTTGAGCGGATCGAAGTCCTTGACTTCGGCGGCAACCTTCTGGTTGAGCTCCTCCGGAGTCTGCGTCAATGTGATCGGGCCCAACCCGCTAACGCCCTGCTTGAGATTTGTCCAGTAGGTGGCGGCCGTGTGCCCAAGCGGCGTGACGCCGCCGAGGCCGGTTACAACGACGCGGTTCAAGTCATTCACGACTTCTTGTCGACCAGTTTCTGGATCAACTTGACGACGTCGCCGACGGTATCGAATTCGGCGCGCGGATTATTGGTATTGGCGTTGTACGGAATTTCGATGTCGAACTTCTCTTCGAGATCGAAAATCATCTCAACGGCATCGAGCGACTCGAGGCCCAAATCCTCCAGCCGGTCGGACAGTTCGACCGTCGGCTTCTCCACCCGCTTCTTCTTGGCAATAATCGCGATCACGTCGCTCGCTACGTCAGTCATAACGAGAAAATCCCCTTATTTCTTGTTCGTTCGTTCCAAGACGTCCACTCGCGACGCCACATTGTCCAACTTTTGATACATCCGTTTCAGGCGGCCAATGTTGAGATATTGCTCGATCGCACGCGGGTGTTGGACTGCCGGATAACCTGACACAAAAGCTCCGGCCGCGACATTGGTGACGACGGCGGAACCGGCGCCGATGACTGCCTCATCGCCGACGCGCACATGATCGCCGATTCCAACCCCACCCCCGATCCGGACGCGGTGGCCGATGGTCACGCTGCCAGAAATACCAACTTTTCCGCACACAATACAGCCGTCACCGATGGTGACATTGTGGCCAATATGGACGTGATTGTCGATTTTCGTACCGCTTCCGATGTGGGTCGACTCAAGCGTAGCGCGGTCAATGGTGGAGCAAGCGCCGACTTCCACGTCATCGCCGATCGTCACATTGCCGAGCGAATGGACCCGGGAAACCTTTACATCGGCCGTAAACGCGATCGCGGCCATCAGATTAGGCGCGAAACTGAAGCCGTCCGAGCCGATAACGACGTTGGCATGCACGATAACCCGCTCGCCAATGCTGGTGCGATCGCCGATGCGCGCGCCAGAATGCAGCACGCCCTGCGCGCCAATCTTGACGTCGGCACCGATCGTTACCTGCGGCATGATCACCGTACCGGCGCCGATGCGGCTGCACGCACCCACCACCGAATAGGCGCCGATGCTAACCCCCTCGCCCAGTTCGGCATCGGGCGCGACAACCGACGTCGCATGAATGCCCTTTTCCCGTGCCGGACCATGATCAAACATGGCCGTCAGCTTGGCGAATGCCAACCGCGGCGCGCTGGTGGTGATAACGGCCCGGAACGAACCTGTCGGAACCGGATATTCGGCCGAGACGACCACCGCCTGCGCCTTGCTACGCGCGAGCGCCGCAACCGCATCGGCACTGATGGCGAGCGCGAGGTCGGACGGCCGTTCAGCCCGCGCTGGATGCACGAGGCGGTCAATCTCGATTGCGCCATCGCCGTCGAGCCGGCTCGCAAGCGCCTCTGCAATGTCTTTGGTTCGCATGAATTCTGAGTGTAATTCTCGATAGTTAGCCGGGCGCGGGGTCACTGCAAAACGGTTATAACAGGGCGGCGAACCTGCGCTAGATCGGGCATCCGGTCAACTGCGGGGGGCGGCTTACGCCGGGCAGCGGCTGCTTTACGCCAGTCGTGGCCGGAAACGTGATCGGAAGGCCGTTAAACGTGCGCACCGCCAGATAAGCAAACGCCTGCGCTTCGATCGATTGTGACGACCAGCCGACTGCGTCGGCGGTCTCCACGCTCGCCGGTTTCAGCCGCTCCGCCAGCATCCGCATCAGCGTCGGATTGCGCGCACCGCCACCCGCCACAATCCAGGCGCGCGGGGCGGCCGGCAGATGCAGCACGATGCACGCGACGGAAGCCGCGGTCAGCGCCGACAAAGTCGCCGCACCGTCCGCAACGGAGAAATCCGATAACCCGATATTGGTAAAAGCGAAAGCATTGCGGTCGAGCGATTTCGGATACGGCAGTCCGAAAAAGCCGTCCGTCAATACACGCGCGACGAAGGATTTGTCGACGCGGCCCTTTGCCGCCTGATCGCCATCGCGGTCGAGCGGCGCGCCGGTGCGCGCGCATGAAATCGTCGATCAGCGCATTGCCCGGACTGGTGTCGCAGGCGATTGGATCGCCGCCGTCGACAAAGGTGACGTTAGCGAAACTGCCTACATTGAGCACCTCAATTGGATGTGGGCGCTTGAGATCGCGCGCCAGCGCCTGATGGAACGCCGGCACCAGCGGCCCGCCCTGTCCGCCGGCGGCGACATCGGCGGCGCGAAAATCATGGGCCACCGGCAATCCAAGCCGGCGCGCCAGCGCCGCGCCGTTGCCAATCTGCACGGTCAGCCGCGCGGCCGGTCGGTGCAGCACGGTCTGGCCGTGAAACCCGACAATGGCGACGCCGGATTTATCGATATTTTCGGTTGCGAGAAAGGCTTCCACCGTCTCGGCATGGACGCGGGTCACGAAGGCATCGGCTTGTGCCAACACGCCAGGCCGCGCCGCGCTCGGTCAGGGCGGCACCCCCTTGCAGGGCATGCCGCAACAGCGCCTGCTCATCGTCAGAATAGGGCCGGTAGCCGGTCGGCCCAAAATGGCCGATGCGCTCGCCGTCTGTCTCAATCAGCGCCACGTCGACGCCGTCGCGCGCGGTGCCGCTCATCAGCCCAATTGCCTTTACTGCGCCCAAATCCCAGCCCCTTTTTCTTTACGCCGGACCTGTTACACCAGCCGCGCAAAGGATGCGACCACAGCCCGAGACCTAGCAATGAGCGCCTATAAATCCGACTTTCTTAATATTCTGGCCGAGCGCGGCTTCATCCACCAGGTCTCGGAGCCCAACACGCTGGATGCGCGCGCTTTAACCGGCGCGATCACCGGCTATATCGGTTTCGATTGCACGGCGGCCTCTCTGCATGTCGGCTCGCTGCTGCCGATCATGATGCTCTATTGGATGCAGCAAACCGGGCACCGGCCGATCGCACTGATGGGCGGCGGCACCACACGCGTGGGCGATCCTTCCGGTAAGGACGAAAGCCGGCGCATCCTAACGGACGAGATGATCGAGCAGAATCTCAAGGGCATCCGCGCGATCTTTTCCAAATTTCTGAATTTCGAAGGCGCCGGCGGCAACGCCATCATGGCCAACAATGCCGACTGGCTCAACAAACTCAACTACATCGACTTCCTCCGCGACGTGGGCCGGCATTTCTCGGTCAACCGCATGCTTTCCTTCGATTCGGTGAAGTTGCGGCTCGATCGCCAACAGGAGCTTTCGTTCCTCGAATTCAACTACATGGTGTTGCAAGCTTACGACTTCGTCGAACTCAACAAGCGCACCGGCTGCATGCTGCAGATGGGTGGCTCCGATCAGTGGGGCAATATCGTCAACGGCATCGATCTCGGCCGCCGCATGGTGAACGCGCAATTGTTCGCCCTCACCTCGCCGCTGATCATGACCTCGTCCGGCGCCAAGATGGGCAAGACCGCCGGCGGCGCGGTCTGGCTCAATGCCGACCTGATGAGCCCGTACGACTACTGGCAATACTGGCGCAACACCGAGGACGGCGACGTCGTACGCTTCCTCAAGCTGTTTACGATCCTGCCGCTCGACGAGATCTCCAAGCTCGCGGCTCTCAAGGGCCAGGACGTCAATGAGGCCAAGAAGGTGCTCGCGACCGAGGCGACCGCTTTGGTGCACGGTCGCGCGGCGGCTGACCAGGCCGTCAAAACCGCTCAAACGACGTTCGAGCAAGGCGGAATGGGTGAAAACTTGCCCACGCTCGAAGTCAAAATTGGTGATGGGATTTTAGCTGCCAATACCAAAATTGGTTTCACAAGTTCAAATAGTCAAGCGCGCCAGTTAGTGAAGGATGGAGCGATATATCTGGGCGACAAGAAAATTAGTGACCCAAACTACAAGTTTGCTGCCGAAGATTTCGATCAGAATGGCCGCGCACTTCTTAGACTTGGAACGAAAAAGCACGGAATTCTCATGCGCGTGTCAGAAGAATAAAGCGCGCTTCAATATTTGGCGTTCGCCGCGCGTTCAGCGCGACGGCGGAATGAAATTGCGATCCATATTGTCGGGCGACGGGATGAATTTGCGCAGCAGCCCGGGCGCGATCGCGGTCACCGGATTGACCGAGATGCGCGGCGCGCCCGGCGGGCCGACCGCCTCGTAGGTGATGCCGAGCAGACCTTCGTTGCTGCCGGCGCCCAGGAAAAGCCCGACGATCGGAATCTGCCCGAACATGTTGTTGAGACCGTAGAATGGCACGAATGTTCCGCGCAGGTGCATGTCGTCCTTGACGTAATCGATCTGGCCTTCGACGGTCGCGCCCACCACAGGTCCACGCACGACGCCGTCGCTCACCGCCATGCGTCCGGGCACCTTCGTGAACTCGCAATGCGCCTCGCTGAAATGCACGCCATTATTGCCCTGGCCGGGCGCGCCGGAAACCACGCGATCGAGCCCACGTTCGCCGCGCACGACGAAATTGCGGATATAGAGAGTGCCGACTTGCGGCGTTCGTTCCGGTGACGGCGGATCCATTGCCACCCACATTTGCCCGCCGAACATGCGCGGATACATGTCTGTGAACCGGAACAGCGCGCCGGCGTCGTCGGTCTCGAAATAGACGACCGGGTGATTGTCGCGGCTGCGCACACGCAGGTCGCCGTTGAGCGGCGTATCGCGGCCGATCTTGGCGTTCATCGTGAAACTGCGGATGCGACTGCCCCTGCGCGCAAGCTTCATATCGAGCCCGCGCAGCGTTTCACCGTTGTGGCCGACGACGATGCCGAGCTTGATATCGAGATCGAGATCAGTCTGCTGTTGGCCGGCCTTGTCCGGCACCGCGCCGGCGACCGAGGTTTTTACGAAATGGGTTCCGTCGAAGACATCGCCGCGCATCGTAACCCGCAGCACGCCGTCGCTGCCGCGGTCGGCCTTGAGCGAGACCGTGTCGCCATCCGCCAGGCTGAACAGCGGAAAATTCGCCGACACGATGTCACTCGCGGCATCGAGTTCGACCGAGCCTTTCACGTTCGCGCCCGAACCTGAGATCGTGAGATCGTCGAAGCGCAGGGATTGGGCGGTCTTGACCAGCGTATAGGTGGCACGCGCCGGCTTGCCGGCCGGCTTCACCCACCCCGGCAGCAGATCGTCGATCTTCACCGGCGTGAGATCGGCGTCCACGGTCATCGGCGGATCGTTATTGTCGTTGCTGGTGCGAGTGACGACCTTTACCGGAATCGTGCCGGTGACGGTGCCGCCGAGATTGATGCCGAGCCGGCGGCGCGCCGTTTCGTCAATCATCGCCTGCATTCGCAATTCGGCATTCGCCGCGCCTTTTATCTTGCTCAAATCAATCGTGGCCGGCGTGCCATTGATTTTAACGTCGCCGGTGATCTGGTAGCCGTCGGAGGACGCGCTCACCCTCAGCGCCGCGGCTTCGACCCGCTGCCCCATCAGCATCTTGTCGGCGGCAAAATTAGTTAGATTTGCAGTGACGGTGTAAGTCGCGGAATTTTTCGGGACGTCGCGCCCGACCAGCAGATTGACGGTGACCTGGGCCGCGACCGAGCCGCGGCTCGCCGCCGGATCGAGCACGATTCCGACATCGTCGCGCAGCCCCTCGCTGGCCAGCAGCGCCGCTACCGCGGGCATCGATCCGTCAATACGAAAGCTTACCCGCGCCGGCCGCGGTTTAAGGTGGGTATTCGGTATTTCAAACACTCCGTTCGCGATATTGAGCTTGCGCCCCGGCGTCACCTCTACGGTGCCGCGGCCGACGCTGAGGTTGGCGAAGCCGCCCGTGATGTGCGCCGTGAGATCGGCGTCGCGGATCGCCGGCAAGGTGGCAAGCGGACGCAGGGTCGTGCCGCTGGTCTCGATATCGACCGACAATCCTTCGTCGAGCAAGGGCGGGCCACTGGCTTTGAAGTCCGGCAGCGGTGCATTGCCGGCAATCACGACGCGCTCGACGGTGCCGCCGGACATGTGCTCCACGACCCACTCGCGCACCTCGACGGCGGTGAACACCGGCCACATGCGCATCATCACATCCATCGGCATGCGCGTGCCGGCGACGCCGAATGCCAGGTGAGGCTCGGCGCCGGAATAATCCAGGCTGCCGGTGACCGCGACCGCAATATTATACAATGGCCGCGTGTCGATGCGGCTGAAGTCGCCCTGTTCGAGATCAATGCGGCGGCGAACCGTGTCGATACGCGCACGCACTACCACTCGATTAAGGGCAAAGCCCTCCTCGGGTTTTCCCGCCGAAACCAGGATCACCGGGTCGATCATCGGATCGCCGCGCACAATATTGAACAGCCAAACCCCGTCCTGGTCGGGGACCGCCTCAAACGCGGCACGCAGCGTGTATTGATCGCCACCTGCCTGGATCTGAAACGGAATGATTAATGACCGCGCTCGCCCGTCCCAATTGAACCTGATATCCGCGCGGTCGATTTTCACAGTGGAATTTTCGCCGACGCGATCTATAACAGTGCCCTGGTCCACGGTTACCTGGCCTTGCAACCGCTGCAGCGTCCCATCGGATGAGATTTCCGCACGCAGGCTGCCCGATAGCGGCAAGTCGACGTCGAAGTCGCCTTCGTTAAGGCGCATGGCAAGTAGAATATCTTTGGAAGAAACACGCCGCGCTTCGATGCCGACCGCGCGCACGCCATCGCCGAGCGGCCGCACCGCGGCAGTCAACACCCATGGGCGGACTGGATCGTCCGACGCCAAACGAAAGATCACACCACCCTGGTGCGGCCGCGTTAGGCTCACATTGATCCGGCTAAACGTCCAACGCTTGCCGTTGCGAAGGTCGTCGACAATCAGGTTGCCGTTTTTGAGACCGAGTTCGCGCAGATCGTGACCGTCAAGACCGGTCGCGCCCAGGCCGTCGATCCAGCCTAGGATGCCGGCGATATCCTGCGCACCGCCACGCAGCGGCGCCTGCGGGAGGGAATCCGCTAGCGGATTGGACTGTGCCGCGGGCAACGTCGAAGATGCAGTGGCGATCGGGCGCTTATTGGCGCCGGCGAACACAGTGACCCGGCCGTCGGCCTCGATCCGCACCGACATTTCGGCGCCGACCAGATTGAGGCTTGACGCGCGCACATTACCGGTCAGCAGGCCAGTGCCAGAAATACCCACTTCGGCTTTGGGCGCCGTTGCGACCACGGTTCCGTCGGCGTCGCGTACGACGATGTCGCGCAAGCGTAATGATGTACGGCCGTTCTCGTCGCGCTCGATCTGGGTGCCACCGACCGACACGGTCTGTTTGCCACCGAAATTCTTCTCGATCGCCGCCTTCAACCACGGGGTTGCGACGTCTAACTCGATCGGCCCGCTCGTGAGACGCCACCACAGGCCGGCAATCCCGACCGCAACAACAGCGAATGTAAGGGTTGCGACCCAGAAGATCCGCTGTGCCAATCGCCAGTGCAAAAGCCGGATCGCGCCGTAGCGCAGGGCGTTCCACTGCCGGCGAGCAAAATTGGCCGCCGCATGATGACGACGATGGCCCGGCGGATGACCCGCAGCCACGGCGCGATGGGCTGGACGCCTATGATCGTGGTCGCTCGGTGTCATGCGCTAGGGGGCGCCTCTCGTCCGGCACATTGCGCGTATATTGCCGCTGGCCGGGAATTCGTCCAGCGCGGCCCATGGCACGTGGAACCGCTTGCGCCCGCCCGGCGCAAATGGCAATTGCAACTTTGACCGGTCGAAAACGACGAAAGGAAGGCATATGGGACACGAACTTGTCGCGGATTCGAAGGCCCCGGCGTTCAGCTTGCAACGCGACGGCGGGACGACGATATCGTTGAAGGATTTCAAGGGCCGCAACCTCGTCCTCTATTTCTATCCCAAGGCCGACACCCCGGGCTGCACCAAGGAAGCCATCGCATTTTCGGTCCTGCGCACCGCCTTCGCCAAAGCCGGCGCCGAGATTCTCGGTGTCTCCGCCGATCCGGTTAAGGCGCAGGACAAATTCAAATCCAAGCACAAGCTGAAAATCGCGCTCGCCTCCGACGAGGCCAAAGAGATGCTCGAAGCTTATGGCGCGTGGGGTGAGAAATCGATGTACGGGCGCAAATACATGGGCGTCATCCGCAAGACTTTTCTGATTGACGGCAAGGGCCGCATCGTCCGCATTTGGCCCAAGGTGAGCGTACCAGGGCACGCCGAAGAGGTACTGGAAGCCGCAAAAAATCTGTAATTTCCTTTGTTCTCGGCGCAATTGTACAGGCAAATGGCGCGGGTTTCCGCTTTTTTAACCATAAGCGATTGATATCGACGGGCTGGTCAACCGGCTCCGGCCGCAGCCGAACCGGTGCGGAGAGTCGATGTCGCCCTCGTCCCCATTGCACAACCCGACCACCGCTCACGCTGGCCGCGCCGCGCCGCCCCGCGCGCAATCGGCTGCAGCCGTTTCCCGCCATCTGCACCGATCGCACGGAGGCTACACCTTGGTCCACGGCGGACGCCAGGTCCGCATCGGCCCGGTCGCGTTCTGGATCGTGGTCGGTACGTTGGTCGTTATGGCGGTGTGGTCGATCGCTACCGGAACTTATTTCGCATTTCGCGAGGATGTGCTTACCCGCCTGATCGGACGACAAGCCGAGATGCAATTCGCCTACGAGGACCGCAACGCCGAATTGCGCGCGCAGGTCGATCGTATCACCAGCCGCCAATTGCTCGACCAAGAACAATTCGAGCAGAAACTCAGCGTGCTGCTGCAACGGCAGACCACGTTGGAGCAGCGCTCGTCGGTGCTCGGCGGCGACTTGAACACCACCGGCGCTATCCGGCCGGCGCGCAACGCGCTGCCGGCCGAAAAGCCGATCAAAGCCTCCCCAATCAATGACACGGTGATTTTCACGGCGCCGCCCGACCGCGAGGCGCGGCTTGAATCGCGCGAATTGCCGGTCAGCATGACGCGCATCGCCAGCCGCAGCGGCGCCGGCGGGCTCGACGGCATGCTCGGGCGAATTTCCGCCGCGCTCGACAAGGTCGACCGGCGGCAGACCGCGGCCCTGACCGATATGGAAGAACGCATCGACACCCAGGCGCGTCGCATGCGCAGCGTGCTCAGCGATCTCGGCGTCGATCCCACCAAGGCCCCGACGGGCGCCGGCGGACCCTTCGTGGCGCTAAAGCCGCCGCGCTCGGCCGCCAGCGCCTTCGATCGCCAGCTCTACCGCATTAATGTCGCGCGCGCCGAGATCAACCAATATTCGCAAAGGTTGGTCGCCGTGCCAGTACGCAAGCCGGTCACCGGCGAGGTCGACATGAGTTCGCCGTTCGGCATGCGTTTGGACCCGTTCCTGGGCCGGCCCGCCGTTCACACCGGCATCGACCTGCGCGGCGAAACCGGTGAACCGGTGCACGCCACCGCCACCGGCAGAGTGAGCATCGCCGGCCGCGAAGGCGGGTATGGCAACATGGTTGAGATCAATCACGGTAATGGCCTGGCCACCCGCTACGGCCATCTCTCCCAAATCGACGTGAAAGTAGGCCAGATCGTGCGCATCGGCGAAATCATCGGCCGGATCGGTTCGACCGGGCGTTCGACCGGCCCGCATCTGCACTACGAGACCCGCATCAACGGCGAGGCGGTCGATCCGCAGAAATTTCTGCGCGCCGGCGTGCGGCTCGGCAGCGCACTTTCGGGCTAACCCTACTCCACGTCCTCCACCTGCTCCGGCCCGCCGCCGAAGGCCTTTTGCGCCAGTGCCGCCTGCATGAATGGGTCGAGATCGCCATCGAGCACGCCGCCGGTGTCGGAAGTGGAAACGCCAGTGCGCAGGTCCTTCACCATCTGATAGGGCTGCAAGACGTACGAACGGATTTGGTGGCCCCAGCCGATATCGGTCTTGGCGGCTTGATCGGCTTCCGCCTTCGCCTCGCGCTTCTTCATCTCGGCTTCGAACAACTTGGCGCGCAGCATGTCCCAAGCCATGGCGCGGTTGCGGTGCTGCGAGCGGTCCTGCTGGCATTTTACGACGATGTTGGTCGGGATATGGGTGAGGCGGACCGCCGATTCGGTCTTGTTGACGTGCTGGCCGCCGGCCCCGCTCGACCGCATGACGTCGGTGCGCACATCGTTCTCATTAATGTCGATCTTGATGCGGTCATCGACCACCGGAAAGACTACGACGCTGGCGAACGAGGTGTGACGGCGCGCATTGGCATCGAACGGCGAAATGCGCACCAAGCGGTGCACGCCGTTTTCGCTTTTGAGCCAGCCATAGGCGTTGTGGCCCTTGATCTGCACGGTCGCCGACTTGATGCCGGCGCCCTCGCCTTCGCTCTCCTCGAGCCAGTCGACCTTATAGCCGTGCGACTCCGCCCAGCGCACATACATGCGCATCAGCATGTTGGCCCAATCCTGGCTCTCGGTGCCGCCGGCGCCGGCATGAACTTCGAGATAGCAGTCGTTGGCGTCGGCCTCGCCGGAGAGTAGCGCTTCCAGTTCGCACCGCGCCACTTCCGCCTTCAGGCGCTTGAGCGCTGCTTCTGCTTCAAGAACGGTCTTGTCGTCTTTCTCGGCCTCGCCCAGATCGATCATGGTGAGCTGGTCGGCGAGTTCCAGCTCGATGCGGCCGATGGCGTTGAGCCGGTCCTCCAACGTGTCGCGCTCGCGCATTACGCGCTGGCCGCGCGCCGGATCGCTCCAGAGAGTGGGCTCCTCGGCCTCTTTGTTCAGCTCGGCGAGGCGGCGCTGCGCGGTGTCGACGTCAAAGATGCCTCCTCAGCAGCCGCACCGACTGCTTGATCTCTTCAATGAGGCTCTGGGTTTCCGCGCGCATGTTCAAATCCAATGCCGCAAAGGCGGCGTTATCCTGAGTCGATGTGAGCGGGATTTAACGTCGCGAGCGCGCCGGCGCAACTCTCGACGCCAATCTCGGAAGCTCAGTACAGCCCGCCGGTGCCCGAACGCACCGCGCGGTCGGCGTCGGGGCTGACCCGGAAGAAGCCGGGCGGACCACGTCCTGGCGCTGGTTCTTGTTGCTGCTGATCGTTGCCATAGCCGACTACGGAATAACTATCGGGCGGTGCGGTGCCTGGCTTGAAGGCCTCCAGAATCACCTTTTCGGTGCCCGGCCCGGCGCGCTGACCGCTTTTCAGGTCGACGCGGATGAGCTTGATCCCCGGCGGCACACGGAACGGCACCGCCGGCTTGTCGGCGAGCGCGACTTTCATGAAATCCCTCACGATCGGCGCCGCCAGATGGCCGCCGGTCGCCCCGCGCCCGAGATGGCGCGGCTTGTCGTAGCCCATATAGACGCCGACCACGATGTCGGGCGTGAAGCCGATGAACCAGGCGTCCTTCTCGTCATTGGTGGTGCCGGTCTTGCCGGCGATGGGCTTGCCGAATTCCTTTTGGAAGCCCGCACCCCCGGCCGTGCCGCGCAGGACCACGCCTTCCATCATCGAGGTGATCTGATAGGCGGTCATCGGGTCGAGCACCTGCTCGCGCCGGTCGATCAATGAGGGCTCCGGCTGGTTCTCCCATTTCCCGGAGTCGCAGCCAATGCATTCGCGTTCGTCGTGGCGATAGACGGTGTGCCCGTAACGGTCCTGGATGCGGTCGATCAGCGTCGGCTTCACGCGCCGTCCGCCGTTGTCGAACATCGCATAGGCCGTGGCCATGCGCAGCAGCGTCGTCTCACCGGCGCCGAGCGCAAACGACAAGTAAGGCGGCAGTCCGTCGTAAACGCCCATCCGCTTGGCATATTCGGCGATCAGCGGCATGCCGACGTCCTGCGCCAGCCGCACCGTCATCACGTTGCGCGAATGCTCGATGCCAAACCGCAAAGTCGACGGGCCGTAGAAGTTGTTTTCGTAGTTCTCCGGCTTCCAGACGCCGAGCCCGGGTCCCTGGTCGATCTCAATCGGCGCATCGAGCACCAGAGTCGACGGCGTGTAACCATTGTCGAGCGCGGCGGCGTAGACGATCGGTTTGAACGAGGAGCCGGGCTGGCGCAGCGCCTGCGTGGCACGATTAAACTGGCTTTGGTCGTAGGAAAAGCCGCCGACCATGGCGAGCACGCGCCCCGTCCAGGGATCCTCGACCACCATGGCGCCCGAGACTTCCGGTATCTGATGCAGCCGGTACTGCCCAGCGAGCTTGGCCGGTTCGACATAGACCACGTCGCCGGGATTGAGCACCTGGCTGACTTTGGTCACTGCCTTACCGCCGCTCTTCGCCCACTTCATGCCATCCAGCGGCACGATGCCGACGTCGCGTTCTTTGCTGATATAGCCGCCTGGCTCGCGCCCGGGCTGCAAGCCGATGCGTGCCGACTGGTCGCTCGTCTCTAGCACGACCGAGAGCCGCCAGGGCGTCACATCGGCCAGCGCCTTGAGGTCGGCGAGCTTGACGCCCCAGTCGCCGGAGATGTCGATCTTGTTGACCGGTCCGCGCCAGCCTTGGCTCTCGTCGAACTTCACCAGGCCCTCGGTCAGCGTTTGTCGCGCCAACACCTGCAGCTTGGTGTCGAGCGTCGTGCGCACCGACAGGCCGCCGTCGTATAGCTTCTTCTCGCCGTAGCGTTCGTAGAGCTCGCGCCGCACTTCCTCGGCGAAATATTCCGCGGCGAAGGTGTGCGTGCTGGTCGGCTTTTGCGTCACCCCGAGCGCCGTGCGCTTGGCTTTGTCGGCGTCGGCGGCCTTGATGAAGCCATCCAGCGCCATCTGGTCGATCACCCAGTTGCGCCGCTCAAGCGCGCGCTCGCGCTGGCGGAACGGGTGATAATTGTTCGGCGCCTTCGGCAGGGCCGCGAGATAGGCGGCTTCCGGCATTGTCAGCTCGTTGACGCCCTTGTCGAAATAAGTGAGCGAGGCGGAGGCGATGCCGTAGGCGCCGAGCCCAAGATAGATCTCGTTCAAGTAAAGCTCGAGGATCTTGTCCTTGCTGTAAGTGCGCTCGATCTTGAGCGCCAGCAGCGCCTCCTTGATCTTGCGGGTGAAGGAAACCTCGTTCGATAACAAGAAGTTCTTGGCGACTTGTTGCGTGATGGTTGAAGCACCTTGCGGGTGGCGGCCGGAGCCGAAATTCTGCGCATAGTTCAGCGCCGCGCGCGCGATGCCGAAGAAATCGAGCCCGCCATGCTCGTAGAAGTTCTTATCCTCGGCGGCGAGGAAGGCGCTGATCACCAGCTTCGGCACCGCCTGGATCGGGATGTACAGCCGACGCTCGCGCGCATACTCGGCGACCAACGACCCGTCGGCCGCGTGCACGCGCGTCATCACCGGCGGCTCGTAATCCTGTAATTGGGAATAATCGGGCAGGTCTTTCGAGTAGTGCCAGAGCAGCCCGGCGGTCGCGGCTACGCCCACCACGAACAGGATGGTGCCCGCCGCGAACAAGAAGCCGAAGAAGCGTAAAAGGAGCTTCATAAGTTAACCGTTCCGCCTCGGTCCGAGCAGTGCACCCAACCTATATCCCAATACCCGGCAAGGCTCTGTGGTTGTCCGGTTTTATGTTGAAACTGAGGCCGGGCACCCATCTCAATTGGCTCCCCCGCCCGCGCCGGCCATGCGTGGCGCGAAAAACGTATCCACGGCATGGACCAGCGAATCCGCGGTGCGCGCACGCCAGTCGTCCGACATCAGATGCACCAGATCGCCCTTGGTCGACATAAAGCCGAGTTCCACCAGCACCGATGGCACATCAGGCGCCTTAAGTACGATGAAGCCCGCCGATTTCAACGGCCGCATATGCAGCCGCGTGGTCGCCTTGAACTCGCCGACCAGATCGCGCGCGAATTGCAGCGAGAACGCCTTGGTTTCGCGCTGGGCCAGATCGATCAAGATATTGGCGACATCGTTGGGCTCGGAGCTCAGATCGACGCCGGCGATCACGTCGGATTTGTTTTCGACTTCGGCGAGCCGCGCCGCTTCCGCGTCGGAGGCATGCGCCGACAGCGTGTAAACCGAGGCGCCCTCCGCTTGGCCTTCGCTGCGCGGGATCGAGTCGGCATGGATCGAGATGAACAACGAGGCCTTGCGTGTGCGCGCAAAACGCACCCGCTCGTCTAGCGCAATAAAAGTGTCGTCACTGCGCGTCATCGCCACGCGATACTTGCCGGTCTTCTCCAGCCTGTCGCGCAGCATCTGGCCGAAGGCCAGTACGATGTCCTTCTCGTCCTGCCCGTTGCCCGACTTGGTGCCGCTATCGATACCGCCATGGCCGGGATCGACGACGATCAGCGGCCGCACATCGCCGGCCGCTTCCGGCTGCACATTGAAGCTGGTCTTGCTAGCGGGGCGCGGGGTGCGGTCCTGCATGGTGATGTTGCGCAGGAAGCTGTCGCGGTCGGTGGCGGTGAGGTCGAGCACCAGCCGCGCCGGCTGGCCCGCGGCGGAGGCAAGCGCAAAGGCCTTTTCCACCCGCACCGGTCCCTTGGTGTCGAGCACGATGCGCGAGCCGCCCTGCATGATCAGGCCGTAACGGAACGCCTTCACCAGCCCGCGGCCCTGCTCGCCCGCCTTGGCGGGCAGCTGGAATGTCACCTGCGGCAGATCGATCACCACGCGATAGGGATCAGCGAGTGTGAAGGCCGCCGCGTCGATTTTCTGGCTCAGGTCGACCACAAAGCGAGTCTGTTTGTCATCGCCGCCCAGGCGCACATCGGTGGCCACAGGAAGCGATGTCGATTCCGCCACCGGCGCCAGCGGGCGCGCAGTCACGCTCGGCTCAGCCGCCCAAGAGGCCGAGCCGGCGAGCAGGCCTACGCCCAACACCAGTGCGATTGCGCGGACAGTCACGAATCCGGACCCTTTCTGCCCCTTTTTACTCCATTAGGGGGTGCTTCGGTTAACGGAACTTGAGCAAAGACAGCGTTCTTCGCGCGGGTGTTGCCCAGATGCAAAGCTCCCTTGCCAGCAGAGGCTTAGACCCGTATGTAGGGTCTGCTGACGGTTAAAGTTCCGGTTGTGCCGCGTTCGGGCCCCCGGCCCGCCAGTCCAGGATCGCCCCCTCGAGGAAGCCGGGCGGACGGACGGCGAAGCGAGCCGAAACCCTTGTGAAGGACTTCCGGATCAGCGCGCGGCCAAACGGGCCGTTCGCAATCAAACCGTGAGCGACGAGAAACCTCGGCGGCGCTTGCTTAAGGCGCGGCCGCAGCGATATGGGTCGCAAGTTTCATGCTGCCAAGTTCGCAGCAAAGGCAATTCGAGGTCCCCCGCTTTCGCGAGACATTCGCGATTGCGCGGCTCGCTATGGGCCAAATTTCAAATCTTGCCGAGCTTTCGCGTGAAAACGCGCCCCTTTCCTTCGATCTCTCCTTCAACATCCAATTGGCCGACCAGTCCTTGTGTCGCCTTGCGCCATCATCAGCGCGCGAGAACGCAAGAGCGTCCGCCTCAGTGAGAAATTACAATGGCCGACAAAATGCTAATCGACGCGACCCACCCGGAGGAGACCCGGGTCGTGGTGCTCCGCGGCAGCCGCGTCGAGGAATTCGACTTCGAGTCCGCTAACCGCAAACAGCTTCGCGGTAACATCTATCTCGCCAAGGTCACGCGCGTCGAACCGTCGCTACAAGCGGCGTTCGTCGATTACGGCGGCAACCGCCATGGCTTCCTGGCGTTCTCCGAAATCCATCCCGACTACTACCAAATTCCGGTCGCCGATCGGCAGGCGCTGATCGCGGAAGAAGAACGCGACCACCGCGCCGCCGATGCCGATGCCGATCACCGCGCCAACCGGCACGGCGGGCGCAACCGTCACCGCCAACGCGGCGCCGACCGCCCGCGCGAGGTGGTGCAGAGCGAACCGGCCGCCACCGACGAACAGCCGCACGAGACTCTCGAGAGTCGGCCTGGCGAAGTGGCGCTCGGTGGCCTTCCGCCCGAGCAGCCGCCGGCGACCGAATTGCCGGCGTCGGAACCGCAACTGACCGCACTCGAAGCGCAAGCAGAGGCTCAAGACGAAGCGCGCGAGGCTTACGAAAGCCCAGTGGGCGATATCGAGACGGCGCCGGCCGCCGAGGCCCCAGCCGTCGAAGCGGCGGTCGATCAGCCGCCCCCGCCGCAAAGCGAAGCGCCATTCGAGACGGCGCCGATGCCGGAAGGCGGGGAAGACCATGGCGAGACCGGCGATCATTTCGCTGCGCCCGCCGAGCCCGCGCCGTCCGACGAGCCGGGCGCGCAGAGCGATCAGAGCAACGGTGGCGGCGAAGACCACCACGACGATGAGTCGGTGGAATCGGTCGGCGGCGCCGACGCCATGGAAGAAGTGCAGGAGCGCATGCCACGCTTCCGCCGCCAGTACAAGATTCAAGAGGTGATCAAGCGCCGCCAAGTCATGCTGGTGCAGGTGGTCAAAGAAGAGCGCGGCACCAAGGGCGCCGCTCTCACCACCTACCTCTCGCTCGCTGGCCGCTATTCGGTGCTGATGCCGAACACCGCGCGCGGCGGCGGCATTTCCCGCAAGATCACCAGCGGCGAGGACCGCAGCCGTCTCAAGGAAATCGCCTCGGATCTCGAAGTGCCGCCCGGCATGGGCGTGATACTGCGCACCGCCGGCGCCAGCCGCACCAAGATCGAAGTCAAACGTGATTTCGAATATCTGCTCCGGCTCTGGGAAACGGTGCGCGATCTCACGTTGAAATCGATGGCGCCCAAGCTGGTCTACGAGGAAGGCTCGCTCACCAAGCGCTCGATCCGCGATCTCTACACCAAGGATATCGACGAGATCATTGTCTCCGGCGACGAGGGCTACAAGGAAGCGCGCGAGTTCATGCGCATGCTGATGCCGAGCCACGCCAAGCACGTGAAGCTGTACAAGGACACGCAGCCGCTGTTCACGCGCTACGGCATCGAGAGCCAGCTCGACGCTATGTTCTCGCCCACCGTGCAGCTGCGATCGGGCGGCTACATTGTGATCAATCAGGCCGAAGCGCTGGTCGCCATCGACGTGAACTCCGGCCGCGCCACGCGCGAGCACCACATCGAGGACACCGCGCTCAAGACCAATGGCGAGGCGGCCGAGGAAATCGCCCGCCAACTGCGCTTGCGCGATCTCGCGGGCTTGATCGTCATCGACTTCATCGACATGGACGAAGGCCGCAACAACCGCACCGTCGAGCGGCGCATGAAGGACGCGCTCAAGCACGATCGCGCCCGCATCCAGGTCGGCCGCATCTCGCATTTCGGCCTGCTCGAAATGTCGCGCCAGCGCATCCGCACCTCGGTGCTGGAAAGCTCAACCGAGAAATGCCCGGTCTGCGGCGGCTCCGGCCACGTGCGCTCGGTTTCGTCGGTGGCTCTGCAATTGCTACGCGCCATCGAAGAAACGCTGATCAAGGGCGCCACGCATAATTTGATCGTGCGCACGCGCTCGGAAGTCGCGCTCTATGTTCTCAACCACAAGCGCGCGCACTTACGCGATCTCGAGCAGCGCTTCCGCATTACCATCACCATTTCCGCCGACGCCACGGTGAACGCCCAGGTATCCTACATCGTCGACCGCGGCGAACAGGTACACACGGCGGAAGCCGCCAAGCTGATCGCGGCCGCGGCGCAGCCGCCGTTGAACTCAGCTGTCGAAGCGGACGAAGACGTGCTCGACGCTGCTGCCGAGGCGGATGTCGAGGACGAGGACGAGGACGAAACCGAGGCTGAAGCCGCGAGCGAAAGTGAAATCGGCGAACAGGCCGAGGCATCCGATCCCGCGCAAGCCGACACCGGTGGCGAAGCTCCGCGCGGCGACGGCGAGCGTGATGGCGGCCGGCGGCGCCGGCGCCGTGGCCGCGGCCGTGGCCGTGGCGGCGAGCCGCGTGAGCCGCGCGAAGGTGCCCCTGCCCCGCAGTTCACCCGCGAAACGGTGCCCGAGCATTCAATCGCGCACGAGGATCACGACGCCGGCTCGCCCGAGGAAGTTGGTCTCGGCGAGCAGCAGCCGCATCAAAGCGGCGCACCAGGCGGGGCCGAAGGCGAGGTCCGCCGGCGGCGGCGGCGCGGCCGGCGCGGCGGACGCCGCAACCGGCAAGGCCGCAATGGCGATGCACCCTTCCAAACTGGCAATGGCGGCGGATCGGAGCCTGACATGCAGCACACGGGTACGGATTTCCCGCCCGTGAGCGACGAGGACGCTTCGGGCATCGCGCCGCCGTTCGATGAGCCGATCGCGCCGCCCGCCTATGAGCCTCCGACTATGGAACGGCCGATCATCGACCGACCGTACAATCAGCCGGCAGCCTCCGCACCCGAGCCCCAACCGGCGCCGCCGTCGCAAGCCGCCGTGCCGGCCGAGCCTGAGCCGCCGCGCCGGCGCTCGACCATCCGCGAACCGGCTCCGATCGGCAGTCCGGGTGCCCCGCTGCCGTCGGCACCGGTCATTCCGCCACCGACTCCGGTGATCTCTTCGACGGCGAGCGACGATACCGGCCAGCCCAAACGCGGCTGGTGGGCAAAACGTCTGCTCGGCGATAAGGGCTAGCGCGGGCGCGGACAACCATGAGATCGGCCTGGGTCGAGCGCGAGGCCAAGCAAGCGGTCGACCGCTATGGTGGGGCCGGCATCGCGCCCGATCTGGCGCTGCGGATTTATTCTGCACGCCTTATCGGCTGTAACGCCAAGCTCGTCCTGCACGGCGGTGGCAACAGCTCGCTGAAGACCAAAGAACGCGACCTCGCCGGCGCCGAGGTCGCGGTGCTGCGCGTCAAGGGCTCAGGCGCCGATATGGGCACGGTCGAGCCCGGTGGCTTTCCGGCGATACGGCTCGAGCCGCTGCGCGCCTTGCGCGCGCGCAAAAATCTTTCCGACCGCGAGATGGCAAAGGCGCAGCGCGCTTTTCTGATTGATCCGCAGGCGCCCTCTCCTTCCGTCGAGATGCTGCTGCATGCCTTCATGCCGGCAAAATTCATCGACCACACCCACGCCACCGCCGTGCTGAGCCTGATCGACCAACCCAACGCGAAGGAGTTGTGCGCGGAGATTTTCGGCGGGAGACTCGGCATTGTGCCCTATCTAATGCCGGGCTTCAGCCTTGCCAAAAAAGCCGCCGAGGTGTTCGACAAAAATCCGAAGGTCGATGGGCTGATCCTCGACAAGCACGGCATCTTCACCTTCGGCGCCGACGCGCACGAATCCTACGAGCGCATGATCGAATTCGTGACGCGCGCAGAAAACCGTCTCAAGAAGAGCCGCAAGTCCGTGTTTGTGCCCGCGAAGCTGCCGCGGGAAATCGCGTCCCTAACCGACGTCGCGCCGATCTTGCGCGGTGCCTGCACGTTGCGCGACGCCGGCGGCGAAGGCGCACACGAACGCCCGATCCTGGAATTCCGCACCAGCAACGCAATCCTGAATTTCGTCAACGGCAAGGACGTCGCGGCTTACGCCCGCGCCGGCGTGGTCACGCCCGACCACGTGATCCGCACCAAGCCCTGGCCGCTCATCGTACCGGCGCCGGAGGACGACAAGCTCGACGCGTTCGACGCCGCCGCGCACAAGGCTGCACAAAAATTCATCGGTGCGTACACCGCCTATTTCGCCCGCAATAAAAACCGCGCCGGAGGCGCCGTCATGCACGACCCGGCACCCCGCGTCGTGCTGGTGCCGGGCCTCGGCCTGTTCGCGCTGGGAGCAAGCAAGCACGACGCCATCATTGCCGCCGACATCGCGCAGGCCGCGGTCGAAAGCATCACCGATGCGGAGGCAATCGGGCGCTTCACCTCGATTTCGCCAACCGACATGTTCGATATCGAATATTGGCCACTCGAACTGGCGAAGCTCGGCGCGCGCAAGGATTTGCCGCTTGCCGGTCAGGTCGCGGTGATCACCGGCGCCGGCGGCGCCATTGGCGCTGCGACCGCTCGCGTATTCGCGCTGGCGGGCGCCGAGATTGCCCTGCTCGATGTCGATGGGAAGGCCGCAACCGAACAGGCCAAAGCGATCGGCGGCAATGCCATCGCGATCAAATGCGACGTGACCGATGCCGCTTCGGTGCGCCATGCGTTTGCCCGGGTCGTAGCCACTTTCGGCGGCGTCGATATCGCGATCTCCAATGCCGGCGCGGCCTGGCAGGGCTGCATCGGCGAAGTCGATGAAGCCATATTACGCGAGAGCTTCGAGCTGAATTTCTTCGGCCATCAAAAAGTGGCGCAAGCCGCCGTCAAGGTCATGCTGGCCCAGGGCACCGGCGGCTGCCTTTTGTTCAATGTATCGAAACAAGCGGTGAATCCGGGTGCCAATTTCGGGCCCTATGGCCTGCCCAAGGCGGCGACGTTGTTTCTGGTGCGGCAATATGCACTCGACTATGGCGGCGACGGCATCCGCGCCAATGCGGTCAACGCCGACCGCATCCGTTCGGGGCTGCTCACCGACGCCTTCATCAAACAACGCTCGAAGGCACGCCGGGTAAGCGAGAAAGACTATATGACCAGCAATCTGCTGGGCCGCGAGGTCACCGCGCAGGACGTGGCGCAGGCGTTCCTCGCCCAGGCGCTGGCGCTCAAGACCACCGCCGACGTCACCACCGTGGACGGCGGGAATATTGCAGCGGCGCTGCGATAAGATGCTATCGTGACGACGGATCGAGAACCTTCAAAGGAGCGATGACCATGCTGCGCATCCTAGCCATCATTGGCCTGCTGCCTCTCCTGCTGCTAGCGAGCCCGGCCTCCGCGCTCACCAAGGCGGAGAAGGAGGAAACCTGCAAATTCGGCGCCGATGACCAGAAGCTCGAAGGCGCCAAGCGCAAGGCCTTCATCGCCAATTGCATGTCCAACCGGAACGACAAGCGCGGCCCAGCCAAGAAGCCGGCGGCAAAAAAGCCAATGGCCGGTCCGCCCCCGGATGCGGCGCCTCCCGCCCGCCCCCAAGCAGTAATTAGTTAGCCCATGCCGGAAGCCGATAATGCAGGCGAGCGCTACCAGGCCGAGAAGCCGCAGGCCGCGCCGGGGTTTTTCCTGAAAGGCTCGCACCAGCTCGACTGGGGCATGAAAAACCGCCTCGCGCGCGTGTTCAATCCGGCGTCGGGGCGCACGGTGATGCTTGCCGTCGACCACGGCTATTTCCAAGGGCCGACCTCGGGCTTGGAGCGCATCGACTTCTCGATCGTGCCGCTATTGCCGCAATGCGATGCGCTGTTCTGCACGCGCGGCATCTTGCGCTCCGTCATTCCGGCGGATTCGCAAAAGCCGATGGTGCTGCGCGCCAGCGGCGGCCCCAGCATCCTGCGCGACGAATTGTCCGACGAGCAGATCGCCATGGACATGGACGACGCAACTCGGCTCAACGCCGCCGGCGTCGGCATCCAGGTGTTCATCGGCGGCGAACACGAGACCCGCTCGGTGCACAACATGACCCGGCTGGTGGACGCTGGCCTACGCTGCGGCATGCCGGTGATGGGCGTCACCGCGGTCGGCAAAAACATGGTGCGCGACGCGCAATATTTCCGCCTCGCCTGCCGCATCATCGCCGAGCTCGGCGCGCAATACGTCAAGACCTATTACGTCGACGACCGCTTCGAAACCGTCACCGCCTCCTGCCCGGTGCCGATCGTGATGGCGGGCGGCAAGAAACTGCCCGAACTCGACGCGCTCACCATGGCCTACAACGCCGTGCAACAGGGCGCCGCCGGCGTCGACATGGGCCGCAATATTTTCCAGTCCGACGCGCCGAAGGCGATGATCGCGGCGGTCAACGCGGTGGTGCACAAGAACGCCAAGCCGAAAGAGGCGCTCGACATCTTCCAGTCGCTCAAGGGCCAGTGCTAAAGCCCGAGCGCCGACCGGCGGCCCTCAACCATTCACGCGGCGTTTGGCAATTCTGGAGCGTGGATCGCTTGCCCGCGCGCTGGCAGTAACGCTGCCATTTTCGTGTCCTTCCAGCCTCGACTCGAACATGGCGACAATTTCGTGCGCCGGACGTGGCGGTGAGAACACGTAGCCCGCGTCCCGCAACTTGGCGAGCTGGCCGGCAAATTCCACGCCCTCCGCCGTCGTCGACATGCCGAGCGCGTTGGCGAGCGCGATAATCGCTTGTCGAACGGAAATCGCCGCAGATAGCTCAGCGACGAATAGCCGGTGCCGAAATCGTCAAGCACGGTGCGAATACCGAGCGTGCGCAGATTTGTTCAGCATCGCCTGAATATGGTCGCCGCCGTCGAGGAAGATCGATTCGGTCACTTCCAGTTCGCGGCGGCGTGGCGGCAGCCCGCTTTCTGTGCGTTTGAGATCATCCGAGAGTTCCGCAGGCCGCATTTCTTGTCCACCTCCGAAAATGTCGGACAACAGAGCACCTTGAATTTCCGCCGCCGGTTTCCCGGCAGCCTCGGCAAATCATCTGAGACATGCAGCAGCATGCCGTTGGCATCGGTCTCCCACAACCAGTCACTCGCATGTTCCTGGAAATCGTTGAGCAGGAGGCCGATGACTTCGCGCTGCGCCTATGCCTTCAACCGGTAACGCAGGTGATCAAAAAACAAGCGGCCATGGGCGACAAGATTGCGCGAGGTAAACACCGCATAGATGATCAGCATGATAGCGGTGTAGATAAATACGTTGTATGCGGCGGAGATCGGCGCGGTGGCTGAGGCAAGAACCATCGTCCAGGTGTAAGCAAGTCCAGCCGCCGGCTCCGTCGATAGGCAAAATGCACCACCCGAAATCATGCCTGCCATCGTCGCGGTAAGGAACAACTGGTACATCGTGTCTGAACCGGGAAACAGAACAAAGGGCGCAGTGCCCCAGACGCTGCCGAGAACAGCGGCATGGAATATCGACCGCTTGATCCCGCGCAGCGATGCGCCTTTGGGAGGATTTCGCCGTGTGCGGCGCCACGACCAGAACGCGGCGGCGGCAACGGCGGCGATCAGCCCGGCCCAGACCGTGAGGAATACATTCGACCCGGTGCCCCAAAACACGTAGACGATGACGTTGGCGTTCAGGATGTTGACCGACAGGGTCAGCGGCACAAGCTGAGTCACGACGCCAATTTGCGCCGCCTAGATACGCCGGCGCGCCGCTTCGTCGAGGTCTTCGAACCTGTCCGCCCCCGAACAGAAACTCAGGCAGAGACCTCGCCAGCCGACTTAACTTCATGACGCTTAACCAGGGTCCCTGAACCGACGATGCCGAAGTCAGCGATATCGGGCACCGATTAGCCTCACACCCTGCCAATCATTCACTAAGCAACCATGAGACGAGATGTTAATCTCGAATATCAATGTACCTTTTCACCTGGGCCACATCGGTGGGCATACCGAGACGCCATCGGCTACGGCGCGGACTTGACTCAGCCCCGACGGCTTGTGACACCCCGCCACTGCCCGCCGACAGCTGCTGGCGAAAACGGGGTACCGGAGTAGTCATGATTAAAGTTTTATTGGCCGCGGTGTGCTTAACGCTCTTTGCCTCAAACCTGCAGGCCGGCGGCCTCGACAATCTCAAGGCCGCAATGGCTGCGGCGGAACAGGGCAAATCCGACGAGGCCATTAGCCAGTTCACCCAGGCGCTCGCGGCCGGCGATCTTTCGCCCGCCGATCAGTTTGCCGCCCACAAGGGCCGCGGCAGCGCATACACCTCCAAGAGCTTAATCGCCGACGCCTTCGAGCGGCTCGATCAGGCGCGCGGACTGCGTAGCGATGCGATCGCCGATTTCACCGCCGCGCTCAAATTCAAGACCGACGACGCCGACCTCTATGCCGCGCGCGCGCAAGTCTACGACTTGAACGGCCAATACGATCCCGCGATTGCCGATTTCGATGCGGCATTCAAGCTTAACAACTCGCCGGTCACACTGGTTCAGCGCGCGGGCAGCCTGATCGCCAAGGGCGATTATGATCGCGCGGTCGCCGACTACACCGCCGCGCTCGCTATGGCTCCAAAAGATGCCACGGATACCAAAGATGCCGGCCTCGAAGCCTTCGATATCTATACCCAACGCGGCTACGCGCAATTTATTGCCGCGCGCTACGCCGCAGCCGCCGCCGATTTCGACAAATCGCTGACGCTCGGCGGGACCGCGCGCACCGGCGATGTGCTGTGGCTGCCCTACCAGGCGGCATGGCTGCACATCGCGCGCGCGCGCGCCGGCGAGAACGACGCCGAGGAACTCGCGCGCAACGCCGGTAAAATCGACCTCAAGCAATGGCCCGGTACGCTGGTTGCGTATTTTCGGGGCCAAGCCACGCTCGAACAATTGACACCGCCATCGAGCCACGGCGCCATGGGACACACGCGCGAATGCAATCTGGCATTTTTTTCCGGCGAGCAATCGCTCGTCAAAAGTGACAGCGCGGAAGCGGTGCGCCAGCTCACCCGCGCGCGCGCGGTGTGCAACATCCACACCGTGCACTACCTCGCGGCCGGGGTCGAATTGAAACGCCTGGGCAAGTGACGCCGAGCGGCTTCAGGCCGCTCGCGCCGCCGGCCGCTCTAGCGGCGCCACCACGAACGTTCGCGGGCTTCCCCCATCCCGCCGATGTCCTAGACATCGGCGACGACGCAAAATCGAGCATGCAAAGCTCAGGGGATGTGTTGATGCGGCGCTCAATGTAGAATGTAGGATGCCGCCGCGAGTATGGAAAAAATGCCGGATTGATCCATAGGGCGGCCGATGACCGGACACATCAAGCTGCAAAGTTCCTACGGCGATTTCGACCCTGCCTTCGTTAAGCAATTGGCGGCTCTGTAGAAGGCGATGATCGATCAGGGCTTACATCCGTCGGACTTCGTCATTGCCAAAGACGAGGCGCGTGGCCCGCGATTACCCATCGCCTATCGGCCGGACGGCACGCCGCCCGAGTACACAGTGTTCGTGAAAGGCCGGTCGTTCACCGTCAGGCAGCCGGATGACCTGAGCTTCCTTGCCTATTTCTATGGGCTTTGCATTCCTGCCCCTGAGAAGAAAGATGCTCCTCATTCCGTGGCGCATGCCCTGCATTCGGAGGAGAATAAACTCGAACCGTTGATCGGCCGGCTTGAACGCTGGTTCAAAAAGCCGATTTAGACGAAAAATTCAGCGCTGGGAAATGGCGCACCATGCTGACGCTACCTCCTCTCGAACTGGCCGGACGGCTCACCCTCGCGGTCGGCTTGGCCGTGTTCATGGGGCTTGCCTTCGAGGAAACCTATAAGACCGAGGAGCGGTCGAGCCCGGGCGGCATCCGGACGTTTCCGATGCTCGCGATGGGCGGCGCCACGCTCTATATGATCGACCCCGCGCACGCGCTCGCCTTTGTCGCCGGACTGTTGGGCCTGGCCGCCTGGCTGCACGCGTATCTGCGCCGCGCGCCGAAGTCGCACGAAGCGCCCACCTTCATGATCCCGGCGTCAAACCTGCTCGCCTATGTGATCGGGGCGATCGCTTTGATGCAGCCGCCGTGGGTGGCAGTCGCGCTCACCGTCGCAGCCGTCCTGCTGCTCGGCACGCGCGAACGGCTGCACCGGCTAATTCACATCATCCCGCGCGAGGAACTGCTGACCCTCGGTATGTTTCTGATCCTGGTCGGCATCATTCTGCCGCTGGTTCCGCACGAGCCGGTCACAAGCCTGACGCCGCTCACGCCGTACGGAGTTCTGGCTCGCGGTGGTGACGGTCTGCACGCTGTCTTATCTGAGCTATTTGCTGCAGCGCTACGCGCCGATCAAAAACGCCGCGCTACTGCCGGCGGTGCTCGGTGGCGCCTATTCCTCGACCGCCACCACCGTGGTGTTGGCCAAGCGCCTGCGCGAGGCCAAGCACGCCCCGGCGGATATCTCGGCCGGCATCGTGGCAGCCACCGCCATCATGTATGTGCGGCTCGGTCTCGTCGTCGCCGTATTCGACACGCATTTTGCGCTCACGCTGGCGCCGGCGCTGGCCGGCTTGTGGGCGATTGGCGCCGCGCTCGCGGTCTACGAATGGCGCCGGCCGCGCACCGCCAAGACAAATCTTGCCGTTCTGCCGAAGAACCCGTTGCAGATCCCGACCGCGCTGATCTTTGCCGCGCTCATCGTCGTCATCTCGATCGTGTCGGCCTGGGTGCGCGGTGCCTTCGGCGAAAGCGGCATCCTGGTGCTGTCGGCGGTGGTGGGCGCAACCGACATCGATCCCTTCGTGCTCAATATCGCGCAAGGCGGCGTCGCCGGCATGTCGCTTACGAGCCTATGCGCCGCCGTGCTGATCGCCGCCTCGTCGAACAATGTCGCCAAGGCGACATACGCCATGGGCTTCGGTGGCAAGGCCGGGCGCCGGCCCGCCATTATGCTGCTGGCGCTCGCCGTGCTGGGCGTGGTTGCCGCAGGGATTTATGTACTCGGAAATTGAAATTTTCGCCGATCGTAGATACCGACTCGCAGCGATCACGCTGCAACGGCGCTCGCATGGTCCAAAATACCAAGCGACGACGGACGCCCGCGGGCGTGATAGAGGACCGCTATCTGCCCAGGAGCGCCCTCGTCGCGCGCATTAAAGAAGCACCGAAGATCCTCAACCATGAACCTCATCAATACACAGTAAAATCCAAGCCCAAAACTGAGCCGGTGTCTTTGATTTGGATCAGATCGCCGTCCGTATTGACCGCGTTAGGGCGAAGGGCGCGCGCCACCGCACTTGTCTCGCGGGCTTCGGTCAACTTGCCGGGGGCCGATCCGGCGCCCCCCGCTTGATTTAGCGCAACGCCCAATCCGTCAATTTGTGTTATCTTTTTTAAAAATTAGCGAGGGAGAAGACGATGCGCCCATATCTCTGTTGGGCGATGCTGGGCCTCCTCTTATTGGCCGGGCCGGCACGGGCGGAAAACACGGTGCCGAGCGCGGAGCTGCAAGAAATCCTCATCAAAACCTCCCTGCTCACGCTCAACGATGCAAACGTGACCGGCGATTATACGGTGCTCCATGCCAAGTTAGCAAAAATATTTCGCGACCAAATCACCCCGGATGGCTTGAAAAAGGGGTTCAAGCCTTTTGCCGATCAGAAAGTCGATTTTGGACTTATCGCAGCAAAACCGCCGATCGCCTCCAGCGCATCAACGATCGATAATCGCGGCGCGCTGCTCCTGCGCGGTTACTTTGATACCGCGCCGAGCCGCGTCACCTATGAACTTGATTTCCTTCCCTCCGAAGGCCTGTGGAAACCCATCATGCTGAACGTTCGCGTGAAGCCGCCAAACGAGAAATGAGAAGCTGTCACTTTCGAGCCAACGTAACGCAAGTGAGGTTAAGTCATGTCCAGTCCTGCTCAGCCCGCCGCGCCCAAGCCGGTATCCGCGTGGGGCAAGGTGTTCGCTGCCATCCTCGATTTCATCTTTATTTTCGGGATCGCCGGCTATGCGATCGGCCACTTCACCGGCAACACCACCGAGGAAGGATTCGTCCTCAAGGGCGGGCCGGCCTTGCTCCTAATTGCGATCGTCATCCTCTACTTCATCAACTTCCGCCGCTTTCTCGGCGGCACAGTGTTCCAGCGCCTCGCGATGACGGTTTTTTCGGCCAAGAGTCCGGTGTGAGATCCCGCGTCAATCGCTCTGCACGATGACGTTCTTCACCATCGGATAGATCTGGTTTTGCCAGGTGCGGCCCGAGAACACGCCGTAATGGCCGACGCCGGCCTGCATGTGGTGGCGCTTGCGGTAGGGCCGAAGCGACGTGCACAGATCGTGCGCGGCCAGCGTCTGTCCGACCGCACAGATGTCGTCCTTCTCGCCTTCCACCGTAAACAGCATGGTGCGCTTGATCGCCTTCGGCTCCACTTTCACGCCTTCGTAAGTGATCGCGCCGAGCGGCAATGCATGCTCCTGGAACACCAGCTCTACCGTCTCCAGATAAAACTCCGCGGTCAAATCGAGCACGGCGAAATATTCGTCGTAGAACGCCTTGGTCTGCGCCGCCTTGGCCTCCTCGCCGCGCGCCAGATTCTCGTACAGCTCCTGATGCGCCTTGAGATGGCGCTCGATATTCATGCTCATGAAAGCGGCGAGCTGCACGAAGCCCGGGTAAACCTTGCGCGTAGCCCCGCCATAGCGCGCGGGCACGCTGGCGATCAGATTTTTCTCGAACCACTCGATCGGCTTGTCCTTGGCCAGCTCGTTGACCTTGGTCGGGTTGACGCGGGTGTCGATCGGGCCGGCCATCAGCGTCATCGAACGCGGAGCGGCATGATTGTCGGCCTGCGCCATCACGGCTGCCGCCACCAGCGCGGCGACGCACGGCTGGCACACCGCCACCAGATGCGCGCCCGGCCCCATCGTTTCCAGAAAGCGGATCAGATGGCCGATATAGTTATCGAAACTGAAGCGGCCGTGCTCGGTCGAAACGTCGCGCGCGTTGTGCCAGTCGGTGATGTAGACGTCGTGCTCGGCCAGCATGGTGCGCACCGTGGCGCGCAGCAGCGTGGCGAAATGGCCCGACAACGGCGCGATCAGCAGCACGCGCGGCTGCGCTTGCTCGATGTCTTTCTTGAAATGCAAAAGCGTGCCGAACGGTGTCACGTCGGCGGCTTCTTCGGTCACCGCCACTTCGCGGTTGCCGACCATGACGCTGTCGATGCCGTAAGGCGGCCGCGCGTGGGTGAGCCCTGCGCGCGCGATCAGCTCATAGGCGGCAGTTAGATTGCTGAGCGCCGACGGCCGCGCCAATCCGTTGAGCCTGGTGCCCACGGTCTTCGCCGCCATGCCGGCAAAGGCGCGCACCGGCACCATGATGTCGGAATGCGCCTGATACGCCTGATAGAGCATCCATTCCCCGGCGGCCCCGGCGGACCGCACGCAAAAGCTAGTTCATTTCATGTTGCAGTGCGAGATAATATTCGTGGCAACCCACCCTGGGGATAAGCCATCTACCATGTCTTTTTGCGGCACGGGAAGGTATTGAACGGGCATAACTTTCGTCTAATCTATGGCTTGCCGGGCCGCGTCGAACAGGGATGATTGTGCCCCATGGCCAAGGCTGCCCTCACGATAGCGAGCAAGAACTACGGCTCATGGTCGCTGCGTGGCTGGTTGCTTTGCAAGCTGGCCGGGCTCGACTTCGACGAACAGGCGGTCGCCAGCGACGACCCTTCGACCCGCGCCGAACTACTGTTGCTGTCGCCGTCGTTCCTGGTGCCGTGCCTGACCCATGACGGCATCAAGATCTGGGACACATTGGCAATCGCGGAGTACCTCAACGAGATCCTGCCGGACGCCGGTCTGTTGCCGAAGGATAAGACCGCGCGCGCCCATTGCCGCTCGATCTGCGGCGAGATGCATTCCGGCTTTTCCAACATGCGCTC
Organism: uncultured Alphaproteobacteria bacterium; assembly: GCA_963778745.1. Lineage (GTDB taxonomy): Bacteria > Pseudomonadota > Alphaproteobacteria > Rhizobiales > Xanthobacteraceae > Pseudolabrys. The sequence continues at coordinate 434,331 of CAVZVP010000004.1, read as the reverse complement.
GGCGCTGCCGATGAACCTGAAGGCGCATCATCCCGGCTTCAAGGTGTGGGCCGGCGCGCAGGCCGACATCGACCGCATCATTTTCATTTGGCGCGAATGCCTCGACACCCATGGCGGGATTTTCCTGTTCGGCGACAAGCCGGGCATGGCGGACGCCATGTTCGCGCCGGTGGTGACACGATTCCTCACTTATGACGTCAAGCTCGAGTCCGATTGCGCCGGCTATTGCCAGGCGGTGATGGCACTGCCGCAGATGCAGGAATGGATCGAGGGCGCTAAGGCCGAGCCGGACGAGGTGGTCGAACTTGATGTGGAGTTTTAGAGCGCTGGCCCCGGGATGACATAGCTCAAAGCGCGCCTTGCCTGCCTGTCCGATGATCGGCCTCGGACACCGCGGAGGCGCCCTATGACGAAGCCCGTTCCCGACAAGGCTGAGATCGCGCTCGAATACCCGGACAAGCTCTATATCGGCACATTCGAACATTCGTCGCGATTTGAGGCGCATCTCGATCCGACCGGCATCGCGCTGATTTTCGAACGGCCGGGCGCTGAAGACGTGCGTAAAACCGTCCACATGCACATCCACTTCGGCTTATTCGCCGATATTCTGCGCGAGCTCGCCGCGACCGTCAGCCGCGTCCCGAAGGATGATATCTTGCATCGCGAACAGCTTGCGCAAGCGGCAGCTTCGTTACATGCGGCACTCACAAGAGCCTGAGGCATTATCGAGCACGGCGTCTCAGGCGAGGCCATATTTCTTGGCGCGCGCGCTGAATTCCGGATAGCCGATGAATTTCTCGAAGTCTGCGATTGTTTCGCGCCGGTCCGCCACGGCGTCGGCGTCGCGCGTGCGCTTGAATTCGTCGAGCGCGGCACTCACGCCGCGATAGGCCGCATAAAGCGAATATCCGTAATAGAGGACGACATCGGCGCCGGCCGATTCTTCGTCGGCCACCGAGCGACCCGCCGTATCGGTAATCATGAGCTTGCCCTGGATGCGCGAGCGCAAACCGGCCAGGTTCTTGGGTCCGATGCCCACCGGCATGACAAGGTCGGCGCCGGCAGCGGTAAATGCATTCATGCGCGTGATAGCGTCCTCTACGTCGTTGAACGCCCAAGCCGCGTCGGTGCGCGCGATGATAAGGAAGTCGGAATCCGCGCGTGCGCGTCGAGTGCGGCGTGAATCTTCTGTACCATTTGGTCGCACGACAGCAGCACTTGCCGCACGTCCGCATGTTTTCCAAACTCGTGATCTTCAATATGAATTCCACAAACGCCGGCTTGCTCGAATGAGCGGACGGTGCGCCAGATATTCGCCGCGTTGTTCCAGCCATTTTCCCCGTCGGCGATAACCGGCATATCGACGGCGTCGGCAATCCGTTTGGCGTGGGCCGCCATTTCCTCCATGGTGACCAAGCCGACATCCGGCATGCCGAAACCCGCCGCCGCCGTCGCATAACTGCCGATGTAGACGGCCGGAAAACCGGCGCGTTCGACCAGTTTTGCGCTCATCGGATCATAGGCGCCCGGAACGACCAGCGTTTATCCAAACGCCAGCATGGCGCGCAGTTTCTTGCGATTGGTCTTGGCTTTGCTCAAGAGCGTGCCTTTAGCCACTTCCCGATCCGCTCCACCGCTTCGTGCATCTCTGCCGCCGAGCCGGCGTAACAGAAGCGCAAGAAATTGTGGCCGTTGACCGGATCGAAGTCGATGCCGGGCGTCGCCGCCACGTGCGCCTCGTCCAGCATGCGCTTGGCGAAGTCCAGACTGTCGTCGGAAAATTTCGAAATATCCGCGTAAAGATAAAACGCGCCGTCGACCGGCAGGAACTTTTCGAGCCCGGCTTTCGGCAGGCCTTCCGTGAGAATGCGCCGGTTCTCCTCGTAGCCGTGTTTGACTGCTTCCATTTCGGCGCGGCCGTCGAAGGCGGCTTCGGCAGCATATTGCGACAATGCCGGCACCGAGATCGCCAGATTGCCCTGCAGCCGCTCGACCGCGCGCACAAGCGTTTCCGGCACCACCATCCAGCCGACGCGCCAGCCGGTCATGCAGAAATATTTGGAAAATGAATTGATCACCAGCGCCTGCTCAGAAACATTCGCCGCGGTCTTGGCGGCGAATGCATAGTCGAGGCCGTGATAGATCTCGTCGGAGATCACACGAATACCCTCTTCTTCGGAAACGGCAATGAGCTGCGCCAGCGCATCGGCGTCCATCATGGTGCCGGTCGGATTGGCCGGGCTCGCCACCACCACGCCGGCGAGCGGCTTCTGCCGATGCGCGGCGATCAGCGCCTTGGCCGACAGCGCCCAGCGCGTCTCGGCGGACGTCTCGATCAGCACCGCCTCGCAGCCGAGCGCCGATAGGATGTGCCGGTAGGGCGGATAGCCCGGATTGGCCAGCGCCACCCGGTCGCCGGGCTCGAACAGCGCCAGGAACGCCAGGATGAATCCGCCCGACGAGCCGGTGGTGACCACTACGCGCGCCGGGTCGAGCGCGAGGTCGTAGGTCTCGGCGTAATGGCAGGCGATTCGCGCGCGCAATGACGGGATGCCGAGTGTCTCGGTATAGGTGATGCGCCCGTCGAGCGCGGCTTTCGCCGTCGCCAACGCGGTGGCCGGCGCGGGCGCCGCCGGCTGGCCCACCTCCATGTGCACGACTCGGGCGCCCTTGGCCTCCAAAAGCGCCGCTGCGGCCATCACGTCCATGACCATGAACGGCGGCACATTGCTCCGTTTGGACGGTGTTAGCAGGTGTTTTGCCGCCTCAAGCATCGTTATCGGCCCGTCTGGCGCTGCCCCCGCCCCGCTGTTGCCGCATTCCCCGGCTTGCTAGGCGCCTTGCGTTTTTCATGACTCAGACGTGATCGCAAGCTGCGTTGACCGCCCCGGGGCGCGTCTCTAGGTTCACGCCATCCGGCAGTAATTCGGCATGATCGAGAACGGCACACCTACCAGGGCATGGCGCATGGCGCCAGCAGGACGCGCGCTCGCGCTGGTCACCGCGCTTGCGGTTGCTGCGTCCGCCGGCGGCCCGGCAGTTGCACCAGCGCGGGCGCAGGACATACCACGTGGTGCGCCGCTCATCCGCGACACTGAAATCGAGCAATTGTTGCGCGATTACTCCACGCCGATATTGCGCGTCGCCGGTCTCGCCAAGCAGAACGTCCGGGTCGTCATCCTGAATGACCGCACCTTCAATGCCTTCGTCATGGACGGCCGCCACATCTTCATCAATGCCGGCGCTCTGTTCGACGCCAAGACGCCGAACGAGATCATCGGCGTGTTCGCGCACGAGACCGGTCACCTTGCCGGCGGTCACTTGCAGCGCCTGCGCGACCAGCTCGCCACGGCGCAGACCGCCTCGATCATCGCTTTGCTCGCCGGCGTCGGCGCCATGGTTGCCGGCGCGCGCTCCGGCAGTGGCGACGTCGGTGCTGCGGTGATCATGGCGCCGCAGTCGGCGATCCAGCGCTCGCTGCTCGCCTATGTGCGCACTCAGGAAGACCAGGCCGACCATGCCGGCGTGAAATTCCTTAATGCAACCGGCCAGTCGGCCCGCGGCATGCTCGAACTGTTCAAGCGCCTGGGCGATGAGCAGCTTTTTAATTCGCGCTTCATCGATCCTTATCTGCAGTCGCATCCGATGCCGCCCGAGCGCGTCGCCGCGCTTGGAGCGTTGGCCACGGCCAGCCCGTATTTCGACCGCAAGGATCCGCCGGACCTGCAGTTGCGCCATGACATGATGCGCGCCAAATTGTCCGGTTTCCTGGATCGGCCCGACACGGTGGCGCGCCGCTATCCGCTCGGCGATCACAGCCTGCCCGCGCGTTATGCCCGCGCCATCTCGACCTATCGCTACGGGAACGGGCGCGACGCGGTCGCGCAGATCGACGGCTTGATCCAGACGCAGCCGAACAATCCGTATTTCTATGAGCTCAAGGGCCAGGCGCTCCTGGAAGGCGGCCATCCGGCCGACGCGGTCGAACCGCTGCGCCGCGCAGTAGCGCTCGCACATGGCGCCCCGCTGATCGATATCATGCTGGGCCAGGCGCTGATCGCCACCAACAACACCAAGTACGCCGACGAAGCGGTCCCGCTGCTCAATACCGCGCTCAGCCGCGAACCTAAATCATCCGACGCCTATATGCAGCTCGCCATGGCCTATGGCCGCAAGGGTGATCTCGCCCAAGCCGACCTCGCCTCCGCGCAGGCCGCCTTCATGCGCGGCGATGTTAAGACGGCGCGTCAGCTCGCGAGCCGCGCCAAGACCCGCCTGCCGGTCGGCTCGCCCGCATGGGTGCGCGCCGATGATATCGTCAGCGTCAAACCGCCGGCTGCCGCCAACAAATAACCACAGCAAGGAAACAACCGATGACATCGAGCCCGCGCTATTTCGCCGCCGTTTGTGCCGCGTTATTGGCTATCGCCACGCCGCAAGCCGTGCGGGCACAGAATTTCTCGCCCGTTCAGCGTAGCGAGATCGAGCGCGTCGTACACGACTACCTGATCGCGCATCCGGAAGTGCTGCAGGAGGCGATGGCCGAGCTGGAGAAGCGCCAGACCGCGGCGGAAGCCGAGAAGCATAAGTCCGCCGTCAAGGAGCATGCGCAGAAGCTGTATTCCTCGCCCAACCAGGTCACGCTCGGCAATCCGAACGGCAATGTCACCTTCGTCGAGTTCTTCGATTACAATTGCGGCTACTGCAAGCGCGCCATGGACGACATGCTCACACTCTTGAAGAAAGATCCAAACCTTAAGGTCGTTCTCAAGGAATTTCCGGTGCTCGGGCCGGGCTCGCTGGAAGCAGCCCAAGTTGCCAGCGCCGTGCGCATGCAGGACAAGAGCGGCAAGAAATATTTGGAATTTCACATCAAGCTGCTCGGCAGCCGCGGTCAGGCGGACCGCGCGCGCGCGCTCGCGGTGGCCAAGGAGGTCGGCATGGACATGGGCCGGCTGGAAAAGGACATGGCCAGCCCCGAGGTGAAAGCCGCGCTGGACGAGGACTTCAAGCTCGCCGAGGCGCTCGGCCTCAACGGTACGCCGAGCTATGTGATCGGTTCCGACGTGGTCGTGGGCGCCATCGGCCTTCCCGGGTTGCAGGAAAAGGTCAACACCGCGCGCTGCGGCAAGCCGACCTGCAGTTAAGGCCGCCCATAGTCGCTTAAAGGACAATCGGCCGCTGGGCTCGCCCGGCGGCCGTATTTACGTCACCATAAGGCGGGGAACCGCTCTCGCCTAAGCGGGTTATCGCGCGCATGTATTCGGTCGGCATGGAAGAAGAATATTTCGTGTTCGACGCCAAAACGCGCCGGGCGGTGCGCCGCCTCGACAAAAAATTCCTGGCCCTCGCCCGCAAAAAACTCGGCGACCGCGTGATGACCGAGATGCTGCAATCGCAGATCGAGGTGGCGACGCCGCCCTGCATCACCATGAAGGAGGCGCGCGACCATCTCGCGCACTATCGCCGCACGCTCGCGCAAGCCGCGGCCGAGCACAAACTCGGCCTCGCCGCCATGGGCACCTTCCCGCTCGCGTTCTGGCCCGAGCAGATCGTCACGCCGAAGGCGCGCTACGACGCAATCATGGACGACCTGCAGATGATCGGCTACCGCAACATGCTGTGCGGCATGCACGTGCATGTCGCGGTGCCGGACCTCGACACCCGCATCAATCTCATCATGCGGCTCACGCCCTATCTGCCGCTGCTGCTCGCGCTCTCGACGTCCTCGCCGTTCTGGCAGGGCCACCTCACTGGACTGCGCGGCTACCGCCTTGCCGCTTATGACGAGCTGCCGCGCACGGGCCTGCCCGAACTATTCCGTACCAATGACGATTATCGGGAATACGTCGCCGCGCTCACCTGGGCGAAGATCATCCCGGACGCGAGCTATATCTGGTGGGCGATCCGCCCGTCACTGGGAAACCCGACGGTCGAGTTGCGCGTCGCCGACAGTTGCACACGGCTCGATGATGCCGTTGCAATCGCCGCGCTGTTCCGTTGCCTGGTGCGTGCGCTTGACCGCGACCGCGCGCTCAATGCCGGCTTCGACCGCGTCGGGCGCGCCATCACGCAAGAAAACAAGTGGCACGCCCAGCGCTATGGCGTGGCAGCCACCTTCGTCGATCCGTTTTCCCGCTCCCCGCTCACGCTTAAGCAATGGCTCGACCAGGTGTTCGATTTCATCGCCGAGGACATCGACGCACTCGCTTGCGCGGCCGACATCAGGCGTCTGCACCGGATCACCGTCGACGGCACCAGCGCCGACCGCCAGATCGACCTGTTTACGAAAGCCCAAGTCGCCGGCCGCAGACGGTTAACGGGGATCAAGGAGGTGGTCGACTGGGCGGCGCGCGAAACCCAAGCCGTCGACGCTAAAAGGCCCTAATCCCAAGCGCCATCCGGGCTTCCCCTTCTTGTCCTGGCCACCTATAAAGTGCCGAAGTTTCACGCGCATCGATCGGTCGATCAACGCGCGCCAGCCGCCGGGAAGCCATGGCCAAGACGCTTTACGTCCTCAACGGACCGAATATGAACTTGCTCGGCACCCGCGAGCCGGAAAAATACGGCCGCGCCACGCTCGCCGACGTCGAAAAGCAGTGCCGCGCAACTGCTAAGCGCTTCGGGCTCGAGATCGTGTTCCGGCAGTCGAACGTCGAGGGCGAACTGGTCAACTGGATCCAGGAAGCGCAAGTCAAGAAAGCCGCCGGCCTAGTGATCAATCCGGCCGGTTACACAACCACCTCAGTCGCCATTCTCGACGCGCTGCTGACGCTGAAAATGCCGGTCATAGAAATTCACGTCACCAATATCCATGCGCGCGAAAAATTCCGGCAGAATTCCTACGTCTCAAAAGCGGCCAAGGCGGTAATCGCCGGTTTCGGCGCCGAAGGCTATGCGCTGGCGATCACCGGATTGGCCGGCATGGTCGGCGCCAAGGCCAAGAAATAAAAACGGAATGGTTTGATGGCAAAAGCGCCGAAAGCCCCAATTGTCGATCGTGATTTGATCCACGAGTTGACCAAACTCCTGGACGAAACCGGCTTGACGGAAATCGAGATCGAGCAGGACGGCCAGAGCGTGCGTGTCGCACGCAACGCCGCACCCTCACCCGCTCCCGCCGGACCGCGCGCGGCGGCAGCGCCGGCGCCCGCACCGCAGCCGGTGGCGGCGCCGCTCGATCCGTCGAAACATCCAGGCGTGGTGAACTCTCCCATGGTCGGCACAGCCTATGCTGCGCCCGAGCCCGGCACCAAGCCGTTCATCGAGATCGGCACCCAGGTGAAAGCCGGCGACACTTTGCTGGTGGTGGAAGCGATGAAGACCATGAACCAGATTCCGGCTCCGCGCGCGGGCACCGTGATCCAAATTCTGTTCGAGGACGGCCAGCCGGTCGAATTCGGCGAGCCGTTGGTGATAATTGAATAGCCGCATCACATGTCTCGGGCGTAGCGCAGCACGAAGTGATGCGCTGCAGACCCGGGACTGCCACAAGTTGGAACGGTCCCGGATCAGCGGTGCACCGCTCCGCGCTGCACCGCGTCCGGGACAGGTCGATGTTCGATAAAATCCTGATTGCCAACCGCGGCGAGATCGCCATGCGGGTGATCCGCGCCTGCAAAGAACTCGGCATCCTGACTGTTGCGGTGCATTCCACCGCCGACGCCGATGCCATGCATGTGCGCTTCGCCGACGAAAGCGTGTGCATCGGCCCGCCGGCGACGAAGGACAGCTACCTCAACATCCCGGCGATACTGTCGGCTTGCGAGATCACCGGCGCCGACGCGGTGCATCCCGGTTACGGCTTCCTGTCAGAGAACGCGCGCTTTGCCGAAATTCTGGCCGAGCACGGCGTGCATTTCATCGGTCCCAAGGCCGAGCATATCCGCCTGATGGGCGACAAGATCGAAGCCAAGCGCACTGCCCGCAAGCTCGGCATTCCGGTGGTGCCGGGCTCGGATGGCGGCGTGACATCGGATGCCGAGGCCACCAGAATCGCCGGCGACATTGGCTATCCGGTGCTGATCAAGGCGGCCTCCGGCGGCGGCGGACGCGGCATGAAGGTCGTTCGCAGCGCGGCCGAGCTCTCGACTGCGCTGTCTACCGCGCGCGCGGAAGCCAAGGCCGCGTTTGGCGACGACGCGGTCTATCTGGAGAAATATTTCGAGAAGCCACGTCACATTGAGATCCAGGTGCTCGGCAACGGCAACGGCAAAGCCATCCATCTCGGCGAACGCGACTGCTCGCTGCAACGTCGCCATCAGAAGGTGCTGGAGGAGAGCCCCTCGCCCGCGCTCAACACGCAGGCGCGCGACGTCATTGGCGAAACGGTGGCGAAGGCGATGCGCGATATCGGCTATCTCGGCGTCGGCACCGTCGAGTTCCTCTACGAAGACGGCAAGTTCTATTTCATCGAGATGAACACGCGCATCCAGGTCGAGCATCCGGTGACCGAGATGATCACCGACATCGATCTGATCTTCGAGCAGATCCGCGCCGCCGCCGGCAATGACTTCACGCTCAAGCAGAGCGACATTGAATTCCGCGGCCACGCCATCGAGTGCCGCATCAATGCCGAGAACCCGGTGTCGTTCCGCCCCTCGCCCGGCAAGATCCTGCATTACCATGCGCCCGGCGGCCTGGGCGTGCGCATCGATTCAGCGGTGTATCAGGGCTACGCCATCCCGCCGCACTACGATTCCTTGGTCGGCAAGCTGATCGTGCACGGCAAAACCCGCACCGAGGCGCTGATGCGGCTCAAGCGCGCGCTCGACGAGGTGGTGGTAGACGGCATCGAGACGACACTGCCGCTGTTCCGCGCGCTGGTGCGCGAGAACGACATCATCGACGGCAACTATCACATCCACTGGCTCGAGCAGTTCCTCGCCCGCGGCGGGATGGAGAGCTGAGACAAGGCCGGCCCGTTCCTAATAGCGATCGGTTATCGTCACATTATTTGGGGTTATGCTTCCCGCCTCCGGAACATATTGGAAAACGGGCGATTTGGGTGACGCATTGATCTAACGCAATGCGTGCATACGCCATTAGGCTACAAACACACCAACGAATCTGCGGATGCTGGAGCCTTGATCGGGGGCGATCCAGTCCCTGATCTGCGGTGTCGGTCTTCGCGGGTAAAAAATGCCCAAGGAGATTTCCGATGTCGATGCCTACCGAAGACCACGATTACATAACCGGCAGCGTAGCGGGAATACTGACATTGTTGATCATAGCGGCTGGCCTCGTGCTGCTGGCCGCATGGTTCTATGGTCATTGACCGCTTGATCAAGAGGCCCCAACGCACACGTCGAGGCTTCGTTATTCGCTTGCGATGATTTTTCCTCAGCGCGTGTCTGTTCCGCGCGGTCTTATGATTTGATTGCACGCATATGCGCGCCTCAATGCTGCGTGCCCGCCGTCAGCCGCTCCAGCAGGCGGCATAACTCGATGGGGCTGTAGGGCTTCTTCACGAAAATCGAGCGCGGAACCGGCGGCGCCAGTGCCGAGGGCGAATAGTGGCCGGAGCAATAGACGATCGGCAATTCGGGGCGCTGCGCGCGAGCCGCACGTGCCAGCATGGAGCCGTCCATCGGACCCTGCAGGTTGATGTCGGTGAACAAAATGTCGACCGCCGCGCCGGATTCGAGGTAGCTCAGCGCCTCTTCGCCGTCCGCCACCGCGTGCACAGCAAAGCCGCTCTCGTCCAAGACTTCGGTGATCAGATTGCTGATCAGAATCTCATCTTCGACCACAAGCACGCTAATACGCCGCGCCGGCATACGCCACATCCCTCAAGTTCCGGTTCGCCACCGAGCTGGAGAGCACAATCTTCCAACGCATCAGGGGCAGTTGTGTTCAATCTTTCGCCAATTTGGGCAGATCATGGTCAGCGGCTGGTTAAAATCGGCACTCCCCAGCCGGCCTGCCGCCGCTTAGAATAAGCGTTCCAGCACCGATTACCGGGCCCGCATGGCTAATCGCGAAAACACCCTGATCGAGATCACGCCGGAGGTGCTGCTCAAGGCCTACGCCTGCGGCATCTTCCCGATGGCGGAAAGCGCGGACGATCCGGCTCTCTATTGGATCGAGCCGGACATGCGCGGCATCATCCCTCTCGAAGGTTTCCACCTGCCGACGCGGTTGGCGCGCACCGTGCGCGCGACGCCATTCACAGTCTGGGTCGATCGCGATTTCGACGCGATGATCGACGGCTGCGCCGAGACCAAACCCGATCGCGCCCGCACCTGGATCAACGGCCGCATCCGAAAAATCTATCGCAGCCTGTTCGAGCACGGTCATTGCCATTCGGTCGAGGTCTATGACGGCGAGGAACTGGTGGGCGGGCTCTACGGCGTGTCGCTCGGCCGCGCGTTTTTCGGCGAGAGCATGTTCCATCGCGCGCGCGACGCCTCAAAGATCGCGCTGGTTCATCTGATCGCGCGTCTGCGCGCCGGCGGCTACCGGCTGCTCGACACTCAATACGTCACCGATCACTTGAAGACCTTCGGCGCCGTCGAGGTTGGCAAGCAGCGCTACCACCGGCTGCTGGAGGAGGCGATTATCGGCGAGGCCGATTTCGGCGCGCTTGCGCTCGACCGCCCAGTCAGCGGCTTGGAAGCGCTCAGCAATCTTTAGGGCATTCCGGGGCGCGTGCGCAGCACGCGAATCCGGAATCCAGAACTATGCTCCGAGCTTGCATCTGGATTCCGGATCGCGCGCTTAGGCGCACGTCCGGAATGGCGGCGCGGGCGCTAGCGCAGCGGCGGCGGCGGCGCAATTCCCGGCTGCTGCGGGCGCGGCGGAGGTGGCGCGCGCCGCGGCGGCAGACGCGCCGGCTGCTTGGGCGCCGGCTCCGCCGGGGCTTCCGCCACGTTCGGATTTTGCCCGCCTTTGCAGTCGGTCAGCCACACATCGTAGATCGGGTGCTCCACCGCGTGCATGCCGGGGCTCGCCGCGAACATCCAGCCGGTGAAGATGCGCTTGATCTCGCCTTGCAGCGTCACCTCGTCGACTTCAACGAAGGCGTCGGTGTTCGGTGTCTCGGTCGGCGGACGCGAATAGCACGCGCGCGGCGTCACCTGCAGCGCGCCGAACTGCACGGTCTCTTTGATGGCGACATCGAACGAGATGATACGGCCGGTAATCTTGTCGAGACCGGCGAATACCGCGGTCGGGTTGGTGATGCGCAGCGGCGGCGGCGCGACCACGACCTCGTCGCCGGGCTGCGGCGCGGTATCGCCCGGCTGCGGTGACGCGCCACGCGGCTGCCGCTGGCCGGGCGGCAGCCCGGGCAAGGCCTGCGGCGGCGTAGCGGCTTGCGGCGCCTGGCCCGGCGGCGGGGCCGGCGCGACGCCAGGCGGCGGCGGCAGCGGTTCCGACTGAATAGTGCCGCCGCCAGGACGGCTCGATGGCGGCAGACTTATCGGCGCTGGCAACGGCCGGTCCGGCGGCTGATCGGAGCGGACGCCGCCTTGCGGGCGCTGGCTCGGATAGTAAGGCGGCGGTTGCGAGTTGGACGGCGGCGCGTTCGGTACGTCAGTCGGCGGCCGCGGCGGAAAATCGTTGAAAATCGATTGCGCGAAGACCGGCGTCGCCAGCAAAGCCGCCACAACGAGCCAACAAGCGGTGAACGAAAGTCGCGCCATTAATCCGGGCTTTTCCGCCTTTGGCCGGGCGCGCGGTCGCCCCGCCCAAGGCAGCGCCCGGTTAACACGGCGAATACGGCGGCGAAAGGGCGGGCCCGGCTGCCAATTACCGGCTGTCGGGGTTCCAGGCCTTGTAGTCTCCGGTCGCCTTCGGACGGCGGTTGGCGGCCAAGGTCGATCCGGACGGCCGATAGGCGCCCGCCGTGCCGGTCATATTGGGCCGGTGCGGCTTTTGCCAGTCGAGCGGCCTGTAGGTTTCTTGGGTGGGCGGGGTATCGACAGTGTGGTGCATCCAGCCGTGCCAAGACGGCGGAATGGTCGAAGCTTCCATGTAGCCGTTATAGATCACCCAACGCCGCTCGAAACCGAGGCCGCGATCGATTTTACCGCCGCGGGTACGGTAGTAGCGGTTGCCGAACTCATCCTCGCCGACCTTTTCGCCATACATCCAGGTCCAAAACTGGGTCCCGAAGGTCTGCGAATTCCACCAGGTGAACAGCTTTAACAGGAAACTTTTCATCGCCGCTGCACGTTTACGTGGGGTGAAGACGCAGGCGTTTTGCCACCTCGCCGCGCTCCTGTCCAGCGCGCGCTATTGCTGAGCTGCCATGTTCACCGCAACGGTATGAAATCAATTAAATCCGTATGGATTCGATCCGCAATGCCCTGACTACCATCAAAGACTTGCTCGCTTGGCTGCCCCATCCGCTAGCCGCAGCCATCATCCTGGTAGTGGCGGGCCTCGTCGCCTATTCGCTGCACAAGTGGGTGCGCAGACTGCTGCGCCACGCGCTGGCCGAACGCTCCCCGTACTTGCTGTCGGTGTTCACGCAGATGCGCGGCGTGACCCAGTTCGGGCTGATCATTCTGGCGACGATCGTCGCTATCCCCGTCGCGCCGCTCGATCCGAAGACCGCGGGATGGCTGGCGCGGCTCTTGCTGATCGCCGTGGTCGGACTGATCGGCTGGGCGGCGGTCACCGCGCTCAGGATCGCCGCCGATCTCACGCCGTGATGCGGCTGTGGGACTGGCGACGCATGATCGTGCCGCTCAGCTATTTCGTCGAGAAGCCCTTCCAGAACTGGACGCGCGAGGGCTCGGCGCTGATCGGCAGCGCCCTCGCGCCCGTCGGCGCCATCCGCGACCAGTTCAAGGAGATCGTCAAAAACTCGAAGAACTGGGATCGCCGCGTGGTCAATTTGCAAGTCACTGACGCAAAGAGGGCACTATCGAGCTGCGCTGCCTGATGAGCGCCCGCTCAGCCGGCCAAGCCTTCGATCTGCGTTGCGACGTGCGCGAGCAGCTCGTCGATTTTCTGCAAAAGCATCACCCGGAGGCGCTGCCGCGCCAGCGTTCGGAGGTCGCCGTTTCCGACATCCCGTATGCGAAGGCCGCAAAGGCTAGCGCAGTGCGGGAAGCGGCCGGCGGCGTGCAGCGCTAGCTCCAGTTATGTTGCAGTGCATGTTGCCATTGCTTAGGCGGCGCGGCTATCCTACCTAGGAATTCATCAGCTTCGGTTTGAGTTGCCTTGTTTGGGCTCCCGAGACTGAAATTCGCGATGACAGTGCCGGTAAAAAAGGCGGGCTCGTTCGCGGGTCCGCCTTTTTCCATGGAAAAAATAACCGCCGGGCAGTGAGCGCGGACTTTTTGCGCCGAAAAATTGCATTCACAGGCTTGGGTAACATCCTCCACCCTCAGCCAGCGTCGCTGCATTGGCGCTAACGCACTGACTTGATTTTGAGAATCAGCGACTCCCGGGAACCAATCGGGCGGCTTTTCCCGGCCTTATCCCCGGTCGCGCCGGCAGACGGATTTTGTTGCGTATAATCGCGAAACCGCGGTTTTGCGTCATTTTTCCGTCATGGGGACAGGAATTAAGCCCTATGTTATCGTCTCGATAAAAACGCTTTCCGCCACCCCCGGATCGCACAATACTGACGCAGGTTTTAGGTGTGTTATCCCCGAAGTTAGCCGCTTAACCACAAGACTTAGTGTTTGATTCAGATTTGATCACTATCTGTTGTTGACGACGGTAACGAGTTCTCTTAGCTTTGGTGTGTTCGGTGCCAGTTGAGTTTCGGGTCCCTCCGAACCCTCATATCGACGTTGAGTTGCGAGCGCACCCACGCCAGAAATGGTGTTTTGGGACAGGGAGTTACTGTCTGCCGGGGTCAAAAAGTCGAGAGTAGCCGGTGCCGGAACCACGGTCCGGACCTAACTGAGTGAGTAACGGGTAGTCGAACAGCGTCCCGAGCAAAACAGGCGGACAAGACAGGGTCCGTCAGGGATAATCGCGGCGGCCGCCAGCCGCCCGGCATTCAAGGGGCAAGAGACGAAAATGCGGATCGAACGACGCTACACCAAGGACACCCAAGGGACCCAAGACGCGGCTTACGGCGGCATCGCGTTCCGTCTCACCACATCCGAGATCCGCAATCCGGACGGCTCGGTGGTGTTCAAGCTCGACAATGTCGAGGTCCCTGAATTCTGGTCGCAAGTCGCCTCGGATGTGCTGGCGCAGAAATATTTCCGCAAGGCCGGCGTGCCCGCAAGGCTCAAGAAAGTCGAGGAAAATTCGGTCCCTTCGTTCCTGTGGCGCTCGGTGGCCGATGAAGAACAGCTTCTTCTTCTGCCCGAGAAAGAGCGCACCATCGGCGAGCATTCGTCCAAGCAAGTCTTCGACCGGCTGGCCGGCACCTGGACCTACTGGGGCTGGAAGGGCGGCTATTTCGACAACGAAGAAGACGCGCGCGCCTTCTTCGACGAGCTGCGCTTCATGCTGGCGACGCAAATGTGCGCGCCCAATTCGCCGCAATGGTTCAACACGGGCCTGCACTGGGCCTACGGCATCGACGGTCCGAGCCAGGGCCACTACTACGTCGATTTCGAAACCGGCAAGCTGACCAAATCCAAGTCGTCCTACGAACATCCGCAGCCGCACGCCTGTTTCATCCAGGGCATCAATGACGATCTCGTCAACGAAGGCGGCATCATGGACCTGTGGGTGCGCGAGGCGCGCCTGTTCAAATACGGTTCCGGCACCGGCTCGAACTTCTCGCGCCTGCGCGGCGAAGGCGAAAAGCTGTCGGGCGGCGGCCGGTCGTCCGGCCTGATGAGCTTCCTCAAGATCGGCGACCGCGCGGCGGGCGCTATCAAGTCGGGCGGCACCACGCGGCGCGCGGCCAAGATGGTGATCGTCGATGTCGACCACCCCGACATCGAGACCTATATCGACTGGAAGGTGAAGGAAGAGCAGAAGGTGGCCGCTCTCGTCACCGGCTCCAAGATCAACCAGAAGCACCTCAAGGCCGTGCTCAAGGCCTGCGTGAACTGCGAGGGCTCGGGCGACGATTGCTTCTCGCCGGAGAAGAACCCCGCCTTAAAACGCGAGATCAAGCTGGCGCGCCGCTCCTACGTGCCGGACAACTTCATCAAGCGCGTGATCCAGTTCGCCAAGCAGGGCTACACCGACATCTCGTTCCCGATCTACGACACCGATTGGGATTCGGAGGCCTATCTCACCGTCTCCGGGCAGAACTCGAACAATTCGGTGCGCGTCACTGACGGCTTCCTGAAAGCGGTCGAATCCGACGCCAAGTGGGACCTGACCTATCGCAAGAACGGCAAGATCGCCAAGACGCTCGACGCCCGCGCGCTGTGGGAGAAGATCGGCTATGCCTCCTGGGCCTCGGCCGATCCGGGCCTGCAATATCACACCACGGTGAACGACTGGCACACATGCCCGGCCTCGGGCGAAATCCGCGCCAGCAATCCGTGCTCGGAGTACATGTTCCTGGACGACACCGCCTGCAATCTGGCGTCGCTCAATCTGCTCACCTTCCGCGACCAGAAGACTGGCCAGTTCCAGGTCGAATTGTATGAGCACGCGGTGCGGCTGTGGACCGTGGTGCTGGAAATCTCGGTGCTGATGGCGCAGTTCCCGTCGAAGCAGATCGCGCAGCTCTCCTACGAATTCCGCACGCTCGGCTTGGGCTACGCCAACATCGGCGGCCTGCTGATGACCGCCGGCATTCCGTACGACTCGGACGCCGGCCGCGCCATCGGCGGCGCGCTCTCCGCCATCATGACCGGCGTGTCCTACGCCACCTCCGCCGAAATGGCGGAGAAACTAGGCCCCTTCCCCGGCTTCAAGAAGAACCGCGAGCACATGCTGCGCGTGATCCGCAATCACCGCCGCGCCGCCTACAACGAGCGCACCGGCTACGAGAAGGTCTCGCAGCCGCCCGTCCCGCTCGACCACGCCGCCTGCGCCGACTCGAATCTGGTCGCGCACGCCAAAACCGCCTGGGACAAGGCGCTCGAACTCGGCGAAAAGCACGGCTACCGCAATGCCCAAGCCACAGTGATCGCGCCCACCGGCACCATCGGCCTGGTAATGGATTGCGACACCACCGGCATCGAGCCCGACTTCGCGCTGGTGAAGTTCAAGAAGCTCGCCGGTGGCGGCTACTGGAAGATCATCAACCGCGCGGTGCCCGAAGCCTTGCGCACGTTGGGCTACAGCGAGGCCGAGATCGCCGAGATCGAGGTCTATGCGGTCGGCCACGGCACGCTCGCGCAGGCCCCCGGCATCAACCACACAACTCTCAAGGCAAAAGGCTTCACCGACGAAGCGATCGCCAAGCTCGACAAGGCGCTGCCGACGGCGTTCGATATCAAGTTCGCCTTCAACAAGTGGACGCTGGGAGAGGAATTCTGCCGCGACAAGCTCGGCATCAGCGCCGAGGACCTGGCGCTTCCCACGTTCGACCTCCTTGCCGGCATCGGCTTTTCTAAGCGCGAGATCGAGGCCGCCAATATCCACGTCTGCGGCGCCATGACGGTGGAAGGCGCGCCGCATCTCAAACCCGCGCATTACCCGGTGTTCGACTGCGCCAACCCCTGCGGCAAGATCGGCAAGCGCTATCTGTCGGTCGAAAGCCACATCCGCATGATGGCGGCGGCGCAGCCCTTCATCTCGGGCGCGATCTCCAAGACCATCAACATGCCGAACGACGCCACGGTCGAGGACTGCAAGTCGGCTTATCTGTTGTCCTGGAAGCTGGCGCTCAAAGCCAACGCGCTCTACCGCGACGGCAGCAAGCTTTCGCAGCCACTCAATTCGCAGCTCATCGCCGATGAGGACGACGAGGACGACACGGTGGAAGCCTTCATCGAGCGTCCCGCGGCGGCGCGCGCCACGGGCTTGGCCGAAAAGGTGGTCGAGAAGATCGTCGAGCGCATCACCGTGCTGCGCGAGCGCGAGCGGCTGCCCGCGCGGCGCAAGGGCTATACCCAGAAGGCCGTGGTCGGCGGCCACAAAGTCTATCTGCGCACCGGCGAATATGACGACGGGCGGCTCGGCGAGATCTTCGTCGACATGCACAAGGAAGGCGCGGCCTTGCGCTCGCTGTTAAACAACTTCGCGATTGCGATTTCGCTCGGCCTGCAATACGGCGTGCCGCTCGAGGAATATGTCGACGCCTTTACCTTCACGCGCTTCGAGCCGCAGGGCCCGGTGCAGGGCAACGACTCGATCAAATACGCCACCTCGATCCTCGACTACGTGTTCCGCGAGCTGGCGGTCTCCTATCTCGAACGCTTCGATCTCGCCCATGTCGATCCGACCGAGGCCGGCGGCTTCGACGCGCTCGGCAAAGGCGAGGCGGAAGGCAAGGTCGCGCCCAACTACGTCTCCAAGGGCCTGACCCGCTCGCGCACCGACCGGCTGTCGGTAGTGAGCGGCGGCACGCAGGCCGTGTCGCCCGCGAGTGGCGGCAACGTCACCGCCTTCTCCGGCGCCGCGACCGCGCTCAAAGTCGAGCCGGAGGCCAAGCTCTCGCCGGCCGACCAGCTCGACCTGCGCATCGACCCGCAGGACGCGCGGCATCACGCCAAGCACGCGGCCTCCGAGAAGCGCGCCGAGGCGCGCGCCAAGGGCTACGAAGGCGAGGCCTGCGGCGAGTGCGGCAACTTCACGCTGGTGCGCAATGGGACCTGCATGAAGTGCGATACGTGTGGGAGCACCACCGGCTGCTCATAATGCACTGACTCGTCTTGGCCGGGCTTGACCCGGCCATCCATAAATTAAGAAGGGCGGCCGCGAGGCCGCCCTATTTTATTTACACACGGGAACGAGAAAGGTAGGCTTAGCGCAACTTTATAGATGGGGACCAATCATGATGGATTTTGTATCCCCGGCATTCGGCCAAGCCAGCAAAACTGCAACTTATCTACATCGCCGCTAAAAGGTGGTTTGCCGCATTAGACCCCACCGGAAAGAAGTTAGACGATTATCGTACTGGCCTCCTCGCTTCGTTAGGCCCGCTCGTCGGTGTCGTAGACTTTGACCTGAGCTTGCGCGCTTTTATTCTTGAGTTGCAAGCCGGCCTTCAGCGCCGCCGTAATGGACCCGTGTTCGGAGTTGAACTTGCCGCCGACTTCGACGATATAGCCCGCGCGCGCGTGACCGTTGTCTTGAACCGGGTTTGGCATGAGGTCCTCCTTTAGCGCGGCGAATTGAAAGACGCCGGCGCCAATTTCATGCGCCCGCAGGCCTTGCGGCCCGTTTAAACGATCGGGTTAATTTTTCCTGAATTGGTACCGCCAGCAGGCCGTCCGACTTACGGCAGCACCGGATTGGTCAGGAGGGCGAGGAGCAACAAAACCAAGATGGCGGCGATGAGCGCGAAACCGGTGACCCGGCCAAAACCGCGCGATGTGGGATCGGTCAGATGTTGATGCGTATGGCTGAGCATGGGAACCCCCGTTGGTATATTTTATCAAGACCAATTCGCGAGCCACCGCAATGATTTGGATCAAATGCGGCAATCAAGTTTCGCAGCGCAGATGAGCAGAACCTCACGCCTTCTGCCGGTCGTTGTCGATCGGCAGCACCTGCCCGGAGATCGCCTTGGCCGCATCCGAGGCGAGGAATACCGCCAGCGTCGCGATGTCCTTGGGCTCGACCATTGCCTTGATCGACTGGTTCGCCATCGCTTCCGCGCGCACCTCGTCCACCGTCTTGCCGCCGATCTGCGCGCGGCCGGCGAACACCCGCTCGATGCGCTCGCCGGCGACCGCGCCGGGCGCGATCGCGTTGGCACGGATGCCCCACTCGCCGAGTTCCACGGCCACCGTCTTGGTGAAGCCGATCACGCCCCATTTGGTCGCCGCATAAGGGCTACGGTTCTTGAAGCCGAAGCGGCCGGCGATCGATGTCATGTTGATGATGACGCCGGCCTTCGACTGTTTGAGATGCGGGATGGCGAGCCGCGTGACGTCGAACATGGCGGTCAAGTTGACGGCGACGACCTTGTCCCACGAGTCCGGCGGCATCTGCTCGACCGGCAGCGTCAAGCCGGCGATGCCGGCATTGTTGATCAGCACGTCGACCCCGTCGAGCGCGGCGACGGCGTCCGGCACCATGCGCTCGATGTCGGCGCGCACCGCCATATCGCAGCGACGCGCGATCAGGCCGGGGACTTCCTTTTCGAGTTCGCCAAGCGCCTTGCCGTCGATGTCGCAGACGAAAACCTTGGCGCCTGTCGTGGCGAAGGCGCGGGCGAATTCGCGGCCGATGCCGGCAGCGCCGGCGGTGATCAACACGCGTTGCGGCATGGAGGCTCCCTGTTTGTTGCTCTTGTGTTTACTCCACGCGCGTCTCAGTTTCACCACGAACCGCGCCGCCTATCGCCGCTGCATTGTCGTGCTAGAAGGCCTGCCATGGTGAGAATTTTTTCAGTCGTGCTCGGCGCCGCCCTCATGCTGTCGCCCACGGCCATCGCCGCGCCGGCGGAGCAACCTGCTGTGGCGACGCAAAAGCGCATCGTGGCCAAGAAGCGCGCCGTTAGCCACCACTGGCACGGCTACGGCTTTCTGCCTGGCTATCGCCCGCCCGAGGTGGTCGCGCACGAGCGCTGGCTGCACTATGACCGCCTCTACGGCTCGCGTTACTACGGGCCCGCCTGGCCGCGCTACTACCGCGGGCGCTGGAACGGCGGCGGCTTTGGCCCCTGCTATACGTACACGCCGATCGGCTACATGTGGAATTGCGGGCAATAGAAACGCGGCCGCTCAACGTGCGGCGCCGTCCGGCTTTCCCTACCCCTATCGAACAAACCGTTCCGCCCAAACCACAAAGGCCGTGAATTGGTCCGGGTAGATGATCGAATACAAAATCGCCACCACCGGGGCCATCGGCCAAAGCCATTCTCGCATGGGTACCCCCCTTGCAAGACCAAGGGCAGTATCCTGCTCGGCGGATGTATAAGAATACCTATTGCGGACGGCGCATTTTGCGGAAAATTCGAGCGATCCGAGGGCCGCCTATTCTTCCTTTTCGGTCGTGAAATAGAGCGGATAGCCCTTGGCCTTGCCCATCTCAGTCGCTTCCTTCGCCTTGGTGTCGGCGACGTCCTTGGTATAGACCGCGATCACACAGGCGCCTTTCTGGTGCGCCGCCATCATCACGCGGTAGGCCTGACTTTCGTTCATCCGGAACACCGCCTTGAGCACCAGCACAACGAATTCGCGCGGCGTGAAGTCGTCGTTGAGCAGGATGACCTTCCACAGCGGCGGCCGCTGCGTCGCTGGCTTGGTCTTGATGCGCGGCTTGACGAGGGTCGGGCTCATCGCGACCGTCCAGGCGCCCGGCAGCGGGCGCGCAAGCGGCCATAATTCAACGCATCAAAAGTTCCGGCAAGTGGGTCGCGCCGGCGGCGCTAGCCGTGCGTGCGCCGCAGCATCGCGTCCAGGCTCCACGGACCGGACCCGGCGAAGACGATGTACAGGAAGATGAAGCAATACAGGATCGCGCCGTCGCCGCGGTTGAGGATCGGGAAGAAGCTGTTCGGCGCGTGGCTGAGAAAGTAAGCGAACGCCATCTCGCCCGACAGGATAAATGCTGCGCTGCGCGTGAACAGGCCGCCCAGCAGCAGAATGCCGCCGACGAGTTCGATGGCGCCGGCAAACCAGTACAGGCTGAACATTGCCGGGCTCGGCAGCGGCGACGGGAACCCGAACAGCCGCGACAGGCCGTGCTGGAGGATCAGCAAAGCCACGACAATGCGGACGATGGACAGGACGTAAGGCGTATAGCGCCCGATGCCGCTACCCTCGATCGCACCAGAATAGGACTGCGTACCATAGTGCTCTGATTGTGCCACGTGCGACTCTCTTCTCTCGTTAAGCCCTGCGCGGATATAGCGAGCGAAGCGGCGGGGCACAGATCACAAACACCTGAGAGCGACAGATATTTAGGCAGCCCAGCTATGCAAGGCTCTGATTCATTACATAGATACCGCTTTCAGCGACGCAAAATGGTTTGCCGCGCGTCGCAACTTTGACTCAATCTCGCGCGGTTCCGTCGTAAATATTTCAACGGACTCAGGGAAGGTTACGTCAGCTTTGCTGCTTCACTCCCGCGCGCATTTGGTCATGATAGAGACACGGGACAAAACGGGGCGGGGGCAGCCGCTACAAAAAAAATCGGAGGATGCCCCAATGGATCTTCACACCCGCGACACCACAAAATCTTCGCGACCACGCGCGCATATTGAATGCGCGCAATGCGGCAACAGCCTGTTTATGCCGGAATGGTCGGAATTGGTCGATGACCTGCGCGTGCGCCATCTGTGGGAGTGCGACGCCTGCGGCTACGCGTTCGAGACCACGGTCCGCTTCGCGGAAGCGGCATAGCAGGCCGCTGCTCACGGAATTTTGCACGCACGCTTGCCGGCGCCGCTCTATACTGCCGCCATGATCGACCGCCGACATTGGCTGCTGGGGGCCGCGTTTGTCGCGCTCTCCCCTCGCCTGGCGCAGGCCACCACCATGAGCCGCGTCACCGCCTATGCCTTCACCTTTAAGGGCCTGGAAGGCAGCGATATCTCGCTCGCATCCTATGCCGGCCACCCGATTTTGGTGGTCAACACCGCCTCGCTGTGCGGCTACACCCCGCAATACACCGGCCTGCAGGCGCTATGGACGCGTTATCGCGACAAGGGGCTCATGATCCTCGCGGTGCCGTCCAACGACTTCGGCGGCCAGGAGCCGGGCGGCAAGACCGAGATCGAGAAGACTGCCCAGGGCGACTACCATGTCACCTTCCCGCTCACCGAAAAGGTCGCGGTCAAAGGCGCGGACGCCCACCCGTTCTATAAATGGGCGTCGCAGGAGCGCCCGCTGGAGGCGCCGCGCTGGAACTTCCATAAATACCTGATCGGCCGCGATGGCCACCTGAAGGCGGCCTTTACCTCAGCTGTGGAGCCCTACGATCCGCGTCTGATCGCGGCCATTGAGCAGGAATTGGCCAGCGAATAGCGGCGTTAGTCATGTGACGCATCGGTCACATGACCGCCACCGTCGTCACAAATCCGATAAAATCCGATTGACGAATCAGCCTGCTTATGAGGAAGTCATGGTGCAATTCTAGTCACGTGGGCCGGCGTTCGATCGCCGACCCGGAGCGAGGTTCCTCCCGCGTGGCGTTTAGACTGGGCGGCCGCGAGGCCGCCCTTTTTAACATCAGGACATGATGGATCGGTGCGCTCAGGCGGCGCTGACTTGGGCGCTTGCTTGGCCGCTTGGTTGGGCGTCGGCCGGTTCCACTTTTGGCGCCACGCCGGCCGATGCCACCTTCGGCGCGGCGGCCGACGCCGGCAATGCATCCATGGCTTCGACCAGCTGCAGGAAGGCTTTGCCGGGCAACGGCGGCGCAAACACATAGCCTTGCACTGATCGGATCCCGAGCTCGCGCAAATGCATTACCTGCTCGAAATTCTCCACGCCCTCGGCCACCACGTCCATGCGCATATTGTGCGCGAGATCGACCAGGGTCTCGACGATCGTGGTGGAGTTGCGATCGGTGCCGATAGCGTCGACGAACATCTTGTCGATCTTGATGATGTCGACGCCGAGCTTAAGCATATACGACAAGCCGCTGTGACCGGTGCCAACGTCGTCAATGGCAATGCGCACGCCGAGCCCCTGGAAAGCCGCGATGGTCTGCCGTGTCGCGGTGAAATTCTCGATCGGGTCGCGCTCGGTCACCTCCAGCACCACCTGCGAGAGCTTGATTGGCGATCCGGAAAAGATTTTGCGCACGTCATTTGCGATTGTCTCGTCGCTGAACAGTTGGCCGGCGAAATTAAACGACACCTTCAGCGCCGGCCGGCAGCCGATGGCAGGGCCCGCTTCGGCGCAGACCCGCCGCATCAGGTCGCGGGTCATTTCGCGGATCAGGCCGCTTGATTCGGCGAGCGGAATGAATGCGCCAGGCAGCACCAATGTGCCGTCGGGCTTTCGCCAACGCACCAGGACTTCGGCGCCGCGCAATTGGCCGGATCGGATATCGACGATCGGCTGGTAGTAGGGCAAGAATTCGCCGGCCTGCAGCGCATTTTCGATATCGGCCACCGGATTGCCGGGCGTGCGCCGCGGCATCAGCACGGAGAAAGCGCCCAGGACCATGATGACGGCGCCGGTGGCGAACATGCCGAGCCACTGCAACTCCGCGTGACCGGCAATCACGCGGCTGCGCGGCATCGATATTTCGGCGTTGAAACCGAATTTTTCGGACTTTGTCTTGACCACGAAGACGGCATCTGCGGCATCGGGACGCTCGCCGAAATTGCCGATCACGGCGCCATTGGCGGTAGCGATATGCGCAAAAGCGTGGAACAGGCTGCCTTGGGTGGAAACCTGTGGCATGAACAGTATCGCGGGCACCAGCGCCGCAATGCCATTGGGGCCGGCGCCGACATTGCGGCGGAGCCGCACCATGGGCTGCCCGTTCTCAAGCTGGACGATTTCGAACAAATACCAGGTGGCGCCGACCAGCGGCTCGGAGGCGACCACCTTGCGCTGGCCAAGAGGCAAGCCAAGATCGGTGCATAGCGTCTGCCCGTCGGGACCGACGATGGCAATCTCCTTGATCGGCGTGGTGTCGAATCCGGAATACCGCATCGCCTCGATGTCGTCCGGCCCGCAGCTATCCACGCCACGCGCCGCCAAACCGTCTAGGGCTGCGATCACTTGTGTGACGCGAAATTCCGCGAGCCCAATGGCGCGCTTGGCGGAGGTGTCGACCTCGTCCTGGCCCTGCCGGTCGATCAAGCCGCCGAGCCAGAAATCAAACGCGAGCAAAGGCGCGCCGGCGAGCAATACGCCGACGATAATCGCAAAGATTAGCGGGCAAAATGGGCTCATGCGGCCACGTATGGTTAACAAAGTGTTGACGGCCTTGGGCATGGATCAATGCGCGCCTAATCCGCTACCATCCCGGCGACACGGCCGGCGATCCGCCCCAGTCAGATGGGCGGACGATGGGGAGGACTAACATGATCGAGCCGAAACGGCGTCTTTTGCGTTCCTGCGTCTGCTGCAGCGAGCCCCCGGGCCTGAGCCGGCGTGAATTCATCGCTGTCGCCGCCGGTGCCGGCGCGGCAGGCGCTGGACTGGCACCACCCCGTGCGATGGCGGAAACCAAAGCCAGCCGCATCGACGTCCATCACCATTTCGCGCCGGATTTCCACCGTGACGCGGTGAACGCACGGCGCGGCGGCCTGAGCTGGCCAAAATGGTCGCCGCAAATGTCGCTCGACGACATGGACAAGAACGGTATCGCCACCGCCATGTTGTCGGTGGTGCAGCCCGGCACGTGGTTCGGCAATGTCGAGGAGACGCGCAAGCTGACGCGCCAGCTCAACGATTGCGCCGCCACGCTGGTGCGCGACCATCTCGGGCGCTTCGGTCTGTTCGCCTGCATCGCGCCGCCGGACGTCGAGGGCAGCCTAAAGGAAATCGAATATGCCTTCGGCACGCTCAAAGCCGACGGCATCGGATTGCTCAGCAGCTACGGCACGCTTTATCTCGGCGACCCATCGTTCGCGCCGGTCTATGCCGAACTCAATCGCCGCAAGGCGATCGTCTATGTCCACCCGATCTCGCCCGACTGCTGCAAGAACCTGGTGCCCGGCATTCCGGTCGGCTCGATCGAATACGCCACCGACACCACGCGCACCATCGCGCATCTGGTTTTCAGCGGCACCGCGACGCGGTTTCCCGATATCCGCTGGATCTTCTCGCACAGCGGCGGCACGCTGCCGTTTCTAACCGGGCGCTTCGTCCGCCTCGCCGATGAGCGCAAGCCCGCGTTTTTGCCGAACGGACCACTGCCGGAATTCCGCAAATTCCATTACGAGCTGGCGCAAGGCAACACGCCTGGCCAGATTGCCGCGCTTTTGAAAATGGTCCCGCTCGAGCAGGTGCTTTACGGCACCGATTATCCGTTCCGGCCCGGCGCTGAGGTCAACGCCGGCATCGCGGCCTATGGTTTCAGCGCCGCCGAAATCGAATCGATCGAGCGCGGCGCCGCGCTCAAGCTGCTGCCGCAACTCAAGACCTGAGCTGCGGCGAACGCCACCATTCAACGGATGAGAAATGACAATGAAACTCTATATGCATCCAATATCGACGGCGTGCCGGCCGGTGTTTCTGTTTGCAGCCGACAACAAGATCGACATGGACCGTGAACTGGTCGACTTGATGACCGGTGCGCATATGCAACAGCCCTATGCCAGCATCAATCCGAATTCGCTGGTGCCGATGTTGGAAGACGGCGATTTCAGGCTGACCGAAAGCTCGGCGATCCTGAAATATCTTGCCGACAAGATCGGCTCGCCGGCCTATCCAAAAGATTTGAAGCAACGCGCCAAGGTCAACGAGATCATGGATTGGATCAATAGCCAATTCTATCGCGAGTGGGGCTACAATCTCTGTTACCCGCAGCTGTTCCCGCATCTCAAGCGGCGCAGCGACGAAGCGCAAGCGGCGACGATTGAAGTCGGCAAGGAGAATACCAAGCGCTGGCTAAAGGTGCTCAACGACTATTGGATCGGGCCGAGCAAGACTTATCTTTGCGGCGATGCGATCACCATCGCCGACTATTTCGCGGTCGCCATCGTGACGCTGGGCGAGCTGATCGGCGTCGACTTCACGCCCTATCCGAATGTGACGCGCTGGCTCGCCACCATGAAGAAGGGGCCAAACTGGGCCAAGACCAACGAGGCCTTCTACGGGTTGCGCGAAGCGGTGAAGGGACAGAAATTCGTCACGCTGGCCTGAAGCACGTCGCGGGCATGTAAAGGAGCCTAGTATGAGTTTCTTCCCCGGCAAAGACCCGCAAGCCGGCGACACTTATGCTTGCGAAGCGATCGCCCATGTGGTGGTGCCGCGCACGGTCGATCTCGGCGACGGCTTCTCGGTGCGCCGCGCACTGCCGTCGGCGCGTTCGCGCATGGTCGGGCCGTTTATTTTCTTCGATCATTTCGGGCCGGCCGAGTTCCGCGCCGGCAACGGGCTCGACGTGCGGCCGCATCCGCATATCGGGCTCGCCACCGTCACCTATCTGTTCGACGGCGAGATCATGCATCGCGACAGCCTTGGCACCGCGGCGCCGATCAAGCCGGGCGAAGTGAACTGGATGACAGCGGGCCGCGGCATCGTCCATTCCGAACGCACCGGCACGGAATTGCGCGCCACCGGCAGCCCGATCCATGGCCTACAGATGTGGGTGGCCTTGCCGGCGGCTGAGGAGGAAATGGCGCCCGCCTTCGCCCATCACGAGGTCGCCGAATTTCCACTGATCATGGACGACGGGAAAGTCGTCCGAGTGGTGATCGGCTCGCTTTATGGCGAACGCTCGCCAGTACCAACGGTGCACGAAACGATGTTCGCGAACATCGCCCTGCGCGCCGGGGCGGCGCTGCCGCTCGATGCCGACCACGAAGAGCGCGCGCTCTATGTGATCAATGGCGCGATCGACATCGCGGGCGACACATTCGAACCCGGGCGTCTGCTGGTGTTCAAGCCGGGCGACCAGGTGACGATCAAAGCCGCCACCGACGCGCATCTGGTGATTTGCGGCGGCGCGCCGATGGACGGCCCGCGCCACATCTGGTGGAACTTCGTGTCATCGCGCAAAGACCGCATCGAGCAGGCCAAGGCGGAATGGGCGGCTGGCCAATTCGGCAAGGTGCCGGGCGACGAGATCGAGTTCATCCCGCTGCCGGAGAAATAATACGCCCCGCGCCGCCGGCTACCCGGCGACGCTGCCCCACTTCGACACCAGTTGCTCGGCGCCGCGCTGCGACACCGCAAAGATGGTGTAGGTCGGGTTCGACGCGCCCTCGGTCGGGAACAGGCCGGGGCCCGCGACCCACAGATTGCCGATTTCGTGCGTCTGCCCGTAGCTGTCGCAAACCGAGTCGCCCGCGCCATTGCCCATGATGGTGCCGCCGAACAGATGGATGGTCGGCTGGTTGCCGCGCGCCGACCAGAACTCCTTGGCGCCGGTCGCCTTGGCGACCGTGATGCCCTCCTCGAAATTGGCGTTCCACAGCGCGACCGCGTCCTGGTCGAAGCTGTGCACGATCTTGGCGAGCGGCATGCCGAACTCGTCCTTGCCGTCGGCGAGTTCGATGCGGTTCTCGATATTCGGCATTTCTTCGCCGAACGCAGTAAGCCGCGTGATGCCGCGCTTGGCGCGTTTCATGAAGTCGGCGAGTTGCGGCCCGAACAGATCGAGCCGCGCATTGGCAAAACCGCCGAGATCGCTGGTCTTGAGCGCGGTGCCGGCGACGATAAAGGTGCTGCCGAAGGCGCCCTTCTTGCTGGTCTTGTCATAACGGTCGTACGACATGTACTGTGCGCCGACTGTGCCCATGTGGTTCTCGACGTCCTCGTCGAACAACGCCCAGGTGCCCGACGCGTAATGCGCCATCATATATTTTCCCAGCAGGCCGCTTGAGTTGGCGAGCCCCTTGGGGTGCTTGTCCGTCGACGAGATCATCATCAGGCGCGGGTTTTGCGCTGCCCAGGCGGCGAGGATGACCACGCTCGCCTCCTGCACCTGCTTTTCTTTTTTGGCGTCGTAATATTCGACGCCGGTGACCTTGCTGCCCGCTTCATTGGTCAGCACGCGGGTGACAGTGGAGAACGCGCGCACCTCGGCGCCGGCTTTTTTGGCATCGGCGAGATAAGTGACCTGCGGATTGGCCAGCGCGCCGATCGGGCAGCCGACATGGCACCAGCCGTCGTAGATGCAGGCCGGGCGGCCCTTGAATTCCGTCGAGTTCATGCCGACCGCCGCCGGCACCATGCGGATGCCAGCCGCTTCGCAACCCTTTTTCCAGACATCGCCGTTGCGGAAGGTCTTCATCGGCGGCATCGGATAGGCCGCTCCTTTCGGCCGCCAGAGCTCTTCGGCCTTGGCGTCGCCGGAGACGCCGATCTCGGCGGCCACCTTGTCGTAATAAGGCGCGACGTCGGCATAGGAGATCGGCCAGTCGAGCCCGCGATTGTGCTCGCTCTTCACTTTGAAGTCGTTCGGCAGATAGCGCGGAAAATTCGCGAAGTAATGCAGCGCCGCGCCGCCAACGCCCCAGCCCGCCTGATAGGCATAGCCGTAGGGATTTTTGCCTTCCAATAGGAACGGAATGCCGGCCGGCTTGACGCGCCGGCCCCAGAAATCCGAACTGATCAGGTCGGTCAGTTGCCAGTCCGGCCCAGCTTCGAGCAGAACCACTTTCTTGCCGGCCTTGGCCAGCACCGAGGCGTAGAGCGTGCCCGAGGCACCGGCGCCGACGATGACGGCATCAACTTTTGCGTTTGCCATGTCACCACCTCTTGGTCGGCGCGATATGCGGCATGTAGGGAATGCCGAGCGCGGCGTAGCCATCCATGGTTCCGTAGACGGCATCGACGGCGTCGCTGCGCATGACGAGATAAACGAAAGGTCCGGGCGGGCCCTGCCAGCCTTCGACTTTGTTCTGGCGCATCAAGTCGACGAAGGCGTGCCGCTCGTTGTCGCTGAGTGCGGCAAGCCCCCGGCCGTCTTGGGTCGCGTTGCTCGCTTTGTCGATCGCGCCGAGCGCCGCGCGGTAGAAATTCGCATAAGGCGGCCGAATATTGAGAATGCGCGCTTCCAGCAGCGCTTCCTCAGGCGGTCCTGAGAGCTGCTGATCGACGAAATGGGAAATGCCGGCCTGCTTGGCGCCGGGGACCAGCGTTTCGCCCAGCGCCTCCAGCGTCGCGACCTGTTCCGGCGTCAGCGTGCGGAACGGAATATTCTGCGCGCGCGCTTGCTTAGGCGAAAGTAGACCCTCGGCGCCGCCCGCGGTGAAGGCGAGCGCGCTCAGTGCCGCGCCCTTCATGAGGGCGCGCCGTTCGATCTCGGACATCAATTCCTCCCCGAGTGCTGTAGGTTTATTTGTTGTCGTTCGCGCGGCTTTGCGTGCGCACTTCGCCGTCTCTGGAACGAACTCAAATCCAATCTCAAATTAATGCGCGGCGCAAGCCGCCTAGCTCGCGGCGAGCGCGGTGCAACATAAATTCAATTTTTCAATTCTACTTCTTCGGCAAATCGGGCCGGATATGCAGCTCCCTGAGCTGCTTGGCCGTCGCCCCCGACGGCGCGCCCATCATCAAATCCTCGGCGCGCTGGTTCATTGGGAACAGCACCACCTCGCGCAGGTTCTCCTCGCCGGCGAGCAGCATGACGATGCGGTCGATGCCGGGCGCGATGCCGCCGTGCGGCGGCGCGCCGAGCGAGAGCGCGCGCAGCATGCCGCCGAATTGCCGCTCCAGAACCTCTTCCGGGTAGCCGGCGATGGCGAATGCCTTCTTCATCACTTCGGGGCGGTGATTGCGGATGGCGCCGGATGACAGTTCCACGCCGTTGCACACGATGTCGTATTGGATCGCCTTGAGGCTGAGGATTTTTTCCTGGTTGTTGGCATCGAGCGCGAGGAATTCCTCGACGCCCAAGTTCGGCATTGAGAATGGATTGTGCGAGAAGTCGATCTTCTTCTCCTCCTCGTTCCACTCGTACATCGGGAAATCGACGATCCAGCAGAACTCGAAGCGGTCCTTGGCGATCAAGCCGAGCTCTTCGCCGACCTTGACGCGCGCTGAGCCTGCAAACTTGACGAAGTCCTTTGGCTTGCCGGCGACGAAGAAGCAAGCATCGCCGACGACAAGCTTCAACTGATCGGCGATCTGCTTGGTGCGCTCAGGCCCGATGTTCTTCGCCAAGGGACCGGCGCCGCCCTCCTCGCCCTCGCGCCAGAAGATGTAGCCGAGCCCCGGCTGGCCCTCGCCTTGCGCCCAGGAATTCATGCGGTCGCAGAAAGCACGATTGCCGCCCTTGGGTGCAGGGATTGCCCACACCGCGTTGCCGGGCGTTTCCAGAATGCGCGCGAAAATCTTGAAGCCGGAGCCGCGGAAGGCTTCGCTCACATCTTGCATGATAATCGGATTGCGCAAATCCGGTTTGTCGGTGCCGTATTTGCGCAGCGCGTCGGCATAAGGAATGAGCGGAAACTTCGGCGTCACCGCCTTTCCCTTGCCGAATTCCTCGAACACGCCGCGGATCACCGGCTCGACCGCGTTGAACACGTCTTGTTGGGTGACGAAGCTCATCTCGAGATCGAGCTGGTAGAACTCGCCGGGCGAGCGGTCGGCGCGCGCGTCCTCGTCGCGGAAACAGGGCGCGATCTGGAAATAGCGGTCGAAGCCCGCCACCATGATGAGCTGCTTAAACTGCTGCGGGGCCTGCGGCAGCGCGTAGAATTTTCCCGGATGGATGCGCGAGGGAACGAGATAGTCGCGCGCGCCTTCCGGCGAGGACGCGGTGAGGATCGGCGTCTGGAATTCGAAGAAGCCGCCCTCCTTCATGCGCTTGCGCAGCGAATCGATCACCTGCCCGCGCAGCATGATGTTGTTGTGCAGATGTTCGCGCCGCAGATCGAGGAAGCGGTATTTGAGCCGGATCTCTTCCGGGTAATCCTGCTCGCCGAACACCGGCATCGGCAGTTCGGCGGCGGGTCCCAGCACCTCGATCTCGTCGATATAGACCTCTACCTGTCCCGTCGGCAGTTCGGCATTTTCGGTGCCGGCGGGGCGTTTGCGTAGCTTGCCGTCGATGCGCACCACCCATTCCGAGCGCAGCGTCTCGGCCAGTTTGAAGGCCTTGCTGTCGGGATCGGCCACAACTTGCGTGAGCCCGTAATGGTCGCGCAGGTCGATGAACAGCACCCCGCCATGATCGCGGATGCGGTGGCACCAACCGGACAAGCGAACCGCTTGGCCGATATCACCCTCGCGCAGGGCGCCGCAGGTGTGGGTGCGATAGCGATGCATAGGCATTTCAGGGCTGTTCCGGCAGGCGATTCAGTGTGGCTGTGAGGCGCGCGAAAAGCGCATGGGGGGTCGGCTTTGTCAAGGTAAGCGGCTCGACAGGGTGCTAGCGATCTGCACACTCTGCCCCGCGAAAAGCCGGACTTAACATCATGCCAAAAGCTAAACGCCCGAAAAAAGCCAAACCGGCCGCCGCCAAGATGTCCACCGGCGAAGCCACGGTCGCGACCCTGCTCGCACATGGGTTCGACACGGTCTACGCGCTGCCGGGCGTGCACAACGACCACCTGTTCGATGCTTTCCAGCGCGCCGGCGATGCTTTGCGCGTCGTCCACACCCGCCACGAGCAGGGCGCGGCCTATATGGCGCTGGGCGCGGCTTTGGCGACCGGCAAACCGCAGACTTATGTCGTCGTCCCGGGCCCGGGCCTGCTCAATTCCGGCGCCGCGCTGCTCACGGCCTATGGCATGAACGCGCCGGTGCTGGCACTGATCGGACAGATCCCGTCGGCCATGATCGGCCGCGGCACCGGCCAATTGCACGAGATCCGCGACCAGGCCGGCATCATCGCCCGGCTGGTCGATCATTCCGCGCGCATCGACGCCCCGGCGGAGGCTTCCGCAAAAGCCGCCAAGGCGATCGCCTCCATGCGGCAAGGGCGGCACGGACCGGCTGCGCTCGAATGCGCCATCGATGTGTGGGGCAAGCGCGGTCCGGTTACGCTCGCGCCGCCCGCGCCTGAGCGCGCGCCGCGCATCGACGAGGACACCGTGCGTGCGGCGGCAAAGCTCTTGGGCAAAGCTAAGCGCGTTCTGATCGTCGCCGGCGGCGGCGCGCAGGACGCCTCGCCCGAGGTGACGCTGCTCTCGGACCTGTTGCAGGCGCCCGTGCTCGCCTACCGGCGCGGCCGCGGCGTGCTCGACGGCCGCAGTCCGTTCAGCGTCACGCTGCCGCTCGGCCGCGAGCTTTGGGGCGAGGCTGACGCGGTGCTGGCGGTCGGCACGCGGCTGCTCACGCCGATGAACGCGTGGGGCATCGACAGCAAATTACAGATCGTGCGCGTCGATGCCGACCGCGACGAGCCTGCGCGCCTGCGCAAGCCGAAAGCGGCGCTGATCGGCGACGCCGCGCCGATCCTGCGGCGGCTGATCGACGCGCTCGCGAAAACGAATGCGCGCCGAGCTTCGGGCCGCAACGAGATGGTGGAGCGCCAGGCGAAATGGAAAGCGCGCCTGCAAAAACTTAGCCCGCAACTCGCCTTCCTCGACGTCATCCGCGCCGAATTGCCGGAAGACGGCATCTATGTGGACGAGGTCACGCAGATCGGCTTTGCCGCCCGCCTCGCCATGCAGGTCTATCGCCCGCGGACGTTTCTCTCGCCCGGCTATCAGGACAATCTCGGCTGGGGCTACGCCACCGCGCTCGGCGCCCAACACGCGCGTCCTGACGTACCGGTGCTCTCGATCAATGGCGACGGTGGCTTCCTCTACACGGGCAACGAGATCGCCACCGCCATGCGCCACCGGATCCCGCTGGTCGCGGTGGTATTCGCGGATGGCGCCTTTGGCAATGTGCGCCGCATCCAGCAGGAGCTGTTCGGCAACCGGGTGATCGCATCCGACCTCGCCAACCCGGATTTCGTCAAATACGCCGAAAGCTTCGGCGCCGCCGGCCGGCGCGCGCGTAATCCGGCAGAGCTTAGCGCAGCGCTCAAGGCCGCGTTTGCCGCCCGCGAGCCGACTTTGATCGAGGTGCCGGTTGCGCCGATGCCCTCACCCTGGGAATTCATCCACATGCCGCGCATTCGGGGGAAGTGAGTTGCCATGACCGCCCCTGATCGGGTTAGGTTGCCCGCGAGTATGGATTTGATCACCACCACCGAGGAACTGGCCGAGGTTTGCGCGCGCATGGCGCGGCATCCTTACGTGACCGTCGATACGGAGTTCCTGCGCGAGACCACCTATTACCCCCTGCTCTGCGTGGCGCAGCTGGCTTCGCCCGACGAGGCGGTGGTGGTCGACGCGCTGGCGCCCGGCATCGATCTCGGCCCGCTATTCGCGCTGCTGACCGACGAGAATGTGGTCAAGGTGTTCCACGCCGCGCGGCAAGACATCGAAATCGTCTGGAACA
This sequence comes from uncultured Alphaproteobacteria bacterium, assembly GCA_963778745.1. Classification (GTDB taxonomy): domain Bacteria; phylum Pseudomonadota; class Alphaproteobacteria; order Rhizobiales; family Xanthobacteraceae; genus Pseudolabrys. The sequence continues at coordinate 401,356 of CAVZVP010000004.1, read as the reverse complement.
TGGCGAAGAAGATCCCGCATCCGATCTTCGACAGCCAGGTCGCCGCCATGGTGCTCGGTTATGGCGACTCGATCTCCTACGACCAGCTCGTGCAGCGCATCTCCGGCGACCAGCTCGACAAATCGCACCGTTTCACTGACTGGACGAGGCGGCCGCTTTCCGACGCGCAGGTTTCCTATGCGCTGTCCGACGTCACGCATTTGCGCGCGGTCTACCTCAAGCTCGCTGCCGATCTCGCCAAGCGCGAACGCACCAGTTGGGTCGAGGCGGAGATGAACGTTCTCACCTCGCCCGAGACCTATCGCGCCGAGCCGGAGCGCGCCTGGGAGCGGCTCAAGAGCCGGGTGCGCAAGCCGAAGGAGCTGGCCGTGCTGATCGAGATTGCCGCCTGGCGCGAGCGCGAGGCGCAAACCCGCGACGTGCCGCGCTCGCGCGTACTCAAGGACGACGTGGTCGGCGACATCGCGGTGCAGGCGCCGACCACGATCGAGCGGCTCGGGCATTTGCGGTCGCTGCCGAAGGGATTTGAGCGCTCGCGTTGGGGCGAGGCGATCGTCGAGGCGGTCACGCGTGGCATCGGGCGCGATCCCAAGACGCTGCCGCGGCTCGAGCGCTTCCGCCTGGCGCCCAATGGGGCCGCCACCGTCGAACTGCTCAAAGTGCTGCTGCGCATGACCGCCGAGCGCCACGGCGTAGCCGCCAAGGTGATCGCCAACGTGGATGAATTGGATCGCATCGCTGCCGACGACGATGCCGACGTGCCGGCGCTGAAAGGCTGGCGGCGCGAACTGTTCGGCGAAAAGGCGCTGGCCTTGAAGCACGGCAAGCTAGCGCTCGCTGTCGACAAGGGCCGTGTGGTGACGGTGGAGAAGAATCAGGCCGAGTCCTGATAAATCGAGATCGGTGAGCAGCGGCTGGTCTATTTGCGCTTTGCCCCCGAATGCTGGTCGAAATAAAGGGTTATTCGGACGGAACCTTATGCGTTAGGGCGCGTATACGTATGCCCTGATAGAGACCCCGAAAGGGCTCGAATAGCCGTGGTTGCGGCGAAAGAGCTGCGAAATGCGACACAAAATGTCACGGCCGAAAGGTTTCGAATGGCCGTGATATTGATAGTCGAAGACGATGTGTTCATCCGCGAAGTCGCGGAAATGATGATTTAGGATTGGGGCCATCAGACTTTCGCCGCCTACGACGTCGACGAGGCGCTTACGTTTCTGCGTTCGCCGCAACACATCGACGCGCTGTTCACCGATATCTATTTAAAAGAATTGGTCCAAGGCGGCTGCGATCTGGCGCGTTCCGCCATTGCGCTGCGACCGAAATTGCGCGTGCTCTACACGACCGGCAACAATATCACCGACAAGATGAAGGCGCTGCTGATCGAAGGCATGCACATTCTTCGCAAGCCGTACACGCAGCACCAACTCCAAGACTCAGTCCAAGAAATGCTCGCCGCGTAGTTTTGAAATTGCGAAATCATTGGGGGACGACGTCCATGGTTGATTCTGTTCACGGAGCAAAAACCGTGTCCGATATTGCTGCGAGCGACATCGTTGAGACCGTGCCGAGCGCACTCATCGTCCTTGATAGAAATTTGATCATCACATCCGCCAATCGCGCGTTCTATCAGACGTTTCGCACCAGCCCCAGCGAGACCGAGGGCTGCCTTATTTACGCGCTAGGAAACCGGCAGTGGGATATCACCGCGCTGCGTACTTTGCTCGAGAGCGTGATCCCGCATCGTGCATCGGTCGAAGGGTTCGAGGTCGAGCATGATTTCCCGACCATTGGACGACGAACCATGCTGGTCAATGCGCGCAAGATTTTCAGTCCCGGCGACCATGACGGTTCTATCCTGCTCGCCATTGAGGATGTCAGCGAGGAACGCGCGGCGCGGGCCGAGAGCAAGCGCAACTGGCAACTCACGCAAAGTATCGTCGACACCATTCGTGATCCGCTGGTCGTGCTCGAAAACGACATGACGATCGTGACGGCTAGTAACGCATTTTTGACGATATTCGGAATTACCGAGGCCGAGACACATGGGCGGCGCGTTTCCGAACTCTTACAGCACCAATGGGACGTGCCGGCGCTGCGCCATTTGATGGAGAAGGTGCTGCCGGAAAACAAGCCCATCGAAAGTTTCGAGATCGAAGACAATTTTCCGGGGCTCGGCCGCCGCGTCTTCAACCTAAATGCCCGAAAAATCTCTCAGCCGGGCAACCATGCCCATCGCATGCTGCTCGTGTTCGAGGACATCACCGACCGTAAGCAGCGCGAGCGTGACGCTATCAGTTTGACCAACGAAATATCGCATCGGATCAAGAATAACTTGCAGGTCATCGTCGGATTGATCGCCTACGAAGCCAAATGGACGGCTGCACCGTGCGTGCAAGGCTATAAGACCATGCAGGCGCGCATCGGTGCCATTGCCCAGCTCTACGACCTGATTTCACAAACCAGCCGCGGCCGCACCGTCGCTGTCGATGCTTACTTGCGCGAAATTGCCAAAACCATGACGGCAAGTTTGCTTGGTAACACCTCGGGCATCGACATAGAGGTTAAGGCCGAGCCGGTAGAGATTGACCCGGATCGTGCCGTTCCTTTCGGCCTTCTGGTCAACGAGCTTACGACAAACGCCATCAAGCATGCATTTCCGAATGGGAGCGGGCATATAAAGCTGTGCGTGGAACAGATCGGCGATCAAATTGAGCTGGTTGTTTCCGACGACGGTATCGGTACGAAGGATAAGGATTTGGCGAAGAGTCCAGAAAAACGTGGCTCGGACTACGTGGCGATTTTCGTGCGCCAACTCGGCGGCGCCATCGTCCCGTCGAAACAAGAAGCAACCGGAACAATCGTCAGAATACGACTTCCTTTGTTGCTGGTCCCATCGGGGGGCGCCGAGCCCATTGCCGCATAGCGCAGCGGGATTTTGGAGCGGCCGGCAGATGAGATAAAATTGCAGCTAAATTGAAATTAGACATGAGCAGTTTTTTAAAATCTCAGCGGTAATGACTACCGGAATACCTTGGCCCAGTTGGAATTCCTCTACTTATTCAAGCCATGTTTCATTCGGACGGAGTTGGTGCCGCAGCAAATTGCCCGCAGTGTCGGGCCTTGAATGTCGCAATGACGCCCCACCCGGTCGTGCGCAACATGCGGCGAAACACTTACCTTTGTTCGCCTTGCAACTGCACGCGGACTTATATGCTGCCGGCGGCGCCGGCCTTGACCGACAGTGTCGTCGGGCCCGCCCAGCCGCAACTCCAGTGTGGGCGCGCGTGACCGATGTTCGAGCGCACACAAGACCACCGCAATTCGGCATCCAAGCGTGGGCGGATTAAGTTTGGCGCGGCCGGATCGGGGCTTGTATGCAGCGTCAACGACCTGACGCCGCGCAGCGCCGGTCTCAGCGTTATCAGCAGTTTCGGTATACCGCGCCTCTTCCAGTTGGCGATCGACGGCGAAGCCGGCACGCGGCACTGCAAAGTGATCTGGACGGACGGCAAAAAGCTCGGCGTTTCATTTGAGTAGGCGTTAGACGCCAGACTACGCGCTCGCGCGCTCAACTTTCGATCACCGGCTCCCTGCCGACCAGCCTTGCGAGCTGACGCAGGCGGTTGAACAGCCGGTCGCTGCCGAGCGGCGCAAACTTGCCGGGTAACGTCAGCACCAGCTTGCCGCGTCTCACCTTCATCGGCGTCTTCGGCAGCACGCCGCCCTGCCCGGCGGTGATGATGTAGGCGACCCGCATGGCGGCGCCGAGCACGCGCGCGCGATCGAGCATGCGGGTGGTGGCGAGTTCGCGCAGGCGCGGCGACAGGTCCTCCTCGCTCAGCCCCGCATGGCGGAAGTAGACCGAAAGCGCGAGATAGGCGCGGCTCGGATGGTCGATGGCGACGAAAGCGCCGTGCGCGATGATGTTCATCGACTGCTCGCCGCGATAATCCGGATGCGCGCGCCAACCGATATCCGCCAGGAGACAGGCGGCGTGGCGTAGCCGGCGTTCGTCGGCGGTCTCGTCGAGGCCGGAAGACGCCATGAAGCGGTCGGTCCAATCGATCAGCTCCTCGCCGTGATGTGGCGAGCGCGAGCGCAGCACGTTGAGATCGGCGGCCGCCGAGATCAGCGGATCGCGTGCGCGTTCGCTTGGATTGAGCAGCGAATAGAGCAGCCCCTCGCGCACGCCGAGCACGGAGATGATCACCTGCTTGGGCTTGATCGTGCGCACCAGGTTTTCCATCACAAGCGCGGCATAGGCGAGCAGCGGCCGGCGGGCGGCGTTGACGACTTCGATCTTGGACAGCGTCTCGGTATCGACCCGGTGCACCAGGCGCGAAAACTCCAGCGCCTCGCGCGCCGAGATTCGGTAATTGTGCATGACGTGGAACGGATAACCGGTCTGCCACATGTGCAGCCGCGCCAGCGCACGCCACGTGCCGCCGACCGCGTAGAAGGTGCGGCCCTCGCCGTCGTGCAATATGTCGAGGTCTTCGAAGGCGTCCTCGACGAACTTTTCCGCCTTCTTGAGCGAGCGGCCGGCGATGTCCTGCAGGGCGAGCCCGCCGAGCGGCAGCGTCATGCCGCCGTGCACGCGCGAGCCGTGCACGTCGATCAGCTCGAGCGAGCCGCCGCCCAGGTCGCCGACGATGCCGTCCGGCTTGTGGATGCCGGACACGATGCCGAGTCCGGTGAGATGGGCTTCGCGTTTACCGGATAGGATCGCGATCGGCGCGCGGCAGATGTGCGTCGCCTCGGCGATGAAGGCACGGCCGTTGCGCGCATCGCGGCAGGCGGCGGTGGCAATCGCCCATATCTTGCGCACGTGCAAGGTGTCGCACAGCGCGCGGAAACGCTTGAGCGCGTCGAGCGCACTGTCGATGGCGTCCGGCGCCAATAGGCCGGTCGACTGCACCTGGCGGCCGAGACCGGCCAGCACTTTTTCGTTGAAGATCGGCGTCGGTGAGCGAGTCAGCCCTTCATAAATGACGAGGCGGACCGAGTTCGAGCCGATATCGATGACCGCGATCGGCGGCCCGTGGTCGAGCCTACCTTGCGCCGAATTCATGATCGGCTGCTTGACGGCCGAGCGCTTACGCCCCGTCGACGAGGCGGCGTATAAGGCTGCGCGGTGACGATTCCTTGAGCGATTTGCCACGGCCCGACAGGCTCGGATTTGTCATGAAATACTTGTGGGCGTTGAATGGTTCCTCGCCCGGGGCGGCCTTTATGCGCGTGGAACTGCCGTCCGGCAAGAGCGTCCAGCTTTGCTCGTTATCCTTGAAGTTTGCAGCCATGATCTGGCCGAGAACCTGTTCATGCACGGTTGGGTTGAGAATCGGGCATAGCACCTCCACCCGACGGTCGAGATTGCGCGGCATCATGTCGGCGGAGGAAATATAGATCGCCGCCTTGGCGTGCGGCAGCTTGTTCCCCGAGCCGAAGCAATAGATGCGGCTGTGTTCCAGGAAGCGGCCGACGATGGATTTGACGTGGATATTGTCGGACAGCCCGGGCACGCCTGGGCGCAGGCAGCAGATGCCGCGCACCACCAGATCGACGGCAACGCCGGCGCTCGAGGCATCGTAAAGCGCGTCAATGATACCCGGATCGACCAGCGCATTCATCTTCATCCAAATCGCCGCCGGCTTGCCGGCCTTGGCGTTGGCGATTTCGTGGGCGATGTGATCGAGAACGCGCTTGCGCAGGTTGATCGGCGAGATCGCCATTTTCTCGAGCTCGGCCGGCTCGGCATAGCCGGTGATGTAATTGAAGATGCGCGCCACATCGCGCCCGATCACCGCGTCGGCGGTGAAGAAGGACAGATCGGTGTAGATGCGCGCGGTCACCGGGTGATAATTCCCGGTGCCGGCATGAATATAGGTCGCCAACGCCCCACCCTCGCGGCGCACCACCAATGACAGCTTGGCGTGGGTCTTCAATTCGATGAAGCCGTAGACGACCTGCACGCCGGCGCGCTCGAGATCGCGCGCCCAGCGGATATTGGCCTCTTCGTCGAAGCGGGCCTTGAGTTCGATCAAAGCGGTGACCGACTTGCCGGCCTCGGCCGCTTCAATCAGCGTCTTGACGATCGGGGATTCGGCGGACGTGCGGTAAAGCGTCTGCTTGATGGCCACCACGTCAGGGTCGCGCGCCGCCTGCTGCAGGAATTGCACCACCACGTCGAATGATTCGTACGGATGGTGGACGATCAAATCCTTTTGCCGGATGGCGGCGAAGCAATCGCCGCCGTGATCGCGGATGCGTTCTGGATAACGCGGATTATACGGCACAAATTCGAGGTCGGGCCGATCGAGCCTGTTGAGCTGGGAAAGATCGTTGAGCGCGATCACGCCGTCGATCAGAAAGACCTCGTCGTCAGCCACCGCCAGCGCGCGCTGAACGAAGCCGCGCAACTCCACCGGCATCGTGGCATTGAGCTCCAGCCGGATCACCGAGCCGCGGCGGCGCTGCTTGAGCGCGGTTTCGTATAGCCGCACCAGGTCTTCCGCCTCTTCCTCGATTTCAACTTCCGAGTCGCGGATGGCGCGGAAGGCGCCGTGACCCTTGACGGTGTAGCCGGGGAACAGCCGGCCGATGAACAGCGCGGTCGTCTCCTCAAGCGTGATCAACCGGATGCCCTGCTCGGGTTCGCTCGGCAGCTTGATGAAGCGATCGATCTTCTGCGGCATGCGGATGAGCGCGTTCATCGCGCGTCCGTCCTTGGCGCGCGAAAGCTGCAGCGCGATCGAGAAGGCGAGATTGGGAATAAATGGGAACGGATGCGCCGGATCGATGGCGAGCGGCGTCAGCAGCGGGAATACGTGGGTGAGGAAGCGTTCTTCCAGCCAGACGCGCTCGGCCTTCTTGAGATCGGCCCCATCCACCAGAACGACGCCAGCGGCCGCCAGCGACGGGCGCAAGTCCAGCCAACGCTTCTGCTGATCGCTGGCGAGGTGCGACACCGCCTCGCCGATCCGCGTGAGCTGCTCGTTGGGGGTGAGCCCGTCCGGACTCCGGGTCGTGATTGCCTGGAGCACCTGGCCCTTGAGGCCGGCCACGCGCACCATGAAGAATTCGTCGAGGTTGTTGGCCGAAATGGACAGAAAGCGCACACGCTCGAGCAGCGGATGGCTCTCGTTGGCGGCCTCTTCCAGAACCCGGCGGTTGAAATGCAGCCAAGACAATTCCCGATTGATGAATTGTTGCGGTTGTGACCTTAGATTCGCCTCGGACGCCGGAGCCGGAGTAGCAGCGTCGCCGTCGGCAACCGGAGCGATTTCATCAATCTTTGCAATAGCTTGTGCGCGATCTGCCATCGTAATGGAGGCCTGAAAGGCCAAATCCCTAACCGATAAAAGTGGCCGGCGGATGACAGTTCGCGCCCGAACCGTCGGCTTCGTCAAGAGACCGTCAATGGCGTCGTTAAGCGGGTTGGTCGCGGAAAAGCTCGACGGCCAGCGCTCGCGTCACCGGGCGGTGCTGGCGCATCGCCTCTTCGTCGAGCAGCGCGACCGCGGCACGGGCGCCCGCGAATGATCGCTCGATGCGGTTGACCAGATAGTTCACCAGCGTCTCGTCGACGGCGAGCTGGCGGTCGGCGGCGAGCTTGACGATCAGCGAGCGCAGCAGGGCGTCGTCGGGGGCCGAGAGCGAGATACTCGGCAGCGCGCGCAGGCGCGAGGCGAGATCGCGGATCGCCACCGGAAAGGTCGGCAATGGCGAACGCGATGTGATGAGGACAAAAGCGCCCTCCTCGCGCGCGAGATTGATCAGATGGAATAGCGCGCGCTCGTCGAGCCCAGCGAATTCCAGATCCTCGAGCACCAGCGCGCCGGTGGCCAAGGCCGCCGGCAGGTCGCCATGTTCGAGCAATTTCGCCGCCAGCACGCGCGCGCCCGAAGCTTCCGCCCAGATCGCGGCGAGATGGCTTTTGCCCGCGCCTTCCGGCCCGATCAGTGCCACGATCCGATCCGGCCAATCCGGCCAGCGCTCGATCAGCGCGAGCGCGGCCGCATTCGACGGTCCGCGCAGGAAATCCTCGCGCGCGAAGCTTGTCGCATGATTAAGCGCGAGCACGAGCTGACGCGGACTGAGCGAACTTGCGTTCATTCCGCCGGCTCGCCGCTATAGAGCGAGCTCGCTTGGTAGCGCCGCAACGCAAAGCGCCCCAGCACGCCGATGGTGGCGGCGAGCGGGACCGCCACCATCAGGCCGACAAAGCCGAACAGATAGCCGAACGCGAGCAGCGCGAAAATCAGCCAGACCGGATGCAGCCCGACGCTCTCGCCGACCAGCTTGGGCGCCAGCAGATTGCCCTCAAGGAATTGGCCGACCAGAAAAATGCCGAGCACCATGAGGATCGAGCTGTAGTCCGGCCAGAACTGCGCCACCGCCACCCCGAGTGCAAGAGTCAAGCCGGTCATCGAGCCGACATAGGGTATGAAGGTGATGATGCCGGAAATCAGTCCGATCAGCAGGCCGAAATTAAGCCCGCTGAGCGTCAGCGCGACCGCATAAAACGAGCCGAGGATCAGGCAGACCGCGGTCTGCCCCCGCACGAAACCGGAAATGGCGGCGTCGATCTCGCGCGCAAGCTGGCGCACGGTTTCGCGCTGATTGATCGGGACCCAGCCGTCGACGTTGCTGATCATGCGGTGCCAGTCGTAGATCAGGTAGAACGCCACCACCGGCGTCACCACCACCAGCGAGAACAGCGAGACCAGCGCTCGGCCGCCCGACCAAAGCGATTGCAGGAACGTGGTGAGCCAGCCCACCCCTTGCGCCACCAGATCGCCCATCGATTTGTCGGCACTGAAGCTCGCGCCCAGGATTTTCTGCAGCCACGGCCGGCCCGGATCGCTGAGCAGCGATTGCAACCGCGTCACATAGCCGGGGAGATTATCGATGAAAGACGACAGCTGGCCGCCCAGGATCGGCGCCACCAGCAGGATCAAGAGGACGATCGTCATCACCACCAAAGTGATGATCGACAGCGCGCCGGCCAGCCGGTTGACGCCAAGGCGCTCGAGCCGGTCGGTGACCGGCGTGAGCAAATAGGCAATGGCTGCACCGACGACAAACGGCAGCAGGATCTGACTCAGCAGCCACAGCAGCAATACGATGGCCGCAAGCGCCGCCAGCCAGAATACGACTTGCCGCTCGGACGGCATGCCATCGCCTGCGGGCGGATCGCGATGCGGTCGCGGCCGGGCGCGCATGCTCATGGAGCGCTCGTCGTCGTGTTCATGTGCCGCACCCATTCGGCGACATAGGCGGCCACCGACAGCAAGGTCAAGACGGCGACTAGACCCATGAGGATGAGCGTGAGCATCGGCCACTCGTAATTAAAGCCGAGCGCGCCGAGCACCACGGAGGCGAACACGATTTGCGCTACTGTGTTGAGTTTGGAGACCAGCAGCGGCTTGATCTTGAGCGGGTTGCCGACCAGCCATGACAGCATGATCCCGCCCACGATCAAGATGTCGCGTGACACGACCAGGATCACCAGCCAGCGCGGGATAAATCCGTTGATGCCGAGCGTGAGATAGATCGAGACAATGAGCGCCTTATCGGCCAGCGGATCGAGATAGGCGCCGAGCTCGGTGGTCATGCCGAAGCGCTTGGCGAGATAGCCGTCGACGGCGTCGCTGACACCGGCGGCCAGGAACAGCACGAAGGCTATCCACATTGCGCCCGGCGTGGCGATCGCCCAGACGACGATCGGCACCAGCAAAATGCGCCCCAGCGTAATGAGGTTCGGAATACTCAAGGCAATCCCGGCTTGTCGAGGCGACCCGGCCTGTTTTCCCGGCAACGCGTCAATCTCGGCAGAGTATAACGGTGCTTCGACCATTGCGCGACTTGCGTTTTCCACGTAGGACCCCGGCGCTAGAGCGTGACCCGTTTAGAAGGGCATCATGGCAGAAAAGGAGCGCGGCCTCACTTACGCGCAAGCAGGCGTCGATATCGACGCCGGCAACCGGATGGTGGAGCTGATCAAGCCGTTGGTGCGCGCAACCGCGCGCCCGGGGGCCGATGCCGAAATCGGCGGCTTCGGCGGCTTGTTTGACCTCAAACCGTTGGGATTCAAGGACCCGGTTCTGGTTGCCGCCAATGACGGCGTCGGCACCAAGGTCAAGATCGCCATCGAGACCGGCCGCCACGACACCATTGGCATCGATCTGGTCGCCATGAGCGTCAACGACCTGGTGGTGCAAGGCGCCGAGCCGCTGTTCTTCCTAGACTACTATGCATGTGGAAAACTCGAGCCGGAAATCGGCGCCTCCGTGGTCGCCGGCATTTCGGTCGGCTGCAAGCAGGCCGGCTGCGCGCTGATCGGCGGCGAAACTGCCGAGATGCCCGGGCTCTACCAGGGCGACGATTACGATCTCGCCGGCTTTGCAGTCGGCGCCGCCGAGCGCGGCGCGCTGCTGCCGCGGCGCGATATCGCGGAAGGCGACGTCATTATCGGTCTCGTCTCCTCCGGCTTGCATTCCAACGGCTTTTCGCTGGTGCGCAAGGTGGTCGAGAAGAGCGGCCTATTATGGTCCGCACCGGCGCCGTTTTCGCCCGATCAGTCGCAATCTACGCTAAGTCTTGGCGAAGCGATCCTGACGCCGACCCGCATTTATGTGAAGTCGTGCCTGGCCGCGATCCGCGCGACTCAAGGCGTGAAGGGGCTCGCGCATATTACCGGCGGCGGGTTTCCCGACAACCTCCCGCGCGTGCTGCCGAAAGATTTAGGCGCGCGCATCGATCTGGAATGCGTGCCGGTGCTGCCGGTGTTCAAGTGGCTGGCGAGCGAAGGCGGCATCGCGCAAAATGAAATGCTGCGCACCTTCAATTGCGGCATCGGCATGATCGTCATCGCCGCGCCCAAAGACGCCGCCGCGGTGGCGCAGGCCTTCACGCAGGCCGGCGAGAAGGCGGTCACCATCGGCAGCGTTATTCGTGCGTCGGGCGAAGCGCGCGTGGTCTATGACGGCAAACTCGATCTTGGGTGAACCATGAGCCGCAAGCGCGTCGCCGTTCTCATTTCCGGCCGCGGCTCTAACATGACGGCGCTGATCGAGGCGGCGAAGGACAAAGATTATCCGGCGGAGATCGCGCTGGTGCTGTCGAACCGGCCGGACGCTGGCGGTCTGGCAACCGCGCGCTCAGCCGGCATCGCCACCGAGGTGGTCGATCACACGCTGTTCGGCAAGGACCGCACGGCGTTCGACCGTACCGTTCAGGCGGCGCTGGAAAAACACCGTATCGATTTCGTCTGTCTCGCTGGCTTCATGCGGCTGCTCACGCCCGAATTCGTCGCGCATTGGCCCGAGCGCTTGCTCAATATCCACCCCGCTTTGCTGCCCGCGTTCAAGGGGCTCGAAACCCACAAACGGGCGCTCGCAGCTGACGCAAAGATCCATGGCGCCACGGTGCATTTCGTGGTGGCGGAATTGGACTCCGGTCCGATCATCGCGCAAGGCGCTGTTGCAGTGCACGCGGGCGACAGCGAGGCAACGCTGGCCGCGCGTGTCCTCAAAATCGAGCATCAAATCTATCCGTTGGCCCTCAAACTATTGGCCGAAGGCCACATTCAAGTCGAAAATGGGCGCTGCCTGATCGACGGCGTGGCGGTGCCCGATACCGCCGCGCTTGTGCCCACAGAATAATTTTCTCCACAGCTCGATGTGAATATTGCCCGAGGCCCGGTGTTATTGTCGTGACACGCCACCAATCAGAGTGGCGGAACACGACTGGGGAGCGACACCATGAACGGAAAGGCCAGCAACGATCCGAACCCGATCATTCCGGCATTAAGCCGGTATTATGGGCTTACGTCCGACCTCGCCTATCTCGTCGTCCGCGTGACGGCCGGTGCGTTTGTTCTCGTGCACGGTTGGACCAAGGCGACCGTGATGACCCACGCAGGTCTGACCGGATATTTTGGCAAGCTCGGACTCGAGCCTGCGGGGTTTTGGGCCTATTATATTCCGTTCAATGAAACGGTCGTCGCCTTGCTGGTCGTCGTCGGTTTATGGACCCGCCCGGCGGCATTGCTTCTGGTGATCGAATTCATCGTCCTGATCATTGCCGTGCATGTGCCTCGCGGATACGGCATGGCGGTGAACGGCGTGGAATTCCCACTGTTTTGGCTTTTCATTCTGATTGCGGTCCTGCTGCGCGGCGGCGGCCCCTACTCGCTCGACCGCAAGATCGGCAAGGAAATTTAGTCTCGGCGCACGCACACCATCGATTGCGGTTGCCCACCGCAATCGGTTGCCCACTGGGGATGAACGAAGCGGAGGGAATTGCACACCCCCTCGCGGGGGATCATCATGCATGGCGATCGGACGACCCTTGCCGGGTCACTTAGGGGGCTCTCATCATGTCGAATTATTCGCAAGCTGTCGGCCGCGTGCTGGTATCAGCCGTGTTCATCGTCTTCGGATATATCCAATTCACACATATCGGCAATTACATCGCCAACCCGGCAGTCATAAAAGTTGCCGGCATGACCGGCGGCATTCTTTCGCCAACGGTGATCGCTTATCTAGTCGCGACGATAGATCTATTCGGCGGGATATTAATTCTGGTCGGATATCAAACGCGCTGGGCTTCGATCGTATTAATCGTGTTCGTCATCCTTACGCTGTTGCTGGTGCACACCTTCTGGTCGATGGAAGGAGCGGCGCGCGCGGCAAATCAAGCAAATTTCTACAAAAACCTCGCCATCATTGGCGGGCTCCTTTTCTTGATCAACGGCGGAGCCGGGAGTTGCTCGCTCGACCACCGCTTCGGAAAAAAGTAACGGACGAAGCTCGGTTTAAATGTTTTGACGCAAGGCGCGCAGGTTAGGCCGCGCGCACCTTGCGCACCCATACTTTGTTGTCGTGCACCGCCGCGCCGCCATAGGGCGCGATCGAATCGGCGCCGGTGAGTGTGTTGATGCCGCAGCCGTCGGGATAGGCCGAATTCGGCCAGATCGATTCGGCGATCAGCACGCCGCGCCGCACGCCGGCAAACAGCCGCGCGTGCAGGCGTACCTGGCCGCGCGTATTGCCGAGTACCACCTCATCGCCCACGCCAACGCCATGTGCGGCGGCGTCGTCGGGGTGAATCATCACGTTCGGCCGCTTCTCCTGCGCGAGCGAAGTCGGCGTTTCATTGAAAGTCGAATTGAGAAAGCCGCGCGACGGCGACGTGGCGAGGCGGAACGGGTGCGCGTCATCCGCCTGCTCGATAGAGGTCCAGTGATCCGGCAGCGCCGGCATATCGGCGACCGGCCCGCTCTTGTAGGGGCTGCGGAACGGCACGTTTTCCCAATCCGGCTTGAAGCGGAATTTGCCGCCGGGCCAGGGAAAACCGTCGAGAAAATGCGATTTGCGGAACGGCGGCTGACAGTCGAGCCAGCGATTGGCTTCAAGTTCGGCCAGCGTGCCGCGCTTCGACACTTGCAGCATCTGGTCAATCAACTCGCGCGGGCTCATTGAAAAGCCGCGATGCTCGGCGCCGAGGCGCTGGGCGAGGTCCGAGATCACCTCGTGATTATTGCGGCATTCGCCCGGCGGCTCGACCAGCTTCGGCCCCAGGATGATGTATTGATGGCCGCCGCCGCGATAGACGTCATCATGCTCCAGGAACGTCGTCGCCGGCAGCACGAGGTCGGCAATTTGCGCGGTTTCGGTCATGAACTGCTCGTGCACGCAGACGAACAGGTCCTCGCGCGCAAAGCCGCGCTTGACCTCTGTTTGGTCGGGGCAAACCGAGAGTGGATTGGTGTTTTGCACGATCATCGCCGTCACCGGCGGCCCTTGCCGCAACGCCTCGGCGTCGCCGGTCAGGATCGCGCCGACGCGCGACTGGTCGAGCATGCGCACCGAGCGGTCCCAGACGTCGAGCCCTTCGATGATCGTCTTGTCGAGCTTGAAAATGTCGGCGCTGATGTGAAAGGCGCCGCCGCCCTCTAACTGCCAGGCGCCGGTCACCGCCGGAATGCAACTCGCCGCGTGCATGTTGGCGGCGCCGTTGCGCGAGCGCGAGAAGCCGTAGCCGAGCCGAAAAAAAGCGCGCTTGCGCTCGCCGATCAGGTGAGCGAATTCCTCGATCGTTTCCACCGGCGCGCCGGTGATCTCGGATGCCCATTGGGGATCGCGGCTGCGGAGATGCGCTTCCAGTTCGCGCGGGGCGTCGGTGTACTTGTCGAGATAATCCCAATCCGCCTTCTCGTCGCGGAAGAGGCAATGCATCACCGCGCAGGCGAGCGCGCCGTCCGTGCCGGGCTTCACCAGCACCGGCAGATCGGCCTGCTCCATGGTGCCGTTCATGTAGATATCGACCGCCGCGATCTTTGCCGCCCGTTCCTTACGCGCGCGGAGGGCGTGGGTCACCACATTGACCTGGGTGTTGACCGCATTGGTTCCCCAGATCACCACCAGATCGGATTTCGCCATTTCGCGCGGATCGACGCCGGCGATTGTTCCCACGCCGGCGGCAAAGCCGCTATAGGCCGGGTTGACGCAGATCGAGGAATGGAAGCCTGAATATTTCTTGGCGTGACGCAGGCGATTGATGCCGTCGCGCATCACCAAGCCCATTGTGCCGGCATAGTAATAAGGCCACACGGATTCGGCGCCGTGGCGCTGCTCGGCCGCTAAAAATTTCTCGGCGACCAGATCGAGCGCGTCGTCCCAGGAGATAGGGCGCCACTCGCCGGCGCCTTTTCCGCCGACGCGTTGTAGCGGATGCAGCAGACGTTGCGCGTGATGCTCGCGCTCGGCATAGCGCGCGACCTTGGCGCAGATCACGCCGACGGTGTAATCGTTGTCCTTGGAACCGTGCACCCGGCCGATGGTGTGTTCGTCGATCAGCTCGACTTCGAGCGCGCAGGTCGACGGGCAATCGTGCGGACAGGCTGAGTAGCCGATCCGCTTGGCGTTGGAGAGCTTGAGCGCCTGATTCATCGCGCTCCCACTATATCCCAAATCGTCAGGTTTCGCTTTCCGCCGGCTGCCTCGAGCGCCGCCACAGACCGCCCACGATCAGCACCAGCACGGCGCCGGTGACCGCCGCGCCGATCTCGACCTTATGCGCGACTGAGGCACCATAATTATCGGTGAGACAGCCAACCGACACCGGATCGGTGGCAATCACCTCGCCCACAATCCAGCCGAGCAGCGCCGCACCGGCCCAGACCAGGATCGGGAACCGGTCGAGCAGCGTCATGATCAGCGCGGCGCCGGCGACGATCAAAGGAATGCTGATGGCGAGCCCGAGAACCACCAGCGCCATGTTGCCGCCGGCTGCCGCGGCGATGGCGATCACGTTGTCGAGGCTCATGATGATGTCGGCGACGGCAACGATGCGCACAGCGCGCCAGAGATGCTCGACCACCGCGGCCTCACCCTCATCCGGATCGTCGGGCACCAAGAGCTTGGCGGCGATGTAAAACAGCGCCAGCCCGCCGACGATCTTAAGATAGGGCAGCAGCATTAGCGAGGCGACCACGCCGGTGAAGACGATGCGCAGCAGGACCGCGACGCCGGCACCCAGGATCATGCCCCAGAGCCGCTGCTTGGGCGGCAGGCCCTGGCAGGCCATGGCGATCACCAGCGCGTTGTCGCCGGACAGCAAGACGTTGATCCACATGATCTTGACGAGCGCGACCCAGAACTCGGTCTGGCCCAGGTCCCTCCAACCGCTGCTGACCATGGCCAGCCATGCGGACGGATCCAGCATCTGCGCAAGTGAATGCACCCGGTCTCCCGATGCGCGCGAGCGCACCTAACTTATGATTTCGTTCTCCGAAAAGAATTGCGCGATTTCGCGCACCGCCGTGTCGGGGGCATCGGAACCGTGCACGGAATTTTTCTCGATCGACTGCGCGTGCACCTTGCGGATGGTGCCGGGCGCGGCCTTGGCCGGGTCGGTGGCGCCCATAAGCTCGCGGTACTTCGCAATGGCGTTTTCGCCTTCGAGCACTTGTACGACCACCGGCCCCGATACCATGAAATCCACCAGCTCGCCGAAAAACGGCCGCGCTTTATGCACGGCGTAGAATGTTCGCGCTTGCGGCAATGAGATGCGCAGGCGCTTCTGCGCGACGATGCGCAGGCCCGCGGCCTCGATCATGGCGTTGATGGCGCCGGTCAGATTGCGCGCGGTCGCATCGGGTTTGATGATGGAAAAGGTGCGCTCGAGCGCCATCGGGTCATCCTTCACTGAGATTGCGGAGAGTTTAGCGGCTTTGATTGGCGTAACTTTGTTGCGCGGCTTATACTGGGGAGCGTTTCGCGCGGCAAGTTCGCCGGAGGAGCCAGATATGAAAGCCCGTAACCAGATGTTCGCCGGCTATAACGCCTGGTGCAACGACCGGCTCTATGCGGCCGCCGCCAAGCTCACGGATGCCGACTATCACGCCGACCGCGGCGCCTTCTTCAAATCGGTGCACGGCACGCTCAATCACTTGCTGGTCGGCGACCGTATCTGGATGCAACGCTTCACCGGGGCGGGCGAACTGCCGAAGAGCCTCGATGCCATCCTGTACGACAATTTCCCTGCCTTGCGCGCGGCGCGCCGCAGCGAGGACGCCGCCATCAGCCGCTACGTCGAGTCCTTGAGCGACGACGATCTCGGCGGCAAAATCCGTTACCGCACCTTCAGCAATCCGGCCGATATCGAGCAGGTGCTCTCCCCCGCGCTCGACCATTTCTTCAACCACCAGACCCACCATCGCGGCCAGGCGCACGCTTTGCTCTCTTCGGTCATCGGCAACGACGCAACGCCGAGCTTCGATCTGATCATCTACCAGCGCGAAACCGGGCAAGGCGGTCTACGAAAGTTGGGCTAACGAATGGCGCGAAGGGGTTGCTTCGCGCTGCTGCGTCGGCCACAAGGCGCGCCATGCTCGTTATCGACGACCTCACCATCCGCATCGCCGGCCGCGCGCTTTTGGAAGGCGCCTCCGCCCGCATCATCCCGGGCGCCCGCGTCGGCCTGGTCGGCCGCAACGGCTCCGGCAAGACCACGCTGTTCAACGTGATCGCCGGCGATATGTCGGCCGAGCACGGTTCCATCGAACTGCCGCCGCGCTGGCGCATCGGGCGGCTGGCGCAGGAAGCACCGAACGGGCCCGAGAGCTTGCTCGAGGTCGTGCTGAAGGCTGATCGCGAACGTAGCGCCCTGCTGGCGGAAGCCGAAACCGCGCACGATCCCCATCGTATCGCTGAGATCCAGACCCGGCTCGCCGATATGGGCGCGCACGCCGCGCCCGCGCGTGCGGCCTCGATCCTGTCGGGCCTGGGCTTTTCGAATGCCGACCAAGCTCGCCCCTGCTCGGAGTTTTCCGGCGGCTGGCGCATGCGCGTGGCGCTCGCCGCCACTTTGTTCGCCGAGCCCGACCTGCTGATGCTGGACGAGCCGACCAACTATCTCGATCTCGAAGGCACGCTCTGGCTGCAGGATCATCTGGCGCGTTATCCGCACACCACGATGATCATCAGCCACGATCGCGACTTGTTGGACAATGCCGTCGACCAAATTCTGTCGTTGGAGGCACAAAAGCTAACTTTGTACCGCGGCGGCTATTCGGACTTCGAACGCCTGCGCAGCGAGCGCATCGTGCTCGACCAGAAGCTGATCAGGAAGCAGGAAGCCCAACGCAAGCATCTGCAGGCCTTCGTCGACCGCTTCCGCGCCAAGGCGACCAAGGCCCGGCAGGCGCAATCGCGCATCAAGATGCTGGCCAAGATGCAGCCGATCAATGCACTGGTGACCAACGAAGTGCGCCCGATCCATTTTCCGGAGCCAGAAAAACTTTTGTCGCCGCCGATCATCGCCACCGACGACGTTGCGGTCGGCTACGAGCCTGGCCATCCGATCCTGTCGGGCCTTACGCTGCGCATCGACAATGACGACCGCATTGCGCTGCTCGGGTCCAACGGTAACGGCAAATCGACGCTGGTGAAACTGCTGGCCGGCCGCTTGGCGCCCGAGCACGGCAACGTCACGCGCGCGGCGATGCTCAAAGTCGGTTATTTCGCCCAGCACCAGCTTGACGAACTGGACGAGGAGCGAAGCCCCTACGATCACGTGCGCGATCTGATGCCGGATCAACCGGAAGCCAAAGTGCGCGGCAAAGCTGGTGCGATTGGATTTTCAGGGCTTGCCGCCAACAATGCGGTGAAGACGCTCTCCGGCGGTGAAAAGGCGCGGCTGCTGATGGGCTTAGCCACCTTCGCAGCACCGCAGCTCATCATCCTCGACGAGCCGACCAATCATCTCGACATCGACAGCCGCGCCGCGCTGATCGAGTCGATCAACGATTACCCAGGCGCGGTGATTTTGGTGTCGCACGACCGCTATCTGCTGGAGGCCTGCGCCGACCGGCTCTGGCTGGTGCAAGGCGGCAAGGCGGCGCCTTTCGACGGCGACCTCGACGACTACCGGCGCACGGTGCTCGCCGGCGAAGGCCAAGGAATTACCGTCGGGTCAAAGTCATCGGCGCGCGTCGATCCGGTGCAAGCCCGCCGCGCGGCGGCCGACAAACGCGCGGAGGCGGCGCCATTGCGCAAACGGATTTCGCAAGCCGAGGTCGTGATCGCGCAGCTCACCCGCCAGCTCCACAAGCTCGACACCACGCTCGCCGACGGCGCTTTGTTCGCCAGTGACCCGGCGCGCGCCGCCGAACTTTCCAAGACCCGCGCGCAAGTCGTCGCGGCAATCGCGAAAGCGGAAGAGGAATGGCTCGCCGCCAGCACGGCTCTGGAGACGGCTTAGACGGCGGGTTTTTGTTTTGTCACCGGCTTCTTGGCTTTTTTCGTTTTCGCCGACGGCTTGGCCGACGGCGGCGGCTCGGGCGCGCGGTCGACGATCTTCAGCCGGCCGGCGTCGAAGGTGTAGATGCCGGGCCAACTGCCGGTCAGATAAGTAAGCACGACCTTGCGGTCACCTCTGTCACCGGCGCCGATGTTGATATTGCCGGGAAGACCGGCGCGGCGCACCACGTCGCATTCGCTCATGCCGAGCGCGATGCCGCCCATGAGCTGGGGAGCGCCCGGCAGCTGCTCCGGTAAGCTGGCGTTGGGTTGGGCCAAGGCCGGGGTGCCAGCCGGCATGGGGGCGCTGGCGAGGTCGCCGGCCACGGAACCAGCCGGCCGGTCCGCCAGCCGCTCAGGCGGCGGGGCTGGCGCCGCCGCGGGTGCCGGCGCCGCTTCCGCAATCGGCGCGCCGCAGCGGCCGTCGGCGCCGACGAGTTCCTCAGGCGATACCGGCCCGCGCGGATTGAGTTGGACGTTTCTGTCGTTGATGGTGGAACTGGCCCAAGCAGGCTTGACGAATATGTCCGCCGGCTTGGAGAAAATGCCGCCCTCGCTAACGTCGGTGAACGACCCCAGCGAGTGGGTGCAGCCGGCAATGGGCATAGCCACCACCCCGGCACACAAAAAGAGCGCGACCCTCGAAACGACGCGACGACGCAAAACTATCTCCCCCGGACGACCTATCCGCTTGTCCCTTAATATGTATTTTGCGTCATCTCGATGGCGGCCACAAGCCAAAGCCGGCCAAGGGGTTAACCAAGCCGTTGGCCGATAGGTCGCTGGCCGATAGGCTATTGGCCGAGTCACCGATTAGGCCTTCTTGGCCCAGCGACCCTGCTCGTCCGGCTGCCAATAGGTCGCCTCGAAGCCTTTCGCTTTGGCCTCGCTCCACGTGCTACGCGCGGCGGCGACCGCGTCTTCGTCCTCGCCGTTAAATAGCAGCACGATGCGCTGGTAGGCCTCGGCATCGGCCGGCACGCCCGCGCCGTCGATCAGGAAGCGCACACTTGCCGCGTTCGGATTGCCGTCATTGACCGTGAGCAGCACCGGTTGCGCGGCGGCGTCCGGCTCGCGCCAGGTGCCGTGCGGCAAAAAGCCGTCGTCGCGGTAGGTCCACAAATGCGCGTCGAGCGCGTCGATACGCTCTTCCGACGCGCCCTGCACGATCACCTTCCAGCCACGATCGAGCGAGCGCTCCAGCAGCCCCGGTAGCACGCCTTCGAGCTTCTGGCCTTGCAGGTGATAGAACAGCATTTCGGTCATGGCGCGTGCGCCTTCACCGCTCGTAATAATCCGCCACCAGCCGATCGAGCAGCCGCACGCCCCAGCCGGAGCCCCAGCTCTTGTTGATGTCGTTCTGGCGCGAGTCGAAGCCGGTGCCGGCGATGTCGAGATGCGCCCATGGCGTCTTGTCGACGACGTGGCGCTGGATGAATTGCGCGGCGGTGATGGCGCCGCCCCAGCGCGAGCCGCCGGTGTTCTTCATGTCGGCGAATTTGGAATCGATCATCTTGTCGTAAGCGGCCGCGAGCGGCATGCGCCACACCAGTTCGCCGGTCGCCAGCCCCGCCTTGGTCAGCCGCTCGCACAGTCTGTCGTCGTTCGAGAACATGCCGGCGTATTCCTGGCCGAGCGCGACGATGATGGCGCCGGTGAGCGTCGCCAGATCCACCATGAATTTCGGCTTGAAACGCTTGGCCGCATACCAGATCACGTCGGCCAGCACGAGACGGCCTTCGGCGTCGGTATTGATGATCTCGATGGTCTGGCCCGACATCGAGGTCACGATGTCGCCCGGCCGCTGCGCATTGCCGTCCGGCATGTTCTCGACCAGGCCGATGACGCCGACTGCGTTGACCCGCGCTTTACGCGCGGCCAGCGCCTGCATCAGGCCGGTGACACAAGCCGCGCCCGCCATGTCGCCCTTCATGTCCTCCATGGAGGTCGCCGGCTTGATCGAGATACCGCCGGTGTCGAAGCATACGCCCTTGCCGATGAAAGCGACCGGCGCATCGCCGGCCTTGCCGCCGTTCCAGCGCATCACCACGACGCGGCTCTCGCGTGTCGAGCCCTGCCCGACGCCGAGCAGCGCATTCATGCCGAGTTTCTTCATCGCCGCGAGGTCGAGCACCTGGACTGCGACGCCGGTTTTTTTCAGCGCCAAGGTGCGGCGGGCGAATTCTTCCGGAAAAAGCATGTTGGCCGGCTCGTTGACCAGATCGCGCGCCATCAGCACGCCGCCGCTGATGGCCTCGCGGGTCTCGAAGGCTTTGCGGACGGCTGCGACGTCGCCGACCGCAATCGTCATGCTGCGATTGGCGGGCGGCTTCTCGTCGACTTTGCGTTTGGTCTTGTAGCGGTCGAAGGCATAAGCGCGCAGCACCACGCCAAGCGCCAAGTCGGCGACCTGTCCTGCTTTCAGCGCCCCGCTTGGCAATTCGGCTAACACGGCGGCCTCGCTGGCGGCGAGCGGCAGCTTGCCCATCGCGAGCCCGCCGAGCTTGAGCATATCCTTCTGCTCGAGACCCGCGGTTTTTCCGGCGCCGATCACCACCAGGCGGGCAACATTGAGCCCCTCCGGCACAATCAATTCGAGCGCGGAACCGCTCTTGCCGGTGAAGCGCTCGGCCTTGGCTGCGCGCGCGACTAGGCCAGTGGCCGGGCCAAGCGCCTTGGCCGTCGCACGGCCAAATTTGAGCCTGTCGTCGCAGAACACGATGAGAACGCCTGATGCGCCTAATTTGGTCGCGGCGGTGAAGGGTGCAAACCCGAGCTTCAGGGCATCGGACATCGGTTAAATCCTTATCCTGGGGAATTGGCGGGCTTGGTATTTTGCTAGCCATATGGCCCGCCCCGCACCCCTCTGCAAAGCCCCAAATCGCTCGATTTCCAGGCTTTTCAGCTTCGCCGCCGGCCATCGACCGGCAGGCACGCTGTTTACCGCGCGAGGTCAGTCAGGGAAACCTCCACGCACCTAGATCGCGGCGGTGATTTTTACTTTTTGTTGTGCATGTTCAACGGGTTTGCCATGGCACGGCCACTTTGTAGATAGATCAAGGTAAACCTACTCGGTGCTGGGATTAGGCTGGTTGCGCTTTGCGCCCGGGCTGGGTACCGGGCGCATGGCGGCGGGTGTTTGCACTTGGGGGACGACGCGTCGGATGGGGTCGATCAGCCGATATATCTTCCGCACGACTATTGGTGCGTTCCTAGTCATATTGGTCAGCCTGACCGCGGTTATTTGGGTCACGCAGGCGTTGCATGACATCGACCTGATCACCAGCCAGGGTCAGTCCATCCTGGTTTTCATCAGCATCACCGGCCTGATCATCCCGTTGCTCGTCCTGGTGATCGCGCCGATCGCGCTGTTGATCGCGGTCGCGCACACGCTCAACAAGATGTCCACCGACAGCGAAATCATCGTGATGAATGCGGCCGGCATGTCGCCCTGGCTTCTGTTCCGCGCCTTCCTGTCGGTGGCGGTCGTGGTCTCGCTTTTGGTGACGGTGGTCAGCGCCTATTTCGCGCCCAAGGGCCTGCGAATGCTGCGCGACTCGCTCACCGAGGTGCGCGCCGACGTGGTGACCAATCTGGTGCAGCCGGGCCGCTTCGTCCCCATCGAAAACGGCGTCACCATTCGCATCCGCGAGCGGCACAGCAACGGCCAGTTGGCCGGCATCTTCCTCGACGACCAGCGCGATCCGGAGCAGCGCGTCACCATGATCGCGGATACCGGCGATTTGCTCGACAACGCCCGAGGCACCTTTCTGATTCTACAGAACGGCATGGTGCAGCGCTTCGAGGCTAAACAGCGCGATCCGACGATGGTCGTGTTCGACCGCTACGCTTTCGACCTGTCACAGTTGGTCCCCGGGCCGCAGGCGGCGAAATATTCGATCCGCGAGCGTTATCTTTGGCAGCTGCTGTTTCCCGATCCGAAGGATCAGCTCTACCTCGATCAGCCGCAGCAGTTCCGCGCCGAGCTGCATGACCGGCTGATCGCGCCGGTTTATCCGCTCGCCTTCGCCGTGATTGCTTTCGCCTATCTGGGCGCGCCGCGCACCAACCGGCAAAGCCGCACGATTTCGATGCTCGGTGCGGTTAGCGGCGTGGCGTTGCTGCGCCTGACCGGATTCGTCTCCACCGTGTTCGGCGCCACCACACCGTGGATGCTGTCGCTGCAGTATGTGGCGCTTGCGATCGCCTTTAGCGGCGGTCTGTTCGTGATCGGCCGCGGCGTGATCATAGAGCCGCCGGCTTTCATCGCCGATTGGCTGGCCGCGCTCACCGAGCGCGTGACCCGGCGCGTCGCCACGCAATGAGCAGGCCATGCCGCTGATCGGTGGAACACTCGGGCGTTATATCGGCATGCGTTTCCTGAACACGGTGCTGATGGTGTTCGGCGGCATCTTCGCGCTGGTCGCGCTGGTCGACTACATCGAGATGATGCGCCGCGCCAGCGATATTCCGTTCGTCTCGGCGGCCCTGGTGGCGAAGGCTTCGCTCTACCGCGTCCCGCAGATTGCCGAGCGGATCATGCCGTTCTGCGTGCTGATCGGCACGATGGCCTGTTATCTCAACCTGTCGCGGCGGCTGGAATTGGTGGTTGCCCGTGCGGCCGGGCTATCGGCCTGGCAATTTATTTCGCCCGCGGTGATCGTGGCCCTGTTGCTCGGCGCCTTCGCCACCACCGTCTACAATCCGATCTCGGCGATCTTGCAGGAGCGATCTAAGCGCTATGAGGCCATGGTGTTCGGAGAGAAATCGAATGGGCTGCGCAGCGGTGGCCCGTTCTGGACCAGCCAGCGCAGCAGCGAAGGCCAAGCCGTCATCAACGCCAAATCCAGCCGCGACCAAGGCGTCACCCTCAACGGCGTGACGGTCTTCACCTTCGACAATGCCGGCCATTTCAAGCAGCGCATCGACGCGCGCTCAGCCACGCTGGAGCCCGGGGTGTGGCAACTCAAGGATGCCCGCGTCAACGAGTTGGGAACTCTGCCGGCCGATCATACGGTCTATCCACTCAAGACCAGCCTGACGCCGGAACAAGCTCGCGAAAGCTTTGCCACGCCCGAGACAGTGCCGTTTTGGGAACTTCCATCGTATATCACGATCGCGGACCATGCCGGCCTAGTTGCCGCAGGCTATAGATTTCAGCTCCAAAAGCTTCTGGCGCAGCCATTTTTGCTGGCAGCCATGGTTTTCCTCGCCGCAGCCGTCAGTTTACGTTTCTTCCGCTTCGGCGGGGTGCAAAAGATGATTTTAAGTGGCGTGGCATCGGGCTTTCTGCTTTATGTTTTGTCGAAAGTCACTGAGGATATGACTAAGGCCGAGCTGATGCACCCTGCGGCAGCGGCGTGGCTACCCGTGCTTGCCGGGAGCCTGACGGGGTTTATAGCGTTGCTGTACCAGGAGGACGGGTGATGACGGGGCCGGTTTGCGCTCGTCCACCAGTGCCCCGGCCTCGTGGCCGTGGCGTCGCACGCGTGATTGCCGTCCTCGCCGTCCTGGCTTGCGGCGGCACTTTCACGTGCGTGCCGGCTGTCGGCCAACCAGCGATATTCGGTTTCCCGCCTGCCCCGCCGCCGCCGCCAAAATCCGCGATCGCGATTGAGCGGGAAAAGGCGGGCGACCAGCAGCAGATGCTCGTGAAGGCGAATGAGATCGACTACGACTATGCCAATCATCGCGTCTCCGCCGTCGGCGATGTGCAAATCTACTTCCGCAATTCGACGCTCGAAGCCGACAAGGTAATCTACACCCAAAATACCAAGCGCCTGCACGCCGAAGGCAATGTTCGGCTTTCCGAAGTGGACGGCAAGGTCACCTATGGTTCCATCATGGACCTGTCGGACGATTATCGCGACGGGTTCGTCGATTCGCTTCGCCTCGATACCCCTGAGCGGACGCGCATGGCGGCCGCCCGCGCCGAGCGCACCAGTGGAAACACCACCATCTTCCACAGCGGCGTCTACACCGCTTGCTTGCCTTGCAAGGACGATCCGAAAAAGCCGCCGCTGTGGCAGGTGAAAGCCGCGCGCATCATCCACGACCAGGGCGAGAAGATGATCTATTTCGAGGACGCGCGCATCGAATTCTTCGGCCAGCCAATCGCCTGGCTGCCCTACTTTTCGGCGCCCGATCCGACCGTCAAGCGCAAGACCGGCGTGCTGGTGCCGTCGATAAAGTCGAGCAACATTTACGGGCTGGCGCTTGAAGTTCCTTATTACTGGGCGCTGGCGCCAGACTATGACGCCACCTTCGCGCCCATGATCACCACGAAGCAGGGAGCGCTGCTGCAGGGCGAGTTCCGCCAGCGCCTGCTCAACGGCGCCTATTCGATCCGCGCCGCCGGTATCTACCAGCTCGATCCCGGCTACTTTGCGAATACCACTGGCGTGCCGGCGCCCGGCGACCGCAACTTCCGCGGCAGCCTGGAAAGCAATGGTCAGTTCGCCATCAACGACAAATGGGTCTGGGGCTGGGACGGCGTGCTGCTGACCGACAAGACGTTTCTGTCCGACTACAATCCGCGTCTGTCGAGCTATAACTTCACCAATGATGTCGGGACCGCCCCTAACACGGGCGTCTCTCAGATCTATCTCTCCGGCAAGGGCAACCGCAGCTATTTCGACATCCGCTCGATTTACTACTACGGCTTTTCGACGGCGGACGTGCAGAACCAGATCCCGGTCATCCATCCGGTACTCGATTACGACTACACCTTCGATCATCCGATTATGGGCGGCGAGCTCGGATACAATATCAATTTCACCAGCCTGACGCGCAACCAGGCCGAGTTCGACGCGATCAGCCAAACGGCGCTCAATGCCGGCACTTGCTCGCAGACCGCCAATCCAGCGATCATCAATTCTAGCAATTGCTTGTTGCGCGGCATTCCCGGCACCTACAGCCGCTTCTCGGCGCAAGCGCACTGGAAGGCGACCTACACCAACTCGTTCGGCCAGCAGTTCACGCCGTTCATGCAGGTGCGTGCCGACGCCGCCGCCATGCAGATCAATAACGATCCGGGCGTGTCCAACTACGTTGCCACCGGTGACACCAATCTGGTGCGTGGCATGCCGACCGTGGGCTTGGAATATCGCTACCCGTTCATCAATGTGCAATCCTGGGGCACCCAGACCATTGAGCCAATCGCCCAGGTGATCGCGCGGCCGAATGAACCGCAGGTCGGCAAGTGGCCGACCGAGGACGCGCACAGCTTAGTCTTCGACGACAGCAATCTGTTCCGCGTCGACAAGTTCTCCGGCTGGGACCGGGTCGAGGGCGGCGGACGCGCCAATTACGGGGTGACCTACACCGCGCAATTCAATCGCGGCGGCACCTTCAACGCGCTGTTCGGCCAGTCCTACAGCCTATTCGGGGAGAACTCATTCGCGCAGCCCGGCATTGCCAATGTCGGCCTCAACAGCGGGCTAGATACCACCCGGTCTGACTATGTGGCGCGGGCGACCTATCAGCCCAACAGCACTTTTAAATTCAGCTCGCGTTTCCGCTTCGACAACGACACCTTTACGGTGCAGAGGATGGAATTGGAAACAAGCGCCAATTTCGATCGCTGGAGCGTCGGTCTCCTCTACGGCGACTATGCCGCACAGCCGTTGATCGGCTTCCTCGACCGGCAACAGGGCCTGCTCGGTTCCGCATCGGTCAAGGTCAACGCCAACTGGGTGCTACGCGGCTCCGCCCTCTACAATCTCAATTCCAATCAATTCGTCCAGAACTCGCTCGGCATCGGTTATGTCAACGATTGCCTAATTTTGGGCCTAAATTACGTTACCAATTACTCCTACGGAACCGGATCGCCGCAGCTAAACCATACCATTATGTTGCAACTGAGCCTGCGTACGCTCGGCAATTCATCGGTCAGCCAATCCATCGGGGCAAACCAGAACACACATTAATGCAAACCGCCGATGACGTGTTCGACCTGGCTGCGCCCACTGCAATGGATATCGCGATGCCGTGGACTAGCGTGAGATTTCGGTCGCTCCGTCGCTGGGTGGCAAGCGCGGCGCTCGCCGTGGCGCTCGCCGCGCCCGCCGCAGCTTTCGCGCAAGTGGTGGTGATCGCCAACGGCTCGCCGATCACGGCTTACGACATCGAGCAGCGCGCCAAACTGATCACGACCTCGACCCATAAGACTCCCACGCGCCAAGAAGTCATCCAAGAACTGATCGATGACCGCATCAAGCTCGCGAAGGCGAGAACTTACGGCTTCGAAGTGCCCGATTCGGAGGTCGATCAAGCGTTCGCCAACATGGCCAAGAACCAACACATAACGCCGGAGCAGTTTTCCCAAGTCGTCGAGCGCGCCGGCATATCTCCGTCCACGATCAAGGCGCGCATTCGCGCCGAGCTGACCTGGAATCAATTGGTGCGCGGCAAGTACAGTTCATCGCTCGAGATTGGCGAATCCGACATCGCCAACGCGCTGCGCGAGCGCAACGAAAACCAAGGCGACGTGGTCGGCTACATCTATACGCTTTATCCGGTCATGGTCCTGGTCCCGACGGGATCGAGCGCGGCCGTCCTGGAGGCCAAGCGCCGCGACGCAGAAAATCTGCGCGACCGGTTCGTCTCCTGCAACACAGGCCTGGCAATGGCGCGCGCGCTGCGCGACGTGGCGGTACGCGAGCCGATCTCGCGCAACTCGGGCGATCTCCCGCAGCAGCTGCGCGATCTGCTCGGCACCCTCCAGGTCGGCCACCTCACCACGCCGGAACCGACGGAGCAGGGCCTGCAGATGTTCGCGTTATGCAGCAAGAAGGAGAGCAAGACCGACTCTCCGCTCAAAGGCCAAGTGCGCCAGGAGCTGTTCAACAAACGGTTCGAGGTCGAGTCCAAGAGATTCCTCGACGAGATCCGCAAACAGGCGATGATCGAATACAAAGAAAACAAATGAGCGTAGCTGCCGGCCTTCCTCTGGCGTTGACCATCGGCGAGCCGGCCGGCATCGGCCCCGACTTGACGCTCGCCGTTTGGCGGCGCCGGGTCGAACGCTCCGTACCGGCCTTCTATTTCATAGGCGAGGCGGATTTTCTGCGCGACCGTGCCCGCGTTCTCGGCCTTGATGTGCCGTTTGCCATCGTCGCCCCCGAGGAAGCCTGCGCCGCCTTCGAGCGCGCTCTGCCGGTCGTCCCGCTCGGTCTCACGGTCACCGCCGCGCCCGGCACGCCCGATGCCAGCAGCGCGCCGGCGGCCATTGCCTCGATCCGCCGCGCGGTCGCCGATGTGCTGGCGGGCCGCGCCGCCGCAGTGGTCACCAACCCGATCGCCAAGAACGTGCTCTATCGGTCCGGCTTCGCCGAGCCCGGCCATACCGAATTCCTAGCCAAGCTGGCCGCGGAGGCGACCGGCAAAGCGGCTCATCCGGTGATGATGCTGTGGTCCGCGGAGCTCGCCGTGGTGCCGGTGACCATCCATCTGCCGCTGCGTGACGTGGTCACAACGCTCAGCATGAATCTCATTTTGGAGACGGGGCGCATCGTCGCGCGTGACCTTGCCGCACGCTTCGGTATCGCGCGCCCGCGCCTCGCGGTCGCCGGGCTCAATCCGCATGCCGGCGAGGAGGGCGCGCTCGGCGAAGAGGACCGCACCATCGTGGCGCCAGCGGTGAAGCAGCTACGCGCGGAGGGCATCGACGCCGTTGGGCCGCTGCCGGCCGACACGCTGTTCCACGAGCGCGCGCGCGCGCGCTACGACGTCGCACTCTGCATGTATCACGACCAGGCGCTGATCCCGATCAAGACGCTCGCGTTCGACAACGCTGTGAACGTGACGCTCGGCCTGCCGTTCGTGCGCACCTCGCCCGATCACGGCACCGCCTTCGATATCGCCGGCAGCGGCCGCGCCGATCCGTCGAGCCTGCTGGCGGCGCTGGCATTAGCCGCGCGGCTCTCCGCCAGCGTAAAAACTCCGCTCATTCCCGCGTAAGCGGGAATCCAGAGCCATGATTACAAAGTCAGAAATTGACACCCTGGATCCCCGCTTTCGCGGGGACGAGCGGTAGGTTTCAATGACGCAAATCGACGACCTGCCGCCGCTGCGCGAGGTCATTCGCCGGCATGGTCTGTCCGCCAAAAAGTCCCTTGGCCAGAATTTTCTACTCGATCTCAATCTAACCGCGCGCATCGCCCGTGCCGGCGGTCCCCTGAAGGGCGCGACTGTGGTCGAGGTCGGCCCGGGGCCGGGCGGATTGACGCGCGCGCTGCTAGCCGAAGGCGCCCAGCGCGTCATCGCCATCGAACGCGATGCGCGCGCGATGGCCGCGCTGGAGGAAATTGCCGCGCATTATCCCGGCCGGCTGGAAATCGTTTCCGGCGATGCGTTGGAATTCGACGCGCGTGGACGGCTTTCCGGCGAACGCGCGCGCGTCATCGCCAACCTGCCCTACAATATCGCAACCGCGCTGTTGATCGACTGGCTGACCGAGCCGTGGCCGCCCTGGTACGACGCGCTGGTGCTGATGTTCCAGCGTGAGGTTGCGACGCGCATCGTCGCCACGCCGGGCGGCAAGACTTATGGCCGGCTGTCGGTCCTGGCGAACTGGCGCTGCGAAACCAAAATTATGTTCGACGTGGCGCCATCGGCCTTCGTGCCGCCGCCTAAGATAACCTCGTCGGTCGTGCGGCTGGTGCCGCGCGCGGAGCCGCTGGCCTGCGACGCCGGCGCCTTGCAGAAGGTGACCGAGGCGGCGTTCGGCCAGCGCCGTAAGATGCTGCGCCAGAGCCTCAAATCGCTGGGCGTCGACGCGAGCGCGCTGCTCGCTGCGGCCGGGATCGAACCGACCGGGCGGGCCGAGGAAATTCCGGTCGAAGGCTTCGTCGCGCTGGCGCGAATTTTCGCTGCGCAGACGAACTCCCGCATGTAAAGACGCCGTCGCCGATGACAGGTATCGCGATGTGTGTTCCGCTTAACCGTTCTTCGACCGCAGATTGAACGCCGTCGCAAGATAAGCGCGCCAGGCAAAAATTGCGAGCACGACTTGTATTAATGATAGAGGATGAAATCCGATGGCATGACATTCATCACGCTCGTCAAATGGATTTCCATGTCGGCGCTCGTGAGAGTTTCTGAGCTCCCACGGAAAATCAGATATTTGCCAGTGCGTGGCTAACGACGATCAGCGTCGGGGCGCTATTATTCACAATTGCGGTCGCGTTCCTTTTGTTGGCCATTGCCAAGGAGCGCAACGAGTTCCTGGCAAAAGAAAATTACCGCGCGTTTATGGCGGTGGCCGACGTCTTTTCTAGCGCCAAGTGACCTGACAAATGACCTGACCTGGCGGCGGATTTTCCACGTCATCATTTGACTGCGTTTATGAGTCCACGCCTTACAGCTTCGCCTGCAGCCCGCGCACGAAGTCGGAGAGGCCCGGCTGGCGCTCGCGCTTGACCCGCTCGGCGGCCAGCACTGCCTTGACGTCGGCGAAAGCCTGATCGAGATCGCGGTTGATCACGACGTAGTCGTACTCGGCCCAGTGACTCAATCTCGTCGGAAGCCTTCGCCATGCGGCGGTGGATAGTCTCGTAATCGTCCTGCGCGCGCTTGTGCAGGCGCTGCTCAAGCTCGGGAACCGAGGGCGGCAAGATGAACACGCTGACCAGATCGTTGCGCGCTTTCTCGCGCAATTGTTGGGTGCCCTGCCAGTCGATGTCGAACAAGACATCATGTCCGGCGGCGAGCGCATCCATCACCGGTTTTCGCGGCGTGCCGTAGTAATTGTCGAACACCTCGGCCCACTCGAGCAGTTCGTCCTTTTCGATCAGCGCGTCGAAACCTTTGCGGTCGATGAACGTGTAGTCGCGGCCGGCCTTTTCGCCCGGACGCATCTTGCGCGTGGTAACCGAGACCGACAGCGTCACACCCTTGTCCTCGTCGAGCAGGCGGCGCGACAGCGTGGTCTTGCCGGCGCCCGAGGGCGACGACAGCACCAGCATCAGCCCGCGCCGGGCGATCGCTGCTTTCTCCGGGTGCGTCTTGGCCATCGTCACTCCAGGTTCTGCACCTGCTCGCGGAACTGCTCGACCACGCTTTTCAGTTCCAGGCCGATATTGGTGAGGTCGACGTCGTTGGCTTTGGCGGTGAGCGTATTCGATTCGCGGTTGAGTTCCTGCGCCAGAAAATCGAGCCGGCGGCCGACCGGCCCACCGTCGGCGATGAGCTTCTGCGCCTGCGCGACATGCGAGGCCAAGCGGTCGAGCTCCTCGCGGATATCGGCTTTGCTAGCGAGCATGATCGCTTCCTGGTGCAGGCGGTCGCTGTCGAAGCGCTGCGAGGCCGCCAGCAGCGTCGCCACCTGCTCGGCGAGCCGCGCCTTGATCGCTTCCGGTTTGCGGCCGGGGGCCGCTTCCGCGCGCGCGGCGAGCGCGGCGATCTCATCAAGCCGCGCCGACAGCAGGCGGCCGAGCGTTGCCCCCTCCTCGCGCCGCATGGCGACGAGATCGGCGAGCGCCTGGTCGAAGCCCTTGAGGATCGCGGCCTCGGCAGCGCGGCGATCCTCCTCGTGCTCGTCCTCCTCAGTGACCTCGATCACGCCTTTCAGTGAGAGAATGCCGTCAAGCGTGGGCTTTGCCGCGTCGACTTTGCCGCCGAGCGACTTCAGTGTCGCCAGCACGGCGTTGAGCACCGGCTCGTTGACCTTGACGGTGGGCACTACGCCTTTGCGCTCGACGGTGAGATTGGCATAGGCCGTACCGCGGTTGAGTTTTGCGGCCACGCGTGCCCGCGCCGGCACTTCGATCGCATCCCAGCCCGGCGGCAGGCGCAGCCGCAGATCGAGGCCCTTGGCGTTGACCGATTTGAGCTCCCAGCTCCAGGCATAGGCGCCGGCGACACCGTGGCCGCGCGCAAAGCCGGTCATGCTCGACAAGGCCATCGGAGATTATCTCGTGT
This sequence comes from uncultured Alphaproteobacteria bacterium, assembly GCA_963778745.1. Taxonomy (GTDB): domain Bacteria; phylum Pseudomonadota; class Alphaproteobacteria; order Rhizobiales; family Xanthobacteraceae; genus Pseudolabrys. Next base: position 369,623 of record CAVZVP010000004.1, on the reverse strand, counting down.
TGTTTGCGGAGCGGAAAGCGCGGGCAAACTTAGCCGCGAGGCTTGATGCTCACAAGGGACTACGGTTTTGCCGGCTCGGGCGCGGCGGTCTTCTCAATTGCGCGCAGGTGCGCCACGTTCTTCTGATGCTGCTCGTAGTTTTCCGAGAATACGTGGCCGCCAGTGCCGTCGGCGACAAAATAGAGGTCCTTGGTGCGCGCCGGATTGGCGGCGGCCTCGAGCGAGGCGCGGCCCGGATTGGCGATCGGCCCCGGCGGCAGCCCTTCGATCACATAGGTATTATAAGGCGTCGGCTGCTCGGTCTCGCTTTTCAGGATCGGACGGCCGAGCGAGCCTTTGCCGCCGGTAAGGCCGTAGATGATGGTCGGATCGGACTGCAATCGCATTTTGTTCTTCAGGCGATTGACGAACACCGAGGCGACGCGCGAGCGCTCATCCGCTTTGCCGGTTTCCTTCTCCACGATCGAGGCGAGTATGACGAGCTGCTCCGGCGTCCTGACCGGAAGGTCCGGCATGCGGTGTTCCCAGACCTCCTGCAATAAATGCCGATGCGACTGCTGCATGCGCTGGATGACCTGCTCGCGCACCATGCCGCGGGTGAATTTGTAGGTCTCCGGCAGCAATGTGCCCTCGCGCGGAATTTCTTTGATTTGGCCGGAGAACAGGTTGTTCTCCAAAAGCCTGGCGACGATTTGCTCGGAGGTCAGGCCTTCGGGGATCGTCAGGGTGTGCTGCACCACCTTGTTTTCGATTATCGTGTTAACCACCTCGGCGAGGCTGGCATCTTTGGCAAACTGGTATTCGCCGGACTTGAGTTCGCCGCGCGCTTTGAGCACCAGCACACCGCCGATGAACACCCAGGGCTGGTCGATCACGCCCTCACGCTGCAGGAGATCGGCGATATCGCGGATGCCGAGCCCGCGCGAAATATTGACGACCTTGTCGTCACTAAGCGGGCCAGGCGACTCGAAGCGCTGCTGGCCGACGTAGAGGGCACTGCCGACGGCGACCGCGACCACGATCAACACGGTGAAGATTGCATTGCCCGCGATCACCAGCGGATGGCGCACCGGTTTGGAGCGCCGCTTAGGCGACGGCACGCGCTCGGGCTCGAGCGCGGCGCGCGGACTACGCGGCGGCTTGGAATTCACGCGCCCGCTCCCGCTATGGCGACCTGCAAGCTCACCTTCGACACACTCCAGTTTACTGATCGGCCGCGCGGCCAGTTCTGGCTGCCACCCGCGCCGCTCTGTCCGGCCGCGACGCAATCGGAAATCATTAGCAGCTTTCGCAGGTTAGGAAGAATTATGGCGAAAGCTTGGGGACCGGCTTGCTAGCCGGTGTAGCGGCTGAAGATCAGCGAAGCATTGGTTCCGCCGAAGCCGAACGAGTTCGACAGAACAGTGTCGATATCGCGTTTGCGCGCCACATGCGGCACCAGATCGATCGGCGTATCGACCGACGGATTATCGAGATTGATGGTGGGCGGGGCAACCCGGTCGCGGATCGCCAGAATCGAGAAGATCGCCTCCACCGCTCCGGCAGCGCCGAGCAGATGTCCGATGCAGGATTTGGTCGAGGACATCGACACCCGGCCGGCTGAATTGCCGACCACGCGCTGCACGGCGCCGAGCTCGATCTCGTCGCCAAGCGGCGTCGAAGTGCCGTGCGCGTTGATATAGTCGATCTCGCCCGCAGAAATTCCGGCGCGCTTAATGGCCATGTTCATGCAGCGGAAGGCACCGTCGCCGTCCGGCGAGGGTGCGGTAATGTGATAGGCGTCGCCGGACAGCCCGTAGCCGACCAATTCGGCATAGATCTTGGCGCCACGCGCCTTGGCATGATCGAGTTCTTCCACCACCACCACGCCGGCGCCCTCGCCCATCACAAAGCCGTCGCGATCTTTGTCGTAGGGACGCGAGGCGCGCTTGGGCTGATCGTTGAAGCCGGTGGAGAGCGCGCGCAGCGCCGCGAAGCCGGCGAGCGCAATGCGATTGACCGGAGATTCGGTGCCGCCCGCCACCATCACATCAGCATCGCCGAGCGCCACCATGCGCGCGGCATCGCCAATGGCATGGGCGCCGGTCGAGCAGGCGGTGACCACCGCGTGGTTGGGGCCCTTGAGGCCGAATTCGATCGACACGAAACCTGACGCCAGATTGATGATGCTGCCCGGAACGAAAAACGGCGATACCCGCCGCGGTCCTTTTTCCTTCAACGTGACCGCAGTATCGGCGATGCGTTCGACGCCGCCGATGCCGGAGCCGATCAGCACGCCGGTCGAATTCTGCTCCTCGCTGCTTTGCGGGCGCCAGCCGGCATCGCCGAGCGCCTGGCGCGCCGCACACATGCCAAATACGATGAAATCGTCGACCTTGCGCTGTTCCTTCGGCTCCATCCATTGATCGGCATTGTAAGAGCCGTTGCTGCCGTCGCCGCGCGGCACCACGCCGGCGATCTTGCAGGATATGTCGGAGACGTCGAAGGTATCGATCTGCTTGGCGCCGCTTTCGCCTTTGAGCAGACGCTGCCATGTCGGCTCGACGCCACAACCGAGCGGCGTAACCATCCCCATTCCGGTGACGACGACGCGTCTCATGAGCGGCTCCAAGCCAAACACCACGCTTCTATGCTCCACCGGGGCATAGCCCACACGTCAGCGACTAATGAAGCAATCGAGCAGCGGTGCAGACTCTCGCTCAGCTTTTCGCGTTCTTTTCAAGGAATTTGACCGCATCGCCGACAGTCAGGATCGTTTCAGCGGCATCGTCGGGAATCTCGCAGCCGAACTCCTCTTCGAAAGCCATCACGAGTTCGACGGTGTCGAGACTATCGGCGCCAAGATCGTCGATGAAACTCGCTTGCTCGGTCACCTTGTCGGGTTCTACCCCGAGGTGCTCCACGACGATCTTTTTTACCCGCTCGCCAATATCACTCATCGTTCCAACCTCGTGCTTTTTAGATTGGGCTGCGGCCGGGACCGGATCGCAACCATCGCGGTTAAGGCCTCGTCGTGGTTGACGGTGGTGTGACGACCTTCAAGTGCAGAGCATCTGTTTCGACGTCTGCCATCAGGCGCCCCAGCCGGGCCGAATTTCGGTTACCATACTTCAAATGCGTTGACTAGCGCAGGGCAGCGTAGCCGGATGCTCCCTGAAAAGCCAAGCATTTCCTATGCTTGTTTGCGCATGATCTGATCCGAAAAAACCGGTCCCCACATTCCGGGAGCATGCGCTAAATCATCGCCATACCACCGTTGACGTGAATGGTCTGTCCGGTGACATAGGCCGCTTCATCCGAAGCCAGATAGACCGCCGCCGCCGCCACATCGACCGGCGTTCCGAGCCGGCCGGCCGGAACCCTGGCCATAATGGTCTCACGCTGCTTGTCATTGAGTTTATCAATCATGGCGCTGGCGATAATGCCCGGGGCAATGCAGTTGGCGGTGACGTTGCGCTTGGCGTATTCGGCGGCGACCGACTTCAGCATGCCCACCAAGCCGGCCTTCGACGCGGTGTAGTTGCCCTGCCCCGGATTGCCGGTATAGCCGACGATCGACGAGATGCCGATCACGCGGCCCCAGCGCCGGCGCATCATCGTTTTCACGGCAGCGCGGGTAAGCCGGAAGGTCGCGGTCAAGTTCACCGCGATAACCTTCTCCCAATCCTCGTCGCGCAACTGCACGAACAGATTGTCCCGGTTGATCCCGGCATTGGCGACCAGGATGTCGAGCTTACCCATTTTCTCTTCCGCGCTCGGCACCAGGGCCTCGACCGCGTCCTTGTCGGCGAGATCGCAGGGCAGTACGTGCACGCGATCCTTCAATTCGCCGGCGAGCGCGTCGAGCACTTCGGCCCGCGTACCGGAGAGCGCAACGGTGGCGCCCTGGGCGTGCAACGCGCGGGCAATCGCGCCACCGATGGCGCCGGTGGCGCCGGTGACCAGCGCGGTCTTGCCGGAAAGATCGAACATCAAAAACTCCTTCTCGCCTTGAACGAGGCGATGTCATCGGGATTGTTGATCGCACTCGCGCTTGCGCCATCGGCGATACGTTTGATCAGCCCGCTCAGCACCTTGCCAGCTCCCACCTCGTAGAAGGTCGTGACGCCGGCGGCCGCCATGGCGGCGACCGACTCGCGCCAGCGCACCGTGCCGGTGACCTGCGCGACCAAGGCGCGCACGATCTCGGCCGGTCCGCTGATCGGCTTGGCGAGCACGTTCGCGACCACCGGCACAACCGGTGGCTTGACGATCACCTGCGCCAGAGCCTGCGCCATCACGTCGGCGGCGGGTTGCATCAAGGCGCAATGGAAGGGCGCGGATACCGTCAGCAGCATGGCGCGCTTGGCGCCCTTGGTCTTGGCGATTTCCACTGCGCGTTCGACCGCCGCTCTGTCGCCCGATACCACCACTTGGCCGGCGCCATTGTCGTTGGCGGCTTGGCAGACCTGCCCCTGCGCGGCTTCCGCCGCCACCGCCGCCGCCGCGTCGTAGTCGAGCCCGAGCAGAGCCGCCATAGCGCCGACGCCGACCGGCACCGCCTTCTGCATCGCCTGCCCGCGTGTGCGTAAGAGCCGCGCGGTATCGGCGATAGAGAATGAGCCAGCTGCGGCGAGCGCGGAATATTCGCCGAGCGAATGCCCGGCCACGAATTGCGCGTCCCGTTTAAGATCGAGACCGGCCTCCTGCTCCAGCACCCGCAAAGTGGCGAGCGAGACCACCATCAGCGCCGGCTGGGCGTTCTCCGTGAGCGTGAGCGTCTCGATCGGGCCCTCGAAAACGATGACGGATAGCTTGGCGCCGAGCGCCTCATCGACCTCGTCGAACACCTGGCGGGCGGGCGCAAAATTCGCCGCGAGTGTCTTGCCCATGCCGACCGTTTGGCTGCCCTGACCCGGAAACACGAAAGCGACCGCCATAGCCCCTCACAACCACGTCATTATTGCTGGAAACTCGTTTTTTGCAGGAACCGGGCCGAAAGACACCGCAAGTCGGGTCCTGTCAAGTTATGCACGCTCCAGTAACGAAGCGAAAAGATTCAATCGGCTATGGTTCCGTTTTTTGCCGATAAGGCCGATTTCATGCGCGAATTTGTTACCGAACAGGACCTCGAGCACGCCCGCGGCGATGCCGCGTTCCGCCAGCAATTGATGGCCAACAGTCTCGAACGGCTGCTGGAAGCGCTCAAGCAGATACGCAAGGCTGAGAACCCCACCCCGGAGGCGGCCCGCCAGCTGCGCGAAGGCGTCGATCTTGCGGTCAAGCTCGCCGACCGGCTTGCAGGGAGCGGCCAAAAACGGAGGCCCGTAGGCGGCCTGAACGCTTTGCGTCCGCGTGGCCGCTTTTGCTTGCCTTTTTCAGCCTAATCCGCCTATAAGGCGCGCGTTCCGTCGATCCTGGTTGGGAGCTGAACGGACGGCCGTTTTTAAGGAAAACGGTAGGGCCGCTGCGCCCGTCGTCCCGTGTTCCCGCCTTCAGAGCGTTCGAGCCTTTCCCGAAGGGCTCGAGGGGCTAGGCGCCAAGGTCGAGGACATGGGTCAACAAGGGAAAGGCATTTCATGCCGTTTTACGAACACGTCTATCTCGCGCGCCAGGATCTGTCCGCGCAGCAGGTCGAGGAATTGACCGCCAAGCTTTCCGGCGTCATCGCCGAAGCTGGCGGCAAGATCACCAAGACCGAATATTGGGGGATGAAGTCCCTCAACTACCGCATCCGCAAGAACCGCAAGGCGCACATGACGCTGCTCAACGTCGATGCGCCGCCGGCAGCCCTCAACGAGGTCGAGCGCCAGGAACGTATCAACGAAGACGTGCTGCGCTACCTCACCATCCGCGTCGAGGCGCACGAGGAAGGCCCCTCCGCGATAATGCGCAAATCGGACCGCGACGATCGTGGGGATCGCGGTGACCGTGGCGATCGCGGCGATCGTGGACGCGGCGAACGCCGCCCGCGGCGCGACGACGCCGATGACGACGCCGGGCCCGCGACCGCAGCGCTGGAGGAATAGACCATGGCATTCGGATCATCCCAAGGTGGCGGTGGTGGTGGCGGCGCCCGCCGTCCGTTCTTCCGCCGGCGCAAGACCTGTCCGTTTTCCGGCGCCAATGCGCCGAAGATCGACTACAAGGACGTCAAGCTGTTGCAGCGTTACGTATCGGAGCGCGGCAAGATCGTGCCGAGCCGCATCACCGCGGTGTCGGCGAAGAAGCAGCGCGAGCTGGCGCAGGCGATCAAACGCTCGCGCTTCCTCGGGTTGCTTCCTTACGTTATAAAATAGTGGCGAAACTGAACGAGGCTTGCGGGGACACCCGCTAAGCCGATGGTTGGGGCGGACGCGTGCCGCCTCTAACCGCTCGAAAGGGGCGGGACAGCTCGTGATGATGCAATTCGCACTTGTCGGTATTGGTGCCGGCGCCGCGGCGGCTCTGCTGTTCGCCTCGGTAACCTCGGGCATATGGCTGTCGATCCCGCTGTTCTATCTGGCACCGCTGCCGATCATGATTGCCGGGCTCGGCTGGAGCCATTGGGCGGCATTGATTGCCGCGTTGGCGGGTGCGCTTACCCTCGCGCTCGCGTTCGGCCCGGTGTTCTTTTTCTCGTTCCTGGCGGGCGCCGGACTGCCGGCCTGGTGGCTCGGCTATCTCGCGATGCTGGCGCGTCCGGCCGGCAACGGCGCGGCGGCGCTCGAATGGTATCCGCCCGGTCGTCTGGTGGTCTGGGCGGCCATCCTCGCCGCCCTGGTCGTCGTTGTTGCCATTCCTAATTTCGGCCTCGATGCCGACAGCTTCCGCGCCGGTCTGCGGAACGCGCTGACCCATATCCTGCGCGTGGAAACCAACGCACCGGCGGATGCCCCGCTTGGCGTGCCCGGCGTCGCCAATGCCGACCGGCTGATCGACTTCCTGGTGGCTGCCATTCCGCCGGCGGCGGCGGTGCTCGCCACCATTACCAATGTGTTCAATCTGTGGCTCGCCGCCTGCGTCGTGAAGTTTTCCGGCCGGCTGAAGCGGCCGTGGCCACCGCTCGCGGCCATGACGTTCCCGCGCCCGCTCACGATCGCGCTCGCAATCGCCGTGGCCTTGAATTTTGTCGGCAGCCTGATCGGCATCATCGCCGGCGTATTGTCGGCCAGCCTGCTGATGGCCTATGGCGTGCTCGGTTTCGCGGTGCTGCATGCCATCACCCGCGGCATGGCCAGCCGCATCTTCCTGCTCGGCGGCGTTTATTTGACGGTGCTGGTCTTGGGCTGGCCGGTGCTGGCGCTCTGCCTGCTCGGCCTGATCGAGGCGGCCATCGACTTGCGCGCGCGCATCGCCAACACGCGCGGCCCCCCGGCCCTCACCTGACCATGAGACTTTCGCCAAAGATTTAGATTCAGATCAACCAAGTTCAAATCAAGGAGTGACGACAATGGAAGTGATCCTGCTCGAGCGCATCGGCAAGCTCGGACAAATGGGCGACGTCGTGCGCGTGAAGGACGGCTTTGCCCGCAATTTCCTGCTGCCGCGCGGCAAGGCCTTGCGCGCGACGGCGGACAACAAAGAGCGGTTCGAAGAGATGAAGGCCGGGCTGCAGGCGCGCAATCTCGAGCTTAAAGGCGGCGCCGAGAAAGTCGCCGCCACGCTCGACGGCAAGACCATCGTGGTGATCCGTCAAGCGAGCGAGGCCGGCCAGTTGTTCGGCTCGGTATCGCCGCGCGACATCGCCGGCATGCTCAACGCCGATGGCGCCGAGGTGAACCGGTCGCAGGTCACGCTCAATGCGCCGATCAAGACCATCGGTCAGTACAAAGTGCCGCTGGCGCTGCATCCGGAAGTCGAGACCGTGATCACCGTCATCGTCGCCCGCAGCGCGGGCGAAGCCGAGCGGGTCGCGCGCGGCGAGGATGTCACGGTCCGCCGCGAGCAGGCCGAGGAAGACGCGGCAGCCGCCTTGGAAGCCGCGGAGGCCTTCTTCGAACCGGAAGCGGCCAAAGCGTTGCACGAGTTCGATGAGCCGGAAGCCGAGGCCGGAGCCGAGGCTGCGCCCGCGGGCGATGAGAAGAAGCTCGCGAAAGCCGCCAAGAAGAAGAAAAAGGACGGAGAAGAAGCCGACGCCTAGGGCGCGGGCTCCGGCGGCGTCATCTTGGTGAACGAATATAGACCACGTGTCCTGTCCACCAACTGGCGTCGCCGCTCAATCGAACGGATAAAACGAAGACAAGCGTCCGGTCACGGGTGGCTTGGCCCGGCCTTGTCGTCCGCTGATCGCTCATGACTTTGCACGGCTTGGATTAAACTGCACGCGCTAGTCGGACTTCTCAGGCTTGTCCGGTTTGGCGGCCGGCTTAGGCGCGGAAGATTTGGCATCCTTCGCCTTTGGTTCCTTAGGCTTCGCCTCGTCCGACTTCGGTTCGGTCGTCTTGGACTCGCGCTTAGCTTTGCTCTTGGGTTCGATCTTGGGCTCGGTCGTTGGCGCGGTGGTCTTCGGCTCGGAGGTCTTGGTCTCGGCTGGTTTGGCGGGTTTGCCGGATTTGTCGAATTTCTCCACGTCTGATTTGGGCTTGTCCTTTTTCCCATCGCCCTTTTTCTCATCGCCTTTGGCCGAGCGCTTGGTCGCGCCCGTGCGCTTGCCCGGCGCGGGGCTAAGCGACTCCAGGTAAGTGGCGATGGTGGCCGCCGTTTCGCGGCTGGACGTGTAATGCTCGCGCAGGAATCCGGATAGGCCGAACAGGCCGCCGGACTTGCTCAGGGCCTGAGGGCTCTTGTGGCAGGCGGCGCAGTTCCCGGCGAACAGTTGCGCACCGGTTTTGCCTGAATCGAGGTTTTCCTGCGCGCCCGCCGGCGCGGTCAGAGCCAGCGTCAAGAATGCCGCCGCCAGCCCGATACCACGACTAAAACCTCTCATTGCCTAGACCTTTCAATAGCTTGCCTCGTGCCGCCCGCAGGTGCGCGCCGCGATGGCCGGGTTGATAGCCTATTTTCGCGGCGTTGTGACCCCGCCTGCAAATTGGCTGCTTGCGTTTGATTTGCCGCATTGCTGGGCCGCTGGAACTTTGATTGAATACCTCCGTTAAACCATACTAGAGCACCTACCGCTTTGGATGGGGGTGCGGGAGCTTAAAGCAAGACTTCGCGGGTTTTAGCGTAGCGGAGGCGGCCGATGGACCGGTTGCTTCAGTTTTTGCTCAAGACGTTTATCCGGCGGGGAACATTCAGGGTTACCACCTCGCGCGGAACGGTCTTGACCTTCGGCGATGGGACCGGCCAGCCGGTATGGGTGCGCTTTGCCACCCGGGCGGCCGAGTGGGGAATTCTGCTCGATCCCGAACTCAAATTCGGCGAGTCCTATATGAACGGCACGTTCGTGGTCGAGCAAGGCTCGATCGCCGACGTGCTGGCCATCATGCTTGGACAGAACTCCGACGTTCCGCACTGGGCGCGGCTGCAGGGGTTCCTGCGCTTCCTTTACCGCCGCATGCAGCAGTTCAATCCGCGCCAGCGCGCACGCCACAATGTAGCGCATCATTACGATCTCGATGGCCGGCTCTATTCGCTGTTCCTCGACGCCGACCGGCAATACAGCTGCGGTTATTTCGACAGCCCCGATCAGTCGCTCGATGACGCGCAACTCGCCAAGAAGCGGCACCTCGCCGCCAAGCTGCTGCTCGGACGCGACCGCCACGAACGAGACTTGCGCGTGCTCGACATCGGCTGCGGCTGGGGCGGCCTGGGTCTGTATCTCGCCGAGGTCGTCGGCGCCGACCTGACCGGCGTGACTTTGTCGCAGGAGCAGCATGCCATCGCCAACGAGCGCGCCACAGAAAAGGGCCTCGCCGAGCGGGCCCGCTTCAACTTGAAAGACTATCGCGACGTCACCGGGCCGTTCGATCGCATCGTCTCGGTCGGCATGTTCGAACACGTCGGCATCAATCATTACGACACGTTCTTCCGCAAGAGCGCGCAGTTGCTTGCCGACGACGGCGTCATGGTGCTGCATTCGATCGGCCGTTCGGAAGGCCCGAGCGCGACCAGTCCGTGGATCGCGAAATACATATTCCCCGGCGGCTATATCCCCTCGCTGTCCGAGGTGCTGCCGCATATCGAGAAATCCGGGTTGCTGATCACCGACATAGAAATCCTGCGCTTGCACTATGCCGAGACGCTGAAGGCTTGGCGCGAGCAATTCCTCGCCCACCGCGAGGAGGTCGAGCGGATCTACGACGGGCGCTTTGTGCGGATGTGGGAGTTCTATCTGGCCTCGTCCGAAATGTCGTTCCGCGAGCAGAACTTAATGGTGTTTCAGGTCCAGCTCTCCAAGCGGCAGAACGTGGTGCCGATAACGCGGGACTACATCAGCCGCGAGGAGCGTCGCTTGCGCGGCGCCGAAGGCGAACGCCACCCGCCGCTGCGGCTGGCCGGCGAGTAGACTTTCGGAAAACGCCGCGCGCGCGCCGCAGCGGTCAAGAAAAAACCGATCTTGTTCACCGCTGATTTGCCCTTGTGAATTGCGGGGAACTGCACACGGCGGCCACGCCATTTGAAAAGTCCGTGCTATGCCACAATTTCCGGGTAAGCATAGACATCCATGGCCCCTCTCAATTCGGCGCTCCGCAAGCAGGTTGAAGAACCTGCTCAGAACTTTCGTTCCGCTCCGCACAATATCGAGGCGGAGCAGGCGCTATTGGGCGCTGTCCTAGTTAACAACGAGGCCTTCTACCGGGTCTCCGATTTCCTCAATCCGGAGCATTTCTTCGAGCCGATTCACCAGAAAATCTATCAGCTTGCGCGCGATCTGATCCGCGGCGGCAAGGTGGCGACGCCGGTCACGCTGAAGACCTTCATCGGCGCCGAGATCGACATCGGCGGCATGACAGTGAGCCAGTACCTGGCGCGGCTGGCCGCCGAGGCGACCACCATCATCAATGCCGAGGATTACGGCCATACCATCTACGACCTGTCGATCCGCCGCGCGCTGATCATCGTGGGCGAGGACATGGTCAACGTCGCCTTCGACGCGCCGGTCGACTTCTCCCCGCGCAACCAGATCGAGGACGCCGAGCGGCGCCTATACGAGCTGGCCGAGACCGGGCGCTACGACGGCGGCTTCCAGCGCTTCGCACAGTCGCTCACCACCGCGATCGACATGGCGGCGCACGCCTTCCAGCGCGACGGAAAACTGTCCGGCATCGGCACCGGGCTCGACGAGCTCGACCGCATGATGGGCGGCCTGCAGCCGTCCGATCTGATCATCCTCGCCGGCCGTCCCGGCATGGGCAAAAGCGCGCTCGCCACCAATATTGGCTACAACGTCGCGCGCGCCTGGCGCGGCGAAGTGCGCGCTGACGGCCACACGGTCACCGCCAATGGCGGCATCGTCGGCTTCTTCTCGCTGGAAATGTCGGCCGAACAGCTCGCCACCCGCATCATCGCCGAACAGACCGGCATCCCGTCGAACCAAATCAGACGCGGTGGCATCAGCGAGGCCGAGTTCGAACGCATCAAGGACCACTCGATTGAATTGCAGAACTTGCCCTTCTTCATCGACGAGACCGGCGGCCTTTCGGTAGCGCAACTCACCGCCCGGGCGCGGCGGCTCAAGCGCCAGCGCGGCCTCGACCTGCTGATCATCGACTATCTGCAACTGCTGCAAGGTTCGACCCGCCGCTCGGCGGAAAACCGCGTGCAGGAAATCACTGAGATCACCACCAAGCTCAAGGCGTTGGCGAAAGAGCTCAACGTGCCGGTGCTGGCGCTGTCGCAGCTCTCGCGCCAGGTGGAAAGCCGCGACGACAAGCGCCCGCAGTTGTCCGACTTGCGTGAATCCGGCTCGATCGAACAGGACGCCGACGTGGTGCTGTTCGTGTTCCGCGAAGAATATTACCACAAGATGCGTAAGCCGCTGGAATCCGATCGCGAGAAATTCGCACAATGGATGGCGGACGGCGAAAAAGTCGACGGCAAGGCCGAGGTCATCATCGGCAAGCAGCGTCACGGGCCGACCGGCACCGTCGAACTGCAATTCGAAGGCGCCATCACGAAATTTTCGACTTTGGCAAAGCTCGACCACCTGCCGGAGCGGATCGGATAAACGATCAAGGCCACATTGCATCTTTGCTGACGAATTACTTTACTGTCTGACCCTTTTTGTCGTGGCGGGGCGCTCGTGACAGCAAAAAACGCGGGTCAACTCGGTAAAGCCATCGCGGGCGAATGGTTTCTCGGCATAAGCCTGACGACCACGCTCGCCTTCGCCTTGATCGGCGAGAAGGCGTTTGATGCGCTGAGCAGCCCGCTGTGGCTCGCGCTCATTTTTATTTGGCTTTTCGGCGTCGTGCTGGGCTCCGCCCTCTCGGTCGCCCGGCACGCCGACCATGTCGCTGAAATCCTCGGTGAGCCCTATGGCACGCTGGTGCTGACGCTGTCGGTGACGGCGATCGAGGTGACGAGCATCTCGGCCGTGATGTTGCACGGCGCCAATAATCCGACGCTGGTGCGCGACACGCTGTTCGCCATCGTCATGATCATTCTTGGCGGCATGATCGGCGGTTCGCTGCTGCTAGGCGGCTGGCGTCACCGCGAGCAGCATTACAACCTGCAGAGCGCGAATGCCTACCTTGGCGTGATCATTCCCTTGACGGTTCTCACGCTCACCCTTCCCGACTTCACAATCACGACACCCGGGCCGACACTTTCTTTCGCGCAGCAAGTATTTCTATTTGTGATGTCGCTCGGACTCTATGGCGCATTCCTTGCCATTCAGACCGGGCGGCACCGGGGTTATTTCATCAGCGACGGGGATGACGCGACCAAACCGCCTGAATTGCCGCGCGCCGCGCGGTCGCTGCGCTGGCACGCGGCCTTGTTGCTCGCCTATATCCTGCCGGTGGTTTTTCTGGCTGAACAGCTCGCCCACCCCATCGACTATTTCATCGAGACGCTGCAGGCGCCGGCGGCGCTCGGCGGTGTCATCATCGCCATGCTGGTGGCAACACCCGAAGCGATCGCTGCCACTCGTTCGGCCATGGCCAATAGACTGCAGCGATCGATCAATATTTCGCTGGGTTCTGTCCTTTCGACGATCGGGCTCACGGTGCCGGCGATGCTGGCGGTCAGCCATTTCACCCGGCACGAAATTTATCTCGGGCTCGATAAAGCCAACGATGTGCTGTTCCTGCTGACGCTCACCGTCTGCATCGTCACCTTTGCCAGCGGCCGCACCAATATCCTGCAAGGTGCCGTGCACGTGGTGCTTTTCGCCGCCTTCGTTATGTTGATTTTCCAGGGCTAACGACGCATAGACGCCGAGCACACCGCCTAAAACGATGCCAACCAGATGCCCGGGATGGTTGAAACGATCCGCGTTAGTATTTAGTACATCATAGCCAAAGAGCGCGCCGTCAGCGCGCCGACCCAGGGAGGAAACCATGCGTATATCGCTGCTCGCAGCAATGGTCGCAGGCGTGACAACGCTTGGACTATGGGGCTCGCCAATCCTCGCGCAAGAAGATGCCGATCAGAAATTGGGCACGGTCCATTTCGCCACCTCGTGCAGCGAGACGGCGCAGCGGCGGTTTGACCGCGCCATGCGGTACCAGCATTCGTTCTGGTACAAGGCATCCAGGGAAATATTCGAAGAGACGCTCAAGGCCGATCCGACCTGCGGTATTGCCTATTGGGGCATGGCGCTTGGGCTGCTCGACAATCCGCACAACCCACCGCCTGCGTCGCGCACGATAAGCCTGCGATAATCGAGCCCAGCGTCATCGCGTTCCTCAACAGCAAGACCATCCTAAGCTGGGCCGAGGTAACGCTTGGTCTGTAGCATCGGCGCGCTCAATGTGCCCCGCGCCCACATAGACGCCCATCGCGCGGGCGGCTAAACCCTAGCTATGACCGAGGGCGAACCCGCAGTTGATCAAGACTTAAAGCCGCCGGACGAAAGCCCGGCGGAAAAGCTCGTCACCGCCGGGCCGCCGGCGGTGCAAGCGGGCGGCATCCTCACCGTCGATCTCGCGGCCATCGAAGCCAACTGGCGCACGCTCGGACGCCGCGCCATGCCGACCGAATGCGCCGCCGTGATCAAGGCCGACGGCTATGGCTGCGGCATCGAGCACGTCGCGGCCACGCTCGCCAAAGCCGGTTGCAAGACCTTCTTCGTCGCCGATCTCGCCGAGGCATGCCGGGTGCGTGGCGTCGCGCCGCACCCGGCGATTTATGTGCTGAACGGCCTGCTGCCGGAGACCGCCGCATCTTACCCCGACATCCGCGCGCGGCCGGTGATCGGCAGCATGGTCGAGCTGGCGGAATGGGACGCCTTCGTGTCGGCCAGCCAATGGCGCGGCGGCGCGGCGCTGCATGTAGACACCGGCATGAACCGGCTCGGCATCTCGCTTAGCGACGCCGCTGCGCTGGCGCCGCGCATCCGCTCCGAGAACCACGGCATCATGCTGCTGATGAGCCATCTGGCCTGCGCCGAAGAGCCGGAGCATCCGCTCAATGAGCGCCAGATCGACGCCTTCCGCGAGGTGCGCGGCCTCTATCGCGGCATCCCCTCCTCGCTCGCCAATTCGTCCGGCATTTTCCTCAGCGCTTCCGCCCATTGCGACATGGTGCGCCCGGGCGTCGCGCTCTACGGCGTCAACCCGACCCCGGGACAGAGCAATCCGATGCGCCCGGTGATCGAACTGCAGGCGCGCATCGTGCAAATGCGCACCGTGCCGCGCGGCGAGACCGTCGGCTACGACGCCGCCTGGACCGCCAAGCGCACGACCCGCATCGCGGTGATCGCGGTCGGCTATGCCGACGGCTATCTGCGCGCGGCGAGCGCCTCCGACGCGGCGCCGGGCGCCGACGCTATCGTCGCCGGCCAACGCTGTCCGCTGGCGGGCCGCGTCTCCATGGATCTCTTGGCGATCGACGTCACTGATCTTCCCGACCACGCCGCCCGGCGTGGCGACCTCGTTTCGCTGATCGGCGGCGAGATGACCGTCGACGCGCTCGCCAGTGCGGCCGGCACTATCGGCTACGAGGTGCTCACCAGCCTCGGCCGCAGGTATCACCGGGTTTATCGGGGCTGACGGGGAAATCCCATTAAATCAGCACTTTTTTAAACAATGTTCTTGTAATGTTCTTACGGACGTTTTAGCGTCCCGAGCATTTTAAGGGCGATTCCCATGTCCAAACGCAGTCTCACCTTCATCTGCCAGAACTGCGGGGCCGCCGCGCCCCGTTGGCAGGGCAAATGCGAGGCCTGCGGCGAATGGAATACGCTGGCCGAGGAAGGCGCCGAGCGCCCCGGGCCGGGCCGCAAACCCAGCAAAGGCCGCCTGTTTGCGCTCGAGCCGCTGACCGGCGTCGCGCATGAGGCCCCGCGCCTGCCCTGCGGCGTCGCCGAATTCGACCGCGTCACTGGCGGCGGTTTCGTGCGCGGCTCGGTGCTGCTGATGGCGGGCGATCCCGGCATCGGCAAATCGACGCTGTTGCTGCAGGCCGCGGCCGCCATGGCGCGCGCCGGTGAACGCGCGGTCTATATCTCCGGCGAGGAAGCGGTCGCGCAGGTGCGGCTGCGCGCCGAACGGCTGTCCTTAGGCGATGCTGCGGTTGAGCTCGCGGCCGAGACCTCGGTCGAGGACATCATCGCCACCATGTCGGAAGGCAAGACGCCGCGGCTGATCGTCATCGATTCGATCCAGACCATGTGGACCGAGCTGGTCGAATCGGCGCCCGGCACGGTCACGCAAGTGCGTGGCTCGGCGCAGGCGCTGATCCGCTACGCCAAGCGCTCCGGCGCCGCCATTATTTTGGTCGGTCATGTCACCAAAGACGGCCAGATCGCCGGCCCGCGTGTGGTCGAGCACATGGTCGATGCCGTGCTCTCGTTCGAGGGCGAAGGCTCGCACCAGTTTCGCATCTTGCGCGCGGTGAAGAACCGCTTCGGCCCGACCGACGAGATCGGCGTTTTCGAGATGACCGGTTCAGGCCTCCGCGAAGTCGCCAATCCGTCCGAACTGTTTTTGTCGGCGCGCGACCTTGGGCAGCCCGGCACCGCGGTGTTCGCCGGCATCGAGGGCACACGGCCGCTGCTCGTCGAAATCCAGGCACTGGTGGCGCCGACCTCGCTCGGCACGCCGAGGCGCGCGGTGGTCGGCTGGGACCCGAGCCGGCTGTCGATGGTGCTGGCGGTGCTGGAAGCCCATTGCGGCGTCAAGCTCGGCGGCCACGATGTTTACCTTAACGTCGCCGGCGGCCTGCGCATCCAGGAGCCGGCGGCCGATCTCGCCGCCGCCGCCGCTTTGGTCTCCTCGCTCGCCAATGCTCCCTTGCCGGCCGACTCGGTCTATTTCGGCGAGGTATCGCTGTCCGGCGCGATCCGGCCGGTGGCGCAAGCGCCGGCCCGGCTAAAAGAAGCCGCCAAGCTCGGCTTTACCCGCGCCGTCGTTCCGGAAGCCGCGCGCACCGAAGCCGCCGAAGCCGGTCTCAAGGTCACCGATGTGGCTAGCCTCGCCAATCTGGTCGCCGACATCGCCGCCCGCGGCAACCGGGGCACAGGTGGTAAAACCCATGGACAAGCCGGGTGACGGCAGCGTGCTGCCCCGCTATACACGGGCCTCGAAACCGCCTCCCGCGGCCTTCTCAAGCCGTCGCGAGCGCGAGCAGAAACGGGCCTAAAATTAAGCACTTAAGGCCGACATTGCCGCCCTGTTCGGGACACGCTATGGCACTCCCGGATTCGCCGCGCCACGGGCGTGACGAGCCTCGTCCCTACCTGCGGAGTGCATGAGCCCCGATGCCGATCACGCTGCTCGACATCATCCTTCTGGTGGTCATGCTGATCTCCGGCCTGCTCGCGATGATCCGCGGCTTCATGCGCGAGATTCTGTCGATCGGCGCTTGGGGCGTTGCCGCACTGGTCACGCTCTATTCGTATTCACGCGTGCTGCCGATCGCCAAGCAGTACATCCCGAGCGACATGGGGGCGGCCGGTGTCAGCATCGGCGCGGTGTTTCTCCTCACGCTGCTGATCGTCTCGGTCATCACCGTGCGCATTTCCGACATGGTGCTCGACAGCCGGGTCGGCGCGCTCGACCGCACGCTCGGTTTCCTGTTCGGGCTCGGCCGCGGGCTGATTATCGTGGTTGTCGCCTTCCTATTCTTCGCTTGGCTGGTGCCCGATCGCAGCCAGCCGGAGTGGGTGCGCACCGCCAAATCGAAGGTCGTGTTGCAAAGTACGGGACAATGGTTGATGTCCATGTTGCCGGATGACCCCGAAAGCACCATCTTGAAGCGGTTGAAGCGGCAGAAGCCGGAAGACCAGGAACCGCCGGATACAGGCCCCGACCAGAAGCCGGGGCTCAGCCCACCGACCGGAACCCGATAGATGCAGCAGCAGCCGCAAGACCTCGTTGAGACCGCAGGCGCCGAATTCGATCCGGATGCCGACCGGCTCCGCGAGGAATGCGGCGTGTTCGGCATTTTCGGCCATCCTGACGCCGCCGCCATCGTCGCACTCGGCTTGCACGCGCTCCAACATCGTGGCCAGGAAGCCGCCGGCATTGTTTCCTTTGACGGCAAGCGTTTCCATTCCGAACGGCGCCTCGGCTTGGTCGGCGACGCCTTCGCGCGGCGCGAAGTGATCGATCGCCTGCCCGGCACCGCAGCGATCGGCCATGTGCGCTATTCGACCACCGGCGAAACCGTATTGCGCAACGTGCAGCCGCTGTTCGCCGAGCTGGAAGGCGGCGGCTTCGCCATCGGCCACAACGGCAATCTCACCAACGGCATCGCGCTGCGCAAGAATCTGGTGCACGAAGGCGCCATGATGCAGTCGACCACCGACACCGAGGTGATTTTGCATCTGGTGGCGCGCGCCCGCCGCAACCGCTTCGTCGATCGTTTCATCGAGGGCCTGCGCCAGCTCGAAGGCGCCTATGCCTTTGTCGGGCTCACCAACAAGAAGCTTGTCGGCGCACGCGACCCCTTAGGAATTCGCCCGCTGGTGATCGGCAAGCTCGATGGCTGCCCGATTCTGGCGTCGGAGACCTGCGCGCTCGACATCATTGGCGCGCAATACGTGCGCGACGTGGAAAACGGCGAAGTGGTGGTGTTCGACGAGGACGGCGCGCAATCGTTTAAACCGTTCCCGCCGATGGCGGCGCGGCCGTGCATCTTCGAATACATCTATTTCTCGCGCCCGGATTCGATCGTCGGCGGCCACCACGTCTACAATGTGCGCAAGACCATGGGCGGAGAGTTGGCGCGCGAAGCGCCCGTGCAGGCCGACGTGGTTGTTCCGGTACCGGATTCCGGCGTGCCGGCGGCGATCGGTTTTGCCCGCGAGTCCGGCATTCCCTACGAGCTCGGCATCATCCGCAACCACTATGTCGGCCGCACCTTCATCCAGCCGACGCAGGCGATCCGCGACCAAGGTGTGCGCATGAAGCATTCAGCCAACCGTGCCGTAGTCGAAGGCAAACGCATCGTCCTGATCGACGATTCCATCGTGCGCGGCACCACCTCGCGCAAGATCGTGCAGATGATGCGCGACGCCGGCGCCAAAGAGGTGCATTTCCGCATCGCCTCGCCGCCGATCACGCATCCGGACTATTACGGCATCGATACGCCCGAGCGCGACAAGCTGCTTGCCGCCACCCACGATCTCGAAGGCATGCGGCAATTCATCGGCGCGGATTCGCTGGCGTTCCTGTCGGTCGACGGCATCTACCGCGCCATGGGCCTGCCCGGGCGCGATCCGGTGCGGCCGCAATTCACCGACCATTGCTTCACCGGCGACTATCCGACCGCCCTCACCGACCTGGCCGCGCAAGAGGCAAGCCCGCGGCAATTGTCGCTGCTCGCCGAAGCCATCTAAGCTTTTGCGCTAGCGTTCCCGCATGTCGAAACCCCTCTCCGACCGCATCGCGCTCGTCACCGGCGCCTCGCGCGGCATCGGCGCGGCGCTCGCGCTCGAACTCGCAGCAGCCGGCGCCCATGTGGTGGCGGTGGCGCGTACGGTCGGCGGGCTGGAAGAGGTCGACGACAAGATCAAGGCGGCCGGCGGCGCCGCCACACTGGTGCCGCTCGATGTGACGGATTCCGACGGCATCGCGCGGCTCGCGCTCGCGCTCAACGAGCGCTATGGCCGCCTCGACGTGCTGATCGGCAATGCCGGTATCATCGGGCCGCTGTCGCCGCTCGGCCATATCGAGCCGAAGGACTGGGACAATCTGATTGCGGTCAATATCACCGCCAACTGGCAGCTCATCCGCTGCATGGACCCGCTGCTCCAGCGTGCGAGCGCCGGCCGCGCGGTGTTTCTCACCTCCGCGGTTGCCTACAAGGGCCGGGCCTATTGGGGGCCCTATGCCGCCTCGAAAGCCGCGCTCGATGCGCTGGCGCGCGCTTACGCGGCGGAATGCGCGACCACGCCCGTGCGCGTCAATCTGTTCGCTCCGGGCCCGACCCGCACCCGCATGTATCTGGGCGCCTTTCCGGGCGTCGATCCTACGACGCTACCGAGCCCGGAAGAGGTGACAAAAGCGATCCTGCCGCTGTGCCTGCCCGATTGTGCGGTGAGTGGAAAAATCTACGACTTCCGCACAGGGAATTTCCTCGAATTCCGCCCGCCAGATTAAAGTTTACGGCCGAACTTCGGCGCGCCTGCCTCCAGTGCCGTGCCGAAGACATGATCCCAAAACGCCGTCGTTACCCCGAAATTCCCGCTATGCGATAAATGATGGTGGCGAGCGTGGCGCAACCGTGCCCGGTAAAGATAGGAATTGTGTCGCGGCTGCCGATGGTGGATCGCATAATGGACGAAGACGTACCAAAGGTAGCCGGTGACAAGGCCCGCCGTCGCCGCGGTCCCAAGATCAAATCCGAGCGCCACCCAAGCAGGACTGGCAACCGCGAGCAGTCCGACCAAGGCGCTCGCCCAGGCGGGCGTGCCGATAAGGTCTTGCGGCGATTGATGGTGGAGATCGTGGATTTGCGAGAGCACCGGCGCATGATGAAAGAGCACGCGATGCAAGAGATACTCAAATAACGTCCAGGCCATCAACCCGGCGCCGTAGACGACCGCCCACGTCAAAGGCTGCGGCGGCATAGGACTGCGAAACGCGAGCAGCGTGGCGACAAGAACGAGTGGTGGAAAAAACAGGAACTCGGAAAAATAACCGAGCTTGCTCATTTTCATGGCGTCACTCCAGAGGACAATGTCCAGCGACTACAAGCGATTGCTGCGGGCGCCGCCCCCGAGTTACAAATTACGATAACAACAAAGCGCTGGCATTTCAAAAATATTCCATACTCCATCGAAAAAAGCGCGGTAATCGGGGTATTAAAATCTTGTAACATCCACTTAGTGCTTGCGCTTTGCGCGCGCCTTGAAGGGATTGTCCTTCTCGCGCAGCGTCAGGCGGATCGGCGTGCCGGGGAGATCGAAGCTCTCGCGCAGCGAATTCACCAGATAGCGCTTGTAGGCGGCGGGCAGCGCGTCGGCGCGCGTGCAGAACAAGACGAAGCTCGGCGGCCGGCTTTTCGCCTGCGTGATGTAGTTGAGGCGGAGCCGGCGTCCCGACACCGCCGGTGGCGGATGCGACTCGACCGCGTGCTCGAACCAGCGATTGAGCGCACTGGTCGGGATGCGCTTGTTCCACACTGCGAAGGCATCCACGATCGCCTGCATCAATCGGTCGAGGCCTTCGCCGGTGATCGCCGACACCGCCACCAGCGGCACGTCTTTCATTTGCGTCAGCTTCTCGTCGGCCTGCTCGCGCAGCTTGCCGATCGCGCCCGCGGTCTTTTCCTTCAGATCCCATTTGTTGACCGCGATGACGATGGCGCGGCCCTCCTGCTCGACCAGATCGGCGATGCGCTGATCCTGCTCCTCGAACGCATTCTCCACGTCGAGCAACACCACCACCACTTCGGCGAAGCGCACTGCGTTGAGCGCATCGGCGACCGACAGCTTCTCCAGTTTCTCGTCGACACGCCCGCGACGGCGAATACCGGCGGTGTCATGTATGCGGAATTTCTGTCCGCACCAGTCGAAATCGACCGCGATGGCGTCGCGCGTGGTGCCGGCCTCAGGTGCCGTGAGCAGCCGCTCCTCGCCGATCAGCCGGTTGACCAAAGTCGACTTGCCGGCATTCGGGCGCCCGACAATGGCGACCCGGATCGGACGCGGGCCGGAAGGCTCGGCCGCCGCTTCGATCTGCGCCGCGGTGCGTTCGGGCAATGTAGCGCGCAGCGCGTCGTAGAGATCGGCCAGGCCCTCGTTGTGCTCGGCGGAAATCGCGACCGGATCGCCGAGGCCGAGCGCATAGGCGTCGAGCCTGCCCGCTTCGCCGGCGGTGCCCTCCATCTTGTTGGCGATCAGCACTGCCGGTTTTCCCGACTTGCGGACGAGTTCGGCGAAGACTTGGTCCACCCCGGTCGGACCGCTGCGCGCATCGATCATGAAAAAGATCGCATCGGCCTGCGCCATGGCGGTCTCGGTCTGCGCGCGCATGCGGCCGGTGAGGCTCTCGCGCGCCGACTCCTCAAGTCCCGCGGTGTCGATCGCGGTGAAATCGAGGTCGCCGAGCCGGGCCTCGCCTTCGCGGCGGTCGCGCGTCACACCTGGCCGGTCGTCGACCAGCGCGACGCGCCGGCCGACCAGCCGGTTGAATAAAGTCGACTTGCCGACGTTGGGGCGGCCGACAATGGCGATGGTGAAGGTCATAACGTCCTGTCATTGCCGGGCCTTAACCGGCAATTCATCAAAGGAAATCCACGAGTCTGCTTGCTGCGCGGGTCATCCTCGGGTCAAGCCCAAGGACAGGCGCCCGCGCATGACGATTGTCCCGTTAGCGCGGCGCGGAAGGCCAGGGGGCGGTGCCGCTCTGCCCCGCTGCCGGCTGTTGCGGGGTCGAACCCGGCCAGGGTTCTAGCCGCTGCTGACCATTCTCTTGACCTTGCGCCGGCGGCTGGGCGGTATCGGCCGGACGCGCCGCCGTTTGCGGCTTCAGCTTGCGCTTCGGTTTCACTTTCGGCTTGGGCTCGGCTGCCGGCTCGATCGCGGCGGTCTTGGCTGACGGTGCGGGCGCGGCGGTTTTGCCGCCAGGCGGAGCAGCAGTTGCATCCGGCGCCGGCGCTTGCGCGGTGTCTGGCGGCGGTTGATTGCCTTTGAGGTATTCGGGCGGAATTCCTTGGCTGACACCCGGCACGCCCTGCGGGAACAGTTCTTTGCGGTCGCCGGGCAGCTTCTTCTTTTCGTTGAGATGGAGAAAGTCGAACTTGTCCATGTCGAAATCCTCGCAACCGGCGAGCACCGGTGCGAGCGCGACCAGCCCGGCGAGGAACACGATGCGATGCATGCGGCCCATACTCAATTCCTCAGCTCTTGCTACCGTCGGCAGCAATCAGCGCCGAGAGCACGTCGGCGCGCGCACGAATGCCCGGCGGCGTTTCGCCGTCGCTCGCGATCATGTCGATATAGCGGCGCGCAGCGGCGACGTCGTGATTGCGCCAGGCCGACAGCGCCAGCATCTCGCGCGCGCTGTGGCGGAAGGCGTGGCCTGGTTCGGCGACGGATTCGAGACGGCGCCGCATGTCGGCGAGCGACGAGCTATCCACCATCAGCATGCCGGCGCGCACGGAGGCGAAATCCTGCAAGGTGGATCCGAGCGAGGTGTCGGCGGCGAGTTCCTCATAGGCCTTCACAGCATCGGCCGGCTTCGTTTGAGCGAATTCGGCAGCGGTGCGCAAGCGCGCGAGAACGCGATACCCGGCTGGCGAGTCGGCGGCGATTTTGGCGAAAGCAGCTTCCGCCTCGGCATGCTTACCCGCTTCGCTCAAGCTCAACGCCGACTCGAATGCGGCGCCGGCGGCGGCGGCTTTCTTGGCTTCCCACCATTGATAGGCCTGCCAGGCGCCGATCGCGGCAATGATCAGGATAGCCAGCGCGATGACATAGATACTGTAGCGGTCCCACAGCTTCTGCAGCCGTTCGCGCCGGACTTCCTCGTCCACTTCGTGAAAAATATCGGCCAAGAATTGCTCCAAACCCCGCTAACGCCCGCCCCGGGGCGGATTGCGACGTAACCTAGCGATGTGGCGGGTCCAAGGCAAAGCCTGCGCCCGACAATCGTTAAGATTCAGCAGTTTAGGGCTACTTCATCTTCATCGGATAGACATGCTCGGGGCCAGGAAAAGCGCGCGCGCGCACGTCCGCCGCATAGTCGGCTACCGCCTTTTCGATGCCGGGGCCCAGCTCGCCATAACGTTTGACGAATTTCGGCACCCGCGGCGACAGGCCGAGCATGTCCTCCAGCACCAAGATCTGCCCGTCGCAGGCGACACTCGCGCCGATGCCGATGGTCGGGATGCGAACCGCGGCCGTGAGCTTGCGCGCCAGCGGCTCCGCCACCGCTTCGATCACAACGGAGAAAGCACCGGCCTGCGCCACCGCGATGGCATCCTGCTCGATGCGCGCCCAGTCGGCTTCCTCGCGCCCCTGCGCGCGGAACGAGCCGATCGTATTGATCGATTGCGGCGTTAAGCCCACATGGCCCATCACTGGCACGCCGCGCTCGATCAGGAACGCAATCGTTTCGACCATGCGCGTGCCGCCTTCGAGCTTGATGGCGCCGCAGCCGGTTTCCTTCAGCACGCGCGCGGCGTTCATGAAGGCCTGCTCCTTGGAGGCTTCGTAGGAGCCGAACGGCATATCGATGACCACCAGCGCGCGTTTGGAGCCGCGCATCACCGCGTGGCCCTGCAGGATCATCATCTCGAGCGTGACCGGAACCGTGGATTCGAATCCGTGCATCACCATGCCGAGCGAATCGCCGACCAGGATCACGTCGCAATATTTGTCGACCAGGCGTGCAGTATGAGCGTGATACGACGTGAGGCACACGATCGGGTCGCCGCCTTTGCGGGCGAAGATGTCCGGAGCGGTGAGCCGTTTGATTTCGTCTTGCACTGACACGGGGTAATTACCTGCCAAAGACCGGCGCGCCGATTACCATCGGATGGAAGGCGTACCCGAGCGCGAGAAAAATGACGACGCCAATCACAACGACAAGGATATCGTTGGTATAGCCGACGGGCGCGGTCGTCGTGCCGGCGTCGCCGCGCTTCTTGGCGGCGATGCGGGCATAGACGCCCCAGGCCAGAAACGATCCGAACAGCAGGATTGAGCCGAGGTCGCCGTTCGAGAGCAGATGCGCCAAGGCCCAAGTTTTCACACCCGCCAGCATCGGATGCTTGAGCTTGGCCTTGATGTGGCTGGGGATGAAAGCGGCGGTGAAAAAAATTACCGCGAACAGCATGAGGCCGACTGTGATGTGCCGCATGAAAGCGGGCGGCGACCAGATTTGCGGCGCATGCGCGTGATACTGGCCGAAACCCCAGACGATCAGCGCGAGGCCGGCGATCGAGACCAGCGCGAACAGCGCGCGATAGCCGTTTAACCCCAGTTTCGCGATCGCGTCGGTACGCGCGCCGCGGAACGTAATGAACAGGTGGGTGGCGAAAAATACCACCATCCCGAGGATGAAGATGCCTAAGCCCATCACGCACTTTACCCCAATTACGCATGACCGTTACAGTCGCCGCAGTAACGGATCGTGAGGGCCAATGCAACCGGCGTCCCACAATCGAATGAGTTCAACAATGGCGGCCCTGATCTGCACATTTTTCAAGCGTGCGGCAGTCTCGCTCGCCTTGCTTTGCGCTGCCGCCCTCCCCGGCCTGGCGCAGGAATGGCCGGCCAAGACGGTGCGCATTCTGGTCCCGTTCGGACCGGGATCAACTCCCGATATCGTAGCGCGGCTCGTTGCCGACGGCCTGTCGAAGAGATATCCCGGCAGCACATTCCTGGTCGAGAACAAGCCGGGCGCGAGCGGCAATCTCGCCACCGATACCGTGGCCAAGGCGGCACCCGACGGCGCCACGATCGGCATCAGCATCGGTGGGCCGCTCGCGATCAACACGCTGCTGTTTTCAACATTGCCGTACGATCCGCACAAGGACATTGCGCCGATCACCCAACTCGTCACACAGCCGAGCGCGATCGCGGTGAACCCGGCGCTCAAGGTCAATTCCGTCGCCGCGCTGGTAGCGCTGATCAAAGCCAACCCGGGCAAGTACAACTTCTCCTCGATCGGCAACGGCTCGCTGTCGCATCTGGCAATGGAGGCGATCGCCATCAAAGCCGGCACCAGGCTGGTGCACGTGCCCTATCCAAGCTCGCCGCAGGCCATCACGGCGGTAATCCGCAACGACACCCAAATGGCCTGCCTGCCGGCAATCTCGGTCACGCCGCAGGCCAAAGCCGGCAGCGTGATTATCTTGGCCGTCTCAACGGCGAAGCGCTCGCCTTACCTTCCGGATGTGCCGACGCTCAAAGAAAGCGGGATCGACGTCGAGGCAGACGCCTGGAACGGATTGATCGCGCCGGGCGGCACGCCCAAGCCGATCGTCGACAAGATCAACAAGGACGCGGTGGAGATCATCAAGCAGCCGGCGATGCGCGACAAATTGGCGGCGCAATTCATGGAGCCGGTTGGCTCTACGCCCGAGGAATTCCGCGCCCGCATCGATGCCGAAATCGCGCGCTGGGCGCCGGTGATCAAGGCGGCCGACGTGAAGGTGAACTAGGCTACTTTATTGCGCATGATCTTCTCCGAAAACCTCCCACTTTTCGCGATCATGCGCGGTTCTTCACATCCTTGATGTCGGTGAAAACGATGCCGGGGGCGCGCTCGCCGGAGTAATCGAGGATGAACTGATTGCGCGCCATGAACACACGGTCGCCGTCCAAATCCTCGGCCACGCTGGAATAATTAGCGGCCACGAAATCGTCGAGCTTTTTAGTGTCCGCGCATGAAATCCAGCGCGCAAGCTGGAATTCCGGCGTCTCAAAGCCGACGTCGAGGCCATATTCGTCGGAAAGGCGAACTTTGAGCACGTCGAGCTGCAACGGGCCGACCACGCCGACCAACGTGGGCGCGCCATCGAGCGGCAGGAACACTTGGACGACGCCTTCTTCTGCCATCTGCTGGAGCGCTTCTTTCAACTTCTTGGCCTTCATCGGGTCGCTTAGCTTCACTCTTCTGAGGATTTCCGGCGCGAAGTTCGGCACCCCGAGGAAGGCAATATCCTCGCCCTCGGTGAGCGTATCCCCGATACGCAGCGTGCCGTGGTTGGGGATACCGACCACATCTCCGGCATAGGCTTCGTCGGCGAGCGCGCGGTCTTGCGCAAAAAAGAATTGCGGCGCCGATAGTGTAATCGGTTTGTCGGTGCGCACCAGCTTAGCCTTCATGCCGCGGCGCAGTTTGCCCGAGCACAGCCGCGCGAAGGCGATGCGGTCGCGGTGGTTGGGATCCATGTTGGCCTGGATCTTGAACACAAAGGCGGTCATGGCGCCCTCATGGGCGTCGATGGTGCGCTTGTTCGACACCTGCGCGCGCGGCGCCGGCGCGAAGCTTGCGAGCGCGTCGAGCAGATCCTTGACGCCGAAATTCTTCAGGGCCGAGCCGAAGAACACCGGCGTCAAGTGG
Organism: uncultured Alphaproteobacteria bacterium; assembly: GCA_963778745.1. GTDB lineage: Bacteria > Pseudomonadota > Alphaproteobacteria > Rhizobiales > Xanthobacteraceae > Pseudolabrys. The sequence goes on along the minus strand of CAVZVP010000004.1, from coordinate 343,092 downwards.
CCCTCGCGGAAGGAATCGAAATCGAAACGCCGGCAGGCGTCCTTGACCAGCGCCAGTTCCTCGGCGATCGCCTTGACGTCGAGCATGGGATTTTTCAGCGCCAGCGCCGCGAGGTCGAGCGGCTGCGGCGCGAGGTTGCTTCCGTCCTCGCTCAACAGCCGCATCTCGCCGGTGGCGATGTCGAGCGTACCGGCGAAATCGCGGCCGCGCCCGATTGGCCAAGTCATCGGCGCGATGTCGAGCGCCAGCGTCTTCTCGATCTCGTCGAGCAGATCGAACGGATCGCGGCTCTCGCGGTCCATCTTGTTGATGAAGGTGATGATCGGAATGTCGCGCAGCCGGCAGACTTCGAACAGCTTGCGGGTGCGCGCCTCGATGCCCTTGGCGGCGTCGATCACCATGACCGCACTGTCGACCGCGGTGAGCGTGCGGTAGGTATCTTCCGAGAAGTCCTCGTGGCCGGGCGTGTCGAGCAGGTTGAACACGCGGCCCTCGTAATCGAAGGTCATCACCGAGGTGACCACCGAAATGCCGCGCTCGCGCTCGATCGCCATCCAGTCCGAGCGGGTCGAGCGGCGGTCGCGCTTGGCCTTGACCTGGCCGGCGAGATTGATGGCGCCGCCGAACAGCAGCAGCTTCTCGGTCAGCGTGGTCTTGCCGGCGTCTGGGTGAGAAATGATGGCAAAGGTGCGCCGGCGCTCGACTTCCGCGCCGAGCGGCGTGAGCGGGATCGAATCGGCGGGGCGCAGGGGGACGTTCATCGCCTGCATGTGGCCGCAAATGCGAGCAAAATCAAGCTGCCGTCACCGCCGCGCGGGTACGGATGCCGCATAACTCTCGGGCTTAAAGCCCACCAGCAATTTACCGCCGCCAAGATCGAGCACCGGACGCTTGATCATGGAAGGCTGCGCCAGCATCAGCGCGATCGCCTTCTTCTCGGTGACGTTTTTCTTGTCCTTGTCGGGCAGCTTTTTAAAGGTCGTGCCGGCGCGGTTGAGCAGCGTCTCCCAGCCGGCCTTCTTCGCCCAGCCTTCCAGTTTGGATTGCTCGATGCCGGCGGTTTTGTAATCATGAAACGCGTAATCGACGCCGGCCTTATCGAGCCAAGCGCGCGCCTTCTTCATGGTGTCGCAGTTCTTGATGCCGTAGATGGTGATGGGCATGACAGCGTCGGGCGGGACTCCGCCTCAAATCCCTCTCGGTTGTCTATGCTCTCGTCGGCCGCCGCTGGGCGGCTGAGGACGTGTTGAGTGCCGCGGCGGCGCGAATGAGCGCCTTCAACGCCTTTTCATTAATCTTGTCGCCCTCATGGAAATCGATGGCACGCCTGGTGTTGCCTTCGAGGCTGGAATTGAAGAGACCTGAAGGGTCCTTCAACGAGGCGCCCTTGACGAAGGTCATCTTCACGACACTCTTATACGTCTCACCGGTGCAGATGATTCCGGTGTGCTCCCACACCGGAACCCCTCTCCACTTCCACTCCTCGACGACTCCAGGATCGGCTTCCTTGACCAAGGTACGAAGGCGGCTGAGCATCTTGCCCCGCCAGTCGCCCAGCTCCTTGATTCTCGCATCTATCAGCCGGGAAGGAGACATGTTTTTCTGCGACCCGCTCTTCTTCATGCCTGTTTCTCTTTCCCAGTCCCGAGGCTGACGTGCGCCATCATAGTTTCTTGATGCGGGGTCCTACTCCCACTCAATGGTCCCCGGCGGCTTTGAGGTCACGTCGTAAACAACGCGGTTGACGCCCTTCACTTCGTTGATGATCCGCGTCGCCACCTGGCCGATGAATTTCATCTCGAACGGGTAGAAATCCGCCGTCATGCCGTCGGTCGAGGTGACCGCGCGCAGGCCCACCACGAAATCGTAGGTGCGGCCATCGCCCATGACGCCGACCGTCTTCACCGGCAATAACACGGCGAAGGCCTGCCAGATGTCGTTGTAAAGTCCGGCGCGACGGATTTCCTCGATGTAGATGTCATCGGCCAGCCGCAGGATGTCGAGCTTCGCGCGGGTGATCGCGCCCGGGCAGCGGATCGCCAAGCCCGGCCCTGGAAACGGATGGCGGCCGACAAAGGCTTCCGGTAGGCCGAGCTCGCGGCCGAGCGCCCTCACCTCGTCCTTGAACAGTTCGCGCAGCGGCTCGACCAGCTTCATGTGCATGCGCTCGGGCAAGCCGCCGACATTGTGATGCGACTTGATGGTGACCGAGGGACCGCCGGTGAACGACACGCTCTCGATCACGTCGGGATAGAGCGTGCCTTGCGCGAGGAAATCGGCGCCGCCGACCTTCTTCGCCTCGGCATCGAACACGTCGATGAACAATTTGCCGATGGTCTTGCGTTTCTGCTCGGGGTCCTCGACGCCGGCGAGCGCCTTGAGAAAGACCTCGCTGTCGTCGACGTGCACCAGCGGGATGTTGTAGCTGTCGCGGAACAACGTGACGACTTTCTGCGCTTCGCCAAGCCGCAACAGTCCGTGATCGACGAAGACGCAAGTGAGCTGCTCGCTGATCGCCTCGTGGATTAGCACCGCGGCGACCGCCGAGTCGACGCCGCCCGACAATCCGCAGATCACGCGGCCCTTGCCGACCTGTTTGCGGATTTTCTCGATCGCCTCATCCTTGAAGGCGCGCATGGTCCAGTCGCCGGCAAGCCCCGCCACCTTGCGCACGAAATTGCGTAGCAGCGCCGCACCGTGCGGCGTGTGCATCACTTCGAGATGGAATTGCGTGGCGTAGAACTTGCGCGCGTCGTCGCCGATAATGGAAATCGGCGCATTGGGCGAAATGCCGAGCACCTTGAAGCCTTCCGGCAGCTTGGTCACCCGGTCGCCATGGCTCATCCAAACGGGGTATTTTTCGCCTTTCTTCCAGACGCCTTCAAAGATCGGGCTATCGGCAACTACCTCGACCTCGGCGCGGCCGAATTCGCGATGGTGCCCGCCCTCGACTTTGCCGCCGAGCTGCGCCGCCATCGCCTGCTCGCCGTAGCAGATGCCGAGCACCGGCACGCCGGCGTCGTAAATCGCCTTGGGCGCGAGCGGGGCGCCTTTGTCGAGCACGGAAGCCGGCCCGCCCGACAGGATCACTGCCTTCGGCTTCATCTCACGGAAGGCGGCCTCGGCCTTCTGGTAGGGCACGATCTCGCAATAGACCTTTTCCTCGCGCACCCGCCGCGCGATTAGCTGGGTGACCTGCGAGCCGAAATCGACAATGAGGACTTTGTCGTGCAAATTCTTGTCCAACTTGGGCGGCGACGCTGCGACCGGCGCCGGAATTGGCCCGGTTCGAGGCGGCTTTGTGGGGTTGGGCTTGGGCAAGGTCAAGGCGGCGTCAGGCTCCGGTTAACTACGCCAGATTTCGACACATTCAGATAACTAGCCCGCCCGTGAGAGATAAGAGGCAAGATATTCGCCATTTCCACACGTTTGGGGACCAAGTTTGTCCTAGCACGCCGATCATATGGCGCTTTCCGCGGCACCGGCCGATCGCCGCGCGGCGCTGTTCCGCGAGAGCCTCGGCGAAGTGGCCGAGCGCTGGGCGTTTGCGGCTGCCTGGGCACTCGCGCCCAAGCGCGTCGGCGGGCTGCCGAACCTCGCCCGGCTCTGCATCCATGAGCTGCTCGCGCCCGACTACGCTTTGCCCGATCCCGAGCGCGCGCTCGCCAATCCGCCGGGCCTTGCCGGCATCGTGCACGATCTCTCGCTGCCGACGCTGCTCGCCGCCTACCGGCGCGGGCTCTACCCGCTCGCCCATATCGCGCCGCTGAAGTGGTGGTCGCCGCCGCAACGCTCGGTGCTATTGTTCAACAATTTCCACATGTCGAACTATTTGCGGCGGCTGGTGCGGCAAGGCCGCTACAGCGTGACCTTCGACCGCGATTTCGACGCGGTGATCGCGGCTTGCGCCGGCCACCGGCAGGGCCGCTGGCATCTCACCTGGATCACGCCGCGCATCATGCGCGTCTACGCGCAAGCGTTCGATGCCGGCTTCGCGCATTCCTTCGAGGTCTGGAATGAGGCCGGCGAGCTGGTCGCCGGCGGATACTGCGTCGCGATCGGCGCCGGCTTCACCGTCGAGTCGCAGTTCACGCACGAATTGAATGCTTCGCGCGTCGGCGTGAGCGTGCTCAATTGGCACCTCGCGAACTGGGGATACCGGTACAACGACGGCAAGCTGATCGGACCGTTGTGGGAGAACATGGGCTTCCGCGACGTGCCGCGGCGCGGCGCGAGTTTCTGGCGCTGCTGTCGGATGCGGTTGTCAGGCCGGGCAAGAGCGGCCGCTGGCAGGTCGAGACCTACTTAGAGACCGTGTCACGCTGGCAGCCGGGATATTCCGGGCTGCGTCCTACCAGCCGTTATTGATCACGTTTCCCATCAGCGGGATTTTCGCAATCCACCCTCGAATGCGCGGATGACCTTGTTCGTTCGGCTTGGCCGCGTCATTGGGCAAAGCGGGTTCAGGGATCGCGGCCGGAGGCACCGGATGGTCGGGATCGGTCTGCGCCACGCCCGGCGTATTGATCGTCGCCGCAGGCGGTAACGGCGGCGCTACCGGCATGGCAACCGGGGCCGAAACGGGCGCGGCAACCGCAGGCGCAGGTGTCGGAGCAAGTGTCGGCAAGGCCGCCTCCTGCTTTGCAGGCTGCGGAGCGGGCACCGTCGCGGGCGCAACCGGCGCCGCCGTGGTGTCGGCCCTTGGCCGCTCCTCGTGATGCGTTACTAAAGCCTGGCGAACCGCATCGACCCACTGCGCGTCGGACACCTCTGGATCGTGGCGGACCGTCAAGGTCGCCGTGGTGGGCCAAGCCTCTGCCGGCGCTTTGCCGGCTACCTGCGGCCGCGTCTCGATCTTGCGGACCGCTGGTTTTGGCTGCGCTTCGGTGCGTTGCGGCGACGGCGCGGCCATGGCCGCTGCGGGGCCGGGCGCTTTGTCGGCGGCGAGCAATTCTTTGAACGCCGCCGTGGCATCCGGATCGATCGCACCGCAGCTTTGCTCAAACTTCTCGACATCGCGGCGTACCAGAATACGCCGCGCGCTTGCGTCGATGCTTTTGTCGATCATCGAGACGATGTTGGCGCGCAGGCCCTGGCACGTCGTATCGACGGAGAAATTGGCGCGGTAGATCGAATAGCCGCTGGCCAGGCCGACCGGTATCGCCAGCAGCGAGCCGACGACCTGCAGCATGTTCACGGTGCGGGCAAGTCTGGGCGCAGCAGGCCGGACGCCGACGCCTTGCGCATATGCGGCATCTTGCGGGTCAGAATGAAAGGAATCGCGCCTTGCCACCAGCATATCGGGGAACCTTGTTCGGGAAACTCGTCCCCTTCAATCAGGAAATATCGCGGAGATTTTTGGCCGGGAATGCGGCGCAAACGGGGTTTTTGCCTAATACAAGCGTTAATTCGGCGTTTGAGCGCTCAGCCGGCGCGCCGGAGCAGCGCGATGAAAAAGCCGTCCGTCTCGGTAGTGCGCGGCGTCATCAGGATGCCTTCCTCCGATAGCCGCGCCGCCTTGGCGAACATGAAGGCGCGCTCGGCTAGCGCATTGGCGACTTCGGCCGGCGGCTGAACCGAAAACTCCGGCTGACGCGCGAGGAACGTGCGCACCTGCGCGCCGTTTTCCTCGTCGAGCACCGAGCAGGTAACATAGGCGATGCGGCCTTCGGCCTTGAGCAATGGCACGGCGCGGTCGAGGATTTCGACCTGTTCCTTCTGCCGCTGTTCCAGCGCGCCGGGACGCATGCGCCACTTGGCGTCCGGATTGCGCCGCCAGGCGCCGGTGCCGGTGCAGGGCGCGTCGATCAGCACCAGATCGCAGCGCCCCGCGAGATCGGCGAGCTCGCCGCCCACCGATTTCGGCGTGCGCACCTGCACGTTACGCGCGCCCGAGCGCTTGAGGCGGTCGTGGATCGGCGCCAGACGGCGCTTATCGTCGTCGGTGGCGAAAATCTGCCCCTTGTTCTCCATCATGGCGGCGAGCGCCAGCGTCTTGCCGCCGGCGCCAGCGCAAAAATCGATGACCTGCTCGCCGGCTTTGGCGCCCGAGAACAGCGCGGCCAATTGCGAGCCTTCGTCCTGCAACTCGACCATGCCTTTGAGAAATGCCGGCTCGGCGTGGATCGCCGCGCTCTTGGCATCGGCGGATAGGCGGACGCGCAGACCCCAAGGCGACCAGCACGCTGGCTCCGGCTTGAGGTCCGACAGCATGCCGGCAACTTTGTCGAGGTCGGCCTTTAATGTGTTCACCCGTAAGTCGAGCGGCGCGCGCGATGACAGCGCCGCGCCCTCCTCCGCCCGTGCATCGCCGAAGGCGCGCGTGAAATGCGGATCGAGCCATTCCGGATAATCGCCCACAACGTGCGCAGGTGCGCCCGCCATGTCGGCGGCATCGATCCGCTTGCGCTCGTCGTCGCTGAGCGTTGCGGGCCCATAATTCGAGCCGTCGGCGAGCTTGGCGATTGTCTCGCTGTCGAAGCCGCGCTCGCGCTTGAGCATGCCGAGCAGAATGGCGCGTGGCGTTTCGGCGCCCATCAGAAAAGCGCTCGACGCGCGCCGGCGTAGCGCGTCGTAAACGAGGCCGGCGATGGCCGCGCGATCGCCCGAGCCGGCGAAGCGATGCGCCAGACCCCAGCTCTTGAGCGCGTCGGCCGCCGGGCGCCGCTCGCTCTCAAGATTTCCGAAAACTTCGATAGCGGCGGCGAACCGCGCGGCCGGCGTCATGGCAGGCCCAGCAAGATGCGGATCATGAAGATGACCCACATGGCGATCAGCACCAATGCGCCGATGCCATAGATCGAACCACGCCACATCACGCGGTTGCTGGTGGTGTGCACAAAGGCTTGGCCGAGCCGTGTAATAACGAAAATCCAAGCCAGCACGACAAACACAAGATCGGCATGGCGAGTGATGATTTCCAGAATGGTGAGGACGTAAAACAGCATCGGCAGCTCGAATTGATTGCTGAAGCTGTAAGAGATCTGCTGCGTGCGCGTGGTCCAGTTCGGCTCGCGCAGAGCAATTTTCGAGGGATGAACCGCGCCGCTGCGAAGATCACCGCGGCGCGCCATAAACATCCACAGCAGCAGGCCTAAGGTCAGCGCGACCTCGACGAACAGCGGCAGCAGGATGGCTTGAATCGACATTGTGCGTTTCCTCTCGCCTCGACCTGACGGCATTTGCCGGCGCTATCAAAGCTTAATGGTGAGCGCGGTCTCGTGGTCCTCGTCGATGAAGGCGGTAAGCCAGGTCTTCTTGTCTTGCAGGGCGGCGAGATAGGCCTCGGCGCCGCCATGCGTAAGATTGGCGCTGATCAAGAGCCCGCGCGCGCGCAAGAGCCGGCGGATTTCTTTGAGCAGAGGTCGCGATGGGGCGGATCCGTCGATAAACGCCACATCATAGCCGGGGTCGAGCGTGCGTAGCACCGTAGCAAAGTCGCCCTCATACACCACGATATGCCCGGCCATGCCATGGGCCTCGACCTGCTCGCGCGCGAGGAGCACATGCTCGGCGTCGCGCTCGATGGTGTCGATCACCGCATCGGGCGCGCCGCGCGCGAAACACAGTGCGGTGTAGCCGAGCGCGGTGCCGAGCTCGAGCACACGCCGCGCATTGGCGGCCGCGGCGAGCGTACTGAGCAGCGCACCGTTGTCGTAAGGGTATTCACCGCAGCCGTGCTCGGCGCGATGCGCCAGTGCCGCCTCGCGCAACGCGGCGAATGGGTCGAGAGAAGATTTGGCGGCGGGCATGACGTCGTCCCTCAGTCTTGAGGAGGGCGAATACTTAGCCCCCGCTCGGGTAATTCGGGCTTTCGCGCGTGATGGTCACATCGTGCACATGGCTTTCGCGAAGGCCTGCGCCCGAGATGCGCATGAATTCCGCCTTGCCGTGGAAATCGTCCAAATCCTTGGCGCCGACATAACCCATGGCGGCGCGCAGGCCGCCCGCGAGCTGGTGCAGCACGTTGGCGACCGGGCCCTTGTAGCCGACCTGGCCCTCGACCCCTTCCGGCACCAGCTTGAGCGCGTCCTTGATGTCCTGCTGGAAATAGCGGTCGGCCGAGCCGCGCGCCATGGCGGCGACCGAGCCCATGCCGCGGTAGCTCTTGTAGGAGCGGCCCTGGTAGAGGAACACCTCGCCCGGCGTCTCGTCGGTACCGGCGAGCAGCGAGCCGACCATGGCCACGTCGGCGCCGGCGGCGAGCGCCTTGGCGAGATCGCCGGAATATTTGATGCCGCCGTCGGCGATCACCGGGATGCAGGATTTCTTCGCGGCTTCGACCGAGTCCATGATGGCGGTGAGCTGCGGCACGCCGACGCCCGCGACGATGCGCGTGGTGCAGATCGAGCCGGGGCCGATGCCGACTTTGATGGCGTCGGCGCCGCAATCGATCAGCGCCTTGGCGCCTTCCGCGGTCGCGACATTGCCGGCCACCACCTGCACCGCGTTCGACAACTTTTTGATGCGAGCGACGGCATCGAGCACGTAGCGCGAATGGCCGTGCGCCGTATCGACCACGACAAGATCGACGCCGGCTGCGATCAACGCCTCGGTGCGCGCAAAGCCTTTGTCCCCGACGGTGGTGGCGGCGGCGACGCGCAAACGTCCCTGCTCGTCCTTGCAGGCATTCGGATTGGTCACTGCCTTTTCCATATCTTTGACGGTGATCAGACCGACGCAACGGTATTGGTTATCCACCACCAAGAGCTTCTCGATGCGGTGCTGATGCAGCAGACGCTTGGCTTCGTCCTGGCTGACGCCCTCGCGAACGGTGACGAGCTTGTCCTTGGTCATCAACTCAGCGACGCGCTGGCCCGGATCGGTAGCGAAGCGCACGTCGCGGTTGGTCAGGATGCCGACCAGTCTGCCGGCTTTGCCGTTGCCGCTGCCTTCCACCACCGGAACGCCGGAGATCCTATTCTCCTTCATCAGGTCGAGCGCCTGCTGCAGCGTTGCGCTCGGCTCGATGGTGAGTGGATTGACCACCATGCCGGATTCGAACTTCTTGACCTGGCGGACTTGGCCAGCCTGCACGTCCGGGTCCAGATTGCGGTGGATGACGCCGATGCCGCCGGCCTGCGCCATAGCGATAGCCATCTGCACCTCGGTCACGGTGTCCATGGCGGAGGCGATGATCGGGATATTGACGGCGATCGAGCGGGTGATGCGCGAGCGAATATCGACATCGGCTGGCAGCACCTCGGACAGCCCGGGCCTGATCAGCACATCGTCAAAAGTGAGCCCTTCGCGCGGGCTTCCGTTGTTTTTTCCGGCCATCGCCAACTCCGTCTCACCCGAAAAGGAGAACAAGACCAATTGCCGAAGGCTTATAAAATGCCTCTCGCGAGGGGGTTCCTCGCCCGACGTCACGGCCCGCTTTTGGGTTGGCGTGGGTCAGTAGCACGGTAAGAAGCTGAATTCCTAGGCCATTCGTGGATGGCTGTTATGAACCAGACCGCCTCCGTTCCGCCTCCGCTCTGCTATTGAAGAACCCAGGTTCTCGTCCTTAGCCGCTTCGCTTGGATGCCCATGCGCCCTGACCGCATTGTTCCGCTAATCATCGCGGTCGCCTTGTTCATGGAAAACATGGATTCGACCGTGATCGCCACCGCGTTGCCGGCGATCGCGACCGATATCGGCACCAATCCGCTGGCGCTTAAGCTCGCGATCACCTCCTATTTGCTCTCGCTCGCGATCTTCATCCCGGCCAGCGGCTGGACCGCCGACCGCTTCGGCGCGCGCACGGTGTTCCGCGCGGCGATCGCCGTGTTCGTGCTCGGCTCGATCGGCTGCGCGTTGTCGAGTTCGCTCACCGATTTCGTCATCGCCCGCATCGTGCAGGGCATAGGCGGGGCGATGATGACGCCGGTCGGGCGCATGGTGCTGGTGCGCAGCATCAGCCGGCGCGAACTGGTGGCCGCCATGGCCTGGGTAACCACGCCGGCACTGATCGGACCGGTGCTCGGGCCACCGGTCGGCGGCTTCATCACCACCTACGCGTCCTGGCACTGGATTTTCATCATCAACGTGCCGATCGGCCTCCTCGGCATCGTTCTCGCCACCCACTACATCGACGACCTGCGCGCCGAGCAGCATGAGCGCTTCGACATCGTCGGTATGGTCCTGGCCGGTCTCGGGATCGCCGGCGTCGCCTTCGGACTGTCGGTATTGGGGCTCAATTTCCTGCCCTGGACCGTGGTGGCGGCGCTGGTCGTCGGCGGCATTTTCTTCATCGCTGCCTATCTGGTGCACGCGCGGCACACCGCCAACCCGGCGCTCGACCTCACGCTGTTCCGGTTGCCAACTTTCTTTGCCAGCGTGACCGGCGGCTTCATCTTCCGGCTCGGTTTGGGCGCGCTGCCGTTCCTGTTGCCGTTGATGCTGCAGGTCGGCTTTGGCATGTCGCCGTTCGAATCCGGTATGGTCACTTTTGCGACGGCACTTGGCGCCATGGGCATGAAGTGGGCGACCGCAACCATCCTGCGCCGGTTCGGCTTCCGCACCATCCTGGCGACCAATGCGCTGATCAGTGCGGCGTTCCTCGCGGTCTGCGCCGGTTTCACGCAGACCACGCCGGTAGCGGTCATGGTGGTATTGCTGCTGGTCGGCGGCTTCTTCCGCTCGCTGCAATTCACCAGCATCAACACCATCGCCTACGCTGACGTGGAGCCGGCCCGCGTCAGCCGTGCGACCGCGCTGGTCAGCGTCGCCCAGCAATTGGCGGTGTCGACCGGGGTGGCGCTCGGGGCGCTGGTGGTTGAACTCACGGTTCAGTTCAAGGGCAATGGCCCCCTGCAAGCGAGCGATTTTCCGCCCGCCTTCCTGGCCATAGCGGCAATCTCGGCCCTGTCCGCATTGATATTCGTGCGGCTTTCGCCCGACGCCGGGGCAGAAATGGCGAACCGTGTTCCTGCCCCGACCGAGACGTCCGACCAGCGGGTTGGCTAAGGCCGCATATTCGCTACAAATTAATGATTTATGGCCTAAATCTTAGACAAGTCGTTGGCCTATCTCGTATTTTCCGCGCGTGGGAAGCTTTGGCGAAGGGGTAAAAGTTTATGCGTGGGACCCAGCCAGCACGGCTGCTCGGAGCCGTTTCGCTCGCGGCGATGGCTGCCGCTTTATCATTTGCCGGTCCCGCCCAAGCGCAATCGCGCGACGCGCAAATGTGTGCCACACAGACCGAAAGCCTCGCCGACAAACGCATCGCGGCATGCTCCAGCATGCTCGGTTCGGGACGCCTGCACGGCAAGCAGGAAGGCATCGCTTATGAACTGCGCGGGCTGGCTTATCTCGATCGCGGCGACATAGCTCACGCGATTGCCGACCTCAATCAGGCGATCGCGCTCGCGCCCGATTTCGCGCCGGCCTACCAGAATCGCGGCAATGCCTGGTATGCGCGCGGCAATTACGGTCAGGCGATGGCCAACTACGACGCCGCCATCAAGCTCGATCCCAATTCACCGTCGCCTTACGTCAACCGCGCCACCGTGCGGCGCGACCTCGGCTATGTAGACGGCGCGCTGGAGGATTATCAAAAGGCGATCAGCCTCGGCGCCGGCGGCGCCCGCCTATACGGCGGCCGCGGCCAGCTCTATCTGCGCCAGCGCGATTACGTTCGCGCGCTCGCCGACTTCGATCGCGCCTTGCAGTTAGAGCCGAGCGCGGCGAATTACCTGCTGCGCGGGCACGCCCGCCAGGACAGCGGCGATTTTGAGCGCGCGCTCGCCGATTACGTGGAAGCGGAGCGGCTCGATCCGAAAGACATCGGCGCTTATACCGCGCAGGCCGCGATCTGGACCATGAAGGACGATTTCGCCAAGGCCATCGCGGTCTACGACCGCGCCACCGCTTCGGATGAGAAGCGCGCCGCGACTTATGCGTTGCGGGCGCACGCCTATGATCAGAAAGGCGACCGCAAGCGCGCGCTGGCCGACATTAACCGCGCGATCAAAATCTCCTCGCAGGCCGATTTCCTGAATTTGCGCGGCACGCTGCGGCTGCAAGACGGCGACATTGAAGGCGTGCTGCATGATGTCGACGCTCTCATCAAGCTCGATGCCAACAATCCAGCTGCCTTCGCATTGCGCGGCGCGACCTTCGTCCGCAAGAGACAATATGATCGCGCACTGGCCGATCTCGACCGGGCGATCAAGGCCGACCCCAAGAGCGCACTGGCCTATGGCGAGCGCGGTCAGGTCTATCTAGCAAAATCCGACAGCGACCATGCGCTTGCCGATCTGAGCCGCGCCATCACTCTTGGCGCAGCCGGCGCTGGGCCCTATCGCGCGCGTGCCATAATCTACCGGGCCAAAGGCGATTCTGGTCTGGCGCTAGCGGACCTGAATGCGGCGCTGTCGCGCGATCCGGACGACGTGGCGAGCCTGCTTGAGCGCGCGCAAATCAAACAGACCAATGGCGAAACGGTTGCCGCCATCGCCGACTACGATGCCGCGATCAACCGTGAGCCGAAAAACGCTACCCCGCTGCGCGCCCGCGCCGCGGCGTTAATCCGGACCAACGACTATGCCAAGGCCATCGAAGATCTCGATCGCGCCATCCAACTCGACCCCAAGAATGCGCAAGCTTATTACCAGCGCGGCTTTGCTTACGAGCAACAGGGTCAGAGCGCTAAGGCGATCGTCGACTACAACGAGGCGATCGAACGCGACGCCAGCATGACCGCGACCCGCGAGGCGCTGGAACATGCCACCGCCGAACAGCGCCGGCAGCAGGAGCAAAAACTCGCCGAAGAGAAGAAGCAGCAACAACAGAAATTCGCTGAGCAGAAGAAGCAAGAAGAGCTCCGGTTGGCCGAAGAGCAAAAGAAACAACAGGAACAAAAGCTGGCTGAGCAGAAAAAGCTGGAAGCGCTCCGGCTGGCCGAAGAGCAGAAGAAGCAGCAGGAACAAAAACTAGCTGAGCAGAAAAAGCGGGAAGCGGTCCGGCTCGCCGAAGAGCAGAAAAAGCAGCAGGAACAAAAGCTGGCTGAGCAGAAAAAGCAGGAAGAGCTCCGACTGGCTGAAGGACAAAAGAAGCAGCAGGAACAAAAGCTGGCTGAGCAGAAAAAGCTGGAAGCGCTCCGACTGGCCGAAGAACAAAAGAAGCAACAGGAACAAAAACTGGCTGAACAGAAGAAACAGAAACAAATCCGGCTGGCTGAAGAGCATAATAAGCGGGAACAAAAACTCGCCGAAGAAGAAAAGAATCAGCTGGAAAGACAAATGGCCGAGCTTGATGCCAAACGGCAGGCAAAGCAGTTGGGCGACCAGAAGAAGGATGAGCAGCGGCTCGCTGCGCAGAAAAAGCTGGAGACGGAAGCCGCCGCCAGGACCGCCGCTCAAGCGGCGGCCGGTCTACGCGCGCAGGCGCCGAGCAAGACCGCCGCCATCGCGGTTGAAACGTCGGCGCCGCCGGCTCAGGAGCCCAAGCAATCGGGCGCGGCACAGCAAGCGCCTGAAGCGCTAGAGAACAATCCGCCCGAACAAAAAGTCGACTCCACGCCAGAGGATAAGACGGAGAAATCCTTGCGGCGGCATAAACACACGCGGCGCGCCATGCGCGAACCGGAACGGCGCCGACACTATACCCGCGTCGAGGACGCGCGCCGCCGCGCCTATTATGACGAAGAGGCGCGCCGCAGCTATGGAACGCCGCGCCGCGGTCTGCTCTTCACCGACGTCTGGCCGGAAGGCTCATGGCATCAAGACGAGCGGCGATAACCCGTCGCCAATAGATAGAGCTCGGCCGAGTCGGAACGGCTTGCCGCCGGCTTGACGTGCTTCACGGTCTTGAAATCGCGCTTTAGGGCGGCGAGCAGCGCGGCCTCGGTGCCACCCTGCAGCACCTTGGCGAGGAACGTACCGCCGGGCGCCAGCACTTCGCGGGCAAATTCGGCGGCGGCCTCCACCAGCGCCATGATCTTCAGATGATCGGTCTTGGCGTGGCCGGTGGCGTTCGCCGCCATATCGGACAGCACCACGTCGGCCGATCCGCCGAGCATATCTTTGAGTTTTTCCGGCGCGGCAACGCCGAGGAAATCGATCTGCATGAATTCGACGCCGGCAAGCGAACCCATCGGCAGGATATCGATAGCGGCGACGCGCCCGTGTCGCGGCGCGACGACGCGCTTGGCCGCCACCTGGCTCCAGCCGCCGGGGGCAGCGCCAAGATCGATCACGCGCGCGCCTTTCGACAAAAAGCGCGCCTTGTCGTCGATCTCGATCAGCTTGAACGCGGCGCGCGAGCGAAAGCCCTCGCGCTTGGCGCGCGCGACGTAAGGATCGTTGAGCTGCCGCTCCAGCCACAAATTGGAGGACTGCTTGCGGCGCTTGCTGGTCCTGACCCGGACCTTCAAGGCGCGCGGAGCTCCGCCTTTGCCGCGCGTCGTCACGATACCGCCGCCTGATTGCCGCCGCCCCACACGCCGTCCTCGCGCATCATCTGCACGAGCATGCCTTCGCGCAAACCCCGGTCAGCCACGCGCAAGCGCGGACACGGGAAAGCGCGGCGAATCGCTTCCAGGATGGCGCAGCCGGCGAGCACCAGATCGGCGCGCTCGGCGCCGATGCACGGGCTAGCGATGCGCTCCTGGTAGCTCATGGTCAGCAGTTTATCGATCACCGCGGTGATTTCGGGCTCGCTCATCCAGCAGCCGTCCACGCGGTTGCGGTCGTAGCGCTTGAGATTGAGATGCACGCCGGCGATCGTCGTCACGGTGCCGGAGGTCCCGAGCATATGGACGCCGCGCAAGCCGTCGGCGCCGTGCTCGCGCGCGAAGGGCGCGATCATCGCCGCCACTTCGGCCACCATCGCCTCGTAGACTTCCGGGGTGATCGTAATGCCGCCATGGTGTTCGGCCAGCGTCACGACACCGTGCGGCAACGAAATCCAGCCGCGGATCTGTGGCAGCGGCGGGCCGCCGCGGCTCTTCTGTGAGCGCTCGAGCCGCACCAGTTCGGATGAGCCGCCGCCGATATCGAACAGCACCGCGCCTTCGGCCTGCGGATCGATCAGCGTCGTGCAGCCGGTGGCGGCGAGTAGCGCCTCGGTCTCGCGATCGATCACCTCGAGCTCGAGGCCGACCTCGCGCGCGACGCGGACGCGAAAATCCTCGCCGTTCTCCGCCGCGCGGCAGGCTTCGGTCGCGATCAGGCGGGCGCGGGTGACGCCCTTGTTCTTCATCTTATTGCGGCAGATCGTGAGCGCGGCGATGGCGCGCTCGATCGCCGCTTCGCTGATGCGCTTTGAGCTGGAAACGCCCTCGCCGAGCCGGATGATGCGCGAAAAAGCGTCGACGACGCGGAACCCGTCGCCGGACGGGCGCGCCACCAGCAGGCGGCAATTGTTGGTGCCGAGATCGAGCGCGGCATAGCTCGCCCCGCCGCGATCGCTGCCCACGCCGCCGTCGAACCGTCCAGGCGACCGCCGACCCCATCGGGACCGCTCTGGCGGCGCCCGATCAATAGCGGGGTCGGGGCCCGGGGTATCCCCGGCCTCGCCGCTCATCAATCAAACCTTCCTGCCGCCCCCGGTCGCTTTCCTGCGCTCCACGGCTGCAGCAATTGTTCCATCGATCGCGAAAAGTGTAACAGCGCCCGTGGCACACGCAACCCTCATGCCCGAAAGCTATTCTTGTCGAAGCGGACCGCCTGCTTTATTTGATGTTTTCCCTGGTAATGACCTGCAAAAACCCCAGCATGGATAACCAAACCACCGAATCCGCGCTTTCGCTGACCAAATTCGGCATCGGTCAGCCGGTTCGCCGTAGTGAGGATCCGACGCTGGTGCGCGGCGAAGGCCGTTACACCGACGACACTCACCGCACCGGGCAAACGTATGCGTCGATGGTGCGCAGCAGCGTTGCCCACGGCGTGATTCGCGGCATCGACACGGCCGCCGCCAAGGCTATGCCGGGCGTGCTCGCAGTCTATACCGCGGCCGATCTGACCGGCTATGGCGGGCTCAAATGCAATCTGCCGCTCAAGAGCCGCGACGGCTCGCCGATTCGCTATACGCCGCGTCCGGCGCTCGCCGGCGACAAAGTACGCTACGTCGGCGATCCGGTCGCCTGCGTCATCGCGGAGACCGTCGCGCAAGCCAAGGATGCCGCTGAAGCGGTGACGCTCGACATCGAGCCGCTGGCCGCGGTGATCAGCGCGCGCGAGGCCGCAAAGCCGGATGCGCCGCAGCTTTGGGATGACGTGCCTGGCAATATCGCGCTCGACTATCACTATGGCGACAAGGACAAGGTCGCCGAGGCCTTCGCCAAAGCGGCGCATGTCGTGCGTTTGCCGCTGATCAATCAGCGCCTGGTGGTGAATGCGATCGAGCCGCGTTCGGCCATCGGCGAATTCGACGCCAAGGATGAAAAATGGACGCTGCATTCGTGCAGCCAAGGCGTCTTCGGGCTCAAGAACATGATGGCGGACATCCTTGGCGCACCCGCCGCCAAAGTGCGTGTGCTCACCGGCAATGTCGGCGGCTCATTCGGGATGAAAACGGCCTCCTATCCGGAACTTGTTTGCATCCTGCATGGCGCGCGCGCGCTGGGCCGGCCGGTGAAATGGACCGACGAGCGCTCCGGCAGCTTTGTGTCTGACCACCATGGCCGCGATTACGACATGACAGTCGAAGTCGCCTTTGACAAAGACTGTTTGATCCAGGCAATCCGGCTTTCCGGCTACGGCAATCTGGGCGGCTATTGCGCGGCCTTCGGCCCGCTGCTGCCGACCGTCAATGTGACGAAGAACATCGTCAGCATGTATCGCACGCCGCTGCTCGAGGTCGCGACCCAATGCGTGTTCACCAACACGACACTGGTGTCGGCCTATCGCGGCGCCGGGCGGCCGGAAGGCGCCTTCAACATGGAGCGCACGATGGATTTTGCCGCCGCCCAGCTCGGCATCGACCGATTCGAATTGCGGCGGCGCAATTTCATCAAGGCGCGCGAGATGCCGTTCAAGGCGGCTTCGGGCGTGACGTACGACTGCGGCAATTTTCCCGGCTTGTTCAAGGACGCGATCGCGCGCGCCGACGTCAAAGGCTTCAAGCGGCGCAAGCGCGAGAGCAGGCGCGCCGGCAAACTGCGCGGGCTTGGGCTGGCCTGCTATGTCGAAACCACCGCGGCGATGACCGCCGAACAGGCCGCCATTCGATTCAACGCCGACAGCACGGTGACGATCGTCACCGGCACGCTCGATTACGGGCAAGGACACGCCTCGGCCTTCGCGCAAGTACTCACGGAAAAGCTCGGCATTCCGTTCGACCGCATTCGCCTGGTGCAAGGCGACAGCGATCAGCTCGTCACCGGCGGCGGCACCGGCGGCTCGCGCTCGGCCATGCTGAGCGGCACGGCGATCGCACAGGCGTCAGTGAAAGTAATCGAAATCGGCAAGCAGATCGCGGCGCATGTGCTCGAAGCCTCGGCCGGCGATATTGAATTCAAAAACGGGCGCTTCGTCGTTGCCGGCACCGACCACACGATCGACATCATGGCGCTGGCGGAACACCTGCGCAGCGGCAAGACGCTGCCGGAAGGCGTCCCCGCTTCGCTCGATGTGACGCATGTTACTGAACAAGTCCCCGGCACCTACCCGAATGGCGTTCACATCGCCGAAGTGGAAATCGATCCTGACACCGGCCTGACCCGTGCGGTGAAATACACGGCGGTCAACGATTTCGGAACCATCATCAATCCGATGGTGGTGGAGGGCCAGATCCAAGGCGGCGTGGTACAGGGGCTGGGCCAAGTGCTGCTGGAGGGCGCGGTTTATGATGCCGACGGCCAGTTGGTCACCGGCTCGTTCATGGACTACGCCATGCCGCGCGCGCTCGACGCACCAATGATCGAGGTTGCGAACCATCCGGTCCCGACCAAAACCAATCCAATCGGCGCTAAGGGCTGCGGCGAAGCCGGCGCATCCGGCGGGCTTCCCGCCGTCGCCAATGCGGTGATCGACGCGTTGTCGGAGTATGGCATCCGGCATTTGGAGATGCCGATGACGCCCGCGCGCATCTGGCAGGCGATCCAGGACGCCAAGTACAAGCAGACTTCATTATAAGTCAAGCAACCGAACTCCTAAGCGCCAATCGCGCGCCGCACATACGCATCGTCGGCGCGGTAAGCGCGGCGCATTTTGTCTCACATTATTACATCCTACTGCTGGCGCCGCTCTTGCCCTTCGTGCGCGCGGAATACGGCGTGAGCTATACCGAGATCGGTCTCGCGCTCGCCGCCTTCAACATCGTGTCCACGGTCTTGCAAACGCCGGTCGGATTCCTGGTCGATTGGCTGGGCGCGCGCATCCTATTGATTGCCGGGCTGGCGATCGGCGCCGCTGCATTCACGGTCGTAGGACTGGTCAATTCGTTCTGGGTGATGGTGGCGATGTTCGCGCTCGCCGGCGTCGGCAATACGGTTTACCACCCGGCCGACTACGCGCTGCTCTCGCACCACGTTCCCGCCGACCGCATCGGCCAGGTATTCTCGTTCCACACATTCGCCGGCATGCTGGGATCGGCGGTGGCGCCGCCGAGCCTCTTGATGATGCAGAGCCTGTGGGGCTGGCGCGGCGCCTTCATCGGCGCCGGCATTCTCGGTTTTGCGGTGGCGGCGGTGCTACTGGCGGTGCGCGATAATGCGGAAATCAAGACAATCCCCGCGCCGCGCGACGAAGAAGCCAATGGCGCGGTCGGATGGCGGCTTTTGCTCTCGCCGGCGATCCTGCTCAATCTCGTTTTCTTCGTGCTGCTCGCGATGATGAGCGGCGGCACCTATAATTATTCGGTGGTCGCGTTCGGCTCGCTCTATGGAACCTCGGTGACTACCGCCAATGCGGCGCTCACCGGCAATCTGCTGCTATCGGCGACCGGCGTGCTGATCGGCGGCCTATTGGTCGGCCGCACCAAGCGCCATGGGCTGGTGGCAACCGCCGGCTTGGCAGGGATTGCGCTGTTCATCGCGCTGGTTGGGCAATTCGACCTCGGCTCGCAGGCGCTAGTAGCGGCGATGTCGGCGGCAGGCTTCTGCTCGGGCGTCATCATGCCCTCGCGCGACATGATCGTGCGCGAGATAACTCCGCCCGGCTCGTTCGGCAAGGTATTCGGCTTCGTCACCACCGGATTCAATATCGGCGGCATTATTTCGCCGCTGATTTTTGGCGCCATCATGGACCACGGCAGCCCGAGACTGGTGTTCTTGGCTGTGGCGGCATGCAGCCTCATTGCCATCGTGACGGTGGTGACGCGGCCTAAGCCGGCGGCCTGATCCGGCCACTGCGGGAAGCGGACTTGTCAAATCGGCCGAATTGCCCCATGTCAGGGGCCTCCGGCATTGAGGCGGCGGACCATTTCGGACGCCATCGCGCCCGGCACTGCTGGGGGATAGTTCAACGGTAGAACATCGGACTCTGACTCCGAGAATCTTGGTTCGAATCCAGGTCCCCCAGCCAATAAAATCAGAGACTTAGGGGCGACCGGCCGCAACACCAAAAAACCTTGGCAACCGCCTGGCAACCAACCTGGGACCACCTGGTTTGGGCAAAATCACCCATGACTTTTTTCCCCATGCTGGATACCCGGACGAACCGATTAATGCACCAGCGGGCTTCCTATTGAGACTGAGGGCGCCTGCCCGCTTGCTGTCAGCTCAGTGCCGGTATCGCCTTCGCCAATGTGTGCAACAGCGTCACCGCGTCGCCGCCTTCGGCCTTGGTTGGAAAGCGAGCATCCTCGGTCAAGCAATGCCGGATCAGCGCGGCGGCGCCACCGCGTGTTCTCGGCTTGGTTCGCAATAGCTCGTCAAAGGCGGCATTGTACGCGGCCGCGGCCGCCGAGCTCTTGTCGGTGTCGACGGCGCTGACAAAGGCGTCGTGAAGGCGCTGTTGTTTGCGAAGCGCGGCAATGACCGGATCGGTGTGCATGGCGGTTACCTCCACTGCTTAATGGAATCATTCCGCGCCAAGATCGGCCAGTAATTTTTTGCGGTAAGCAACTTCCTCGCGGGCTTCCTTCAGCCTTTCCCGCAGCGATGCCTCATCCATGCCGGTGCCTTGGTGGCGCGCATCCGGATCGCGGACAAGTAAGACGCGATAGTCGCGCCATTCTTCGGCTTCGCGTAAATTTTCCTCATAGGCCGCACGACAGTGCGGCCAACCTGCAACCGCCAGCAGCTCGCGCTGTAACGCGAGTACCTTGGGATATGCCGCATCCCAACAGCGGCCGCTGTTGCGAGAGGGCGGCATATCCTCGGACACACCGCCCGCCATGATCTCGGACGGCAGCGGCGACGGCTCGCCAAAAAACTCGAGACCGAGGGCACATGCCAGCGCCCTCGCATCGCAAGCCTGCCACGCCGCGATGGCTTCCGGCGTGAGCCTCGTCTTGCGGTCACGGCGCAACGGGCGGCGTTTGGTGCCCACGGCGTCACCCGCTCGGCCGGCCAGGTCCCGGCCGCACCGGCTCAAAGTTGAGGTTGAGCCGGGCCAATGCACGCACGACGAACGATCGGCTCGCCAGTTCGTGTTTCAAGGCCGGGTGTTCACGGATACTGCCACGGACGCGGATCACCTCGCCGTCGCGGTCGATCTCGTCGCGCAACGCCTCGGCACGATCGAGTGCCTGACACGCCTGGCATAACATTTCGAGGCCGCCGGAATCCGCGATGTCGTATTCGGACATGACGCGGTTCCAAAGACTGCGACCGGGACCGTCCAGCTTGCGCGGCGGATCGGCCGAGGTGACACCGGGTTGAACAAGGGTCAGGCGCGGTTTCTTCGCCATAAAGAATTGCCCCCTAATGTTTTGCTCCATTTCTCTAACGTGCGATTAGGCGGCCGGTCGCGGCTTTGCGGGTTGGGATTTCTAACCCTCCCCCCGCCGGCTTGGCGGGAATAGGACCCCGCGAGGGTCGGGTGCGGCGCGCGCATTGAACATCCCGCGTTGATGTCCACTTTACCACCGAAAGCGGACATGTGCACCGCACAAGCGCATGTCCGCTTTGTGCCAATAACGGACTCATGCACCGCAGCAAACAGCATCGCTATTCGATCACCTCGTCGGCGCGGGCGCCGGTCAGGTTTTCGACAATTCGCCTTCCTGTACGACGCGTTCGTGCGGTTCGTTGGTGCTCTTGACCCTATACTCGTACTCGCCGCCGCTTTCGCTTCTCGGCATTCGCTTGGTCACTTCATAAAAACCGCCGGGAGCCCAGCGGATCGAGGGTGAGAACTGTACAATCTCGCCGATATGAAATTTGTGGCCGGGCATGGTGTGAGCGCTCCGACGCAGAAGCCATTTTAGCACAATTAGGTCGCGGCGTGTATGGACCTGTGTTGCACCGCAATGCGCAAATTGACTGCCGGTGGACTTCGGGTGCCGGCTCAATTCGCTAGTAAGACGGGTAAGGCAGCATTGTCGAGAATATGTCGGGTCGCGCCGCCGAAGATCATCTGCCTCAACCGGCTTTGGGTGTAGGCACCCTTAATCAGCAGGTCACAACCCATTGACTTTGCTGTCGCCAGAACCGTCTCGCCGGTATTTTTGCCATCAAGCTCAACTCGCAGCGGTTCCGCGACAATTTCATTGCGTAGCAGGCATCGGATCAATTGTTCATCAGATGGCCCCGGCACTCCAGTGCCGCCAATGACTGTCAAGACCGTAACGCGCTCGGCCTTCTGAAGAAGCGGCATTGCGAGAGCAATGGCTCGTGCCTGCTCGGTGCTACAGTTCCATGCGATCAACACGTTGCTGGCGATCTGCGTGGTGGCGACGGTGGAGATAGAAGTATTGGGCGACCACTCTCGAACAGGCCGGATTCGATTGCTCTATAATATAGGCTGGACGAGTTAGCGTTGGGCCGGTTCATCACGATCATGTCGAAAACGCGGCCATAGCTGCCAACGAAACTTTCACCATCTGGTGCCGCATCCAACCAGCCAAATGAATAGCACTCCTTTGTCCCAGCCTTGTTTGAGCGTGGCACATTGTGATTTCTGCATGAAGAACTCAAAAATCTGCCGTGCTTTCTTCGCCTCTTCTTCGCTGTCCTGCGCAAATCTTTCCAGCGCCAAACCCATCTCCATACCAGTTACCTCGATAATCGGCACGCGCAGCGCGAAGCCTTCCATGTAACTGTCGTACCGTCGAGCCAATAGCAGCGCGGTTTCCAGCGCTGAGTGCATGGCGTCATGGTTTTCCGTCGGAACCAAAATCGCCTTCATACTCATCGTCGCCTCCCATCACGAACCACCGACTTCTGTAGGCATAGCCGCCTACTGGGCACGCTCGGCGACCAGCCAGACGGCCCGCACCCGCTTAGCAATTTCACGAACTGACGCCGCCGCATGCGCCCTCGATGAGGACCACGACTTGGGCAATACCTAAAGCTTATCACTTTGCTGGTTGGCGGCGAGTAAGAAATGGCGCGTACCGGCAGCATTGACCTGACCGAGCCGCTGGTTACTCAGCACCTTTGTCCAACAATTCCCAAAAAACACCGCAGACCGGTAGTTCAATGAGGCTCGGTGAGAACCCCATCTACAATGTCGCAGTTGGGTCAATCGCGGCCTATCCGTTTAGGCCCTTTGCCGGCTCTTGTCCGTTGTTAGTCTAATAGCGACAACCATGACATCACCACCTAACGATAATTTGTCTCATCCACTTCCTCATCACGTGACGGTCATCGCCGCCGCCGATGGTCCCCGGACTTTGCCAACAAAGGAACGCATCTTCATCAAATGGCCTTAAATATTCTTGACCCTGACATAAATGCATCTTGCCTATTTATTTGGCTTTTTAGGAGGCTACTCCATGTGGAAGAAAACGTTCGTCTGCGCGGCTGCGCTTATGATCGCAGGATCGATGATCGCCTATGCGCAGCAAGGTCCGGGAGAGCCTGCTGCTAGCGGAGCGGACAAAGGCGGGTCTACCAATACTAATGAGGACATAGCGGCGCTGCATGGGGCACCCAAGTTCAATATGGAGGACATGGCCGCATTTGCCGATGCTCGCATTGCGGCGTTGCATGCGGGCCTCAAACTCAACGCGGATCAGGAAAAGATCTGGCCGCCCTTCGAGCAGTCATTGCGTGATCTTATCAAGATGCGGACGGATGGGTTCGCTGCTATGCGCGAGCGGCAACCGTCCTCTGATCCGGTAATGCGACTGCAGCGCTTGGCCGATGCCTTAAGTACACGTGGTGCCGTTTTGAAGCGTCTCGCAGATGCGTTGGCACCTCTTTATCAAAACTTCGATGACGGACAAAAACGCCGATTTACTATACTAGCGCGGTTCATACGACCAAATACACACGGTTTCGGCATGTGGCGTGGGGAGACTGCTCCTCACGGCGGCATGCGTGGCGGTGGTGAGGGCACGCAGGATTAGCAAATTTGAACCCTCAGAATTGGGCGCGTCGTGCTCGCTCCTGAAACAGAAAGACCGCCTCGCGGCGGTCTCTCCGAAATCCGATCAGGTGTTCGGTTTGATATGAAAGAGGCCGCCAACTAAGGCGGCCTATTTTCGGTTTTTATCTGGCGTAAGAACAGCGACCCGGCGTAGTCGTTCCCATACTTCGATTACGCATCCTTCCAAAAGCTGCCGACTCTGTTCTTCCGCGTCGGCGTCGTCCGCGCAGGCAATTATTCGCGGTGGACTATGAATATGGCCGTCTGGTTCCAAGGAATAAACGCGGTAATCGAGCATGACGCAGCTCCCTCCTACGCCTCGTGCAGCTTTCGCTTTGCCTGATTGTCGTAAATGTATTTCTAGTGGCTCTTGCCGAGCCAGGCTATTGCACATTGGTGCAAGTCAAGCATTCAAGGCTTTCATAAACATGCGCCGGATGCCCTAGCTTTTGAATGATTTTCATGACGTAACCATGACAGCCTACGCTGTGCGCTGAAATAAAGAAAAAGACCGCCTCGCGGATATTTCTCCGAAATCCGATTAGGAATTTCTACAAAATAAAAAATCCAGCATTGATGTTCTCTCCTTGTTTACGGCCATGCCGCAGCGCAACTTAGCGGTGGACCTAAATGGAGGGCGCGACCATGACGCGGTTATGCGGCACGCTAAGATAGTTGCAAAAACTACTTAGCTCCCCCTCGGGCAGTTCAGTATACAGAGTTGTTCTTCAGTATCGCAATTACGGCCTACCGGCGGTTTTTTGGAGCTAGTCGACAAACAATTACCTCCGCAAACCTGTATGCATTTGATTAAAAAGAATCGCGCAGGCAGCCGAACAACCGCTTTGGGCGATCTTGTTTTTTGGAGCGGGCGTGAAGTTGCCAGCAAAACTAATTGTAATTGAGGACAAGAGAATTATTGCTGCAGCACTTAGCTTCATTTGTACACCTCCAAAAACGCTAGGACATTAGTTTGCGCCTCAATTAAATAAACGTGCAAGTAGAAATAGCCGCTAGGGGGTGACGGCCGTTCCCCAAAAGCGCACATCCTGCGCAGCATAGGGCCTACCGGCAGCATTGACCGGACTGAGATGCTGGTGATGGCGGATTTCAAGGCGCGGTGGATGAAATGAAAGAGGCCGCCAACTAAGGCGGCCTCGCGCTTTGCCCAATCAGCCCCGAAACTGCGGTCACGGTGTCGGTTCAGTAGTAGTGCCACGCAGCGCAAGTGCTTCCAGTCCATCGTGCACACCTGCGAGCTTGACGTCTGTGGTGTCTGGACACGCAGACACCATTAACTCGTGTCCTGCCCACTCCGCATCCGGCCACGACTTGCGTGATCATGCTTTCCGGTTGTTGGATAGGCGTAAGCGGCATCGCCTGTGCTGATGACGACGCGAGGGCCAGAACAAAGGCAACGCTGATTATTCTGATCATATGACGAACCTCCATAATAATTTTTGGAGGGTGCTGCCGAAGCCGATTGTCTGGCTATTGGCCTTTGGGGCAATAATGTCTGTTTTTGGGTCATTCGCGACCGAGCCAATTGGGACCAATGTCCGCTATGCCCCCAATAGCGACCTTCCGGCACTGCATAGGGCCTACCGGCAGCCTTGAGCAAGCGATGGCTGATTTTAAGGCGGCGTGGGAACGCGAGCCGTGATCCGACGGCTGCCTTCCTGAGAAACGTCATCATCATTTTGGCTTAGCCGCCCGCAACCGCCGCGGCTTATCGTCGAGTTCCAACAGATAATCCGCCGATACGTTCAACGCTCTTGCCAGCCTTCTTATGATATCAGCTCTGGGCTGAATTGCGGTTAGTTCAATACGCGCCATTCGCGCCCCACTCATAGAGCATCGTTTCGCCAACGCAATGGCACTCATGCCCAGCGCTTTTCTGTGGGTGCGCACACGGTCCCCAATAGTCATGGCAGCTACGGCCAGATTGTTAATCTCCCTTACGCTCCGCCATTGGACGCACGGGGCGCTATTGTCCCAAGGGACAATATCTTGACCGGAAATTTTCGGTCTAAACTTAAACAAGTAAGACGATAAGGGATCCCCGTCCCCCAAGCCCGTGGCCCTTATCAGAGCGCGAGATCGCCAGCGCCCCCGCAACGGCGGTCTCGTTTTTTTGTGTTCTTGCCTTCCCGCCAAAACAGAATGACCGCCTCGCGGCGGTCTCTCCGAAATCCGAGCAGGTGTTTTGGTTGGGCTGCGAGAGCAGCGCCCTTCCGCTCCCTGCGCCAGCCGACCAGACCCAATATATCGAGGCCTCTGCTGAACAACACTAGCGCGGGGATAGCGGGACGTGTTTTCGACCTTCATCGGGCGCTGCATAGCGCCTACCGGCAGCATTGACCCTGTCGGTTACTCAGCGCGGTAACAGCTTCGGTTATTTATAGTAGATTTTCGAGCGGTGTACCGGGGCGTAGCCTGGGAAACAGGGCGATTGAGCAATCACGGCGGCATTGGTGTGATACTGCCCCTGGTTGACCACAAGGCCATCGCCGCAGGGGACATATTCGCTGAGATAATATGGCTGCGGGACGACGATGGGGCGGATCACGACCGGTACTGGCTGCACGTAGTAGCCGGTGTAACCGCAACAGCCGGTGGCCGCTGCTTTGCCGGTAAACGGTAAGGCTGAGCCAATCGCGAGCAAAGCGATCAAAAAAAATCGTTGGCGCATGTTGCACACCCACTTACATCCACTTCTACCATGGTGAAATATCGTTACTTTTCTCTTACAATTCAGCAGCGGCGTTAAATCAGAAAGACCGCCTCGCGGCGGTCTATCTGAAATCCGAATAGGTTGTTTTGATTAAGCTACCATTTGTTGCATCATCAATAAACTGACCGGCAGAAATATCGCATTCCCAATACGGTTGGGAAATAATACGGACCTTCCCAGCCGCACCCCATCCACCAACTACGACAGACATACCGGTAATACCCACATTGCCTATAATGTCCGTCGCCTGCGTACCGTGCCTGATTGGTTTCACGAATTGCCGGTTGGTCTTTGGCCAAGCTCGGCCCAACGCAAATACCTAATGCCAATACAATAATAGCTACTCTAAGCATCTGATCGCCCCATAGTTGCGAACGAAATAGTCGCGCAACAGTGCCACACTGTCCACTAAAATGACCGAGTTTTTTTGTGAGGTATTTCGACCGCGCCCATTCTGCTAAGCGGAGGAATACTCAACCGCAGCCTTTTTTATGCCAGTAGCATTGACCTAGTTGAGACCGGCTTGCAGATTTATCGACGCTGCATAGGGCCTACCGGAAGCGCAGGCGCGTTTTGCTCGCTTTGAATTAGAAAGACCGCCTCGCGGCGGTCTCTCCATAATCCGATCAGGTCGATCTTGATCCGTCTAAGGACAAGGGTGCCGATATCCATCATTGCCCAAGTAGGTGCCGCTACGAGGATCATATGATCTGAACCGTTGCATGCAGTATGCCACCGCATCCCCCGGCGGAGGTCCGTAATAGTAACCGGGCGGTGGCCCGTAATAGTAAGGCGCAGCGAGCAATCCGCCGAGAACTGCACCGGCGGCGAATCCGCCCCAACCCCAACCGCCACCGTAGTAGCCTCCGCGATAGCCCCCATAATAATGGCCGCCACCATGCCAGCCGCCACCGTAATGCTGCGCCTGAGCAGCACCTAAGTTGAGGACCATCGCTAGCGCGACGATCCCGAGAGCTTTAGTGAATTTCGCCATCGCTCACCTCCATCGATATCGCGCACACTATATATTCATTTTGAATGAGGATGAGCCTATTTTTGGACCGGCTCTACACAAGGCCTACCGGCAGCATTGATCTGACCGAGATGTTGCTTGGCAGACGGCCGCACAAACAGAAAGACCGCCTCGCGGCGGTCTAAAACGACCCGCTACAGTTGGACGCCATCACGGGCCGTTATTGCTCTGCCTGTCAGTAATAATGCACGCAAGTGCTTCCATTCCATCGTGCACACCGCAGCAATTTGCGGCTCTATTCGATCACCTCGTCAGCGCGGGCAAGCAGTTGCGCAGGCACGTCAAGGCCCAGCGCTCGCGCCGTCGGCAGGTTGATGATGAGCTCAAACTTGTTCGACTGCACGACCGGCAGGTCGGCGGGCTTCTCACCCTTGAGAATGCGGCCAGTATAGATGCCAATCTGCTTGTACATCTCCGTTATGCTTGTGCCATAGCTCATCAGACCGCCAGCCTCCGGATACTCGCGCACGGTATAGACGGCGGGGATAGCATGGCGCGTCGCCAGCGTGGCAAGCTGGAGGCGCCGACTGTAGAAGTACGGGTCGGTGCCGACCAGGAGCGCGTCGGCGCGGTTGCCGACCAGCGTTGCGAAGGCAGCTTCGATCTCGCGGCTGTTGCTTGCGTGAACGACGTCGATCCGTACCCCGATGGCAGAGGCAGCCGCCGACACGTCCCTCGTCACGGCCTCGGCATTGGCAGCATTTGCCGGATTGACGAGTGCGGCAATACGTGGGATTCGATCACCACGTTGCGACCCTCGACGTAGCCGGCTTCGGCCAGACTCTGGCGAAGTACCGTCATCTGGGGCCCGGACGAGCCTGCGCCCATATAACCGATCACCGGCATCGACAGCTGCTGCGCACGCGCCGCGAGCGGCCACGCTGCCGCAGCGCTGCCTATAAGCGTGATGAACTCGCGCCGCTTCATACCCGCTCCAAAGCTCAAGAGGCGGCATCTTAGCGGCTCAAACGAGTACTTTAATAGGGTCTGAAATCGGCATCAAAACCATTGCCGCAGTGCACAGCCAATGTCCGCTTGGGGTAAAGACTTGCGATCAGCATGGCGTCATGTCCGCTACCCAAAGATGGGGTAATCGGCCGGCAGCTTGTGGATAGCTGAAGATATTGGGTGCTGCGCTTCAGGCTGATGGTGAAACGAGGTCCGTGGAGACGGCCTCAAGCATCAGAAGGAGAAGCGCAGCATGGACCATTTTGCTGGATTGGACGTATCGGTCAAGGAGACCAGCGTCTGCATTGTGGATGACACAGGCAGGATCGTGCGGGAAGTGAAGGTAGCGAGCGAACCTGAGGCACTTCTTTCGGTGCTGAAGAACCCCGCCTACCACTTCAAGCGGATCGGATTGGAAGCCGGACCACTGTCGCAGTGGCTGTTCAGTGCACTCGCCGAAGCCGGCTTGCCGGTGATCTGTGTCGAGACGCGGCACATGCGGGCGGTGTTGCAGGCGCAGATCAACAAGACCGACCGCAACGATGCCCGCGGCATGGCGCAGATGATGCGGGCGGGACTTTACCGCCCAGTGCATGTGAAGACGTTACGCAGCCAGAAACTGCGGATGCTGCTGACCCATCGCAAGCTGCTGCAGTCGAAGGCCATCGCCATCGACAATGATCTGCGTGGTACTTTGCGTAACTTTGGTCTCAAGGTCGGGATGGTGGGGAAGGTAAGGTTCGAGGCGCGTATCAGGGACCTGGTCGAGAACTTGCCCGACCTCGCTATTCTGGTCGAACCACTGCTTATTGTCCGACGGACACTTCGCGAGCAGTTCTGCGTCCTGCACCGCCGCTTACTCGCTATCGTGCGGGACGATGAGGTGTGCCAGCGCTTGATGACGACGCCCGGTGTCGGGCCCGTGGTGTCGCTAACCTATCGTGCCACTGTCGACGTGCCGGCGCGCTTTCGTAGGTCCAAGTCAGTCGGGGCGGTGTTTGGTCTGACGTGTGCCAAGTATCAATCGGGCGAGGTGGATTGGAGCGGCAGAATATCACGCTGCGGCGACGAGATGATGCGGGTCATGCTCTACGAAGCAGCTCAAGCCATGATGCGTTCGAAGAAATGGTCCTGGCTCAAGGCCTGGGCGATGCAGATCGCCAGGCGCCGCGGGATGAAAAAGGCAATCGTCGCCTTGGCGCGCCGGTTGGCCGTGATCATGCACCGTATATGGGTTGACGGCACTGAGTTCCGCTGGACCCGGGAGGTCGCAGCAGCATAACAACCGTGAAAGATCAGATCCAATAGGAGGAAACCCGAGTTCCACCCAGCGGTGGAATGATGTCCCTTGCGGGACGATGGATGAGGTGAGTTCGCATGTCCGCTTGGACCTACCGTTCACTTGACGGCAAGGCCGCCCAAAAGATTGTTCCACCTCGTCCTCGGATCCCATGATGGAAGGGCCGTAGTGCCGATTCCGAAGAGAAGCGCGAGCCCGTGGGCGACATCGATACTGTGGTGGTGGATAGCCTGAAAGTGCTTGACCCCGAACGGCCGATTAGAGAAGCGGACATCCTTAAGCGGACATCCAAACTAGCCGTTGCCCTCTCGCGGATTTCTGACAAATACCGCCGCACGCGGCAGAATCACGATGCTTTCGGTGAACTCGCCGGCCTGGGTATCGACATCGATTGAGCCGCATGTTGCTTGACGATAATGTCGTGGCTGATGGAGAGGCCTAGGCCGGTGCCCTCTCCGGTTGGCTTGGTCGTAAAGAAGGGGTTGAACATCTTTTCCTTCACGTCAGGCGAAATACCAGTGCCGTTGTCACGGATCCTGATTTCCACACGATCACCGAGGTTTCTTGTCGAGGCAGTAAGGTCGGCTCGTCGTCGCCGCCATTTGTTTCCGTGTTGCGTTTGGTCGCTGCATAGAAGCCGTTTGAAATAAGATTGAGCAGAGCCCGCGTGATGTCCTGCGGGAAGATGTCGACTTTACCAGCAGACGCATCAAACGATTGTTTGCGCGTGATTGCGAAGCCTTGCTTCTCGGCCCGGCCCCGTGCCAGGCGAGAGTTAGGCATTCCTCAACGAGAGCATTGATATCGACAGGTCCGTGCTCACCCGAGCCTTCGCGTGAGTGCTGCAGCATGTTCTTCACAATGGCATCCGCGCGCTTGCCGTGCTGGATGACTTTATCGAGATTGCCTCGCAACGTATCCATCAGTTCGGTGATTTCGCTGTGTCTCTTTTCGATGAGGCTCACATCCCCCAAGGCTTCCTGCAACTCATCGATCAATTCGCTGGAGAGCCCCGAGAAATTATTGACGAAATTGAGCGGGTTCTTAATTTCGTGCGCGATACCGGCTGTCAATTGGCTAAGCGAGGCGAGCTTTTGCGTCTGCACCAAACGGTCCTGTGTGGTGCGCAGATCGTCTAGAGACTTCGCCAATTCGCGGGTACGCGCCTGCACCTCATCGAATAGTCGCACGTTTGCAATTGCGATCACGGCTTGGTCAGCGAAAGCCTCTAGCAGCACAATCTGGCGTTTCGGAAAAGATCCAGCATAAGCACGGGCAACGGCGATCGCCCCGATTGGATTGCCTTCGTTCAGCAAGGGTACAGCCGCAATACTTCGATAAGTCACCGTTTTGGCGAGGCCTTGGGCTTGCGCGCCATAGGAGAGATCAGTCTCCACATCTGATATCGCCACAACCGCGCGACGTACTATCGCACGGCCTGCCGCCGTGTGCTCGCTAGCTGCCATTGGAAGAATGCTATGAAAAGCGTCCAGTCCTTCAGCGCTTAGACCACAACAGCTGGCAAAGTCCATTACCTTGCCATCAAACCGAACCACGAAAGAAAACTGACCATCACACAGTCTTACCGCACTCTCAGCTATTGCATCGAACACTGGTTGAACATTCGTCGGAGAGCTGGAAATGACACGGAGCACTTCCGACGTCGCCGTTTGCTGCTCCAGCGCCTCCGAGAGATCGTCGGTACGCTGGCGCAGCTCGTTCAGCAGCCGCGTGTTCTCGATGGCGATGACGGCCTGATCGGCGAAAGTCCTCAGCACCGCAATCTGCTTGTCCGAGAGCGCACCGGGCCCCGCCCGCACGACGCTGAGCGCACCAATTGCGTCGCCGCCGCGCATCATCGGCATGATCGTTATCGCCCGGTAGCCGGTCGTCAGAAAGTATTGCGCTCCGGTTGCAAGTTCGGACGGCGCATCTCTGCGTCGGGAATGTCTATCATCCTCCGATCAAGGATCGCGATCGCGTGATTATATTCGCGCGTGAGTGGAACCGGCCAGAACGGAGCAATGCTTTGGCGCGAGCGGGATCTGTGTCGGCAAATGCGGCGGCACGCAGCTTGTCGCCGTCGGGAAGCACAATGAGGATCGCAGCGTCGGGAAAGAGCTTCAGCCCGCTTTGCACGATTGCCTCGAACACTGGCTGCGTGTCGGTCGGCGTAGCTCGGATCACGCGGAAAATATCCGCAGTCGCTGTCTGCTGCTCACGTGCCTCATCGCGCTCACGGATGAGCCGCGCGATGTTTGTTTCCTTGGTTTTTAGCCCATTGCGGCGCTTCAACGTCTTAAGGCGTTGCCTCTTTCGTGCCGATTTGTCGCGCCGTCTCATTGCCCCCCCCAAGGCTCAGCACAGGGCCTCGCAGCAGCTCAAACCTGCCAGGGAAAGGTCCACCCATGTCCGCTTTAGACCAATAGCGGACCAATTGTCATGCAATGCCGCGCATGTCCGCTATGTGCCAATAGCGGACTCATGCACCGCAGCAAACAGTATCGCTATTCGATCACTTCATCGGCAGCGTTCAGTAAGCCAAATGGCACAGTGAGACCCAGCGATTTGGCCACCTTGAGGTTGATCACCATCTCAAATTTTGTCGCCTGCACGATCGGCAGATCAGCGGGCTTTTCACCCTTGAGAATCCGGCCAGTATAAAGCCCGACCTGTCGGTAACCCTCGGCAAAGCTAGTGCCGTAACTCATTAAGCCACCTGCTGCAGCATACTCGCGCTCTTCGTAAATTGCGGGGATGCGGTGACGTGCCGCCAATGCGACGAGTTGATCCCGCCGACTGTTGAAAAAAGGATCACTGCCGACGAGCAACGCTCCAGTTCCGAGTTGGATCATTGTGGCGAAAGCAGCATCGATCTCGCGTCCATTGCGTGCGTGCAAAATGTGAATTTCTTGTTTGATATTGCGAGCAGCTTGCTGAATGTAATTCAATTCGTATTCGGCATTCGGGTTGTCCGGATTCAAGAGTACTGCGATCAGTGTGCCAGTCGGTACTATTTCTCGCAGGAGTCCCAACAGCTTTCCGCCCAATTCCGAGACGAGCAACGTGACCCCGGTTAAGTTCCCGCCCGGCCGATTGAGGCTCGCCACGAGGCCTAGCCTGACTGGATCAATGCCGATGCTGAACACGATCGGAATTGCCGTCGTTGCTGCCTTGGCGGAAAGCACTGAAACGGAGCCCCCGGTGGCAACGATCACGCTGACGCCTTGGCGCACCAGATCGGCTGCTAGTTCCGGCAGCTTGTCATATTTCCCTTCCGCCCATCGATATTCAATCGCAACACTCTGCCCTTCGACATAGCCCGATTCCTTCAGGCCATTGCGGAATGCCGCAACAAAGCTTGCCCATGGCCCGGGCGATGCAGCGTTGAGGAACCCGATTACCGGCATCGACGGCTGCTGCGCGTGTGCCACAAGGGGCCACGTTGCCGCCGCTCCGCCGAGAAGCGTGATGAACTCGCGCCGCCGCATGTGTCCCCCTAAGGACCACGCCTTGTGCAATGCCCAAAGCCTAGCACTTTGCGACCAGGCAGCGACTGAGAAAAAGCAAACGGCCCCAACCTCTGATCCGGTGGAATATCCGCGTTGGGTCAATCGCGACCGAGCTATCTCGCCTCAAAGCCAACCTTTGTCCGCTCTTGCCTAAAAGCGGACATTCGGCGCTGCATAGGGTTTACCGCGCAGGCGCGTTTTGCTCGCTTTGAAACAGAAAGACCGCCTCGCGGCGCTAAATCCGATCAGGTGTTCTTGCTAACGTTGATGGCCGAGGCCAATACCAAGCTTAAGCGCCTGCTGGCGCAGAGCACCAATGGTGCGTTTCATCTGCTTGGAGATTTTAATCACCGGTGTTCTTGCCTTCGAGTGCGCCTTTAGTGTGCGGTGGTCGCCCTTGGTCCACCGTGGTCGTAGCCTTAGTTTTTGCCATGTAACAGCCCCTTCGTTGTCGTTATGAAGGCTGCGTACTACATAAACAAAGATGGATTGCCAACTGATTTGTTGAGCATTGGGCGATCAGTAACCGCGTTCGCGAAAGGTCAATGGAGGTGGATGATGATGCAACTGTCCAAATTAACGATGGTAATGACAGCGACACGTGCCGGTGGAGGAGCCGTCCACAGCATCAGAAGCAGACATTCATCAGCGCGATTGATATGTCGGCTAAGGGCCACAAGCTGTCATGGGAAAACGTTGTAGGTTACCACGTCGCCCACTAGGGGCGATCAGGCCCATTTCAGGCGCGTGAGGATCGCGCGTCCCATAACCCAGTCCTTGTCACTCTCCGACAGGAAGCTCAGTTCTTCGGTGAATTGGGTGACGCGCTGGCGGTAGCTGGCCTTGGCGAACGAGTTCGTTATGTCGGTACCCCAATAGCAGCGCTCAGGACCGTAGGCGTCGAACAGTTGCTGCAGGTAAACCGTCATGTCGCGGAATGGATAGGGTTCGAGCGAGTTGCCGGGCGCACCCGACAACTTGACGCTAACGTTCGGATATTTGGCGAGCGCAATGGCCTGATCAATCGCCGCCGGGATCGCGGTGATCCTTGCGGTACGGCTCGAAGAGTTCAGGCCCATGTGGTCAATGATGAGCGTGAGCTGCGGGTGGCGCTCCGCGATACGAGCAAACATCGATATGTGTCCCGGCGCAAGAAACATGACGGGCAATCCCGCCTTCTCGGCTGCGGGCCAGAACCAGTCCGGCGTGCCGTCGGTCAGCCAAGCTTGGGCCGGACCGAGGAACGACAGCCGCACGCCGAGCATGCCCGGCTGCTCCTTCCACTTAGGCAATAGCGCCGCCGCTCGCGGGTTCTTCAGCGGGATGCGGCCCATGACCGCGAAGCGATTGGGATAACGCTCGGCCGCTTCGAGGGCGTAGTCGTTGCGGTCGCCCGGCCAGGACGGTGGCACGACTACGACGCGATCTACGCCGGCCTGATCCATCAGCGGCACGAGCTTCTCGATCGTGAACGGCTCCGGCATCTGCGGCTTCATGCCGGGGACCCATTTCCAATCCTCGGATTCCGCCTTCCACAGGTGCACCTGAGCATCGACGATGGTGCGTTTAGCGGGCTGGCCAGTCGCCTTTTGCGACGCTAGCGCCACACCAGCGGCGAGCGTGGTGGTGACGAATTGCCGACGAGACACCATATAAATTCTCCTGAATGAATGACTATACCATTTCTAGACGGAACTGTGTTCGTGCGGCCAAAGAGTGTTAAGCCGCGCTACTCCGCTTTGGGTCAAACGCCGCCTAGCCGTTTCGGCCCTGCGCTTATTTTTTTCCGTTGTTATTCCAATAGGCGACAAAACTCGGTGTGGCCGGATTGTCCGTTAAGTGCCAAAAGGCCTTTTCCGCCCATGATGATGCATCATCATAGCGGCCGGCGAAGAAATGAGCGAATGCGATCGCCATTTGCGCAACGAAGGTGAGTGGATCGAGGGGGCTCAGGCGCATAGCATGCGCCAAGTGCTCGATCGCAACTTCCGGCTCGCCGAGATAGATTCTCACCCAGCCGCTAAAATGCCATGCCTCGGCTAGGTTCGGATTGAGTTGGAGGGCCCGATCGATGAGGGCGGCGCCGACTTCGACGTCATGAACAACATATGCAAGTGCAAACCCTCCCCAAGCGAGCGCGACCGCGTCATCCCAGCCCAACTCCGCCGCACGGCGAGCCAGCCGTGCGGTTTCGGCGGTCTCTTGCTCGCGGTCTATTATCCAACGACTGCCTTTGCGCCGGACGTAACACCACGAGGCCATGCCGTAGGCCGAGGCAAACTCAGAGTCGAGTTCTATGGCTTTATTAAATAGCCGCAGCGCTTCATCGTTGCTCTCTTTCGTCCGCAAATTGGTTGGCAGTTGGCCGCACAAAAAGAAAGACCGCCTCGCGGCGGTCTCTTCGAAATCCGATCAGGCAGCCCGCTTCTCGATTGCGTTAATCAATGTGTGGGGCGAAAACGGCTTGTGCAGATATGCGTTGCAGCCTGCTTCAATCGCTTCTTTCTTGTTCTGTTGAATATCAACCCCGGTCATTACAATAACATTGAGAGACCGGCCCGATGTCTTCAAACGTTTGCAAAGTTCGATGCCTGACAAGCCGTCGCCCAAGTTGATATCGACAAGCACACAGTTTGCCTGACTTGTCGTAAACCCATCCAAAAACTCCTCCGCCGAGTTCCAAGTTTCACAAGCATATCCCTGCGCGCGCAAAAGACGCACCAGCGCCTTCCGTATGCTCGGATCGTCGTCAATTACTGCGACGACTTGTTTAAACATCGGGTCCCGTATTCTTGTGGCCTTACCGTTGATGGCCGAGGCCGATACCAAGCTTAAGCGCCTGTTGGCGTAGGGCGCCGACGGTGCGTTTCATCTGCTTGGAGATTTTCACAACCGGCGTCCTCGCTTTTGAGTGCGCCTTCAGCGTCCGATGGTCCGCTTTGGTCCATGCGCGCTTCTTAGTCTTTGCCATCTAACCCCCCGTGGTTATCTGTATTGTCCGCCGGATTAAGCCCCTCGGTTCGTGCCGCGCCGAGTGCCTTTTCTACCGCCTCTATTCCTAGAGATTGAACACTCAGATTCCGACTTTGCTCGGTTAACTGACGCAGGGTTTTGATCTTCATTTGAAGGTGCTCTCCGATCGACTTCCTTTGTGCAGAGCTCAAGCCTTTGGCGGCCAACTCTGCCCAATCGAGAGCAATAACGTTTCGAACAACATTAATTTTCCATTCGGCCGTTTCTTTATCGCCTTCTGGCGCTGGTGTGCGCATGACTCTCACCCCCTGAAGAGCCTACAAAACGATAAGAAGGCTCTCAAAGCCTGCGATTATGAAGTCCGAAAAGTCACAGCGCGAAAACAAGCAATAGCTGCATGATTGTGGCTATGCGCCAAACCGTGAGCAGGCGGTGGCGGAGTTCAAGGCACGGTTCATCGTGTGACCCACGTAAGCACCGCTGTTCTGTCCCGCTGTGTTCGTCATCACAAAAAGGCCTATTTGGAGGATCGAGTTCGTTTGGTTTGAAATGAAAGAGGCCGCCAACGGAGGCGCCCTATTTTTCAACGATTTTAACTTGCTCGCATTGTGATCCGCTCGCTGCGATGGTTGACCGGTCAATCAAGAGCGGGTGCGCTGCGGCGCCCCAAGAAACGGCCCGTGTTTACACCAAAGTTATTTATGCCTCTGCTACGCACCGTGCGTTCGCGGCACCGGGCTCCCCCCGCAAAGGAGGCCATATTTGACCTAGATCAAATCACACATTCGGCTGGCGGTATCCTGGAGTGACATGGAGCAACGCCCCATAGCGCCAAAGAACTGTCCGGTCTGCCACGTCGCAATGCAGGCGACTAAGCTCGACGACCGCATTATCTATCGTTGCGAACGATGCGGCACGTCTGTCACCATCGCACCATTGCCAAAGAACGACGCATAGCCACTTGCCATCGTCGTTGCAGCACTTGGCCTAATTCGAGCTGCCTGAATTTGATCGGACTTGAGCTTACATTGCTCTCGCCGGTATCCGCAGCACAAAAATCAGCGCGTTGAACAGCAACCAAATCTCTATGAACTCGCGCATAGATGATCTCAATCGGCGGCAGCGCCATGGTTTAACGAAATCGTCCCGCCTTTAAGGGGTCGGGGGCGCGGACTCTTTCGCTGCTCGTCCATGAGTTCGGGCGTGGCTTACGCAGCGTCGGCTATCGTTTCATGTGCAAGCTCTTTACGTGACAGTGCAAGAGCCTGAAGAATATTAGCGCGGCTCACAATGCCGACGATTTTTCCGTGATCGACGACAGGAACGCGTTTGATCCCGTGCTTATCGAATAAGCTGACCAACTCGTTGAGCCGCATTTCTGGCTTGGCAACGATTACAGGCTTGGTCATTACATCGGCGGCTTTAACGCCGTGCGACTTCAAGAAATCGCCTCCATCGAGGTGAATCAAATCGGCTTCACTGACTATCCCGACGAGCGCCCCATGCTCATCCAACACCGGGACTGCGCTAATTCCGTTGGCGAGCAAGGACCTCACAATATCTCCGACGGAGGTGCTTAGCCCAACAGTGATGACACCAGTGGTCATAATATTGGAAGCTTTCATGGGTCGCTTCCTTTCAAGTTTTGCATGGCTCTTGCTATTATTTGAGCAGGATTGGCAAAGCTTGCGCCGCAGCGGCGGCAACGATAGCGCCCCACAAGATCGCAAGTCCGAGTTTGTAGATAAGCTGCATTGGCCGCCCCCCGAAGTCGCCTTCTGAACTGCAAAATCAGAAAGTCGCGGCTATGAATTACCGCCAGCACATACGGGGCATTATTGAGCTAAATCAATTTGGCACTGCCCGTTAGATGGAATTTACGCGGTGTTTATGTTGTTGACCGCGACGCGGCAGTCTCTCCGAAATCCGATCAGGTGTTCGGTTTGATATGAAAGAGGCCGCCAACAGAGGCGGCCTCGCGCTTTGCCCAATCAGCCCCGAAACCGCGGTCACGGTGTCGGTTCAGTAGGAGTGCCACACAGCGCAAGTGCTTCCAGTCCATCGTGCACACCTGCGAGCTTGACGTCTGTGGTGTCTGGACACGCAGACACCATTAACTCGTGTCCTGCCCACTCCGCATCCGGCCACGACTTGCGTGATCATGCTTTCCGGTTGTTGGATAGGCGTAAGCGGCATTGCCTGTGCTGATGACGACGCGAGGGCCAGAACAAAGGCAACGCTGATTATTCTGATCATATGACGAACCTCCATAATAATTTTTGGAGGGTGCTGCCGAAGCCGATTGTCTGGCAATTGGCCTTACGGGCAACAATGTCCGTTTTGGGTCATTCGCGACCGAGCCAATCGGGACCAATGTCCGCTATGCACCCCAATAGCGGACATTCGGCGCTGCATAGGGCCTACCGACAGCATTGACCGGACCGAGACGCCTAAGTGGCCGGCGAGCAGCGGGGAATTCCGCCCGCCGGCCTTGACCAGCATTGCGCTAGGGGGGTGCGCCGCCGATCAGATGGAGCCGCCACTGCCGCCGCCGCTCCTGATTTGCGCGGATAGTTGCATACAATGATTGTCTGATTTAGCGTTCAACTTTGGAGGAGATCGCCATGTCCAAAATGTTTGGCGCGCTGGCCGCAATTTTTGTGCTTTGCAGTATGACCGTGGCGGGCCCTGTTGGCGCAGAAGGAATCAGAAATGTTGATCAATCTGAAGTTAGGGCCGAGCGCCGGTGTGTGAGAATGCAGCCGCGTTCCTTTCGACCCTACTGTTATTACTATTACCCTTCTTACCAAACCGATTCTTATTATCACCACCGTTATGATTGGACTTGGTGGCCGTTCAGGTAAATAGCTTCAAGGCTTATTTACAAGTCACGTACACGACGAGCAAACACTATTGGCTGGCTATCACTTGCGACAGCGATCTATTTGGAAACGTGGCCGGCGGACAGTGGGGAATTAGGCCCGCCGGCCTAATCGGCATTGCGCGAGGGGTGGCGCGCGCCGACTAATTCAAGGATTTTCCGTCGCGCAACGCCATGATGCGCCAGGGCTGCAAGACTTGGCCGGTCTGTGCCGTGCCGGCTCAAGACCGGTTTGCGACCCCCGAGCGCCGCCGGCACCAGCAAATACAGGCCTTACGGCCCTGGGCCCGCGCCTCCGTTTTTCACCAAACGAAAGCGGCGGCCTTCATCAACTGCATTTATGCCGCCTAGGCGAGAATGGGCTAGGCAATGATCCGATTGTAGATCATTCTTGCGGGGTGCCTCATAAGCACAAATTATAAATGGGATAGGGGGACAACGCCGTGGCTCAAACAATTGAGGGATTCGTCGGTTCCGCACTGGACGAAGCAAAGATCTCGCCGCTCCATCGAAAAATCGTCGCGCTCATCGCCGCGGGATATTTCTTCGATGTTATCGATTTCACCATATTCGGCTCGCTCGTACCGTACATACTTCAATCCAAGTTCGCGACCGGGCCTGAAGTCGCGGCCATCGGCAGCGCCACGATCTTCGGCTTGTTCATCGGCACCGCCGGCCAGGGTCAATTCAGTGACCGCTTCGGCCGCAGGTTTATTTATCAGTTCAATCTGCTGCTGTTCGGCATCTTCACCATTCTCGGCGCGCTCGCCCCGAGCGTCACCTTGCTGATCATCTGCCGCTTTATCGCCGGAGTTGGCCTCGGCGCCGAGCAGCCGCTGTGCTTCGTATATGCCGGCGAATATTCGCCCAAGGCCATTCGCGGCCGCATCCTAGCCATCGTTCACTTCATCGGGGGCGCCTGCGTGTGGCCGATTGGAACGGCGCTCGTGCTTCTATTCGGCGGCATGCTCGACACGCCGGAGCATGTGTGGCGCGGCATCTGGCTCGCGATTGGCATCGGTGCGCTGATCGTTTGGGTACTCCGCTTTGCGCTGCCGGAGTCGCCGCGCTATCTGGCGACCCATGGCCGCGGCGATGAGGCCCTCGGCGTGCTCACGCGCCTCGGCATCGCGGGACCGAAGGAGAAGCTCACCACCGACGCCGCCAGCAACACCAAGAGCGACCCGTTCGCTGTCGTCTTCAGTCAGTTCCCGGTGCGTGTCATCGCCGGAATGATCTGCTTCACGGCGTTCTTCGGCGTGGCAATCGGGCTCGGCGCCTGGCTACCGAACATCATGAACGCAAAGGGCTTCAGCATTACCAAGTCGCTGCAATATACCCTCGCAATGAACTTCGCGGTGCCGTGCGCCAGCATCTTCATGATGTATGCGCTCGATAAATTCGGCCGCAAGATCACGTCGGTGTGCGCATTCGTATGTGCAGGCATTATGGCGATGGTATTCAGCAATGCCGAGACCGCCGTCCAACTCATGGTTGCCGGCTTCATCATGATCTTCTTCGTCCAGGTCGCCGGCAATTCGATGCAGATCTTCGCGTCGGAAGTGTTCCCGACCAACGCGCGGACGTCCGGCTTCGGCTGGGCAGCAGGCGTCGGCCGGTTGGCGACAGCCTTCATCATGCCGACAATTCTGTGGGTGCAGAGCGGCTATGGCTTGACGACGGTGTTCGTCTGCCTGGCGATCCTACTCGTGGTCGCCGCTGCGGCGGTCACTCAGTTGGGTCCGGAATCGCGTCAGAAGGGCCTCGACGAGATCGCCGCGCCGACCGGCTGATCGGCGTTCGACAAAGATGCGGGGCCCGGTTCGGCATGATGCCGGGCCGGGCTCGCCAATTAAGACCGGCAATTTGGAATTCTTACCCGCATGACCACTTCCGCTCTCGGCGCGAGCGCCAAAAATACCCGCTTCGTGTCGCATTGCGATCAGGGCGGGCGGCCGGACGGCGTGCAGGTCATCTTGCACATGGGTCACGCCTTTATCGGGCATATGTTCAGCGACGGTTATTCGGTCGTGGACGTGCGCGATCCGCTCCATCCTAAAACGGTCGCCTTCGTGGCGGCGCCGAAGAACACCCGCTCGCATCATTTGCAAATCCACGGCGATATCTTGCTCGCCGTCAACGGCCCGAATATCTGGGCAATGCACCAATATGCCAGCCAGCAGGACTATTACGCCAAGTCGCTGATCGACTCGGTTAAGACCGAACATCCGTTCGCGGCGGGCTTGCGCGTCTTCGACGTTTCAAAACCGGCAAGCCCGCGCGAGATCGCGTTTCTCGATCTGCCCGGCTTCGGCGCGCATCGCATCTGGTGGGTCGGCGGGCGTTACGTCTATGTCTCGGTGCATTTCGAAGGCTTCATCGATCACGTCCTGGCGGTGATCGATGTCTCGGACCCTACCAAGCCGTCGCTCGCCGGCCGCTGGTGGCTGCCCGGCATGCACCGCGCCGGCAACGAGACGCCGCCTGCCTCGTTCGGCAAGCGCACCGCGCTGCACCACCTCATCAGCGCTGGAAACATCGGCTATGCCGCCTGGCGCGACGGCGGTTTCACCATTCACGATTTGAGCGATCCGCCCAATCCAAAGCTCCTCAGCCACCGCAATTACGCGCCGCCTTTCGGCGGCGGCGCGCATACGCCGCTGCCCTTGCCGGGCCGTAAGCTGCTGGTACTCGCCGACGAGGCGACCTCGGCCAATTGCGCCAATGGGCTGGCCTACACCTGGCTGATCGACGTGCGCGCGCCAGCAAACCCGGTGTCGATCGCCACGCTGCCAACGCCGGCCGAAGAGAATTTCTGCGCCAAGGGCGCCAAATTCGGGCCGCACAATCTGCATGAGAACCGCCCCGGCTCGTTGCAGAGTGAGGACACGATTTTTGCCACCTACCACAATGCCGGCTTGCGGATTTACGATATCCGCAACGCTTTCGAGCCAAAGGAAGTCGCCTATTTCGTGCCGCCGCCACCTGAAAAGATTGTCGATCAGCGGCCGAACCCCGCCAAGGTGATCCAGTCCTGCGACGTTTTTGTCGCCCCGGATGGATTGATGTATCTGACCGACACCAATGCCGGACTTTATATTCTCCAATACGAAGGACACTGACCGATCATGCCGGACAAATTCGGGCGTCTCGCTTTGCATATGTGGACCATCGACACGACGCCGCTCGCCACCGCGCTCGATGCGGCGAAACTTGGCGGCTTCGACGCGGTCGAGCTGCGCCGCACCGATTTCAAGCGCTGCTTCGAAGCCGGCATGAGCAATGCGCAGGTGCTCGATACCATCAAGAAGAGCGGCATCCCTTGCGGCGTGTTGGGCGTCGAATATGGCTGGCTGTTCGCCACCGGCGAGGAAAGCAAGCGGTTGTTCAAGGTGTTCCGCGAGAGTTGCGAGAACGCGGTCGCGCTCGGTTGCGAGATGTTGATGAGCGCACCGGGCCAGGTGCAGGGTCCGATCATGGACGCCATCAAATATCTGCGCGAGGCCGGCGACATTGCCGCGGAATACAAGTTGAAGCTCGCCATCGAATTCAATTCGCAGCACGACGTGCTCAACAACCTTGGCGTGCTGACCGAACTGATCGAGGGCGCCAACAAGCCGAATTGTGGCTACCTGATCGATGCCTATCACTTCACCCGCAGCGGCGCTGGCGGCCGCGGCTTCGAGAGCGTACCGGCCGACAAGATCTACTGCTTCCAGTACAGCGACCTGTCACCCAACCCAATGACCGGCGTGCGCCGTCCGACCGACCGGCTGCCGCCCGGCAAGGGCATCGTCAAATGGCGCGAGATGCTCGGCCTGCTGGCGGAAAAAGGCTACACCGGGTATCTGAGCTACGAGGCGCCCAATCCCGAGCAATGGGCGCGCTCGCCTTACGACGTCGCGCGCGAGGGCGTCGAACTCACTCAGAAGCTATTGCGGGACGCCGTCCCGAGTTACGTTAGTTGAGGGCTTGATCATGGCAGAAGACCTCCCGCTTTTTCTCGGTTTGAACGACAAGACGGTCACCGACATCCCAAAGACCGTCGAGAAGCAGCGCTACATGACATCCGTCGCGCCCAAGGCCGCCAATGCGGGCAAATGGGTGGAGCAGCCGCGCATGCCGATCCCGACCGGCGAACACGCCGTGATCGAATGTCAGGGCAAAATTCACTCGATCGCCGGCTACGCCAAGCACCGCGTCGATCAGAATTTTCATCAGGTCTACGATCCGGCGAGCAAATCCTGGTCGCTAAAAGCGCCCTTCCCGCTGCCGTGCAATCACGTCGCCGGCGTCGCGATCGGCTCGAAGATTTACACCTTCGGCGGCTTCGTCGAGCAGAACCGCTGTCCGCATTCCAAGTGCTTTGTCTACGACGTCGCCACCGACCAGTGGGCGCCCATTGCGCCGATTTCGCGCCCGCGCGGCGCCATTTCCACGATCGTACTCGACAGCAAAATCCACCTGCTCGGCGGGCGTGACGTGCGCTCAGTCGAATGGCACGAGGTCTATGATCCGGAGACCAACAAATATTTCGACCGCGCAAGCATGCGCGGCTCGACCGGCACGCAGCCCTTCGTCGGACAGCGCGACCATATGGGCGTTGCCATGGTCGACGGGAAAATCCACGCCATTGCCGGCCGCATGGACTCTTACGATTTCAACACCAGCCTGAATGCGGTTTACGATCCAAAGACCGATGGCTGGAGCTTCCGCGCTCCGCTGCCGACTGCGCGCAGCGGCCCGTCTTGCGTCTATATCGGCGGCAAGATCGTGGTGTTCGGCGGCGAAGCGACCGGCAGGGTATTCGGCACCAACGAGGCCTACGATCCGAAAACCGACAGTTGGGAATCGCTCACGCCGATGGCGGTCCCGCGCCACGGGCTGCACGGCGCGACCTGCGCGGTGATCGGCAATATGGTGCATGTGCCCGGCGGCGGGCCGGTGCCCGGCGGCCAGGTGCAAGGCGCCTATCACGACGCTTTCACCTTCGGCTGAAAGATCTCATCGCCTATAGAAAACGGCCGCCCTCGGAAGCGAGGGCGGCCGCAACGCTTCTACAGACAACGCGATGAGAACCTAGCGTGCCGGGCGCAGATCAATTTCCGCGACGCCAGCCGCCACATTGAGGCCGGCCTGCCCCTGCACCGATACCGGCTGCAACGTCACGGTACGGTTCGAGCCGCCGACCAGGACGTTGGCGCCGACACCGGCGCCGACCGTCGCTTCGGCGGTAGCCCCGCCGTAGTGGCCGGCCAGCGCGCCGAACTTGCTCGTGGTCGGAGCGTAGACCGCCCAGACCATCTCGCCGCCCGCGGTGGCGCCGAGGTCGAGACCGAATTTGCTGATCGAGCCCGTGTAGACCTCACGCGGTCCCGGCTGGGACGGCGTGAACATGCAGGTCAACTCCTTCTTCGATGTGATGATGAGGCCGATGCCGGCTGAAATATCGCAGGTCAAAGTGCCGACTTTCGTCCGCTCTCGGCCTTGGGCCATGGACGGCGCAGGCAACGCCACCGCCGCGACAACGGCCAGGGCGGCGAGAGCGCTGAGACGCTTGTGCATGCCGAACTCCTATTTTGAATGACGTTTTCCAATAACGTCAGCCGCCGCAAAACGTTCCATGGGTTCGCGGTGATGCCAAGCTCAGCGCGCGGCGAGAATCTGGCTTGCTGGAATCACGATGTGACAGCGCAACCCGTCGGGATCGAATTTCAAATCGACCTTGGCATCGAGCGCGCTGGCAAGGTTGCGCTCGATCACCATGCTGCCGAATCCTTTCTTTCGCCTAACTTTCA
The DNA here is from genome assembly GCA_963778745.1 of uncultured Alphaproteobacteria bacterium. GTDB lineage: Bacteria > Pseudomonadota > Alphaproteobacteria > Rhizobiales > Xanthobacteraceae > Pseudolabrys. Next base: position 298,505 of record CAVZVP010000004.1, on the reverse strand, counting down.
CCTTCGGACCGAATTGCTCGCGCCATTCGAGCTCGATCGCGTGGCCGCGTATCGCCCAAGTAACCGACACGCGCCCATGCGGCACCGAAAGAGCCCCGTATTTCGCCGCGTTGACCGCAAGCTCATGCAGCGCGAGCCCGAGATTTTGCGCCGCCTCCGGCCTGAGCGCGACCGGTGCGCCGTCGACGGCGATCGGCCCCTGGCCGCTTGCGAAATAAGCGGCCAGTTGCGATTGGATGATTTCGCGCAAGGATGCCCCGTGCCAGCTCTCGCGTACCAGCAGGTCATGCGAGGCAGCCAAAGCTTGCAAGCGCGCGGAGAATTGGTCGAGAAATCCACCGATCGATCCGGCGTGACGGGCGGTCTGGCGCGCCATCGCTTGAATGACCGCCAGCAGGTTTTTCGAACGGTGCGTCAATTCGCGCATCAGCAAGCGCAAATGCGCCTCGTTCTCTTTACGCTCGGTGACGTCGACCGACGCGCAGGTCAGGCCGACGATGTCGCCGGCGTCATTGCGCAGCGGTTCGATATGGAGATCGTTCCAGCGCAAGCCGGATCCGTCCTCGAGCGCGACTTCCGCGCGTTTAGCTTGGCCGCTCGCGAGCGCCTCGCGCTTCAGGGCAATGACGGCCGCGCCGCTGTTCGGCGGCAATATCTCATTGTCGGTGTGGCCGAGGATATCCTCGATCTCGCGCCCCAGCATGGGATTGGTAATCGAGGTGTAACGCAGATCGCGATCCTGGGTGTACACTGTGACCTGTGAGCCGCGCAGCGCCGTTTCATAGCGCGCAAAGCGGGCCCCCAGCAGGCTGAGTTCCCAGCCTTGCGCGTTCAACTGTGCCTCCAGCCGCTGGCATTCCTGTCGCAGCTTGGCCGTTTCTGTATCGTCTGCATCGTCTATGCCCGACATGTCGCGCACCACAGCGGGAGTTGCGCCCTTTCTCGCCGCCCGCGCCATATTCCGGCACGAGTACCGGGCCCGGCATGCATTGAAGCGGAATTTCTTATGGATACGGTCACAGCGAATACCGACTCAAACCGATATCCGATTTCGGCTTAACTCGCCTTGCGCTCGCGCCGTTTGGCGTTGCGCTCGAAGAACAGCGCCTGGCTGAGCACCGCCGACACCGTCGCCGGCTGGAACGGCTTGGCGATCAGGAACGCCGGCTCCGGCCGCTCGCCGGTGAGGAAGCGCTCCGGATAGGCGGTGATGAAGATCACCGGCACCTCGAACGAGCGCAGCATCTCGTTGACCGCGTCGAGCCCCGATGAGCCGTCCGCCAATTGAATGTCGGCCAGAATAATCCCAGGCCGCTTGGCTCTGGCGAGCGCGATCGCCTCTTTATGGGTGCGCGCGACGCCGAGCACGCGATGGCCGAGCCCTTCCACCAGACCCTCGAGGTCGAGCGCGATGAAGGTTTCGTCTTCGATGATCAGCACGTCGGTGGCGATCTCGGCGGCGAGTTCGCGGCCGGAATCCTCTACCAGTTCGCGCAGCTTCGGCACGTCGATATCCAGCACCTTGGCGGCGTCGTCTTCGGACAGCCCTTCCAGCGCGACCAGCAAAAAGGCCTGGCGCGGCATCGGCGCGATCTGGGCGAGATGCCGCTCGACCGGCTGGTTAGAATCAGGCGTGCCGGACTTGCCGTTGAGCCCGACCGAATTCCAGATCTTGGTGAACAGTCGATAGAGCGCGATCCGGGTCGATGCGGTGGTATCCAGCACCTTGGGGTCCTGAATCAGGGCCTCCAGGGTCGCCGCCACATAGGCGTCACCCGACGCCTGGCTGCCCGAAAGCGCCCGGGCGTAACGTCGGAGATAGGGCAGATGCTGTGCAACTGTTTGAGATGTCGACAAGAATCCCTCCAAACCAAAGCGCCCTAGGCGTACCGGGCAAGGCCCCCAATATTCCAATCTAGCGTACTTGAGTGTTCTAACGTGGTCAGTGGAAAAAAGTTCCAATTCCGTGGAACCATCCGCCAATTCAGGGGTTTCGCTTTCACGCAGAGGGGGACCTGCGCTCGGACTGGAGCTAGGGGATGTGGGGATAATCGATGACTGAACGCAAACCCGTGGGACAACCAATACCGATGGAAACCGCGGAAACCCGCAACCGGAAAAGCGATTCCAAGCCCGCCAAGCTCAGCCGTGAGGTGCAGGCGCGTCTCGGTCAGCAACTTCGCTCCTTGTACGACGATGTGGTGAACCAGGGCGTACCTGACCGGTTCACCGAGTTGCTCAACCGCATCAATGGCGACGGAAACAAGGACAGGCAATAACGCATGGACGTGTCGGTCCGCAAAGCCGTTCTCGGCGCAGTGCCAAGCCTGCGCGCGTTCGCGATCTCGCTATGCGGGAACGTGGATCGCGCGGACGATTTGGTGCAGGAAACATTGCTGCGCGCGATCGCCAATATCAACTCCTTCCAACCCGGCACCAACATGTCGGCCTGGCTGTTCACCATCCTGCGCAATCATTTCCGCTCCGAATATCGCAAGCGCCGGCGCGAGGTCGAGGACGGCGAAGGCCGCTATGCCGAGACGCTGAAAACGCAGCCCGAGCAATACGGCCACATCGAATTTCGCGAATTCCGCGAGGCGCTGGCGAAATTGCCGGCGGACCAGCGCGAGGCCCTCGTCCTGGTCGGCGCTTCGGGATTTTCCTACGAGGAGGCCGCTCATATTTGCGGCTGCGCGGTCGGCACCATCAAATCGCGCGTTAACCGCGCACGCACGCGGTTGGCCGAGTTGATGGCGATCGAAGGCGCCGACGAATTCGGGCCGGACCAGCAGACCCGCGCGGCGATGGCCGGCGGCGGGGAGTAACGGGAACCGCCGGTAAACGATGACCCGCGGGACGGCGGCGCTGCCCGTCGGCCGCGCAACGAAGATGTCCATCGAGCCGGCGGGCGTCGGAATATCGACCTGTTACTCAATCACCGATGTCACTGCTGGCCGTTCAATTTGATGTCCGCGTCCTTGATGACTTTGGACCACAAGATATGGTCGTCGGCCATCCTTTTCGCCAGTTGCTCCGGGGGGCCACCGAGCGTGCGGAAGCCAAGGAACGTAAATCGCTTGTGCGCTTCCTCGGTCGCCAAAAACTCATTCACCGCAACGTTGAGCTTTTGACCAATATCCGGCGGCATGTGCGGCGGTCCGAACAGGGCAAACCAGGTCGAAGCACAGACGCCGGGGAAACCCGCTTGCTGCATGGACGAGACGCCCGGCAGAGACTCAATCGGCTCAGGTGTCATGACGGCGATGACATTCGCCGATTTCAACTGCGGCGTATAGGCGGCACACCCGATATCGACGCGCCCGCCTATCAGATCCGGCAGCATGTCGCCGCCGCTGCGATAGGCAATGTAGGTCCCCGTGACGCCGGCCTGGGACGCCAGCAACAGCGTGGCCAGATGGCCCATGGTGGGGATGGGCGACGGTCAGCCGCCCGGGATTTTTTCGTGCCCAGTCCACGATCGCCTGCAGCGATTGGCCGTTGGCGCCGCCGAGAATGACGTTCGGGATATCGCCAAACAGCACGATCGGCGAAAAGTCCTTTGCGGAATTGAAACCGACCGATGGATCCATGATTGGCCGCAAGATCACCGGCCCCGCCGCCTGAATCGCGATCATGTAACCGTCCGGCGGAGCCTTGGCGACGGCGATGGCGGCGACAACCCCGCCGCCACCCGGGCGGTTTTCAACGACGATCGGCTGGCCGAGTTCTTTTCGAGGCGAATTCGGCAACGGTGCGGGCGATGGTGTCCATGCTGCCGCCGGGACTCGCGCAGACGAGCAGCGAGATCGGCCGTATCGGCCAAGTTTCCGCGTACAGGGATTGGCCGGCCCATCCGCAAAATGCCAACGCGGTGAGCGAGCGCGCGAAAAATAGCTGGACGAAATTTATGGCGGACGCTTTATAAGAGCCAACCAGCACGACCTGCACAGTTAGACTATGCGGAACAATTACCGTCAACCGCGAGTTGCGCTGAGTTATGCCCCGTAAGACGGTCGCAACCGCTCGCCCCGACATTGCGCGGACCGCCTCCGTCACTACATAAAATCCTTCCATGGCGAGGAACGAAACCGAGGTCGCGATCATCGGCGGCGGAGCGGCCGGCATTGCGGCCGGCCGGCGGCTGCGCGAGGCCGGCATTGATTGCTTGGTAATCGAAGCGCGCGGACGGCTGGGCGGGCGGGCCTGGACCGTTACCGATGCGTCGGGTTTCGCGCTCGACCTCGGCTGCGGCTGGCTGCATTCCGCAAATCGCAATCCGTGGGCGAAGATCGCGGAGACCCAGGGCCGCACCATCGACAAGACGCCGCCGCCGTGGACGCGGCCTTCGCTGCCGATCCGTTTCCCGCTCGATCAGCAGCAGGATTTCCGAAAGTCGATCGACGCGCTTTATGACCGTCTCGAAGCCATCCTTGCCAAGGGCGGCGATGTCCCCGCAGGTGACGCCCTCGAGCCGGACGGCCGCTGGACCAATCTCCTGGCCGCGGTCGGCACCTATATCAGCGGCGCCGAACTGAGCCGCATTTCCGGCCGCGATTTCATAAATTACCAAGACTCGGAGGTGAACTGGAGCGTCATCGAGGGCTTTGGCGCGACCATCGCCGCGGCTGGGACGCAATTGCGCGTGGCGCTCGATTGCCCGGTCAGCCGGATCGACCACAGCGGACGACGATTGAAGATCGAAACGGCGAAAGGCGTCATCGCCACCGATCTGGCGATCGTGACACTGCCAACCGCCGTGCTCGCCGATAATGAGCAGCTGTTTTCGCCGGCTCTGCCGCAAAAGACGAAAGCCGCGCGCGGCCTGCCGCTCGGCCTCGCCGATAAGCTGTTCATCGGTCTTGCCGATGCCGAAGAGTTCGAGCCGAATACGCGCGTCTTCGGGCGCACCGACCGCGTCGCGACCGCCAGCTATCAAATTCGCCCGTTCGGCCGGCCGATGATCGAGGCCTATTACGGCGGCAGCCATGCCGCGGCGCTGGAAGCCGAGGGCGAGCGCGCCTTCTTCGATTCCGCAGTGTCGGAACTGACCGCCCTCTTCGGCAGCGGATTTGCGCGCCGCGTAAAACCAATCCATATGCATCGCTGGGGCGCCGACCCGTTTGCGCGCGGCTCCTATTCGTATGCGCTGCCAGGCATGGCGAATTGCCGCGACATGTTGGCCGCAACGGTGCACGAGCGGCTGTTCTTCGCCGGAGAGGCCTGCTCGAAACACGATTTCTCAACCGCGCATGGCGGCTTTAACACCGGGGTCGCTGCCGCCGATGCAGTCCTTGCCGCGCGGCATGGCGAACATGCCTGATATGCCAGGCGGTATACGTTTGACCTAGCTCAACACCCCTAAGGCGGCATTGTGCAAAGCTATCGCCATTATCAGCCGCTGGATACGCGCGTTGGACAGTACCAAGCTCCATGAAACTACGGCGCTTGCGCTAACGTTTTGCCAGTGACCGGACGTGAAGCTGGCTTGAATAGCTGCTAGGCTGATCGCTTGTCTTTGTACGTTGATCTTGTTGGGGAAATTTCCATGAACACGCTCGACCGGACGGCCGCTCAATCGGCCGGCACCGAATATCCTCACGGCATCGCGCTCTTGCGCGATCCGCTTCTCAACAAGGGCACGGGCTTCACCGAACAAGAGCGCGATGCGCTCGGATTGCGCGGACTCCTGCCGGCCCATATCCTTTCGATGAAGGAGCAGGCCGAACGCGTGCTGACAAATCTGCGCCAGCTACCGAACGACCTCGACAAATACGTGGCGCTGAACGCGCTGCACGACCGCAACGAGGCGTTGTTCTTCCGTATCGTGGCCGACAATATCGACGAGATCCAGCCGCTCATCTACACGCCGACCGTCGGCCTCGCCTGCCAGAAGTTCGGCGACATCTTCCAGCGCCCGCGCGGGTTGTTCGTGAGCGCGAACGACCGCGGACGCATCCGTTCGGTACTGCGCAATTGGCCTTACTCACCCAAGCTGATCGTCGTCTCCGACGGCGAACGCATCCTCGGCCTCGGCGATCTCGGCGCCAACGGCATGGGCATTCCGGTCGGCAAGCTCTCGCTTTACTCGGCCTGCGCCGGCATTCACCCGAAGCTCTGCCTGCCGGTGATGCTGGACGTCGGCACCAACAACGAAGCGTTTCTGACCGATTCCTATTACGTGGGCTTGCGCCAGAAACGGCTCACCGGCGCGGCCTATGACGAATTCGTGGACGAGTTCATCACCGCCGCGCGCGAAGTCTTCCCGGGCGTGCTGATCCAGTTCGAGGATTTCGCCAATCACGCGGCGTTCCACCTGCTGCATAAATACCGCGACAAGATTCCGACGTTCAACGACGACATCCAGGGCACGGCGGCGGTTGCGCTCGCCGGCCTGTTCTCGGCCTTGCGGGTGACCGGCGGCAAGCTCCGGGAGCAAACGATTCTGTTCCTCGGCGCCGGCGAAGCCGCAACCGGCATCGCCGATCTCGTGGTGTCGGCCATGGTGGCGGACGGCGCCAGCGAATCCGACGCGCGCGGGCACATCTGGCTGGTGGATTCGCGCGGTCTGGTCGTCAAGGATCGCGCCGGCCTCAACGCGCAAAAACTTCGTTACGCCCACCCGCATGCGCCGGTCGGCGATTTCCTGTCGGCGATAAAAGATATCAAGCCGACGGCAATCATTGGCGTTGCGGCGGTCGGAGGAACCTTCACGCCCGAGGTGCTGCGCACGATGGCGCAGATCAACAAGCAGCCGATTATTTTCGCGCTCTCCAACCCGACCTCGAAGGCGGAATGCTCGGCCGAAGAGGCCTACCGTCACACCGGCGGGCGCGCGTTGTTTGCCTGCGGCAGTCCCTACGATCCGGTCACGATCGACGGCAAGATTTTCGTGCCGCGCCAGGGCAACAATTCCTACATCTTCCCGGGCGTCGGGCTGGGCGCGATCGCCAGCGCGGCGCGGCTGATAACCGACGAGATGTTCATGGCGGCGGCCCAAACGCTGGCGCAGATGGTCACCGAAGCCGACCTCAAGCAGGGCAGCCTCTATCCGGCGCTGCCGCGCATCCGCGAGGTTTCGGCGCGGATCGGAGCGGCGGTTGCCGCAGTCGCCTACCAACGCGGCCTGGCCGACGGGGCGGCGCCGAACGATTTGCTCGCGCTCGTCCAGTCGCAAATGTACGACCCGCGCTATTGAGCGATCGCGGAAACTGACAAAGCCCCGCGCGACTACCGTCGCACGGGGCTCTTTTTTCGGCCGATACGCCGATGCGCAACGCTACGCTACGACACAGTCGGGGTGCGGCCTCGGACCATGCCAACAACCGCCGCGATGGCAAACAGGATGATTGCCACGAAAAATATCAGCTTGGCGGCTTCGATCGCCACGCCAGCAATTCCGCCGACGCCAAGCACGGCGGCGATCAAGGCGATGATGAGAAATGTTACGGCCCAATTTAACATGGCGGCCCCCTTTTGTCGGTGGCGGGATGAATTCGCGTACGTAACCAACGCGGTTTGCGCTAAAATGTTCCCAGCTAATGCTTGAACCGGGATCCGGTTCGATTGCGCGGGAGTTTAATCGGGACGATGCCGCAAAAGCCTAATCGCAAGCGGCGGCCGTCTGGCGCCGGCGCGGGTCCTCGCGCCGCGGCCGCGACCATTGGCGGCGTGACGCTGTCACATCCCGACCGCATCTATTGGCGGGATTCCGGCGTCAGCAAACGCGATCTCGCCGATTTCTACAGCCAGATTTGGCAATGGATGCGCCCGCACGTGGTCAGCCGGCCGATCGCGCTGCTGCGTTGCCCGGAGGGTGCCGCTGGGCAATGCTTTTTCCATAAGCACGCCGCCGCGGGCATCGCCACCGAGCACCTGCATCTTGTCCCCGAGAAGGGCGACAAGATCTTCTCGATCGACGATCTCGCCGGTTTGATCTCGCTGGTGCAGGCCGGCGTCCTGGAAATCCACACCCGCGGCGCACCACCGACGACCGCGAGCGCGCCGACTGGGTGGTGTTCGATCTCGATGCCGGCCTAGGCACCGGCTGGAAGGAAGGACGTGGTCGCTGCCGCGCGCGCGGTGCGCGAGCGGCTCGATAAACTCAGGCTCAAGAGCTTCCTCAAGACCTCCGGCGGCAAGGGGCTGCACGTGGTGCTGCCGATCAAACCGGCGCCCTGGGACGCGGCTAAGGATTTCGCCCACGCCGTCGCCGCCGGCATGGCGGCGGACGAGCCCGGCCGCTACACCGCGACCGCGGCCAAGAGGAAACGCAACAAGCGAATTTTTATCGATTACCTGTGCAACAGCCGCGAGGCGACCGCAGTCGCGCCCTACTCCACCCGCGCGCGGCCGGGCGCGCCGGTATCGACGCCGATCGCATGGTCCGAGCTCGGCATGCTTAAGGGCTCGAACCAGTTTACCGTGCTCAACCTGCCGGCGCGGCTCAAGTGCCTGCGCGACGACCCCTGGTCCGATATCGGACGCTGCAGGCAGACGCTGCCGAAGCTCTCATAATGGAACTCGGGAACCTGCCCGCGCGTTGAGGGACGCGCCGCGCATCGCGGCGGCGGCCCGGGGAGTCATGACTCGGAAAACTGCTCATCATGAGGCTCAAGCGCAACCGAACGGCTCAACCGCGTTCGTCGCGCATTTCACCAAGTTCGCGCAGGCCACCGCGTTATACACCGGCCACCCCACCGCATTCCTGCTCGCAGCGGCGGTAATCCTGGCATGGATCGTCACCGGACCGCTGTTTAATTACAGCGACACTTGGCAATTGGTGATCAATACCGGCACCACCATCGTCACCTTCCTGATGGTGTTCCTGATCCAGAACACGCAGAACCGCGACACCATGGCGATCCAGCTTAAACTTTCGGAATTGGTGTTGGCCATGAAAGGCGCCAAGAACGAATTCGCCGCAGTCGAGGATCTCAGCGACGAAGAGCTCGCAAAACTGCACGGCGAATGCCGCGCCCGCGCCGAAATGACGTTGGATCACCTTAATAGCCGTCGCGCCGCAAGGCACGATAAGCCGAGGGCCGCCGCCCATCGCGCTAAATCCCAGCGCCGGACTTCGGTCCAGGCCGCAAAATCTTAGAGTTTTCCTTGAGGAACTTTTGTTCCGTAATCGTGTTGTTGCAAATAGCAAGGCGCAGAAATCCATTTTTGAGCGGTATCCGGCGGCGCTGCCATATGCGTGACACGATCGGCCACTACTGCAGCCGCTGCTTGCGCGAGGGGTGACAATGCATTCGGGGATTTGGACTGCGGCCACCGTTGCGGTCGTATACTTAGCCGGTGCGCAGGCCGAGGCGTCCAGCCAAAAGATATTCTCCGGCGTCGCCGCCTATTACGACACGCATTACGCGGGCCGGACCGCCACCGGCGAGCGCTACGATCCGGGCAAATTCACCGCCGCCCACCGCACACTGCCCTTTGGCACCCGCCTGCGCGTCACCGATAATAAGACGCATCGCAGCGTGCTGGTCGTGGTCAACGACCGTGGACCGTTCAACAAAGGCCGCGTGCTCGATCTGTCGCTCGCCGCCGCCAAAGCGCTGCGCATGCAGGAGCGCGGCATCATCCGCGTGACGGCGGCGGTGGAATAGCCCGCGCGGCTACGACGCCGGCAACAAGCTGAGCGAACTAACCGATGGCGAACACCGAATCCAGGTTTCCGGATTGGCGGCGAAGGCTTCGCCCAACCGCAGATGTACGGTATTTTCGTCGAGCAGCATCATGAAGACGGTCTTGCCCGCACCGGGCTCGGACGCCGGCACCGCGTACGAGAAAGAGTGCCTGCCGTAGTCTCCTTGTAGATGCGCGCCGCCGGGCGTGACGATGTCCGGTCCGCGGATGGAAAAGCGGCGGCCATCGGGTCTATGGCACCAATCGCCGTCGATTGCGTCGGCGAAGGCGGGCGTGGCGAAGAGCGTGAGGCCGAACGCGGCAGCAATGATCCTCAGATGGCCGGTCATCACGGTCGTCCCCTTGCGGTCCCCCGTTATCAATCCACTTTCGCTTCGTCGCGGTACATTACCTTGTGGCGCGTCTCGCGCACCCAAGCGTCGATCTCCTCGATGCTCATATGGTTCGCCATGTCGAAGCGGTCCCAGTTCATGATTTGCGAAAGCGTCTTCTTCCAGCGCTTGTAGGGCGCCTTGGCCGGCACGCCGAACAGCATGATGTCGATGATGGCGAGATCCTCCGGCACGCCGAGTAGCGGGCGCAATGTTTTCTGCGCGTCGTCCTGGCCGATCGCGGTCACCCACCAGACCTGATAGCCGAGCGCGGCGGCGGCGAGATGCGCCGACATGGTGGAGGCGGCGACACTTTGCAGCAAAATGCGTTCGGCATTGGCCTGGTAGAGTTTGTCGAGATCGGAGCCGTCGAGCAGTACCGGGAAAGCGCGCACAAAACGGAAATCGGCCGCCACCACCACGAAGCCGGGCGCCATTTCCAGTCCGCGATAATTGGGTGTGGGGAATTTCATCTTCAGCTTGGCGCGCTTGGTCGCTTCCGCAACGAAATAGTCGGCGATCTGTTTCTTGACGCCCGCGTCGGTGACGACGATGTAATGCCAGGGCTGCGCATTGGCGCCGGACGGCGCGTGCCGTGCGGCCTCCAGCACCATCTCGATATGCTCGCGCGGCACCGCGATGTCGGGACGGAAGGCGCGCGTGGTCATACGGCTGCGCACCACGTCCATCAGCGCCTGGTAGCGCGCGATATTGGGGGTAAATGTGGTCGCATCGTCCATGCGGGTCCTCCCGGACATTTTGGGCTATAATAATCGCGTTTCACGTTCCGCGTCATAGCCCTCCCCCGCCGCCCCTCCACTGAAGGACTTTGCCCATGCCCGCCAAGCGCCCGGCGCCACGCCTGCCCATCATCGAGGAAGCGCACATGAACGAAGCCCAAAGCCGGCTGCTGAAGGCCATCCGCTCAGGGCCACGCGGCAAATTGATCACCCCGCGCGGACCGTTCGCGGTCTGGCTGCACGCGCCGGAATTCGGCCATCTGGCGCAGGCGCTCGGCGGCCACTGCCGTTACCGGACCGCGCTGCCGCCGCGGCTCTCGGAATTCGCCATTCTGTGCACGGCGCGGCTGTGGCGCGCGCAGTACGAGTGGTTCGCACATGAGCCGATGGCGGAGAAAGCCGGTGTGAAGCCGAAAACGATCGCGGCCTTGCGCGCGGGGCGCGAACCGACGTCCGCGCCCAGGGACGAGCGCGCGATCCATACCTTCATCCGCGAACTGTACAAGACCAACCGCGCGAGCGATCGCACCTACAAGCGCGTACACGCCCACCTCGGCGACGCCGGCATGGTCGAACTGGTCGGCATCCTCGGTTATTACGTGATGATCTCGATGACGCTCAACGTGTTCCGCATGATGCCGCCGGCAGACGCCAAATTGGCCTTCGCCGAGCCGAAATGAGGGTTCGTCACTTCATCTGCATGCCGCCCATGCCCGGTATGTCGTGGTCGTGGTCGCCGCCGACGGTTTTGGCGCCGATGCCCTCGATGGCGAAATCGACCTCGACTTTGCCGGCCTTGGCGAATTCAAGCGTCGCCTTGAAACGCTCGCCTTGCGCGAGTTGCTTCTTCAGGTCGACCAACATTAAGTGATAGCCGCTCGGGTCGAGCGTGACGGTCTGCCCCGGCTTGATTTCGATGCCATTGGCGACCGGCCGCATCTTCATCACGCCGCCTTCCATTTTCATCTCGTGGATTTCGAAGCTGTTGGAGATGTCTGAGGAGCCGCCGACCAGGCGGTCGGGCGCGGTTCCGCTATTGGTGATCTTCATATAGCAGCCGCCGACGCTGGCGCCCTTCGGCGTGGCGCGCGCCCAGGGGTGATTAATCTTTAAACTGCCGACGGTATAGTCGTGAGCGAGCGCTGCCGATGTCGCCAAAGCGGCGAGAACGGCGGCGACAAAGAATGCAGTCCGGGTCATTTCAGTCTCCTGACGATGCAGCGCGCGCTTGCGTGAAGCGCAGCATGCGGATGGATTTTCGGGAACAGAAATTTGGAAAATTAGACCGCAGGCGGCGCGCGCGGGACTTGCGGGCTTCGAACCGCCACTCGGATGACGCGCTCGATCGCGGGCATCGGCATCATCGCAAGGGCGCGACTCAGGGCGAGGATGACCGTCCCTACCGGCGGGCTGGCCAAAGTCTGCGCGCAGCAATGTGTCCCGCAGCCGGCCGCGCAGGGGCAGCCGCTGTCGTGACCGGCCGGCGGCGGTGCGCCATCGGCGGACATCGCCGCGGCGCACAGGCTCGACTTGAAGGGTCCGGCCGCGACCGACAGCGGCAATAGCAGCGCCTGCAACGCGACCACATAGGCCGCGAACAGCGCGATGACCCGCCGGGATCGGGTGGATTCGCTCATCGCCGGCAGTCTAGTGGGATGGCGAATGAGCGTCTACATAAGCTGCGGCGCGCTCCCATCCGGTCGAACCGCGGCGCGCGCCGTGATAGAGTCCTCTGTCATGAATGGCGATAGAACGTCTTCGTCAGACAGCGAATCGCGGGTGGTGAAGTTCCCGGGCGGCCAAGCCGCCGCGGGCAAACCGGCGAGCGTTCCATCGCCAGTGGAGGACCTTGCCAAATTCGAGCGCGTCGAAGGCACCGACGACTATCGCCATCGCATGATCGTCAATATTTTGGCCTTCGTGTTTGTCCTTGCCTTGATCGGCGCCGGCCTGTGGCTGGCCGACACCATGGCACAGATGCGCAAGAACCAGGATTGCGTGCTGTCGGGGCGGCGCGGTTGCTCGCCGGTGGAGGTGAACAAGGACCGCTGGTGATGCGATGCACAGGCAACGGGCGCTCGCCAGTACCGGTCAGGGCGATTTGCCGCTTTTTTCCAGCAAATGCCCGCTACCATTGAACTTAAGGCGGCGCTTCGCTATACGGGCTGCCAACCGTATGCCGGTGAATGGCCGTGCCGGGGGGCTAGCGCGCGGAACCGGGCACCTTGGCCGTCCGATCGTCAGAACCCCAAATCAATCAGAGAGTTACCGATGTCTTCGACGTTTGACACCATCGCCAATATTATCGCCGAGACCTGCGATATTCCGCGCGATTCCATCACGCCCGAGAGCCACGCGATCAACGATCTCGGCATCGACAGCCTCGATTTCCTCGACATCGCATTCGCCATCGACAAGGCGTTCGGCATCAAGCTGCCGCTCGAGCAGTGGACGCAGGAAGTCAACGACGGCAAGGCCACCACCGACCAGTATTTTGTGCTCAAAAATCTGAGCGCCCGCATCGACGAACTCATCGCTGCCAAGGGGGCCTAATCCGCCTCAGAGCCATATGCGTATCGAGTATTTTCATCTGATCGACCGGATCGTCGACCTCAATCTCGCCGACTGCAAGATCAGCAGCGAGGCGAAGGTTCCTGAGACGAGTACGATCTTCGAGGGCCATTTCCCCGGCATGCCGTTGATGCCGGGCGTGCTGCTGATCGAGGCGATGGCGCAGACCGGGGGCTGGCTGGTGGTGGCGCTCAACCGCTTCGAGCGCATGGCGCTTCTCGCCGCGGTGAAAGAGGCAAAGCTGCGCACCTTCGTCAAGCCGGGCCAGATGCTGTCGATCGAGGCCCACTTGGAACACGAAGGGTCAGGTTACGCAGTCGTCGCGGCAAAAATCAGGTCCGAGCGCAGAGAGGTTTGCGAGGCCGCGATAACGTTCCGCGTCCTCGATTTCCCCAATGCCGAATTGAAAAAGAATATGTGTGACTTTGCAGCCGGGATCGGACTGCAAGTCGGGACACCCGCCGATGGCTGAGGCCGACCGCGAAGCCTGGATCACCGGTATCGGCATTGTCTCCTGTCTTGGTGAAGGCCCGCAAGCGCATTGGCAAAAGCTGGTGGAGGCGCATCCGAGCGCCGACACGACGACGTTTGCGCCCTACGTCGTGCATCCGTTGGCGCCGGTGAATTTCGACTCGCAAATTCCAAAGAAAGGCGATCAACGCCAGATGGAAGCCTGGCAGCGCATCGGCACCTATGCCGCCGGCCTTGCGCTCGACTCCGCCGGCGTCAAGGGCAAGACCGACATTCTCTCGCACATGGACATGATCGTCGCTGCCGGCGGCGGCGAACGAGATCTTGCCGTCGACACCGCGATCTTGTCCGGCCTGCCGCACGCGAAGAATCCCGCCGCCTTCCTGAACGAGCGGCTGATGAGCGACCTGCGGCCAACTTTATTTCTGGCCCAGCTGTCCAATCTGCTCGCCGGCAATATTTCCATTGTGCATGGCGTGACCGGCTCCTCGCGCACCTTCATGGGCGAGGAATCGTGCGGCGTCGACGCCGTGCGCGTCGCGTTCGCGCGCATTGCCGCGGGTCAGAGCGACATCGCGCTGGTCGGCGGCTCCTATAACGGAGAGCGGCCGGACCTGCTGATGCTCTATCAATTCGCCGATTTCGCCCTGAAGGATCGTTTTGCACCGATATGGGAGCGTGGCGATAAAGGAGGCGTCGCGCTCGGCTCGCTCGGCGCCTTCGTTGTGATCGAAGAGCGCGGCCATGCCGAGGCGCGCGGAGCTAAGCCATTGGCGCGGCTATCGGCGGTCTACTCCGATCGCTCCAAACGCGCTCCCGCGGATGTCACCGCGGCACTCGCGCGGTTATGGGACAAGATCAAGGACCGGATAAAACCCGGTCATGCGGCAGCGCTCTCGGGGGCGAGCGGCGCCGCGGCCGCGACCGCTGGAGAACGGGACTTTCTGGCGGCGCATCCCGACCTTGCCGCCCGCGCCACCGGCACTTATCTCGGGCATGGGGCGGAACCGCAATTCGTCATGAATGTGGCGCTGGCGGCGGTAGCGCTCGAGCATGGTAGCCTGTTTCCGCCCTGCGACTCGACCGGACTGGAGAAGCCGATGGCCGGCGATCTGCAGCAAGTCGTGGTGACCGGGGTCGGGCATTGGCGGGGCGAAGGCCTCGCGCTGCTCGAACGGGCCGGCTGAGGGAGGGCGAAAAATGCCGTCATCGAAGGACCGACAAGGCCGGCCGACCGTGGTCGTGACCGGCCGTGGCGTGATCACCTCGCTCGGCGCCGGCAAGACCGACAACTGGGCCAAACTCACCGGCGGCGAATCCGGCATTCGCGCCATCACCCGTTTCTCCACCGACGGCCTGCGCACCCGCATTGCCGGCACCATTGATATCTTGCCGCCGCAAAGCTCCACGGCCGCGTTGACCGAACGCTTCGCCGACCTTGCCACCGAGGAGGCAATTGCCGAATCCGGCATCGGCGCCAAGGGCGATTTTCCCGGGCCGCTGTTTGTGGCGGTGCCGCCGATCGAGGTTGAGTGGACACAGCGGATCGAAATCGCGGCCAAATCAGGCGCCAATGACAAGGTATCGTACAACGACCTGCTGCGGGCGAGCACTGACTTCCCTGGCTACCACGAACGTTTCCTCATCGGTTCGGTCGCCGACCATCTGGCCGATAAATTCGGCAGCAAAGGCTCGCCGATCTCGCTGTCCACCGCCTGCGCCTCGGGCGCCACCGCCATCCAACTCGGCGTCGAAGCGATCCGGCGCGGCGAGACCGACGCCGCGCTCTGCGTGGGCACCGACGGCTCGATCAGCCCGGAAGCGGTGATCCGCTTTTCCTTGCTCTCGGCTTTATCCACCAGCAACGACGTGCCGCAAGCGGCGGTCAAACCGTTCTCCAAAAATCGCGACGGCTTCGTCATGGCCGAAGGCGCCGGCGCGCTGGTGCTCGAGAGCTATGATTCGGCCAAGGCGCGCGGCGCAAAAATCCTCGGCGTACTGGAAGGCTGCGGCGAGATGACCGATGCGTTCCACCGCACCCGCTCGAGCCCCGACGGCAAGCCGATCATCGGCTGCATCGCCAATGCGCTCAAGGATGCCGGCCTCGTCCCCGACGACATCGACTACGTCAACGCGCACGGCACCAGCACGCCGGAAAACGACAAGATGGAATATCTCGGCTGCTCCACGGTATTCGGCGAGCGCATGACGACCATTCCGATCTCCTCCAACAAATCCATGATCGGCCACACGCTGTCGGCGGCCGGCGCGGTCGAGGCGGTGATCACGCTGCTCACGCTGCACCATCAGCGGATTCCGCCGACCATCAACTACAACATTCCGGACCCGGCGATCCCGCTCGACGTGGTGCCGAACAAGGCCCGCGACGCGCGGGTCACGCACGCCATTTCGAATTCGTTCGGCTTCGGCGGGCAGAACGTCTCGCTGGTGATGGGCTTGGAGCCGGCGGCGTAACGCCGCCCTCGTCCGCCATGCGCGCCTTAAGACTTATCGCAGATCGCACGCTCGAACTTGGCGACGTGCCCAGCCCGCCGCCGCCCGGCGCCGGCGAGGTGCAAATTCGCATCAAAGCGGTCGCGCTCAACCACCTTGACCTGTGGGGTTTTCGCGGCATGGCCTTTGCCAAGCGCCAATTGCCTTTGGTGGTCGGCGCCGAGGCCTCCGGCGAGACCGCTGCCCTGGGCGCCGGCGTTACCGGCTTCACGCCGGGCGACAAAGTGGTGATGTACGGCGCCATGACCTGCGGGCAGTGCGCCGCCTGCCGCGAGGGCCGCGATAATTTATGCGAAAACGTCGGCGGCATCATGGGCTTCCACATCGACGGCTTCGCGCGCGAGCTGATCAACCTGCCGGCGCGGCTGGTGATCCCGGTGCCGGCCGGCGTGTCGCTGCGCGATGCCGCCTGCGCGCCGATCGCCTTCGGAACCACCGAGCACATGCTGTTCGACAATGCCAAGCTCAAACCGGGCGAGACTATTCTCGTGCATGCCGGTGGATCCGGCATCGGCTCAGTCGCCATCAAGATGGCCAAAGCGATCGGCTGCACTGTCATCACCACGGTCGGCGACGACGCCAAGGCGGAAAAGGCCAAGGCGCTCGGCGCCGATCATGTCATCAACTACAAAACCGAGCGTTTCGAGGGCGTCACCCGCAAACTCACCGCCAAGAAGGGCGTCGACGTGGTGTTCGAGCATGTCGGCGGCGAGGCTTTCAACGCCTCCCTGCTATGCCTCAAACGCGGCGGCCGGCTGGTGACCTGCGGCTCGACCGCGGGACCGAGCGTCACCATCAATCTGATGCAGTTGTTCCAGCAGCAGTACAAGATTCTTGGCTCGTTCGGTGCCTCGATCCGCAATATCCGCGACAGCCTGTCCAAGATCGCCGCCGGCATAGCGCCGATCATCGACTCCGAGTTCGCGCTGGCCGAATTCGAGTACGGTCTGGCGCGGATCGAAAGCCGGCAGGTGTTCGGCAAGGTGATCGTGAATTTCTAATGCCCAATTCGTACAGGCGAACGATCCGGCGGGCGCGTCGCGGCGCAAAACGCGCCGGCAACGCGTTGGTCGGCACGTTGGCGGTCGCCCTGCTCAAGGGCCTGCGGCACACCGATCCCGACCGGATGGCCGATTTTGCCGGCTGGCTGATGCGCACGATCGGCCCGCTGCTGCCGGAGCAGCGCGTCGCACGCGATAATCTGAAGGCGGCGTTTCGGGAAAAATCCGCGGCGGAGATCGAAAGAATTCTGCGCGGCGCCTGGGACAATCTCGGGCGCATGGGCGCCGAATTCGCCCATCTCGACCGGTTGTGGGATTACGATCCGGATCTCCCGGATCGGCCGAGTCGTTACGACATTTCGCGCGAGAATCTCGATCGCGCCATTCGGCTTGCAGCCGACGGCAAACCGGCGCTGATCTTTGCCGCCCATCTCGCCAATTGGGAGCTGCCGGCGATATCCGCCGCTGCGGCAGGCGTCGATAGTGCGGTGCTATACCGGAGGCCCAATATCGCGGCTATCGACCGCTGGCTTACCGAGACGCGCACTGCCAGCATGGGCGAGCTGATCTCGACCGGCCTGGAGGCGCCGCTGAGGCTCGCCGAAGCGCTCGCGCGCGGCGCCCATGTCGGCATGCTGGTCGATCAGTATTACGTGCGCGGCGTCGAGGTGACATTCTTCGGCCGCCGCACCATGGCCAATCCGCTGCTGGCGCGGCTTGCGCGCCATTTCGATTGTCCTATCCATGGAGTGCGGATGATCCGCCTGCCTGGGCATCGGTTTCGCGGTGAGATCACCGAGGCGATCAAACCGGCACTCGACGTCGAAGGCAAGATCGACATCGCCGCCACCACGCAGATCATCATCGGCGTGATCGAAGGCTGGATCCGCGAGCACCCCGAGCAGTGGCTCTGGCAGCACCGCCGCTGGCGGCCGGAAGACGCGAAGGCAGTCTAAGTACCGACCTACAACGGCGATCAGGTCTTGGTCGGTAACCCGGCCGCTTTCCACGCGATGATGCCGCCGGCAAGATGGGATTTATAGGGAAAGCCGCTGTCCTGGGCGGCGAGCGAGGCCGTCACCGAGCGGCGGCCGGAGCGGCAGGCGAACACCACTTCTTTGCCTAGCGGATCCGGGATGGCGGCCGGATCGAAGGCGGAGAGCGGCACGATCACCGCGTCCGGATAGCTCTCCACCGACGTCTCGTTCGGCTCGCGCACGTCGACCAGCAACATTCGGCCTTCGGTTAAGCCCCGCGCCACTTGTTCGGGCGTCAAATTCTGCACTTCGTCAGCGCGCGGTATTTCGTCGGCCATAACGCAACTCCGGTGACCCGCACATGATCCCGAAAAAGCCTGTCCTCGACTTGATCCGGGATGGGAACTGGTTTTCGAATAAGATCATGCGCAAACAATTATGCGCGGTTTTAGCCGAAATCCAATCACCCCGCACCAGTCTTTTAAACTGTCACTTGGGTTCCAACCTCGACCACCCGCCCGGTCGGGATCTGGAAATAGTCGGTGGCGTCATTGGCGACGCGCGTGAGGGCGATGAATAGCCGGTCCTGCCAGCGCGGCATGCCGGAATGGGGCGCCGGCTTGAGCGTGCGGCGCGACAGAAAGAACGACGTCGACATGATATCGAACTGCCAGCCGAGCTTGCGCGCGATTGCCAGCGCCTTCGGTATGTTTGGCGTCTCCATGAAGCCGAAGCGCAAGTTCACCCGCGAGAACGTCTCGCCCACCGGCTCGATGCGCACCCGTTCCGCAGCGTTGACGCGGGGCGTATCGGCCGTCTCGATGGTGAGGATGACGTTCTTCTCGTGCAGCACCTTGTAGTGCTTTAGGCTGTGCATCAGCGCAGTCGGCGCGCTCAATGGATCGCTGGTGAGGAACACCGCGGTGCCGGGCACGCGCACCGGCGGCTTTTTTTCCAGGCTGGCGACCAGGAACTCGAGCGGCGTTTCCTGGCGTCGCGTCTTCTCGAACAGCAGCCGGCTGCCGCGCTTCCAGGTGTACATCAACGTCATCACCAAGGCGCCGAGCGCAAGCGGCATCCAGCCGCCCTCCACGATCTTGAGCAGGTTGGCGGCGAGGAACGTGAAATCGATGAACAAAAACGGCAGCATTAGCGCCAGCGTGGCAACCAGCGGCCAGCGCCACACCCGCCAGATCACCACGATCGCCATCATGGCGGTGACCACCATGGTGCCGGTGACGGCAATGCCGTAGGCGGAGGCGAGCGCGCTCGACGAACGGAACAGCGCCACCAGCAACAGGACGCCGATCAGCAGCAGCGTGTTCACCCGCGGCATGTAGATCTGTCCGAACAGCGATTCCGAGGTGTGACGGATCTCCAGGCGCGGCAGCAAGCCGAGTTGGATCGCCTGTTGCGTGAGCGAATAGGCGCCGGTGATCACCGCCTGGCTGGCGATAACGGTCGCCGCGGTCGCCAGCACCACCATCGGCAGCAACGCCCAATGCGGATAAAGCAGAAAGAACGGGTTCTCGATGGCCTTCGTATCGGCCAGCACCAACGCGCCCTGCCCGAGATAATTGATCAGCAGCGCCGGTAGGACGACAACCAGCCAGGCAAAGCGGATCGGGCTGCGGCCGAAATGCCCGAGGTCGGCATAGAGCGCTTCCGCGCCGGTCACCACGAGGAACACGGCGCCAAGCGTATAGAAGCCGACGATGCCATGATTGAGCAGAAAGTGGATTCCGTAATACGGATTGAACGAGACCAGAACGTTGAAGTTTTGGCCGATTTGCCAAAGACCGGCGACGGCAATCGCGGCAAACCAGATCAATGTGACCGGTCCGAACAAGGCCGCAACCTTCGCGGTGCCGCGCGATTGCGCCGCGAACAACGCGATCAGGATAACGACCGTGATCGGCACCACAAATTCGTCAAACGCCGGTGTCGCGACCTTCAAGCCTTCGACCGCCGAGAGCACCGACAGCGCCGGCGTGATTATGGCGTCGCCATAAAATAGCGCGCCGCTAATGACGCCGAGCAGGATGACGAGGGCCCCGCCGCGGGTGCCGACGAGCGCACGCGAGGCGAGCGCCATCAACGCCAGCGTGCCGCCTTCGCCGTTATTGTCGGCGCGCAGCAGGACGAGCACGTATTTGGCGGTGACCACCAGCAGCAGCGCCCAGATGATCAACGACAGAATGCCGAACACGATCGGCTCGTTCACCACCTTGCCGGGTCCGGCGGCCGCCAGCGCTGACTCACGCAAGGCATAGAGGGGACTTGTGCCGATATCGCCGTAGACGACGCCGATGCATCCAAGCGTGAGCGCCCAGAAGCCTACCTTCACCGGCGCGTCGCCGTTGTCCTGGGCCGCGCTCGAGCCGCCGCGGGCGGCGGCAATCGTCTGAGACATGGGGGATTGGCCTAGCTCTGTTGCAGTGCAAAAACTTTTGAGCCGCGGCTTATAACGCCACCGCGAGTTCCTCTGCACCATCATTTGTGCAAATCGGAACACCAAGCCATGCATGAATCGCAGGTCATGTTTGTAAAATTTACCTAATTTATCAATGCGTTAGTTGGCAAGCCCATAGAACAGCGGGTTTGCTCAGACCGTCACCTGGGTGCCGACCTCGACCACCCGGCCGGTGGGAATCTGGAAGAAGTCGGTGGCATCACTGGCCGAGCGTGCCAGTGCAATGAACAGATGATCCTGCCAGCCCGGCATGCCCGACTTCGCCGACGGCTTGAGCGCGCGCCGCGACAGGAAGAACGAGGTCGACATGATGTCGAATTGCCAGCCGTGCTTGCGCGCAATCGCCAGCGCTTTTGGCACGTTAGGCTGCTCCATGTAGCCGAACCTCAAGGCCACGCGCGAAAAACGCTTCGACAGCGGCGTGATTTGCACGCGCTCATCCTCGCGAACGCGCGGCGTGTCGGCGGTGATGATGGTGAGGATCACATTGTGCTCGTGCAGCACTTTGTTGTGCTTGAGATTGTGCAACAACGCGGACGGCGCGAAATCCGGATCGCTGGTGAGAAACACCGCCGTGCCCGGCACGCTATGCGGGGGCTTTTTCTCGAGGCTGTGTAGCAGCGTTTCGATCGGCACCTCGGTGCGCCGGGTCTTACTGATCAGAATCCTGCTGCCGCGCCGCCAGGTCAGGATCAGCAGCACCATACTGGCACCGAACAAGAGCGGCGCCCAAGCGCCCTCGAATAATTTCATGAAATTGGCGGAAAAGAAGGCCACATCGACGATCACGAATGGCGCCATCAGCAGCGCGGCTTTCCACAGCGGCCAGCGCCATAGCTGCCAAATCACGACGAAGGCGAGTAGCCCGTCCACCACCATGGTAGTGGCGACTGCGATGCCATAGGCTGAAGCAAGTGCGCTGGAGGTGCGGAACAGTCCCACCAGCAACAGCACGCCGAGCAGCAGCGACACCGTCACGCGCGGAATATAGATCTGGCCGACATGGGAGGCCGAGGTGTGCAGGATGGTGAGCCGCGGCAGCAAGCCGAGCTGGATCGCCTGATGCACCAGCGAATAGGCGCCGGTAATCACCGCCTGGCTCGCAATCACGGTCGCCGCGGTCGCCAGCACGATCATCGGCAGCAGGAAAGTATCCGGGACCAGCCGGTAGAACGGATTTTCGATCGCCATGGGATCGGCCAGCACCTTGGCGCCTTGACCGAAATAATTGATCAGCAACGCCGGCAGCACCAGACAAAGCCAGGCAGTCTGGATCGGTTTGCGGCCGAAATGGCCAAGATCGGCATAAAGCGCCTCGCCGCCGGTGACGCATAGAAATACTGCCCCGAGAGTTACCAACCCGATTGTGCCGTGCTCCATAAGGAATTCGACGCCGTAGAGCGGGTTAATGGCGGCGAGCACATGGGGATCGTCGAGAATATGCAAGGCGCCGGCGATCGCGATCGCGATGAACCAGACCACCATGATCGGGCCGAACATCGCCGCCACCTTGGCGGTGCCGCGGCTTTGCGCGGCGAACAGGCCTATCAGGATGGCGACCGCGAGCGGCGCCACGTAGTCGCTGAAGGCCGGGCTTGCAAGCTTCAAGCCTTCCACCGCCGAAAGCACCGAAATCGCCGGCGTGATCACGCTGTCGCCGAGAAACATCGCGGCGCCGATGACGCCGACGACTAAGACGAATGCGGTGCGCCGCCCGATCGCACGAGTGGCCAGCGCTGTGAGCGAGAGCGTGCCGCCCTCCCCGTTATTGTCGGCGCGCAACAGGATCAGCACGTATTTCAGCGTCACCGTGATGATCAGCGCCCATAGGATCAGCGACAACACGCCGAGGACGGTGCCGCGGGTCACCGGCTGGTCGTGGCTCGCCGCGATCGCCGCCTCGCGAAAGGCGTAAAGCGGACTAGTACCGATGTCTCCATAGACGACCCCGACGCTCCCAAGCGCCAGCGCCACAAAGCTTTGCGGAGCTTCTCTGCCGCCATTAGCAATGCTGGCCTCGGCGGAAGCCGCGCTCTCATTCGCGCCGTTATTCATCGGGGTTGTTTCGTTCCGCCGCCGGACTGGGAAGGCGGGCCTTATATCATCGCTACGCCTGAGAGAATACCACGCCCTTTCCGCTGCCTGTTGACACGGATTGAGCGGCGGCGGAACCGGATTTCGATACCTTTATGGCGCCAAATCGGCCGGAATCGGCGGCTCTTCCCGCATCAGAGTGATGGTGACGCGGCGGTTCGGCGACATCAACAGGTTATCGGGGAACAGCGGATCGGTGTCGGCCTTGCCGGCCACCATGAAGAAGTGCCCGGTCGGCACGCCTTCGCCGGCCAGGACTTCGCGCACTGCGTTGGCGCGGTCGGCGGAAAGCTCCCAAGGCCCATAGCCCGGCTTGTCCGACATCTTGCTCGACGCGGTATGCCCGGTGATGGAGACGCGGTAGGGCATCGCTTTGAGCGCCGGCGCGATCTTCTGGATCAATTTGCGGGTACGCTCATAGGGCTCCTTGGCGCCGTCCGGAAACATCGAGCGGCCGTCCTGGTCGACGATCTCGATATTGAGGCCCTGCTTGGTCTCCTCGACCATGATGCTCTTGGAGACCTCGGTGATCTCCGGCATGTCCTGCAAAGCCTGGCGCAGCGAGGCCGAAGCCAGCGCGAATTTCTGATCCCTCTTCAAGCGGGCGCCGTAGCGGCGCTCTTTGTCCTCGTCGTCGGGCGTCGGCGTCGCGGACGCCTCGGAGGGATCGATATTTGCTGCATTCTTGAGTTTCGGCCGCGTCGGCAAGCCCAGCACCTCGATGATGCCGGAATAGCGCGCCTGATCCTGCACGCCGAAGGCGTCGCGCATCGAACCGGCGACGATTTTCAGCTTCTGCTGGTCTTGGGTAGAGAACGCGACCAGCATCACGAAGAAGCTGACCAGCAACCCCATCAGGTCGGCGAAGGTCACGAACCAACCGTGACCACCGCCGTGACCGCCGTCCTTGCGCCGCGCCATTGACTATGCCTTCCGATGCGTCGACTTACGCTGGCGCGGCCTCTGGCTTGGCTTCTTCTTCGTCGGCCTCGCTGTGGCGATGTTTCTCGGGCAGATAGGCGAGCAACATTTCGCGCACGAGGGTCGGACTCTTGGCTTCGCGGATCATCAGAATGCCGTCGATCATCAAGGTACGGTTGATTTCTTCGTCCACCAGCTTGAGGTGCAATTTGTCGGCGATCGGCAGGCAGAACAGATTGGCGAGCGCGGCGCCATAGAAGGTCGCGAGCAGCGCGCCCGCCATGAATGGGCCGAGCTTCGATGGATCCGTCATGTTGGCGAACATCTGCACCATGCCGATCAGGGTGCCGATCATGCCGAAGGCCGGCGCGCAGTCGCCGACCGCGCGGTAGATCTTCTGGCCTTCGTCGAGATGGGTGAGGAAGTTGTCGCGGTCGCGCTCGAGATTGTCGCGGATGAAGTTGGTGTCGTAGCCGTCGGCGACGAAGCGGATGCCTTTGGCGAGGAAGGGATCGTCGGTCTCGACTTTTTCCAGGCCGACCGGCCCCGACTTGCGGGCAACTTCGGCGATGCCGGCGATTTCGTCGACCAATTCGCGCTGGGTCATGCGCCGCATCGAGAAAGCAAATTTAGCGCCGAGCGGCAGGCCGTGCATGATGGAGGAGAACGGAAAACGGATCAGTGTAGCGGCAAAAGACCCACCGAAAATGACGATGAACGCATGTTCGCTGACGAACATGTGTAGATCGCCGCCCATCATAATCACAAGGCCTACAACGCCGATGCCGCATAGCAGGCTAAACTCGTTGCGATATCCATGACTTCCTTACCAACGCGCACGATATGCAGCACAAAACGGGATGGCGGCCGCTGCAAACGACCCTAAACTGGCGCTGTCAAAAGGCGGTAAACGCTAACCGTTCGTGAAAGAAAAACGCCCGCCTTAACGGGTCCAACCCGTGACCGGCCGGCAAAAAGCCGCAAAAATCACGCCAAATGGGCGCCGAAGCCCTAAAGTCCGACCCAGGACCCCTTTAAGTACCGGAGGAGATCGATCTATGCGTGAAATCGGCCATTTCATCGGCGGCAAGGCGGTCAAAGGGTCCTCCGGGCGCTTCGGCGACGTCTTCGATCCCAATACCGGCGAGGTGCAGGCCAAAGTAGCGCTGGCCAAGCATTCCGAGGTCGAGCACGCCGTCGCCAATGCGCAAGCCGCGCAACCGGCCTGGGCGGCGACCAATCCGCAGCGGCGCGCCCGCGTGATGTTCAAGTTTCTCGAGCTGGTGCAGAAGGAATACGACAGCCTCGCCAAGCTGCTCTCTTGCGAGCACGGCAAGACATTGCCCGACTCGCGCGGCGACATCCAGCGCGGGCTCGAGGTGGTGGAATTCGCCTGCGGCATTCCGAATTTGCTGAAGGGCGAATACACTGAAGGCGCCGGCCCCGGTATCGACCTCTATTCCGTACGCCAGGCGCTCGGTGTCGTCGCCGGCATCACGCCGTTCAATTTTCCGGCCATGATTCCGCTGTGGAAGGCGGCGCCGGCAATCGCTTGCGGCAATGCCTTCATCCTCAAGCCGTCGGAGCGCGATCCGTCGGTGCCGATGCGGATTGCCGAATTGTTCATCGAGGCCGGCCTGCCGGAAGGTATCCTCAACGTGGTCAACGGCGACAAGGAAGCGGTCGATACGCTGCTCACCGACGACCGCGTCAAGGCGATCGGCTTCGTCGGCTCGTCGGCCATCGCGGAATATATTTATTCGACCGGCTGCGCCAACGGAAAGCGCGTGCAGTGCTTTGGCGGCGCCAAGAACCACATGATCGTGATGCCCGACGCCGACATGGACCAGGCCGTCGATGCGCTGATCGGCGCCGGCTATGGCTCGGCCGGGGAGCGCTGCATGGCGATTTCGGTGGCTGTGCCAGTCGGCAAAAAGACCGGCGACGCGCTGCTCAAGAAACTGATCTCGCGCGTGGAGAATCTAAAGATCGGCCCTTCGAGCGACGATAAGGCCGACTACGGCCCAATGGTCACCAAGGAGCTGCTCGGCAAAGTGCGCGGCTATATCGATAGCGGCATCAAGGAAGGCGCCAAACTTGTGGTCGACGGGCGCGGGTTCAAATTGCAGGGCTACGAAAACGGCAATTTCATCGGCGGCTGCCTGTTCGACGACGTGAAGCCGAACATGAAAATCTACAAGGAAGAAATCTTCGGACCGGTGCTCTCGGTGGTGCGCGCAAAAGACTACGAGGAAGCGGTGCGGCTTCCCTCCGAGCATGAATACGGCAACGGCGTCGCCATCTTTACTCGCGACGGCGATACCGCGCGCGATTTCGTCAACCGCGTGCAGGTCGGCATGGTGGGCGTCAACTTCGCCATTCCGGTGCCGCTCGCCTATTACACGTTCGGCGGCTGGAAGCGCTCCGGCTTCGGCGACCTCAACCAGCACGGACCGGATTCGGTCCGCTTCTATACCAAGACCAAGACCGTCACCTCGCGCTGGCCGACCGGCACCAAGGAAGGCGCCGAATTCGTGATCCCGACCATGAAGTGAGGACGTCGCGCGCAATGCCGGTATTGCGGGCCGCTGCAGGCGTTCTCGTCGCATGGCTGCTCGCGGGCTGCGCCGGCAGTCCGTTCGAAGGTGCGACCCCGGTGGCAGAGGCGACGCTGGATGTCGATATGACCGGCCGCTGGATTCTGTCGGCGCCCAACTCGCCATCCTGCGGCATGAATTTCGCTGGCGCGCCTGGCGCGCGTGCAAGCACCGTCGAGCCGGAGGGCGGCTGCCCGGGCAAATTCTTCACCAGCCGACGCTGGACGCTCGACAAGGGCTCGCTCACGATCAACGACGATGAAAACCAGCCGCTCGCGCGCTTGAGTTTCGCCAGAGGGCATTATGAAGGCCAGGCCACGGCCGGCATGCCCGTGACACTCACCCGCCAGATCATCGAACCACAGGAAAGCCAATGAGCGATTATCAGCTCTACTGCTTCGCCCAGTCCGGCAATGCCTATCGCGCCGCGCTGATGCTCAATCTGATCGGCGCCAAGTGGGAGCCGGTCTGGATCGACTTCTTCGGCGCCGGGGTCCAGCGCACGCCCGATTATCGCACGGGCGTCAATGAGATGGGCGAGGTGCCGGTGCTGGTACACGGGGCTAAGAAGCTCACCCAGTCGGGCGTGATCCTCACTTATCTTGCGAATCATTCCGGCAAATTCAAACCGCAAGGCGAAGACGAGGAGCTGGAATCGCTGCGCTGGATCATTTTCGACAATCAGAAGGTCAACGGCTTTCTCGGGCCGTTCCGCTTTCTGAAGAATTTC
Source organism: uncultured Alphaproteobacteria bacterium (assembly GCA_963778745.1). Classification (GTDB taxonomy): domain Bacteria; phylum Pseudomonadota; class Alphaproteobacteria; order Rhizobiales; family Xanthobacteraceae; genus Pseudolabrys. The sequence continues at coordinate 271,394 of CAVZVP010000004.1, read as the reverse complement.
GCCAAGCCGGCCGGCGATCCGGCAGTGATGGCATTCCTGCAAGGGCGTGCGCAAAACGCGCTCGCCATTGTCAACAAGCGGCTGACCGGACGAAAATTCCTGGTGGGCGACAAGCCGACCATCGCCGACATTTCAATGACCGGTTATCTTTACTACCCGGCCGAAGAGTTCGGCTTCGACATCGCCAAGGACCATCCGGCGATCGCCGCCTGGCTCGAGCGCATGAAGGCGCTGCCCGGCTGGAAGCACCCTTACGACCTGATGCCCGGCTATCCGTTCGGCACGCAGGGCTATCGGAATTAGTGATCGCGATGATGTCCGTGCGAATGGCCGTGATGATCGCGCGCGTGGTCATGATCATGATGCGCGTGGCCGTGGTCATGCGATGAGGCATAGGCGCCGCCTTCCGGCTCGAACGGCGCCTCGATCACGGTCACTTTCGCACCGAGCGACTTGAGCAAAGCTTCGAGCGCTGCATCGCGCCGCGCGCGGATGCGGTTGGGCAGCACCTGCACCGGTATGTGGCGGTCGCCGAGATGCCAGGCGAGCCTTGCCAGCTCGGCCAGGTCGGCTGCGCGCGCCTCGACCAGCGGCTCGGGCGCGGCGACGACTTCCACCAGCGCGCCATTCTCGAGCAGCAGCAGATCGTCGGTGCGCAGGCGCGCCGGCCGATGCAGGTCGATCTCGAAGGCGCCGCCTCTGACGCCGGTGACGGTGATTTTCTGCCCGCTGCGCTGGGCGTAATCGAGGATCACGGTATCGATGACCGGCCGTTCATGACGGTCGGCGGCGGCAAGGACGCTGGTGGCGCGCGCCATGGGCTGATGCAGTGCCGTTGATCAGTTCAGACGTGCGGGGCGATTGTGATCGGATTCGCTTGCCGGGACATGGTCTGGCGCTGTTGGTGCATCGGCAGCGGTCGCCGAAGCGGCGGCGGCTACCCGATCCTTGCGCTGATATTCGCGATAGGACAGCCAGCCGAGCGGAAGACAGCCGAGATAGATGAGCGTGCCGATGGTGAGGACCACCCACGGATAGCTGATCAGCAACGCGAAGAACAACACAACAACCACGAACACGGGCAGCACCAGCTCCGGCGGCACGCGCTTACCCACGCGCTTGCCGGAGAACACTGGCAGGCGCGAAACCATCAACAGCGCGATCGCCAGCGTGTAGAAAAGCGTGAGCCAGACCGTGACCAGCCCGTTGGAGACGCCGAGGAAGTAGAGATAGATCGGCAGCAGCACGGTAATCGCGCCGGCCGGCGCCGGAATGCCGGTGAAGAAGTTTCCCGCCCAAACCGGTTGGTTAGGGTCGTCGATCATCACGTTGAAGCGCGCGAGCCGCAGCCCAGCGCAGATTGCAAACACCAGCGCCGCGATCCAGCCCGCCGATTTGAGCTCTTGTAAGCCCCAGAAATACAGGATCAGTGCTGGCGCCACGCCGAAGTTCACGAAGTCGGCAAGGCTGTCGAGTTCGGCGCCGAAGCGCGAGGTGCCCTTGAGCATGCGTGCGATGCGCCCGTCGATGCCGTCGAGCAGCGCCGCCAGCACGATCGCACCCAGCGCCAGATCGAGCCGGTTTTCGACTGCCATGCGGATCGCGGTCAGCCCCGCGCATAGCGCCAACAGCGTGATCAGATTGGGCAATAGAGTGCGCACCGGGATCGCCTTGAAACGGCGGCGCCGAGGCGGCGGAGCGGGATCGAACGGCGGAAACACCATGGCGCTAATATAGACGTTTGCAGACTTGCGCGCCACGGCACGCCGGCCCGGTTTCGCGTTCTCGTTAACGATTTAGCCGCTCCTGAAAGCGCGCCCGGCATCCGGAACGCGTAGGTCAGCGAGCACGGTTTCGCCGGCAAGCGAGGTCTGCCCGACGGCGACCATCGGCGGCGTGCCGTCGGGAAGATAAACATCGAGGCGCGAGCCGAAGCGGATCATGCCAAAACGCTCGCCGGCGCCGACCGGCTGGCCCTCGCGCACGAAGCAGACGATTCGTCGGGCCACCAGGCCGGCGATTTGTACCACTGCCACGTGACCGGCGGTGGTGACAATCACCAGCGAATTGCGCTCGTTATCGGCGCTCGCCTTATCGAGGTCGGCATTGAAGAACTTTCCCGGCTGATAGACGATTTTCTCGATGCGGCCGGCTATCGGACTGCGATTCACGTGGCAGTCGAACACGCTCATGAAGATCGAGATGCGCGGCAGCGGCTTGTCGCCTAGGCCGAGTTCGTGCGGCGGCGGCGCCGTTGTGATCTGGCTGACGCGGCCGTCGGCGGGCGCTACTACCAGCCCCTCGCGCACCGGGGTCACGCGCGGCGGGTCGCGGAAGAAATAGGCGCACCACAGGGTCGCCAGCGTGCCGAGCCAACCGAGCGGGCTCCACAGCCAGAACAAGATAAGGCTGGCGAACGCGAAAGCACCGATGAAGGGGTAGCCCTCCGGCGTGATCGGCACCATCTGCGCGCGAATCGAATCGTAGATCGACATGCTTTATCCTACTCCGCGGCGTCGGCCGGCGCTTCGATAGTCAGTGCGGCATCGGCCGAAATCACATCGTCAACCGGCGGCGGATTGCGGTTGGGCGCGACCTCGGGCTCGGCCACGCGAGCGAGCTTCTCGCGCGCTTCTTCCGCCTCGCGCTGGCGGTTCCACATGCTGGCATAAAGCCCGTTGGCATCGAGCAGGGCGAAATGCGTGCCGCGCTCGACGATCTCGCCCTGATCGAGCACGATGATCTCGTCGGCACCGACGATGGTCGAGAGGCGGTGCGCGATCACCAGCGTGGTGCGGCCCTTGGACACCCGCTCCAGCGCGTCTTGGATTTCCTTTTCGGTGTGGCTGTCGAGCGCCGAGGTCGCTTCGTCGAGCACCAGGATCGGCGGCGCCTTCAGGATGGTGCGGGCGATCGCGACGCGCTGCTTCTCGCCACCGGAAAGCTTGAGGCCACGCTCGCCGACCTCGGTTTCGTAGCCTTTCGGCGCGAGGCGGATCAATCCGTCGATCTGCGCGAGCCGCGCCGCTTCCTCCACCTCGCTATTGCTCGCTTCCCAGCGGCCATAGCGGATGTTGTAGCGAATGGTGTCGTTGAACAGCACGGTGTCCTGCGGCACCATGCCGATGGCCTGGCGCAGCGAGGCTTGCGTGACCCGGGCGATATCCTGGCCGTCGATCAGGATGCGGCCGCCAGCCAAATCGTAGAAGCGGAACAACAGCCGCGAGATCGTCGACTTGCCGGCGCCGGACGGCCCAACCACCGCCACCGTTTTGCCGGCCGGCACGTCAAAACTGACGCCTTTCAAAATGCACCGCTCCAGCTCATAGGCGAAGCGGACATTCTCAAAACGAATGGTGCCGCTCGTCACCTTCAGCGTCGGCGCGCCGGCGATGTCCTTGATTTCCGGCTCGCGTGCCAGGATCGCGAACATCAGCTCGATGTCGGTCACCGCCTGCTTGATCTCGCGGTAGACCATGCCCATGAAATTAAGCGGCTGATAAAGCTGGATCATCATGGCGTTGATCAGCACGAAATCTCCGACAGTCTTGGTGCCGGCCTGGATCTCGTAGGCGCACATCACCATGACGGCGGCGAGCCCGAAAGTGAAGATCACTGCCTGCCCGGCATTGAGCACCGCGAGCGAGGTATAGGCCCTGGTGCTGGCCTCCTCATAGCGCGCCATCGACTTGTCATAACGCTCGGCCTCACGCTGCTCGGCGCTGAAATATTTTACCGTCTCGTAGTTGAGCAGCGAGTCGATCGCTTTGACGTTGGCGTCGGTGTCGCTTTCGTTCATGCGGCGGCGAATACCGATGCGCCATTCGGTGGCGTGATAGGTGTAGGTCATGTAGACGGCGACAGTGATCATGATCGCCAGCACGTAGCGCCAGTCGAATTGCCACATAAGCACGCCGACAATGAGCAGCAGCTCGATGATGGTTGGCGAGAGCTGCAGGATCACCATCCGCACGATGGTCTCGATGGCGTTGCGGCCGCGCTCGAGCACACGGGTGAGCCCGCCGGTTTTGCGCTCGAGATGGAAGCGCAGCGACAACTCGTGCATGTGCACGAAGGTGCGGAAGGCGAGCCGGCGCACTGCGTGCATCGCCACCTTGGCGAACAGGCCATCGCGCAATTGCGTAAGCACCGCCATCAATATGCGCATGCCCCCGTACGCAATTGTCATGGCGACCGGAGCGGCGAGCGCCCAGACCAGCCATTCGGAGGCCGCGACCGGGGCACTGCCATGGCCGGCGAGCGCATCGGTCGCCCATTTGAAGGTAAAGGGCACCGCGATGGTGGCGAGTTTGGCGACCAGCAGCAGAACCATGGCGCCGATCACCCGCAGCTTCAGATCGCGGCGGTCGGACGGCCAAATATAGGGCCACAAATGGATCACCGTGGTGAGCAGCGCACCGCGGCTGGCGGAGACGCGCGATTCGCTTTCGGCTGCTTGGTGGTGGTGGTGATCGCTCATTCAGAGCCTTCATATAGGCGGATTCTCAGCCGTAATCACCCTGTCCGCCGGAATGGCACGGCTATTCAATGATTTGCGGCCACCGCCTTGACGCTGCCGCAGACGCAATGCACATGCAGGCCATGAACGAACGCGAAAACCCCAACAAAATCCGAAAAATCTGCGTCTATTGCGGCTCCGGCCCGGGCACCGACCCGGCCTACGTGGAGGCCGCCCGCGCCTTCGGCGCGATTCTGGCTCAGAACGGCATCGGCCTGGTCTATGGCGGCGGCGCCGTTGGCATGATGGGCCAGTTGGCAGAGGCCGTACTCGCTCATGGCGGCGCGGTCACTGGCATTATCCCGGAATTCTTGGTGGCGCGGGAGCACGCCATCAAGGGCGCGCACGGATTGATCGTCACGCGCGACATGCACGAGCGCAAACGCAAGATGTTCGAGTTGGCCGACGCCTTCGTGGCGCTGCCGGGCGGGGTTGGCACGCTAGAGGAGAGCGTCGAACAAATGACCTGGGCGCAACTCGGCCGCCACAAGAAGCCGATCCTGCTCGCCAACATCGAAGGTTTTTGGCAGCCGCTGTGCGCCCTGCTCGATCACATGAAGACGCTAGAATTCATCCGCGGCGATCTGAACTTCGATCTTTTAGTGGCCGACAAGGTCGACGAAATCCTGCCGATGCTGCAAAAAGCGGTCGCGGCGTTGCCGGAAACAGCCAAGAAGTTGACGGCGGCCGACGCAGATAAACTTTAGCATTTATCTGACGAACGTCACAGCCTCGATGCGATTGCCATCGGGATCGTGAATGAACGCGGCGTAGTAATTCTCGTGATATTGCGCGCGCAAGCCCGGCGCGCCGTCGGACGTACCGCCGGCGGCGAGCGCCGCGACATGGAAGGCATCGACCGCGGCGGCATCGCTTGCGCGCAGGCAAATATGCACGCCGCTGTCGGCGGCGATCGGCGCCATGTCCTTGCGCCGATTGATCCAGAACTCGGGATACTTTTTGCCGAAGCCGACCGCGGCGTCCGGCCATTCGCGCAGTTTACTCATGCCGAGCGCCGCCAGCAGCGCGGTGTAGAAGCGTTCCCCTGCCTTGAGATCGCGGACGGCAATTGAGACATGATCAATCATGGCGGGATTAACTCACGCCGGTGCACCGGATTTCACCAGCTTATAAATGATGGAATCCATCAACGCCTGGAATGAGGCGTCGATGATATTGGGCGACACCCCGATAGTGGTCCAGCGATCGCCGCTCTTGTCTTCGCTCTCGATCAACACGCGGGTGACCGCCTCGGTGCCGCCGTCGAGGATGCGCACGCGATAATCGATCAGTTTCAGGTCATCGATGTATTTCTGATACTGACCGAGATCCTTGCGCAAAGCGAGGTCGAGCGCGTTGACCGGGCCGTTGCCCTCCGCCGCCGAAATCATGGCGTCGTCGCCGACCTTCACCTTGACCACCGCCATGGTGACGGTGACGCGCTCGCCCTTGGCGTTGATGCGCTGCTCGACATTGATATCGAACTGGGTGACGTCGAAATAATTCGGCACCGTGCCGAGCGTGCGGCGCGCGAGCAAGTCGAACGACGCATCGGCGGCCTCATAGGCATAACCGATGGTCTCGCGCTCCTTGACGATCTCCAATAAGCGGCCGATGCGCGGATCGTCCTTGTCGGCCTTGATGCCAATGCGGTCGAGTTCGGCCAGAATGTTAGATTTTCCGGCCTGTTCAGACACCAGCACCTTGCGCTTGTTGCCGATGCTGTCCGGCGCCACGTGCTCATAGGTCGCCGGGTCTTTTGCAATTGCGGAGGCATGAATGCCGGCCTTGGTGGCGAAGGCGCTCTCGCCCACATAGGGCGCGTGCCGATTGGAGCCGCGGTTGAGCCGCTCGTCGAGCGCGTGCGAAACCTGCGCCAGCTTCTTGAGCGCGGCGTCGGAGACGCCGATATCGAAGGCCTTGGCAAATTCAGGCTTGAGCTTGAGAGTCGGGATGATCGACACCAGATTGGCGTTGCCGCAGCGCTCGCCCAGCCCGTTGAGCGTGCCCTGGATCTGCCGCGCGCCGGCGCGGACCGCGGCAAACGAATTGGCCACTGCCTGCTCGGTGTCGTTATGGGCATGGATGCCGACATGGTCACCCGGGATGGCCTTGCAGACTTCGCCGACGATCGTTTCGACTTCGTGCGGCAACGTGCCGCCATTGGTGTCGCACAGCACCACCCAGCGTGCGCCTTCCGCGTAAGCCGCCTTGGCGCAGGCCAGCGCATATGTCGGATTGGCTTTGTAGCCGTCGAAGAAATGTTCGCAGTCGAGCAGCACTTCGCGGCCTTTGGCCTTGGCCGCGCGCACGCTGTCGCGGATCGAGGCGAGGTTTTCCTCTTCCGTCGTCTCCAGCGCCACGCGCACGTGGTAGTCCCAGGCCTTGGCGACAAAGCAGATGGCATCGGCCTTGGCATCGAGCAGCAAGGCCAAGCCCGGATCGTTCGAGGCCGAGCGGCCCGGCCGGCGCGTCATGCCGAAGGCGGTGAAGGTAGTGTGAAATTTGCGGTCCTCGCCGAACAGCTCGGTGTCAGTTGGATTGGCACCCGGGTAGCCGCCCTCGACATAGTCGATGCCGAGCCCGTCGAGCATGCCGGCGATCGTCAGCTTATCGGCTAGCGTGAAATCGACGCCATTGGTCTGCGCACCGTCGCGCAGCGTGGTGTCGAATAGATAAAGGCGTTCCTTGGCCATGGCAGGCTCAGGTCAACCGGTAAACGACATAAAGGGCGATCAGTACCGCAACGGCGATCACGCCGTATTTTAGCACGATGTAATAGAGCCAATGGCGCGGGAACGGTGTGTCGGGCTTGGTCATGAGGCCTCCCGTTTAGCGGCAAGTTGCGAGCTATTTAGCGTTTTGTGCAGCGTGGTATTGGCAAGCCATTCATCGCCGACGGAAACGGTATTTCGCTGCTGGGCGATGTAGCCGCGCTTCTCGAAGAAACCGCGCGCGCTGTCGCTGGCATCGACCGTCAGCAGCGCCGCACCGCGCGAACCGGCGAGCTTTTCCAGCGCGTCGGTCAGCATAGCGCCGACGCCCTGCCCGGCGGCCGCCGGATGCACGTAAAGCATGTCGATCTTGCCCTTGCCCGCGAGCGAGGCAAAGCCGACCGGCGAACCTTCGAGCGTGCCGACCAGAGTCAATTGGCTGCCGAGCCGCTTGCCGAATTCAGCTTCGTCATCGGCGGCGGAGGCCCATGCGTCTTGCTGCGCCGGCGTGTAGTCCTCGTCGGTCAAGTCCGCGATGCTGTCGCGGAATATTTCGCGCAGCAGCGCCGCGTCCGCCGGCAGGAACGGCCGCAGCGAGAGCTTTGGGTGCGCGCGCGCCATCATCGCGCGATCTCCCAGGTGGTACCGTCCTTGGAATCCTTGAGCACGACGCCCATAGCGGCGAGCTCATCGCGAATGCGGTCGGATTCCTTGAAATTTTTAGCCTTGCGCGCCGCATTGCGCGCGGCGACCAAGTTCACGATCTCGTTCTCGTCGATCACCAGCGAGGCCGGCCGGAACGCCGCCCAGGTCGCGGCTGGCATGTGCAGCAAGCCGATCAATTGCGCGCTCGCCTTCAGGCAGGCGGCCGCGGGCTTGGCACCCTTAGCCGCTTCGCCGCGCAACTCGTGCAACGCCGCGAAAGCCTTCGGCGAATTGAGATCGTCGAGCAGCGCGTCGAGCGCGTCGGCGCACAGATAGCCCGGCTGCACATCGGCGGTCAGCGCATGCCATTGATCGAGAGTCTTCTGCGCTTCGCGTAAACCCGCGACCGTCCAATTGGTCGGTTGCCGGTAATGAGTTTGCAACATTGTGAGCCGCACGACCTCCCCCGGCCAATCCTTCAACAACTCATGGATGGTCACGAAGTTGCCGAGGCTCTTCGACATCTTCTCGCCTTCCACCTGCAGGAAGCCATTGTGCATCCAATAATTCGCCATCACCGGCGTATGGAAGACGCAGCGCGACTGCGCGATCTCGTTCTCGTGATGCGGAAACACCAGATCGATGCCGCCGCCGTGGATATCAAACGTCTCGCCGAGATGCTTCCAGGCCATGGCCGAGCACTCGATGTGCCATCCCGGCCGGCCCGGCGTCTTGATGCCGGCCGGCGACGGCCAGCTTGGCTCGCCTGGCTTCGACGGCTTCCACAGCACGAAGTCCTGCGGGTCTTTCTTGTAGGGCGCGACTTCGACGCGGCTGCCTGCGATCATCTCGTCGAGCGGGCGCTTTGAGAGCTGGCCGTAGTCTGGCATCGACGGCACGTGGAACAGGACATTGTCTTCCGCTGCATACGCATGACCGTTTTTTACGAGCCGGTCGATCAGCACTTTCATCTGCTCGATATGCTCGGTGGCGCGCGGCTCGACCGTCGGCGGCAGGCACCCGAGCGCTTCGACATCAGATTTGAAATTTTGGTAAGTCGCTTTGGTCAGTTCCTGGATCAAAATACCGCGCTCGGCCGCGCGCGTATTGATTTTGTCGTCGACGTCGGTGACGTTGCGCACGTAGGTAACGTGCTCCGCCCCGTACAGATGCCGCAGCAGGCGGAACAACACGTCGAACACGATCACCGGCCGCGCATTGCCGATATGGGCGAAGTCGTAGACCGTCGGCCCGCACACATACATGCGCACGCGCGCGGGATCGAGCGGGACAAACTCCCGCTTCTCGCGTGTCAGCGTATCGTAGAGCCTGAGCTCCATCACGCAGCGTTCCTCTGGCGCCTGCTGGCCCCGGGCGTTGCTTTATCTCGATGGAGAAAAGGCGGCCGCAGCCAGCGTGGTCGCTAGCTAATAATCTCGCGGCAAATGCCACAGATATGGTTAAGGCCGTTCATGACCGGCGCACAATGATGCGTTGCACCTGGACCGTCAAGACCCGAACGGCCGGCGGCGCTAGGGTTAAACAGACCTTAACGATTTTGCTCGCATTCTAACGGCCGGCGCTGGGACTGGCGCCTCCAAAAAACGCGGGCTTTGTCATGCGTACACTTCTGGCCGGGTTAACCGCCGTTCTCAGCGTCTGCACCATCACATCCGCGCAGGCCGAACGGCGCATATTCATCATCGCCAATGACGGAGACGGCTACGGTATCGACCGCTGCCTCTCCTCGGGCGATAAGTGCGGCGCGGCGGCGGCCAACGCTTATTGCAAGAACCACCAATTCGCCTCGGCCATGTCGTACCGCAAGGTCGACCGCGACGAAATCACCGGCGCGATCCCCACCGGCGGTTCCAGCGGCTGCCGCAATAGCAATTGCGACCTCGTCGCCATCGTCTGCGCGCGCTAAATCCTCAACCCTGCAGCGCGGCCCACATTTCACTGTCGCGCTCGGCGGTCCAAATCACCGGCCATTCGATCCCGCGCGCCTCGTCATAGGCGCGCACGACATTGAACGGCAGGCAGTGCTCGTAAAGCGTGAAGGTCTTGAACTTCGGGTCCATGGCCAGGCGCACGAAGTCGAAGGCGTCTTTCAGCGACCGGCCTTTGGCGACGCTCTCACTCACCGAGCCATAGAGCGTCGCGATGAAATCGCTGGTGAGCGCGATGCCGTCCGCCACCATATCCGGCGTGGTTAGCGCGGCGCCGCGGCCGGGCACCATTGCGACAGCCTGCAATTCGGCGAGATTATCGAGCGTCGTCGGCCAATCGGTAAAATGCGCGTCGCCGCAATAGCAGGCAGATTTGTATTCGACCAGATCGCCGGCGAACACCACACCCGCATCGGGCACCACCGCGATCACATCGCCGGCGGTGTGACCGCGTCCGGCATGCATGATGCGGACCTCGCGCTGGCCGAGCCAGACTGAGATCTGGTCGGGAAATGTAACCGTTGGCCAAGTCAGGCCGGAAATCGACTCCACGGTGCGGAACAGGCGCGGCAAGCGGCCGATCTCGGATTCCATGTCCTGCTTGCCACGCTCGGCGATCAGGCCGCGCGTGGTGTCGGACGCTAAGATCTCGGCGCCCTTGAAAGCCGAGGCACCGAGCACGCGCACCGCGTGATAGTGCGTGAGCAGGACATATTTGATCGGCTTGTCGGTCACCTTGGCGACGCGCGCGATCAGCTCATCGGCCATGGCCGGCGTCGGCTGCGCATCGATCACCATGACGCCGTCGTCGCCGACGATGATGCCGGAATTGGGATCGCCTTCAGCGGTGTAGGCGTAAAGCCCGGTCCCGATTTGGTCGAACGCGACTTTCTTCTCGGCCATGTCGTCGGTGGAGGCAAAACTTTTGGCGGTCATGCCATCACAGCTCCCGGCCAATCAGCGCGTCAAGCGACCATGGACCGCCGCCGCGCACCAGAAAATGGAATACCACGATCGACCAGAACAATGGATATTCGATCCCGCGGTTCTCCCATGCGAATCCGAACTGCCAATGGTAGGTAACGACGGCGATGACAAGAAAGCCGATGATCGGTGCGGCAGCCAGGCGGGTCAGAAACCCGAACGCCAAACACAAACCGCACACGAACTCCACCACACCGACCACATAGGCCCAGAACGGGCCGTTTTGGAAACCGGTGCTCTCGAGGAATTTGGCGGCGGCCCCGATATTGCCGAACAAGATCGGGTAGCCGTGGATCGCCAGCGAACCACCGGCCACCACGCGGATCAACGGCTCTGTGACCGGCGCAAAAGTGCGATAGATGGCGCCGAGCGCCGGAATGAGCAGACGCGGCGCTTGTTGCATGGTCGTCCCCACTCACTTCGCGCATGAGCGCGATTACGTACCACGGCAACGCGGCAGCCGCGGCCATCACGACGATATCGCCAACGGCCCCAACTACAGGTAAATTACCCGTGACGTTGGTTTTGCCGGGCGGGTAGTGAACATGAAGCTCTACACGTATTTCCGATCGTCCGCCGCCTATCGGGTGCGCATCGCGCTCAATCTCAAGGGGCTGCCGTACGAGATGGTGTCCATCCATTTGACCAAGTATGGCGGCAGCCAACACACGCCCGAATTCCGAGCCATCAATCCGCAGATGCGGGTACCGGCGCTCGAACTCTCCAGCGGCGAGGTGCTGACGCAATCGCTGGCGATCATCGAATATCTCGACGACATCTTTCCCGAGCCGCCGCTGTTGCCGGCCGACGCACTCGAACGCGCCAAGGCGCGCGCCATCGCGCAAATGGTCGCCTGCGATATTCATCCGCTCAACAATCTGATCGCGCTACGCTACCTCAAACGCCAGCTCAAACACGAGCAGCCGGAGATCGACGCCTGGTATCATCAATGGGTGATCGAAGGCTTCACGGCGATCGAGGCGATGATCGCGCCTGAGCCTTACGCCTGCGGCGCCCACGTGACGCTCGCCGACATTTGCCTGGTACCGCAGGTGTTCAATGCGCGGCGGTTGATGGTGCCGCTCGATAAATTTCCCAAAATCGTTGCGGTCGAGACGGCCTGCCTGAAGTTGTCGGCCTTCGACAATGCGCGGCCCGAGAATCAGCCGGACGCGGAGTGACGGCAAGCCGATGGCCTGCTAGACCACGGCCTGCGACCCGCACCCCCTCCCTTCTTGGCGAACCAACCCTTGGCCACCAGCAAGCTCGCCCGCGTCGTCCTCTGGATGGTCGGCGCATTGCTCTCGTTTTCGGTCATGGCGGTGTCGATCCGCGAGCTGGCCAAAGCGGGCCTGAGCATTTTCGAGATTCTCACCATTCGTAGCGGCGTCGCTTTGCTGGTGCTGCTCGTCCTCTTGGCGGTGCGCCCGGATTTACGCGTGCACGCGCTACCGCGCCGCATGAAGCTGAACCTGCTGCGCAACTCCGTGCACTACGCCTCGCAATATGCCTGGGCGGTGAGCATCACCATGCTGCCGCTCGCCATGGTGTTCGCGCTCGAATTCACCATGCCGGGATGGACCGTGTTGCTCGCGGTTTGGTTGCTGCACGAGCGGCTCACGCCGAGCCGTATCGGTGTGGTCGTGCTCGGCTTGATCGGCGTGCTGGTGATCCTGCGGCCTGGCATCGCCACCTTTAACCCGGCGGTCTTTCTCGTGCTGGCGGCCGCATTCGGCTACGCCATCACCATGGTCACCACAAAGAAGCTGACCATGACCGAGACCACATTCGGGATCGTATTCTGGATGGCGGTGATCCAGTTTCCGTTATCGCTGCTCGGCAGCGATCCGACGGTCTTTCTTCATATCGAAACACGCCATATTCTGCCCGCAATTGGGGTCGGCACTGCCGGCTTGACGTCGCATTACTGCCTGAGCAATGCGTTCCGCGGCGGCGATGCCACGCTCGTGATTCCGCTCGATTTCATGCGTATTCCGCTGATCACGGTTGTCGGCTGGGCGCTCTACGGCGAGCGGCTTGACATTTTCGTGCTGCTTGGCGCCCTGATCATCGTTGCTGGCGTGTTGTGGAATTTGCGCGCAGAGGCCGCACGCCCCCATTGAGTACGAGGCTCGCACCGCCATGCTTTTAGCGATAGAATACCGGTTATGAACGGACGAGCGCTCAAGATTGCGGCGATTGCGGTGACGACGCTTGCGTCGTGCGCCAGCGCGCTCGCGCAGTCGCCGAACCCGACCTGCCAGCGGTTGGAAGCCCAGGTGGCTTCGCTCGACCGCGGCAACAGCGATCCGGCGCGTGCGCAGCAAATTCGCGGCGCCGAGGACGCGGTCAACCGCCAGCAGCTCGAAGTCGACCGGCTGGTCGCGCAATCGCGCCGCATGGGGTGCGAAAGTTCCGGATTCTTCTCGATTTTCAGCAATGCGCCGCCGCAGTGCGGCGGGCTTAGCCGGCAGATCGACCAACAGCGCAATGCGCTCGAGCGCATGCAAAATCAGCTCGAGCAGCTCAGCGGCGGCACCGCTCAACGTGCCGCCCAGCGGCAATCGCTGCTGATCGCACTGGGCGACAACGGCTGCGGCGCGCAATATCGTTCGGCCGCGCTCGCCGGCCAACAGGGCGGCTTCTTCGATCGCCTGTTCGGCGACCATGGTGGCATATTCTCGGCGCCGTCTGGCCAAATGGGCGGCACTTTCCGTACCATCTGCGTGCGCACCTGCGACGGCTTTTATTTCCCGATATCGTTTGCGACCTCGTCCGATCGCTTCCGCGACAACGAGCAGACCTGCCAGCGCATGTGCCCGGCGGCGGAAGTTTCGCTCTACACCTATCACAATCCAGGCGAGGAGGTGACGCAGGCGGTCTCGCTTAACGGCCGGCTCTACTCCGAGCTGCCGACCGCGTTCAACTACCGCAAGGCGCTTAATCCGGCCTGTAGTTGCCGCCGGCCGGGCGAAAGCTGGGCGGAGGCGCTGAAGGTCAACGGGACCGATGAAACGGTAGCGCCGGGCGACGTCGTCGTCACCGAGGAGAACGCCAAGCGGCTATCGCAGCCTCGCATCGGCGCCGATGGTAAGCCAATCCGTCCCGATCCACGCGCGACCGCACCGGCGGCCCCGCAACCGGCAGCGACCGCGGAAGCGCCGGGCGAAACCGATCCGGCCAAGCGGACAGTCCGCACGGTCGGCCCGATATTTCTGCCGGTCCGATAGGCTATGTTCTAAAAATCGAAAGCTTCGGTTTTTGCCGGCATGCCGGTAATCAGCGACGTGTCCGGCGCCGGCAACGGCGTGCCGGGGTCGCGAAACCGGTTGGTAATCGGATAGCGGCGGTCGCGGCCAAAATTCTTTAATGTTACCTTCACGCCCGGCGCCGCCTGCCGGCGCTTATATTCGGCGATGTTGAGCATACGCTCGATGCGTACCACGGTTGCCTGGTCAAAGCCTGCCGCCACGATCGCCGAGATCGGCTCTTCGCGTTCCACCAGCCTTTCGAGGATCGGATCGAGCACCGCATAAGGCGGCAACGAGTCCTCGTCCTTTTGGTTCTCGCGCAATTCCGCCGTCGGCGGCCGCGTGATGATGTTCTCCGGGATCACCGCGCCGTCGGGACCCAAGGCGCCTTCCGGCTTCCAGCTATTGCGTAAACACGAAAGACGGAACACCTCGGTCTTGTAGAGGTCCTTGATCGGATTGAATCCACCGTTCATGTCGCCATAGAGCGTGGCGTAACCGACCGACATCTCCGACTTGTTGCCGGTGGTCACGACCATGACGTTGAACTTGTTGGAGATTGCCATCAGGATCGTGCCGCGCGCGCGCGCCTGCAGGTTCTCCTCGGTAACGTCGCGCGGCAAGCCGGTGAAGGCCGGCGCGAGCGCTCCCTCGAGCCCGTCAACCGCCGGCGCGATCGGCAGGATTTGGTAGCTCACGCCCAGCGCCTTGGCGCAGGCAGCTGCATCGTCGAGCAATTCCTGTGCGGTGAACTTGTAGGGCATCATGATGCAGCGTACGCGCTCTGACCCCAACGCATCGACCGCCATCGCCGCGCAGAGCGCCGAATCGACCCCGCCCGACAGGCCGAGCACGACGCCGGGGAAGCCGTTCTTGTTGACGTAATCGCGCAAGCCCAGGACACAGGCAGCATAATCGGCTCGCTCGGCCTCGACGGCAGCAACCATCGGTCCGCCCTCGCAGCGCCAGGTCGCGCCGCGCCGCTGCCAATGGGTTGTGACGACGGTTTCCTGAAACGCCGCGAGCTGGAACGCCAGCGAACAATCGGCGTGCAAGCCAAACGATACGCCATCGAACACCAGTTCATCCTGGGCGCCGACTTGGTTGATATACACGGTCGGCAGCCCCTGCTCGGTGACGCGCGCCACCGCGATATTGAGCCGCACGTCGCCCTTCTGCCGCCAATAGGGCGAGCCGTTCGGTACCACCAGCAATTCGGCGCCGGTTTCCGCCAGGCACTCGACGATTTCCTTGCCCCAGATGTCTTCGCAGATCGGCAGTCCAAGGCGCACGCCGCGGAAGTTCACCGGACCCGGCATTGGCCCGGGCGCGAACACACGCTTTTCGTCGAACACGCCGTAATTCGGCAGATCGACCTTGAAGCGCAGCGCCGCGATCGCGCCGCCATCGAGCAGCGCTACCGCGTTGTACAGCTTACCGCCGTCGAGCCAGGGCGTGCCAACGAGCAGCGCCGGCCCGCCCGACGCGGTTTCCCGGGCCAGCGCCTCGACCGCCGCGCGGCAGGCAGTCTGGAACGCCGGTTTGAGCACCAGATCCTCGGGCGGATAGCCGGCAATGAACAGTTCGGGGAAGATGACCAGATCGGCGCCCTGAGCCGCGGCGGTCATGCGTGCACGGCGCACCTTCTCGGCGTTGCCGGCAATATCGCCGACGGTCGAGTTGAGTTGCGCGACCGCGATCGCGAGCTTATCGGCAGGACGCCCGTTCATACGGATGATCTAGCGCCTGCGCTATCGCTCGGCAATCGCTGCGCCAGCCACCGCAGGTCAGTCAAGCGCTGTGCGAATGCCCGCCGCGCCGCCGCTGACCTTGATGTTTCCGGTCTTTTTGAGCGCCTTGCCGTCGAACGAGAACACGTCAATCGACTTGTCCGCCATAGACTGGGCGAGCAGCGTCTTGCCGTCCTTGCTCCACACCACGCCCTGTCCCCAGGCGCCGAATTCGGCCTTCGCCGCGAGCGTCAGTTTGGTTCCGTTGATGCGGAAGATCGAGAGCACGCTGCCTTTGTGATAGTTCGGATGCGACGAAGGCTTGTTCGAGCCGTTTTGCATTATTGCCGCGACGTAGTTTCCATCGGGCGACATGGTCACGCCTTCCGGGATTTGTTCGACGGCGATCGTGTCGACGATGCGCGGCGGAGTGACCTTGAGGTCGATTACTGAAAGCAGATCAGTGTCGCCCTGCCCGCCGCCCTGGTTACTCAGCACGGCGACATTGCCCTTCGGGCTGATGGAGATGCTGTAGGGACGAAAGCCGGCTACCATGAATTTCTTGGTGTCCTCGACCTTATTGCCATCAACGCTGAGCACCGAAATCCGATGATCGCCATCGCGTGTCACCAGCGCCATCTTGCCGTCGGGCGTGAAGGCGACATGGCTCGGGCCGGACTTCGGATTTCCGAAATCGACCTTGCCGGCCGCGGTCAGTGTCTTGTTGGCGATGGTGAAAATCGACACGGTACCATCATTGCGGTTGGCAACCAGCGCCAAAGTGCCCGCCGGATTGATCGAGAGGCCGGACGGTGCCGCGCCCGCCTCGACGGTCGCGGTTACCGCTGGCGGCTTGGCCTTCAGGTCGATAACTGAAACCCGATTATCGGCTGTGGTCTTTTTCGGATCGGCCGGGTCTACCTTGATGGCGCCAGTGACAAGCGCGAAACTTTCGTCGCGGGAAATCGCCACACTTTGCGGCGGGCCGACCACGCTCGTCGGCGCCTTGACTTCGCCGATCACCTTCGGCGGTTTGGCGTTCATGTCGATGATCGTCACGGTGTCGGCGGCCGGATTATCCGGCACCACATTGACGCCGTTGACCAGAACGGCCTTGTTGTCATTAGCGGACACGGCGATCTGCGCGGAAGCAGTAACTGTGAGCAGCGGCAATGCAGCCAGCGCGAAGGCAAGCTTCGCCGGCAGCCGATGATGGCGTTTCATGACGTTTCCCCGGCTCGGTTTTCGTTATGCAAGACGGCAAGCCGCGCCGAGCCCGCGAATGGCCGCCAGCAATACTAACACCAAATAGAGGGGAAAGCTTCCTCGGCTCAGAGCCCGGCAACCGCCGGCATCGGCTTGGCGTGCGCCGCGCGCACTTTCTTGAGCAATTCGGCCAACAGGAATGCCAGATCGATCGCCTGCTCGGCATTGAGCCGCGGATCGCAGGCGGTGTGATAGCGGTCGTTGAGGTCGGCGTCGGAAATGGCGCGGGCGCCGCCCGTGCATTCGGTGACGTTCTGCCCGGTCATCTCCAGATGCACGCCGCCGGCATAGGTGCCCTCCGCCGCGTGCACGTCGAAGAAACCGCGGACCTCTTTCAAGATCAGATCGAACGGCCGGGTTTTGTAACCGCTCGCCGAGGTGATGGTGTTGCCGTGCATCGGGTCGCACGACCAGAGCACGACTTTGCCCTCGCGCTTGACCGCGCGCACCAGCGCGGGGAGATTTTCGCCGACTTTCTCTGCACCAAAGCGGCCGATCAGCGTGAGACGGCCCGCCTCGTTGTCCGGATTGAGAATGTCGATCAGGCGCAACAGATCGTCCGTCTTGAGCGACGGCCCGCATTTGAGCCCGAGCGGATTCTTGATGCCGCGGGCGTATTCGATATGGGCGTGATCATATTGCCGCGTGCGGTCGCCGATCCACAGCATGTGGCCGGAGGTGGCGTACCAGTCGCCGGTGGTCGAATCGATGCGGGTGAATGCCTCCTCGAAGCCGAGCAGCAGCGCCTCGTGGCTGGTGTAGAATTCGGTGGTGCGCAGCTCGGGATGGCTTTCCAGATCGAGACCGCATGCCTGCATGAAGCCGAGCGCCTCGGAAATGCGATCCGACAGTTCAACATAGCGGCGCGACTGCGGCGAGTCCTTGACGAAGCCGAGCATCCATTGCCGCACGCTGCCGAGATTGGCGTAGCCGCCTTGTGCAAAGGCGCGCAATAGGTTGAGCGTCGCCGCCGACTGCCGATAGGCCTCGACCTGCCGCCGCGGATCGGGCGTACGCGTCTCCTCGGTGAAGGCGATGTCGTTGATGATGTCGCCGCGGTAGCTCGGCAATTCCTTGCCGTCGCGTTTCTCGGTCGGCGAGGAGCGCGGCTTGGCGAACTGGCCGGCGATGCGGCCGACCTTCACCACTGGCGAAGCGGCGGCATAGGTGAGCACCACTGCCATTTGCAGGAACATGCGGAAGAAATCGCGAATATTATTGGCGCCATGCTCGGCGAAGCTTTCCGCGCAGTCGCCGCCTTGCAGCAGGAAAGCCTCGCCATTGGCGACACGCGCAAGCTGCTTCTTCAGGCTGCGCGCCTCGCCGGCGAACACCAGCGGCGGAAACGTCGCGAGTTGTTTCTCGGTATCGGCCAATACCTGCCTGTCCGGATAATCCGGGACCTGCTGGATCGGCTTTTTGCGCCAACTATCGGGCGTCCAACGCTCGGGCATCACGAATAACTCCAACCATTTGCGGGGGTTATACACGACGACGCCCCGCGCAGGCCAGATATTCGCGAAAGTCGGTTAGTTTAAGGCTATTCCGCCGCTGCGCGGCCGTAGCTGACGGCCTTCTCGCGCATAGTGACAAGTTCCTCGGCGGCGGTTGGATGCACCGCCATGGTGGCATCGAAGTCCGCCTTGGTGGCGCGCATCTTCACGGCAACGCCGATCACCTGGATCAGTTCGCCGGCATCGGGCCCGGCAATATGGCAGCCGACCAACTGGTCCGTGGTGCCGTCCACCACCAGCTTCATGAACACCCTGGTATCACGCCCGGATAATGTCGCCTTCATCGGCCGGAAGCTGGTCTTGTAGATGTCGACCTTGTTAAGCCCCTCGCGCGCCTGATGTTCGGTCAGGCCGATGACGCCGAGCTCGGGTTCCGAGAACACCGCGGTCGGCACGTTGGCATGGTCGACCGGCGTCGGCTTGCCGCCATAGACCGTGTCGGCGAAAGCATGGCCTTCGCGGATCGCCACCGGCGTAAGATTAACACGGTTCGTCACGTCGCCGACGGCATAAATATTTTCCACCGTCGTCTTCGAAAACTCATCGACCGCGACGCCACCCGTCGCGCCGAGCTTGACGCCTACCGCTTCGAGCCCGAGGCCATGCACGTTCGGTTTGCGGCCGGTCGCGAACATGACCAAATCCGCCATCACCCGTTCATTGTCGGACAATGCGACGTCGTAGCCGTGCTCAACCTTCTCGACCGCTGCCACGGTCTGTTTGATAATGATCTTGATCCCGCGCCTTACCATCTCGCCGCGCAGATGCTCCCGCACATCGTCGTCGAAACCGCGCAAAATGTTTTTGCCGCGATAAACCAGAGTGACGTCACTGCCAAGTCCGGCGAAAATTCCGGCGAACTCGACCGCAATATAGCCGCCCCCCTGGATCAGAATGCGTTTTGGCAATTGCTGGAGATGAAACGCTTCATTCGATGAAATGACGTGTTGGAGACCGGCGATCTGGGCACCATGGTAGGGCGCGCTGCCCGTCGCAATCAGGATTGTCTCGGCGTGCACGCGTGCGCCGCTCGCCAGCCGCACGGTGTGGGCGTCTTCCAGCACGGCGCGGCTCTGGACCAACGCGACGTTGAAGCGTTCGAGCGTCGCGGTATAGGCGGCTTCCAGCCGCGCCACTTCGCGGTCGACGTTGGCGATCAGCGTCGGCCAGTGAAATGTTGGTTCTGGCACGCTCCAGCCGTAGCCTGCGGCGTCTTCGAAGTCCTCGGAAAACCGCGAGGCATAGACCAGCAGCTTTTTCGGCACGCAGCCGCGGATGACGCAAGTGCCGCCGACCCGGTATTCCTCCGCGATCATCACGCGCGCGCCATAGCTCGCCGCGATGCGCGCGGCGCGCACGCCTCCGGAGCCGGCTCCGATGACAAAAAGATCGACGTCGTGGTCCGACATCAGCCGCTAGCGCCCCGTTTGCAAGCCGGCCACACGGCAATCCGGCCATCACTGGTTATTGGGCCAGCCCTCGCTTTTTCAATTCGTCGCGCATCTGCGCGATCACTTGGTCGGACAGCTTGTTCGCCCAGTCCTGCGCGAATTTCATGCTGTCGTCGACTACATTCGGCTGCTGGTCGAGCAACTTTTTGCCAACCGGAGACTGATAGAACACCAGGATCGCCTTAAGCTCCGGATCGGTGAATCGCGTCGCGTAAAGCTTGGCCATCTCGTCGCTCAGCTCGGCAAAGCGCGGCGCTAGATCGGCGCGCATCTTTTCTGCGATCTCGTTGAGATCCTTGGCCAAGCCTGGGTTTTGCTGGAGGTACAGGAGTTTCGCCTGTTCGACCACGCCGGCGATCAACGGGGTGAACACGGTCGTCGCGGCCGTCGCGGCGATGAGCTGCTTGGCGGTCACCATTGCTGCCGCCGATGGCTGCTGGCTTTGCGCCGTTGGTCCAAACGCCATTAACGCGACGGCGACCGCAGCCACCCGGCAGGTGCTACTAACGGCCTTAATGATGCTCATCTTCCTAACTCCGTTATTGCTCGAGAAATCACGGCCGCTCGACGACCGTGACACCGTCCGGACCGGCCAGAATGGCCATCTGCGCGAGACCGATGAACAATCCATGCTCCATGACCCCGGGAATACCGGAAAGCGCTTCAGCCATCGCTTTCGGATCGCCAATCCGGTCAAGTGCGGCGTCGATGATCCAGTGAGCGCCATCCGTGACGAAAGCATGGCCGTCCTTGTCCTGCCGTAGCGCCAGGGGTGCGGGCCCCTGGATCGCTGTAATGGCTTTCTCGATCGCCCTCAACGTCGCACCCAATCCGAATGGCGTCACCTCGATCGGCAGCGGAAATCGTCCAAGGGTCGCAACCCATTTGCTGCGGTCGGCGATCACGATCATACGCGCGGAGGCTGCGGCAACGATCTTTTCCCTCAGAAGGGCACCGCCGCCGCCCTTGATCAGGCTAAGGTCGGGCGCGATCTCGTCGGCGCCATCTACGGTCAGATCTAGCTCCGGCGTCTCATCGAGCGTCGTCAGGGGGATACCGCAGCGCTCGGCGTCGGCACGGGTGGCTTGCGACGTCGCCACCGCTACGATGTCGAGGCCGGCCCGCACGCGTTCCCCGATCAGCTCCACGAAATGCTTCGCGGTGGAGCCGGTGCCGAGCCCGAGCCGCATGCCGGGACGCACAAACTCGACGGCGCGAGCCGCGGCTGCGCGTTTTTGGGCATTGGCGTTCATCGCGACCGGTTGAGGATTCGAGCGTGGATTAAGGACTTAATGGCACGTCTATTTAGCCCCGATCGCCCCGCCTGGGTAGCTGAAAATCGCATCCCTGGGGCCTTCCACTTGATCGGATCATACGCTAGCGATCCACCATGGCCGCTCCAACCATTGTTTTTGACCTCGACGGCACCCTGATCGATACCGCGCCCGACTTGGTTGATACGCTCAA
This sequence comes from uncultured Alphaproteobacteria bacterium, assembly GCA_963778745.1. GTDB lineage: Bacteria > Pseudomonadota > Alphaproteobacteria > Rhizobiales > Xanthobacteraceae > Pseudolabrys. The sequence goes on along the minus strand of CAVZVP010000004.1, from coordinate 249,904 downwards.
CGTGGTTTTCGCGCGGGAAGGATGGCAGCCGGTGCCCTATGAGACCGCGCGCAACCTGATCGGCGGCGGCGCCCGGGGAATGATCGCGCGCGGACTCGCGGCGGAAGGCATCGCCGTCGCGCCGGCAAAAGTCGAGCAATTATTCGTGGATTTCATCGCGTATTATACCGAGCATATCGCCGATCGCTCGCAGCCCTTTCCCGGCCTCACAGATGCACTCGACGTCCTCGCATCCGGCGGCTGCCGGTTCGCCGTGTGCACTAACAAACTCGAACGACTGTCGGTGCTGCTGCTCAAGCAACTCAAACTCGCCGATCGGTTCGCGGCGATCTGCGGACAGGACACTTTCGGGGTGCAGAAGCCCGACCCGGAGGTGCTGCGGCGCACGATCGTGGCGGCCGGCGGGAGCCTAACGCACGCGATCATGATCGGCAATTCCTTGACCGATATTCGGACCGCACGCGCGGCTGGTATCCCGGTTATTGCCGTCGATTTCGGCTACAGCGAGCGTCCGGTGTCCGAACTCGAGCCGGACCGCATAATCAGCCATTTTGGGCAATTACCGTCGGCTATAGCCGCAATTTCGCCCGCAATTTGATGCGACTGGCAGCCGCGATGGTTAATGCGGTAAGGTTAATGGCGTGCGAGCGGTTGCGCGACGATGACCACAACCGTATCCTTCAGATGGGCGGGCGGTTTCTATCGCTCGAGCGGACGGGTTGAAATTATGTACCGAGTAATCGCGATCGTGAGCGGTGGCCTCGCTCTTGCGGCGTGTTCATCCACACCGGATTGGGTGAGTCTCGACGCGCTGAAGCCGGCGCCAAGTTTGAGTACCGTACGGTTCGAGTCCGAGCCGCCAGGTGCCGAAGCCAAGACCTCCAACGGGCAAACCTGCCGCACGCCTTGCGCGCTCGCACTACCGGCGAACGGGCCGTTGGCAGTTACCTTCACGCTCAACGGCTACCTGCCTGAATCGGAAAATATCGAGCCGGTTTCGTCCGGCATCGGCACCCCTGAATTGCGGCCCAACCCGGTGCAGGTCGAGTTGACGCCTGCGCCGCCCCAGCCGAAGCCGGTCAAGAAGCCAGCGGCGGCGAAAAAGAAGGCTGCCGCCAAGCCCGCGGCGACGTCTAAGGCCAAGGCTTCGACAGCGCCCACCCCTGCTCCGACGGCGGCCGCACCGGCACAGCAGCAAGCGCCCGCGCCCTGGCCAGCCACGCCGCCGAAGCAGTAATGCCACGGCAGTATTCGGTTTGATGGCGCCGCGACATCGTTCGCGGCGCTTGATCGCGCACGCGGCGTCGGCTGGACGCTATGGCCATTATCGGCCACAATTCCTATATCTAGAGGGCGCCGATCGCCGCGGAAGGATTGATTATGGTTGCTACTACCGGCACACCAACACTTGATCTCGATCGCGCCGGCACCCGCCCGCGCGAACTGATCGATCCGTTTCATCGCGCCATTACCTATCTGCGCGTCTCGGTAACCGACCGCTGTGATTTCCGATGTGTGTACTGCATGTCGGAACACATGACGTTCTTGCCGAAGGCCGATCTGCTCAGCCTGGAGGAACTCGATCGGCTGTGCAGCGCGTTTATTGCCAAGGGGGTAAGCAAGCTTCGCCTGACCGGCGGCGAGCCGCTGGTGCGGCGCGGCATTATGACGCTTGTGTCCTCGCTGTCGCGCCATCTTGAAAGCGGGGCGCTAAAGGAACTCACCCTCACCACCAACGGCTCGCAATTGGAAAAATACGCTGCCGAACTCAAGGCGCACGGCGTCGAACGCATCAATGTTTCACTCGATACGCTGGATGCTGACAAGTTCCGCGCCATTACGCGGTGGGGCGATCTCGCCAAAGTGCTGGCCGGCATCGATGCTGCGCTTACCGCCGGTCTGCAGGTAAAGATCAACGCAGTTGCGCTAAAGGGTGTCAACGAGGAGGAGATCGGCGCCCTGCTCGCTTGGGCGCATGGGCGCGGCATGGATCTCACTGTGATCGAAGTGATGCCGCTGGGCGATATCGACGAAGAACGGCTTGACCAGTACATACCCTTATCGATGGTGCGGGCGCGCTTGGCCGAGCGCTACACGCTCGAGGACATTGATTACCTGACCGGCGGGCCGGCGCGATATATGTATGTCAAGGAAACCGAGGGACGGCTCGGCTTCATCACGCCGATGACCCATAATTTCTGCGAGTCATGCAATCGCGTGCGCATCACGTGCACCGGCACCCTCTATATGTGCCTCGGTCAGGACGATGCCGCTGATCTGCGCCGTCCCCTGCGCGCTTCCGAAAGCGACGATCTGGTACATGCCGCAATCGACGAGGCGATCACCCGCAAGCCCAAGGGGCATGATTTCGTGATCGATCGCCGCCACCGCCGCCCGGCCCTGTCGCGCCATATGAGCGTGACCGGCGGCTAGGTTACGATTACGCCGCCCGCTCCTGCGCCGTTACCAGATCGCGCAATTCCTCGAGCCGCAGACGGGCCGGCTTGAAACATATTCCAAAACCGTCGTCGTCGCTGCGCACTACTTCGGCGGCAATCGCTTTCATGCCCGAAAATGTCAACGCGACATGATCGCCAATCGCCACGTCTTCCACGATATCGATACGCGCGCCGCCCTCGCTGATGTCGGACACGGCCACCTCGACAACCTCCCCATCGCGTTCCAAGCGCGCTGTCAGCTTCACGTCGTAGCGCGGGAATTCACGCAAATCGGCATTGACCGCTCTGCGCACAAGATCGGGGATTTCGCTACGCAGAATTTGCGAGGTCGATTGCATCGCCTCGGCAACGGCGGATACGTCCTGCGCCGTTGTACGCGAGCGCTGTACCATATCGGAGATGCCGGTCATACGCCCGACGACATCGGACGTCGCGGCGCTGGTTTCGCGCGCGCTGGCGGCGAAGTTTTCGGCGGCGTCCCGCTGTTGCTCGATCGCCGCTGATACCGAGACCGTGACATCCGAGAGCTGATCAATTGCCTCGGCGACGCTCGACAGCGCGGCCACGACTTCGTGCGTGGTGGCTTGAATCTCGGCGACCTTGGCACCGATATGCCCGGTCGATTTGCCGGTCTGCGTCGCCAGCGTCTTGACCTCGGAGGCGACCACCGAAAAGCCACGTCCGGCCTCGCCCGCGCGCGCCGCCTCGAAGGTGGCTTTGAGCGCGAGCAGGTTTGTCTGCGAAGCGATATTGTTGATCACGGAGACGATGTCGCCGATCTGGTTAGCCGCCCTAGCTAGCGCGTCGATGGTCGCGCGCGAGGCATTGGCGCGCACAACCGCTTCGCGGCCGAGCCCGCTGCCGCGCCGCACCTGCTCGGATATCTCGGTGATCGCCCGGATCACCTGGTCGGACAATTGGCCCGCAGCCTGGTTCATGGCGTGCGAGCCCTTGGCGGCGCGGACCGTCTCGTCGAAAGCCGCCCGCACCGTCTCCAGCGCCGCCAGCATGTGCTCGGCCTTGATGTGCAAGGTCGCTGCGCCATCGATGATCGGCTGGATACCGACTTCGGTGGCGGATTCGACCTGATGTGCCAGGTTGGACAAATTGAGCCGGCGCGCAGCCTGCCAAGCGCGATCAAGATCGTTATGCACCAGCTCGCGGCGTTGACGCTCACCAATGACATCGGCGAGCCGGTCGGTCGCGGCCATGAGGCGCGCTATTTCGCCGCGGGTCGGTTGCAATGGCGTCGCAGAATCCAGCTCCGCATAGGCGATCGCATCGAGCGTATCGGCCACCTGGGCAAGCGGGCGCACGATGCCGCGTGCCATTACTAAGACCACGGCGCCCGCTACGGCGGCGATGACGAACCCAATGAAAATCTCGGCAAAGGTGACATGGGCCTGGTCGAGAAACGGCATCAATGCTGCGGCTAAGAATGGAACCGACAGCATGGCGGCCAGCGGCAGCAGGACGGCCGCAGTAAGCCGCTCGGCGATCGTAAACTGCCGCATACGCTTTCCCCGCGCACCGCACCCGATTTTCGACCGACGGCGGAATAGGCGCGGCCGCCGCCCCCGAGGGGCAGAACGGTACCTTTGTAGCGGCTAGCTGGTTAACCGAGGGTTTAGTGTTCGTTAACCATCGGTTTCGGCTGCCCGCGCGAGGGTCAGCCGGTCTGCCCCCGCCGCCTCCAATAATGGCCCCCGGCCGACCCTGCGCCCCACCTTCTGCTACCATTTTCGCCATTGACGCCTTATGGCGGCATCGGATTAAGGTGGTGGGCTTGGCAACGTAGCCAAACCGTGGGGATATAAAGCAAAAATAAAAATGCCGGCCGGCGCTACCGCCTCGGCCGGATAGAGGGGAGATGGAAGTGGGCGCACTCGACGCAGTTCTGAAGGCGTTGCTGCCGGTGACACGCGTGGTCGACGCCATTACCACCTGGATCGGCCGGCGCATAGCCTGGCTGATCCTGGCCGCCGTGGTGGTGTCGGCGGTCAATGCCTCCGTGCGCAAGATTTTCGATACCTCATCGAACTCCTGGCTGGAGTTGCAATGGGTGCTGTTCAGCGCCGTGTTCCTGCTGTGCTCGCCGTGGACGCTGCTCGCGAACGAACACATCCGCATCGACATCGTGAATAACATGCTGCCGAAATGGCTGCGCAGCACCATTGACGCGGTTGGCCATGCATTCTTCCTACTGCCGCTGACCATCATCATGGTTTGGCATGGCATCCCCTTTTTCCTGCGCTCCGCCGAGATCAACGAGCAGTCGGGTAATGCCGGCGGCTTGCCGCAATGGCCGTCCAAGGCGCTGATCATGGTCGCGTTCGCGATGCTTTTCATTCAGGGAATTTCTGAGCTCGTGAAACGGATCGCCGTGATGCGAGACCTCATCCCTGACCCCCACGCGGGCCAAAAAAGCTCGCTTGAAGTCGAGGCCGAGGAAATCATCGGCGCAATTGAAAAACATTAGTTTTCCGCAAGGGGTTCGGGGTCTCGCATGCACGCTTTCCTCATCGACAACATGGCGCCGATCATGTTCGGCTCCCTGGTGTTCTTTCTGCTGCTCGGTTATCCGGCGGCCTTCTCTCTTGGCGCATGTGGGCTGATCTTCGCGCTGCTAGGCATCGAGCTTGGCCTGTTCGTCCCCGACTTCCTGCAAGCCTTGCCGGAACGCGTCTATGGCGTGATGAGCAACGACACCCTGTTGGCAATCCCGTTCTTCACCTTCATGGGCTTGGTGCTAGAACGATCCGGCATGGCGGAGGATCTGCTCGACACCATTGGGCAATTGTTCGGCACCGTGCGCGGCGGCCTTGCCTATGCGGTTATCTTCGTCGGCGCGCTGCTCGCCGCCACCACAGGCGTGGTGGCTGCCTCGGTGATTTCCATGGGGTTGATCTCGCTACCGATCATGATGCGCTACGGCTATGACCGGCGCGTTGCCTCCGGCGTCATTGCGGCATCCGGCACGCTGGCGCAGATCATTCCGCCCTCGCTGGTGCTCATCGTGATGGCCGACCAACTCGGTAAGTCGGTCGGCGACATGTACGAGGGCGCCTTCATTCCCGGCATCACGCTCGCCGCCCTCTACGCCGTCTATATCTTCATGGTCACGATTGCCTTCCCGAAGGCGACGCCGGGTTTGCCGCCTGAAGCCGTCGGCTTTCGCGAAGCCGACGGCAGCCGCGGCCTGATCTCGCTCGGCATGTTGACGGTGGTCAGCGGCGTGTTTGGCTGGTTGATGATGCGCCAATCCGAAACGCACGGCGCCGATTTTGTCGTGCTGACCATGTTTTATGGGATCATGTTCGCGTTCGGTGTGGCCGTGATCAACTGGATCATCGCACGCTTCACCGGCTTCCGCTTCCTGTCGCACATGGCGCAGCAGACCACGTTCGTGATGGTGCCGCCGCTGTTCCTGATCTTCCTGGTGCTTGGCACCATCTTCATCGGCGTCGCTACGCCAACTGAAGGCGGCGCCATGGGCGCTAGCGGCGCGCTGATCCTCGGCGCCCTCAAACGGCGGTTGAGCTGGGACCTGGTCCGCCAGGCCGTCGAATCCACGGCCAAGCTGTCGGCCTTTGTGCTCTTTATCCTGATCGGCGCGCGCGTGTTTTCGCTCACCTTCTACGGCGTCAGCGGCCATATCTGGGTCGAAAGCCTGTTGACTTCGTTGCCTGGCGGGCAATTCGGCTTTTTGATCTTCGTCAACGCCTTCGTGTTCGTACTGGCATTCTTCCTCGACTTCTTCGAACTCGCCTTCATCGTTATTCCGCTCCTCGGCCCCGCCGCCGAACATCTCGGAATCGATCTGATCTGGTTCGGCGTTATTCTGGGCGTCAACATGCAGACGTCATTCATGCACCCGCCGTTCGGGTTTGCCTTGTTTTACTTGCGCTCGGTGGCGCCGCGCGAACCCTACAACGACCGCGTCACCGGCAAGCGCACCGACGGCATCACCACGGGCCAGATCTACTGGGGCGCCGTGCCATTCGTCGTGATCCAATTAATCATGGTGCTGCTGGTGATCCTGTTCCCGGCCATGGTCATGCACTATAAGGGCGCCGCTTCGACCATCGACCCGAACAAGGTGAGGATAGAAATCCCGCAGATCGACTTACCGCCGCTCGACTTCAACGAGTCGCCTAAAAAATAGCAGCGGCACAATTCGTCAAAAGACGGCCCCAGAACTACGGTTCTGGGGCCGCTTGCGTTGGATTCCAATCAGCCGTGCGAGTGGCGGACCATGAAGGAATTGTAGTTCAGTTCGGCCACCTGGAACCATTGATAGGCATTGCTGGTGAAGACATTCATCGAGTCCTCCACCTTCTTGAAACTCGCATTCTCCTTGGCGATCTCAGCATGCAGCTCCTTGGCTGCCTTGTAGCAAGCCTCCATAATCGCCGGCGAGAAGCCGTGCAGTTTCACGCCGTTGGCGAGCAGGCGCTTGAGCGCCGCCGGATTGAGTTCGTCGTACTTTGCCAAGCACCATTGGTTGGCGTAGGCGGCAGCCTGCTCAAGGACGGCCTGGTAGTTTTTCGGAAGTGCATTCCACTTATCGAGATTGATGAAGGTGAACAGCATCGAGCCGCCTTCCCACCAGCCAGGATAGTAATAGTGCGGCGCGATCTTGTAGAATCCGAGCTTCTCGTCGTCGTAAGGACCAACCCACTCGGCGGCATCGATCGTGCCCTTTTCAAGCGCCGGATAAATGTCGCCGCCGGCGATCTGCTGCGGCACCGCGCCGAGCTTCTGCAGCACTCGGCCGGGGAATCCACCGATGCGGAATTTGAGACCCTTGAGATCGTCGACGGTATTGATTTCCTTGCGAAACCAGCCGCCCATCTGGCAGCCAGTATTACCCGTGAGTAAAGCAATCTGATTGTACTTCTTGTAGAACTCGTTGAGCACTTCTTTGCCGCCACCCAAGGTGAACCAGCCCTGGTTCAGGCGCGCGTTCGGGCCGAAGGCGACCGAGGTGCCGAACGCGAAGGTCGGATCCTTGCCGAAATAGTAGTACGAGGCGGAATGGCCGCATTCGACGGTGCCGTTCTGCACGGCGTCAACGACTTGCAGGGCAGGCACTATTTCGCCGCCGGCAAAGACCTGGATCTGGAATTTATTATCGGTCGCCGCTGCGACGGCCTTGGCCATCTGCTCGGCTGCGCCGAACAGCGTATCGAGCGATTTCGGCCAGCTACAGGTCATACGCCATTTGATTTCCGGTATCGACTGCGCGATGGCGGGCGAGGCAATTGCGGCCGCGGCAACGCCGATGCCTGCAGCCTTCAAAAATTGACGACGCTTCATTTTGTTACCCTCCCTGTTGTTTATTGATGACGGGAGCCCCCGCCACCAGCGTATCCCCGTTATTTGACCCACCGGGGCTTGGCCCAAACCATGACGGAGCCCGTTCGCCAAATCCAGTCTGCACAGGTTCGACGAAAGTTGAAAGTGGGCGCAAGTGGCCTAGACGGCCCAAAAAAGCATCGGGGCCGGCTTTGTGGGCCGGCCTCGATCCGATAAATCTAAAGTCGATCGCTTCTTGCGCCGATCAGCTCTTGCCGCGGTGCCGGATCATGAAGGACTCGTAAGTGTATTCCGCAACCTGCCACCACAGGGTTTCGTCCTCGCGGAAGGCCATCTGCGATTCATAGATTTTCTTGAAGTCGGCGTTGACCGCGGACGTCTCGGCGTTGACCTCGTTCGACGCCTTGAGACAGGCTTCCATAACCTCTGTGCTGAACGGTCGCAGTTGCGTACCAGCCGCCACTAAGCGCTTCAACGCCAGCGGATTCCGGGCGTCGTATTTGGCCTGCACGTCCATATTGGTGTAGCCGGCCGCCGTCGTAAGCAGCGACTGATAGGCCTTCGGCAGCGCAGCCCACTTGTCGGTGTTGATGTAGAAATGCAGCGCGGTGCCGCCTTCCCACCAGCCCGGGTAATAGTAGTACTTAGCCACTTTGTAGAAGCCGAGCTTCTCGTCGTCGTAGGGGCCGACCCACTCGGCGGCGTCGATGGTGCCCTTCTCTAGCGCCGGATAGATGTCGCCGCCGGCGATCTGCTGCGGGATAGCGCCGAGCTTCTGCAGGGTCTTGCCGGCCCAGCCGCCGATACGCATTTTGAGGCCCTTGAGATCATCGACGGTCTTGATCTCCTTGCGGAACCAACCGCCCATCTGAGTGCCGGTGTTGCCGCCGGAAATACCGTAGAGTTTGAACTTCTTGGTAAACTCATTGAGCATGTCCTGGCCGCCGTGATCCTGAAACCAGGCGTTTTGCTGGCGCGAATTCAGCCCGAACGGGAGCGAATTGCACAGAGCGAAGGTCGGATCCTTGCCGATGAAATAATAGGCGGCGGTGTGACACATCTCGACGGTCTGGTTGCCCACCGCGTCGACAGCCTGGAACGGCGGAACGATTTCGCCACCGGCAAAGCATTGAATCTGGAATTTATTATCGGTGGCTTCCGCCACGTGTTTCGAGAGCGTCTCGGCCGCGCCATAGGGCACGTCGAGCGACTTCGGGAAACTTGACGTTAGCCGCCACTTGATTTCCGGCATCGACTGAGCGATCGCCGGCTTGGCGATGGTGGCCACCGCGGCGCCGGCGCCGAGTGCGGTCAGAAATTTACGGCGTTTCATTGAACCCTCCCTTTAAATGACCATGGGGATTGGCAAAAAAGCCGCCCCCGAATGGCGATAGAATGCGGCCCGGGCCGCTCGAGTGCAAGCCGCAAAAACCCATATTTGGTAGCATATCAGACGGTTGCGGACCATCGGGCCGCGTCATATCAGCCTACCGGCCGCCTTCGTGAACCCGCCTCAAGCCTCGATCACGATCTTCGGCGTCGCGCGCCCGGCGGCGGGCCCACCCTTGATCTGCTCGAGTACCTTGGCTGCGATATCGCGATAGATCTTGGCGTGCGGGCTGTCCGGCTCGGTGGCGACCACCGGCATGCCGGAATCCGATTTCTCGCGGATGGTCATGTGCAGCGGCACTTCGCCGAGGAACGGCACGCTCTGGCGCTCGGCTTCCTTGCGCGCGCCGCCATAGCCGAAAATATCCGAGCGCGAGCCGCAACTCGGACAAAGAAAATAGCTCATGTTCTCGACGATGCCGAGCACCGGCACGTTCACGCGCTTGAACATAGCGACGCCGCGCCGCGCATCGATCAACGCGAGATCTTGCGGCGTCGACACGATCACCGCGCCTTTCAGTGGCACCTGCTGCGCCATGGTGAGCTGGGCATCGCCGGTGCCGGGCGGCATGTCGACCACCATGACGTCGAGCTTGCCCCACTCCACTTCGCGCAGCATCTGCGTGATGGCCGACATCACCATCGGCCCGCGCCAGATCATCGGCGTTTCCTCGTCGATCAGGAAACCGATCGACATCACCGAAAGACCGTAGCGGTCGATCGGCTTGAGCCGGGTGCCGCCGATGGTCTGCGGCTTCTCCTTGATGGCGAGCAGCTTCGGGAGCGAGGGCCCGTAAATATCCGCATCGAGCATGCCGACCTTCAGGCCGAGGTCGCGTAATCCGAGCGCCAGATTGACCGCCGTAGTCGATTTGCCGACGCCGCCCTTTCCGGAGGCGACCGCGATCACCGCATCGACCCCGGGAATGCCGGGCTGCACCTTGTCGGCGGGATGGGCGTGGGCATGCGCCGGAGGCGCGACCGCCGCACGATTCTGAGCGACATGGGACGGCTGCGGCCCGCGTGCGGCGCCGGCAGCGCGCTCGGCGGTCAAGGCAACAAGGGCGGATTGCACGCCGGGAACGGCGCGCACGGCTTCTTCCGCCGCTTTGCGCACCGGCTCCCAGGCTTTCACCGCCGCCGCATCGACGGTCAGCGAGAAGAACACCTTGCCGTCGGTGACGACGACGTCGGACAGCACCTTTGCATCGGTGAGCGCCGCGCCGCCGGGCGCCGGCACCTTCGCCAAGGCCGCCAAAATCCGTTCCTTGCTCACCGCCATAATCGCGCTTCCCTATTAGCCGCCTGCCCGCTTGCGCCGACACCATAAACTTAGGGGTCGGGCGGTCAATGTCGCGTGCAATCAAGAGTGGTTGACGCGGCCTCGCCCAAAATGACCTATTGTCAGATAGGCATTCGCGAATTGAGGCCAAGAGTAAGGCCAAGACGAAGGAGGAACACGATGGCGAAGGTGGCGTTTCTGGGCTTGGGCGTCATGGGTTACCCCATGGCCGGGCATCTCAAGGTCAAAGGCGGGCACGACGTGACGGTCTACAACCGCACCGCCGCCAAGGCCGAGAAATGGGTCGCGCAATACGGCGGCAAATCCGCCCCCACCCCGAAGGCTGCCGCCGAGGGACAGGATTTAGTGATGTGCTGCGTGGGCAACGACAACGACCTGCGCGAAGTCACGCTGGGCGCGAACGGCGCCTTCGGGGGCGTGGGCAAGGGCAAGGTGTTCGTGGACCACACCACGGCGTCTGCCGAGATCGCGCGCGAGCTTTACGCGGCTGGGAAAAAAGCCGGCTTCGATTGCATCGACGCGCCGGTTTCGGGTGGCCAGGCCGGCGCCGAGAATGGCGTGCTCACGGTAATGTGCGGCGGCGAGGCCGAACCCTTCGCGCGCGCCGAGAAGGTGATCGCGGCTTATGCGCGCGCCTGCAACCTGCTGGGCTCACCCGGCTCCGGCCAACTTTCTAAGATGGTCAACCAAATCTGTATCGCCGGACTGGTGCAGGGCCTGGCCGAAGGCATCCACTTTGCGAAAAAGGCCGGCCTCGATGTCGAGAAGCTGATCGCGACGATTTCCAAGGGCGCCGCGCAGTCCTGGCAGATGGAGAACCGCTATAAAACCATGACAGCCGGCAAATTCGATTTTGGCTTCGCGGTCGACTGGATGCGCAAGGATTTGAGCATCTGTCTCGGCGAGGCGCGCAAGAACGGCGCGCACCTGCCGGTCGCCGCGCTGGTGGACCAGTTCTATTCGCAAGTGCAGAAGATGGGCGGCAAGCGCTGGGACACGTCGAGCCTGATCGCGCTGCTGGATCGCTGACCGCGATTATGCTTTCGCACTGGGGCGCGCCGACACCGCGGCGTGCCAACGTTTCACGTTGCCGGCGCCCTCAGGCATCGCGAGCTTTGCTGGCTTCATGAAATCGACCGCAACCAATGTGGTGATGTCGGCCACCGAATAGCGATCGCCGGCGATGAATTCGCGCTTGGCCAATTCTTTATCAAGCAATTCCAGAAACCAGATTGCGCGCGGCCGCATGGCCTCGGCGTAGGCAGGCACCTGCGGCACTTCCAACTCCTTCATCGCCGGATGCAGGTGGCGGAACACGGCCGCTACATTCGAGAAGAAGTTAATTTCGGCGCGCCGGTTCCACATTTCCACCAGCGCGATCTCTTTGGCGCTGACGCCGAACAGCGGCGGGTCTGGCTGCAGCACCTCGAAATAACGGCAGATGGCGATCGACTCGGTGATAATGGTGCCATCGTCGAGCACCAGCGCCGGCATCCGCTGCAAGGGGTTAATGGCGGTGTATTCTGGCGTCTTATGCTGCATGGTCATGATGTCGACCTGTTCGGTCGGCAGCGTGATGCCCTTCTCGCTGAGAAATATCCGCGCACGCCGGGGATTTGGTGCCTGCCTGCTGTCGTAGAGCTTCATTTCGTAACTCCGGTCGATTTTTTCTCCGCCGTCAGCCGAATATGGGCAAAAAACTCTGTCAAACGGGCGGGTAACAAACCGTTAACCAGCGTCTTTAGCTCACTTTTAAGCTTGGTCTTAAGGAATTTGGGCGAGGTTGGCGCGAGTTTTTCTGCCTATCAAGCGTCGATTTCATGCCCATTCCAGGCGAACAGCCCGATCTGACTGCGTTGCCACCGGAAACCTCTCCGGTTAAGCGCCGCCTTGCCGCGCAATATGTGCGCGAGGCGCGCGACCGGCTGACGTCGTCGAGTGGGACCCGCCCGGCTTTCGACTATGAGTTGTTGCGGCAATATGCGCAAAACCGGCTGTCAGCGTCGCTGGTGATCCTTTTACTGGTGGCCACTATCGGCTTCCTGTCGAGCCTGTGGACCGGAGCCGTCACCGCCGGCGCCTGGACCGCCTCAGTGCTGGTCATTCATGCCGTCATGATCAGCAAGTGCCGGCAGTTCCTCGAGCTGCCGATGGCTGAAACCGCTTCGCAATCCTGGCGGCTGCGCTTCATCATGCTCGACCTGTTCCACGGGCTGGCCTGGATGTTTATTTTGATTTGCCCGGTCGGTACCGACGAAAGCTCGAACACTTTCATGCTATTCGTGATGCTGCTGGTGGTGGCGGTATCCAGCATGCTGGCTTCGAGCCTGCCGATGGCGGTGTTCGCCGCCACGTTCCCGGTGACCGCGGCGATCGCGCTCGCCTTCATTCTGCAAGGCTCGCTGCGCAACTACGTGCTTGCCATCATGGCCGTCGCCGCGCAGGGGTACTTCGCCGTGCTGGCCTACCGGCTCTATTCGACCACATTGGCGACGCTGCAGGCGCGCGCCGAAAAAGACGCGTTAATCGGCGAACTGGAACAGGCCAAGTCGATTTCCGACGAAGCGCGGCAGCGCGCGGAGGCCGCCAACATTTCCAAATCGCGATTCCTTGCGCAAATGAGCCACGAATTGCGCACGCCGCTCAATGCCATCCTCGGATTCTCCGAAGTCATGAAGACAGAAGTGTTCGGCGAGCATGCGGTGCCGGCCTACAAGGAATATTCCGCCGATATCCATAATTCCGGCGTGCATCTGCTCGGGCTGATCAACGAGATTCTCGATCTGTCGCGAATCGAGGCGGGCCGCTACGAGCTCAACGAGGAATCCATTTCGCCGGTCGCTATCGTCAAGGATTGCCATCATCTTCTCAAACTGCGCGCGACCAACCGCGGTATCTCCATCCACGAAATGTTCGAGGCTGACTTGCCGCGGCTATGGGCCGATGAGCGCGCAGTGCGCCAGATCTGCCTCAATCTGCTGTCGAACGCGATTAAGTTCACGCCGCAAGGCGGTGATATCTGGTTGAAAGTCGGCTGGACCGCCTCGGGCGGCCAATACATAAGTGTCAAGGATACAGGACCGGGTATTCCTGAAGAGGAAATTCCGATCGTGCTCGCCTCCTTCGGCCAGGGCTCCAATTCGATCAAATCCGCCGAACAGGGCGCCGGCCTCGGTCTGCCGATCGCCAAGAGCCTGGTCGACCTGCACGGCGGCTCGTTTGTGCTCAAGTCCAAACTGCGCATTGGCACCGAGGTGGTGGTTACCTTCCCGCCCGAGCGGGTGGTGGCGGCGATGGCGCCGATGCCGTCCACGATGGATCACGCGCCGCCGATCGCGCCGGCGCCAGGCGAGCCCATCCTCACACCCGACGAAAAGCGCCGGCTCAGCCGCCGCCCCCTGTTCCGCGCGGGGACGTAATGCCGCTCGCGACAATCGCAAAGATTGCGTTCCCCAAGGCAGTGACTATGTTCGCAGCCGATTCGGCCCCGAGACCGACCATGATCGAGACCCCTTGCGTCGAAATCTGCACGCTCGATGCGCGTTCCGGGCTATGCCTTGGTTGCGGCCGCACCATCGACGAGATTGAGCGCTGGACCGCCATGAGCAAGGCCGAGCGTGCCCGCGTGATGAGCGAACTGCCGTGGCGCCTGGCGGCCGGCCGGCGCGCCGAACCCGCCAACGCGACCGGATGACGCCGTGAGCCGCCGCCTGACCTGGACCTTCGTCTTTGGCGTGGCGCTGTCGCTGGCGGCGCTGATTGCCAGCAACGATCAGGACGCCATCACCAATCTGCTGAGCCACGACATCGGGTCGCTCGCGCTTAAGCTCGCGCTAGCGATTTTCGTCGGCGGCCTGGTGCTCACTTTATATCGCGAACGGCTGTCGCACGCGCTGGAAGCCATGGTGTTTTGGGCCGTGCTCGGTCTGCTACTGGTGGTGGGCTACAGTTACCGCTTCGAATTGCGCGACGTCGGCGACCGCGTGATTGCGGAACTGGTGCCGGGCCACGTCGCCGGCCGCGGCCGCCGCGTCGAAATCGTACGCGGCCACGGAGGCGATTTCTCGGTCGGCGCGCACATCAATGGCGCACGCGTGCCGATGGTGCTCGATACCGGTGCGAGCTCCGTGGTGCTCACGCAGGCAGCGGCCAAGGCGGCCGGCCTGCCGCTTGAAGTGCTCGACTATACGGTCAACGTCGACACCGCCAACGGCCGCACCCGCGCGGCGCCGGTGACGCTCGATCGTCTCGCGGTCGGCGGACTGACTGAGCGCGCCGTGCCGGCACTGGTCGCGCAGCCCGGTCAGCTCAAGAACAATCTGCTCGGCATGACCTTCCTCAACCGGCTGGAAAGCTGGGAGGTGCGTGGCGACCGGCTGCGCATGCGCGGCATTCCGTGAGCCCGCCTAGATCAGGCTAACGACAAAGCGCACGCATACCAGGAGCAGGAAGCAGCCGAAGGCGATTTCTAGCTTGCGCCGCGGCAGCCAATGCGCCAGCCGCACGCCGTAGCTCGCCGTATAGCTCGATACCGGCGCCATCAGCACAAAGCCGATCACCGACACGAAGCCGATCGATAGCGGCGGCAATTGCGCCATGTGCGGCCAGCCCGCCAGCATATAGCCGATCGTTCCTGCAATCGTGATCGGCACGCCGATGCCGGCCGAGGTCGCCACCGCGCGTTGCATCGGCTGGCCATGAAGCGTGAGCACAGCATTCGACACCGAGCCGCCACTTACGCCCACCAAGGAGGAAAACAGGCCGGTAATGAACCCGTAGAGCGCCTGCATTCCGCGGCTTGGCAAATCGCCGCTGAGATTCCAGCGGTCGCCGCCGAACAGCATCTTGATGCTGATGAACCCGGCGAAGACGACGAAGGCGATCTTGAACACCGGCGCCGGCGCAAACGAGGCAATGACCGAACCAATCGCTACTCCGATCACCGCGGGCAGCGCCCACAAGCGTACCACCTGGGGAATCACTGCCCCCTTCTTTTCGTGCTCGATGTACGAGCGCACCGTGGTCGGAATAATGATGGCAAGCGAGGTGCCGATGCACAGCTGCATGCGCACGTCTTCAGGCACGCCGAGCACGCGGAACACTTCGTACAACGCCGGCACGATGAGAGCGCCACCGCCAATGCCGAACAGGCCAGCAAGAATGCCGACCAGAATGCCGGCGCCTGCGATCCAGAGTGCGAGCAGAGCGATCTCGCCGATCGGATATCCCAGCACGATGGATTTTCCCGGATGACGCTTAAGCCGCCGCGATGTTCGACAATTCCGGTTTCAAGTCCAGCACCAGCGCCAGCGCATCAGCCATGACGGCAGCGCCTGCCCCAGGCTTCACCGCCTCGGTCGCCAGACGACGCCGGAAGGCGCGCGCGCCCGGAACACTACGGAACAGACCGAGGACATGGCGAGTGATCGATGACACCCGCACGCCCTTGGCCAGTTCACGCTCGATGTAGGGGATGAGCGCCAATCCCGCCGCTTTCGGCGAGGCAATCGGCGCCGGTTCGCCAAAAAGCAACGGATCGACGGCGAGAAGCCGCCATGGCTCCTGATAGGCGGCGCGGCCCATCATCACGCCGTCCACATGGGCGAGCTGCGCTTGCGCCTGCTCCAAGCTCGCAATGCCGCCGTTGAGCACAATCTCGAAATCGGGATGCGCCGCCTTGAGTCGATGCACGATTGCATAGTCGAGCGGTGGCACCTCGCGGTTTTCACGCGGCGATAATCCTTGAAGCCAGGCCTTGCGCGCATGCACGATCAGCGCATCCGCGCCCGCCGCCTTTATCGCTTCGGCAAATAAAAACAGCGCCTGATCGGGATCCTGCTCATCGACACCGAGTTCGGCATTTCACCGTCACCGGAATCTTTGACCGCCGCTTTCATGGCAGCGACGCAATCGGCGACCAGCGCCGGGTCGATCATCAGGCAAACGCCGAAGCGTCCCTCCTGCACCCGATCGGATGGACAGCCGACATTGAGGTTGATCTCGTCGTAGCCGAAACTTTCGCCGATCCGCGCCGAAGCGCGAAGCGCCGCCGGATCGCTGCCGCCAAGCTGCAGCGCCACCGGATGCTCGAACGCATCGAAGCCGAGCAACCGGACGCGGTCGCCGCGCAGTACCGCGCCGGTGGTGAGCATTTCGGTATAGATCAGCGCGCGGCGCGTGAGCAGACGATGAAAGAACCGGCAATGCCGGTCAGTCCATTCCATCATCGGGGCAATACAGAAACGGCGATCCACGCGTTTGTCGTTTTTTCCTTTTTCTGCCGGCATTTACAACCTGTTACGAGCTGAATCGAAGTTGCTCACATCTATTCCTTTATCGCCCCTGTCATCGCCGAGACATAGTGCTCGACGAAGAAGGCGTACAAAATTACCAACGGTAGCGAGCCGACCAGCGCGCCGGCCATTAGTGAGCCCCAGCGGTAAATATCGCCGTCGACAAATTCATTCACAATAGCCACCGGCACCGTTTTGTTTTGCGTCGAGGACAGGAATGTCAGCGCGTAGATAAATTCGTTCCAGCAAAGCGTGAAGCAGAAGATGAAGGACGAGATCAGCCCCGGTATCGCCAGCGGCAGCACGATCTTGGTCAAGATTTGCCAGCGGCTCGCGCCGTCGATCAGCGCGCATTCTTCGAGCTCGTACGGAATTGTTTTGAAATAACCCATCAACAGCCAGGTCGAGAACGGAATGAGGATGGTGGGATAAGTGAGGATCAACGCGAATGGCGTGTCAAACAGCCCATACTGAAAGACGACAGAAGCCAGCGGGATGAAGAGGATCGACGGCGGCACCAAATAGGCCAGGAAAATCGCGCCGCCGACCCACTGCGCGCCTTTGTAGCGCAGCCGCACGATGGCATAGGCGGCAAGCACGCTGGCGATGATCGATAGCCCTGTCGCGCAGATAGCGACCAGCATCGTGTTCCATAGCCAACGTGGATAATCGGTTTCGAACAACAATTTGTAGATGTGTTTGAAGGTCGGATTCCAAGTCCAGAATGGATTGAAACGCTCCAAATCAAGCAGTTGCTCGTCCGGCTTGATGGCGGTTAGCGCCATCCAATAAAACGGAAACAACAGCACCGCCAAAATAATAAACATCGGCAGATAGAGCGTGATCAGCCGCCGCGGCAGACGTTCAAGATAGCTCATGCCGTCACTATGGTCGGCCGCCGCCGATGTCCCGGACAGCACGGATTTCGGATTGGCGAGCTTCGGGAGCACGTCAGTCATTGCTCTCACCCTGCTGCCACTTGCGCCGCTGCAGCCCGAACCAGGAAACCAGGATCGCGGCCAATAAGAACGGAATCATGGCGGTCGAAATCGCCGCGCCTTCGCCAAGTTGCCCGCCCAAGATCGCCCGCTGATACGACAGAGTCGCCATCAGTTGCGTGGCGTTGACCGGACCACCGCGGGTGAGCACCCAGATCAGCTGGAAGTCCGTGAAGGTAAACAAAACCGAAAATGTCATCACTACCGCGATGATCGGCGTCAGCAGCGGATAAGTGATGTAGCGAAAAATCTGCCAACTGCTGGCGCCGTCGATGATCGCGGCTTCATAGAGCGACGGCGACACGGTCTGCAACCCAGCCAGTAGCGTGATGGCGACAAAGGGCACGCCGCGCCAGATATTTGCGAAAATCACTGCCCAGCGCGCATGCCAGATATCGCCAAGAAAGTCTATATTGCCGGAGATCAGCCCGAGGTGCCGCAGCGACCAAGAAATAATGGAAAATTGGGCATCGTAAATCCACCAGAAGGCGATGGCTGAAAGAACCGTCGGCACGATGAAGGGAATCAGCACGATGGCGCGCAGCATTGCCTTGAACGGCAAGTTTTCATTGAGCAATAGTGCCAGATAGAGCCCGACGGCGAATTTCACCGCGCTGGCGACGCCAGTATAGAGCAGCGTGTTGAACACTGAAAGCCAGAACACGCTGTCGTCCCACAGCCATTCGTAGTTCTCGAGACCGATGAACACACCGCTGCGGCCGATCTTGGCATCGGTGAATGACAACCACACGCCGAGCCCGAGCGGGTACGCAAGAAAAAGGATCAGGAACGCCGCCGCTGGCAGCATGAACCAGAGGGCAATCCAATTACGGTCGGTCTTGAGCCGGTCCCACGCGGTCGGGACGGGCGGCGAATGCCTGACGATATTGACGGCGACGTCGGTCATTGACGAAGGCCTCATGCCCTGGCTGCGGCGCAACGCGCTAAACGCTGCGCCGCAGGTCCAGGAGTCACATCATCAGCGATAAATTCGCTGCAATTGCCGGTCAGCGATCTTGATGGCACCTTTGGCGTCTTCGCGGCCGGTGCAGAAGCTCGCAAACATGTCGAGCACGACGAAATCGGCAATCGCCGATGCGGCCTTCTCGCCGACCGAACCGAGACCGCCGGCGGTCAACGTGCGCTTGCCTGCTTCGCCGAAGATCGTGTTCTTGGGGTCGACGGTCCAGATTGGATTCTTGTCATAGGCATTGAGGCAATGGGTCAAATAACCCTGCGATTCCTCCAGCCATTTGTTGAATTGGTCCGCCTCCAGCATGAACGCAATCAATGCTTTGCAAGCTTGCGGATATTTCGTGTGCGTCATCGCCATGATCGGGTACATCAAGTGCAATTCGGTTGGCTTGGCCACCGGCCCGACCGGCCACACTGCGTGGTCCATGTCTTTGGCGATTTCGGTCTTGGTCGCATCCTTTTTAGCGGCGACGTAGATCGAGATGCCGTTGTCGGTCCAATTGATTTCGCCGGCGAGGAACGCCTTGTTGTTGGAGGCGTCATTCCACGCGGCGACGCCCGGGATCATGTTGCCATAAAGCGCCTTGGCATAATTGAGCGCCTTTTCCGTCTCCGGCGAGTTGATGACCACCTTATCGTTCTTGTCGACGACGTTGCCGCCGTTCGACCACAAGCACCAGTGCACCCAGGCATTACCGTCGCCCGAGGCGTGGCCGAGCGCGAAGCCGCCCGGCGTGTTGTTCGCCTTCATCGCCTTGGTGTATTCGAGGAACCCGTCGTTGGTGGTGGGGAACTTGGAGAAGCCGGCCTTCTTCGAGGCTTCCAGCCGGTAGTTCAGCATGTTGCCGCTGTAGCAGATCGGTATGGCGATCCATTTCTTACCGCTCATGCCGTATTTTTGCGCCGTCTCAACCCAGCCGCCGTATTTCTTGCCGAGATAGTCGGCGACGTCGGTCATATCGACGCATTTCTGCGGGAAAAGATGCGGCAGCGAATACAGGCCCCAGAACATATCCGGGCCGGCGCCGGTATTGGCGGCGACCGACGCCTTCGGCTGCACGTCCTCATAGGATTCGCGCGAAATCGTGACCTTCACGCCGGTAGCCTTAGTAAAAGCGTCGGTCAGTTTCACAAACTGGTCGTCTTCCGACTGCACGAAATATTTCCAGCGCAGCAGCGACAGCGCAGCGCCCTTTTCCGGCTTCCAGGCCGCAGTTTGCGCCCAGGCCTTGGCCCAATCGAGTAAAGCTGGCCCGGTAAGAGCGCCGGCGGCAGCCAGCGCTGTGCCGCTTCCGACCAGCGCGCGGCGAGTAATCATCGTCATGGACGTTCCTCCGTTTATGTTAGGCGGTGAGCCGCTGCCCCGAAGCGGCATCGAACAGATGCACGAGCCGGGGATCGGGTTTGAGCCGGATCTTGTCGCCTGGCTTGAAAGGATGGCGTTCGCGGAAAGCGGCGATAATTTCGACATCGCCTAGCTTGGCGACGATCTGAATTTCGGAACCGGTCGGTTCGACCACTTGGATCACGGCCTCGGCGCCATCGTCGGCGATGGCGAAGTGCTCGGGCCGCACCCCATATACCGCTTGCCGGCCTTCGCTGCCGCGTGGCGCCGCAACGAGCGGCAAGCGCGATCCGCCGGGCCCGTCGAATCCGGGGCTACCATTGGTTCGAATGGCGCCCGCTAGAAAATTCATGGCCGGCGAGCCGATGAACCCGGCAACAAAAAGATTCTGTGGCCGGTCGTAAAGCTCCAAGGGCGCGCCGATTTGCTCGACACGACCATCGTGCATCACGACAATTTTGTCAGCCATCGTCATGGCCTCGATCTGGTCGTGAGTGACATAGACGGTGGTAGTCTCCAGCCGTTGATGGAGTTCCTTGATTTCAGTGCGCATCTGCACCCGCAATTTAGCATCCAGGTTTGATAATGGCTCGTCGAACAAAAACACCTGCGGATCGCGCACGATCGCGCGGCCCATGGCGACGCGCTGGCGTTGGCCGCCCGAGAGTTGACGCGGATAGCGTTCCAGCAATGATAGCAGACCGAGAATTTCGGCTGCACGTGTAACTCGTTTTTCGATTTCGTCTTTGCGCGCGCCGCGCAACTTCATCGAAAACGCCATGTTGGCGGAAACGGTCATGTGCGGATACAAGGCATAGTTTTGGAAAACCATTGCCACGTCGCGCTCTTTTGGTGGCAGGTTGTTGACGACACGGTCGCCGATCTTGATCTCGCCGGCGGTGATATTTTCCAGACCGGCTATCATACGCAGCAATGTCGACTTGCCGCAGCCGGATGGTCCGACCAGTACGACGAATTGGCCATCGTCAATTGTGATCGTGACGCCGTGAATCACGGGCGCCAGTCCGAACGCCTTGCGCACGTCGCGAATGACGACGGACGCCATTGTTCCTCCCAACTACGGGTCTTGGCTTTTGTATTTGGCCCGCGACCAGGCCCGTATTCTATCGAGTAAATCGCAAAACCAAAGGCTTTTCCCGCCACAGCAGGCTATGACTTCCGGCCTAGTGGGCAGGATAGCGGGACCGCTAAAGGGCCATGCCGCCATCGATAAGGTGGGGCTGTCCGGTGATGTAGCTTGATTCGTCGGAGCCGAGAAAAACTGCCAGTGCGGCCACTTCCTGCGTGGTTCCGAGGCGTCTGATCGGCTGCCGGGCGATAAACGCCTCGCGCACGACTTTGGCCGACTGTCCCGAGCTATTGGCGATGGCGGCGATACGCCCATCGAGCGAAGGTGACTGGATCGTGCCCGGGCATATCGCATTGCAGCGAATGCCTTGCGTGATGAAGTCGGCGGCGACCGCCTTGGTCAGGCCGATGACCGCAGCCTTGCTGGCGCCATAGACGTAGCGGCTGTGCACGCCGCGGATCGACGATACCGCGGAAGAAATATTGATTATGGAGCCGCCGCCATTCTTCAGCATGGCAGGGACAAAAGCGCGCAGCGTGCGATGCATGGACTTCACATTCAGATCGAAGGAGAAATTCCACTCCTCCTCAGAACAATCGAGCACGCTGCCTTGATGCACGTAGCCGGCACAATTGACGAGAATATTGGGCGCGCCGAATTTGCTGATGACCATCGCCGCCAGCGCGTCGACCTTTTCGGTCGAGCGCACGTCGAGCGCGAAAACCTTGTCGGTATTGAGATTCTTCAGCTTGTCAGCAGCGAGATCAGTGGCAATGACACCGGCGCCCTCGGCGAGAAATGCTTCGGCAATCGCAAAGCCGATGCCCTGCCCCGCGGCGGTGATAAACGCCAACTTGCCTTTGAGCCGCTCACTCACCCGACGAGCCCTTGTTTCAGTGGTTGTCTCTTGGAACGCTTTTCTGCGCAATGCGGTGATACTTCACCGCCGGCTTCAGCACCATGCCGCCGGCGAGTTGATCGACCATCGCGCGCTGAATTTCCTGCCACGGCGTCTGGCTCGCGGGATAAGCAAAACCGCCGCGCATTTCAAGCGCGGCTCGCCGGCGGGCAAGTTTGGCTTTTGAAACGAGAATATCGGCCTTGCCCTTGGCAAGATCGATGCGGACGCGGTCGCTGGTTTGCAGCAGCGCCAGTCCGCCGCCAGCTGCGGCCTCGGGCGTCGCGTTCAGGATCGACGGCGAGCCGGAGGTTCCGGATTGCCGGCCGTCGCCGATACACGGCAGCGCAGTGATGCCCTTTTTGATCAGCGCCGCCGGCGGCTGCATGTTCACGACTTCGGCGGAACCCGGATAACCGATCGCGCCGACGCCGCGGATCACTAGCAGTGTGTTCTCGTCGATATTCAAGGACGGGTCGTCAATGCGGTGATGATAGTCTTCCGGACCCTCGAACACGACCGCACGGCCTTCGAACACGTTCGGGCTTTTGGGATTCGACAGATAGCGCCGGCGGAATTCTTCGGTGATCACGCTCGTCTTCATGATGGCGGAATCGAATAGGTTGCCCTTGAGCACCTTGAATCCGGCGTATTTCTTTATTGGCTTGGCGTAGCTTCGGATGACGTCGCGATTTTGCACCTTGGCGCCGCGAACATTCTCGGCCAGGGTTTTGCCATTGATGGTCTTGGCGTCGCCATGCAGACAGCCGGCCCTGAGCAATTCGTTCATCACCGCCGGTAATCCGCCGGCGCGGTAATAATCCTCCCCAAGATATTTTCCGGCCGGCTGCATGTCGACCAGCAATGGCACGTCATAGCCGATCTTTTCCCAATCCTCGATCGGCAGCTTCACCCCGACATGGCGCGCGATGGCGTTGATGTGGATCGGCGCATTGGTGGACCCGCCGATCGCGGAACAGGCGACGATGGTGTTCTCGAATGCCTTGCGGGTGAGAATATCGGTCGGCTTGAGATCTTCGTGCACGATTTCGACCGCGCGCACCCCAGTTTCATAGGCGATCTGTGCACGCTCGCGATAAGGCGCCGGGATCGCCGCACAACCCGGCAGTGACATGCCGAGCGCTTCCGCCAGCGCATTCATCGTGGAAG
Source organism: uncultured Alphaproteobacteria bacterium (assembly GCA_963778745.1). GTDB lineage: Bacteria > Pseudomonadota > Alphaproteobacteria > Rhizobiales > Xanthobacteraceae > Pseudolabrys. The sequence goes on along the minus strand of CAVZVP010000004.1, from coordinate 226,665 downwards.
CCGTACCCATGGTGTTACAGTGGCCGACCGAGGGCGCCGAGGACGTCACGACGTCGATAAATTCCTTGTAACTGATCTTGCCGGCGGCGTGATCGGCGCGCGCCTGCCATACCACCGTTCCGGAACCCGCGCGCTCGCCCTTCCAGTATCCGTTGAGCATCGGCCCGCCCGAGAGCACGATGGACGGGATGTTTACCGTTGCCGCCGCCATCAGACAGGCCGGCGTGGTCTTGTCGCAGCCCGTTGTCAGCACGACGCCGTCGAGCGGATACCCGTAGAGGATTTCGACCAAGCCCAGATAAGCGAGATTGCGATCGAGCGCCGCGGTCGGCCGTTTGCCGGTTTCCTGGATGGGGTGCATCGGAAATTCGAAGGCAATGCCGCCGGCCGATTGAATCCCGGCGCGCACGCGCACGGCGAGTTCGAGGTGATGGCGGTTGCACGGCGACAGATCCGAGCCGGTCTGCGCAATGCCGATGATCGGCTTACCCGATGTGAGTTCTTGCTTGGTGAGCCCGTAGTTCAGATAGCGCTCGATATAGAGCGCGGTCATCCCCGGATTGTCCGAATTGTCGAACCAGAGCCGCGACCGCAGACCACGCTTGTCCGATTTAGGTGATCCAATCCTCATAGGACCCATGCTCCTTCTTATGAGAGCTACATCTCAACACACAATTGAAGATAAGATAGTCGGACAAGATCGAGCGTCTCCGTTGGATCATGAACGGAAATCTCGCGTTGTCCAAATCGCTTCCGGTTTCGGACCATCGCGGTCCTCAAACCACGTCCGTCCATACGCCTATAGCTGCCGTGACGCCGGCGTCCGCGAACGGCAGAGTAGTACCATACGCAGACATTCTCCAGCCTCCAGCCTGTGCAACATATCCATATGGACTATTCGTCCAGACACTGAGCGGCCCCACTCCAATATTGTCTCGCAGAATTTGGCCAAGCTTCTATATCTTTGAAAGAGATGTCAGCGCACTATTTTGATGGTTTGCGCAGGAGAGCAGAAAGTACGCCATCATCGCGGCTCATCGAAAACCTCGATAGGCTGTGGCTTCGGCGCAAACGCAAGCAAAATATTGTAATTAAACGATATTCCTAAACGCACTGTCAGCCGTGGCGATGTCGGCAAGCGTTGGCAATCCGGCTTCGTTACCGAGATGTTGAATCTTGTAAGCGGAAGCAGCGCGGCCGAAACGGAAATGCTCCTCCCAACTCTTTGCTGCGGCGCTGAGATAGGAATAGACATATGCGCCGTGGAAGACGTCACCGGCGCCACTCGTATCGAGAACACGATCCGGCGGCACCGCAAGAGCTGGGAGCGTTCGGACAGTGCCTGCCTCGTCGTACCAGACCATGCCACGCTCGCCGAGCGTCACGCCGCCAATTTTGCAGCCACGGCTTTTGAGATAGTCAAGCATTCTTGCCGGCTCGAGCTGCATCTGCTCGCAAAGTCGCTCGGCTACGATCGCGATGTCGATGAGGGCAAGAAGCTCATGTGTGTTTGATCGCAGTCCGCCGCCGTCAAGCGAGGTGAGTATCCCTGCTTCCCTGGCAACTTTGGCATGATACATCGCTGCATCCGGCTGATGGCCATCCAAATGAAGCGCCCGGCAGCCTGACAAGTTCAGCCGGGGGAACGGGTCGAGAAAATCGTCATCTCGACACCGGACGATGGCCCGCTTGCCATCGTTCGGCATGACGAATGACAGCGACGACGTTCTTACCTTCCGCCGATGGATCCTAATCCGATACTTCTCGGCCATATCCAGGAACATGCGACCGAGCCAGTCGTCGGCGACCGTCGCGAGTAGTTCGGGCACAAGTCCTAATTTTGCGCAGCAGAATGCAGCCGTGACAGCATTGCCACCGAATGAGATAGCGTAGGCCGTTGCGACATGCTTCTCGTCTCCGGTCGGCATCCGATCGGTCAAAAACGTCACGTCGATATAGGTCTGCCCGATGAAGAGTGATTGCATCAACTTGAGGATATTGTCCCGGCTAAGCGGTCTTATTGAGGGAAACTAGTTCCTGTCTGAGGCTTTCGAGGACCGAATAAACCCCAGGCGGAAACAATCCGTCATAGCGTGCTTCAAGCTGCGCGATCTCAGCCCGCAGCCGATCGGCGCGAATCTCGTTGTCGGCCAAAGCTTTCACAGCGGTGTTCTCCGCACCAATAATTGCGCTTCGGTAGCCTTAACACGAAGAATCTGCGACTTAGCTGAAATAGGCATATAACGAACCCATGTGTTCAAAGGCGAGAGCAATTACCGTCACTTAGCCACCGAATCCCATGATGTATTCGCGACGATCGTACTTATATGGGAACATACAGGCTACAAAGCCAGCCTTATCGTCGCGCTTCCCAGTTAACTTGCGATCTCGCCGAATTCCAAAGCCGATCCGCGATGCGAGCCGACCGAGGCGCCGCGGACATTGTGCGGTTACACTCGGGCGCGTCGGCAACCGTTAGACAGCACGTCTACGCGAGACGGCCGGCTCCGGTTCAATGTCGATCGTTATCGAGAACGAGGATCACTTGCGTAGGCGATTTTCAAGATTCCTACCAAGCATGTCAGCGCCGCCGCCTTGGGCTGACGAGGAGGCAATCCGCGAAGAGCTTTTCAGCGTCGAACGCCTTGAACAGCACGCCGAGAGTTTAGCCGCTGCGCAATCCATCAGCTCGCAACCGGCGCGAGGACTTCCGCTGGCGAAACGGGTTCGTGACAACGATGAAGCCCTTCTCGACGCCTATCGTGTCGTCGTAGCCGCAATTAAGGACAAGCGCCCGATAACGCCAGCTGCTGAATGGCTTATCGATAATTTTCATCTCGCGGAAGATCAGATTCGTGAGATCCTAACCGACCTTCCACCAAGCTATTACCGTCAACTTCCGAAGTTGGCCGAAGGGCCATTCAAGGGATACCCGCGCATCTTCGAAGTAGCCTGGGCGTTTGTGGCGCACACCGACAGTCGTTTTGAAGCGGAGATGCTGCGACGGTTCGTGTTGGCTTATCAGCGCGTTCAGCCGCTGACGATCGGCGAGCTGTGGGCGCTCGCAATTACAATTCGAGTCGTGCTCGTGGAGAATCTGCGGCGATTGTCCGATCTCATCGTAGGCAGTCAGACATCACGTGACGCCGCAGACGCATTGGCCGATCGTCTACTCGGCGTCCGGATAGAATCTCCTGAACCAGCCACTGTGGCGCTGCGTCCGTTCGCAAACGCTCCACTCACCAGGTCATTTGCGGTTCAACTTGTCCAACGACTACGCGATGAAGATCCGACTACGACGCCCGCACTTTTATGGCTGGACCAGCGCCTGAGTTCACAGGGCACGAACGCCGATGAAATCGTGCGCGAAGAACATCGCCGACAGGGCGCAGCGAACGTCACTGTCCGCAATATAGTCACAAGCATGCGACTAATCTCCGAGCTTGACTGGGCGGAATTCTTCGAGAGCGTCAGTCTGGTCGACGAGGCGTTACAGGTAGGCAGCGACTTCGCCGGCATGGATTTTCCAACGCGCGACCGGTATCGCCGTGCAATCGAGACGCTTGCGCGCGGTTCGGCCCATTCGGAAATTGAGGTCGCCCGTGCTTGCATTCTCAACGCAAAACGCGCTGACGCCGACCGGCAAACCGAATCGACTGAGCCGGATCCACGTCGACATGATCCCGGCTACTTCTTAATTGGGCAAGGACGTCAGGCGTTCGAAAAGAAACTCGGCTTTTGTCCTCCGCTGAAGGATTGGCTGATTCGTGCGAACGCAGCGATGGGAATTTCAGGCTACCTCGCGGCCATCACGATCGCTGCGGGGCTACTTCTCACGCTGGCATTGCTTGCGGTCTCTGCGATCGGTCTCGATTGGTGGCATTTCTTGCCGCTAGCACTCCTCGGATTCTTTATTTCCGTTGATGCCGCAATCACCCTGGTGAACCGTGTGGTCACGGATCGGTTCGGCCCCGCCGCGCTCCCCGGGCTCGAACTTCGCGATGGTGTTTCGAGCGAGTTCCGCACCATCGTCGTCGTGCCGACGCTGCTCACGTCGCGTACGGCAATCGAGGAACTCATCGAGCGGTTGGAAATCCACTATCTCGCCAGCCCGGACGACGATATCCAGTTTGCTCTACTTTCGGACTGGACGGACTCAATCACCGAATGCGCAGTGGACGACGATGAGCTTTTGGGCGCTGCGATTGAGGGAATTGTGGGCCTCAACAGGCAATACGAGCCGTCACCTCATGGGCCCCGCTTTTTCTTGTTCCATCGTCGGCGGCTTTGGAATGAGAGTCTAGGGCAAGTGGATCGGATGGGAACGCAAGCGCGGAAAACTGCATGAGCTCAACCGGCTCCTGCGCGGCGCCACCGACACCACATTCTTGGCGGTCGGCGGTCGGCCACCGCTCGCGCCGCCAGGCGTTCGTTATGTCATTACCTTAGACACCGACACACGGCTTCCCATTGGAGCTGCCAAGCGCCTGATCGGGAAAATGGCGCACCCGCTCAATCGGCCAAAGCTTGATCTCGTGTCTCGCCGTGTGACCGAGGGATATGGCGTGCTGCAACCCCGGGTGACGCCATCGCTGCCCACCGCGCGCGATGGCTCGCTGTATCAGCGCGTGTTCTCGAGCCCGACCGGCATCGACCCATACGCGGCGGCCGTATCCGACGTTTATCAGGACCTGTTCGACGAGGGCTCTTACAGCGGCAAGGGCATTTACGATGTGGATGCCTTCGAGGCGGCGCTCGCAGGCCGTATCGCGGAAAGCTCGGTTCTCAGCCACGATCTGCTGGAGGGTATTTTTGCCCGCGCGGGGCTGGTCTCCGATGTCGAAGTCTTTGAAGATTTTCCTTCGCGTTACGACGTTGCTGCATCCCGCCAGCACCGATGGGCGCGCGGCGACTGGCAGTTGTTGCCTTGGATCATTGGCAGGGGGCAGGATGTCGGCGGCGGCCGTGGACGGACGGACATTCCGCCGCTGGGCCGCTGGAAGCTCGTGGACAACCTTCGCCGCACTTTGTCGGCCCCGGCGAGTTTCCTCGCCCTCGTGACCGGATGGATCCTACTGCCCCCGGTTGCCGCCTTGCTCTGGAGCGGGTTCGTTCTATTGCCTTTCCTGTTGACGGCATTCCTGCCTCTCGCCGCACGTGTGATTCCGCGTCGTTCCGGAATCACGACCGGTAGCCATTTCCGTGCATTTCGTCTGGATCTCAAAGTCGCCTTGATGCAGTTCGGCCTGCAAGTGGCGCTGCTCGCGCATCAGGCTTGGCTGATGGGCGACGCAATTGCCCGAACGTTGTCTAGACTGTATCGGCGTCGAGGATTGCTAGAATGGCTGACCGCCGCGGCGGCGGGTTCCGATCGCGAACTCAAGCTTCTCGGCTTCTATCGGCGAATGTCCGGCGCCGTCGCGTTGGCTGGATGCGTGGGATTCGCCGTTGCTTTTGCCGATCATGGATCTTGGTTGATCGCTGCTCCGATGGTCAGTGCCTGGGCGCTGTCACCAGCCGTCGCATGGTGGGTGAGCGGATCGCCACGCCCCGAACAGAGTTTGCTGTCGGACGCGGCTTCGGAAAGCCTGCGCCTTACGGCGCGGCGGACCTGGCATTTCTTTGAAACGTTCGTGACGGCGGAACATCATGTGCTTCCGCCGGATAATTTTCAGGAGGCCCCACGGCCGGTTGTCGCCCATCGCACCTCACCCACAAATCTGGGGCTTTACCTTCTCTCAATTCTTGCAGCGCGAGATTTTGGCTGGCTCGGCCTCAATTCGACTGTTGATCGATTGGAAGAAACGCTTGGTACTATGATTTCGATTGGAGCGGTTCCGCGGTCATTTTTTCAACTGGTATGACACGCGTGACCTTCATCCGCTTGAGCCAAAATACATTTCGTCGGTCGACAGCGGGAATCTCGCTGGGCACCTGATTGTACTCCGAAGCGCTTGCCGCGAGATGATTGCAACGCCTGTTATCGGCCCGGAATCGCTTATCGGTATCATGGACTCAGTGAAGCTCACTCTAGCCGCTCTGGATGCTCTGAGCGACGATAGCCGAATATCGGAGGCCGCTCGCAAGCAACTTCGAATCACGCTCAATTCAATGGCGGCATCGCTGGAATTGCCGGCGCAATCACCGGCGGATTTTGCTGTCCGATTGTCGCACTTGGGACGACAGTCTGAAGCACTTCTTGAACTCGCACGAGCGGTTTTCAACGACGGGCGTAATAATTTTTCTGACATAGCGGATGTGGTGATTTGGACAGAGGCCATTGCTGCTTCTGTCCAGGGACATCAACGCGATGTCGACGGTTTGCTCTCTTGGATTCAATTAATCGCTGGCGAGGCTTCATCCAGCGTACTGACTTTGGTCAATTTGCCCGATCGCTGTCAGACATTGATTGCAGAGTTGACCCAACAAAAAGCCGAACGCACTTCGAGCCGCGTTGACGACGATCTCGCGCAAATTGACCGCCAAATTGCGGCATTAGAGCAAGCGGCGGTAACGGCTCAAGCTCTCATGCGACGAATTGAAGCTCTCGACGACCTTGCCGGAAAACTCTTCGACGAAATGCAATTCGGATTCCTGTTGGATCCTGCGAGGCAGTTGCTCTCTATCGGTTATCAGTCAACTGAGGGAGCGCTCGATCCCAGCTGTTACGATCTGCTGGCATCCGAAGCACGCCTCGCGAGCTTCATTGCCATCGCCAAAGGCGACATCGCACCGAAACATTGGTTCAAACTCGGACGTGCGGTGACCCCGATCGACCACGGCTCGGCTCTGATCTCGTGGTCGGGATCGATGTTCGAATACCTAATGCCGGAACTGGTGATGCGCGAGCCCGAGGGGAGCCTGTTGCATCAAACCGCCCGGTTGATCGTGAGCAGGCAGATCGAGTATGGCGCCCAGCTTGGCGTCCCGTGGGGGATTTCGGAATCCGCGTATAATTTCCGCGACCTCGAACTCACCTATCAATATTCCAATTTTGGTGTCCCCGGACTTGGGTTAAAGCGCGGCCTCAGCGAGAACATCGTCGTCGCACCCTATGCGACGGCGCTTGCTTCAATGATCGAACCGACCGCCGCGGTGCGGAATTTCGCCCGTCTGGCCGAAGTAGGCGGTCGTAGCCGATACGGTTGGTATGAAGCCTTGGACTTCACGCCTGGGCGTATTCCCGAAGGCCAGAGTGTTGCCGTCGTACGAGCCTATATGGCGCACCATCAAGGGATGTGCCTGGTCGCTATCGCGAACACTCTCCTCGGCGGGACGATGCGAAGACGCTTTCATGCAAATCCGATCGTCCAGGCGACCGAACTTTTGCTACAGGAAAGGCCGCCGCGCGATGTCGATGTCAAATGGGTGCGCGCTGAAGAAGTGAGCCAGACTGCACAGATACGCGAACTCGTGCCACCCATGTTGCGCCGGTTCCGCTCGCCTCACGATCGCATCCCGCGTAGCCACCTTCTGTCGAACGGCCGCTACGCCGTCATGATCACCGCTGCCGGATCGGGGTTCAGCCACTGGCGCAATCTCGCCGTAACGCGTTGGCGCGAAGACATCACCTGCGACCCTTGGGGGTCGTATATCTATCTGCGAGATGTCGAGAACGGCGCTGTCTGGTCAGCGGGCTTTCAACCGAGCGGCGCCAGACCGGACAATTATGAAGTGGCGTTTTCGGAGGATCGCGCCGAGATTACGAGACGCGATGGGACACTTACGACAACGCTCGACGTCGTCGTATCGCCGGAGGATGACGGCGAGGTCAGGCGTGTGTCGATCTCGAATCTCGGGGTGCGCACACGTGAGATCGAGTTGACCTCTTATTCTGAGATCGTCTTGGCGCCTCCAAGCGATGATGCGGCGCATCCCGCTTTTTCAAAGCTATTTGTACAAACCGAGTTTGTGCCTGAACTCGGTGCACTTCTGGCTACTCGGCGAAGACGGGCGCCGGAGGAACCAGAAGTATGGGCCGCCCATCTAGCGGTCGTCGAAGGTGCGGCCGCCGGCGAACTACAATTTGAGACCGACCGGGCGCGCTTCCTTGGACGTGGCAACGGCGTCAGTTCGCCGATTTCCATGAACAGCGGCCTACCTCTTTCGAACACGGTCGGGACGGTGCTTGATCCGATCTTCAGCATGCGCCGACGCGTCCGCATCCCGCCTGGAGCTACCGTTCGCCTCTCGTTTTGGACACTTCTCGCTCGTTCGCGCGACGAGATTATCGGCGTTGCCGATAAGCACCACGATATTGCGGCGTTCGAACGGGCTGCCACCTTGGCCTGGACCCAGGCTCAGGTTCAGCTTCATCATCTCGGGATAACATCAGATGAGGCGCACCTATTCCAACGTCTCGCCAATCGCATCATTTACTCTGACCCAACGCTGCGGCCGTCACCTGAAATCTTGAAACGGAACGATCTCGGACCATCGGCTCTTTGGGCGCACGGCATCTCTGGCGATTTGCCGATTGTTCTGTGCCGAATTGATGAGGCTGAGCACCTCGAGACCGTGCGCCAATTGATGCGTGCGCATGCCTACTGGCGAAGTAAGCACCTCGCGGTCGACCTAGTGATCGTCAATGAAAGAAGCACCTCGTATGTGCAGGATTTGCAAACCGCTTTGGAGTCCGTCGTCCGCGTAAACCTGGCGCGAATGCCTGAGCGTCGACATGGGGCCGTATTTTTGCTGCGCGCCGATTTGTTGTCTGCCGAAGTGCGCAACCTGCTACAAACGGTTGCGCGCGTCGTAATCGCGAGTTGACGTGGCGGCCTTGCCGAGCAAGTCAAGCGTCTACAAGAAATCGCGCCGGCTGCGGCTCCACCGCTTCTGAAGCCGCGAATTGCGAGCCCTCCTGAGTTTGTCGCACCGCCGGCCCTCGAGTTTTTCAACGGGATTGGCGGATTCGATAAGGATGGACGGGAGTACGTCACCGTCCTCGACGGGGATCAAGTGACGCCCGCGCCTTGGATGAATGTCATTGCCAATCCATCGTTTGGCTTCCAGGTTTCCACGGAGGGCAGCGGTTACACATGGTCTGTCAATAGCCGCGAGAATCAGCTCACTCCCCGGTCGAACGATCCGGTCAGCGACAGCCCCGGTGAAGTTATTTATGTCCGCGACCAGGATAGTGGCGATGTCTGGACGGCGACTGCTCTTCCCATCCGCGACGACGCCTCCCGGTACATTGCCAGACATGGCCAAGGCTACAGTCGATTCGAGCATGTGTCGCATGGGATTGCGCTCGATCTCCTGCAATTCGTGCCGCTCGGCGATCCCGTCAAGATTTCCAGACTGAAAATTAGGAACGTCTCAGGCCGCCGGCGGCGGCTATCGATAACGGCCTATGTGGAGTGGGTGCTGGGACCTTCGCGCGCCACTTGCGCACCCTATGTCGTCACGGAGATCGACCCCAAAACCGGAGCGTTGCTGGCGCGCAATCCGTGGCGCATGGAATTCGGTTCGCGCGTGGCTTTTGCTGATTTGGCTGGCCAGCAAAGTTCGTGGTCCGGCGATCGCACGGAGTTCATCGGCCGCAACGGCAGTTTCGCGTTGCCAGCTGCGCTCACAAGCCGGCATCAGCTGTCCAATCGCGTCGGTGCCGGCCTCGATCCTTGCGGCGTTTTGCAAACCGCCTTTGAAATTCCGCCAAACCGTGAGGTAGAAGTTACCTTTTTGTTGGGCGACGCGGCAACGCGAGTAGAAGCCCTGTCGCTGGTCGAACGATTTCGAGCCGCCGACCTCGAAGAGGTCTTCAGCGAAGTCACAAGGTACTGGGACGATACGCTGGGCGCGGTCCAGGTGAGGACGCCCGATCGCGCGATGGATATTCTGCTGAACAGCTGGCTTCTGTATCAAACGATCGTTTGTCGATTATGGGCTCGCTCGGGCTTTTACCAGGCCAGCGGCGCGTATGGCTTCCGCGATCAGCTGCAAGATGGCATGGCGCTTTGCTTGTCGCAACCAAAGCTGACGCGTGAGCATCTCCTGCGGGCGGCCGCACGACAGTTTACTGAGGGCGACGTTCAACACTGGTGGTTGCCATCCTCGGGCAAGGGCATTCGCACCCGCGTTTCCGATGACCTTCTGTGGTTGCCTTACGCCGCGGCACAATATGTGACCGCGACGGGCGATCTTACTGTCCTCGACGAACAAGTTGCGTTTCTCGATGGAATGACTCTCGCACCTGACGAGCAGGATGCCTTTTTTCAGCCCATGCCCTCTGATGAGAGAGCTACTCTTTTCGAACACTGCGCCCGTGGTGTCGACCGCAGCCTTGCGCTCGGAAGGCATGGTCTGCCGCTGATCGGCGGCGGGGACTGGAACGACGGTTTGAACCAGGTTGGGTCGGCCGGACAAGGCGAAAGCATTTGGCTGGGCTGGTTTCTTTACGCCACCATCGGGAGTTTCGCCGCGTATGCGGAGCAACGAGGGCAGCATGATCGTGCAGCATCGTGGCGGCAGCACGCGACGTCGCTGCGCGACGCTCTTGAGCGTGACGGTTGGGATGGCAACTGGTATCGCCGCGGCTATTTTGATGACGGTACACCGCTCGGCTCTGCTACGAACTGCGAATGCCGCATCGATTCTATTGCCCAATCCTGGGGCGTAATTTCCGGCGCGGCAGATCAGGTACGTGCCGCCCGCGCGATGGCAGCGGTCGATGACAATCTTATCTTGCGCGACGAAGGACTGGCGCTGCTTTTCACGCCGCCCTTCGATAAAACCACACTGCAGCCTGGTTATATCAAAGGCTACCCGCCAGGCATCCGCGAGAATGGTGGCCAATATACGCATGCGGCGATCTGGTCCGTACAGGCGTTCGCCAAACTTGGCGATGGCGACAAGGCCGCTGAGTTGTTATCGCTCCTCAATCCGATCAATCACGCTCGCACTTGGGCCACCGCTCAACGCTACAAGGTAGAACCGTATGTGGTGTGTGCCGATATTTACTCCGTTTCGCCCCACGTGGGACGGGGCGGCTGGACATGGTACACGGGCTCGGCCGGCTGGATGTATCGGGCGGGCCTAGAGTTGATTTTGGGATTCACCGTGGAGGGCGCCACATTGCGCCTCGATCCCTGCGTGCCCCGCACGTGGCAAGATTTCAAAATCGTATTTCGTTACCGCACGAGCCGGTATGAGGTGTCCGTTGAAAATCATGCTGGTGTTTGCGGCGGCATCGCCCGCCTGGACCTAGATGATCAAGCACTCCCGCACGGCTCAACCCAGATTACACTGGTCGACGATGGTGCCACCCATCATATCCGCATGACCCTCGGATGATCCGCTGCAATCGGTAGGTTAAGCCGCCTTGGGGTTCGGAACCGTGTGATCACGGTTCACAGTACACGACTGCTCTCGGCCACACTCTACGCAGACAAATATTTCGTTTTCCAAATCAAGGACACGGTTGGCAGACTCGATCTGCTTGAGTCGCAACTCGCCACTGCAGAACATGCAGTGCGACGAAGGCGGCGGCTGGACGAGCGTACGCATATGATTTCCTTTCGCCCGAAATGCTTCGGAATGAGGATTGGAACGCTCAAAAGGGTCCCAGCTGAAAGGTTTGATTGAAAGCCCGAACGCTTTGCGTTGGCGTCTCGATCAGCATTATGCTGCGCCTTTGCTGGGATAAAGTCGAGGAAAATTGCGGACTCGCATAGAAACACAACGAAAGATTCCCACTCAACGGCCGGGCTGTGTGCATTGTGGGCCTCATAGTAATCCCCCCTTAAATATTGCTGTTTGTTTTTTAGTGAACCCGTTTAGTGCGCCAGCAGACAAATCAAACAAGCAAGTCGACGCTATGACTAAGCGGCAAAGTATGGATGAAACGGTCCAACTAGCGGTACAACATGGAGTTCGCAGGCCCCATTCAAGTCCCTAGACTTATTTACAGATTCCAGCCTGGTCGGCCCTGTCCATCATCAGGGCTAAGGCACATTATCTATTTAATTCAACCGCTTAGTTAGCTCTTTCCGTTTGTTTCACCGCACGGCAAACTCAAGATCTCTCATCCGAACGTACAAAAATGCCGTAAGGTCAAGCAGCGGCACCTTAGTATGACCACCCAATTTAAGGCGTGGCGAACACGGAAAATATCAAACAGCTATTTGAGGTTCGTCCGCTAACAAAATACGGTCGACGAGGAAGCGATGTTCGAAGAATTTGACGTGCGAACGAAAACCAAGGTCATACGCACCTCGGATGGCACCGCGCGCTTGCTTTCGCACACCGATCAATACGTCACCACCAAGGCACAAACACCGCGGCTTGCAGCACACGAGTATTTGAGCCGGTACGGCCGGCTGCTGGGTCTGCGGCAAGAGCATCTCAAAAGCCTCCCCCGTTCAGCCGAACACGAACCGATCGATGCCGAAGTCGAATACCGCTACTTGAGCGAGAAGCATCAGTTCGACATGAGCACAGTTGCATTCCACCAAACATGTTTCGGTCTTCCGGTTTGGGAAGCCGGGCTCTCGGTCACAATGAAGCGTAATCCGCTACGCGTGGTTGGCGCACGCTCGACGCAGCATCCCAAGCTCGCGCTGACGCGGCCGAGCGCGGCACAAATCGCGAGATTGAAGGCGATCGACGTCAAGGCCTTGGCCAAGCACCTCGGTCTTGACGGCAAGGCGCACAGCGGCGCACTCAGCGTCAATCGCCAACGTCTCATGATTTATCAGCATGACGAGACGAGACTCAGACACGCAACGATGCGTCCATCGGAGACTGGCTCTGGGATTCTGTCCGGACGGCCCACCTTGCCGCTACCCACGGTCCATTCCTCGATCCGTGATGGCGGCCATTATGTCGTCAGCGCCGTCTACTTCGGTTTTGACTTCCCGCCGATCCGGCCGTTGCACTGGGTTGCGCTGATCGAGTCCGAGACATCGTCGGTTCTGCTGCTGCGTCCTTTCATCGACAACGTCACAGGTTCGGTGTTCGAGGCCGATCCAGTGACACTTGCGGGCGGTCCTTCGCCGAAGGCGGGCAACGCGGCGCTCAATCGCTTGCGCAGCACCGTCACGCTTCCCGGTCTTGCGCCGCCTTTGAAAGGCACCCAAACGCTGCACGGGAACAACGTAAGGCTTTCCAACGTCGTCAGTCCAAAAGTAGCGGTACCGACAAAACCGGCGGGGCGTAATTTCAAGTTCAATGCGCGATCCAACAATTTCGCCGCGGTAAACGCCTACTATAACTGCGACCGGGTTTTCCGGCTGGTGGAGGATCTCGGATTTTCGGTCGCCGATTATTTCCCCGGTACAAAATTTCCCAGTCCGGTCGATCCTCGCGGGCATTACGACAAGAACCATCCGAAAGGCGACGAGATCAATGCGCATTGCGCCGGCAACGCCGAGGGCACCGGCATCGGGTATACGTGCTTTTCGCTTGCAGACACCGGTAATCTCAAAAATCCGATCGGCATCGCCTGCGATTGGCGCATCGTCCTGCACGAGATATTAGGCCACGGCATCCTCTACAATCACATCGGCTCGGCGCGCTTTAAATTTGCGCACAGCGCCGGCGACAGCTTCGCGGCGATCCTCAACGACCCGGACAGCAAGGCGCGCGACCGTGGCACGACATTTCCGTGGCTCGTCGGGATTCCAAAATCTGCGAAACGGCGTCACGACTGGACCCCTGCGGACGGATGGGGCTGGGCCGGCGCCATCGCTCGTCATCCGTTCGATCAATTCAAAGATCCGGGCGGGTACAGCAACGAACAGATTCTCGCGAGCACGATGTTTCGCTTCTACCGAGCGATCGGCGGAGATTCGTCCGATGTTGAGGCCAGGCGCTTCGCGGCGCGCATGGCGTGCCACATTTTGCTTGGCGCCATTCAAACGCTGACCCCGGCCACCAGTCCGCCGGACGCCGCCCACTTTGCTAGCGCGCTCATGAAGACCGACCTCGCGGACTGGCCCGCCGAGGGCGCCTCGGGGGGCGCCTACCACAAGGTGATCCGTTGGGCGTTCGAGAAGCAGGGCCTGTATCAACTCGCCGGCACAAAAAGACCGAATAATCTCGAAGGGGCGCCGCCGCCGGTCGATGTCTACATTGAAGATGGCCGCCACGGCGAATACGAATTCCAGGCCAACTACTGGAACTGCAAGGAAATCTGGAACCGGCGCAGCAGCGATGGCGGCAGGCGCCACGAGGAACCGGTCGCCGGCGTCACCAATTATGCCTATGTGAAAATCAAAAACCGCGGCTCGGAAGCCGCAACCAACGTCGTGGTGCGGGCCTTTCACTCCCGGTCGGCTGCGGGACGCCACTTTCCCGACGACTGGCAATCGATGACGACGGCACAGCTCGCGGCAGCAAACGTGCCGCCCAAATCGTCTGGTGAAATTCTGGTTGGTCCGTTTGAATGGATCCCCGCACCGGCCGGGCACGACTGCATGCTCATGGTGGCCTCGGCGACCGGCGATCCGAGCAACATCCACAATTTCAACGTCGGCGATTCGGTCCCCGACTGGCGACTGGTTCCGCACGATAACAATATCGCCCTGCGCAGCGTCTTTTCCGTGACCGGCTCCGACGCCGGGCGACTCGGCAAGGACTTCAGCGGCATTAGCTTTCAGGTGAAGAACCCGTTCAACAAAAGCGCGCGAATGAGCGTCAATGCGATTCTACCGTCATTCCTAGTCAAGCGCGGCTGGAAGATTTCATTTGGGAAGGCCGGTGCGGCTACGTTTATGCTTGAGCCCGGTGCCGCAAGGGATGTGAACTTTAAGCTCCGAGCCGGCCGGCCCTTCAGCGCAGCCGTCGCCGGCAACGAAAAACATCCGAGTATCGAAATCATTGCTCGCGCCGACGGCATTGTGGTCGGCGGAATATTATTTCCGTTCAGGCACAAAGCAAAGCGGCCGGTCAAACAAGAACGCAAATCGCGCCGAACATCAAAATCGCGCACGGCCGCAGGGACCAAGTCCCGCGCGGCAGCTAAAAAACGAAGTCAGCGGCGCGCACGCCGCTGACTTCGCCGAGCCGATGGCTCCGGGCAAGTCTTGCCCGGAGCCGCGCCGGTACGCCTTATGACGCCTTATGACGCCTTCTTCATCCGCTTAAGGATGGGTTGCGTTTTTTTCCTGACGAGCTTGCGGATCTGGGGATGCGTTTCCAGATGGCGCACAATTGCCTTTTTGAGGGTCTTGCGCTGCTTAGCGGTTAGACCCTTGAGTTCCTTCGAACTGAAAGCGACGGGGCGGAATGCTCCCATGGACGTATCTCCTTGAGTTTTCATTGGCGCTGGTAGAAAAAGTTTAGCGTAGTCACGGACTCAATGCTTGCTCTTCAGTGAGACGCGGATTGTCGAAATCGGCCGCTCCGGCCGCGCCACCATAGTTTCCAAGACTTTCCGGAAATCCCGGAGCAGACGATCGATGGACTTGACGCCGAAGAGATGCGGTCTGTAGATACACGATCCCACCAGCCCATGCGCGCCTTCGCGCAACACCAAGATAATATCATAAGTTGTGGTCGTCACCAGCGGCATCAACATGTTTGGATCGGCTTCCTCGAATGCGAGCGCCTGTCCGGAGTTCGCCACCGGCCGCAGTGCAGCATTGTGCAATAAAATCATTACCTGTGAGAGCCCATCCGGCTTGAGATCGCGCCCAAGCGCAAGCGTCTCAGCGAGTTCTTCAAATGGAAGGTCCTGATGGGCGTACGCGGCGAGCGTTGTCGCACGAACCCGACGCACCACCTCCCGGGGGGTGGGGTCGCCACCGAGATTGGTGCGAAGAATCACCGTATTGGCCAGTGGACCAATAAGGCCTTCAGTACCAGGACGATTGCGATTGGAGACGTTGGTGGCGACGCGCAGGTCTTCTTCGCCCACGTAGCGATTGAGGAGCGTCTTCAATGCGGCGACAAGCGCCATGAACAATGTGCCGCCTTCGCGATGGCTGAATAGTTTGACGGCCTCCGTTAGGCGTTCAGGCAACGCCACATCCCGCTGGGCGGTACGGAACGTATCGAGTCGCGACGGGCTTGTGCCGAGGCTCAACATCGGCAGCGGCTCGCGAAGCTGATCGCGCCAGTAAGTAAGCTGTGCGGTGATGTCCGAATACGACCGCCACTGCCGCTGCCAGGACGCATAGTCCGCGTATTGAATCGCGAGCGGCGCCAATGGTGACGCGTTTCCGCCAGAGAAGGCCTCGTAGAGGGCGGCCAGTTCACCGGCGAGCACACCGAGCGACCAGCCGTCGACGATAGTCTGATGCATCGAGATAAGTAGTAGATGCTCCACATCCGCCAAACGCACCAGGCGCGTCCGAATGAGCGGGCCAAGAGCGAGGTCGAAGGAATGAATTAGTTCCTTTTGAACGAGCCGGTGGGCGGTGCTTTCTCTCTTAGAACCCGAAAACTTGCGCAGGTCGTCGAATGCCAATGGCACTGTCAGGCTCGCAGCAATAACTTGCACCGGCCGGTCGCCAACGGCGGCAAAGGTGGTGCGCAGAATTTCGTGACGTCGCACCAGTTCATTGAAACTCCGCTCGAGAATGACCACGTCGACCGGCGACGTCAGCCGAAGCGCGTAGAGGACATTGAAAAAAGGCACGCCCGGCAGCGCGTGTTGCAGCTTCCACACGCGCTCCTGAGCGGCAGATGCCGGCACCCCACCTTCGCGAGGCACGCGCAAAATATCTGATGCTGGCCGCCGCGCTTGGCCGGCCTGGATCAGCGTCTCAAGATGGTGCGCCATCTCCGCAACGGTCGGGGCTTCGAACAAGCCGATGACTTCGACCTTGAGATGCATAATGTCGTAGATGCGGGTGAGAGCATGTGTAGCCAAAAGAGAGTCCCCGCCCAACGCAAAGAAATCATCATCGATGCCGACCCGTTCGAGTTGAAGGACCTCCGCCCAAATTCCGGCCAGCACATTTTCAAGGGGTGTTCGCGGACCAACGAAACCCTGCGGTATAGCGCCGGCTGAGAGACCGAGCTTCGCCGCCATGCCGACACGCTGGATTTTGCCTGTCGGGCCTTTCGGTAGCGTCCTGACGACGAGCACCTGGCGCGGGACCTTGAAGTCGGCCAGCCGTGTGCTGGCGAACTGGCGAATTTCTTTCGGCGTCGCTTTGGCGTCGGGCCGCAACACGATAGCCGCCGCGACGTCTTCACCCAGCGTGGCGTGGGGGACGGCAAAGGTTACGGCTTCCGCGATCGCCGGATGTTCGAGCAGCGCTTCGTCTACTTCCCGCGGACCGATTTTCTCCCCGCCGCGATTGATCATTTCCCGCGTACGGCCGGACAAAAACAGATACCCGTCGTCATCGAAAAAGCCTTGGTCTCCGGTCTTGAACCATTCGCCGGCAAATGCCGCCTGTGTCGCGATCGGATCGCCGTCGTAGCCTGGCATGATGCTCGCGCCACGGACGGCAATTTGGCCCGTCTGGCGACGGGGCAGCTGCGTCCCAGCTTCGTCCATGATCGCAACATCCAACTCCACCGGGATGCCGACCGAAGCCGCCTTGCGCCGGCGCGGCGGCATCGGATTGCACGCGATCGGTGCCGAAGCGGTTTCCGTCATACCGTAGAACTCGATTACGTCGGTTTGGAACGTCCGTTCCAGTTCCGCGAGGACGGGCGGCGGCAGGGGAGCCGACGCGGAACGCACGAGACGAAGCCGACAGCCAACCCGCTCGCGACTGTGCCTAGCCTGGGCGAGAATTGCTTGGTGCATGGTCGGCACTGCGGAATACCATGTTGGGCGAAACTCCGTCAGCCACGCGAAAAACCTGTTGACGTCACAACCCGGCGTACAAACCACGCTCGCGCCGGCCGACAGCGAAGCAACAATCGTGGCAATCAGCCCGTGTCCGTGAAACAGAGGCAGTACATTCAAACACCGATCTGTTTCCGTCAGCGATAGCGCCGTAACCATGCTGTAGGCCGACGCACAAATATTGGCGTGCGTCAGCGGGACAGTCTTCGGTCGCGATGTTGTGCCTGACGTCAGCAGCAGCACCGCTGTGCCGCCCGGACCGACGGGCCTGTCAGACGGTTTGCCCGGCTGGTGCGCGATGAGCGTAAATAAACCAGCCTCCGCGTCGGACGCGGTCAATAGCTCGATGACGTGCATGCCGCGCGAAACCGCTAAACGGCGCGCCGGTGACTTAATATTAGCCTGCGTGATTAATGCGTGCGGCCGAAGATCTGCAAAATATCTTTCTAATTCGTTGGCCGCATAGGCCGGATTTATCACAGCGCATGCCGCGTTCGACGCGACACAGAGAATCGCTGCTGCCAAATCGGGGCCATTCGGCATTATGACCGCCACCCGGTCGTGAGGCCCGATTCCCATAGTCCGCAGTGAGCGCCCGATTTCGCCGATGTGTTGGTAAAGGCGGCCGTAGGTGAGCTGGACGCGCCCCGGAGCGAGGATCGCCGGGGCGTCGGGAATCCGCCTGGCATAATATTCAAACAGCTCAGCGAGGGACGAGAACGGAAGCTTTGCCGTTACCGAACGTTCGTCCAGCATCGTTCTTTACCCACGCGGAATTATGGCCACCGCTACGGCCTGGACCCGAAGATTTTGCGGAGTAGACCGAAACACCACTCTACATCGCTAAATCCATCATATCAGGATTTCGTCTGATCAAGCCAGAAGCCCATGTCCATTTCGCGGTACAACGTCGCCGCGTTTGCGAGATTCTCGCGCGCGTGTTCCAACTTGCCGGTACGGCGATAGAGCTTGCCGAGGCCGAGGTGACAATGCGCGACAAGCGGCCGCATCTTGTGCAACTCCGCGAGCGCCAGCGCCCCCCGATAATGTGCCTCGCCGCTTTCGGGGTCGCACTGGTCGGGATGCGATGCGATATCGCCGAGCAAACGCTGCGCGTGCGCCGCAAAGCCAGGCTGGCGCTTGGAGGCTTCAACCGCTCGCTCGCCCAAGCGCCGTGCCTCGTCGAAGCGGCCGAGCAGCAAACAGGCATGACCGACCGCGCCATAGCCCCAGCCGCGGTGGCCGACAATTCCTCTCGCCGCCTGACCTTCGAGAAGCTGCTCGGCTTCCCTGATCCGGTCCAGCGCTTCGTTCGTTTCCCCGATCTGCGCCAGCGCCCAGGCGGAGGCGGCGACCGCCCAGGGAAGATGGATGGCGACATTTCCGGTCCGAAGATTCGCAAGCCAATATTCGACCAGTGAGCGCGCCTTCGCCCAGTCGCCCTTGAGGAGGCGCGATATGCTCGAAGCAAAATGGGCCCAGCCTATGGTGAAGGCATGTTCCGTTGGCTCGGCAATTCGGATCACCTCCGCCTCGTGTCCGGCGGCTTCGGAAAATCTTCCGAGCTCGGCAAGGCTCATGATCAGCCATGCACGATCGAAGACCGATGCCGGCACGGCCATGCCGAAAAACTCTTTGGACCAATCGGACGGTATCGCAGCAATATTGTTGGTAGCGAGCTCGATCGCACGCTCATATTCGCCCCGATAGCAATACGCTTGCTCCAGATAGCTGGTGGCAAGAATACGAACCCTTAAGTCCCCGAGGCGCTCGGCGATCTCGAGAGCGCGGGATCCAGTTGCCAAAGCCTCGTCTAACTCGTCAAGCGTTGAGTGGACGGTTGTCATGAATGCGCAAATCAGGCCACGCCTGCCATCGTCATTCAACCGCATCGCGACCGCCTCAGCGTCGCGGAGGTGCTCAAGCATCTTCCGGCCTTCACCGAGTTGGCGCAGCACCGGCCGCAATTCGAGGCGAATCTCAATGTTCTGTTCCAGCGCGGCTCGGCTCTCCGGCAATTCCTTGAGAATTACAAGCGCTTGCTCAAGCCAAGCCCGGGCATCCGAAAGCGCCGACCGTGCCGCTGCCTTCCGTCCGGCTTGGCGGAGGTAGTGCACGGCCTTCTCTTTAAGTTCGCCGCGTACCGCATGATCGGCGAGCCGCTCGATCTGCTCTCCGAGCCGGCCGGCATGTATCTTTTCTATTGCATCCACGACGCGCGCGTGGATGTCGCGGCGACGTTCTTGGAGTACGCCATTGTAGGCGACGTCGTGCGTCAGCGCATGTCTGAAGCTGTATTGCAGGTCAGGGAAGAGCTGCGATTGATAGAGAAGCTCAGCGGTCTGAAGTTCGTTGAGCAGACGGTGGAGATCGTCCTCTGACAGCCCGCTTATTGCATGCAGGACCGCAAACGAGACATCGCGTCCAATGACGGCCGCCTCCTGCAGCAGCCGCTTCTCGGCGGCGGGAAGTCTGTCAATACGCGCAGCGAGTACCGCCTGGACTGTGGGCGGGACCTCGACACTCGAGAACGGCTTCGCCAGCCGATAATTGCCGCGCGCGCCCTCGAGCACGCCAGTATCGACTAACGTGCGTACGATCTCTTCGACGAAAAATGGATTTCCGCTAGCGGCTTCCATCAAAAAGCCCTTCAGGACTTGCAGACCCGGGTTAGCGCCTAGCATGACCTGAAGAAGCTCCGCCAGGCTTTCACCGGGAAGCGGATTCAGACGCAATTGGCGGTAGTTCGGCCGAGTCGTCCATTCATCCCTATGCTCGGGACGACAAGTGACGACGAGAAGCAGGCGCGCATCCAGTGCGCGGACTATGAGGTCGTTTAGCAGACCGAGAGTAAGAGAGTCATACCAATGAATGTCCTCGAAAATCGCATTGACCGGTTGCACGCGATTCTCACTCAACAACAGGCGGATGACGGCCTGATACGTGGACTGACGATGCTGGAGCGGGTCGAGCGATCGGAACGGGTGATCGTCGTCCAGTGCGTTTAGGAGGTCCAACACCGGCAGAATGGCGTCTTGCAGCGAAGGGTCGAGCGTTACGATCTTGCTCGACACTATCTCGCGGATTGTTTGAGCGCTGTCATTGATGTTGATCTTGAAATAGGCCCTGAGCAACTCGATGACCGGCTGGTAGGGCGTTGCGTGACCGTACGATCTTGCGCTCGATTCCAGCACCAGCCAGTTTGCCGTATGGGGCGAATGAATGAATTCATGCACTAGGCGCGACTTGCCCACGCCCGCGTGGCCCACGATCGCCACTATCTGACCGCGACCTCGGCCCGCGAGCTGCAGCGCAAGGCGGAGTTGCTCCTGCTCGACGCCGCGGCCGACAAAACGTGTCAAGCCCCTTCCGGCGGCGGCGTGGAGGCGAGTTCGCGCCGCGCCCGCCCCGGTCACCTCGTAAATTTGTACTGGATCGGCGAGTCCCTTTACCGGCACGGGACCGAGGGACTTCGTGACGACATAACCTTCCGCCAGATGGAGGGTGTCGGCCGTAATAAGCACCGAACCCGGCATCGCCATCTGTTCCATGCGATTCGCTAGGTGCACGGTCTGGCCCACGACCGTATAGTCCATGTGCAGATCGTTGCCGATCGTACTGATGACAATCTCGCCTGAATTAAGACCGACTCGGATCGCAACCGGAACTCCGTGCAATCGCTGGACCTCGTTTGCATATCGCGTGACGGTCTCTTGCATCCTCAGCGCCGCATAGCAGGCGCGCACGGCATGATCCTCGTGCGCGACCGGCGCGCCGAAGAGGGCCATGATCCCGTCACCCATAATCCTGTGCACGGTTCCCTCGTACCGGTGCACCGCCTCGTTCATGTGAATGAGCACCGGATCAAGTATTTTTTTTGCGTCCTCGGGGTCACGGTCGGCAAGCAGTTCCATCGAACTCTTGATGTCGGCGAACAGCACGGTGACTTGCTTGCGCTCACCTTCGAGAGCCGCCTTCGACGTGAGAATCTTATCGACCAAATGCTGGGGCGTATGGCTCTTGAGCGAGTCCGAGCTGGGATCGGCTGCGGCCCGCTTCAGGGAATGGCCGCATTGCGGGCAGAACTTAGCCGTCGACGACACCGGGCTTCCACAGTCGGCGCAGACTTGGCCCAGGGGAGCAGCGCATTGCTCGCAGAACTTCGCGTTAGCGGCGTTATCGTGCTGGCACTTCGGGCATTTCATTCCTGGCCCCGGAGGAAGCGGCGAGCCGGATTTAATAGGACGACGAGGGTAACGTCGGGTACGACCGGCAACAAGGTTTATATTTCCTTTCCGCGCGGGGGGCTCAGGATGGCGAGTGGCGCTGGTCATGTCCCATGTCGTCATGTCTGTGGGGAAATGCGTCGAAAACCGCGATAATGTGTGGTTGCGTGCAGTGCCGTTGTTCGACCGAAGTCCCCGATGAGGTTTCGGGGACTTCGGCGGTCGCGGTCATGGAATGATTAGGAAGCCGGGGCCAATCAATTAACTTGGTCAGGCCGGGCAGACCGAGAGGCCGCTGCAAGCCGCAAGCGTGTAGCTCGCCGCCTTCTCCCTCACGGTACCCGCCACTGCCTCCAGCACCTCGTCGCATACTTCGAAGACCAGGGTTTCATGTTCTGTCCGTTCAATTTCCATCGTTGCGTCAGTCATGGTGGCGATCCTTTCATTCGTTGGCGGCGCCGGCAGTCAGGAGAGAAATTCGGATAACCACGGCCGCTGCAATGAAGTTATCCGTACGTTCAGTGTGGAGAGGGAACGACGTGGGTGATTTAAACTAAAAGTTGCCTGATCTTGTATGAAGCAGATCACACATATGGAACTTGACGTTCAGCACAATGAAAGAGGCCGCCAGTCTGGGCGGCCTACTCACCTTTGACGATATTGAATTCCTGGCACTCGCTGCTCTGACGTTCGAACAGACGCTTGTCGCGGTCCGGCTTATCCGGCTCGGTGCGAGCAATCCACATGGTCCATCCAAAACTGGAACAAAGCGGACGGTCCATGGCCTCGGGTGGATCGAATATATAAAACCGTGACATTTCGCTCTCCTTTATTTTGTAAGCGCACATGCAAGCGGAGCAATTACCGTTGCGATTGGCGGCTAGAACGGATTCCCCACCTGCTGCTCGGGCAGGGATTTCATGTCGACCGCGCTTTGCAGCTCGATGGGTGAAATCGACCCCGGGCTATTGCCGGCATTCGTTGCGTGGGACCGCCAGAATCCGCTGGCAACGGCGGTGAGCGCCAACGCGAAGAACAGCGCGGCCCCCGCAGTCTTCGCCTGAAACACCGCGCGGCGGGACCTGGCTTGGGTCCGCTGCATAAATAAAATTCCGCAGGCGTACAAGGCGACGAAAATGACGGACGCTATGAGGAAAACGCGTTCCGCCAGATCTCCGTCAAACACTTGATTGAATTCGGTCATGTCTAGGTCCTCCTTTTGAGGTTGCCGCGATCATGACCGCTCTGACCGAAGACCTGTATGAACCACGTCACACTCCAAAAAAGCACCGTTTTGGTCATCCGCTGACCGGTTTTTGTACCTCAACTATGTTATTATAGATGCATCGAAAAACGCTTCTATTCGCGGGTTTTTATATGACTATTCGAGCAAAAGTTGTCGCTCCGTTGCGGCCATTCGATAAGCGCGCCGTGCTTCGCGCGCATCCCTTTTTCAAAAAGATGGACGACGTAATGATCGACCGGCTGGCTCTTCATGCCATTACCAGGAAAATGAAGAAGAGTGCTGTCTTATTTCGTAAAGGCGATATCGGAACGAGTTTTTATGCCGTTTGCGCAGGCGCGATCCGAATCAGTTCCCCTTCCGAACAAGGGAAGGACGCGATTTTCAATCTGATTGTCCCGGGCGAAATATTTGGAGAAATTGCATTTCTCGACGGCGGCCAGCGAACCGCGGATGCGGTGGTCATCGAAAGCGGTGAGCTCTTGGTTATCGAACGCCGCGATTTTTTGCCCATGCTGGCGGACCATCCTGATGTGGCGATGAAGCTGATCGAAATATTGTGTGAGCGCCTGCGCAAAACGAGCGAACAGGTCGAAGATATCGTCTTTCTCGGCTTGCCGAACCGCCTAGCAAAAGTTTTGCTGCATCTCTACCGACGCGCTATCGCCGCCTCTCCAGGTGGCAAAATCCGCGTAACCCAGCGCGAAATCAGCCAAATGATCGGGGTATCCCGCGAAAGCGCGAACAAGCAACTGCAAACTTGGCAACGTCGGAAGTGGCTGAAGCTGGAACGCGGCGGCATAGCTATTTTGGCGCCTAACGCATTGCAAAATCTCGTGTCGGTAGGCGAAAATTGACAGTCTTTCATTTACTCGCCTGGCGCTCAAAAAAAGGCCCCGCATACGAATGCGGGGCAGTAAGGGAGGAAACAAGAAGGCTGATCAGCCCTCACGGTGAATAGCCTGACAGAACTGCCAGTGATCGAATGTGGCGTACTTCACATCGCCCCGGCTTAACGCTGGTAATTTAGAAATCACCTGCCAGCGGGGTGTCCAATGCGACCATTCGAAGAGTCCGTCGAGAAATCTGAGAGACGCCGCAAAGCCATCTGGGAAGCAATCGCGGTTCTAGTTTATATTTCCGTGATTGCTCTAATATTCATACCGTTGATGCGGTGAGATATATCAAATTCGCTGCCGGGCTCCTGCCTAACTAGTATTTCTCGAACGCCTGCCCCGGTGCGATCAGAACTTTTCCCAACGGCCGCTCGCGTTCGACATAATCGTGCGCTTCGGCCGCTGACTCCAGTGGATAAACGCGGTCAATGGTGGCATTTATTTCACCGCGCGCGGCCGCCGAAAGAGCCCAATCGAGGTCGCCCACATTGACGCCCGCAGCGCCGATAATTTGAAGGCGTCCGATATAAAGCTTCTTGAGATCGAGCTGGACGTTGCCGCCGCCGTGGGCGCCGCAACTCACCAGGCGGCCAGCCTGCGCGACACATCGTAAAGCGGTCGGCCAAAGATCCGGGTCACCGCTGCTCTCCAACACGAGATCGGCACCGCGTCCGTTTGTTAGCGCCATAACCTGCCCCACCAAGTCGCCGGCGCGGTAGTTAATTGTGGTATCGGCGCCTAGCTGCCCGGCAAACGCTGCGCGGCTGTCGGCGCCTGCAACCGCCACGACAATCGCCCCCGCCAATTTTGCCACCTGTACGGCGAAACCGCCGAGTGAGCCAGAAGCACCGAAGATGAGGGCGGTTTCCCCGGCACACAGCCTTCCGCGATTGATCAGAAAATTGTAAGCGGCCGCGCCATGTCGAGCGATCACGGTGGCGTTGCCAAAGCGGAGCGTCTCGGGGATTAGTGCGGCATTGCTCGCCGGTACGGCTACATATTCCGCATAACCACCCCAACGATGAACACCGATGGTACGACTAGATCCGCAATTCTCCGCCTCGCCTCGCCGGCATTCCTGACATTGCCCGCAAGCGATCGTTGACATAACAGCGACGCGGTCGCCGACCTTGAATGTCGTCACGGTCTTACCAATCGCGCACACCGTTCCCGACGGATCGGCGCCAAGCACGAGCGGCAACACGGCGCCGCGCGAATACGTGCCTTTTCTCACCGACAAATCAAAGCTGCGATTGATCGATACGGTAGCGACTTGCAAAACGATTTCGTCGGGCGCGGGCGTTGGATCGGGTACATTCTCGAGCACAAGTTGCTCCGACCCTCCAAAGGAACGCAGCACCACAGCCTTCATTCGAGATCCCCGTTCGCTTGCGCGCAGAATTCAGATACGAATGCGACAAATCATGTGCATTGACAAGTGATGTGACGAGCGCCAGCATTCTTGCAATCTTTCTCACTTGGCAAACACGAAAATCGGAGCTGCACGAAATAGCCCGAACCGGAGGAACGCCATGCCATGTTTGCGTACGATTTGGGCGATCGGTTTTTTACTTTGGGTGCTGACATCAGCGCATGCGCAGAGCAGCAATTATCCATCAAAGCCGATACATTTCATCGTTCCGGCGGCGCCCGGCGGTGTAACGGATATTGTTGCGCGCGCGCTCGGGCAGCAATTGACCGAAATCTGGCACGAGCAGGTGGTCGTCGAGAATCGTGCCGGAGCCAACAATCAGATAGCGGCTGAAATTGTCGCCAAGGCGTCCGCGGATGGGTATACCCTTTTCGTGTCGCCGGAAGCGACCTTCGTCATCAATCCTTACCTCTACAAGACTTTACATTACGATCCTCACCGAGATTTCACGCCGATTAGCGGCCTTATCGAGATCAATCAGGCGCTGATTGTCAGAAATGGACTTGGCGTCAATTCCGTTGCCGAATTTCTGGCCCTGGCCAAGCAAAAGCCCGGTACGATCAGTTTTGGCGGCTACGGTATCGGCTCGACCGGTCATTTAAACATGGAAATGCTCCAGCACGACACGCACGTCAAATTCATCGGCGTGCAGTACAAAGGCGCGACGCCGGCGCTCAACGAGATCATGGGCGGGCATCTTGATGCAATGTTCATCAGCACCAGTTCAGCAATCGGGCCGTGGAAAAACGGTCAGCTGAAGATTCTGGCCATCGGCAGCAAGCAGAGAATCCCAGCCTATTCCGACATCCCGACGGTCGCGGAAGCCGTACCGGAGTTCGTTGCACGCTCTTGGTTTGGTATCGTAGGACCCGCCGGAATGCCGAAGGATATTGTCGCGAAATTGAATTCGGCCGTTGCCAAGGTTTTTCAAAACACGGAATTCCAAGAACGATTTCTTAAGCCGAATTTCTTCACTCCGATTCCATCGTCGCCGGAGGAATTTGCAGCCTTTATCAGCACGGATTCAAAGAAATGGCAGGCAGTAATCAAGGCTGCCAATGTCACGCTCGACTAGAAGACATGCCCAACGGGCAATTACGCATTGAGCCTTTGGTACCTTGCGCCCGAGGCAGAAGCGCGCCGCAACAGTGACTTTTGGCGTAATTTCCAGTCGCGTGCACTGCCCAGCATACGCAGACACCAGCCGTGAATTTCCGACGGATGATCCTGTTCGAAGGCAATTACGACCTCACCACCCCCCTCCGCAATATGAACTTTTGCCGAAAAAGCAAAGCAATTGTCAGTCCCTGCGCTGACGCCGGAATAGCCTTCCGCATCCGTATTCGGAAAAGCCGCAGGTAATTGCCTGATAAACCCGCCGCGCCACACGCGACCGATTGGAATCGGTCATTGAAAATAAGCGCCGTGTTTGACAGTCGTCTTCCAAAGTGGATACACTTATCAAAAGCAAGAAGCGGCGCTCCATACGCCTCCAATTCGGATTGCGGGGGAAAAGGCATTGGTTACGTTGGTTTGGACGGGGCCTACACGTGAACTCAAGCGAGCTTTGCCTCGCCGTCTGGGGGCGACCGCAAGTTTGTGTCTTGCCCTGACGAGCCCCACCGGTCGCGAATTGCGCTCCCCTGCCCCTCAATTCTTTTTTCGCTGCCCGGATGACCGGCCGTTCGGATTCCCCGCGCAATGCAGACCAAGCGCGCGCCGTCATAGCGTCGGAAATTCGAAGTCTGTTCTCAATTCCGCACCGAGCCTCCCGAGCGGAGACGGCACCTATCAAAGGGGATAAGGGAATGAATAAAAAGCGTGTTTGCATCGACGTCGGGGGCACATTTACGGACTGCCTGGTGATGGACGAGACCGGGCTTTTGCAGAAATTTAAATCATCGACCACACCGAGCGATCCCTCGACTGGTCTCCTGAACGCGCTGAAGAAGGCGGCGAAGCACTACAAGAGCGACATCCGCGAATTCCTCAGCCAGATCGAAGTACTGGTGCACGGTACGACACTCGCCACCAACATCCTGATCAACGAGCGCGGCACCAAAGCCGGCATGATCACGACCAAGGGCTTCCGCGACAGCATCGAGATGCGGCGCGGCATCAAGCCGGTCGACGTCTCGCTTTACAATCTGTTCATCCCACCCAATCGGCCACTCATCCCCCGCTCGCGCCGCATTGGCGTCGAAGAGCGCGCGCTGGTCGACGGCAGCATCATGACCCCGCTCAACGAGCAGGAAGTACGCGACGCAGTGAAGAAATTCCAGGCGCAGGGCGTCAAGTCGATTGCCATATGCTTCCTTCATTCCTACGCCAACCCGAAGCACGAGCGCCGCGCCGCCGAGATCGTGCGCGAGATCGCACCTGAGATCTTCGTCAGCACATCGCACGAGACGCTGCCGATCTGGCGCGAGTTTGAGCGTTTCAACACCACCGCGGTTGGCTCCTATGTCGGCCCGGCGGTCGCGCACTATCTCACTTCGCTTGAGAAAGTGCTCAAGGACACAGGTTTCAGCGGCACTTTCCTGATGATGCTGGCGAACGGCCTTGTGCAGAACGTCGCCGAATGCATCCGCCGCCCGGTGTTCCTACTGCACTCGGGTCCGGCGGCGGCGCCGTCGGGCGCGGTCTATCTCGGCAAGTACCTTGGCGAAAAGAACCTGCTCTCGGTCGATATGGGCGGCACCAGCTTCGATGTCTGCATGATCGAAAAAGGCGACATCCCAACGACGACCGAACATTGGGAAAACGACCAGCGCGTCGCCATCAAGATGGTTGACATCGCTTCGATCGGCGCGGGCGGCGGCTCGATGGCGAAGACCGATGCGCTCGGCCTGTTGCGCGTTGGACCGCAAAGCGCCGGCGCCGATCCAGGCCCGGCCTGCTACGGCAACGCCGAGAACGCGACCGTTACCGACGCAAATTTGATCCTCGGCTTCGTGCCGGCCGACTACTTTCTCGGCGGCGAGATGAAGCTTGACGAGAAAGCCTCGCGCCGCGCCATGAAGCCGTTGATGGAAAAGCTCGGCGTCGATGAGAAGGGCGCGGCCGAAGCGATCTTCCGCACCGTCAATGCCAACATGGCGAACAAGATAACCGAGGTATCGACCAAGCGCGGCCACGACATCCGCGACAGCATCATGATCGCCGGCGGCGGCGGCGGACCGATCCATGGCGGCTTTATCGCCGACGCGCTCGGTATCAAGCGCGTGGTGGTGCCGCCGGTTGCCGCGCTCTACAGCGCCTTCGGCATGTTCGCCATGGACATCGGCCAGGACTACGCCCGCTCCTTCGTCGGCCGCACCGGCAATATCGATCTCGATACGCTCAACCGCGTCTACGCCGAACTGGAAGCCGAGGCGCAAATCGCTTTCAAGCAGCATAGCGTGCCGCCCGACAAGGTCATTCTCAAGCGCAGCGCCGATTTGCGCTACATCGGCCAGTTCCACGAAGTCGAGGTCGACATGGCCGGCGGCAAGATTTCCCGCACGGCGGTGGACGCCGCGGCGGCCGACTTCGCGCGCAAGCACGAGGAGCTCTACACCTTCGCCATGCCGTGGAAGGCCGTGGAGATATTGACGTTGCGTTTGAAGGCCTCCACGCCGAACGTTCCGTTCGCGCTGCCGCAGGTCAAGCAAGGCGGCGCCGATCCGAAGCCCGCGCTCAAACGCCGGCGCACCTGCCGCTTCAACGGTCGCGACATCGATACGCCTATCTACGACGGCGAGAAGGTGATGGCTGGTAACGTCATCAGCGGGCCGGCAATCATCGAAGAGACAACGACGACCGTTGTCATCCCCGAGGCCTATGTCTGCTCGGTGGACAAATACAAAAACTACATCCTGACACGGTCCTGACGGGAGGCGACCATGAAACAGCAAGCCAATATCGATCCGACCACCGTTGCGACTGTTTGGCATTCCATGCAGACGATCTGCAAGGAAATGCGCCATCTGGTGAAGCGCACGGCGCAAAATTACCTGATCGGCCAACTACAGGACCTTTCCGTCGGTATCTGGGCCGCAGATGGTTCGGCGGTCGCGATCCCGGTCGGCTTACCGAACCAGTTCCTCGGCACGTCGTTTGCGGTCCAAGAACTGGTCAAGATGTTCGAAAACGATATCCATCCCGGCGACGTGTTCCTAACCAACGATCCCTATCACGGCGGACACAACACGCATCTGCCGGACTGGGGCTATATCCGCCCGATTTTCTATAACGGCGAGTTGTTGTTCTTCACGCTCTGCCGCGGCCACCAGATGGACACCGGCGGTTCGTTCCCAGGCGGATACTTCCCGAACGGCTACGACATCCACGCCGAAGGGCTGATCATTCCGCCAATCAAGGTCTTTGATCGCGGCCGCGAGCGGAAGGACCTCGTCAACCTCATTCTCAACAATGTCCGGTTCCCCGATGGCGTGCGTGTCGACTTGCACGCCATGATCGGCTCGACGACCATGTGCGAAAAGCGCGTTCTCGCGCTGCTCGACATGTACGGCCGCGACACCGTCTTAGCGAGCATCCAGGAGATGATGCGGCGCACTGAGATCGCTGTTCGCGAAGAAATCCGCAAAATCCCTGACGGTGTCTATGTCGGGGCCGCCGCGACCGACGACGACGGGACAACGCTCGATGAGCAAGTGTGGGTGCGCGCGAGGATCACGATTAAGGGCGATGAGATGACGATCGACCTTTCGGAGAGCGACGCGCAGCGCAAGGGTTTCGTCAATTGCGTCTATGCGGTCACCTACGGCATCGCCATCGCCGCGGCGATTCTGTATTTTGATCCCGCGTTGGCCGACTATCACAATGAAGGAACAATGAAGCCGATCAAGGTGATCGCAACGCCTGGCTCAGTCGTGAACTGCCAATACCCCGCGACCGTTGGCGCATCACCGGTCAATGTCGGCGTCCAGATTATGGAAGCGGTGGTCGAGGCCTTGTCGAAGGCCCTGCCCCATCACGCCATCGCCGCCTGGGGCAAGCATCGCGGCGACTACCTCTTCGCCACGGACCCGCGTACGGGCGAACGATACGTACGTACATGTTTCGACTACGACGGTAGCGCCGGCGCGGTCTGGGGTTACGACGGCTACCAGGCAGTGAGTACGTTGACCGCAATGGGAGCCGCGCATCGCGACAATGTCGAGGAAATGGAAGGCCGGGTGCCGTGGCGTGCACTTCGATGGGAGTTCGTGCCTGACTTCAGCGGAGCGGGACGTTGGCGCGGCGGCCCCGGCGTGCATTGGGAAGCCGTCAACGAAGGCACCGATGGCCAGATGGCGACCGGCAGCTCGGATGGCGACGTCGTGCAGGGTTTCGGCGCGGGCGGGGGCGAGCCTACGCCTGTCTCTCGCACCTATCTGCGCCGTAATGGCGAGGACATCCGGGTCAAACCGCACCGGCTCGTGCCTGTGAAAACCGGCGATGTACTGGTCAAGCATTCGTCCGGAGGGGGCGGTGTCGGTAATCCGGCCGAGCGCGACCCGGACATGGTGCGCGAGGACGTGGAGAACGAACTGGTTTCGATCACCACGGCCAAGGATGTCTATCGAGTGGTCATCGATCCCGTTACCCTGCAAGTGGATGAAAAGGCGACCAAGGCCTTGCGGGCGCGATGAGGCTTTTCGACCAATCGTGCCGGATTAGAGACCGTAGGTCGGGCCGTCCATGGGGACCTGCGGCCACACTGGCATAATGCGAGCTATGGCCAAACAACGACTCAGACCACGCAAGGGATCGACGCTGAAAAAGATCTTGCGGCCGCTGGATGGTGACAGCCACCGCCGCGCTTCGGTCGATATTCATCAGTATCTACGCGACCGCATTCTATCGAACGCCCTACCGCCGGAAACAATTCTGTCGCAGGTCGAGGTCGCGGATTGCCTTAAGGTCAGCCGCACGCCCGTGCGCGAAGCGCTGCGGATGCTCATGGAAGAAGGCCTGGTCATGGCCGAGCCCAATTATCGTTGCCGGGTGCTGGGTTTTGATCCACGTGAACTAGAAGCGCTC
Organism: uncultured Alphaproteobacteria bacterium; assembly: GCA_963778745.1. Lineage (GTDB taxonomy): Bacteria > Pseudomonadota > Alphaproteobacteria > Rhizobiales > Xanthobacteraceae > Pseudolabrys. The sequence continues at coordinate 195,095 of CAVZVP010000004.1, read as the reverse complement.
TATGTCTCGCGAATTGCGAATGAAGGAATTGCCGCGACCGTCACTGTGCAAAGCATGACCGATGAGGACGTCGAAACGCTCGCAGAGCTTTTGCGCCAACTGCGCAAGGATGAAAAGCAACACAATCTTCCCCGTTGGCTCAAAAACCATCGGGCGTTTCATCAGATGCTGTTCTGTCGGGCGAATACGTTGCTGCAAAAACGCATGAATGTTGATTGCCAGCGCAGTGAACGCTACGTCTACAACACCGTGCAGGCGGGGCTCACCGACATATTTCGTCGCACCGCAATCGAACATGAAGAAATTTATCAAGCCTGCAAGCAGCGCCAACCGGCGGCAGTTGTTACTTTGTTGACCAACCATCTTGCTGCCGCCGCAATCGACATCATTGCTGAATTCGCTCCCGATTGGGAACCGACGACGCTGCGTAATGCTGCCCGGCTCATGCGCGGTGGCGCAGCTCATTTCGATAATTTGCAAAAACGAAACGAAAAATCGAGGGCGCGGATAGCGCGCGCATCGGTGCCCTGACGCGACACGAGCACCCACGTCCGGCAGCGATAAAACCTTACCCAATGCAGCTTATTGCTATTTCTTCTTTGCCTCGGAATAAGGATAGATCATCTCACCGGTTTTATATTCTAACGGCCATAGGATGGCGTCCCGCGCGGTATCACGGAACTGATTGATATCGTTTCCGGTAACATTGCGGAACTGAGTGAAGAGCATTCGCGTATTTGCCCATTCGCCATCTTTGCCGAATGTGACATCCCCGACCACGGTCTTGAAGGTGTGGCTGCTGATATAGGCCGCAATCTTGGAGTTATCGAGACTCTTCGAATTCTCGACCGCGGTCGCAATCACCTGCCCAGCGGCATAAGCAAATGGCGCAAAGCCGTAACCGAGCGGATCAACTCCTTGCCCCGCCGCCCGTTCCTGATATTTGGTAAGCAGTTCCTTGACGCCGGGGAAATTAAACGTCGGCGAAGGCATGAAGTCCTCATGATTGACGATACCGTTGAGCAGTGGCCCAAGCTGAACCCTGATATTGGTCGACAAGAGTCCAATCATGGCGCCGCCGAACATCTTCGGGTTAAGATTGATGTCGTTTGCGGCGCGCACGATGCCGACGGTGTCCGGCGGATAAGAGGCAACGAAGACGAGGTCAGGATTGGTCGCCTGCACCGCTCGCATCACCGACGTGAATTCCATGTTCCCCGGTGGATAACGTTGGTCATACACGACCTTCAAACCAAACGCCTTTGCATTCTCGCGCGCGCCGTCGGATGCGGCGCGGGCGAATTCTGCGTCGGCGGCAATTATCGCTACAGTCGTCGGCTTTGGCATTTGCGCCGCAGCCAGTTCAAAAAATCCCTTTGAAAACCCGAGAATTCCCTCCGGTCCGGTCGGCAGCATGGAGAAATATTTTGGGTATTGGAACTGCCGGTTAACGGCGAGCCCCATCATTCCGATCGTTGTCATATTCTTGCCCATGATGGTCGGCATCGCCGCCGCAATCATGTTGGTCGCGTAAGGACCGATGAGCAGATCGACTTTATCGACGCCGATCAGCTTGGAGTAGATGCCCGGCACATTCGCTGGGGAACTCTGGTCATCATAGTATACGAGTTCTACCGGACGCCCGAGCAGACCACCTTTGGCGTTCACGTCGTCGCGCCAGATCTGTAACGCCAGGAGAATCTGCCTGCCGTTAGGCGATACCGCCCCGGTCAACGCCATGCTGAACCCGATTTTGATCGGCTCTGCGGCGCGCATCTCGTCAATCGTAGCCATCATCGACAGCACGCCGACCAGCGTCGTCGCGACCAACGCACAAATCAGATTCTGAAATTTTTTAATTAGCATCATGAGCCCTCCCCCCGCATTTTTAGGTTTCATTCAGGAGCGAGGTCGCAGTGCATCCACGGACCGCGGCCACGCCGATGAAATTCGATAGCGATTGATTTGTCAATCCGAATTGGGTCAGATCTGCTTTACAATTCGTTCGCAATCGAATTAAATATTGTTTCGTCTCATGACCGGGTTGTGTCGCTTGCCGCTTGAGAACGCGGCAGCGGCGGAGCGGAGGAACTGTTTCCTATGTCCGGAAAAACTAAACGCGTCTGCGTCGATGTCGGTGGCACCTTCACCGACTGCCTGGTTATGGATGAGACTGGCCTGCTGCAGAAGTTCAAGTCCTCGACAACGCCGAGCGATCCATCCAAGGGCTTCATGGATGCGATGAAAAAGGCGGCGCGCCATTACGGCGTCAGCGTCGACGAATTCCTCAGTCAGATCGAAGTCCTGGTGCACGGCACCACGCTCGCCACCAACATTTTGCTGACCGGAAGCGGCGCCAAGGCCGGCATGCTGACCACTAAGAATTTTCGGGATATTATCGAACTTCGGCGCGCGATGAAGCCGCAGGACGTGTCGCTGTACAATCTGTTCATTCCGCCGGCGCGCCCGCTGATCCCGCGTTCGGAACGTATCGGCATCGAGGAGCGCATCCTATATAGCGGCGAGGTAATGACCCCGCTCAACGAGCAGGAAACTGCCGATGCGGTGCGCCAACTCAAGGCGCAAGGCGTTGAGTCGATTGCGGTGTGCTTTCTGCACTCCTATACCAATGCAATCAATGAGCGGCGCGCCGCCGAGATCTGTGCCGAGATCGCACCGGACATTTTCGTCACTACCTCGCACGAGACGCTGCCGGTGTGGCGCGAGTTCGAACGCTTCAATACGACCGCAGTCGGCGCCTATGTCGGCCCCGCGGTCGGCCGCTACCTGACCTCGCTCGAACAAGTGCTCAAGGAATCCGGTTTCACCGGCACGTTCCTGATGATGCTCGCCAACGGTCTGGTGCAAAACATTTCGGAATGCGTGCGTCGACCGGTCTTCCTGCTGCATTCCGGTCCCGCCGCGGCCCCCTCTGGCGCGGTCTATCTCGGGCGTCATCTTGGCGACGACCACCTGTTATCGGTCGACATGGGCGGCACCAGCTTCGACGTTTGCATGATCAACAGGGGTGAGATCCTCACCACGACCGAACATTGGGAAAGTGATCAGCGGGTTGCCATTAAGATGGTCGACATTTCGAGCATCGGCGCCGGCGGTGGCTCGATTGCCAAGATCGACGCGCTTGGTCTGTTGCGGGTGGGCCCGGAAAGCGCCGGTGCCGATCCCGGGCCGGCCTGCTACGGTCGGGGCGATGACGCGACCGTCACCGATGCCAATTTGGTGCTCGGCTACGTGCCGGCCGACTACTTCCTCGGCGGCGAGATGACCCTCGACGCCAAGGCGTCGCGGCGCGCGATGAAACCGCTCGCCGACCGCCTGCACTTGAGCGAGGTGGCGACGGCCGAATCTATTTTCCGCACTGTCAATGCCAACATGGCCACCAAGATCACCGAAGTCTCGACCAAGCGTGGTTACGACGTGCGTGACTGCGTGATGATCGCGGGCGGCGGCGGCGGCCCAATCCATGCCGGCTTCATCGCCGACAGCCTGGGGATCCGCAAGGTGGTGATTCCGCCCGTCGCGGCGCTCTATAGCGCCTTCGGCATGTTCGCCATGGACATCGGCCAGGACTACGCCCGCTCCTTCGTCGGCCGCGCCAGCAACATCGATCTCGCTGCGCTTAACCGCGTGTTCGAGGAGATGGAGGCGGAGGCACTGGCGTCATTCCGCAGTCATGGCGTCGATGCCAAAGATGTCGTCCTCAAACGCACCGCCGACCTGCGTTATGCCGGCCAGTTCCACGAGGTTGAAGCCGACGTCGCCAACGGCAAGCTGACGCAGCGAGACATTGACGCTGCCGTCGCCTATTTCGGCCGCAAGCATGAGGAGATGTATACCTTCTCGATGGCGTGGAAGGCGGTCGAGATCCTGACCCTGCGCCTGAAGGCGACCACACCGAAGGCACCATTCGCCCTGCCGGAAGTGGGCACGGGCGACAAGGATCCGAAATTAGCACTCAAGCGCCGGCGCACCTGCCGCTTCGGCGGGCGCGACATTGATACGCCGGTCTACGACGGCGAGAAAATCCTCGCCCGCAATGTGATCCCCGGTCCGGCGATCATCGAGGAAACCACCACAACTGTCGTCATCCCCGAGGCCTATGTCTGCTCGGTGGACAAGTACAAGAACTACGTGCTCACGCGACGCCAGGGCTAGAGGGACAGGCCATGAACAAGCCCAACATCGACGCAACTACCGTCGCTACCGTTTGGCACTCGATGCAGACGATCTGCAGAGAGATGCGTCACATCGTCAAACGTACGGCGCAAAACTACCTGCTTGGCCAGTTGCAGGACCTGTCTGTCGGCATCTGGGGTGCGGATGGTTCTACCATCGCCGTTCCAGCCGGCTTGCCGGTGCAATTCCTCGGCACGACGTTCGCCGTCCAGGATCTGGTTCGCGACTTCGCCGGCAACATCAATTCCGGCGACGTCTTCCTGACTAACGATCCCTATCACGGCGGCCACAATTGCCACCTCCCCGACTGGGGCTATATCCGCCCGATCTTTTATCACGGCGAGCTGTTGTTCTTCACCCTGTGCCGCGGCCACCAGATGGATACCGGCGGCTCGTTTCCGGGCGGCTACTTCCCGAATGGCTATGACATCCATGCCGAGGGGCTCATCATCCCGCCGATCAAAGTGTTTGATCGCGGGCGCGAGCGCACTGACGTCGTCAATCTGATCCTCAACAATGTGCGCTTCCCCGACGGCGTACGCATCGATCTGCACGCGATGATCGGCTCCACTACCATGTGCGAGAAGCGCATGATCGCGCTGCTCGATACTTACGGCAAGGATGTCGTGCTGGCCTGCGTCAAGGAGATGCTGGAACGTACCGAGCGGGCGGTGCGTGAGGAGATCCGCAAGATTCCCGATGGCGTCTATACCGGTGCCGCCGCCACCGACGACGATGGCACCGTGCTCGACGAGCAGGTCTGGGTGCGCGCGTGCGTCACCGTTCAGGGCGATGAGATGACCATCGACTTGTCGGAGAGCGACGCTCAGCGCAAAGGGTTCGTTAACAGCGTCTACGCCGCCACCTACGGCAACACTATCGCCGCCGCGATCCTATGTTTCGACCCGGCCTTGGCCGATTATCACAACCAGGGAACGATGGCCTCGATCAAAGTCATTGCGCCGCTCGGCTCGGTGGTGAACTGCCAATATCCCGCGACGGTCGGCGCCTCGCCGGTCAATGTCGGAACCCAGGTGATGGAGGCAGTGCTCGAGGCGCTGTCGAAGGCAGTGCCGCACCGCTCCGTCGCCGCCTGGGCGAAACATCGCGGCGATTACGTCTTCGCCGTCGACCCGCGCACCGGCGAACGCTATGTCCGAACCAGCTTCGACTATGACGGCAGCGGCGGGGCGGTGTGGGGCTTCGACGGCTATCAGGGCCTGAGCTCGATGACCGCCTTAGGCGCCGCCAACCGCGGCAATGTCGAGGAGACGGAAGTACGCATACCGTGGCGCATGCTCAAATACGAGTTCGTGCCTGATCTGACGGGCGAAGGCCGCTGGCGCGGCGGTCCGGGCCTTCGCTGGGAAGCAGTCAACGAAGGCTCGGCCGGCCAGATGGCGACCGGCAGCTCCGATGGTGACGTAGTGCAAGGCTTCGGCGCCGTCGGTGGGCATCCGTCGCCGATCTGCCGCACCTACCTGCGCCGCAACGGCGAGGACATCCGCGTCAAGCCACATCGCCTAGTCGATGTAAAGGAAGGCGATATCCTGATCAAACACTCCAGCGGTGGCGGCGGCGTCGGCGATCCGGCCGAACGCGATCCGGAAATGGTGCGTGAGGATGTCCGGAACCAACTCGTGTCGCTACAGGCGGCGCGCGACATTTACAAGGTCGTCATCGATCCGGCGACGTTTAAAATCGATACAGCGGCAACGAAAAAATTAAGGGAGTAAGCTTCGCGCGGAACGGCAGGGAACAGAAGGGCCAATGGCGAGAAGAACGAAAACGTCATCGAAAAGATCTGCCGTCAAGAGGTCTAGCGGTAAGCGCCTTGATCAATACGTTTCCACGCGGGAAAGTGTCGGATTTTCCGTTCGCGAGGTCTGGCGTTCGTTTGCCCGCTGTCTGCAGCCGCGTATTGCCCGCGAAGGCGTTTCCATCGGCATGTGGTTTGCGCTGCGCATGCTTTGGGATGAAGACGGCATGACGCAACGGGAACTTGGCGAACGCGTTGGAATTAATGGCCCGACCATGGTCATAGCGATCAACTCTATGGAGCGCGCCGACCTGGTTAAGCGCGTTCAAAATCGCACCGATCGCCGCAAGATCAATATCTTTCTGACTGAACGCGGGCGAAAGCTGAAAAGAAAACTTTGGCCGATGGCGGCCGAGGTCCTCGCTCTCGGTTTATCCGGATTGAGCCGCAACCAGGTTTACTCGCTCAATAAAATGCTCCTGCAAATCCGCCTGAATTTGGAGCACGACCATTTCGGATGATTTGGTTTGACGGAATGGCGCAGCTTCGTCGTAGTGCTTCGTGCCGCCTGGAAACGATCGAATATCGACTTAGCGCTATGCCAAGTGAGGACGATCAGTAGTGTCCACATCGTTGCAAATGGCGACCGCATCGTTTGCCCAGCCGCTTCCGTCAGCCGACGAAGCCATGCGGTTGCTCCGCAGCATGCAATTGATTCGCACCTTTGAAGAACGAGTGCGCAATCTGTCTTCCGGCGGAGCCATCCCCGGCCTGGTGCACCTTTGCGCCGGGCAGGAGGCGGTGGCGGTTGGTGTATGCAGCCTATTGGGCGCCGATGACATGATCGCCAGCAATCACCGCGGACATGGCCATTGTCTAGCCAAGGGCGCCGACGTCGGCCGGTTGATGGCCGAGGTGATGGGGCGCAGCACCGGCTATGGTCTCGGCCGCGGCGGATCACTGCACATCTTCGATGCGGCCAACGGCAATCTCGGCACCACCGGCATTGTCGGTGGCGGAATTCCGCTCGCCGCCGGCGCTGCACTAAGCGCAAAGCGGCGCGGCCGTCGTCAGGTGACGGTCACCTTCTTCGGGGACGGCGCGCTCAATCAGGGCCTGTTGTTCGAGGTCATGAACATGGCGGCGATCTGGCGACTGCCTGTGCTATTTGTGTGCGAAAACAACGGGTTCGGCGAATTCACCGCTATCGAGGATGTCACCGCCGGATCCGACCCGATTGCGCGTGGAATCGCCTTCGGCATTCCGTCGGAAACTGTCGATGGCATGGACGTGCTCGCGGTCCGCGCCGCAGCGCAGCGCGCACTCGAACGCGCCCGCGGCGGCGGCGGACCGAGCTTTCTAATCTGCAACACCTACCGCTTCGGTGGCCATCATGTCGGCGACAAGCAGGACTACAAGGATGACGCAGATGCCAAAGCTTGGCGACTAAAGGATCCGATCGAACGACTTGGCCAATGGCTGCAGGATTCTTCCCTAGCGACAGCGGCAACGATCGCCGCGCTCGGCCACGATATCGATGCAGAGGTGCTCGCCGCTGTCGATTTTGCCAAGGCGGCCCCCTTGCCTGCCGCGGATGATCTTGGGGCCCACCTGCATGCTTAGCCCGCGTACCACCACGTATCGCGCTGCGGTGCTGGAAGCACTGTTTGGCGAAATGCGTCGTGATGACTCCGTCATCCTGATGGGCGAGGACGTTGGTGCCGCCGGCGGCGTGTTCAAGCAGACCGATGGGCTGTTCGCGCAGTTCGGCGGCGAGCGCGTGATCGATACGCCGATTTCCGAATCCGGTGCATTCGGCATCGCGGTCGGTGCCGCCATGACCGGACAACGGCCGGTGTTCGAAGTGATGTTCGGCGATTTCATAACGCTGATCATGGACCAGTTGGTCAATCAGGCGGCCAAGATCCGTTACATGTCGGCGGGCCAATTCAGCGTTCCGTTGGTCGTACGGACCGCCGTCGGCATAGGCGGCAACCTCGGACCACAGCACTCGCAGAGCCTGCACGCTTGGCCGGTTCATGTTCCCGGCTTGAAAGTCGTGATGCCCTCGACCCCGGCTGACGCCAAGGGCCTGATGGCTGCGGCCATTCGCGATGATGATCCGGTGGTCTTTTTCGAGGATCGCATGCTCTACAACTTGAGCGACGCGGTGCCCGATGGCGATTACGTCGTGCCGATCGGGAGCGCCGAGATCAAGCGCGAGGGCCGCCATGTGACCTTCATCGCGACCGGCCGCATGGTGCATATCGCCTTGGCTGCTGCCGAGTTATTGGCGAAAGAAGAGATCTCGGCTGAGATAGTCGATCCGCGCAGTCTGGTGCCTCTCGATGTCGATACCTTGGTGGCATCGGTGAAGAAGACGTCGCGTGCGATCGTGGTGGACGGCGGCTATCGGCAGTACGGCATCACCGGGGAAATCGCCGCAACCATCGCCGAACACGCTTTCGATTGGCTTGATGCGCCGGTGACCCGCATCGGCGGCGCCGATGTTCCAATTCCGTTCAGCAAATCGCTGGAGCCGCTGGTGCTACCCGACGCCCAGCGGTTGGCGCGCGAGGCTGCCGCGTTGGTGCGCGGCAAGCGATGAAAATCTTGGAAGGACATGCTAAATGACTACCACAGCCCTCGATCGCCGAACCAGCCTATCGATCTTCGAGCGCATGCTGATGATGCGTCATTTCGAAGAGGCCGTGATTCAGCTCTATGCGCAAGGCCGGTTCGTCAGCCACTACCATATCTATATCGGCCAGGAGGCAACCGGCGGCGCCGTACTGGAAGCGTTAGGTGAAAAGGACTTGATCTGCACCACCCACCGCAATCATGGCCACATCATCGGACGTGGTTGCGATCCAAACCGGGCGATGGCCGAAATTCTTGGCCGCGCGACCGGATTTAACGGCGGCCGCAGCGGCACACTGCACATTTCCGATCCCAGCCACGGGTTTCTGTCCACCTCAGCCATCGTCGGCGGCTGCGCTGGCTTGGCGACCGGCGCGGGTTACGGAATCAAGGTCAAGCGCGAGCCGCATGTTGCCGTTGGTTTTTTCGGCGATGGCGCGCTCGAAGAGGGATTGGTTATCGAGTCCTTCAACATCGCAGCGCTATGGAAACTGCCGGTCGTTTATATCTGCGAGAATAATTCGCCCGGCGCCATGGGCCCGCAGCAGGGTGGCTACCCTACCGCGACGACCGCCACCGACAGCTTCACCCGCCTGCCCGCCGCCTACGGTATTCATTGCTTAAAAGTTGACGGCACCGACGTCAGCGCGGTCCACTCGGCCGCTGTCGAGGCCGTGCAGCGCTGCCGCGCCGGCAATGGTCCGGTTTTTATCGAGGCCTTCACGACGCGATGGCCGGGCAGCAGTCCGTTGTGGCCGGAGCTTGCGACCGTCACTGACCTCAACGAAGCCTGGGAGCCCGAGCGCATCGCCGGACCGCATGCCGACTGGTTGCGACACCACGACCCGTTGCTACGCGCCGCGCGCGAGCTGGTGGATGCCGGTCATGCTTCGCGCGACGAATTAATAACCCGCGACAAGGATGCAAGAGCCCGCATCGCGGCGGCGGCAGATTACGCCATCGCCAGCCCGCTGCCGGATCCGACCACCGTCAGCAACCATGTGTTCGCCTGAGCAAGGAGCGACCGATGAGAAAGATGAGCTACGCCGGAGCCATCGCCGAAGCCTTGCGCATCAGCCTGGCTGAGGACCCACGCGTCAGTCTGATCGGAAGCTACGTGCTCGGGCTCGGCCCCAAGCGTGTGCTGATGGACCCGATTCGCGCCGAGTTTGCTGACCGTATTTATGATCCGCCGATATCGGAGGCGGCCATCGTCAGCATCGGCGCGGGCGCAGCGATGGCCGGTGCGCGCCCATTCGTCGATATCGGCACCGGGAGCTTTACTTATGTCGGCTGGTCGCCGCTGGTCAACGAGGCTGCGGTCGCCTGCCACATGTCCGGTGGCACGCTACGCGTGCCGGTCGTCTACCACATTTTGCATGGACTGCGTGGCGGCGGCGCAGCTCAGCACAGCCACAGTCCGCAGGCGATGTTGTGGAATGCCGCAGGTATCGAAATCGTGCTGCCGTCCAGTCCGTATGACGTTAAAGGGCTCATGCGCAGCGCTATCAAGAGCGATAATCCGACAATGTTCGTCAACCATGCCCGGTTGATGGACATCGAGGGTGACGTGCCGGAGGAGGATTACACGGTCCCCTTCGGCCGCGCCGATATCAAACGGCCGGGACGCGACATCACCGTCATCGCGACCTCCTATGTCGTGCACGCCGCGCTGGCAGCGGCCGAGACCCTTGCGGCCGAAGGCATCGACGTCGAAGTGCTCGATCCACGCACACTCGTTCCACTCGACCAAGACCTAATTCTAGAATCCGTCGGTCGAACGGGAAGACTTGTTGTAGCCGATGAGACCAATCTGAGTTGCGGTATCGCTTCTGAACTTTCCGCCATCGTGGCGGAACACGGCTTCATGTCTCTGCGCGCGCCGATCATGCGTGTCGCCCGGCTCAATGTCCCGACCCCGTTCAGCCAGCCTCTCGAACAGGCCATTACGCCCAGCGCCGACAGAATTTGCGACGCTGTGCGCCGAACCATGGCTTGGACCTGACATCGATGAAAGCCGTCCGCCGGGATTATCCATGCAATTCAGATGCGGGCGGCAAATGTGAAGATAGAGTGAAGGAGCTATTTCATGAGCAACGCGAAGAAAGAACTTTCTGCGGATCTGATCAAATTCCGTGACAGCTATGTCGAGTTATTCGGCGCGCTTCCGCCGCTACCGGCTGCCCGCTTCGAATTCTCAGGTGAGATTAATCCTGAATTTCTGCGGCTGGCGGAGCAGCTTCGCGCGCATGCGTTCTATTCGGACGTATTCGATATCAAGACCACCCACCTGATCCTGTTTGGCATGCTGCTTGTCGAGCACAATCCCGCGGCGCAAATGCACGCGATCGCCGCGCGGCGCGCCGGCGCCAGCTGGCAGGAGCTGCACAAGGTGTTGGAGCTCGCCGCCGCCACCAAATCGCTGGGGCCGGCGAACCAAGGCAGCGCCATGCTCAAAGCCGTGCGCGATAAAGAATCGGGCGCGTAACGCCGAGTCGCTCAAAACAACCGGTTCGCCGCCTTTGGTGCTGTTTTCGTAAATTCGGCTGCAACTTGAGCGACGCTATCTAATTACCAATACTCCTTTGCCGATTCCAGCCGGGTCGGTGCATTCCATCATCGGCGCAATAGATTATTTTATAACGATATCAGATACTTATTATACATTTGGATGTCGCTTAGTCCCAGAGGCCGTTCGGATCGGCGCTGATTTTTACCCTTTCGGGGCGCCTCCGCCCTACTCCTTGTGGCGGCCGTTAATGCGGCCAGGCTAGAGCTGCCTTTTGGGCCAGAACCAGGCAACCCCCTAAACGTAACAGTTGATGAAGATCAAAGCGTGTACCATCCCTTTGCTGCGATACATGTAAAAAGGCGCAAAGGCGCCGTTATCCGTTGTTATGAAACTGAACATGATCCGTCGCATCGGCCGAGCCATTTTTGCTGCTCTTATCGGCCTGTCGGTCGCCATGCTGCCGGCGACGATCGGGTTTGCGGCGGGCGTGCCGACGGCGACCGAAATATCCGCCACCACGGCGATGCCCGATTGCGATTACCATCACAACGCGCCGGCCGGTCAGCCGCACAAGGCCGTCAACGACGGCGCCTGCATGTCCGGTTGCGCCCTTTCCTGCTTTGGTTTCACCGCGGAATATTCCGGCATTTCCTTTTCCTCGGTGAGCGACACCCTCAAGCCGGCGCGCGTGAGTGACGCTGTTTCCTCATACATGGGCGCACCGCCCTTCCGCCCTCCCCGCTCCTGATCCCTTGCAAGCTGCATAGCAACGCGTGAGCCGCAAGCTCGCGTGCGTACTCGGCTGCCGCTCGATCTCATCGGGCGCGACACCGAGCAGGGAATCAACAGGAGATAGGGAATATGCCGACGAAATATTTGCTCGCCTCCGCCTTTGCGGTTGCGATGAGCCTGACCACCGCTGCCGCTTTGGCGGACGTCAAAGACTACGCCTTTGAATCCGTTGCGGCAGAATTCAAGAAGGGCGACGACGTGGTCGTCGCCGTCCGCTTGCTGCACAAGCCGACCGGAAAGCCCGTGAGGGACGCCGTGATCGTGCGCACCCGCATCGATATGGCACCTGACGGAATGGCGGACATGGTGTCACCGGTTGCCGCAGTGCCGGGCGGTGAGCCGGGCGTTTACGCCTTCAAAACCGATCTGCCGATGGCAGGGCGGTATTTGCTGAGCTTAGCCGCAAAGGTGCAAGGCGAGCCGGAGACAGTGGTCGGCAAAGTCATCCTCAAGGCCGTCAAGTGATTCGAGCGGCGGCCGCTCCGGTGACCGCCGCCCCATCATCCGCCCTGACGGGCAGGCATGAACCTTTCGAGGCTGCCATGAACAAGATTCGCGTTGCCACCATTCTGACACTTGCCGTCGCCGCCGCTGCAATCGGCAGCTACGCGTATATCCATCGCTCGGACAGCACGGCGACGTCTGTGAACTTCGTCCCGCAGGCGAAAGCAGCCGAACGATCAATTCTCTACTACCGCGATCCGACGGGTGCGCCGCTCTGGTCGGCCACGCCGAAGACCGACGCGCAGGGCCGCGCGTATCTACCCGTCTATGACGACGCAGAGCCGACCTTCAATCCTCCGCGGCCTGTCTCGCTTCCATCGCTGACCCCGCTGAAAGTCACGCAAGGCGAGCGCACAATTTTGTACTACCGCAATCCAATGGGCCTACCCGACACGTCGCCGGTGCCGAAGAAGGACTCGATGGGGATGAACTACATCGCCGTCTATGAAGGTGACGAACCGGCCGACAGCAAGATCATCAAGGTGAGCCTCGACCGGGTTCAGCGCAGCGGCGTGCGCACCGAGCCGGCAGAAGCCCGGGTTCTCGTTCGTCCGGTGCGGGCGGTGGGCACCATTGCGATCGACGAGCGTCGTGCGACCATCGTGACTATGCGGTCGGACGGTTATGTCGAGGATTTGTTCGTCAATACGACCGGCCAGCACGTGCACGCGGGCGAGCCGCTGTTCCGCGTCTACAGCCCGGACATTCAACAGGCGATCAGCGATTTGCTGGTGACCAAGAACTGGTCACAGCGGGGGCCGGCGGAAGCAGGCTCGGGAAAATCGCTTGATGGCACTATGCAGCGGCTGCGCAATCTTGGCTTATCCGAGGGCCGCATCCGCGATATTCGTGACAGTGGCAGCAACCCGCGCACTATAGATTGGCCGGCGCCAACCGGCGGCACGGTCATCGTCAAGCGCATCATCAACGGCCAGCGCGTGGTCGCCGGCGACGAACTATATCGGATCGTCGACCTCTCGAATGTCTGGGTGATCGCCGATGTCGCCGAAGGCGATCTCGCCGACATCAAGCTGGGCACCCACGCCGAGGTGACATTCCGGGCCTATCGCAACCAGCCGGTCGATGGTGTCGTGACGTTCATTTATCCGGAAGTACGGACCGAAACGCGCACCGTCCGCGTACGCATCGAAGTCGCCAATCCGGACGAGCGGCTGAAGCCGGATATGTACGCCGACGTGGTGTTTCACGCCGATGAAGGCGAGGCCTCTGTCACGACCGTTCCGCTCAGCGCCATTATCGACTCTGGAACGCGGCAAATCGTGCTGGTGGCCAAAGGCGAAGGCCGCTTCGAGCCGCGGCCAGTCAAACTCGGCCGCCGCAATGACGGCCATGTCGAAATTGTCGATGGCCTCAAGCCAGGCGAGGAGATTGTCACCACCGCGACGTTCCTTATCGACGCCGAGAGCAACCTGCAGACGGCGCTGAAGACCTTCGCCGAGCAGGAGCCGCTAAAATGATTGCAGCTGTCATCCGCTGGTCGGCGCGCAACATTCTCCTGGTCGGATTTGCCGGCGTCTTTCTGACGCTGGCCGGCCTATACGCGGTCTCGCGGGTGCCGCTCGATGCGATTCCCGATCTCTCGGACGTGCAGGTAATCGTCTACACGGAATTTCCCGGACAGGCGCCGCAAGTCGTCGAAGATCAAGTCACCTATCCGCTGACCACGGCCATGCTGAGCGTGCCGAAATCGCGTGTCGTGCGCGGCTTTTCGTTCTTTGGCGTCTCTTTCGTTTACGTCATCTTCGAAGACGGTACGGATCTGTATTGGGCGCGCTCGCGCGTGCTTGAATATCTCAATTCGGCCGCCCGCCGCCTGCCGGCCGGCGTCGCGCCGAGCCTCGGGCCGGACGCGACCGGCGTTGGCTGGGTCTATCAATACGTCGTGCGTGGTGCGCAAAAGAGCTTGGCGGAACTGCGCACGATCCAGGATTGGTACATCCGCTACGGCCTCGCCAAGGCGGATGGCGTTGCCGAGGTCGCCAGCGTCGGGGGCTTCGTCAAGCAATATAGCGTGGTGATTGATCCGCGCCGGCTGCAGTCGCTGGGCATACCGTTATCAAAAATTCGCGATGCGATTCGATCGAGCAATATCGACGTCGGCGGCCGCACCGTTGAACTTGCAGAAACCGAGTTCGTCGTGCGCGGGCGCGGCTACGTCAAGAGCATCGACGATCTCGAGCAGATCGTTGTCAAAAGCAACCAAGGCGTCCCGGTATTGCTGCGCGACGTCGCCCGCGTCGAGCTAGCGCCGGATGAGCGGCGCGGCATCACGGAAATGAACGGCGAGGGAGAAGTTGTTACCGGCATCGTGCTGCAACGCTTCGGCGAGAATGCGCTGTCCGTCATTCAGAACGTCAAGCAGCGGCTTGCCGAGATCGCCCCCAGCCTGCCGAAGGGCATCACCCTTGATGCGGTCTACGACCGCTCGGACTTGATCTACCGTGCTATCGAGACGCTCAAGCGCACGCTGATCGAGGAGAGCGCCATTGTCGCCATCGTCTGTGTAGTGTTTCTGTTGCATGTGCGCAGCGCATTGGTGGCGATTATCACACTGCCGCTCGGCGTGCTGATTGCCTATCTGTGCATGCATTTGCTGGGCTTGAGCTCGAATATCATGAGCCTCGGCGGCATCGCGATCGCCATCGGCGCCATGGTCGACGCCGCAATTGTCATGATCGAAAATGCGCACAAGCACCTTGAGCGTGCCCCGCCCGGCAAGCCGCGCAGCGAGGTGCTGATCGAAGCGGCCATCGAGGTTGGGCCGGCTCTATTTTTCAGCCTGCTCATCATCACCGTCTCGTTCCTGCCGATCTTTGCGCTCGAGGCACAGGAAGGCCGCATGTTTAAGCCCCTCGCCTACACCAAGACGTTCGCCATGGCGGCAGCTGCATTGTTGTCGGTGACGCTGGTGCCCGCGTTGATGCTGTTGTTCGTGCGTGGCCGCATCGTGCCGGAGCAAAAGAACCCGGTGAACCGCGCGCTAATCTGGGTTTACCGGCCGGTGATCCGCACGGCGCTTCGTTTCAAGGCAGCGACCATCTTGATCGCGATCATCGTGCTGCTCGGCAGCCTATGGCCGGCAACGCGGCTCGGCAGCGAGTTCATGCCAACGCTCAACGAGGGCACGCTGTTCTACATGCCGACCACGCTGCCGGGCCTTTCAGTTACCAAGGCAGCGGAGCTGCTGCAAACTCAGAATAAGATCATCAAGACCTTCCCCGAGGTCGCATCGGTGTGGGGCAAGGCTGGCCGCGCCACGACGGCGACCGATCCGGCGCCGACCGAGATGTTCGAGACCGTGATCAATCTGAAGCCGGAGGACCAATGGCGCCCCGGCATGACCATCGAGATGCTGATTGCGGAAATGGACAAGGCGCTGCAATTCCCCGGCGTGTCCAACGCCTGGACGATGCCGATCAAGGCCCGCATCGACATGCTCGCCACCGGCATCCGCACGCCCGTCGGGGTGAAAGTTTACGGCACCGATCTTGCCGAGATGGAAAAAGTCGCACGTCAGATCGAGGCCGCGGTGCGGACCGTGCCCGGCACGACCAGCGCTTTCGCCGAACGCATCATCGGCGGCTATTATCTCAATATCGAGCCCAACCGCGCGCAACTCGCGCGTTACGGCCTGATGATTACCGACGTGCAAGACGTGATCGCGACTGCGCTCGGCGCCGAAGCGGTCACGACAACGGTCGAGGGGCGTGAGCGCTATACCGTAAGTATCCGCTATCCACGCGAATTGCGCAGCGACACGCAATCGATCGCCACCCAAGTGCTCATCCCGCTGGCCAACGGCGGCACGGTGCCGCTCGGCGAAATAGCCAAGGTCGAACTGGCTAAGGGCCCCTCCACCATACGCACCGAGAACGCGCAGCTTGCCGCCTATATCTACATCGATCTGCGCGACCGCGATCTCGGCGGCTATGTCGCCGACGCGCAAAAGGCCGTAGCGGTGCAGGTCAAGTTTCCGGCCGGCTACTACGTCACATGGAGCGGCCAGTTCGAATACATGGAGCGCGCCAAGGCACGCCTCAAGATCGTCGTGCCGATCACGGTCTTGATCATCTTCCTGTTGCTCTACCTGAATTTCCGCCGGGTGACCGAGACCCTGATCGTGATGCTCTCGGTCCCGTTCGCGCTCGCCGGCGGTCTATGGCTGATGTGGTGGCTCGGTTTCAATTTTTCCGTCGCCGTGGCGGTTGGCTTCATCGCGCTTGCCGGCGTCGCCGCCGAAACCGGCGTGGTGATGCTGATCTATCTCGACAATGCGATGACCGAACTGCAGGCCGAGCGCGAAGTGCAGGGCCGGCCTTTCACAGCTGACGATCTCTATACCGCGATCATGGCCGGCGCGGTTGAGCGCGTGCGCCCCAAGATGATGACGGTCGCCGCCATCATGGCGGGGCTGCTGCCGATCATGTGGGGTCACGGAACCGGCGCCGAAGTCATGCAGCGCATCGCGGTGCCGATGATCGGCGGCATGGTGTCGTCGACAGCGCTCACGCTCGTCGTCATTCCGGCAATCTACGCGCTGGTCAAGGGCTTTGCGATACGCACATCGCGTTTAGCCACAGCGCCCCAGCCGTCGTAGTGTGTAAACGTATTCCATGGCGAGCCGCTATTGGTTGACCGAACGGTCGGCGCACTTCATGCCGACTTACGCAACCAGTTACTGAAACATGAAATTCGCGGCCTTAAGGAACAAGGTTCGGTTGACGCCGTCCGAATGCAAAAATGCCGCGGCGTCGCGCACCAGTTTTTCGACGCCGAACTCCTTCATGTAGCCGTGACCGCCGTGAATCTCGAGACACCAAGTGGCGATCTGCCACGCCGCCTGCGAGGCCATCGCCTTGGGAAGCACCCCCAGCGTTTTATCCCAGCCATGCTCCTGGTGATCGGCAAGCCAACAGGCCCGATGAATGTATGATCGAGAGGCATCGATCAGCATCCGCATCTCGGCCAGCTGCGCGCGAATGCCATCGTGCTCGATCAAAGGCTTGCCACCCTGCACACGCACTTTGGCCCAATCAACCGCCTTGTCGTACAAGGCAACGGCAACGCCAAGAATAGTAGCTCCGGCATAGGCATTAGACTGCGGGAAGAAATTGGCTAAGACCCTGAAACCTTCACCGACTTTACCGACGACATTCTCATCGGGAATAAAACAGTCTTGGAAAATAAGCTCGGCGTTGTTGGCAAGACGCTCGCCCATCTTGTCGTGCACTCGGCCGATGGTGAATCCGGGCCGATCCCTTTCGACCAGAAAGCACGTGCTGCCTTCGGCCAACGGTTTTCCCTTCTCCGTCTGCACGAACAAAAGATAGAAGCTGGAGCGATTACCGTTCGAGATGAAGTGTTTCATCCCATTGACGATCCAGCCGCCATTGGTTTTTTGCCCGGTCGTACGAAACGAGGTCGGATACGGCAGAAAATAATTCGACGCATTATCAGGCTCGGTAATACCGATCGCCAGCATCCCACGCGGGTCGTTGGCGAACGCCGGCAGCACGCGCGCTTGTTGTTCCTCGTTGAGCGCGTTCTGCATGATCTGCGCAATCTTCAAGGTTTGCGCCATGATCACCGATACGCCGATATCGCCTATTCCCAGTTCTTCGATGACCATGGACGTAGTCAGGGAATCCGTTCCGAGACCGCCCCATTTCTCATCAAGCGTCATGGTGCGGATACCGACCTCATTGGCCGCTTCGACGATCTCCCAAGAAAAACTTTTAGCGGGATCCTGCTCGGCGTCAAGCGCCGCCGCCCGCGGTTTGACTTCGGCTTCAACGAAGCGCTTGACGGTCTCGAGAATGAGCCGCTGATTTTCCGTGTGGATGAAAATGTCGTGCATAGCTTGGCGTTTCCCGCTCGCTGCCCGTTTTAATTTGCTTATTGAGCGAATGCCCACGAAAAACGATCCGCTTGCTGGTGTCAATGGTAGGCGGATAATCTCTCGGCGATCGTGCCTGAAGGCGTTCGATTGTAATCAGGCAATGGTTCGCGCACGCAGCGGTCAGCGAATTTCATATGTTGCAATACTGAAAAACGCCTTAGAAAAAAATCGCGAAGGATCTGCCGTGCTTTTGCGGCAGCCGAAACTAAAAACAGGTATGCAGTTCGCGCCATGCCCGCGCACCGAACAGAAAAGTCGTCAGGTCGCTTTTTTTGCAGAAGCGACTGCCTGCGAAATATGGGAGGCGAAAAATCGACCGCACAAATCAGGCGGTCTATCCCCGAGCCTTTTTTAATTCCGGGCCGAGACAATATTGGGCGTACCTTGCCATTTTCATCCTGAATCGAAACTTTCACGGACCGTCCTCTCCTATGTAGGACGCGTGCTTCACCGACAGCGACCCGGGTTGCTATGTCGGTGGACACGTAAGGACCATGACGTGTGGCACCGCAATCAGCAAACCATCTGCCATTAACTGAAATAACGGAACAGACGATGCAATCCATTTCGCGCCTTACTGCCTATGCAAAAGAAGTGGGCCATCTAGAAAGCAATACAACCATAGCTTTCAATAATTAGAAGTTTCTACTTTTTGGACCATCGGAATTATGCATTCGGCACATAAAAATAGGACGCGAGCCCATAAGCACGGACAGTACATCAAGTGCGCTCACGCCCCCAATCGCGTGCCGTATCAGGCGTCGAAATCTGGCCGTCGCCGGCCACGAAGCAATAACCATTCCGAGGCAATGACGGGCCGTTGCCATTTGAATAAATGCGGACGCAAATTAGCTGCGTGCTGGCACTGTTCACTAAGCGCGCGCCGGCTCGTTAGGCCGGGCGCCTTCTCCAAAATTCAACGAAGCGTATCATTTCTCTGACTGTTTGACCGCATCGTCACGCACGCTGGTGTCGATCAGCGACGCCGTCGGCACGGTTTTCGGAATTACGCCCGCTTTGACGAACAGCTCTTGCATCCAGTCGATCCGGTCGGCGGGAATCGCCAGCGCCGGATCGATCTGTTTTTCCCGCAGCGCCTGGTCGGTAATAAATGCGGCGCGCGTGTCGTCCGGCTTGGCGTGGGTCAGTTCTTGCGCGAGCTTGACGGTCTCGTCGCGGTGCGACGCGGCGTATTTGTAAGCATCCATTTCCGCAGCGACAAAGCGAACGAGGTCGTCGCGCCGCTCGGCCAGCACTTTGCTGCTGGTGGCTAGGCACAGGCGTATGAATTTCGGTACTGCGATGCTGCCCTTTGCCAGCACTTTGATGTTCGGCGGCATGATCGCCTCGAACTCGTTGGAGACCACGGCAGCATCGGTGATGCCGGCGACCAGCGATTTATAGCGGTCGAGATCGGCGCCTTGCGTCGCCAATTTGACGTCCGAAAACGGCACGTTTGCGGCATCCAGCATGCCGCGAAACAACAAATCGGGCAGCGAGCCGGGCGAGGAAATAGCGATATTCTTTCCCTTGAGATCGGCCAGTGTCTTGATCTCGGCTTTAGCCAGCACGACCTGCGGCACGCCAGGCCACGTGCAGCCGACGATCTTCACGCCAGTTCCGCGCACGCCCGCCACGATGGATTCCGCCGCGCCCATGTCGACGCTGTCAATCTCGCCCGCGATCAGTGCCTTTATCAGCGTGGCGCCGGCCTTGATCTGGAGAACTTCGACCTTCAATCCGTGCTTGGCGCCGAAACCACCTTTATCGACCATGGCGATGAAGCCGGAATCGCTCTTGGCTTCCAGGATGCCATGCTTCCAGACTTTCTCTTGCGCACCCGCAATCGAGAAACCACTGACGAGGATTGCTGCGGCCGCGATGAGCGATGTTCTTGTTGGCGCGAACATGACCGGATACCTCCCTTTGCACATTGTACCGATTGTAACGCGGACCCCCACGAATCCTAGATGCGGTACTCGGCGCCTCGTTTACGGCCTTGATCGACGTTGAGAAAAAGCTGCTCAAGCGTCGGCTTTTTCTTGATCAGCCCCTGCTCGTGCGAATATCCGACCAGTGTCATAAGGACCTTGCGGTTCTTGTCGGTCAGCCCGTATTCCCAAGGGTCGGGACCAAGCACGCGCTCCTGCTCCTCCCAGGCGGCCCGATACCAGGCGAGCGGCACGATGCGCGGGTTTGTCATCCGTTTCATGGCGATCGCCTTCGCCTCGTTGAAGGCCCTGAAGAGGTTGACGGCAAGCCACGGATGCTGCTCGGCGAGCGCCTGACGGATGCCAAGGACGTGCATGATCGGAAAGATGCCGGTACGCCGGTAATAAGCCGTCTCTTCCGCCTTGTGATCGGGGAAGAGACGCGCCACGCGCGGGTCCTTGGTAATAAACGGCTTGACGAAATCGGAATGAAATACCGCATCGAGATCGCCTTCGGCTAGCATGGTTTCGACTGATTTGTCGTTCGGCAGGCAAGAATATTTGATATCCGGCGGCAGGATCACGTCAACGTCGTCTTCGATCTCGGCGACCCATTCGATCGAATTCAACGGCACGCCGTATTCGTGCTGCAGAATCCCGCGCATCCACAGCACCGCACTGGTCATCAATGTTTTGACGCCGATCTTACGGCCTTTCAGGTCGACGGGCTTGGTTATCCCCTTTGTCGTATTAATGAACATGAAGCCGTGACGAAAACGGCGATGCAAGAAGACCGGTATAGCCCGGAATGGCCATTCGTTGTCGCGGGCGGCAAGATAGGATGAACTAGACACTTCGGCGACATCGAATTCGCCATTGCGCAAAAACCGCCAATGGCGTGTCGCCGAATCCATGTCGGTGAGTATGGTGAGATCGACGCCGTCGACCGCTACCTTGCCGTCGATCAGGGGCCGGACAATCTCGTAGTCGCCGCAGGCAAGGGTTAGCGAAAGTTTCTTCGGCATGGCGGTTTCCTGAAGAGGCTGAAAAACTCTAGTGCCCTGTTGCTATCGCCGCCAACTTGGCGGGATCGTCCGGCAAGCGGTTTCCTCGCCACACGACATGCAGATCCGGCCGCAGGAGCAATAAATCGTAGCCGTAGAGCTCACGTGGCCGATCTTCGATAATTTCAAGCGCCTCCAACGGTGCGCCTAATGTGATGAACGCCCGTTCGAGCGGCGCCGTACTGGCTGTCGAGCCGGCGAGCCGCAGCAGCGTATAGCCGTCACCGATGCGGTCATGGAGCGCCATGCCGTTGCCAAGCCAAAGGTGCGGCAACCGGCCGCCTGGCCAGGTGGTCGGCATATATTTCATGAAATTGTCCTCTGGCCCCTCGCCGGGCTCCTGCCAGATGATCGGCGAGTTTCGGTACCGATATCCCAGTTCGGCCCCGGTCATCTCATTACTCTTGCGTTGCTCAACATCGGCGATACGCGTCAGATTTTCCCGCGTTTCGGCGCCTTCGGGAGTTTGGTCGCGAATATTCGGTCGATAGGCCGCCCGCCAGACCCGCCGACCGCGTGCAGCATGGCGCGACGCGTCCACATTACGCGCACCAATCTGCCGGCGTTCGACTTCGTAAGAGGCTAGCAGCCCAGGCCCGCCCCAGCCTTGCAGCGTTGCCGCCAGTTTCCACGACAAGTCGACGGCGTCTCCCACGCCGCTGTTCATTCCAAGCCCGCCGGTTGGGATAACCAAGTGCACTGCATCGCCGGCCAGAAAGATGCGGCCTCGCCCATAACTGTCCGCCAGCAACAGATTCTGCCGCCACTGCCCGACATGGAGCATCTCATATTTGACCGGCATGGCAACGGTTTGCTCGAACATCGTCTGCATATCGGCGTCGCTGTCGACGACCGAATGTAGCGTGAAGTGGCGCGTCGAATCCTGGACAATCAAAAAAGTCGAATGCGCGTCGGCCACATGGTAGTGCCGCCCCTTGCCGATGGGAATGCGTTCAAACAGATCGTCGCAGCGATACAAGGCCTGGCGCAGCTGCAGCAAATTCGCCTCGCCCTGCAACTTGATGCCAAGTTGATGGCGTACGACGCTTGAACTGCCATCGCAGCCGACAAGGTAATGCGCTGCGAGCTCAGCGATCGAGTCATCGCTGTTTTTGACCCGCGCTCGGACGGAGTTGCTGTCCTGCTCGCAGGAAATAAACTCGCAACCATAGCGTACGTCCACATTAGGAAATCTTTCGGCGACGGTCTTGAGCAGCGGCTCGAGCGTATATTGCGAAATGAGCTGATAGGGCTCGCGCGGCAATGTTGCGTCATTGCATGCTGCGATTTCAGCCTGCGCCTGCGCAACTGATGGGTATGTGAGATGCAGCAGCGGCGGCTCAATCAAAGACGTGACTATAAATACGTCCATCGGGCAGTCGCGCGGAAATCCGGCAGCGCGAATTTTATCCGCAATTCCCATCCTGCGATAAATTTCCATTGTGCGGGCGTTGCACCGTTCCATTTTCGGAAGAAATTGCGGGGCTTTTTTTTGCTCAAGCAGTATGCAACGCACGCCTCGCCGGCCCAGGTCGATTGCGAGCGTCAACCCGACAGGGCCAGCGCCGACGATGAGAACCTGCGTATCCAATCGGAGATTCCGGACTGACTGAGGATCAGTGAAAACGGTATCATCTTGTCCACTGGCACGGAAGCGGAGCGACGGCGCAGAGCCGGCCTATGTGCGCCGGTATTACCGGTGCTTTAATGCGTCGGGACGTGCGCCTCTTTGATCACATTGCCCCAGACGGTGGTCTCTTTTTTAATGAAAGCGGCGGCATCGGCTGGGCTGCCGCCGATGGCCAGAAGGTTGATCTTGGCGAAGTGGGCCCTCAGCTCGGAGTTTTGCAATACCTCGTTGATCGCCGTGTTGATCTTAGCGACGATCGCCCGCGGCGTTTTCGGAGGTGCGGCTATAGCATTCCACGCGTAGGATTCGCAGCCCTTTGCGCTGACCTCGTTGAGCGTCGGGATGTCGGGCAGGTTCGCAATACGCGCCGCCGTCGCCACCGCCAGGATATGAGCGCGGCCGGCCTGGTGCAGTTTGATGGCTGAGGCGAGTTCCATGAAGATCATGTCGACATGGCCGGCGATCAGATCGTTGAGCGCCGGCGCGGTGCCTTTATAGGGCACGTGCACGAGTTTGGTGCCGGTCACCCGCTCGAACAGGGCTGCAGTCAAATGCGATGTTGTGCCGATGCCCTGCGAGGCATAATTGATCTTACCCGGATTGGCCTTGGCGTAAGCGATGAATTCCTGTGCGGTCTTAGCGGGAAAATCTGGCCGCACCATAAGCACATTGGGGATCTGCGTCATTATTGCGACCGGTTCGAATTGCGTCGGATCGAAATTCATTTTCTCGTACAGCAGCGGATTGATCGTGAGCGGTGATGACTGTGATGCGAGCAAAGTGTAGCCATCCGGATCGGAATGGTACACGAAGTCGGAACCGATATTGCCGGCGGCTCCGGCCCGGTTTTCCACCACAACCGGCTGGCCGAGCCGTTTCTGCAGACCGTTAGCGACCATGCGCGTGACGGTATCGACGCCGCCGCCGGCCGGCACGCTGACGATGATCCTGATCGGCCTGTTGGGATAATTAGCCGCGGCGTCCTGCGCCCACACCTGCAACCATGCGCCGGATGCGTAAAGCATGGCTACGGAAACCAATGCCATAAGTGTGCGCATTTTTATCCCCCTAGATCGCTTCGGAAGAGGCAAGGCAGGTACCATCGAAGCGTTCGCCATCATATCGACTCGCTGCGGGTCTACTTGTCGCTGCGGGAAAAGCCCGGTCCCGTGTCCCGGGCTAATGGATAATACGGCCGATCCACGCTGCGGCACCAATTCTCCCAACCTCGTTCAAGCGTAAACCCGGCGCGGCCCTTGGTGCCGGCGGCAATTTCGCCGTCGCTCAAGTAGGTAACCTCGCCCATGGCCAGCGCCTTGCAGAGCATTTGCGCGTTGATCTCCGTGTAGATCGAGGTGAACACCACCTCACGCAGGGATTTGCCCACCACCACGCAGCCGTGACCGCGCATCAGCGCCACGGTGCGCGATCCGAGCGTTTTGGCGAGGTCGCGCCCCATGTCCATATTGGTGACCAAGAGATTGGTGCTGTCGCCGAATTTGTCGCGAATATCCCAGTTCGGCACGTCGCGGCCGACCGGCGCAGCCATGTGCATGACCGCGCAAAAGCACTGTTTTTTTACGACCGAGAACGGCACAACATTCGGGCTGTGATTGTGCACGACCGCCATGATTTCCGACCGCGCCTCCAGGATAGCGCCGTGGATGAACCGCTCCGAATAGGGCTTGCCGGGCTCCGGACCTACCACCTTGCCGTCGAAGGTGAATTCCATGATGTCGTCAATTTCGACGCACATCGGCGCTCGCGCCCGGGCCATGAGATAGTGGCCGGGATTGTCCGGATGTCGGATCGACACGTGGCCGAATGAATTGAGTACGTTGTTGTCGGCGAGAATCCGGTTCGCGGTGACGAGATCGTCCTTCAGCCGATCTAAGTCAGTCATGCCGCTGCCCCAAGTTTGCGAATAAAATCTGCCTTATTTTGTTTTCTCGCGACTTCCGTTCAGCATCCAGGAGAACATCTCTTTGGTCCGCCGCGCGGTTTCCGGCAGCGGCATATTCACGATCGGGTACTGGTCCTTCCAGTGGAACGGCCGGCAGGCGTCGATGATCGCGCGGCTATTGGTGAAATCACCCAGCGCCTTGCGTTCGGGCGGGATCGACGGATCGAGCGGGGTCGACCAGGCGTTGCGGATGAAATCGATCGACGTCGCGGGGTCCGAGCGCGAGCACACCGCCCACATCATCTCTTCGAGGTTGGATACGTCGATGTCGTCATCGACCACGACCACGTATTTGCCCGCATAGGCGGCCGATCGGCACATGGCCGCGAGATGCCCGGCCTGGCGGGCATGCCCCGGATAGCGCTGCTTGATCGACACGGCGGTGAGCTGACGCGACCCGCCCGCCTCGTGGCACCAGGTGGCGACCACATCGGGCAGTCCGGTTTTGTTCAGCTCCTGTTTTAACAATGCCGATCGCATCACGGCGCGATAGCGTGCCTGCTCCTCCGGCGGTCGCTGCGGAGGACAACCGAGAAGGATCGGGTCATTGCGGTGGTAAATCGCCTTGACGTCGAGCACCGGCTCCGCCCGCATCTTCGAGCCGTAATAGCCGGTCCACTCGCCGAAAGGTCCTTCCGGCAGCACGTTGCCTGGCTGAACAAAACCTTCAATTACCACCTCGGCATTGGCCGGATAAGGCAGACCAGTGTGCTTGCCCAGCACGACCTTCTGCGGCCGCCCGCGATAGGCGCCGGCGATTTCGTACTCGCAAATGCCTTGGGGCACTTCCGAGCAAGCCATTAGGAAAGTCAGCGGGTCACCGCCGATGACGATGCATACCGGCATGGGTTTGTTGAGCGCCTGGTATTTATCGCGATGAATGCGGCCGTGCTTGCCGGGCGAGATATAGAAACCGAGTCGCTTGGCATCATGGATCATGACGCGATAGGTGCCGACATTGATCCAACCATCGTCCGGATCGCGCGTGACATTGAAGCTACCGGTGCCGATATAACGCCGCCCCTCATCGCGGTCGTGCCAAACCGGGGTCGGGAAACGGGTGACATCCACCGCGTCGCCTTCGATCACGTTCTCCATGACCGGCCCGGACTTTACCACTTCGTAGGGTAACGGCTTATCCGAGATTTTTTGGAAGTCGCGCAGGAAACCCTCGGACAGCTCGATCTTGTTAAGATCGGGCGGCAGCCCGAGCGTCATGTTCTGCCGCCGGCCGCCGAAGAAGTTGGTGAGCACCCGGAAGCCTTTCGGATAGCCCGGGATATTGTCGAACAGCGCTACGGGCGCCTTGGCATCGTGTTGCAGCAGTTCTGCCGCCATGCCGATGTCGTCTTGCCAGGAGTAGCCGTTGGCGCGCACTAACTCACCAAGATTGTCGGCTTCGACGATCCATTCGCGCAGATCGTCATAGGCCACGCGCGATTGGCGATTGTCAGTTAGGGCAATATTCATGAGCGCTTTTCCTCTCCGGTCAGACGAACTGGATCGCACTAGAATTTTTTGAATGTAAGAGCGGATAGTCCATTCCTCGTGCGCGCGCGTCCTTGACTTGGATCAAGCTTCCCCCAAGACAGAGGCCAAACGGCTGCGCAATGATTGAAAGCGCGCGCCCGACTTTGCCGCACTGCGATATCGGGTGACCTTCTTGGCGCGGTACAGGGAGTGACAGGCTGAAAGCGTGCACGACTGCAAATGGAAAGCTCGAGCCGCGCTACCCTCTTCTCGGCCATTTCACGACGCAGCGTTGAAATTGCTTCAAACGCATGTCCGAACGGCCGTATATCGGCTGCAGCCCTCTTGCTTCGTTCTAGTCGACAATTCAAGGACTTCGGCCATAAAGAGACGCAAGAGTTTTCTCCATAGACGGCAATCGACAGATCGATAAGCAAGCAAGGCGTGGCAGGCATCGAACGCAAACGATAAACTCAATTAATTTATTGCTTTCCCGTTCGATTTCACAGAATACATTTTGAGACTATACGTGAACAGCGGCAGCATGACGGTTGAGAAAGGAAAAGACAAATGCGACGCCTTATCGTTGGCATGACCGGCGCAACCGGCGCAATTCTCGGTGTGCGACTGCTTGAGGCACTGAAAGATTGCGACGTGGAATCGCATCTTGTCATCAGCAATTGGGCACGGCGAACGCTCGAGCATGAGACGCCATACACCGTAAAAGAGGTGTGTGCGTTGGCCGATGTCTATCACAATTCGGCGAACATGGCGGCGGAAATATCCTCGGGCTCGTTTATTACCGATGGCATGGTGGTGATACCATGCTCGATGCGCACCCTAGGCGGCATCGCACACGGTTATGGCGAGCACCTCGTGCATCGTGCCGCCGACGTCGTTCTCAAAGAGCGGCGACGACTTGTGCTTGTCGTGCGCGAGTTGCCGCTATCCGAATTGCACCTCGAAAACATGCTGAAACTGGCCCGTGTGGGCGTAACGATAATTCCGCCGATGCCGGCCTTTTACAATCATCCAAAATCAATCGATGATATCGTCAATCATATCGTGGCACGTGTCCTCGACCAGTTCGGCATCACCGCGCGCTTTGCCAAGCGCTGGGACGGCAAGATGAAGACGATATCCGAACTAAAAGCCGAGCCGACGGAAACCGAGTAATGGCCGCGCCATGACCGCGGTAAATGCTTTGCATAGGGGACTGGCTATCCTGCGTGCGATCAACGACGGCCACGTGCAGCTTCGCGACATCAGCGCGGCTACGAAATTGCCAAAGTCGACAATCGCCCGCATGTTGGAAACCTTGGTCGCCGACGGCTACGTGGCACAGGATGATCAGAAAGGTTATCACGTTACCGCGCGCGTCTTGACCCTGTCGCGTGGATATAATGCTCACGAATTCCTGCTCAAGGCGGCCCAACCCGTCCTGGAAGGTCTGCGTAAACACCAGATCTGGCCGAGCGATCTCGCGGTATTCGATCAGGACTCCATGGTGGTTCTCGACACCGGCCGTGATCCCGGGACATTGTCGCTCAACCGAACGGTCGGGTCGCGCCTGCCGGTGCTGGTGACGTCGCTCGGCCGCGCGTTTCTCGGCTTCGCCGACGACGAACTGGTTGAGCGGACGCTTTCCCGCCTGGCCCGCTCGACCGATGCCTTTGATGCGCCGGCGAAGAATGCCGCCGCTGTGCGACGCGTGCTCGCTCAAGTCCGGCGGCAAGGTTATGCGACCGGCGATCGTGAATACCAACCTACCACGCGTACCCTTGCGGTCCCGATCCTGATCAATTCCGCGCCGGTAGCGAGCCTCAACATCATGGTGGTCCCGAGAGCGATGCGAATGGAGCAACTGGTGAAAGACCTGCTGCCGGCGCTGAGCGCCGCCGCCAGGGCGATCGGCGCAGCACTGTCGCAAACGTCGCCGATCCGCGGCGCGGGCTGAGGCGCAACAGGCTGGCATTCTCGCGTCGGTGGTATTTTTCGAGTTGTCTTTTGCCGACCTTAGCTGAAGTCTTTGCAGTCGTTGATTTTTTCGGCATCCGCCGCAATGGCCATGCGCGTTGTCCTGCGTGCATTCCGTCTAGCGGAACGATATTCCGAAATTTCTTGAGGCAAGGCGAGCGACCAGCTAGCGTTGGCTGCTTTTGGCGTGCGCCGGTTCGTGCCACCGGCATCTCGAGCGGAAAGAGATACCCAAATGAACAAGGTCGTCGACATGGCGCTCACCGGTTCGCGCAAATCCAAAACAGTCAAAGCAACGAGCAAAAAGCCGATCGCAGATTTGCGCGAATGGTTGGAGCGGGTGGAGGACATCGGCGAGCTGACCCGCGTGCGGCAGCCAGTGGACCGCGACGAGGAAATGAGCGCGATCTCATATCTGGTCGCCAAACAGCAGCCGTCGCCGGCGGTCCTGTTCGAGTGCCCGCGCGGTTTCGACAAGAGCCCTATCGGCGCCAAAATGCTGTGGAATATTCTGGGGCCCAGCGTGAAGCGAGTCGCGCTCACGCTCGAAGAGCCGGCCGACACGCCCACCGTCGAATTGATCCGGCGTACCAAGAACAAGCTCAAGCAACGGCTGCCGCCCCACGAGGTGTCGGCCTCACAAGCTCCGATCTACCAAAACACCGTCACGGGAAAAAAGATCGACCTGAATCGGCTACCGATTCCGCGGCACTGGCCGCTCGATGGCGGCCGTTATGCCGGCACCGGCGATGCCGTGATCACCCGCGATCCCGACAGCGGCTATCTCAACATCGGCACCTACCGCATGATGCAGCAGGGAAAATCGCAGGTCGGGCTCTATCTCTCGCCCGGCAAGGACGCGCGACTGCACATCACGCGCGCCTGGCAGCAGGGCAAGCCGATCCATGTCGCCGCCGCCTGGGGCATCGATCCCCTGTTCATGCTGGTCGGCTCGCAGACATTTCCCAAGAACGTGTCCGAATACGAATTCGCCGGCGGCATCAAAGGCCAACCGATCCCGGTCGTGCGCGGCAAGACCACCGATCTGCTGATCCCGGCCAATGCGGAACTGGTGATCGAAGGCGTCATCCGTCCCAATTCGGTGAAGTCGGAAGGGCCGTTCGGCGAATTTCCCGGCTATTACGGACGGCCGGAAGCCGGTTGCCCGCTCATCGACGTCACCGCCGTGCACTACCGCACGCAACCGATCCTGACCAATGCCCTGATGGCGGATTATCCATCCTGCGAACAGAGCGGCTTCTTCTCGGTCATCCGATCGGCCAAGATCTGGGACGATCTCGACAAGCTCGGCATTCCGGGCATCCACGGCGTCTACGCGCATCCGGCGGCGGCCGGTGGCTTCGGCATGACCGTCATCAGCCTTGAACAGCGTTACGCTGGCCACGCCGCGCAGGTGCTGGCGCTTGCGGCCCAGGTCCCCGGCGGCGCCTACTACACCAAATGGATCATCGCCGTCGACGAGGACGTCGATCCGACCGATATGGACCAGGTGATCTGGGCGATGGCGAGCCGGTGCAACCCGATCGATGATATCGACATTCTGCGTAACACCTGGAGCACGTGGCTCGATCCGACCCAGAACCCGCCGGAAAAGAGGCCCTATGGTTCGAAGGCGCTAATCAATGCTTGCAAAGAGCATCGCCACCTTCCGGTCTTTTCCAAACGCACCACGCTGCGCAAGAAAATCTACGATCAGGTTGCTGCGCGCTGGACGGACCTTGGCTTGTCGGGCCAGGCTCCGGCTGTGCGGGCTTTCGAAGCCGAGAATAAGGTCACGTATCACGAAGTCGGCGGGTTCGAACCCGGGCGCCAGCCGGGCGAGAAAAAATCGATGGACAAGGCAGAAAACAAGAAAATCAAAAATAAGAAGCCGTGAGGTCCGGCTCGTTTCATTCGAGCGAACATAAGAAATATTCGTAATTAGCTTTCTAGTCCCGATGTTTCGTTGCGCATCATCTCTGTAACCTGGAGAACTTCGACCATGGCTTCCAATCTCCATCCGAAAGACATGCGAACATGGATCGCAGAATTGGAGGAAGCCGGCGAACTTGTTCGTATCGATAAGCCGGTCGACCCGCTCACACAGATGGGGTCACTGCTCTATCAATCGCGCGAGAAGGCGCTTTTGTTCGAAAATCTTCCGCATGGCTGGCGCTCGCTCGGCCAGGCTCCGGCGAATACCCGTCATGCGGCCATCGCCTTCGGTACCACCCAGGAAAAGATGGTGCCATTGATCGCCGAGCGCATGGGCAAGTGCATCAAACCCGTGATGGTCAAGGATGCGCCGGTCAAGGAGGTCAAGCTCAGCAAGAATGAATTCGACCTGACGCAGCTTCCGGTGCATATTGCTGGCCAGCGCGACGGCGGACCGGTGATCGGCTCGGGCCTTGTGGTGTCAAAGGATCCCGACACCGGACAGCGCAACGTGAGTTTCCATCGTCTTCAGATCAAAGGTCCCAACAAATCTGGCATTCTGCTTTATCCACGCCATACCTGGAAGAATTACGTAAAATATCAGGCCCGAAACGAACCGATGCCGGTGGCCATCTTCATCGGTCACTATCCGCTCTATTACGCCGCGGCGGCAACGACGGCGGCCTATGGGCTCGATGAATTCGAGATTGCCGGCGGCTATCTCGGTGAGCCTGTGCGCCTCGTAAAGTGCGAGACGGTCGATCTTGAGGTGCCGGCCGATGCGGAGATCGTCCTTGAGGGACATATCCCGCCGCATTATCGCGAGGAAGAAGGACCGTTCTCCGAATTTCAGGACTACTACGTGACCGGCACGGGCAAAAACCCGATCGTCGAATACCAGTACATGACGCGCCGACACGACGCGATCTTCAAGAATCTTCAGAATGGTTCGGAGATGGAAGGTTGCGTTTTCCACAAGGTGCCGATGAGCGCAGCCATCTTCCGGCGCCTCAAGGATGTCGGTGGCGGTCCAATTCTGCATAATGTTATGGTGACACCCGGCGTTTTTGGGCTGGTCATTCAAATGACGCAGCGCGCCTATGGCGAAGCCAAGAACTTGCTGTTGGCGGCGCTGTCGTCCGAATATCAGCATCCGAAAGTCGTCATGGCGGTCGACGCGGATGTCGACATCTTCAATCCAGCCGAACTGTTGTGGGCACTGAACACGCGCGTCGATCCGCACAAAGACGTGACGATCATTTCCGGCACACATAATCACGCGATGGATGCGAGCTTGACCGAGCTCGGCGCACCGGGAACTCCGCTCTGGCAACGTTTCGGCTCGAAGATGCTGATCGACGCGACGATTCCGCCGCCGGCCGATGCCGAAGCCCGATCAATGTTCGAGCGCATCCGTCCGGTCAACCCGCAGCTGCGGCTGGAAGATTTTGCGGCTGAAAGCTCTCTCCCGCTGGTTCGCGCCTTGTCACCGATGTTTTTTGGGTCGAAACTTTTGGGTGAACGATGAACCTGTGAAAATTGGAGCAATAATAAAATCGACGCTCGACACTCGAGGGAGGCTAAAATGTGGAAACGGTGGCTTTGCACGATTGCACTGTTGTTGATGAACTTCGGCACCCCATCATGGGCGCAGAGTTGGCCGACCAAGACAATCCGGGTCATCGTCCCCTACAGTCCCGGCAGCGCGACCGACATTATTCCGCGGACGATTTTTGCCAAAGTCCAGGAACAACTGGGCCAGCCTATTATTGTCGAAAATCGTCCGGGAGCATCGAGCACAATTGGCACAGCCGCGGTGGCTAAGGCCGAACCAGATGGCTACACGATCCTGGTTGCATCTTCAGCCTATACCATCGTGCCGTCGACCGTTGCGAACCTCCCCTATGATCCGTTGCACGACCTCGCGGCCGTAACTCCGCTGGCCAATATGGCCAACGTATTGGTTGTCGCGCCGGATAGAGAGACCAAAACCGTCGGCGAGTTCGTCACCGCGGCCCGCGCGCGGCATGGCTCAATGAACTATGTCACCATCGGCGAAGGCAGCGCGGCCCATCTTAATTCCGTACGATTTCTTCAAGCCGCGGGCTTCGAAGCACAGCCGATACCCTATAAAGGCTCGCCGGCAGGCCTGACCGACGTCATGACCGGGCGGGTCGACTTTTATTTCTGTCCGCTATTGCCGGCGCTTTCTCTCATTCGCGACGGCAAGCTCACGGCGCTGGCGGTGAGCAGCATGCATCGCTCGCCGGAATTGCCCAATGTGCCGACCACCACTGAAGCCGGGTTCCCGAATTCCGAGTATAATTTTTGGTTTGGCGTGTTCGCGCCCGCCAAAACTCCGCCCGCCATCATCCAGCGGCTTTATGACGAGATTTCCAAAGCGCTGCACGATCCGGGCGTGACGGAAAGGCTGACGAAGCTAGGCGTCCAGCCAATGCCCATGACGCCGGCCCAGTTCGATGGCTATGTCCGCAAAGAGCTTGAGCAAAATGCGGCGCTCGTGAAGGCCGCCGGAATCAAGGCTCAATAACTGCGAACGCCTTTCGCATCTTTGAACAGAGGAAATACCCATGATCGTCGATTTCCAGCATCACTTCACGCCGCGCGAACTGTTCAAAGGCGATTTAGGCGACAAACTGATCATCGCCTTCGACGAAACCGGCGCGCCGAGCTACACATCTCACAAAATGCTCTACGATCTCGATGAGCATATTCGCATGATGGACATGGCCGGTATCGATGCTGCCTTCCTGACCAGCGCTGCCGCGATGTGTGCCGATCTCGAGCGATCGAAATTGGTCAACGACAAGGCCAAACAAGCCGAGCGCGACTACCCGGGGCGTTTCATCGGCGCAGCCCACGCCCATCCGCTGGGCAGCGCGCCGGCATTCAAGGAACTGGCGCGCTGCGCGCACGAACTTGGTTTCCCGGGCGTGGTCATCACGTCGGAAGCCGATGGGCTGTTCCTGGATGCCCCGGAATACGAACCGTTCTGGGCGGAAGCCGTCAAACTCGGGCTGTTTGTTTTCGTGCATCCCGCGCTCAAGCTGAATTTCCCGCAACAGTTCAATGCCTATGACACGGCGCGCTCGGTCGGGCGCGAATTCTCGCTGATCATGGCGACGATCAGGCTGATCAACGGCGGCGTCTTCGACCGCCACCCGTCCCTCATGGTGCATATGTCGCACCTCGGTGGCGGTATCGCTTCCATGCTCGGCCGCATCCGCAGCTATCAGGACAAGGATTTCTGGGGCTTGCGCGGCAATGCCAAGCATGGCCGCACCGGCGAGAAGGACTTCGACTATTATCTGCGCAATAATTTTATGTTCGATACCGCCGGCTTCTGCGGCGCCATTGGCAGCATCCAGACCGCCTTGGTGGAAATCCCGGCCGAACGTCTGGTCTTCGCCACCGACTATCCGCAGGAAATCCGCGGACGTGAGGCGGTGCGGGATTTCGTCGCCGATATCCGCAAGCTCGGGCCGGTCGGTGAGAAAATTCTGTCCGGCAATGTCGACGTATTGCTGAAAGGGCGCAAAGCGCATCGCGCCGCTTAAGCCGCCCACATCTTTTCTAGTAGACCGGCGAAAAGGCCTTGACGATGGTCAAGGTCTTTTTTGGCGAACCCAATTATCAAATCGAAGGAAAGTAGCTGATTGCACCGTCACGCGGCTCGGGGAAGCCAGCCGGCAAATGCTGCAAGGATGCACAGCCTGGCCCGAGGAATTGGCTCGTCGTTACCGGCGGCAAGGCTATTGGGCTGACCTGACGCTCTACGACATGTTGCTTCGTTCGGTCGCCGCATCGCCGGACCGTACTGCGTTGGTGCACGGCGCGCGGCGCCTCAGCTATGCGGAGCTCCGCACCGCAATCGACCGGCTGGCCGGCCGCCTGATCGAACTTGGTTTCAAGCCGCTCGATCGCGTGGTGTTCCAGCTGCCCAACTCGATAGAGTTTGTCATCGCGTTTTTTGCCCTGTTAAGCATTGGCGTGATCCCGGTACTGGCATTGCCGGCGCATCGACGCGAAGAAATCTCGCACATTTTCGCCCACACCAAAGCGGCAGGCTACATCGTGCCAGACGTTTGGCGCGGCTACGATTATCGGTCGCTCGCTGCGGAAATGTGCGGCCTGGCGCCGTCGCTGCGCAACGTGCTTGTGCTCGGAGAGCCTGGCCCCAATCAAATATCCTTGAGCAACCTGCTTGCCCAAAACGGCAGCCGCGCCGACAACGCCAGCGCCCTCGCCGCTTCGCCCCCGCCCCCGATGAAGTTGCGTTGATGCTTCTGTCGGGCGGAACAACCGGCCTGCCGAAGCTCATTCCGCGCACGCACAATGACTACGTCTATAATTGCCGGCAATGCGGGGAGGTCGCCGGCTTCAACGCCGCGACCGTGTTCCTCGCTTTGCTCCCGATGGCGCACAACTACACGCTCGGCTGTCCCGGCGTGCTCGGTGCATTGGCCCATGGCGGCACCGCAGTGATCGCAGCAAATGCCGGCATCGAAACCGTCGCGCAACTGATCGAAGCCGAGCGGGTCACGGTCATCTCCGCCGCGGTTCCGCTGATCGTCAATTGGCTGAACGCCGATCTCCCCCGAGACCGCGATCTTTCCAGCCTGCGTGTGGTGATGAACGGCGGCGCCAAGCTCGCGTCAGAACTTCGCCGCCGGGTCGAGCAGCGATTTGGCTGTACGTTTCAGGAGAGCTTCGGCACCGGCGAGGGCTTGCTGAACATGACTTGGCTCGACGATCCGGCCGAAATTCGCTTGACCAGTTCCGGACGGCCGATATCGCCCGCCGATGAAATCCGCATTGTCGACGAGCGGGGCCATGACGTCCCCGATGGCGCGATTGGCGAGTTGATCTGCCGCGGCCCCTATACCATCCGCGGCTACTATAACGCTCCGGAGAAAGACCGCGCCGCTTTCATCGGCGACGGCTACTACCGCATGGGCGACATGGTGCGCCGGGTTGACGGCAATCTCTATGTCGAGGGACGCTTGAAGGACATCATCAATCGCGGCGGTGAAAAGATCAGTTGCGAGGAAGTCGAAAATTACATTTTAGGCCATCCGAAGATCAAGAATGTCTGCGTGGTGGCAATGCCCGATGCGACCTTCGGCGAAAAAGCCTGCGCGTTCGTTATTCTCGTTGCGGGCGAGACAATCGACCTCGACGAGATCAAGAGCTTCTTATTGGGCCGCGACATCGCGAAATTCAAATTGCCCGAGCGGCTGACCATCGTGAGGGAATTTCCGATCAGTCCGGCCGGCAAAGTCCTGCGCCGCGAACTACGTCAAGTTGCCGCGGACACGACCGCGAATGCGCATGTGTGAGGACTTCTTGCCATGAAATTGTTCGAACCCTTGAACGTCGGCGGAATGACCATTCCCAATCGCGTCATGGTGCCGGCGATGGTGACGCGCTTGTCCGGCGAGGACGGCCTGGTCAATAAGGACATCAGCGATCGCTATATCCGTTACGCCCAGGGCGGCGCGGGTCTCATCGTGATCGAGGCCATGGCGGTCCATACCGCCAAATCTGGTCCGCTGCTACGCATCAGCGACGACCAGTTCGTACCGGGCCTCGCCGATCTCGTTCGACGCATCCATGACACATCGGAATCCAAGGTGGTTCCGCAGATCATCCACTTCATGAAAGTGGCTAAATCGGGCTGGCGGCAGACGATTGATATGCTGTCGATGGCCGAGATCGAACGCATTATCGAGGAATTCGGCGACGCGGTCGCGCGGGCGCGCTCGGCCGGATTTGACGGCGCTGAGCTGCATTCCGCGCACGCGTATACGCTGGCCTCGTTTCTGTCGCGTGCAAACCCACGCATGGACGACTATGGCGGCGACACGCTGGAAGGCCGGCTACATTTGATCGGAAGGATATTCGAAAATATTCGGCGAAAAGTCGGCAAGGATTTTCCCGTCGGTGTTCGTTTCCTGGCCGACGAGTTCATCAAGGATGGATACACCGTCAATGACGCCAAGCTCATCGGGCTGCGGCTAGCTCAACTTGGCGCGGCATATCTGTCATTGTCCGTCGGCGGCAAGTTCGAGGACGCCATTCACGCCCCCGGGCAAGTGCCTTATCCCTACACCGGCTATTCGGGAGATCGCTGCATGCCGGGCGATTGGTATCCGGCAGTTCCGCATGCGCACTTTTCGGCGGAGATCAAAACCTTCATCAGGGCGCATGGTTTCGATACGCCGGTTGCCACCGCCGGAAAAATCTCCAACCCCGACGACGCCGAGCGGCTGGTGGCGAACGGATGCGGTCGATATCGTCGGCATCGCACGCGGTCTCCTGGCCGACCCCGATTGGCCGAATAAGGTCCGTCGCGGCGAATTCGAGCGCATCGTGAAATGCGACTATTGCAACGTTTGCAAGCATCTTGACGGCACGCACACCCGCGTCATTTGCGCGCTTTGGCCGCAGGGCTCGCTACAGGCACCGCCGGACGATCGCTCAAGCGAAGCACCGTCCTGGAGTGCGGAAGGCGCAAACCTGTTAGTAACGATGGGCGATGGCAAAGTCATGCTGAAATGGAACAAGGCGGCCGGCGCCGCACGCTACGACGTTTGTCGGACCGACCCTCTCGGCAATGTCGAGATCGCGGACGCCGTCAAGGTGACACGCTGGGAGGATCATGGCCTACTGGCGGGCCTGCCCTATCGCTATCACGTGTGCGCCTACGGTGCCGCCGGGTATGGCGGCGCCACCTCGAATACGGTCACTGTGTCATTGCCAAGCCGCGTACGACTGTCAGGAAATGCCTAAAGTCCCGACCAACTACGCCGAAATTTCGAGTGTCTCCTTGTGGCCAAAGCCCTTTGTATTGTCGATAAGTACGATACGAGCCGGCTGCAATCGGTAGACGGCCGTCCGCGCATAGACTTCACGTAATTTCGGCGGCCCGGCCGCGAGTTGCCGCAGGAATGGATAGCGCGCTTCAAGTTGTGCAAGGTGCCGCATTCGTTCATCCGCCGCCAAGATCCGGCGTGCCGCACCAGCGATCTGCACGCCCCGAACGGCCGCAAAATCCGAATAATCGGGCGCTACCGTGGCAGCCACACGCGGGTCCGTATCGATGTTTCGGGAATGCTGCGTATCCGGCTCCGAAACCCAGATGAGCGCCAACCCATCGCACGCGTAAAACAAATTCGCCGCATGCGCGCCGGCCGCACCACATGTCGCGAGCGACACCACGTGGTGTGCTGCGAGAAAAGAACCAATCTCGTGGCTGAGGTTTGTATTCATATTTTACATCGCTCAACGTCTGTCGTGTGGAGACCTGTGCGGCAAGATCATCCAAAAAGCAATTGACCCAATCGCCAGCCTGGATTCGAACTATAACGTCGGTATCGCGAAGTTTATCGCTGGCTGCCGCCCAGCAACATCATGAATCGGGCCTGATCACTCGCATTTTCTCGGAACGTGCCCTCGAAATGCGTCGTAATAGTTTTGCTGCCGAGCCTCTCGACCCCGCGTATTGACATGCAAATATGCTCGGCTTCGATCATTACGGCGACGCCGCGAGGCTTAAGAATCCTATTGATGGATACAGCAATCTGCGACGTAAGATTTTCCTGGGTTTGCAGACGCAGGCCGAACGTATCGACCAGCCGCGCGAGCTTGGACAAACCGACCACGCGATCCACCGGCCTGTAGGCGATGTGGACCTTGCCGAAGAACGGCATCATGTGGTGTTCGCAATGCGAATTGAAGGTTATGTCCTTCACCAGCACGAAATCGTCATAGCCAGCAGTCTCGGTAAACGTGCGATCAAGCACCTCGGCAGGCGATTGACGGTATCCCTGGTAGATTTCATCGAACGCGTCGATTACGCGCTTGGGCGTATCGCGCAATCCTTCACGGTTCGGGTCGTCGCCGATAAACGCAATAAGCATGCGAACGGCGGCTTCGGTCTCCTCGCGCGAGGGACGTGGAACCAATGGGGCGGACGCGATCAGCATAAGCTCTAACTAGACTTGTCTGGACTGCGGTGTAACGAGGGTCGACGCAGCAGCCGAGAAGTGATCTAACGGCGCTTCACTACCGAATCCGCGTCGCCACTGGTTGATCTACATCAACGTCAGCGGCCCGCGGAAGACAGAACGGCGCATAAAAGATTGCCGGCATAGTCCGCGGCCCCGCGGGGGTCCATCATTGGTGCAGAACGCAGGTAATCCTTGACCGCGACAAGCGCCTCCCGTGACCGGGCGGTGAGCAATGCGGTGAGTTCGGCAATGCTGCCATCGATCTGCCCCGCCGCAACGACTTTGCTGACTATCCCTAAATCCCAGGCAGTGCGCGCGTCGATTTCCTCCATCGAATACACCATCCAGGTCAACGCCTTACGGTGAACGCGCGCCATCATCGCGGAGATGGCGAGAGTTGGCGGCAAGTTCTTTTCAAGTTCCGGCAGCCGAAATCGAGCGTTGTCCGCTGCAATCGTAATGTCGCAGGCAGTCGCAAGCGCGCAACCGAAACCAAGCGCACGCCCTTGGACCGCACCGACAATCGGTTGCGGCGTGTTTGCCATCGAATCATAGACATCGAGAAGCGGTGTCACGACACTTTCGCGCACCGCCAAGGCCGTCGGCGCCGGACGCGCACCTTTCACATCACGACCACGGCAAAAGTCTGGTCCGTTCGAACGCAAAACCACGACCTTCGCGTCGGTCGCGCCGACGCGTCGGAACGCCGCCGATAGTTCGCCCAACATTTCGGCCGTCAGCATATTGCCTTCAGCCGGCCGGTCGATCGTTATGATCGCAATATCGCCTTCCCGGCCTGTCTGGATGATATTCGAGCCCATATCAACTCCGAATTGTCAGAATGGCGTCTTGTTGATCTGGCCGCTTGCCGTCACGTACCAGCGCTCGCTCGCGAGAGGTTTCCCGGCAAGCCGGTCGGCCATCCAATCGGCGACGAGAATTGGGGGAAAGGGCCCAAGATTTGCTGCGGGAACGTTTCCGACCGAATGGCGCGAGTCCTGATAGACCACCATCTGCTTCGGTCCTTTTACCGACTGCAGCAGCCGCTCGGAGTGCACGAGCGGGCTGAGTTCTTCGGCCTCGCCGGCCACACACAGATAGGGCACGCGTATCTTCTCGGCGTGCCCTTCCCAAGTGATCGTCTTCTTGCGGAATTCGTCGAACTTGGCTTCATCGGTGATGCCCGACATGTACATGAAGCGTTTCTTGAAAGTAGGAGATGCTTCTTGGAAAATGGTATGGGCGCCGGGCTCGTGGCAGACCGACATTACCGAGCAAGCGCAAATGCGCGGTTCGTTGGCGGTCAAAATCGTGCCGAAAAAGGAACCAAAACTCAGCCCATTGACACCGATGCGGGCTGCATCGATTTCCGGCCGTACCGAAAGCCAGTCGACCAATGCCGGGCCGGCGGCGGCCCATTTGTCCGTGCTGAAATAGACACCGACCATGGGCGCTTCGTATTGGCCCGGCCCGTCTATGGCGAGCACCGCGATTCCGCGGTTGAGCCAACGGTCGCCGTAGAGCGCGACCATGACTTCCTTGAAACTGTCCATGCCCGGAATTGAGATCACCACCGGGATGCGGCCGCCTTTGTAATTCGGCGGCAAATGATACCACGCCGGAATCGCCTTGCCCTGAAATGGCACCCACACCGCCTCGACATGGTGGTCCGAGAGCGCGGCATATTTGGTGTAGCATTCGCGCTTCTTGTTGTTATACGCGACGTTGGTCTCGTCGTTCTGATCGTACGGCCACTGCGCCGCGCCCCAATGAATTGCCGCCATGAAGTAGTTGTCGCGCGCCGTCACCTTGCGATCGGCCACTTCCGCGGCTTTGGCCTTTGCCTCGCGGCGACGAGCGACGGCCTCGAAGGCCGGGCCGATATCGGCCATCTTTTTTACGCGCTCGCGGATGCCCGCGAAGTCTGCATTGGCCTCGTTGCCGCAAGGCCCACTCAGATACATCGACCGTGGTTGGTCCCAATCAATGCCGTTGGCGCGGATGATATTGTCGATAAGCCAGCGTTGCTCGTTAAAGCGCTGCACGTGCGGCTCGCCACGCTTGTCAACGATTGGCTGTATTGCGTGATCCATTCGACACCCCTTGTGTATAATGTTTCTGTTAAACCCTGCGATCGCAGACGGAAATCGGATTTGCGGCCGCAGGAAAGGTAGAGGAAGCCAGTAGAAGTGAGCCCGAAATTACTTCGCGATACGCATCAGTATCGGTGTTGGCACGATCATCGGAAGCATCCATTGCTCATTGTGCGACCAGTGACCCGCTCTTGGCCATCTCCGCCCATTTTGCAATCTCGTCCTTAAGCCTTGCGGCGAGCGTCTCCGGTGGGCCTCCGAGCAGCCTGAAGCCCAGCGCCTCGCTCCTCTTCTGAACCTCGGGAGATTCGAGAATCTGACTGACGTCATTGTTCACCATGGCGATGA
Organism: uncultured Alphaproteobacteria bacterium; assembly: GCA_963778745.1. Classification (GTDB taxonomy): domain Bacteria; phylum Pseudomonadota; class Alphaproteobacteria; order Rhizobiales; family Xanthobacteraceae; genus Pseudolabrys. Next base: position 154,327 of record CAVZVP010000004.1, on the reverse strand, counting down.
TTTTGCCGGGCGTGCCTTTGGGGGCATAAATCCCGTACCAGCTCGTTTCCGCCACGAACGCTATGCCTAATTCCTTGAAGGTCGGCACGTCGGGAAGCTGCTCTGCCCGTACCGCTCCGGACACCGCCAGGGCGCGCGCATTTCCGGCCTTGATATGTCCGAGATGCCCGCCGAGGGTCGGGATGAAGAGCGAAACGCGGCCGGACATCACATCGGTCGAGGCCTGCGAAACCGCGGAATACGATACATTTTGCATTTTTATTCCGGCGAGATCGCTGAACAAGGCCGTCGCGAGAAATGCGCTCGTGCCCGGGCCCAAACTCGCATAGTTGAGTCGCCCCGGATGTTGTTTCGCAAAATCGATCAATTCCTTAACTGAATGAAACTGCGAATCGGGCGGCACCATGAGAACATCTTGGGCTGTCGCAACCAGGATGATCGGATCGAAGTCCTTGACCGGATCAAACCCCTTTTGTGGTGCGATAGTGACGTTCACCGCGAGTGACTGGGCCCCGAAATGAAGCGTGTAGCCATCGGCCGCAGTTCGGGCAGCATAGACTGCGCCGATATTGCCGCCGGCGCCTGGATGGTTTTCGACGATGACTGACTGGCTCCACTTCTCAGAGAGCTTCTGAGATATGATACGTGCGAGCGTATCGAGAGTGCCGCCCGCAGGAAACGCGAGAACCAAATGGACCGGTCTGTCTGGATAGTTCTGCGCGGCTGCGGTCGCAAGCGAACCGAAGATGCTGCTTGCGACGATGAGGATCGCGCCGACGAGAGATCTAACCGTCATTTTGTTTCCTCCTATTTGTGGCGTTTATGCCATCTCTACGCAATAGTACTAGTGGTACTAATCCCCGTTGGCGCGGCATGTACACATTCTCATAAATCGTGAAGTACTGGTCCGCCATCTTCTTTGCTGCGTCTTCGAAGTAGCAACTATTCTTCCGCCTTTCCATCCACGGCCCGGCTCGATGTGTTGGGCGTAATACCGCGACGGCGGCGCTGTAAGTAGGATGAGCTCCGATCCATCCACTCCCCGCGCGTTGCCTGAAGGGCGTTTTTATCCCATTCCTCGTCCCAATCGCCGAGCGTATAGCCGAACCACGGCGCTTCGGGTTTCAACGCTGGCAAGCCGAGGCGTTCCCACAATTCTTTCGCGTTCTCCATATACACGCGCTTGGGCAGCGCGAGCGGCGGCATTTCATGCTTCATGGTCGCGTCGATCAGCAGCGCGGAATCCGGCTCTGTTGGGCCTCCGCTGCGCGGCCCGTGCCCGTGTTCGCGGTACGGCACCACTTGCGTATCCTTGATCGGATTGCAGCGATACGACATCGCCCAGAACACTGAATCCGCATTCTCCGGGTCGATGTCGTCGTCGACAGCGATGACAAATTTGCCGACGATGGCTTGCAGCGTCAGAGCGCCGTGGAGTGCGCGCCACACTTCGGTGCGGGGTGTGCCCCGCGCGAACTGTAGGAACAGAAATTTTCGAAGGTTGGTGAGCGGCTCATGCAGGACCACCCGCTTAAGTCCCTTGATCCCAAGTTGATCGCGCAGACGCGCGAGGAACAGCGGTTCGTAAGCGAGCCGCTTTATGACACTCGACTCACTCGGCGTTACCTGCGAGATGATCGATGTGAAGACTGCGTTCCGGCGCCGCGTAATTGCTGTCACTTCGACAACGAGATTGTAGTCCTCAAGCGCGACGTAGCCGTGCGACTCTCCGAACGGCCCTTCCGGCTCGAGGTAATCGGGATCCGCGTAACCTTCGATCACGACCTCCGCTTCCGCCGGAACCAGCAGGTCGACGGTTCGGCCACGGGTGACATTGATCGGACCCCCTGCAAGTCCGCCTGCAACGGAGATTTCGTCTAGCCCGAGCGGCAGCTTCTGCGGACCTTGGAACGCGACCACCGGCGGGCAACCAACAACGATCGCAACCGGCATCTTCTTGCCCAAGGCCTGATATTTTTTCCAATGCTCAAAGCCGCCGGCGCGCAACGCGACGAACGTCATCATGCCGATTCGCGTCGGCGACTTGAGTTGACCGCGATATGTGCCGACGTTTTGGACGCCGGTATCTGGATCGCGGGTGATGACGCAGGTCGCCGTAAGATAAGGAGCGGCATCGAAGCCGGGCGTGGAGATTGGGACCGGCAGCGATTCCAAGCCTTGGCCTGCACCTTCGAGCTCGCGCCCCGACACAACGATCTCTTGACACGGCGCGTCGACGACGATTTGCGGCGCGACCGGGTTGCTGATCGCTCGTTCCCAAAGAGGGCCAATATCTTCGAATCGGTCGACGTTCATGCCAATTCGATAAATCTCAGCGTTCGCTGCGAATACACCGATCGCAACGGGAATGTCATAGCGACGTCCCTTTGAGTCGACGATGTTTGAGAATAGGAATGCCTTACGGTCTTTCTCGGCGATGCCACCGCGAAATTGCCAACGCACCAACGGATGCATTTCCGTGTCTTTGTTGATCGGGGCATCGATCCGGTAAAGTAACCCGGCCCTGTCCAACCGATCGAGGTGATCGTGCAGATCGGCGTAATTGCGATTGGAAGACGCAGAGACGTTCATCGTTTTGCTACTCGCTAATTCCGGCACGATCTTTCACGATGTCGGTTTACGTTTGAGCAGGAACGCTTGCAGTGCTTCTTGCACCACTTCGCCGCGCTGATTGAGAACCTTCAGTTCACGCTTCATCACGCCGCGCTCGGGGTTCGATGTTTCACGCTTCTCCAGCACCTTGAGCCGGGCATGAATGGTGTCCCCTGGTTTTACCGGTTTTGTGAACTTCAGGTTTTCGAAGCCGAGAAAGGCGATCAGTGTGTCGTCGTACAGATGGAGCTGGAAGATCAGGCCGGCCGCGATGGCATAGACGAGTGGCCCGTGCACGATGCGGGTGCCGAATGGCGTCGTCTTGCAGTATTCCTCGTTGATATGGAGCGGGTTGTAGTCGCCGGACAATCCCGCATAGATGACCATGTCGGTTTCAGTGACGGTGCGCGCCGGACTTTCGAATTCCGCGCCGATCTCCCATTCTTCCCAGTAGAGCCCTCTCATCACACGCTTTCCTTCATCGACCCTGTTTTCTTATCCGGCGGCATTTGGCCGAGCGCGCCGCTTTCGCGCAAGGCCGCGATCTCGTCTGCCGACAGACGCAGCAGCGTTGTCAGAACGGCATCGGTGTGCTCGCCCAGCATCGGCGCCGGGTTTGAAATCGTGCCTTCCATGCCCGACATCTTGATCGGATTGCCGGGCAGCCGCACTTTGCCGACCTGCGGATGATCGTATTCGACGATCATCTCGCGCTCCTTGACCGGCGGCTCGGCAAAAGCGGCGTCGACATTGTTCACCGGCGCCGCCGGCACGTCGGCGGCGCGCAGACGCGTGAGCCAATCGGCCGTCGTGCGGTTGCGGAAGATTTCTTCTAGACGCGGCACCACCACTTTGCGGTTCTTCACGCGCGTCGCATTATCGGCATAGAGCGGATCGTCGGCCAGCTCGGGATGCTCGAGTACGGCGCAAAGCTTCTTCCAAAAGACCTCCTGTCGCGTGGCCACCACGATGTAGCCGTCCACCGTCGCGAAGGCCTGCCAGGGAACCGAATAGTCGTGCGCCGAGCCCGGCGGCTTCGGCACCTCGCCGTTCGACAGCCACATGGTGCCGATATAGGTCATCAGATGCAGCATGGTGTCGAACATCGAAATCTCGACCCGGCGGCCTTTCCCGGTGCGCTCGCGGTCGAACAGCGCCGCCAGGATTCCCTTGCTCGAATAAATTCCGCCGCTGATATCGGCGAGCGGAATGCCGACGCGCACCGGCGGACGCCCGGCCTCGCCGGTAATCGCCATGTGGCCGCTGATTGCCTGGATATTGAGATCGAGCGCCGGATAGTCCTTGTATTCGCCGGCGCTGCCGAAGCCGGTGACCGAGCATTGGATGATACGCGGATTGATGCCGCTGAGCGTCGGGTAATCGATCTGCAGACGCTCAAGCACGCCGGGCCGGAAGTTGTCAATCACGACATCGGACACCTTTACAAGATCGTAGAAGAGCCGGCGCCCCTCCGCGGTTTTGAGATTGATGACCACGCTCTGTTTGTTGCGATTGAACGTGAGAAACAATCCGCTCAAGCCCCGGTATGGCGCAACCGACGGGATGCGCCCGAGATCGCCCTCGGGCGTCTCGATCTTGATCACTTCGGCGCCAAGGTCCGACAGCACCTGGCTGCCATAGGTGCCGGCGATGATCTGGCCGAGCTCCAGGATTCTGACGCCTTCGAGCGGATACGACATCGGTTACAGCCCTAGGCCGCGCGCGATAATATTGCGCTGAATCTCCGACGTCCCGCCGCCGATGACGGCCAAGCGCGAATCGCGAAAGAACCTTTGCATCGGATATTCCATGCAGTAGCCATAACCGCCGAGGATCTGCAGCCCGAGGTCGGATACTGCCTTGTAGGTCTCGCCGGTGTAGAGCTTCAACACCGCGGCATCGCTGCGCGTAGCCTGCCCTTTCGATAACAGCCACGCGAACCGGTAGACCAGCGTGCGCGACACGTCGAGCATAACCTTCATGTCGGCGAGCTTGTGCGAGATCGCCTGGAACTGGCCGATCGGCCGCCCGAACTGCTTCCGGCTTTTCGCATAATCGAGCGCGTAGTCGAATGCGGCGGAGGCCGCGCCCGTGCGCGCGGCCGAAAGGCAAAGCCGCTCGTACCATAGGTAGGAATCAACCGCTTCCCAGCCACGGTCAACTTCGCCAAGCAGCGCCGAGGCGGGCACCTTCACGCTGCTGTAGAAAACCTGTGTGGTGCCGATGGCGCGTTGACCGAGCGTCGCGATCTTGCGGACCTCGATGCCCGGCAGCTTGGTATCGACGAGAAAGTTTGTGATGCCTTGCTGCTTCTTTTCGCCGGTCGATGTGCGGGTCACCAGCAAGCAATAATCGCTGATATCCATTCCCGAAGTAAAAACCTTCTGGCCGTCGATCACAAAGCCGCCGTCGACAGCCTTCGCGCGCGTGGTCAAAGCGGCGGCATCGGAGCCGGAGGCCGGCTCGCTGAGACCGAAACAGAACGAAATCTCGCCGCGTACGATCTTGGGCAGCAATTCCCGTTTCTGCTCCGGCGTTCCGTCCCGCAGCACGGCGTAGCCGCCGTACGTGAGCGTGCGGAACAGCCACATCGCCAGCTCTTCGAAGTGCCGGCCGGTTTCTTCCAGCAGGATAGCGAGGTCGATCGCCGAGCCGCCGGTGCCGCCGAACTCGGCCGGGATCGGCAGGCCGAACCAGCCTTGCTTGGCGAGCGCCTGGTAGGCTTCGCGCGGCGGGCGTGTCTCGTTGTCGCAGCGCTCGGCGTAATCCGGCGGGCAGACGTCATCGAGCAACTCCTTCGCGTGCGCCCGCAACGCCTCCTGATCCGATGAAAAGGAAAAGTCCATGGGTCACCGCGGTCCGTCAAGTTTGGCGAGTTCGAGGACACGCCGCGCGCGCTGCGCCATCGCGTAATCCACCAGCTTTCCGTCGACGGCGATCGCGGCGACGCCGGCCTTTTCGGCGGCGGCGAATTCGGCGGATATCTTCTTGTAGTAGACGACCTCCGCCTCCGGCACGGCATAAGCGTTTTTAACCGGCGCGATCTGTTTGGGATGAATGACGGTGCGGCCGATATAGCCGAGGCGCGCCGACAACCGCGAATCCGCAATCAGGCCGGCCTCGTCGTTCAGATCGGCGAAAACGCCGTCGAGCGGATAGATGTGGCTGCCGGCCGCGCGGGTATCGAGCAGCACCTTAGAGCGCGCGTACAACAGCTCGGTACCCTCGATTGACCAGGAGCAGCCGAGGTCGGTCTGCAGATCGCCGTCGCGGGCGCTGCCGAAACAGGTAGCCACGACTCGCGGCGAGGCCTTGATCAGGTTGAAGCAATTGTAGACGCCCAAGGCATTTTCGATCTGCAAGATGATTTCGGCGGAGCCCGGTTTCATGCCGCGCTGCGATTCATGGCGTTCGAGCGCCGCGGCAGCCTGCTGCACGTCGCCGACGTTTTCCGCCTTGGACAGCAGGATTGCATCGAGGCCGGGACGCGCCACGGCATCGAGATCGTCGATCAGGAGCCCGGTGGTTGCGGCGTTCACGCGCACGTAGATCGCCGGGTGGGACGCGGCGGCCGCGGCATCAATGGCTTTAGCCACCAGCGCGCGGGCTTCGGCCTTGGCGGAGACCGGCACCGAATCTTCCAGGTCGAGGATAACCGCGTCGGCGCCGCTTTCCAGAGCCTTGGTCATCACCCGCTCCTTGATTCCCGGAGCAAACAGCGCGGTACGCACAGGCTTCATGGACGTGATCTCCGCAAAAAGCGTTTACCGACGGCGCCGGCCAATCCAATTTGCTATAGACTAACTAGTTAGTCTATAGCAATATGATTGGAGCGCGGGCGCGCGAAAACGGTTGTTTCGCTTGGATCGAGGAAGCCCATGGGGAAAGCCACGTGAAACGTCCGAGCAAGACGCCGCCAGGCAAACGGTTGCGGCGCACCGCGGCGCTTTCCAAGCAGCGGATCATCGAGGCCGCGATCGAAGAGTTCGCGCGCAAGGGGCTCGATGGCGCGCGCGTCGATGAAATCGCGCGACGGTCGGGCATCAACAAGACCCTGCTCTATCATCACATTGGCAACAAGGACCGCTTGTTCACCGCCGCGCTCGAAGCCACCTACCAGACGATCCGCGAGCGGCAGCGTGACTTCGTGGCGCGCCAGATGGATCCAGAAACCGGCGTGCGCCAGCTCGTGCATCTCCTAATGTCGATCTGGGTCGAGCATCCCGAATACGGGAAATTATTAGCGAGCGAAAACTTCCACGGCGGAAAACACGTCAAACGCTCGAAGCTCATCGGAGAAATGTATCAGCAGTTGGTCGATGCCTTGAACGACCTGCTGCAACGCGGCGTGGCGCGCGGAATTTTCCGCCCCGGCATCGATCCGGTCGATCTCTACATCTCCATCTCGAGCCTGTCCGCCTACTATGTCGCCCATCAGCACACGCTCAACACCCTCTTCCACATCGATGTCATGAACCCGCGCCGGCTGCAGCAGCGTGAGAGCCACATCGCCGATATGATTCTGCGCTATGTGCGAATTGACCCCGACGCTCGGCCGCATGCGACCGATCGAGTCCCGCAAGCCCTGACAACGACTTTGTAAACCAAACAACACGCGAGGAATGAACCCATGAAAATCTGGTGGCAGAGCAGCACCCCCATTCACCGGCTGCATGATTACAGGAAGACGCTAACCGCGCATCTCGACAGCATCAAGCGCCCGGATACTGCGATTTACATCAACGGCGTCGACAATGGCTCCATGGATCTGCACTACAACGCCATCGTAGCCATGAACAGCTTTGCGCCGGGCGGCGTGCTCAACAAGATGATTCAGGCCGGCGAAAAGGGTTACGATGCCATCGCCATTGGCTGCTTCCTCGACCCAGCGATGCAGGAAGCGCGCGAAGTCGTGCCCATTCCGGTATTCGGGCTGGGCGAGACCTCGATGCTGGCGGCCTGCATGTACGGCCACAAATTTTCGGGCGTCGCATTCCACGCCAAACAGTCGCAGTATTACGATCGCAAAGCTTTTGAATACGGGTTGAGCTCGCGCCATATCCCGTTTGGCGACCTCGGCATCGATTTCAACGAGGTGCAAAACGCTTTTAGCAACCCGGGCCAAATGCGGGAACGTTTCATCAGTGAAGCGCGTCGGCTAGCCGCACAGGGCGCCGAGGTAATTCTCGCCGCCTGCGCGACGGTCAACGCGATCATCCGCCGGGAGAACCTCAAGGAAGTCGACGGCGCACTGATCCTCGACTGCAACGCCGTTCTGCTCAAAACGACTGAGGCGATGGCCGACCTCAGCCATAGCATCGGCTTGGGCGCCAGCCAGCGCCTGCTCTACCAGCGGCCGCAACGCACTGCGCTTGCCGATTGGAAGCGCATCTACAACTTCCGCGCCGAACCGCAACTCAGCGCCTGACTATCGGCAACCGGAGTCGATACGCTGCCGAAATGAAGCCCGACCGAAAGCAACCCTGGGTTTCCAAAAAAGAACATCGTCCTAGGAGGAGCCCCATGAATCGCATCGTCACCGCCGCGTTGACCGTATTCGGCCTTGTCGCCGTCGCTGCACCTGCTTTGGCGCAGCCCTATCCCAACCGCACCGTCACCATCATCGTGCCCTACTCGGCCGGTGGCCCCGTCGATCAGCTCGCCCGTCAGGTTGCAAATGCACTGTCGGCAAAGCTGAACCAGAATTTCGTCGTCGAGAACGTTACTGGCGGCAGCACGATCACCGGCACCAACCGCGTCGCTCACGCCACACCGGACGGCTACACGCTGCTGGTTCACAATCTACAAATATCTGCCAACGCCACGCTTTACAAGAATCTCCCGTTTGATACGGAAAAAGACCTGGCGACGGTGATGTTTATCTATCGTAATCCGCTGGTGCTAGTCGGCCGCCCGACGCTGAGCGCGAATTCGCTCGATGAACTGCTCGCGCTGATGAAAAAACAGCGGATGAAGGCGGCAATCCCGGGTTTCGGCGCCACCGGCCATCTCGCCACCACGCTATTGTCGCAGGAAGCCAAGGTCCCGATCGATCTCATTCCATACCGCGGCGGCGCGCCAATGCTGACCGATGTCATGGGAGACCACGTCGACCTTTCATTCGGCACGCCGCAGCAGGTGGGGCCATTTGTTAAGGCCGGCAAATTGAAGGCATTCGGGGTCACGCAAGAAAACAAGATGCCGGAATTCCCGCAGGCCGACAGCTTTGTGAAGATGTTCGGGCCCAAGCTTGAAATTCAGTTTTGGGAGGCGATGTTCGCGCCCGCCGGAACGCCGGATGCAGTGATGAAAACACTGAATGCGGCACTGGAGGCCGCCGTCGTTACCGATCCAACAATTCTCAAGACCTGGGCTGCGGAGGGAGTGTCCGCCTATCCGAAGGACCAGCGTTCTCCGGAAGCAGGCCGCGCGATCCTAAAGAGTGAAATCGCGCGCTGGAGTAAAGTGATCCAAGAAAACAACATCCAGGTCAATCAGTAGCAATCAATCGGCCCGGTAGCCGGCGCGGCCGCGTTCTGGAGCATTGGAAACGAATGCCTTGAACGCGGCAGCAGGCACTACTCGCCTGCGGAAGGAAATCATGGAGCGAACCCAGAGCGTGGACCCGGCTCAGTGCGTGGTGGCCGATGGCATGCGCATCGATTGGGACGTGCCTATCCCGATGGATGACGGTGTCATTCTGCGCTCCGACGTCTTCCGGCCGCTCGACAAGGGACGCTATCCCATCATCATGAGCTTGGGGCCTTACGCCAAGGGCCTGGCGTTCCAGGACACCTTTTACAAAGGTAGCTGGAACAACATGATTGGGCGTTATCCAGAGGTCGCCGAGGGTTCTACCAACAAGTATCAGAACTGGGAGGTCGTCGACCCGGAGAAGTGGGTGCCCGACGGCTATATCTGTATTCGCGTCGACAGCCGCGGCGCCGGTCACTCGCCGGGCGAGATGGAGGTCTGGTCGCCGCGCGAACGCAAGGATTACCACGACTGTATCGAATGGGCCGCGGCGCAGCCTTGGAGCAACGGCAAGGTCGGCCTCAACGGCATCTCATACTACGCGATGAACCAATGGTACGTCGCCTCATTGCAGCCTTCGCATTTGGCGGCGATTTGCGTGTGGGAAGGCGCGGCGGACTATTACCGCGACCTCTCGCGGCACGGCGGCATTCTGTCCACGTTCCTCGGAACCTGGTTCAACCGCACTTTGGTGGAGCGTCAGTACGGCTATGGAGACCGCGGCGCGCGCAGCTGGGTAACCGGCGAGTTGGTGGCGGGGCCGGAGACGCTGCCGGACAACGTGCTGGCCAAAAACCGCATCGACCCCGGTCCCGAGGTTCGCAAGCGCCCGTTAGACGGCGACTATTACCGCGAGCGTTCGCCGAAGTTCGACAAGATTACCGTACCGCTGCTCTCGGCGGCGAACTGGGGCGGCATCGGGCTGCATCCGCGCGGCAATTTCGAGGGATATCTTGCTGCGGCCTCCAAACAGAAATGGTTGCAGGTGCACGGCGACTCGCACTTCTCGCCATTCTATCGCGCGGACGGTGAGGCTCTGCAGAAGCGCTTCTTTGGTCATTTTCTCAAGGGTGGGAATACCGGCTGGGACAAGCAGCCGCCGGTCCAGTTGCACGTTCGTCACCCGAGTGAAAAGTTCGTTATTCGCGATGAGCAGGAATGGCCGTTGGCGCGCACGCAATGGACTAAGTTTTACCTCAATCCCGCTAGCCGCACCCTTGGCAGCGAGCCGAAGTCCGGCGCGAGCGTCGAATACGAAACCACCGGCGACGGCGTTCGCTTCGTGTTGCCGGCGCAGCCGCACGAAGTTGAGATCACCGGGCCGGTGGCGGCCAAGCTCTTTGTCTCGTCCGATACTGTCGATGCCGACCTCTTCCTCGCGCTTCGCCTCTTCGGTCCGAACGGAAAGGAGGTTCTGTTCGTCGGCTCGAACGATCCTTGTGTGCCGATCGGCCTGGGCTGGCTGCGCGCCTCGCAGCGCAAGCTCGATCCGAGACGCAGTCTGCCCTATCGTCCCTATCATCCGCACGATGAAATCTGGCCGCTCAAGCCGGGGAAGCCTGTCGAACTCGATATCGAGATCTTACCGACCTCGATCGTGGTGCCGCCGGACTATCGCCTCGTGCTCAACGTGCGCGGCAATGACTTCGACCATGGCTTAGGCGACAAAGGCTTTGCCAATGCCCCCTACCCGATGCGCGGTGTCGGCAACTTGCTTCACAACGATCCGCATGATCGCCCTGCCGCAATCTTCGGTGGCCGCAACCGGCTGCACTTTGCGCCGGGAAATGAGCCCTACCTGCTGCTGCCGATCATCCCGGCTATCCCCATGAAATAAGCCCCTGTAGCGCAAGGAATGCCGCGCAGGCTTATTGGCCTCGAGCGTTAATTAAACCGGCGGAAACACACGTTTAAATCGCGCCATTTCCCGCTCGCTACCGGGTCTAAGGCTGCTATATTTCCTTGATTATAAAGCCCATGCTCCTTGTGGGGGGAACATGAAGCGGCGCGATTTCATCTTGGCTCTCGGCGGCGCGGCGGCGGCGTGGCCGCTCGACGTGCGAGCGCAAAATTCGGCGGTGCCTATTGTGGGCTTTCTCCACGTCGCTTCCGCCAAACCATTCGCGCATATCGTGACCGGGTTTCGCCAGGGCCTGAAGGAAACCAGCGCGGTTGAAGGGCAGAACGTCGCGATCGAAATCCGTTGGGCCGAGGGCCAAATCGGCCGGCTGCCCGAGCTGGCCGCCGATCTGGTCCATCGGCAGGTGGCCATCCTTGTCACTGGCGGCGGCGAGGCTCCAGCCTTTGCGGCCACGGCTGCGACCTCGACGATTCCGATCGTCTTCAACATTGGCAATGATTCGGTCCAGGCCGGTCTGGTCGCCAGCCTCAACCGGCCGGGCGGCAATGCAACCGGCGTAAGCATATTAACTGCCGAATTGGAGGCGAAGCGTCTGGGGCTGTTGCACGAACTGGTGCCCACCGCCTCGATCATCGCCCATCTGGTGAACCCGGACTATCACCCGACCAAAGCCAACGTCAACGATGTGGCGGCGGCGGCTCGCGTCTTAGGCCTGCAAATCATTGTCGTGGAGGCCAGCAGCGAAAGCGAGATCGATGCCGCTTTTGCGGCAATTCTGCAAAAGCGGGCCGGAGCTATACTTGTTGGCGCCGACCCGTTCTTCAACGGCCGGCGCAATCAGATCGTGGCGGTGGCCGCAAGCCACGCCCTTCCTGCAATATTTGAGCAACGCGAGTTCGCCGCAGCTGGCGGTCTGATGAGCTACGGAACCAGCATTGCGGACGCCTATCGCCAGATAGGAATCTACACTGGGAGAATCCTTAAGGGCGAGAAGCCCGCCGATCTGCCGGCCGTACAGTCGGCCAAGTTCGAGCTGGTCATCAACCTCAAGACCGCCAAGTCGCTCGGCATCACGCTGCCGTCCCGGCTGCTCTCCATCGCCGACGAGGTGATCGAATGACCGATCACACGGCACCGGCTCAAGCAGAAACATCGGACGCCGTAGTTCCGCGGAAGGTCCGCAGCCGTCTGTTTCTGAAATATGCTGGGCTGTTTGTTGCCGTGGTTTGCCTGGCGCTGGTGACCAACGGCGTGTTTGAAATTTGGGTTTCGTACCGCGAACACAAAGACGGATTGATCCAGATCCAGCATGAGCAAGCTGAATCGGCGGCGGCCAAGATCGGCCAGTTCATCAAAGAAATAGAAAGTCAGGTGGGGTGGACGACGCAGTTGCTGTGGTCGGCCGGGACCATTGAGCAGCGCCGCTTCGACGCGTTGCGCCTGCTGCGTCAGGTTCCCGCGATCACCGAGCTGGCGCAGGTCGACGCCAGCGGCAAGGAGCAATTGCGCGTGTCGCGATTGGCGATGGATGTCGTCGGCAGCGGTCTCGATCTGTCGAAGGAGCCGAAATTCACCGACGCTGTGAAGAGCAAGGTCTATTACGGCCCGGTCTATTTCCGCCGCGACTCCGAGCCCTACATGACGCTGTCGCTCGCGGGCACGCGCCGCGACGCCGGCGTCAGCATCGCGGAAGTCAATCTCAAGCTGATCTGGGACGTGGTGTCGAAGATCAAGGTCGGCCAGCACGGCGACGCCTATGTGGTGGACAAGCAGGGCCGGCTGATTGCGCATCCGGACATCAGTCTGGTCTTGCGCAAAACGGATATGACGCGGCTGGCTCAGGTTCAAGTAGCGCGGCAACACGAAACGGGCGCCGCGGCGCCGGAGGTCGAAACCGCTACCGATATCCAGGGCCGGCAGGTGCTGACCGCCTATGCGCCGGTGGAGCCGCTCGGCTGGACGGTGTTCGTCGAGTTGCCGGTGGCGGAGGCCTATGAGCCGCTGATCGCCTCTTTGCAGCGCACGGCGCTGGTGCTGTTTGGCGCGCTTTTTCTAGCGGCGCTTGCCGGCATATTCCTGGCGCGCCGGATGATGGTGCCGATCCAGGCATTGCGGACTGGGGCCGCGCGGATTGCCGGCGGCGATTTAACGCAACGCATTTCGGTCAAGACCGGCGACGAGCTGGAGGCGCTCGCCGACCAATTCAACGACATGACGGGGCGTTTGCAGGAATCCTATGCCGATCTGGAACAGAAGGTGGAGGTGCGTACCGCTGAACTCTCCGAATCGCTCGATCAGCAGACGGCGACCTCCGAGGTGCTACGCGTCATCAGCAGTTCTCCCGGCGACTTGCAGCCCGTATTCGAGACCATGCTGGAAAACGCGGTGCGCATCTGCGAGGCGAAGTTTGGCAATTTGTTTCTCTATGGGAAAAATTCGTTTCGTATCGTTGCCCAGCAGAACCCGCCGCCCGCCTATGCCGAGCGATGGCGTCAGGAACCGGTGCTCTTGGTCGACGACAATTCGCAAAACCCGCTCACCACCCTCGCCGCAACCAGGGACGTCGTCCACATTGCCGACCTCGCGACGGACCCGGGTTATGTCAAGCGCGAGCCCCGTATGGTGTCCCTTGTGGAATCTGCCGGCGCTCGGACCCACTTGCTTGTACCGATGCTCAAAGAGGGCGAGCTGATCGGCGCCATCTCGATCTATCGCCAAGAGGTGCGGCCGTTCAGCGAAAAACAAATCGAGCTGGTGCAAAACTTTGCCGCCCAGGCCGTCATCGCCATCGAGAACACCCGCCTGCTCAAAGAACTGCACCAACGCACGGACGATCTTTCGGAATCGCTAGAGCAGCAGACCGCGACATCAGAGGTCCTAAAAGTTATTTCGAGTTCGAGTGGCGAATTGCAGCCCGTCTTTGAGGCCATGCTGGAAAACGCAACCCGTCTTTGCGCGGCGAAATTCGGTAATTTGTATCTTTGTGAAGGTGACGCCTTCCGCACGGCCGCAATGCATAACGTGCCATCGGCGTTCGCCGAAGCGCGCAGGCGCGAGCCCGTAATTCACCCCAGACCGGGGAGCCTGCTTGGCCGGGTCGCCAGCACAATGCAGGCAGTTCACGTACCCGAGGTTACCGCGGACCAAGGCTATATCGAACGTCATCCGTTGTTCGTCTCCGCCGTGGAGCTTGGCGGCTTTCGAGCCCTGCTTGCGGTGCCGATGCTAAAGGACGGAAATCTTATTGGTGCGATCGTCATATACCGGCAGGAACCAGGGTCTTTCACCGACAAGCAGATCGAGCTGGTGAAAAACTTTGCTGCGCAAGCCGTCATCGCCATCGAAAATGCGCGGTTGCTCAACGAATTACGCGAAACATTGGAGCGCCAGACCGCGACCTCCGAAGTCCTCAGCGTCATCTCAAGCTCGCCCGGCGAACTGCAGCCCGTGTTCGACACCATGCTGGCGAAGGCGACCGAACTCTGCGAGGCCAGCTACGGCACCATGTGGCTCCGTGAAGGAGATACTTTCCGCACCGCGGCGCTTCATGGTGCACTGCCTGCGGCCTACCTGGAAGAAATGCGGACTGGGACTCTGTTCCGTCCCGGCCCCGACGTCACTTTGGCGCGCGTCGCCCAGAGCCGAATGCCGATCCAAGTTGCCGACCTGCGCGACTCTCGGGGCTACCTTGATGGCGACCGATTGCCGGTCGTTGCTGTCGATGCCGCCGGCATTCGCACTTTGGTCGTTGTACCAATGTTGAAGGAGAACGAGCTCGTCGGTGCTATCTCCATTTACCGCCGGGAGGTCCGGCCGTTTACCGACAAGCAGATTGAACTAGTCTCAAACTTTGCAGCCCAGGCCGTCATCGCCATCGAGAATACCCGGTTGCTCAGCGAGCTGCGTGAATTGCTGCAGCAGCAAACGGCGACGTCTGAAGTGCTGGAAGTCATTTCCAGTTCACCCGGCGAGTTGGAACCTGTATTCAATGCGATGCTCAAGAATGCCACGCGTATCTGCGAAGCAAAATTGGGCAGCTTGTTCCTGTACGAGGGCGACCGTTTCCGTGCCGTAGCGGTGCATGGCGATTCATTCTATGCGGATTGGTCGCGGCGGGAACCTGACCTTGATATGGGCGATAGCCTGCATAAGGGAACACCGCTCGAGCGGCTGACCCGAACCAAAGCAATCCTCCATATTCCGGACCTGCGCGCGGACGAAGGCTATTTGAGCGGCAACCCGCGCGTAAAGGCGCTCGTCGAATCAGCCGGTGCGCGAACCCACCTCGTCGTGCCCATGCTCAAGGATGACGAGTTAGTTGGCGCCATCGTCATTTACCGCCAGGAAGTGCGCCCATTCAGTGACAAGCAAATCGAGCTAATAACAAACTTTGCCGCGCAAGCCGTCATCGCCATCGAGAACACCCGGCTGCTCAAAGAGCTGCGCCAGCGCACCGACGATTTGAGCGAATTGCTGCAGCAGCAGACCGCCACCGCCGATGTGCTGAAGGTCATCAGCCGGTCCGCCTTTGATCTGCGAACGGTGCTCGACACGCTTCTGCATTCCGCCGCGCGCCTTTGCGAGGCCGATCAGGGCACGATTACTCAGCGCAAGGGCGATACCTTCTATCGGTCGGTCTCCTACGGCTTTCCGCCCGCTTTCGCGGAGTTTGTCAAGGATCGTCCGGTCGAGCCGGGGCGCGACACCGGCACGGGACGCGCCTTGCTGGAGGGCAGGGTCATCCATATCCCCGACGTCGAAGCCGACCCGGATTACACCTGGAAAGAGGCTCAGCGGCTTGGCGGCTTCCGCACCATGCTCGGCGTCCCGATGCTGCGCGAGGGCATTCCGGTCGGCGTTCTGACCTTGACGCGCTCAGAGGTGCGTCCCTTCACCGAAAAGCAGATCGAACTTGTATCGACCTTCGCCGACCAAGCCGCCATCGCCATCGAAAACGTGCGGCTGTTCGACGAAATCCAGGACAAGAGCCGGCAGCTCGCGGAGGCCAGCAAGCACAAGTCGCAGTTCCTCGCCAATATGAGCCACGAGCTGCGCACGCCGATGAACGCCATCCTCGGCTACACCGAACTCATCATGGACAACATCTACGGCGAGCCGACCGAAAAAATGCGCGGCGTGCTGACCCGCGTTCAGAGCAATGGCAAGCATCTGCTTGGGCTGATCAACGACGTCCTTGATCTTTCCAAGATCGAGGCTGGGCAATTGACGCTGTCGCTGGCCGATTATTCGGTCAAGGACATCGTCCACAGCGTGTTCAGCTCGGTTGAATCACTGGCGAAGAACAAAAAGCTGGATCTAAAAATAGAACTTCCGCAAAAACTTCCCGCCGCGCACGGCGACGAACGCCGGCTCACGCAGGTGCTGCTTAATCTCGTTGGTAATTCGATCAAGTTCACCGACAAGGGCGAGGTCGCGATCAAAGCGGAAGCCGCCAACGGATCGTTCACAATATCGGTGCGCGATACCGGTCCTGGCATCGCAGTAGAGGATCAGCATAAAATCTTCGAAGAGTTTCAACAGGCCGATTCATCCACGACCAAGGAAAAAGGCGGCACAGGTCTTGGCCTCGCTATCTCGAAACGGATTGTGGAAATGCATGGCGGCCGATTGTGGGTCGAACTCGAGCCTTGGGCACGGGTCGACATTCTCCTTCAGTATCCCTCTCAATGTCGAACGACAGGTAGAGCCAGCATGACCAAACGCATCCTCGTGGTCGAAGATCAGGAAGACAATCGGCAGATCCTGCGCGATCTCCTGGGTAGCATCGATGTTGAGATGATCGAGGCCCATGACGGCCAAGCGGCCGTTGCCCAGGCAACCGCGCACAAGCCAGATTTGATCCTGATGGACATCCAGTTGCCGGTCATGGACGGCTATGAAGCGACGCGGCGGATCAAGGCCAATCCCGACTTGAAGGCAATCCCGATCATCGTGGTCACCTCTTACGCGCTGAGCGGCGACGAGGCCAAGGCGCGCGCGGCCGGATGCGACGCCTATGTCACCAAGCCCTATAGTCCGCGCCAATTGCTGGCGAAGATCAATGAATACCTGAAATAGCTTTGAGGCTCTTCCCGTCATGCACAAGCCGCCGCGCATTTTGATTGTCGATGACAACGAGACAAACCGCGATATTCTTGTCACGCGTTTGGAAACTCACGGTTACGAATTGCTGCAGGCAGGCGACGGCGAGGAGGCGCTTGCCGCCGCCAAGCAGCATCTACCGGACCTTATCCTGCTCGATGTGATGATGCCGAAGATCGACGGTATCGAAGTCACCCGACGCATCAAGGCCGACGCCAGCATGCCTTTCATGCCGATTATTCTGGTGACCGCCAAAGCGGACAGCAAGGATGTGGTCGAAGGACTTAATGCCGGGGCGGAGGAATATCTAACCAAGCCGGTCGATCAGATGTCGCTGGTCGCCCGCGTTAAATCGATGCTGCGTATCAAGGAACTGCACGACACGGTTACCGCGCAGGCGGGGGACCTCGCATCATGGAATAAGACGCTTGAGCAGCGCGTCGCCGATCAGCTAACGGAAATCGAGCGTGTCGGCCGGCTGAAGCGATTTTTGGCGCCGCAAGTAGCCGAGGCGATTCTTTCTTCGGGCGGCCACGAAAAAATTCTCGAGAGCCATCGCCGGGATATCAGCGTCGTGTTTTGCGATCTGCGCGGCTTCACAACCTTCGCGGAAAATGCCGAGCCTGAAGAGGTGATGAATTTGTTAAATGAGTACCACAAGTGTCTTGGGTTCCTCATCCACAAGCATGAGGGCACGCTCGACAAATATGCCGGCGATGGCCTGATGGTGCTGTTCAATGATCCCCTGCCCTGTCCGGAGCCCGCGGTTCGCGCGGTTCGTATGGCGGTGGAAATGCGGGAAGAAATTGAAAAGCTCGCGGTTAAATGGCGCAAATACGGCCATGAGCTCGGCTTTGGACTCGGCATCTCCCATGGCTACGCCACGATGGGACGTATCGGATTCGAAGGCCGGTTCGATTACTCGGCCATCGGTTCCGTCGTGAATCTGGCTGCGCGGCTGTGCGGTGAAGCGGGCGCCGGGCAGATCCTGGTCGATCGCAAGGTCTACATGGCCATCGAAGCCATCGCCGAGGTCGAACAGACCGGCGAACTCATGCTGAAAGGTTTTCATCGCCCGGTCGTGGCCTACGACGTGCGAACGTTGCGCACTTGAAGGACGGCCGATTCGCCGATCTAGCGTTATGTCTATCGCCGCAGTCTGGCAAGTGACGCATCGCCGGCAAAGACGCTTTCAAAATGCGCAAGCGTGCCTGACCTGACGGGGCTTTTTTAGACCAAGCAATGTGAGAAAATGAGCTTGGAAAGGAGCTTGGGTCATGCCGAAGAAGAGGTTCAGCGCGGAGCAGATTGTGACGCTGCTTCGCCAGATTGAAGTGTCGACGGCGCAGGGCAAATCTGCGCCGGAGGCCTGCCGGGATGCGGGCATATCGCAGCAGAACTACGCGATGAACTGCTGAACGGTGAAATCTTCTACAGCCTGAAGGAAGCACCCCTCCACTACAGGCCACCAGCGCCACAGACATTCGCGCCCTTGGCCCACCACCTAGATGAGATCATACCGATGCAGTAATCTCTATCCCGCTGGTTCAAAAAATCCGTCAGGTCAGTTCTCACCGGATCACCGGACGGTTATTTGAAAAGAACGGAGTGATTAGGTCTGCCTCTTTCAGGGTTGCGGCTTTTTTTCGTTACCTGCGCCAACGCCAAGATAGTATTTACGCACCAGCTCATTTTGCTGGAGCGCCTGCGGGTCGTCCGCCGACAGCACGATTTGTCCGTGCACGAGCACGTAACCGCGGTCAGCGATCCGGATCGCCTGCCGGAAATTCTGCTCCGCCATCAGTACGGTCAGGCCTAGCTGCCGCTTGAGGCTTGCAATGGTCTCGATCGTCTTGGAAACCAAAATCGGGGCCAAGCCGACGGACGGCTCGTCGACGAGGAGGATCTTCGGCAGCGCCATCAACGCGCGCGCGATTGCTAGCATTTGCTGCTCGCCCCCGCTCATGCTTCCCGCCAGCTGCCGTCGCCTTTCCTTTAGGCGCGGAAATGCATCGAAACAAAACGCCAGGCTGTCCGAAATGCGTGTGCGGGCAAATTCGCGAAACGCGCCAAGCAAGAGGTTCTCTTCTACTGTCAGCTTGGGAAAGAGACGGCGCCCCTCCGGGACAAGCGAAATCCCGATCCCGACAATATCCTCGGTGCTTCGATGGGTCAGATCGTAAGAAGTTCCGTCGATGGTCGCTACGATGCGTCCGGCCGTGGGGCGTACCTGCCCCATGACGCATTTGATCAGCGTGCTCTTGCCATTGCCGTTGGTTCCGAGCAGGACGACCGTCTCGCCACCTTGCACATTCATGCTGATGCCGGAGAGAACGCGAACCTCGCCGTACGCGGCATGCAGCCCCTCAATGGCAAGACTATTCGCCAAGGTAAGCCCTTTCGACTTCTTCCTGTTGCATCACGTCATCAGGAAGCCCGTCAGCGATCTTGCATCCAGCGACGATCACGACGATCCGCTGTGAAAACAACATGACGGCCCGCATGATGTGCTCGATAAGCAGGATCGATATCCCTTCCGCATTGAGCCGATTTAGCAGCGCAAGAATCTCATCGACTTCGCTTTCGGAAAGCCCTGCCATCACTTCGTCGGCAATCAGGACTTTCGGTTGTGCCGCAAGCGCACGGCCAAGCTCAAGTTTCCTCAATTCAACCTGGGTCAGCCCTTTTGGGCTGAGCTCGGCCTTTTCGCCGAGCCCGACTTGATCGAGGATCGCCTGCGCGGCTTCGCTAATGGTGCGTCTCGATGTGTGGCCGACCGCAAACCGCAAGGGCACCTCAATATTTTCTCGAACGGTCATGCCCCGGAATGGCCGCGGGATCTGATAGGTCCGCGCCAGCCCGCGCCTTGCTCTGAGCCAGGCCGGCGTCTTGGTAATATCGTTGGCGTTAAAGGTAATCGACCCCTCGTTAGGCGCCAGAATTCCCGTCAGGCAATTCACGAAGGTGCTTTTCCCGGATCCGTTCGGGCCGATGAGGCCGACGCGTTCGCCTTTCAACAACGTGAAGTCGACACTGGTGAGTGCAGCGAAGCCGTCGAACCGCTTTGTAATGCCTGTCGCCTCGAGAATATTCGCGGTCATTGGCGACCTCGCTTCCAGCCGCGGACGATGCCGACCACGCCTTTCGGGGCGACGGTCAAGAACACCACCAGCAAAACGCCGACGATAAAGAGATTCGCGGCCGACGAAATCGTGACGGTCAGTATTTGCTGCGCAGAGCCGAGAAGGATTGCGCCGACGACCGGTCCCCACCACGTCGCGGTCCCGCCGACCAAAGGCATGGCAATGGAATTCACCGCAATCGCGAGACCGAAGGCGGTGGCCGGATCGACGTAGGTGACGTAATAGGGAAACGGCGCGCCGGCCATGCCCATAATGGCGCCGCTCATGGTGGTCGCAATCAACTTGAGACGAAGGCTCGGCACGCCGGAAGTTTCCGCCGCCGCCTCGTCGTCCCTTATCGCCGCGAGCCCGATGCCGATCCACGATTTCTCAACGGCCCACGCCGCGAACACGGCGAAAATTGCTAGCCCCAGCATGAGCACGACTAAGAACTGAACATATGAAATTCCGTTCGGAACAAAGAAGCTGAAGACTGTCATAAGAACGCCGGAGATTGGCGGCCTGATGACGTAGACGCCGCGCGCACCGCCGACAAAGCTCCAGTTCACGATGAGCGTTTGCAGGACGATGGCGAGCGCCAGCGTGGCGATTGAAAAAAACACGCCGCGCAGCCGCAACGTCAAATAGCCCGTCCCCAATCCGATCAGCCCCGCGGTCACCGCGGCGGCCAGCATTTCAAATACCAATGGTATCGGGTAAATTTTGTTGAGTACGATCGTGGTGTAGCACCCGATGGCGAAGAAGCCAGCCGTTCCGAAATTGACGTAGCCGCCGTAGCCTCCAAGGATGTTCCACGCGGTGCCGAGAACGACGAATTGCAGGATCGTGTAGGTCGCGAGGTAGTAGTATTCGCCGATGTGCGAGCCCAGTAGCATCGTGCTCGCCATCAAGGCGGCACCAACCACTAAGATTCCAACGCCGGATCGTAACCGGCTCGGCGCCGCCGCCGGCTTCCGCAATCGAGGCGCTACTGCGGTTTGTTCGCTCATCGCCCAAAAATCCCTGCAGGCCGAAATATGAGCGTGAGCAGCAGAAGTCCGAACGACACCGCAGGCGACCACGACGGCCCGTAGAAAGTCGTCGTCAGCGCCTCGGCGACGCCCAGAATCAGTGAAGCGACCAGGGTACCTGGAATGCTCGCGATGCCGCCGAGAACACAGATGGCAAATGCGCGCCCGATATATTCGCGCGTGATCGACGGCTCGACCGGCTGAATGATGATGAGCAGAACGCCGGCAATGATGGCGGTCGCAACGGCGATGCCAAATGCAATCTCCTTCGCCCGGATCGGATTGGCTCCGATTAAGCGCACCGCTTCGACGTCTTGCGAAACGGCCAAAATCGTGCGTCCGGTGAACGTGCGCGAGAGATAAAGATTGATGCTGCCGAGCATCCCGAGCCCGACCAGAAACGGCACCAGCATCCGCCAGGGAACTGAGACAAATCCAATGCTAATCGAAGACTCAAGATAGGGCTCGCTAATCGAGCGATAGTCCACTCCGAAGACCAGAACGACGCCGATCTCGACGATAAAAAGAATTCCGAAGAAGAAGGCTAGCCCTTGCAGCGACTCGTCGCCACGACGCTCGAAAAAATAATGATAGGCGCGATAGAACGCGCGCCCGAAAAGATATCCGCACGGCGCGAAGACGACCATTGAGACGAACGGATCGAAGCCAAATTTTTCCCAACCCAGAAAAGCAAGATAGGCCCCGGCGATCATGAAAGCGGGATGAGCGATGTTCACGATATCGAGCATCCCGAAAGCGATGGTCACACCGATCGCGACCGCCGCGTAGAAGCCGCCCAAAACGATGCCCGTCACGATAGCATTGATAACGAGGTCCCAGCTGAATTCCATCAGCCGTCTCCGTTCCGTTCATCGACGGCCGGAGTGCTCAGATATTTGGATAGATGCGACGACTTTGCAGACGACTTAAACGTCCCGGCCGTTATGCACGTAATAATCGCGCTGCGCTTCTTCCGCACGCCGCATCCTCCCCAGAGAATTAGCCGCCGAGCCTCCTCGGAAGCAGGCGCGCTGCGCAGCAAATCCGTTATCGCCCACGATAATACGAAAAATCATACTCTGCGGCGATATCCTTTGATTTAAATCAAGGTGTCGACGCGGCCTCTCGTCCCTGCTGACGTTGCGGGCAATGTCATCGGTCGCTCGCGGCCTCAGCGCGGCCAAGACTGAGCGGACCATCGTCGGCGGCAAAACTTTCCGTGCAACAGGTTCCGCCTAAACAAACCAAACGTCATGACCTATGGAGGAAATAAAATGAGCGGAATCACTCGACGAGAATCGACCGCCTTGATCGGCTCAGCGCTCCTGAGTTCAACTTTTCCCGTACTAGCGCAGCCGAGCCAGCCGCCGATCAAGATAGGATTCAGCATGGCATTGAGCGGCGGCCTCGCCGGCGGTGGCAAGGCGGCGCTACTGACCTATCAAATCTGGGCCGAGGAGATGAATGCAAAAGGCGGCCTGCTCGGACGCAAGATCGAGTTGGTCTATTACGATGACCAGAGCAGTCCCGCGACCGTACCTGCGATCTATTCCAAGCTGCTTGATATCGACAAGGTCGACTTGGTGATCTCGGGCTACGCCACGGTGCCGACCGCAGCCGCGATGCCCACCGTGATCCAGCACAAGAAGCTGTTCTTGTCCTTGTTCGCCTTGGCGCTAAACGATCAGTTCAAATACGACCGCTATTTCCAATTGCAGCCGAACGGGCCCATCGCGAAAACTGAGATCTCGCGTGGATTCTACGAAGTCGCCAGCGCGATGACCCCGAAGCCGACGACGATCGCCCTCACCGGCGCCGACGCGGAATATTCGCAGCTCGCGTTAGAAGGCGCCCGCGAAAATGCCAAGAAATACGGGATCAAGATCGTCTACGATCGAACTTATCCATCAAACACCGTCGATTTTTCTTCCATAATGCGGCCGATCAAGGCCGCGAATCCGGATCTCATTTACCTGGCCTCATACCCGCCCGACTCCGCGGGATTAGTCCGTGCCGCCTACGATGTGGGGGTTACCGCCAAGCTTTTTGGCGGTGGGACCATCGGACTTCAATTCGCAACATTCAAGACGCAGCTGAACACGATGTTGAACAACGTCGTCAGTTACGACCTGTACGTGCCCGAACCGACGATGAACTTCCCCGGAATTGAGAAGCTGTTGGGCCTCTATCGCGACCGGGCCAAGGCTGCCGGCGTCGATCCGCTCGGGATCTACATTCCGCCCTTCGCCTACGCGGAAATGCAAATCATCGAGCAGGCAGTCAAAGCGGTCGGCAGCCTCGATGACGGCAAGCTCGCTGAATACATTCACAAGCAAACGTTCAAGACTGTTGTCGGCGATATCAGCTTCTCGCCGGAGGGCGAATGGGCGAAACCGCGCATTCTGCTGGTGCAATATCAGAACATCGTCGGTGCTGACGTCGAGCAATTCAAACAGGCCGGCAAGCAAGTCATTATCTACCCGCCCGAATTGAAATCGGGCAACGTGAAAACGCCGTTCGACGCTACCCATCGCTGAACGGCTGCGTAATATTGCCCTTCCGGCATTCACAATGCCGGAAGGGCTTTTTATTGTATTTATGAAACCCGACTGCACGTACGATCAGGATGAATGAGAGGCCGGTCCGATGAAGGTAGTGCGCTTTTCGCGATTTGGCCGTGCTGCGGAGGTAGCCGAGCTTGTTGAAGTCCCTGAACCGCCGGCGCCCGGCCCGGGGCAGGTCCTGATCGAGGTCGAGGTCGCGCCCATCAATCCGTCCGACCTGCTGCATTTCGAGGGCCGCTACGCAAAACCGGCCTCCCTGCCGGCCTTCGCCGGCGCAGGCGTGCTCGGCCGCGTCGCACAGTTGGGTGCTGATGTGCGGCACCTCAAACCCGGCGACCGGGTCATCGTCTTGAACACGCAGCGTCATGCGTGGTGCGAGCGCTTCGTTTGGCCGGCCGCGCGCCTCTTGCCGCTGCCGCAGGCGGATCCGGTCGAGCTCGCTTTACTCGCGGCAAACCCGCCGACCGCGCTTCTCATGCTTGAGGGCTTCGGCAATCTTCAGCCGGGCGACTGGGTGATGCAAAACGCCGCCAACTCCTCGGTGGGCGTGAGCCTGATCCAGATCGCGAAGACGATGGGTCTACGGACCGTCAACGTGGTGCGGCGCCCGCAACTGGTCGACCACCTCGCCGCATTGGGCGCCGACGTGACGCTCATCGATGGTTCCGACCTACGCGCACGGGTGGCGGAGGCGGTCGGCGGCGCGCGGATCAAGCTCGGCATCGACGCGATCGCCGGCGATGCGACGCGTTGGCTGGCGAATTGCCTCGCCGACAGCGGTACGGTGGTCAATTACGGCATGCTCTCGGGCAAACCTTGCGAGGTGGATGCCGCCGATATCGTATTTCGCGACGTCAGCCTGAAGGGCTTCTGGTACTCGCGCTGGTTCTCGAGCGCCGAGCCGGCCGCCATCAAAGCCCTGCTCGCCCGCCTCGTGGGCATGCTGCAAGCGAAAACATTACGCGTGCCGATCGAGGCAGTCTATCCAATCGAAAAGCTCACCGACGCGCTGGCCCATGCGCAACGCGAGGGGCGCTCCGGCAAGGTCGTGTTGCGGTGGGCGCGCTGAGCGCGGCACTTACTTGAAGGCTTGCGGATTGATCGGCGAGCCGGAGCCACCCGTGATGATGAGCGGTGGAGCGGTAAAGAAAAACTCGTAGACGCCGTCCGCCGCGCAATCTTCCGCGAGCTCCTTCAAGTTGAAGATTTCGCCCATCGTCAATCCCATGGCCGGGATCACGACCCAGTGCCACGGCTGCTGTGCTTCCGTGGTCTCGTTTGGACGCACCTCGACGCCCCAGGTATCCGAGCAGATGGCGGCGATCTCTTTGTCGTGGCACCAGTAGCAATTCTCGAATTTGACGCCCGGCCCATCGCCGCCGGCGTAATTGCCCCACTTCCCGGCCTTTTGACAGGCCTCCATCTGACCGGTCCGGATGATGACAAAATCACCGCGCCGAATTTCTACGCCTTGCGCCTTGGCGCAGGCATCGAGTTCGGCGTTCGGGATGCCATATCCGTCGGCGAGCACGTCCACGCCCTTAAAACGCGCGACATCGAGCAACACACCGCGCCCGGCCATCTTGCTTTTGGTGTGTTGAATGCCGTTCTTCTGGATGCCGGCGCTATTCGCCAAAGCGGCATCGTAACCATTATACATTTTATTCTTGTAGAAAACATGCCCCAGCGAATCCCAATGCGTCGCGCCCTGTACGCACAACATCAGTACGTCATCGGCATAGCTGGCCGTGCTCGTCCCTTCGTATTTGAGCCCGATGCCGTCGACGCCGCTGTGCAACATCATATGGATGGGATTGAAACGGCGGCCGAACAGCCCGGTTTGCGGACCACTGCCGTCGAGCGGAATGCCCAGCGCGAACACCTTTCCCTTGCGTATGAGCTTGGCGGCATCGGCGATGTCCTGAGCCGTCACGAAATTGAGCGTGCCGATCTGATCGTTCGCGCCCCAACGCCCCCAGTTCGAGAGTTTCTTGCTCGCTTCCGCAATAGCATTGTGCCCGACTTGGATATCCATGATTTCCTCCACCCTGTTGAGGGTAACCGCGGCTAGAATTTGACGGCGTCGCCGCCTTTTGTGCCGAGAATGGCGCGGGCCTCGTCGGGCGTCGCGATCTCGAGCGAGAGGTCCTCGCAAATCCGCCGAATCTTGGCGACCTGCTGCGCGTTTGAGTCCGCCAGCTTGCCTTTGCCGATGTAAAGCGAGTCTTCAAGCCCGACACGCACGCTGCCGCCCATCAGCGCCGACTGCGTCGTGAAATTCATTTGGTGCCGACCGGCCGCCAGCACCGAGAAGACGTAGTCATCCCCGAACAGCTTGTCGGCCGTGTTCTTCATGTGGACAAGATGATCCAGGTCGGCGCCGATGCCGCCCAATATCCCAAAGATGAATTGCAGGAAGATCGGCGGCTTCAACCGTCCGTTGTCGTAGAAATATTGCGTATTGTACAAATGTCCGACGTCGTAGCATTCGTGCTCGAACTTCACGCCGCGCTTATCGGCCAGTTGCGTGATGACGTAGTCGATCGTCTTGAATGTGTTGGGGAAGATGGCGTCTTCCGTGCGTTCCAAATACGGCTTCTCCCAGTCGTATTTCCATTTGTCGTAGCGCCTCGACAAGTTGAAGATGGCGAAGTTCATCGACCCCATATTGAGCGAGGTGATCTCCGGCTCCGCTCGCACGGCGGCGGCGATGCGCTCGTCCATGCTCATACCAAGAGCGCCGCCAGTCGAGACGTTCACAATCGCCTTGGTGCTCTGTTTGATGCGCGGCAAGAACTGCATGAACACATTCGGATCGGGCGTCGGCGCGCCGGTCTGCGGATTGCGCGCATGGAGGTGAATGATCGCGGCGCCCGCTTCGGCGGCCTCGATCGATTGCCGCGCGATCTCGTCTGGCGTGATCGGCAAGGCATCCGACATCGTCGGCGTGTGGATCGAACCGGTGACGGCGCAGGAGATGATGACTTTCGTTCGTTTTGCCACGGCAATTCAATCCTTTCACATATCGGGGAGGTTGTGACGGAGTGGCGCTCACGTAATGCGAAATTCAGGCGAGCCCGGCGCGCGCTGCGTTCGCTGTTTTTGGCATGTACGGATAGAAAGCACGGACCGGGAAAAATAACCTATCAAACGGCCCGAGGGCTCAATTGATCAAAATCAATGCAGCCAGCTGGAAATTTGAAGGAGCCGCACGACCGCGCTGCACCATTGCGCATTTGCAGTCGCCCCCGCATTGTCAGGCCCGCGAAACTTTCAAGGGAATGACATGATCCGAATCGGCATTATCGGGCTCGGCTGGTGGGGCAAGCAGATCGTCACCTGCCTCGCGGCAAGCCCGCGCTTCAAGGTGGTGGCGGGCTGCGATATCGATCACAACACGGTTGCGCCCTTCGCGGCCGCGCGCGGATTCGATCTCGTGGTCGACTACAAGGATTTACTTAAGCGATCCGACGTTGACGCCGTCGCGGTGGTCACACCGCATCTGCTGCATGAGGAAATGGCGATTGCCGGCCTCAAAGGCGGCAAGCAGGTGTTCTGCGAGAAGCCTCTGGCGCTTAATACCGCGAGCGCGGAGCGAATTCTGACGGCTTGCGCCAAGGCCGGCGGCGTACTCGGCATCGGGCATGAACGCCGCTACGAGCCGGCGATGGAGGAAATGCGCCGCCTGTTCGAGAGCGGCGCGCTTGGCCGCCTGCTGCACATGGATGCCAATGTCAGCCACAGCAACTTCCGCAAGATCGATCCGGCGAACTGGCGGCGCGATCCCAGGCACGCGCCAGCCGGCGCCTGGACCGCGCTCGGCATCCATCTCGGCGACATGTTTGTGTCGCTCGCCGGGACGCCGAGCCGCGTCGTCGCCCGCACCGCCTCGCAGATTTTCCCGGCCCCGTCGGAGGATTTCGTTTCTGCTGAGATCGATTTTGCCAATGGCGCGCGCGGGCGCATCACCTGCCTGTCAACGCCGCCGTTTTACGGGCGCTTCACGCTGATCGGCGACCAGAGCTGGGTCGAGGTGCAGGAAGGCGGCAATGTCGACAAAGGCATCCCGTCGAGCTTCGTGCATTGCGCAGCGGATGGCAGCCGGCAGACGCGCAGCTACCACGACGTCAATACCGTGCGGCTGAATTTCGAGGCCTGGGCCGACGCCCTCGAGGGCCGCGCGCCCTATCGCTTTTCCACCGAGCAATTGCTCGCCAATATCCGTATTCTCGATGCGGTGGTCCGCTCGGCAGCAGCGGACGGCAAGTCGATCATGCTGTAGTATCGGGCCAAAGGCGCCGCATGCAGCACGAAAAAGAACAGGTCGCACTCACCTCGATCGCGGCATCCGCCGCGCTGACGATCGCCAAGGGCCTGGTCGGTTTCGCCACCGGCTCGCTGGCGATCCTGTCGGAGGCCGGCCATTCGCTGATTGATCTCGGCGCCACGGTAATGACCTATCTGGCGGTGCGCGTTTCCGGCAAGCCGGCCGATAAGGAGCACCACTACGGTCACGGCAAGGTCGAAAGCGTCTCGGCGCTCGCGGAAACCGCGCTACTGTTCCTGCTCTCCGGCGTAGTGATCTGGGAAGCGGTCAAGCGTCTGACCGAACATGAAGAGCACGCGGTGATTGCGAACGCCTGGGCGTTCGGGGTGATCGCGGTGTCGATCGCGGTCGATTTTTTTCGCTCGCGCGCGCTCTCGCGCACCGCGACAGACACGCGGAGCCAGGCGCTGGAAGCCGACGCGCTGCATTTTTCGTCCGATCTATGGGCGTCGTTTGCCGTGCTGATCGGCCTGGGCGGCGTGCGGTTCGGCCTTTGGTGGGCGGATTCGATGGCCGCGCTAGTGGTCGCAGTGCTGGTCTGCGTCGCCGGCTGGCGGCTCGGGCGGCGCACTATCGAAACGCTGACCGACACCGCGCCGGAAGGCGCCGCCGACCAGATCACCGCCGTGGCTGCAAAGGTGCCCGGCGTGGTGCGCGTCGAGCAGGTCCGTGCCCGCGCGGTTGGCGATAAGACCTTTGTCGATTTGACGGTCGCGGTCAGCCGCACGCTGCCGCTCGACCGCGTGAGCGCGATCAAGGACGCTGTCGACGCGGCGATCCGCCAGCGCATGCCGGGCGCCGAGCCGGTCGTCATCACCGATCCGGTCGCACTCGACAACGAAACATTGCTCGACCGCGTGATGGTGATCGCGCGCAGCCGCGCGCTCGCCGTGCATCACGTGACGGTGCACGACCTGAGGGACCGGCTGGCGATCTCGCTCGACTTGGAAGTTGACGGCAAGCTCTCGCTGCGCGAGGCCCACGCGCTGGCGGACGGACTGGAAAATGCGATCGCCGTCGAGCTCGGCACCAGCGTCGAAATCGATACCCACATCGAGCCGTTGCAGCCACACCGCGCCGCCGGCCGAGAGGCCCCGCCCGAGCGCGTGAAGGCGGTCGAGTTCGCGCTCGCGGAGCTCGCGGCGGACGGCCGCACTTTGCGGGACGTGCACGATGTGCGGGTACGTGAGACCGACGAGGGCGAAATCGTTAATTTCCACTGCCGCTTCGGTCCGGACTTGAGCGTGCAGGCCGTACACGAGAAGGTCGATGCGCTGGAGCGCGCCTTGAAACAGCGCTCGCCCACGATCAAGCGCGTGATCGGCCACGCCGAGCCGGTGCGCTGACTTCACTTAGGGAATGACCACCGCGGCGCCCTGTAGCCGACCCTCACGTAAATCGGACAGCGCTTCGTTGGCGCGCGCCAACGGATAGCGTGTAACCTCGCAGCGCACGCCAGCCTTCGGGGCCAACGCCAAAAATTCATGCGCGTCGGCGCGCGTGAGGTTCGCCACCGACATCACCTGCCGCTCCTCCCACAGCAATGAATAGGGAAAGCTCGGGATGTCCGACATGTGGATGCCGCCGCAGACCACGCGACCGCCCTTGCGCACCGCTTTCAGCGCTGCCGGCACCAGCGCGCCCACCGGCGCAAAAATGATGGCGGCATCGAGCAATTCGCCCGGCAGCTCCTCCGAGCCGCCCGCCCACACTGCGCCGAGCGAGCGCGCGAAGTCTTTTGCCGCGGTGTCGCCTTTGCGCGTGAAAGCAAACACGCGGCGGCCCTGCCAGATCGCGACCTGCGCCAGAATATGGGCGGCGGCGCCGAAGCCATAGAGCCCGAGCGTCTTGCCCTCGCCCGCCATGCGGTAGCTGCGCCAGCCGATCAGGCCGGCGCACAGCCAGGGCGCGACCTCGGCGTCGTCGCCTCCCTCGCGCAGCGGAAAGCAAAACCGCGCGTCGGCGAGTGCGTGCGTCGCGTAGCCGCCATCGCGCGTGTAGCCGGTGAACACCGGCCCATCGCATAGGTTTTCGGCGCCGCTGCGGCAGTAGCTACAGGCCCCGCAGGTCGCGCCCATCCAAGGCACGCCGACGCGTTCACCCACGGTGAAGCCGCTTACGCCCTGCCCGAGCGCCGTTACGCGGCCGACGATTTCGTGGCCCGGCACGATCGGCAGTTTCGGGTGTTCCAGTTCGCCGTCTACCACATGCAAATCGGTGCGGCAGACCCCGCAAACCGCGACCGCGACCAGGATTTCTCCTGGGCCGGGCTGCGGCACCGGCCGCTCCCGTATGACCAGCGGCGTGCGCGGCGCATCCAGCACCATGGCTCGCATGCTCGTCATCATTCTTCCTTCCAATTCCGCGGCGGACATTCTAGATCAAAGCTTATGCGCACCGATACCGCCCAGCCCATCCGCTTGAAGGATTACTGCCCGCCCGACTGGCTGGTGGAAACCGTTTCGCTCGACGTTTCGCTGCATCCGACGCAGACGAAAGTCCGCGCCACGCTGGCGCTCAAGCCCAACAGCCAGGTGCCGGCCGCCCCATTGGTGCTCGACGGCGATGGGATCACGCTCACCGCGCTCAAGCTCGACGGAACCGCGCTGCCATCGGAAAGCTACGTCGCGACGTCCGACGGCCTAACCATTCCGCAGGTGCCGAACCGGCCGTTCACGCTCGAGATCGAGACGCTGGTCGATCCGACCGCCAACACCCAACTCTCGGGGCTCTACCGCTCGAGCGGCACTTTTTGCACGCAATGCGAAGCCGAGGGCTTCCGCCGCATTACTTATTTTCCGGACCGGCCCGACGTGATGGCGGTCTATACTACGCGCATCGAAGCCGCCAAAGCCGAAGCGCCGGTGCTGCTGTCGAACGGCAATCTGATCGACAGCGGTGATTTGCCCGGCGGCCGGCATTTCGCGACCTGGCACGATCCGCATCCCAAGCCCGCCTATTTGTTCGCGCTGGTCGGCGGCAATCTCGGCGTCGTCGAGGATCGCTTCGTCACGGTGTCGGGGCGAAACGTCACGCTGCGCATCTATGTCGAGCCCGGCAAGGGGGACCGCTGCGGCTACGCCATGGATTCGCTCAAGCGCTCGATGCGCTGGGACGAGGAGAAATTCGGCCGCGAATACGATCTCGATATTTTCATGATCGTCGCAGTGTCCGACTTCAATATGGGCGCCATGGAGAACAAGGGCCTCAACGTCTTCAACGACAAATACGTGCTGGCCAGCGGCGATACCGCGAGCGATGCCGACTTCGCGCAGATCGAAGCGGTGATCGCGCACGAATATTTCCACAACTGGACGGGAAACCGCATCACCTGCCGCGACTGGTTCCAGCTCTGCCTGAAGGAAGGCCTCACGGTTTTCCGCGACCAAGAATTCTCCTCAGACATGCGCTCGCGGCCGGTCAAACGCATCGCCGACGTGCGCGGTTTGCGCGCGGCGCAGTTCGTCGAGGACGCAGGGCCTTTGGCGCATCCGGTTCGGCCCGAAACGTATAAGGAAATCAATAATTTCTACACCAGCACCGTGTACGAGAAAGGCGCCGAGGTCGTGCGCATGGTGCAGACGCTGATCGGCAAAGAAAAATTCCGCGCCGGCATGGATCTTTATTTTGCGCGCCACGACGGCGAGGCAGCAACTGTCGAGCAATTCATCCAGTGCTTCGCCGATGCGTCGGGCCGCGACATGACGCAGTTCATGCGCTGGTACAACCAAGCCGGCACGCCGGAGGTGACGGTCGCCGGCCGCTTCGATCCCGCGCGCAAAACCTATACGCTCGAAGCCAATCAAAACGTGCCGCCCACGCCCGGTCAGCCGACGAAACAGCCGATGGTGATACCGCTTAGCGTTGGCTTGGTCGGCAAGGACGGCCACGACCTGCCGCTCGCGCTGTCGAACGGCAAGATCGAACGCGGGATGTTGGTGCTGAGCGAGCCGGCCGCAATCTTCGAATTCACCGGCATCGCTGAAGCGCCCGTGCTGTCGATCAATCGCGGCTTCTCGGCGCCAATCAAACTCAATATCGATCTCGATGCCGACGGTCTCGCCTTCCTCGCCGCGCATGACAGCGATCCCTTCAATCGCTGGCAAGCGCTGCAAACCATCTCGATGCGGCTGCTGATCGACAATGTAGCTGCTCTGCACGCCAGAAAAATGCCGCGCACGGACGAGAAGTTGCTCGCAGCGCTAACCGCCCTCCTCGGCGACGCCGCACTGCAACCGGCTTTCGTAGCGCTCGCACTGGTGCCGCCGGGCGAAGGCGATATCGCGCGCGAGATCGGCCGCGAAATCGATCCCGATGCGATTTTCCGTGCGCGCAAGACATTGCGCGCGTCGATCGGCGACAGGCTCGGCCTGGCTCTGGCCAAGGCCTACGAGCGCATGACCGTCCCCGGCCCCTATTCGCCCGACGCGGCGAGCGCCGGCCGCCGCTCGTTGCGCAACGTCGCGCTCGACCTGCTCGCCGCCGCCGGCACGCCGGAAGCGATCGCGCGCGCCGTCCGGCAATACGACGCCGCCGACAACATGACCGACCGCACGGCGGCACTGGCCACGCTATCGCTGTACGCCGGGCCAGAACGCGATCGCGTGTTTGCCGATTATTACACGCGCTACGCCGCCGACGCGCTGGTGATCGACAAATGGTTTGGCCTGCAGGCCATGATCCCGCAGCCGGGCACGCTGAACAAAGTCCGCGCCCTCACCGCGCATCCGGCCTTCTCGTTCGCCAATCCAAACCGCGTGCGCGCGCTGATCGGCGCATTTGCGCAAGGAAACCCGACCCAGTTCAACCGGGCCGACGGCGCCGGCTATGAATTCATCGCCGACAATGTGCTGGCGCTCGATCCGAAAAATCCGCAGCTGGCGGCGCGGCTCGCTACCGCGTTCCGCACCTGGCGCACGCTGGAGCAAGGCCGCCGCGGCAAGGCGCAAGCCGCCCTGGAGCGCATCAGGGCCGCAACCAATCGGTCGCGCGATCTCGCCGACATTATCGAACGCGCGCTGGCGGCGGGCTAAGGCAGCGCAATACCAGCAATTTTCTACCTTGCGCAGCGCGCGAGCCGCCGCCTTCCATTCGGACCGCTCCAATTACCGGTGGGTAACGTTTCTTAAATAATTGACTCTTCCGACTCTCGACAAATCACCGGCCATGGATTCCAATCGACACTGATTCGGGAAGCGATGCGGCACATCCTTCCGATCAGGGTGCTTGGGGATATTCCAGACGGAGGCCATCAATGGCGCGCGCCGGTGCGGCGAGTGCGTCTGCACGCCCAGATTCTATTCAGGGTCTCGCGCAATCGATCGCCAAACCGGCGTATCGGCGCCTGTTGACCGCTGAGCCCTTGCTGCGCCGCGCCGTTCCGGTGCTCATCATCGCGTTTCTCGCCACCATTTGCGTCGGCGCCGCCGTGCAGGTACTCGACCATCGCCGGCAATCTCTCAACGATATGGTCGTCGCGATCGATGCGGTCGCCGATATCGCCGCCGAGCGCCTGCACCGGCCGCTCATACAGCCCGCCGACGCACGGGCCCGTCCGCAGGAGGTGCTCGCACAAGCACTGCCGCCCTGGGCCGCCGCCGCCGGGCGGCGCATCATTCTGACCAATGCGGAGGGCGTGGTAGCGGCCGCTACGCCTTCCGCCGACGCCACCATCGGCCGCCGACTGATCGACCTGCTCGGTCCGACGCAACCGCTCACCACCTTCGGCGCTGGCGCTGGCGTCATGGAAATCACTTTGCCCGACGCCAGCCGCGCGCTGGCGACCGTGCGCATGCTGAAAGCCCCGTTCGGCCAGATCGCGGTCGTGCAATCGCGCGAGGCCGCACTCGCGTCCTGGCGCTCGCTCACCACACTCACGATCACCCTCTCGGCCACCACCGGCTTCGTCGTGCTGATCCTCGGCTTTGCCTTCCATTGGCAGGCGACACGGGCGCGGGAAGCGGACCTGATCTACGAAACGGTCCGCAGCCGCATCGATACTGCGCTCAACCGGGGCCGTTGCGGATTGTGGGATTGGGACCTGCCGCGCGGCCGCATCTTCTGGTCGCAGTCGATGTTCGACATCCTCGGCTTGCAGTCCAAGGGCGACCTGCTGACGTTCGGCGACGTCAGCGCCCTCACCCATCCGGATGACCTGCGGCTCTATGACCTGGCGGCGGAGATCGCCGAAGCCACGGCGACCACCATCGACCACGCGTTCCGCATGCGACACGCCGACGGCCATTGGATCTGGCTGCGTGCGCGCTGCGAGCTGGTGCGCCAGCCAGGCGAGCCCGGTCCGCGTCTAATCGGCATCGCGGTCGACATCACCGAGCAGAAGCACCTGGTCGAGAAGACGGTGGCCGCCGACATGCGGTTGCGCGACGCCATCGAGACCATCCCCGAGGCCTTCGTGTTGTGGGACGCCGATAATCGCCTGGTACTGTGCAATTCGAATTTCCAGGAGCTGCACAATTTGCCCGATGAGGCGATCACAGTCGGCGCCTCGTATGAATCGGTCGTCGAAGCCGGCCGCAAACCGGTGGTGCGCAGCAAAGCCATAACCGGCGGCCCGAATATCCCCGGCGCGCGCACCTTCGAGGCCCAGCTCGACGACGGCCGTTGGTTGCACATCAGCGAGCGGCGCACCAAGGACGGCGGCTACGTCTCGGTCGGCACCGACATCACCGCGCTCAAGACCCATGAGGAGAAGCTGGTCGACAGCGAGAAGCGGCTGATGGCGACGGTCGCCGACGTGCGCGCCTCGCAACAGCGGCTCGCTGAACTCGCCGAAAAATACGCCGCCGAAAAGACCCGCGCCGAGGAAGCCAACCAGGCCAAGTCGAAATTCCTCGCCAATATGAGCCACGAATTGCGCACGCCGCTCAACGCCATTATTGGCTTTTCCGAAATCATGGAGTCGGGCATGTTCGGCCCGCTCGGCGCCGAGAAATATAACGAATATTGCAACGATATCCTGAGCAGCGGGCAATATTTGCTCGAAGTCATCAACGACATCCTTGACATGGCCAAGATCGAGGCCGGCCGCATCCGGCTCGATTTTGAGGAGCTCGATCTCGATACGCTGCTGGCGGAAGCCTTGCGCGTGGTTTCGGCGCGCGCGCAGGACAAGCAGCTCGAACTTGTCCCCAAGATTTCGCCGGAGCTCGCCTTGCGCGCCGACCGCCGCGCGCTCAAGCAGATCATGCTCAATCTATTGTCCAACGCGGTGAAGTTCACGCCGGCCGGCGGCCGGGTCACGGTCCGCGGGCGCACTGCCGACGGCTGCATCGTGCTGGCGATCGCCGATACCGGCATCGGTATCGCCAAGGACGCATTGGCGCGGCTCGGCCGCCCGTTCGAGCAGGTCGAAAGCCAGCTCACCAAGAGCCATCAGGGCTCGGGATTGGGCCTCGCCATCGCCAAATCGCTGGTGGAATTGCACGGCGGCCGCATGCGCATCCGCTCCACCCTCGGCAAAGGCACCTTGGTGGTGGTGCGCCTGCCGATGTATCCGCAGTGCCAGTTGCCGAAGGAAGAAGCGGCGTAAGCATTTTTCAATCGCGCATGATCTTGTCCGATAAACGGTTTCCACTTTTCGGGATCATGCGCTACGGCGCCTTCCCTAAAATCCGCACGAAACTGGCGCGCGCTTTGGCCTGCGTCTCGATCAACGTGGCATCGAGCGTCGCGAAATCCGGCACGTCAGCGGCGCGCGCGAGCAGGCGCAACATCCCGGCGCCCGCGGTTTTGGCATCAAACGGGCCAGCAAGGCACAACCGAAGTATTTGGGTCAGATCCTGATAGAGCTGCACCGCCGGGCGCAGCACCTCGGCCTCCTCGACCGGCAGCACGTGCAGCGCCCAGGCCTTGTCGAGCACGCGCGCGGTCGAGGTGTCGAGAATGTCGGGCACGGCGTGCGCGTGCACAAGCTGCAGATATTGCGCGATAAACTCGATATCGACCAATCCGCCGGCGGCGTACTTGAGGTCCCAGCGCTCGCGGTCGCCCTTTTCCTTGGCGATGGCGCCGCGCATTTCCACCACGTCACCGGCGATCTGCACGGCATCGCGCGGGCGTTGCAAGATATCGCGGATGACCTTCTCCACCCGCGCGCCGAATTCCGGCGAGGCCGACACCACGCGCGCGCGCGTGAGCGCCATGTGCTCCCAGGTCCAGGCCTCGCTCTCCTGGTAGCTGGCAAAACCGCCGATCTGGGTGGCGACCGGCCCTGCCCGTCCCGACGGGCGCAGCCGCATATCGACATCGTAGAGCGCGCCGTAATTAGTCTGCGCGGTCAGCGCATTGATCAGCCGCTGGGTCAGACGGGCGAAATATTGCGCGCCGTAGAGCGCACGCCTGCCGTCGGATTCGGGGTGCTTGTCGTCGAAATCGTAGATCAGGATCAAATCGAGATCGGAGCTCGCCGTCATTTCGCGCCCGCCCAGTTTGCCCATGGCCAGGACCGCGGTCGCTTCCCCGCGCATATGGCCGTGCGTCGCGGCAAAATTATCGGCGACCGCGCGGTGTACGGCGCGGATCACCGCGTCGGCCAGTCGCGCGAAGGCTTCGCCCGCCTGCCGCGCGGTCACCGTACCGGACAGGATGCGCACGCCGGTCAAGAACATATATTCCAACCCGAACATGCGGATGCGTTCGAGCAAATCCTCGTCGTAGCGCGATTGTGCGAGCGCGGCGTCGAGCCGCCGGCGAAGCTCCGCGTCGTCCGGCAAGGCGCCGAAAAAGCTCGGATCGACCAGCGCATCCATCACTTGTGGATTGCGCGCCAGCGTGTCGGCAAGCCTGGGCGCGATGCCAAGCACGAATGCTATCAGCGCGATCAGATCAGGATTTTGCCGCAGCAGCGACAACAGCCGCGCCGCGCCGTGCAGATTGGCGAGGAAATGGTCGAACAGTACCAGCGTGGCGTTGGCATTATCGGTGCGCGCCAACTGGTCGAGCAACACCGGCAGCAGGACCTGGAGGTGACTGCGCGCCGCTTCGCCGCGCAGCGAGCGATGGCCGCCGGCAAGCCAGTGCCGGACGATGGTCGAGGCTTCGAGCGGGGCGCGGAAACCGAGCTCAGCCAACCGGTCGAGCGTCTTGTGGTCGTCGGCGTCGGCCGGAAACGCCAATTCAGGCTTGTCGGCGCCTGGCGCTTTTTCGAACAGGTGCGAATAATGGCGCTGCACTTTGTCGAGATGCTCAGTCAGTACCTTGGCGAAGGTGTCACGATCGGCATAGCCAAGGAAACGCGCGAAATGCTCAAGTCCGGCGCGTTCGGCCGGCAGCGTCTGCGTCTGCTCGTCATTGACCATCTGCAGCCGGTGCTCGACCGTGCGCAGGAAGACATAGGCCGCCTTCATGTCGTCGCGCGCGCCTTTGTCGATCCAGCGATCGCGTTCGAGCTTGTCGAGGGTGGTGAGCGTATCGCGGTCGCGCAGTAGCGGATTGCGCCCGCCCGCGATCAATTGCTGGGTCTGCGCGAAAAACTCGATCTCGCGAATGCCGCCGCGGCCGAGCTTGATGTTGTGGCCCTCGACCGCGATCTCGCCATGGCCGCGATAGGCGTTGATCTGCCGCTTCATGGCATGCACGTCGGCGAGGGCGACAAAGTCGAGATATTTACGCCACACGAAGGGCGCCAAATCGTTGAGGATCGCTTCCCCCGCCGCTATGTCGCCGGCGCAGGCGCGCGCCTTGATCATGGCTGCGCGTTCCCAGTTCTGTCCGACGCCCTCGTAATAAGCGAGCGCCGCTGCAGTCGAGATGGCGATCGTCGTCGATGCCGGGTCGGGCCGCAGCCGCAAATCGGTTCGGAATACGTAACCGTCGGCGGTGCGCTCCTGCAGTAGCTTCACCAGCTTCTGCGTCAGCCGCACGAACAGCGCCGCCGGAGCCGCATCTTCCGATACCGCCGCGCTGTAGAATACAATGAGGTCGATGTCGCTCGAGTAGTTGAGCTCGAACGCGCCCATCTTGCCCATGGCCAGCACGATATAGCCGCTGCCGATCTGCGGCTCGGCTTTGTCTTTTGCCGTGAGCCGCCCGTCGCGCGCGGCCTCAGCCAGCACAAAGCGGGCGGCGGCATCGACGGCGGTGTCGGCCAAGTCGGTCAATGCGCGAGTTGCCCGCATCACTGGCCAAACACCGCCGATATCGGCGAGCGCGATCAGCAACGCCGCCTCCGCTTTCATATGGCGAAGCAGGCGCATCGCTTCTACTTCGTCGTCAGTCGTAGCAACCGCACCGCCGGTCTCGGTCAGCAGCGCAGGCAAATGCCGCTCCGGATCGGCGCCCAACAGCCGCAGCAGGCGCGCGGGGTTGCCGCTCGCCAGTTCCCACAGAAAAGGCGAGCTTTCGGCGAGGCTTTGCAGCAGCGTGCTGACTTTGGGGTAGGCAGTAAACAGCGCTTTAAGCGGTTTGGCTTGCGTCCCTGGCAAGCCGGCCAGCCATTCGGCCATGCGCGCCCGCGCCGCTTTCGCGTCGATCAGATACGGCGCGGTACCGATGAGCGCGGCCAATGTTGCGCCATTCGGCGGCGTGCGCTTGGTGCCGGTGGCCGGCTTACGCGCAGGCTTGTTGCGAACGACTCTCTTCTTGGCGGGCCGCCTCATCCCGCACTTTGTACGGGTCCTCCGCGCGGTAAGGCAATGACGCTCTTAAGACCCGGCTGGTTATCGGCAAGCGTCAAATCGCCGCCATGCAGCCGCGCTACCGCCGAGGCGAGGCTCAAGCCCAGCCCCGAGCCCGGTTGCGAGCGGCTCTGCTCGAGGCGCACAAAGCGTTCGACCACGCGCGCGCGGTCGGCTTCCGGAATGCCCGGCCCGCGGTCGACGACCGTGAGCAGGATGCGGTCGCCCTCGCTGAGCGCGCGCACGACGATTTCCGGCGCGGCGCCGTTCACGCTGCGCTCGCGCGGCTCGGTATATTTGATGGCATTGTCGACCAGATTGGCGAGCGCCTGACTGATCAGCTCGCGGTTGCCTCTGACCTTGGCCGGCGTATCGGCCTCAACTTTAAGCGCGATGCCCTTCTGCTCGGCCAGCGGCTCGTACAGCTCGCCTACGTCGTGGGCAATTTCGGCGGCGTCGAACTCGCTCATATCGTCGCGCGCCTGCCCAGAACTCCACGCGCGCGATCATTAGCAACGCATTGAAGGTGCCGATCAGCCCTTCCGATTCCTCGATGGTTGCGTCCAGCGCAGCGCGGTACTCGGTCTCAGTCTTGGCGGTGCGCAGCGCCTCTTCGGTGCGATTGCGCAGGCGGGTGAGCGGCGTCTTGAGATCGTGCGCGATATTGTCGGAGACCTCTTTCAAGCCGTACATCAGCGCCTCGATGCGCTCGAGCATGGCGTTGAGGTTCTCGGCTAGCCGGTCGAGCTCATCGCCGGTGCCGGCGACCGGCAGCCGCCCGCCGAGATCGCCGGCCATGATGGTGCGGGTGGTCTCCGTCATGGCGTCCACGCGGCGGAGCACGCGGCGGGTAACGAACAGCCCGCCGGCGAGACCCAGCACGATCACGAGGGCGACCGACCAGCGTCCGGCCGAAAGCACGATGTGATAGAGCCGCTCGCGCTCATCGAGATCGCGGCCGACCAGCAGGCGGAAGCCGCCGGGAAGCTGGAATACTTGCACCAGCGCGTGGTGGTCGGGGTGCTCGGCCGTTTCCGTTTCGTCGATCCGGTGATAGACGGTCTCGGTCCAGCCCGGATTGTCGAGGATGCCCGGCGCCAGCGCGGTGACGTTGCCGGCCAGCGCCTCGCCGGAGAACGTGGTAACCAGATAGAGGCTCGAGCCGGGCCGGCGCGAGCGCGCATCGACCGCGATCACCAGGCGCCTAATGCCGCCCTGCCGGTATTGCTCGGACAAGCCGGTGATCTCGGCATTGACCGTATCGGTGATTTGTTCGGTGATCAGGCGGCGAGTATTGAAGGCGAAATAGCCAAGCAAAAACGCCGCAAACAGCGCGAACACGGTCAAATAGACCAGCGTCAGCTTGAACGTGGTGGTGCGGAAAAGTTTACCGAGCGCCGTCACGTATCATGTATCCCGCGCCGCGGACCGTATGCAGAAGCGGCTGGGAGAATCCTTTATCGATTTTCGAGCGCAAGCGCGAGATGTGCACGTCGATCACGTTGGTTTGCGGGTCGAAATGGTAATCCCACACGTTCTCCAGCAGCATGGTGCGGGTAACCACCTGGCCGGCGTGCTGCATCAGGTATTCCAGCAGCCGGAATTCGCGCGGTTGCAGCGTAACCTCGTCCGCGCCGCGGCGGACCTCGCGCGACATCCGGTCGAGTTCGAGATTGCCGACCCGTAGAACAGTTTCCTCGCGGCTGCCGCGCCGGCGCGCCAGCACCTCGACGCGTGCGAGCAGCTCTGAGAACGAATAAGGCTTGGGCAGATAATCGTCGCCGCCGGCGCGAAGGCCCTTGACCCGGTCGTCAACCTGGCCCAGCGCCGACAGGATCAACGCCGGCGTGGCGATCCCCTTGTCGCGCAGTGTGCCGATCAGCGACAGCCCGTCGCGCTTGGGCAGCATACGGTCGACGATGAGCACGTCGTATTTCCCGTCAAGCGCCATCGCCAGGCCGTCTTCACCATCGGTGGCGGCATCGGCGACATGGCCGACCTCGCGGAACGCCTTGACCAGATAGTCGGCGGCGTCGCGGTCGTCCTCGATGACCAGAAGGCGCATGATGACCCGATCCAGTTGCGCATCGGCCATCCGGCCGAAGGCGCGAGCCCCTTGAATATCCGCATAAGTGGGCATCGGTCACACCAATTCCAGTCAATTCGGTCTTAGGTCAATTCCCGGCCTGGTCGCCCCCTTCTTCCGACGGCCAAATCACGGACCGGCCAGTGCTTTAGCGCCCATTTCGACGCGAGGGGGTGGCGGATTTGGCCCGCCACCCCCTCAACGACCCCACCCCGGCGGGGGCGACGAATGCCAGGGTTGGAGTTCTGTTCGAAAGTGGCCGGACCATCAGATCTGCCCACTTCCGGAGATTGTGCCGGGACGGGCACGAGGCCCGTCCCGTTGAGGTATACCGCTGGCGGGGGCGACGGATGCCAGCGGCACGCCCCTATTTCTTACTCAAACGTTGCCGATCGGCAGGGCGACGAAACGGGTGTTGTCACCCTTCTTCACCCGCATCAGCACGGTGCGCTTGCCGTCCGTCCGCGCGCTGGCGATGACATTGCGTATGTCGGCGGGCGTCGAAACGGATTTGCCGGCGACTTCCAGAATCACGTCGCCGTTCGAAAAACCGCGTTCGGCGGCAACGCCGGACGAATTGACGCCGGTGACCACTACGCCTTCGCTGCCGGAGCCCGCGACGCGGGCGGCCGGAGCCAGCGTAAGGCCGAGCTTGGCGATGTCGGCAGCGCCGTTATCGGGCGTGTTGCCCTCGGCGCGCGCCTCCTTGGCGACCGGCATCTCGCCGAGCGTCAAAGTGACGGTCTTCTCCGACCCCTTGTGCAGGACTGCGAGCTTGACCGAGGTCTTCGGCGGTATGGCGCCGATCTTCTTGGCGAGATCGCGGGCATCCTTGACCGCCTTGCCGTCGACCGCAGTGATGACGTCGCCGGCCTCGATGCCGGCTAGCACCGCCGGACTATCCTTCTGCGGTTCGGCGACCAAAGCGCCTTCCGCCTTCTTCAAGCCGAGGCTGTCGGCGATGTCCTGCGTCACCGGCTGAATCTGCACGCCGATCCAACCGCGCGTGACCGAGCCGTGTTCCTTGAGCTGGCCGACCACGCTGTTGACGGTATCGGCGGGGATCGCAAAGGCGATGCCGACCGAACCACCCGACGGCGAGAAGATCGCGGTGTTGACGCCGATCACATTTCCTTCGGTGTCGAAGGTCGGTCCGCCGGAATTGCCCTTGTTCACCGGCGCGTCGATCTGGATGAAATCGTCATAGGCGCTGGCGCCGATGTCGCGGCCGCGCGCCGAGACGATGCCGGCGGTGACGGTGCCGCCGAGGCCGAACGGATTGCCGACCGCGAGCACCCAGTCGCCAATGCGCGGAGCCTTGTCGGCAAGCTTCACATAGGGGAACGGCCCGCCCTCGACCTTGATCAGCGCCAAGTCCGTGCGCGGGTCGGTCCCGATCACCTTGGCGGTGTGGGTCTTGCCGTCATCGGTGGTGACTTGCACGCTTTCGGCCTTGTCGACCACGTGGTTGTTGGTCACCGCAAAGCCGTCGCCGGAAATAAAGAAGCCGGAGCCCTGGCCGGTGATAACGTTACGGCCGTGGCCTTGCGGCATGCCGTGCGGGCTGTCCGGCATGTCAGGCATGTCAGGCATACCGAAGCGGCGGAAGAATTCGCGCAGGCCTGGCGGAACGTCGTTGTTGGCGAGGCCGTTGGTTTGTGCACCACCGTCGACCTTGACGCGCACCGAGATCACCGCCGGTTTGACTTTCTCGACGATGTCGGCAAATCCGACCGGCGCCTGCAGCTTATGCGCTTGCTCGGTCAGGTTCTGCGCCAGTGCAGCCGGATAACCGCCCGACAGATTGAGGCCAGGAGCGACTACGAGCGCGGCGGCGCCGAGGCTGGCGATGGTGGTGGCGAGGAGGACGACGCGGCGCGCCGAAAGCACGCGCGACTTTTTGGAGGGCGTGGGAGCGGGAATGACGCTCGGGTTCATCAACAATCTCCATCTCGATTCGTGGACGCGGGTAGTGCGCCGTTTCAAAGCCGAAGATGGGGGGATGAGCCTTACAGCGTCCTGTCGGAGGGATTAAACTTTTGTAAGGTGGGGAAAAGTGATTTTTTTGCAGGAAATCAATAGATTAAACAACGTTCAGTCGGCTTTGTTTTCGACCAAAGTCGAAATCCGCTGCTGCTCGGCGGCGCTGAGCGCCGGGGCCTGCAAATTCACGGATTGGCGGCGACGCGCCGTCATGAACAGAGCGGTCATGCCGGCCACCAACGCGATCGGCGGCAGGCCCCATAGCAGAAGATTGTGCAGTTCAAAACGCGGCTTGAGCAGCACGAACTCGCCAAAGCGCGACACCAGGAAGTCGAGCACTTGGCTGTCGCTATCGCCCTTGGTCAGCCGTTCGCGCACCAGCAGCCGCAGGTCGCGGGCGAGCGGCGCCGCGGAATCGTCGATCGACTGGTTCTGGCAGACCAGGCAGCGCAGCTCTTCCGAAAGATGGCGCGCGCGCGCTTCGAGTTGTGGATCTCTCAGAATTTCGTCGGGCTCGACCGCGAGCGCCCCCGTAGGCGCGACCAGCGCGACAAGCAATGCGATCAGTGCAAGACGGCGCATCATTCTACTCCGCCGGTTGCAGCGCTGGCTTGGCCGCCGGCTTTTTACCGGGCTTGGGCGCGCCGACACGCAACCGCCGGTCGGACAACGACATAGCGCCACCGAACATCATCACCAGCGCGCCGAGCCAGATCAGCAGCACCATCGGCTTGTAGTAGAGCCTGATCGCGATTGAACCGTCGGGATTGGTATCGCCCAGCGACAAATAGAGCTGGCCCGCTCCGCGCGCCATCAGCGCTGCCTCGTTGGTCGAGGTCGCGCGCGCGGCGAAATTTCGCTTCGACGGCTCCATCACGCCGAGCGGCACGCCGCCCTCGCGCACGGTGAACTTCGCCACCACCGCGTTGTAATTCGGGCCGCCCCGCTCCTCCAAACCGTCGAAGCTCAGATCGTAGCCGGACAGCGAAACGGTCTGCCCCGTCTTGAGCGAGACGATGCGCTCGGTGCCCCATGTGCCGGCGCTGATAATGCCGAGCATCGACACCGCGATACCGAAATGCGCCACCGCCGTGCCCCAGGTCGAACGCGGCATCCCGGTCGCACGGCTCCACACGGCCGTCAGCGGCAAGCGCATCAGGCCGGTGCGCTCCACCAGATCGACCACCGCGCCCATCATCACATAAAACGCTAGGCCAACGCCGAACGGCGCAAGCGTAGAACCCCCGCCCTTGATCGCGAAAGCAGCCGCGACCGCGATGAGGCCGACGGCAAACGCCGTCATCAGGCGCTGCGCCACGCCTAAGACGTCGCCGCGCTTCCAGGCCAGCAGCGGCCCGAACGGCATCGCGAACATCAGCGCCACGAACAGCGGACCGAAGGTCAGGTTGAAGAATGGACCGCCGACCGAAATCTTTCCGCCGGTGAAGGCTTCAAGCGCCAAGGGATAAAGCGTTCCAACGAACACCGTCAGGCAGGCGGTGGTGAGGAAGAGGTTGTTGAACACCAGCGAACCTTCGCGCGAGATCGGCGCGAACAGCCCGCCTTGCTTCAAGGTCGACGAGCGCCAGGCGAACAGCGACAGGCCGCCGCCGATGAACAGCACCAAGATGGCGAGGATGAAGACGCCGCGCGCCGGGTCGTTGGCGAAAGAGTGCACCGAAGTGAGCACGCCGGAACG
Organism: uncultured Alphaproteobacteria bacterium; assembly: GCA_963778745.1. Classification (GTDB taxonomy): domain Bacteria; phylum Pseudomonadota; class Alphaproteobacteria; order Rhizobiales; family Xanthobacteraceae; genus Pseudolabrys. The sequence continues at coordinate 109,771 of CAVZVP010000004.1, read as the reverse complement.
CACCAGGAATGTGCCGATCAGCGACAATGAGAAGGTCAGGATAGACAGCAGAATGGTCCAGATCTTGAGCGCGTTGCGCTTTTCCATCACCACCGCGGAATGCAACAGCGCGGTACCGGCGAGCCACGGCATCAACGAGGCGTTTTCCACCGGGTCCCAGAACCAGAACCCGCCCCAGCCAAGCGTGTAATAGGCCCAGTACGAGCCCATGGCGATGCCGACAGTCAGGAACATCCAGGCCATCAGCGTCCACGGCCGAACCCAGCGCGCCCAGGCGGCGTCGATGCGGCCTTCGATCAGCGCCGCGATGGCAAAGGAGAACGAGATCGAAAAGCCAACATAGCCGAGATAGAGCAGCGGCGGATGAATGGCGAGGCCGAGGTCCTGCAGGATCGGGTTGAGATCGCGGCCCTCGAGCGGCGCCTGCGCCATGCGCAGAAACGGGTTCGAGGTGAGCAAGATAAAAAGATAGAAGGCGACGGCAACCCACGACTGCACCGCCAGCACGTGCGCTTTCAAGGTCGCCGGCAGATTGACACCGAAGGCCGCCACCAGTGCGCCGAACACCGACAGGATGAGCACCCAGAGCAGCATGGAGCCTTCGTGGTTTCCCCATACGCTGGTGAATTTGTAAATCAGCGGCATCATCGAATGGGAATTCTCGAACACGGTTGTGACCGAGAAGTCCGAGGTGACGTAGCAAACGACCAGCGCGCCGAAGGAAAACGCGACCAGCACGAATTGCATCAGCGCGGTGGAAGTCGCCAGCCGCATCAGCGCGGCATCGCGCGTCAGCGCGCCGATGATCGGCACCACCGATTGGATCAGCCCGAGCGCCAGCGCCAGTACCAATGCATAATGACCGAGTTCCGGGATCATCGCGTCTTGCCTCCGGCGCCTTCGCCGCTCGTTTCCTGCCAGCGCCCGGTCTTCTTCAATGAGTTCGACCACTTCGCGCGGCATATAGCGCTCATCATGCTTGGCCAACACGGTATCCGCGTCAAGCGTTCCGCCGGATTCCAGCTTGCCTTCCGCGACCACGCCCTGCCCTTCGCGAAACAGGTCCGGCACGATGCCCTGGTAGTGCACCTGGACGGAGCTCTTGCCGTCGGTCACCTCGAAGCGGACGCGCAGATTGTCGCCGCGCTGCACGCTGCCCTCCTTGACAAGTCCGCCGATGCGGATGCGGGTGCCCGCCGCGATATGCTTTTCAGCGACATCGGTCGGCGAATTGAAGAACACGATGGAACCGCTCAGCCCGTTGAGCACAAGCCCAACCGCGAGCGCCAGCACGCCGACGCTGCCGCCGATCAGAATCAGTCGTCGTTGCTTGCGGGTCATTTCGCCTCTCGTCCTGGTCTAGCATAGCCCCGGTCTAACACGGCTGCGCGCTTCCCTTACAACGCACCATCGTGGCGGTATTGAGCAAGATCAAGGGGCACGGCAATGGGTGGAAATACCCGCCTTTTCGGGGGCTTATGGCCGCGCTCAGCCGAGCGAGGTCCAGCTCCCGTCCGGGTTTCGGCAAGCGGTGCCGCGGGCGGTCTGCGGCCGGCCGTCGATATAGATGGTGTGGGTGTAGGAGCGGCAGTTGCGACCGCTCTCCGCATAGGTGGGGCCCGGCACCACGGTGCCGTAGCGGCCGGAATTGGGATTTTTCCACGATACCGGCGCGCCGGAGGTACCACGTTCGAGCGCGTCCATCTGTGCGGCATAAGCACGCTGCTTGTCCTCGTCGTCGAGGCTCGCACCGATGCGGTTGCCGATCAGGCCGCCGAGCAAGCCGCCGACCACCGCGCCGGCCAAGCGATTTCCCGGACCGCCGCCCGCGACCGCCGCGCCAACCAGCGCGCCACCCCCGGCGCCGAACAATGTGCCGGTGTTTTCCTTCGGCCCCGGCCCCATTCCGTCCGGACTGCCGGCGCAAGCGGCGAGCGAGAGGCCAATGAAGGCCAAAGCTGCAAGCTTGGCGGCGAATTTTCGCACGGACATTTCGACACCCGGAAAATCGAAGCGCTGGAAAGCGAGCTTTGCCATGACGGCGAAGCAATCATTCCATCGAGACGGGAGGATTCAGGCGAAAGTCCGGCGCTTGAAGGAGTCCTGAAAAATATCGATGCGAACTTGACCCAACTGTTATCCCCCCGGCAGCACCAGTTCGGCCCGCAAGCCGCCGAGCGGCGCGGTGCCGAGCTTGAGCTCGCCGCCGTATAGCGCGGCGAGTTCCACCACGATCGATAGTCCCAAGCCCGATCCCGGCTTGGTCTCGTCGAGCCGGCTACCACGTTGCGCGACCTGCTCGCGCTCCGACGGCGACAACCCGCGGCCGTCGTCGTCGACCACGATGCGCACTACCTCAGCCGCGCTCGCCGGCTCCGGCCGCTCGCGCACCACCTCGATCGCCACCCGCGCCGACGCCCACTTGCAGGCGTTGTCCACCAGGTTACCGATCATTTCTTCCAAATCGGGCCGCTCACCGCGGAAGCGCGCTTGCTCGTCGGCATGCACCTCGATGTCGACGCCGCGATCGTGATGGATTTTTTCCATGGTACGGGCGAGCGCGGTGACCACCGGCGCGACGTCGGTGATCGAGCCGACCACCGTCACGCGCGCCGCCAGCCGCGCGCGCTCGAGATGACGCGCCACTTGGTCGCGCATGATGTCGGCCTGCTCCAGCACCTTGTTGGCGAAGGCATCGCGCGGCCGCGCCGCGGCCTCGTTCACCATCACCGACAGCGGCGTCTTCAAGGCATGTGCGAGATTGCCGACATGGGTGCGCGCGCGCTCGACGATTTCCTTGTTAGCGTCGATCAGCGCGTTGGTCTCGCGCGCGAGCGGCGCAATTTCTTCGGGAAATTGCCCGGCAAGATGCTCGGCGCGACCGGAGCGGATGGCGGTGAGGCTGTCGGTGATGCGCTTGAGCGGGGCGAGGCCGAAGCGCACCTGGAACATAGTGGTGAGCAGCAGCACCACGGCGAGGATCGAAAACGTGATGGTCAGCGCCTGATCGAACGAGCGCACTTCGTCGGTGATCTCGGCGGCGTCGCCGGCGACCGCCACCAGATAATGCCCCTCGTCGCCGAGATCGATATTGCGCTCGACTAGCCGCAGCCGCTGGTCCTCAGGGCCGGGCACATAGCCCTGGCGCGAGCCGTCCAGCCCGGCCGCAACGGCGCGGTCCTGCAGATGCGGCAAACCGGCGTCCCACAGCGAGCGCGAAGCGCGCACGTCGTGCTTGTCGGGATCGAGCCGCGTCACCTGCCAATACCAGCCCGACAGCGGCAACTCGAACAGCGGCTCGCCGAGCGATTGCGGGAATTTGCCGCCGGCTTCCTCCGGCGCGGCAACGTCGGCCACCAGCGTGCGCAGATAGACGCCGAGCCGGCGGTCGAAGGCGCGCTCCACCGCCTGCCGGTAGATTGACGAGAGCACGACGCCGGTGATGAGCAGGATGACCACCGCCCAGGCGGTGGCCGAGAGGAACAGGCGCAGCGCGAGGGAGTTGGCGCGCATGCTTCAGCGCGCGTCAGGCGGGTTAAGCAGATAGCCGAGGCCGCGCACGGTCTGGATAATCTCGACGCCGAGTTTCTTGCGGATGCGGCCGACGAACACTTCGATGGTGTTGCTGTCGCGGTCAAAATCCTGATCGTAGAGATGCTCGACCAATTCGGTGCGCGAGACCACGCGCCCGGCGTGATGCATCAGATAGGCGAGCAGTCGATATTCGTGGCTGGTGAGCTTGACCGGATTGCCGTCGACCGTGACGCGCCCGGTGCGTGAATCGAGCCGCACCGGCCCGCAGACGAATTCGCTCTTGGCGTGGCCGACCGAGCGGCGCAGCAGCGCGCGCACACGCGCCAACACCTCCTCGAGATGAAAGGGCTTGGCCACATAATCGTCGGCGCCGGCGTCGAAGCCTTGGACCTTGTCGCTCCAGCGGTCGCGCGCGGTCAGCATGAGCACCGGCATGGCGCGCCCATTGCGCCGCCAGGATTCCAGCACCGAGATGCCGTCCATCTTGGGCAGGCCGATGTCGAGGATGACGGCGTCGTAGGGCTCGGACTCTCCCAAATAATGGCCCTCTTCTCCGTCGAAGGCGCGGTCGACGACGTAACCGGCATCGGTCAGCGCGGTCGAGAGCTGGCGGTTGAGATCGGGGTCGTCCTCGACGACGAGCAGGCGCAAGGCTTTCTCTCCGGTCAGCGGCTGTTGATAAGCTCGCCGTTCGCGGCGTCAACAGTCTCGCTGATCACTCTGCCACTGCGCCCGAGCAGAAGTCAGCACATAGACCAGCCCGTCGCCGTGGCGGCATAACCGGGCCCGCACCAGATCGGCGTGGTGGCCGTGCTCACGCCGGGATTTGATCGCCCGGGCCAGCGGAATGGCTTTCTTGTCGGCGACCGCCACGCGCTGTTCGGCCTTGTTCAGGCAGACGTTATACGTCGGGTCGGCGGCCAATGCTGGCGCCGCCAGTAGGCCGGAAAGCAGAAGTATAGAGAGAGGTCGGGAGACCGGCATGGGGGGATTTTGAGCGCGCGCCGGTGAACGCGGGCTGAACGCGGAAGGCTTGAAAAAGCCTGGTTCCGCTAACTTTCGAAGCCATCAAACGACGCAAAAATGTCGAGCGGCTCGCGCGGGGCGCGCCATTTGTTGATCGGCGCGTCCGGATCGGCGTGGCCGAGCGCCAAGCCGCAGAACAATATGTAGTGCGGGGGAATAGCGAGGAGGGAATAGACGGTCTTGTGCCAGTGGGTCCAGGCTTCCTGGCCACAGGTATGCAGCCCGTAGCCGCGCGCCAGCAGCATCACCGTCTGGATGTAGCCGCCAAGGTCCGACCATTGCGGTGAACCCATGCTGCGGTCGATCGACAACAGCAGGCCGACCGGCGCGCCGAAGAATTCGAAATTGCGCGCGTATTGCCGATAGCGGCCCGCGCGGTCCTCGCGCGTCACGCCGATCGACTGGTAGAGCGCGGCGCCGACCTGGCGGCGGCGTGTCTCATAGGGCTCCATCAGGTCGCGCGGATAGATGTCGTATTCGGCGCCCTCACCGCGCGGCAGCAGCTCTGGCCGCGCGCGCACCAGCGCCTTGAGCGCTTCGAGTTTTGCGCCAGCCAGAGCATCGACACGCCAGGGCTGCACATTGCCGCCCGACGGCGCGCGCGCCGCGCGCGTGAGAATGTCTCGCACGGTCGCTTCGGGAACCGGCGTCGGCAAGAACGCCCGGCATGAGTAGCGGGTGGCAACGGCGTCGAGGACGTCCATGGGAAGGCTCCGCGGGATCCGCGCAGAGTGTGACGGGCGGGAGGTGCGCTGCCAAGCGCCTGTCTGCCCTCACTTCCTCCCCAAAATCCTCGCCACCTTTTTCAAGCTGCGCCCGCCGAAATACGCCAGTTTTGCGTGATAAGCGCGCGCCGCGTCTGCGCTTCGACGTGAATGCGCGAGCCGGCAATCAGCGTGCCGATCACCTCGTCGTCGTCGCTTGTTTCCACGCGCAGGAAGGCCTTGGCCTCGGCGAGCGACAGCGGCTCGACCGCCGGGGCTTTGAGCAAAAATGCACTCATGTGTTATCCTCGCCGGGCATGCCCCGCATCCTCTCCGCCCTTATCGGCCTGATGCTTTGCGCGCCCGCCTTGGCGCTGACCGGCAATGCGCCGCCGGCGGCGGGCTATGCCGCGCGCGCTATCGTGATGGTGGTCGACCCGCGCGGCGACCTCTGCACCGGCACCGCGCTCACGCACGATTTGGTGCTCACCGCCGCCCATTGTGTGGCGCGCAAGCTCGACTATCAGGTCAAGACCTTCCAGCCCGGACAGACGATATCCGTGCGCACGATCGCGCTACATCCGCGCTTCGATCTCGCGAGCTACGCCGCGAGCCGCGCCACCGCCGACGTCGCGCTTGTCAAGCTCGGCGCGCCGCTCGCCGACCTGGTGATGCCGGCAAAACTCGCGCCCGCGCGCCGCGTCGCCGTGGGCGAGCGGCTCACCATCGCGGGCTTCGGCGTCACCGCCGACGGCACCGCGCGCGGCCTCGGCATTCCGCGCATGGCGACGCTTAGCGTCACCGGCCAGCCCGGCTCGTTACAAATCCGTTTGTTTGATCTCGTGACGCACAACCAGCGCATCGGGCAAATCTCAGGACTTGGCGCCTGCACCGGCGACAGCGGCGCGCCCGCCTTCGAGCCCACCACTGAAGCGGTGATTGGCGTGGTGAGCTGGTCGACCGCGCCCGGCGATCTGGAAGGCTGCGGCGGCCTCACCGGCGTGACGCCGCTTTTGCTCTACCGCGACTGGATCGTGGACACCGCGCGCAAGTTCAATTCGCCGCTGGGACCCTAGCGCGGCGGTGGCGGCGGCAGCTTTTTCTTCGGCGCAAACCTGACCTGGTGGGAAAAGATGATCACCCAGTCCAAGACCTTCATGAATTTATAGCCGCGCCGCCGCCGCTTGATGAAACGGCTGGCGCCGCGGGCGCAAGCGCGGCGTTCCTGATTTCAGCACTGACCGGCGCGCCAATCATGCGCGCCCACTCCCGCTCGGCGCGCGTGTGCGCGTGTAAAAGCGAGGGCCGGCAAACCTGGGAAGGGGAAGCCGCCTGCACACTGCACGCGCGCTCCCGCGAGCAGCGGGAACATGACGATGGAAATCTCCCACAGATCGACCGCCAGCAGGCGGCTGCACCCGGCTGCGCGGATCGATATTGCCCTTCACGGCCCGTTTTGCTTAAACGATAAGCGCATCAATGCCTCTGGCTTAATCTAACGTATAGGTCCGCTCGCCTTGACCCTTGATCTGGGTTTCCGCTTCAAAACCGGCGACCTCAAGCTAAATGGCCAGCGTCACCAAACCGGCTTGCCGCGACATCCGCGCCAGTTCCTTCGTTTGCGCAAGAACGTGTTCGGCCATTTCAGTGGCTGATCTTGTCGCCATGGTAACGCCCAACCCCTTTATTGTCGGGGGACTATAGCCGGGCGCCATTCGATCGAATGTGAACGGGGTCACACTGGGTTTGCAAGCGTTGCACGATCCACTGCCCGCCCTCTTGATGTCGCGCAAGGCGGCAGCCAAATCCACCGCTAGCCTGCCGCCGTGGACCACACGACGCCAATCCAGCTGCCCGTCGCCTTGCGCCGCCGGCTCGGTCTGTCGCTGCTGGTGCTCTACGGCATCGGCATCACCATCGGGGCCGGAATCTATGTGGCCAAAATTGTCAGGTAGAAGTTGATTAATTGTTTTCATTCCGACCGATTGGAACAATACCTTTTCGTCCCCTCTGATCGATAATCCATGCCAATATTTTAATTGATATTCTGAACTAACTTACAATCGCGACGGTCGCATTCGGATGCAGGCAGCAGTAGCTCCATAGTGCGTCCGCTGAACTGTCATTTTACGGATATGATTCTAGCCAGTAGCGCCGCGCCGTTATGCTTTTCATTTCCGGCGCCCAAGATGGGAGACCTTCCGCCGATCCGGTCAGCGTTGTGTCTCTCCCGCATCGAACCGCCGCCGCGCCTCGCTGATGGCCGGGCGGTTCTTGCGCGCCCAGAGCCCGAGTTCGCTCACCGGTTCGAGCAGCGAGCGGCCGAGCCGGGTAAGCTCGTAGTCCACCCGCGGCGGATTGGTCGGCAGCACCGTGCGCGTCACCAGACCGTCGCGCTCGAGCGCGCGCAGCGTCAACGTCAGCATGCGCTGCGAGATGCTCCCCAAGGCCTTGCGCAATTCGTTGAAGCGCTTGGGCCCGTCGCCCAGCGTGGAGACCACCAGCACGGTCCATTTGTCGCCGACGCGCGCCAGCACCTCGCTGACCGCCCGGCAGTCCTCGGGCACATGCAGGTTACCTGGTGCGGCCCGTGTGCCTTCTTGTGTTTTTGCCATGGTCACTTATGTAGCCCTGGTATTCATTCGTAACCAGAAAAATAGTGGGCCCCATGGCAAAGTACAAGCTCGGCATCATCATCGGCAGCAACCGGCGCGACTCCATCAATCGCAAGCTGGCGCAGGCGCTGGCGAAACTGGGCGGCGATGCTTTTGAGCCGGCCTTCATTCAGATCGACGACCTGCCGATGTACAATCAAGATTATGAGCAGCCGGTCCCCGGCCCGGTCGCCCGCTTCAAGGCGGAACTTAGCGGTTCCGACGCTTTGCTGTTCGTCACCCCCGAGCACAGCCGTTCGATCCCCGCCGTGTTGAAGAACGCCATCGACTGGGGCTCCCGCCCCTACGGCAAGAACGCCTGGGCCGGCAAGCCCGCCGCCATCACCGGAACCTCGGGCGGCGCCATCAGCACCGCGGTCGCCCAGCAGCACCTGCGCCAGGTGCTCGGCAGCGGCATCGGGATGCACGTGCTGGGCGGGGAAGCCTATATTACCTTCAAACCCGAACTCATCGACGCGCAGGCCAACGTGATCGACGACAGCGTGCGCAAGTTCCTGAAGACGTTCATCAACCATTTCGCGGGCTTCGCCGGCCGTTTCGTCCAACGCGTCGCCGCGGCCGCCGCCTAGACACGAAAGGCAAACGCCCATGTCCATCCGCCCCGTCAAACGCATCGCGCAGTCCGTGCCCACCATGGAGGGCGCCGGCGTAAAATTGCGCCGCGCCTTCGGATTCGGCGAAACGGCCGAGACCGATCCGTTTTTGCTGCTCGACGATTTCCGCAACGACCGGCCGGCCGATTATCTGGCCGGCTTTCCCTGGCATCCGCACCGCGGCATCGAGACCATCACTTACGTGCTCAACGGCACGGTGGAACATGGCGATAGCCTGGGCAACCGCGGCACGCTCGGCTCCGGCGACGTGCAATGGATGACGGCCGGGCGCGGCATCATGCATCAGGAAATGCCGCAGGGCGACGCGCAAGGCCGCATGCACGGTTTCCAGCTTTGGGCGAACCTCCCCTCTTCGCTCAAGATGACGGCGCCGCGCTACCAGGACGTCAAGGGCGGCGCGATTCCCGAGATCACCGACGACGACGGCACGCACGTGCGCGTGGTGTGCGGAGAGTTCTGGGGTAAGCGCGGCCCGGTCGAAGGCGTCGCCGCCGATCCGCGTTATCTCGACGTCTTCGTGCCGGCGGGAAAACGCAAGACGCTCAAGGTCGAGACCGAGCGCCACGCCTTCGCTTACGTATTCGAAGGCCAGGGCAGCTTCGCCTATGCGTCGAAGCCGTTCGGCGTGCTGAGCGAGAAGCAAATCGGCGGCGAGGAAATCCTGTTCCGCGAACCGGTCGGCGACCGCTCGCTGGTCGTGTTCGATTCAGGCGACGAGGTTACCGTGCAGGCGGGCGAGCACGGCATCCGCTTTTTGCTGGTGTCCGGCAAGCCGATCGAGGAGCCGGTCGCCTGGTACGGGCCGATCGTGATGAACACGCAAGCCGAACTGCAACAAGCGGTAAGCGAGTTGCGCAGCGGGACGTTCATCAAGGGCTGAACGCTATTCGCTCAAAAACAACGCGCGCGGCAATTTGTATTTGGTCTCCCACTCCTCCTAATAGACATCGGTCGGCAGCAAAGCGTGTTCGACCAGCGACCAGGAAGCGCCCTGCCGCCGCACCAGGGCGCCGACCAAGTCGCTGTCCTGTTCGGGATCGAAGTCTTTGGCGATCCGCGTGCGCCGGTAATCGATGCGATGTCCCGCCGCGTCGCGCGGATGCAATGACGCGAACGTCCAATCGCCAGTCACGGTCATCCGCTCGACCACAAAAACGACTTTGATGCCGAGCGTGCTTTCGACCGACGCGCGCACCGCGTCAAGAATGGGCTTGCGGTCGGGCGCGTCACTTGCGACTTGGATTATCTGTTGGGCATTGCCAGACGCCGGCGCGGTCACGCTGGCGCCAAAACCGCGGATGTTGCCTCCGCTGGCGCGATTCTGGCAGATCGCCGCGCGCTCCGTGCGAAAGGTGTAGATTCCCGCCTCGATTTCGGCGCCGGCCTCGAGGCGGGCGACGCGCCACGCCGCCTGGTTCGGGTCGCATTCGGCACGAGACAGTTCACCGTCATCGATCACTTCGCCGCCGAACGACGCCGTAAAATGCGCGGTCGTCTCATTCGGACGCCGGTCTAGGGACGCGGCTTGTTGCCTTCATCATGTCGGGCGAAATGGCCATTGGCTATTTTTTAAGCCACGCGCCGAAAGCCTTTTTCCCGATCGCCAATGGCGGCGATGCGGCCGTTCTTTATTGCTTCATTTTCCTTTATTTCGCCTCCGCCGGCGGCGGCCCCTGGACGATCGCGGCGTTGTTCCACAAGCGGACGGAACCGGAGCCACGCTGGCAATTGGCTCGCACCACGCGGTGATTTTTGCTAAAGTTAGTTGACAAGAATGTGGGAACAGCCCCGGTGGCGCATTTTGGCATTCCTCGCCGGACGCTGAGCGCAAAGGACGAGGAAATATTGGCGGTGAATTGGCGGCGCGGATTATTCCGCGTCTGGCTTCTGTTTTGCGCCGCATGGCTGATGGGGTGGATTATTTATTTGATCATGTACGGACTGCATGGCGGCTTCAAGACCACCGGCGATTTCCTTGAAATACCGGTCGTACTTTTCGGCCCACCGATCGCCATGCTGCTTTTCGGCTTGGCCGCCGGATGGGCATTTCGCGGCTTCAAGGCAGAGAGAAATCCGTCGGGCAAATGAACTGTGCCGAGGCTCTTATCTTTTAATCCCGGCAGCGGCACTTAGTGTCGGTTACGACGGCTTGGCGTCATTCATTATTCATTTCCGCGGGCCGGATTTGCGTGTTTGCTAAGTGCCATGTGTGGACGGCTCCGAGTTGGCAAGAGCTTTCTTCACGTTTGCAGCCTTGGTCGGTGCAGCCATGTGTTCGGCCTTTGAGTGCGGCAGGCGGAGGATGGGGTCCCGGTGTTGCTGCAGGAATAGTCGGCGGCGCCATCTTAGGCGGAATGCTCGCCGCTCCCTATTACGACGGCTACGGCCCCTATGCCTACGAGCCCGGCCCCTATGTCTACGGACCAGGTTATGGTGGCAACGCGGTGGCCTACTGCATGCAGCGGTTCAGGTCTTACGATCCGGGTAGCAGCACTTATCTCGGCTTCGATGGCTTCCGTCATCCATGTCCGTGAGCGAATAACCGCGGCTGAGTGCGCGTTCCCGGTTGGCTATCGGCATTTGCACACGAGCCAGGCACGAGGTCGCTCGCGCCTGGCCGCTGCCTTTGACGCCGAAATCCCAGCGGCGACTTGTCCAGGACGTAGTGTGTCATTAGGAGTTCGACCGCCGTTTCCGCAAAGCGTGCAAATGTCTGATTTGGGTTGTGCTCTCAATCGACGATGCGCATTGAAACTGGCTTTGACACCAGTATTGGCAATTCCATTGCGCCCAATGATGGAACGGAACTCGATGAGAGCGCTTGAGTTAGCTGCTCGGCAAAAAGTATGCGATTGGCCTCGATGCCCACCAGGCACGGTGGCAGCTTCTGGAAAAACGTCAGGACATAGCGCCGCTTTAGCTGCCGGCGGATGATTACGTTGCCTTCCGCATCGACACCGTGGACCTGGAACACCGACTTGGCGATATCGAGACCGATTGTCGTGATCGTCTGCATGATTGGCTCCTCCAAAATTGTGGGCCCTAACAGCACCCACATTCATGGCACTCACGTGCCGGTGGAGCAGCCGTCCACAGCATCATAAGCAGACATCGTCAGCTAGTCGTTTGATATCGGCTTTGTACCAAATGCCGACATCGCTGAATGACCGATTATCATTCCGAAGGGTCGCCGCGACAACTAAGTCAACCCGCGGGTGCAGTCGTCGAACAGCTCGTCGACCGAGAGCTTTCGCGGGATCAGCTTTTGGCGAAAACTGTAGTCGATGACGATCTCAAGCGAGCGGCGGTTGCCCTCGATCCCGAAACGCCACGGGTCGAGTGCGCTGCCATCTGACGGTGGCGACACCGCGCGCCGGCTCTCCTGCAGCATGCGGTAGATCTCTCTCACGATATCGGGGCGGGATTTAGCGATCGTGTCTCGAACCACCATCATGTGATTGATCGGGATGCCGCCGTGCGTTTGCGCCCACTTGCGCCCCGCCGCATCGGCATCGGGAATAAGCGGCGCCAGCCGCGGGTCTGGTAATTTGTCGCCGACAATGGCGGCATCGATCTCGCCGTCGAACAACATCTGCGTCAGCGTCTTGCTCTCGGGCGCACGCGTGACGAATTCCGGGTCCTTGTATTCGGCGAGATGCGGATCCTCGAACGTTACCCAGTGGACCTTCGCGGTATCAATGCCGTAATCGTCGGCGAGGAAGCCGCGGACCCAAGCGCCGGTCGTCTGCGTATAGGCGCGCACACCGACACGCTTGCCGGTCAGACCGGAGGCCTTCAGCTCGCCACGTTCCGGATTGTAGGCGATGGTATGGTGCTGGCCGCGACCGAGAACTGTTGCTGGGATAATCACATAGGGCTTGCCATAGACTTTGGCCTGTAAAAACGTGACTATCGCCAATTCGCCAACATCGAATTTCGCTTCGCGCACCAGCGGCTTGAACGCGGTGTTCGACACTTTGACGTCGGCAAATTCGAAGTTAATGAGGTCCGACTTCACCGCACCATTCTTGAGCGCCATCGCATTCGGATAGCTGCCGAGCAGTGTATGGAGTTTGGTTATTCCGGCGGTCATTGATTGTCTCCTCAATCCGCCAGCGCCGGATAGAGCGAGTGCGCGGTCTTGGCAAAAATCCAGTCGCGGTCGGTCAGCGGCAGGCTGACAACGGATTCGCGCGCCACCTTCAGAAGCTCAGGCAGCTTGCCTTCGCTGGACGGATAATTCGATCCCCAGGCCAGCCGTTGCGCGCCGAATTCGGCGACCAGGCGCGGGAAGAAGGTTTCCGCTGTTGCCTTGCCACGGCGGCATTCGGCGAAAATGCGCGGCGTCAGCTTGATGTAGATATTCGGATGGCGCGCGAGCGCGAACAGGCTGGTGGCGGCATTATAAGGCGGTCCGTCTACCAGCTCTGGGCGCGCGCCGTGATCGAGAATAATGCGCACCTTTGGGAAACGCTCGGCCATCCTCGCCGCCTGCGGGATTGCCTTGGCCGACATCTGCAGGCAGATCGACAAGCCCAATTCTCCGGCGCAAGCCCAGGCCGGATAGGACTTCGGGTCGTCGAGCCAGTTCGCCTGCTCCGACATTGTGCTGCCGAAGGTGAAAAGCCTCAATCCCGTGAGCCCCTTGCCGAGCCAGTGCCGCATTCGCTCCGGCGCGTCCGGCGCCAGCACATCGACGGAGAATACGCCGGTGAAGCGCTTTGGGTAGGTGGCGACGGCGTCGGCGACGTAGGAGTTGTCATGGCCGTAGCAGGTCGAGGCCTGGACGATCGCGGCTTTCTGTACTCCGGCCTCGTCCATCGCGGCGACTAGTTGCTCCACCGAGACTGGCCGCGTGCGCGACCAGTCGGACTGGTGGCCGCCAAGCGGCGCCAAAGGATAGCGCGTGGCGTCGCTGGCGATGATGTGCGGGTGGATGTCGATTACGGTCATGGCAGGCCGACAGTGAGGGAAATGGCATCTTGCCTAGAGCAATGGCCCGCCACGGTAAAGGTGCAACGTGTAACGTGTATTGTCAGCCCCGCTGTGCCTTCCTAATCTCCGCGCACCCGCCATAAGGAATTGCCGATGCTGTCTCGCGTCCGTCTCGTGGTTGCCGTGGCGATCGTGCTGAGCGTTGCGGCGGCTGCCGCGCGCGCGGACAACTACCCATCGAAGCCGGTGCGCGTAATCGTGCCCTACGGCCCCGGCGGCATCGCCGACGTCACCATGCGGATGGTGGCGCAGAATCTCAGCCAGCATTTCGGCCAGCAGTTCTTCATCGAGAACCGGCCGGGCGCCGGCGGCGTAGTCGGCATGCAGGGGGCCAAGGAAGCGGCACCTGACGGCTACACGCTGGTCATGGTCGGCGGCGGCCTCACCATCGCCAAGGCGCTGTTCAAGTCCCTGCCCTATAATATCGAGACGGATTTCACACCGATTTCGACCACCGCCTCCTATGGGCTGGTAATCACGACCAAAGCCGGCTCGGCCTATAAGACCATCAAGGACGTGATCGCCGCCGCCAAGACGCATCCCGGCACGCTGAACTTCGGCACCATTAATGCCGGCAGCGCGCAGAATCTGTCCGCCGAACTGTTCCGCACATTGGCCAGCATCGACGTCATCATCGTTCCGTACAAGACGACACCGGACCTCGCCAACGCCGTGCTGCGCGGCGATGTCGATGTCGCCGTCGAATATTACGTCGGTTTCCAGTCGCCGATCATCAACGACCAGATGACCGTGCTCGCCACCACCGGACGCGAGCGCGCCACCAACCTGCCGAACGCACCGACCGTGATCGAGAGCGGCCTGGCTGGTTATGAGGTGACTAGCTGGAATGGGCTCGCCGTTCCCACCGGAACGCCAGCCGATATCGTCGCGACGCTCAATCGCGCCGTGGAGGATGCGCTGAAGTCGCCCGAAGTGCAGAAGTTCTCCAGCGCCGCCGGCATGGACGCACGCGGCATGTCGTCCGACGATCTGCGCAAGCGGATCCAGACCGACGTCGCCAAATGGGCGCAGGTGATCGAGAAGGCGGGCATCGCGAAACGGTAGATGAATGCGGCACCGTTAAATCGTTCGCTTTGGGTCATGAGCGGACATCGCGACGAGTCCGCATCATGTCCGCTTTGGTCCAATAAACGGACATTCGTCCGCGGCGCGGGACCACGCCACATTGATGCCGTCGCCCCCATGCCCTTCCTCCCCCCACCGCCCTGATGTTACCCTCGCCCGCCGGTATCAGGCTGTCGCGGGCGTCCGCAATTCCGCACGCAGCGGGAAGCGGCATCGGCGACTTGGAGGGAGAACCAAATGACCACAGGACATTCACGCAGCGCCACCGCATTGCTGCTGGGCGGCGCGCTCGCCGCCGCACTCGCCATGCCATCGAGCGCGCGCGCCGACCAATTGAGCATCGGCTTCATCGCGCCCATGACCGGTATCTTTGCCCAGGTCGGCAAGGACATGGTCAACGGCTTCCAGATGTATCTCGACGAGCACGGCGGCAAGCTGGGCGGCATGGACGTGAAGTTCATCGTCGAGGACGATCAGGCCAAGCCCGATGCCGGCGTCACCAAGGCTAAGAAGCTGGTGCTGCAGGACCATGTGCAGATGTTCATCGGCGGCGTGCTGGCCTCCACCGGCTACGCGCTGGCGCCGGTGAGCACGGCTGAAAAAACCATCTATATCGCCTCGATCCCGGCGGCCGACGATCTGACGCAACGCATGGCCAGCCAGTTCCCTTATTTTATCCGCACCGGCTGGTCGTCGTCGCAGCCCCACCACGCGCTCGGCGCCTGGGCTTGCGACCAGGGCTACAAGAAAATCGTCACGGTCGCCGCCGATTATGCGTTCGGTTACGAATTGGCCGGCGGTTTCCAGAAGACGTTCGAGGATTGCGGCGGCCAAGTCGTGCAGAAAATCTGGCCGCCGCTCGGCAACAAGGATTTCGGACCCTACATTCCGACCATCAAGGCGAATGCCGACGCTGTATTCTCGCTGATGGTGGGACCGATGGCGGCGCAATTCCCCAAGCAGTTGCGCGCGGCCGGTTACAAGAAGCCGATCCTCGGCGGCGGCACCAGCTATGACGAGTTCGCTTTGCCCTTCATGGGCGACGAGGTGGTCGGCGACGTGTCCGCGCTGCAATACTCGGCCGCGCTCACGACGCCGAAGAACGAAGCCTTCGTGAAGGCCTATCGCGCCAAGTACGGCAAGGTGCCGTCCTATTTCTCGGAGTCGAACTATACCACCGCGCAGGCGATCGACGCCGTGATGCAGCAGACCAACGGCAAGTGGACGAGCTCGGAGGACTTCATCAAACGATTCATCGCGCTGAAACTCGACGCGGTGCGCGGTCCGGTCTCGTTCGACGAGCTGCGCAACCCGGTGCAGAACATCTACATCAAGAAAGTCGAGAAGAAGACGATGTTCGGCTACGACAAACCCGAGCTCTGGAACACGGTGATCAAGACCTATCCGAACGTCAGCCAGTTCTGGACCTACGGGAAGGAGAAATTCCTCGCGCAGCCGGTCTATAGCCGCGAATTCCCACTCTGCAAGTTCTGCGAGTAAATTCGGCGCAACTTGCTGATCGGCAAAGCAAAACCCCGGCCTTAGCGGACGGCCCCGGCGGCCTTGGCCGCTAGCGGGGTATTTCGTCGGTCGCCCCATCTTCCGATGTCGCGGACGCCGATAAAATGAAACACGCCATGTTGAGGCCGGCCAGAGCGAGCAGAATGAGCTTTCCACGAAAAAAGAAATTGTGTCCGTAATTGACCGCGTCCGAGGAAAACAATAATGGGCCGGTGATGGCGGCGACGGCAAAGGCGCCCCAGGTATAAGGCAGCACGTCGTGCATCAGGCGGCTGACCGCGCGGTCGAGCGAGGCCACGCCGAGTAGCCGCAGATCGACAATCGAGATGGTGCCGACCACCAGCACGATCGCCAGCACGTGCACGGATTCGATCCAGGGAAACAAGATTTCATTCTCGGCAAGGGTTGTGGCGACCGTGGTCTTCTGCAGCCACCGTAGCGCGAGATCAATCTTCACGAACGACGTCCTTATATTGCGGCATGGTCAGGCGTAATAGGCGATCCAACGGCCCGCGAAGATGATGCAGGCCCATAACAGCATGGAGACCACCGCGATCGCCGTCGCGCCACCGTGCCGCCGGACGCCCTTATCCGCAAACGCCGGATTGCGCCGTATCAGCGACTGCACCAGGGCGGTAACGATGAGCGCCGCCATCACCAGCGGCATCTTGATCTGAAACGCCGGGTTCTTGAGCGAGCGCACCGGCTCGCTGATGATCATGATCGCGCCGGTCGTAAACAGGACGATCATCGGCCACCAGACGAACGGCAAAAATCTTGCTGCAACTGCCTATAACGGCCGATCCGCCCAGAACAAGCCGATCAAGCGCAGATTGATCATGAACGCCGAACTTGCGACCAGGGCGATGGCCAGGATATGCACGGTCTGCACCACCGGCGCGACCCAATTGGTAACCTGGATTGTCTGGCTCAGCGGCGTCTGATCGATCCAGATACAGATCGCATTGATCGTCTTGCTGAGTGTAGGAATCATATGAAAGCCGGCCGGATTTGTCGCTCAAACGATAGTCCGATGCCCTGCTCCAGCACAAGCTACCGCCCTACTCCGCCGGGATCGGCGTCGCCGGGCCGGTGGCCGCCTCGGCCGCCGGCGTCGATGGCCCCTTGAGCACGCGCTCCTCCATCGAAATCAGGAACACCATGCCGAAGGCGAGCACCAGCGCGCAAGCCATGAACACGAAGCGGAACGCAAAGCTAAGTTCGTGTACGGACGCCGCGCGCGCCAGCATTTCCACCGACATGCCGGTGACGCCGCCGAGCCCGCCCAATACGATCGCGCCCAGCACCGCCACTACCAGCGCCGAGAACAACGAGCGGAAGAAATTGGCCGCGCCGGTGGCGACGCCCATCTGGTGCTGCGTCACCGCGTTCTGCATGCACACGGTGGAGATCGGGAACAGCGTGCCGAGCCCCGAGCCGATCAATAGTAGCAGCAACAGCACCAGCACGGTCGGCATCGAGGCCGGCCAGATCGACATCGCCGCCAGCGCCAGCAACGAGAGCACTAGCCCGACCAGCGGCAGACGCTTGTAATGTTTCATGTGCATCAGCAGCCGGCCGGTGATGGTCGACGAAGCGACGGTCGCGCCCATCAGCGGAATTAAAGCGAGGCCGGACTGGCCTGCGGAAAGATGCAGCACCGTTTCGAAATAGAGCGGCACGAAAATCGTCATGCCGACCAGCGTCGCCATGTTGCAGGCGCCGGCGAGCGCGGCGCAGCGCACGACCGGATTGCCGAGCACGGTGAGCGGCAAAAACGGCTCGGCCGTCGCCACCAGCCGCCAGGCGAACAAGCCCCACAGGATCGCCGAGCCAAGCAGCAGCGCGCCGAACGGGGCTGAGATCCAGTCGAACTTGCGCCCGCCCCAGGACAGCGCCAACAGCAGCGCCACCGCCGCCGCCATCATCAGCAGCGCGCCGATGACGTCGAGCCGGTGCTTGCGCGGATGATAGGGCACGCGCTTCAAGACATTCGAGGTCATGCCAAGCGCGGCGAGGCCGAGCGGCAGGTTGATCCAGAAGATCAGCGACCAGTCGAGATGCTCCGTCAAGAAGCCGCCGAGCACCGGCCCGCCGATCGAGGAGGTCGCGAATACCGCGCCGATATAGCCCTGGTAGCGGCCGCGCTCGCGCGGGGAGACGATGTCGGCGATGATGGTCTGCGCCAGCGCCATCAGCCCGCCACCCCCCGCCCCCTGCACCGCGCGGCCGAGCACCAGCACGGTCATGCTGGGGGCGAGCGCGCAAACCAGCGAGCCGGCGACGAAGATGCCGATGGCGATCAGCATCAGCGCGCGCCGACCGTGGATGTCGGACAGCTTGCCGTAGAGCGGCGTCACCGCGGTAGCGGTGAGCAGATAGGCGGTGACCACCCAGGCGAGCTCGCCGAGATTGGCGAAGTGCCGGCCGATGGTCGGCAAAGCGGTGGCGACGATGGTCTGGTCGAGCGCGCCCAAAAACATCGCCAGCATGATGCCGAGCACGATGGTGCGCACTTCCGGATGCTTGAGCAGGCGCGGCTCGGCTTTGGCCGGCGCATGGGTCTTGGATTTTTTGCACCTAACGCTCATGCGCGTGTGATGCCGCGCCGGGAGTAAAAGCGCAATGGCTGCGCCTGCGCAGGTGATATGCTTTCGGCCATGGACCCTCGCAAGATTCGCATCGCAACGCTATTAATCGCTGCCTTCCTGCCAGCAGCGATAGGCGCGGCCGAGCGCCTGCCCGAAGACTTCGTCTATCTGCGCGATGTCGCGCCCGGCATCGTCCAGGACATGCGCTATGCGGGCGCGGACAATTTCACCGGGCGTCCCGTGCCCGGCTACGATGCCGCCGAATGCGTGCTGCGGCGCGACGTGGCGGAGGCGCTCAAGCGCGTGCAGGCCGACCTCGCGCGCGAAAACCTGAACCTGAAAGTCTACGACTGCTATCGCCCGACCCGCGCGGTCGCTGCCTTCGCGCGCTGGGCGCAAGCGGGCGAAGACAATGGCGCGACCAAGCGTTTCTACCCCACGCTGGAGAAGCGCAGCCTATTCGCGCAAGGCTACATCGCCGCGCATTCGAGGCATTCGACCGGCACGGCGGTCGATCTCACGCTGGTGCGGCTCGGCGCCCCGCCGGCGCCCGCCTTCGACCGCAACGCGGCTCACGGGGCTTGTACGGAGGCTGCGCACAAACGTGCGCCCGACAATTCGCTCGACATGGGCACCGACTTCGACTGCTTCGACGATAAAAGCCACACCGCAAGCACTGCTATCTCAACGGAGCAGACACGCTGGCGCGCCAAGCTCACCGCGGCCATGCGGGCGCGCGGCTTCCACAATTATTTCCGCGAATGGTGGCACTTCAGTTTCGGCGCGCGCCCGGCGCAGATTTATGATTTTGCGATTGAGGCGCGCGCGTCGAACTGAGCGGAAAACTAGCGTCGTCCCCGTGCGCCTTCTTTCCCCTTCGACGGCGCCGCGCTGCCGCGCGCGCCTTTGGGCACCTTCCCCGGCCAGCTCACGATGTACTCCTCCAGCTTATCGTCCGGCACGTCCTTTTCGCTTGCCGAAACGCGCCCGCGCACCGAGACGCCGGCCGCGTGCACCGTCTCGGGGCTGCCGGACTTGAGCGGGTGCCACCAGAACAGGTCGCGCCCCTCGGCTACCAGGCGATAGCCGCAGGTCGGCGGCAGCCAGGAGAGCCGGCGCACATTGCGCGGGGTGAGCCGCACGCAGTCCTTCACGCGCGCCTGGCGGTGGGCATAGTCGGTGCAGCGGCAGGTCTGCCCGTCCAGCAACTTGCAGCCCACGTCGGTGAACACCGTGCGGTTGGTGTCCTCGTCGATCAGCTTGTTCAGGCAGCAGCGGCCGCAGCCGTCGCACAGGCTCTCCCATTCCGCTTTGGTCATCTCGCCCAGGCTTTTGGTGCGCCAGAACGGGGCTTTTTCGTCGTCGGATTTTGGTGCCGTCATGAGATTCCTTTGGGCCGGTTGTAGCCCCTGGCGGCGATTCCGTCATGGCGGGCGAGTTCCCTATCCCCGCTGGCGGGGAGAGGGTGGCGAGCGCAGCGAGCCGGGTGAGGGGGGCGCATCGAGGCGCTCAGAATCGCAGATATGCCCCCTCACCCGACTTCCTCGCAAATGCGCGTCGAAGACGCGCGTAAACACGCTTATGGTTCGGAAGTCGACCTCTCCCCGCCCGCGGGGAGAGGTAATTGGGCCCTTTTTCACCGCAATTAGGCTTCACCGTGCCGTGTATTGACCGAGGCGGCGGCCTTGGCCCAAATCGCCCCGATCGGCTAGAATCGGCCTTCGGCGGCGACGCCGTAAGCCCGAAGCGAGCGAGACCCCTTGCGCGACCTTTTTCCGGCCGATTGGAAGCCGAAAATCAAGAAGCTGCTGCTCGGCTTCGACGCCCGCGTCGATTCAGGGTTGTTCAGCGGCTTTTCCGGCCTGCGCGAGACCTATGAGCGGTTTTCCACCTCCATGGACCGCTTCCATGTCGCCGGCTGGCGGCGCGCCCTTAACGAGATCGTCTCGGAAGCCGCCACCTTAGGCACCGGCGGCGCGGTCCTGATGCTTGCGCTCGCCATCCCCGCGTTCCACGAGACCTCGGACGACGACTGGCTCAAGAAGTCGGAGCTGGCGGTCAGTTTCCTCGACCGCTACGGCAACGAAGTCGGCAGCCGCGGCATTCGGCACAACGACTCGGTGCCGCTCGACCAGTTTCCCGACAACCTGATCAAGGCGGTGCTCGCCACCGAGGATCGCCGCTTCTACGAGCATTTCGGCATCGATTTGGCCGGCACCGCGCGCGCCTTCGTGACCAACGCCAAAGCGGGGGGCGTGGTCCAAGGCGGCTCTTCCTTGACGCAGCAGCTCGCTAAGAACTTGTTTTTGAACAACGAACGCACGCTCGAGCGCAAGATCAAGGAAGCCTTCCTGGCGATGTGGCTGGAAGCGCGCCTGACCAAGAACGAGATCCTCAAGTTATACCTCGACCGCGCCTATATGGGCGGCGGCGCCTTCGGCGTCGACGCCGCGGCGCAATACTACTTCAACAAGTCCGCTCGCGACGTGAACCTCGCCGAAGCCGCGATGCTCGCCGGTCTGTTTAAGGCGCCGTCCAAGTTCTCGCCCAACGTCAATCTGCCGGCCGCGCGCGCGCGCGCCAACGTGGTGCTCGATAATTTGGTTGACGCCGGCTTCATGACCGAGGGCCAGGTGTTCGGCGCCCGCCGCAATCCGGCGACCCCGGTCGACCGCCGCGACGATCGCGCGGCGAACTACTACCTCGATTGGGCCTTCGACGAGATGAAGAAGCTCGTCGACACCTTCCCGAAGTCGATGACCGAGCGCGTGTTCGTGGTGCGTACTGCACTCGACGTCGATCTGCAGCACGCGGCCGACAGCGCCGTCGAAAATTCGCTGCGCCAATACGGCCAGGAATATCACGCCGGACAGGCCGCGGCCGTGCTGATGGATGTCGATGGCTCGGTGCGCGCCATGGTGGGCGGGCGCGACTACGGCGCCAGCCAGTTCAACCGCGCCACCGATGCGATGCGCCAGCCCGGCTCCTCGTTCAAACCGTACGTCTACGCCACCGCGCTCGGACATGGCTTCAAACCAAGCTCGATCGTGGTCGACGGGCCGGTGTGCATCGGCAACTGGTGCCCGCACAATTACGGCCATGGCTATAGCGGCTCGATGACGCTGATCAACGCCCTCACCCATTCGATCAATACCATCGCCGTGAAGCTCTCCATTGCCGTCGGCGACGGCAACGCAAAGCTCGGGCGCGCGCGCATCATCAAGACCGCGCACGATATGGGCATCCGCACGCCGCTGCCCGACACGCCGTCGCTGCCGATCGGCGCCGACGCGGTGACTTTGCTTGATCACACCGGCGCCTACGCGACCTTCCCCAATCTCGGCATGAAGATGACCCCGCACGCCGTCCTCGAAGTGCGCACCGGCGACGGCAAGCTGATCTGGCGCTTCGACCGCGACGGTGCGAAACCGCGCAGGGCGCTGCCGGACCACGTGGCCGCCGACATGATCAAGATGATGAACAGCGTGGTCGAGAACGGCACCGGCCGGCGCGCGCGCCTCGATGGCATTGCCGCCGCCGGCAAGACCGGCACTACCAACGCTTATCGCGACGCCTGGTTCATGGGCTACACCGGCAATTTCGTCTGCGGCGTCTGGTTCGGCAATGACGACTACCAGTCGACCAACCGCATGACCGGCGGCGCGTTGCCGGCGATGACATGGCACAGCATCATGGACTATGCGCACCAAGGCATCGAGATCAAACAGCTTCCCGGAGTCCCGGTGCCGGCGGTGCGCCCGGAGCCGGCCGTTGCCGAAGTCAAATCGAAGTCCGGCACGCCGCCGCGCCCGACCGTCCTCACCAAGCGGGGAGCCGACATACTCGTTCGCGTCGAGCGGATGATGGATGACGCCAACCGCGCCATGGGGCCGCTGCGCCCGACGGTTTCCACCGGCAAGAAACAGGCCGAGGCCCCGCAAAAAGGCGATGCCCTCGCCGCCACGTTGGAGGGACATGCGTTCGGCAGCCGGAACTGATTAGCCCCTCGCCAGCGCCCAGCGTAGGCTCCCTTTCGCGAATCAACTTAATCCCTCACCGCTAGCGGATCGAAACGTGCGGTTGCTTCTCGGATCGCTGTTTGCCCTCGTTGCCGCCGCCTTCGTCGGCCTCGGCGCAACTTATCTCGCACTCACCCGTGGCGCCGCCTTCGGCCCCTTGACGATCGGCAGTTGGACGGCCTGGCCGAAAACCGGCACCGCCGACGCCGACCCTTACGCGCAGGCATCGATCGCGCGCATCGGCCGCTTGCCGACCGCGCTCGGCGACGGCGTCGCGTTTACCGCCTCGGCCGACGACAACGGCCGTCCGCTCGACGGGCGATGCGATGTGGTGCTCGCGGGCGTCACGCCGGCGGCACGCTTCTGGACGCTGACGCTCTACAAAGGCGACGGCGAGCTGGTAGCCAATTCGATCAATCGCTACGGATTCACCAGCCAGGAAATCGCCCGTCATGCCGACGGCAGCTTCGAGATCGTCGTAGCGCCGCGCGCAAATCCGGGCAACTGGTTGCCGACCGGAGGGATCGAGCGTTACGTCCTATTGCTCCGCCTCTACGACACAGCCGTCGGCGTCTCGACCAAAGCCGGCCGTGAAGTGCCGATGCCGACCGTCAATGTCAGGGGTTGCCCATGATCCGCTGGGTGCTGTTGGCTTTAGGCGGCGCGTTGCTTGGCGGAATCGTGCACCTGGCAACGATCATCATCCTGCCGCGCACCGCCACACAGGACGCCTATTCGCGATTATCGCGCAACGCTCCCGTCAATCGTGTGACCGCGCTACCGGCGCCGACACCGGAATCCGCAGCCATGCCATTCATGGATCCGGCCTTCGCCAGCGCCATCTGCCGCTACGATCTTTCGCAGGGGCCGCTGAAACTCAGCGTTCCGGTGAGCCTCGCCTACACCTCGGTCTCATTCTACACACGTTACGACGTGGCTTATTACGCCATCAACGACCGCGCCGCCGGCCGGCGCTTGATCGAGCTCAATCTGATGACGGTCGAGCAGCACAATCAAATGCCGGAGGACGAGGAAATCACCGCCGCCGACCGGTTGATCGTGGAATCGCCGACGCTCACCGGTCTGATCGCCATCCGCAGCCTGGCGCCCGAGCCCGGATTGATGGCGATGGCGCAAAGGGCGATCGTCACCGCTCAATGTACACGGACGGAATTGCCGAAATAGTCAGCGCGACGCGGCTAAACTCTGCTCGCGCACCCATGTCGG
Source organism: uncultured Alphaproteobacteria bacterium (assembly GCA_963778745.1). Taxonomy (GTDB): domain Bacteria; phylum Pseudomonadota; class Alphaproteobacteria; order Rhizobiales; family Xanthobacteraceae; genus Pseudolabrys. Next base: position 85,779 of record CAVZVP010000004.1, on the reverse strand, counting down.
TACCGGGCGGCGATAGCGCTCGACCTACGCCTGCAGTTGATTGATGGCGCGTTCGACCTCGGCCGCCTGCGCTGACGGCGTCGTAACAACGAGGCGCTCAAGTGCGAAACGATAGGCCGACATGCGCTGGGCCAGTGTTTCGCGCGTCAAGGCAACGATCGATGCGTTCTCACGCATGCGAAGCTCGGCGTTTTTGCGCTCGGCTGGCGACAGCGCGGAGATCAAGGCCAGACTCTTTCGCCGCTTCTGGTCGATATCGATCACGCGCGTGGCGGTTTCGAAGAATTGCGGTAGGCGCGTAATGTCGTTGCGGATATCGTCGCTGAGCTGGGAATAGCGCGCCGAAGGCGAGCGCTCGTACGATGACAGCAGCCGATTTGCATAGGTGGTGCGGTCGAAAGCCGGTCCGCGTTTGGGACGGTAAACGCCATACTCCCCGGCAACGGAATACCATTGCTGGCGATCATAGGGTGCTTCGATCAGGGATAACCGAGGTCGCGCAATGCGCGCTCATCGTCGGTCGGTTCGAAATTCGAAAACTTGCGTCCGCCGCTGGCATAGGGGCCAACCCAGTCGTGAATACCGTCACTCACAAGATACGGCTGCACTTCGCCGAAATCGCCATTGGGGGTGCCGCAACCGGCAAGGGACAAGATTGCCGCGAGTGCGAAAATGTGGCGGCGCCCAATGAACGCTCGCGTCATCGGCGGCCGAATTCGCATCGAAGGCTCGAGAGCGGTTAAATTTCAGCGTGCGATGCGGCGGCGGCGACGGCGGCCCGGTGTATTGCCAGTATCCGGTTCGAGGCCGTTTGAGTTGTCCGGATTATGCTCGACACGGATCACCGGAAGAATAATGACGGTCGCGGGTTCCGTATTGGCATCGATATATCTGCCACTGCGCCCGCAGCCCGTTTCGTCGGGAAACCGAATAACTTCGCCCATTGCAACCCCCTTGCCGCCGCGGCCTGAAGCCTTGTTCGGAACTGCCGGGTCGGCGCCTGTTGGCAATTAAACGGGTTGCAAGGTTAACGGTCCGCTAACGCGCCGTGACTAATGTGAGCCGTCGTAGCCCGGTGAAGTACGTAAAGTATGTAAAATCATGGCGAAGTCGTCCGCGTACCCCTCTCTCGATAGTCTGGTCGATCTGGCATGCCGGGACGGCGTCGATATCCGCCCGACATTGCTGCGTGTCCTCACCGACCTCTACGTGCAGAAGCTGGTCCATAGCGCCGAGGAAGAAACCCAATACGTCGAGCTCGCGCGCGGGCTGATCGATACCGTCGACGCGACGACCCTCGCGGTGGTGGCGGACAGGCTGTCGGCCTACCCGGCCGCGCCGGCGGCGATCCTTGCGAGGCTTGGCGTCCCCTCCTCGCGGCCGGCCGTCCAACTCACAACTCAAACCGGGTCGAACCCAACCGCCCACAATGACCTGTTGGAAATATTCTTTGCGGCCAAAAGCGAAGAACGCGGCCTGATCCTAACCAATCTCGATGTGGCGGACGAAACGGCGGAGCGCCGTCCGGCGGTAGCCTCGACTGAAGTCATCCGCCGACTGGAAAACGCAGCGCTCCAGCGCAACCCGGGCGAATTCGCCCGCATGCTCGAACGTGCGCTCGGGATCAGCCGGGCGCTGGCCGAGCGCATCGCGCGCGACCCCTCCGGTGAGCCGATCGTGGTTGCCGCTCGCGCGCTCGGCATGACCGCCGCAGTGCTGCAACGCATTTTGCTGTTCCTCAATCCGGCGATCGGCCAATCGGTCGAGCGCGTCTATGACCTCGCCCGCCTTTACGATGACCTCGCGCCGGGAGCGGCCGAACGCATGCTGGCGATTTGGCGGCAAGCCGGCGGCCGGTCACGGCCACAGCACGAGCCGGTGCATTGGGACGACGAACGCCGCGACGCCCGCTCGCTGTCGACGCCGGCGCGCTATCGCTCCGATCGCCGCCGCGTCACGCATCCCTCGCACGTCAAGACCAGCGGAAAATAAGCGGCGCTAAGCCGCAAACAAGCGTCGCTAAGCCACCACATTGCCGTCGAGAAAATTCCGCCCGGCGCGATCCTCGACCTCGACGACCCATACATCGGGATCGAAGCGGATTTCACGCGCCAAGCGCGCTTCGATATCGGCTTCAGGCACTGGCGTTTCGCCGCCGAGCGTGACTGTAAAATTGCGGTCGGCCGGCTGCGTCTCGTCGAAAGTGGATTGCGCCGCCGGCCCATACAGAGTTGCGGTGCCGTCGAGCCGGCTGATCTTAATAAACACCGCGCCAGCCTCTTCGGCGCCGCGCCGGCGCACCGCCGCGAAAGCGCCTTCGACGTTGCAGCGGCGCAGATAGGCCGCCACCCAGATGCCGGATTTCAACCGCATGACCTTCAGTAACACGAGGCTTTGGTGGTCCGCTATTCCAACGGACGCCCGGTTACGGCGGCAAGTTCGCGCACGAGCTGATCGGATATCTGGCCGGTCACCGGGAGGCGGCGATCGCGCTCGAATTTCTCGATCGCCTCTTTCGTTTCCGGATCGTAGACGCCGGTCGGATTGATCTGTCCGTAACCGAAATCGGCCAGCGCGCGCTGGATGGCGAGCACCTGCTTGGTCGGCGCGATCAGTTCGGCGATCGGATCGTTGCGCACCGGCGCCGGCGCGGCGGCGCGCCCGGTCGGCGCCTTGGCGTTGGACGTGACGATCGCGTGCAGCAAGCCTTCGCTCGCATCGGTGTTGATCTTCAGCCCGGCCGCCTGCACGAAGTCGCGCGTCGCCGCGTCGGTCTTGCCGCCCCAGACGCCGTCGACCGCGCCGGCGTAGAAGCCTTTGCGGGCGAGCTCATGCTGGATGTCGCCGATGATCTTCGCCTGGCTGCGCGCAACTGTGGCCGGCGCGACCGCCGGCGCCACAACCGGCGCCACTGCACGCGGTCGCGGCAATGCGACCGGCGTCGCTTGCACCACCGGCGGCCGGGTCGCGAAGATCGGCGCCGGATGCGGGCCTCGCTGCAGGAACAGCGCATTAATGAAAATCGCAAAGACCGCCGCCGTCGCCATTAGAATGCCGACGAATTCGCGCGGATGACGTTCGATCGCGGCAGCCAGCCTGCCGGCGCCGCCGTCGAAATCGCTCATACGCTCGCGCCGGCTGCGGCTACGCACTTTTTTTCACCTGAATGCTGGCGGCCGCGGAGAATTCGCGGACCTGCTCGGCGACCAGTTTAATCGGCTCGACGGCGGGCCGAATGCCTTCGCAATCGATCGGCAAAATCACCGTTACCCGCGTGCCAGCGCCCAGCCGGCTGCTAATATCCATGTCGCCGTTGTGCAGGCGGATCAGGCCCTTCACGATCGACAGGCCGAGGCCGGTGCCGTCGTGCCGCCGATCGTATGACGCCCGCGCCTGGAAGAACGCCTCGCCCAAATGCGGCAGATCGGCCTCGCCGATGCCGATCCCGGTGTCCTCGACCGCGACCACGAGCGTGGGGCCGTCGCACAAGGCACTCACGCTGACACCGCCGCCGTGCGGCGTAAACTTGATGGCGTTGGAAATGAGGTTGATCAGGATCTGATTGACCGCCCTCCGATCGGCGACGATTTCCGGCAAATCGGCGGCGATGCGGACTTTAAGCTCGACGCCCGCCTCCTGCGCCTTGAGCACTAAAAGATCGCAGCAGTTCCTGATCGCCTGCGCCGGCGCGAGCGGTCCGGGCGCAATTTCGAAATTGCCGCTTTCCATCTTCGACATGTCGAGAATGCCGTTGACCACCGACAGCAAATGATAGCCGGAATTGTTGATCAATTGGGCGTATTCGCGCTGACGCGACCGATCGAGCTCGATCGTCTTGTTGCTCAGCATGTCGGAGAAACCGATGATGGCGTTGAGCGGTGTGCGCAGCTCATGGCTCATCGTGGCAAGGAAGCGGCTTTTCGCATTGTTGATGCGGTCAGATTCTTTGCGGGCGATTTCGAGCGCGCGTTCCTGCACCTTGCGCTCGGTCACGTCGCGCAGCACCGCGACCACTTCGCGCTCGGGAGAATTTGCGGGATCGGCAGTGGGAGCGAGCGGCCGGCAGCGCATTTCGATCCAGGCAAAATGACCGCCGCGGACCCCGTCGTTGTCGCGGCGGATGCGGAATTCGACCGAGCGGTCCTCACCAAGCGCGGCTGCGTCGGCGAGCGCGATGAGATATGCCGGCCGGTCGGTCACATGCACGCGGTCGAACAGCCCGTGCCCGGCAAGCTCGCCCACGCGCACGCCAAACAGCTGTTCGGCCGCCGGAGATGCGAACAGCACGGCGCCGTTCTTGCCATGCCGGGTGATGACGTCGGTCATGTTGCGCGCTAGCAGGCGATAGCGTTCCTCCTCGGCATTGAGCAGCCCGGCGCTGGTGCGCGTGAGTTGCTCGGCGCCGAGCGCAAGGCCGGTGGCGTAGAGCGAGGCGGAGATGATCGCGAGCGCGGCCAGCGCGCCATGCTCGCTTGCCGGCGGCTGCAGCCCGAGCGCGCTCAAGCTCAGCAATAATCCGGCGGCGGCGAGCGTGAAGCTCGCGGCCAGCGCCACCAGCCGGCGCGAGGCCGAAAGTGTTGCTTCCAGCGGTATGACCACCAGCCAGATCGTGGCGAACGAACTTATGCCGCCGGTGCACCAGGCCACCGCCGCCACCAGGCCGGTGAGCGAGAACGAGGACATCACATGCGCGGCCTCGTAACGGCCGGTGCGCGAAAGGAAATAGGCAATCAGGATCGGCGCCACCAGCCAGCCGAAGACGCCGAGTTCGAGTGCGCTCGGCACACCGCGCAAGGCGATATAGGCCGGGAAGCCGGCGAGCGCGGCAAAGCTGCCGAGCAGGCGCGGCGCGATGAAGGCGCGGTGGCGCGCCGCCGTCAGCGCGTCCTGCTGCGCCGAGGGGTGCACCAGCGCGTCAACGTAGATCCACACTGGCGTGAGGAGACCCACGGTTCCTGTCTCACGTCTCTTACGAACAGACGCGCCCCTTTTTCGTGACCAGAATCGTAGCCAGCGCGGCTTAAGCGAACGCTAAAGCAAGGCCGATGCGGGGCCGGTTGCCGGCCGCTTTGGCCGATTCCGGGCCAAGGTCCGGTTTCAATCGCCGGGCATGGTGAAATTTGTATTGCCGCACCGCACCGGCCCGGGCGCCCAAACCAATGGTTACCATTGCGGTAACCATGCGCTTCGCGCAAAGGTACCCCGACTGCCGCCACGGCCAGTCGGCGTTTAAAATTTTAATCGAATTCGACACTGTCAAATTTGACGAAAACTTGCGCTGCATTAGCGTCGATTTTACCCAAAAACCTTGCTTCAATGCGAACGGCAGCTTCAAGGCTGTCTGCTACGGTTAAGTTCAAAGGCGGCGGAACAGCCGCCGGGGAAAACGGGTAGGCTCATGTTCTTTCTGCTCCGCATGGCATTCTGGCTGACGGTCGTTTGCGTGCTGCTGCCGAGCGGCACGAAATCGACGTCGGGCGACGCCAATATCGACCCTAAGCAGGCGGTGACGCTGGCGAGCGCAGCGGTCTCCGACGCGCGCGGGTTCTGCGACCGGCAGCCGGATGCCTGTGAGGCTGGCGGCAAGGTCGCGGTCGCGCTCGGCCACAAGGCCGAAGCGGGCGCGCGCACGATCTACGACTTCATCACCACCAAGCTCGCCGAGAAGTCCGCGCCGGAAAAGACGTCCGCAAACGTGGACACCGTTTCCACGCCCGGCCAAGGCACGCTCACCGGGGCCGACATGGCGCCTGCCTGGCATGCACCGGTTCCGCTGCCGCCGCGCCGCGAGGCGCGCACCGGCCGGCCCGCCGTATAAATTACCCGCGTAAACCGGCATTATCTCGCGGGCCGGTGCCCGTCGCGATCTTTTGTGGCCATCGGCGCAGCCCCGCCTATATATAGGCGGCATGACGACCATCGACGACATCGTTGAGAATTTCACCCTGCTCGATGAGTGGGACGACCGCTATCGTTACGTCATCGAACTCGGTCGCACGCTGGCGCCGCTGCCGGAAGGCGCCCACACCGAAGCCAACAAGGTGCGCGGCTGCGCCAGCCAGGTCTGGCTGCTCACCCATGTGAAGCCGGACGGCGCCGGTCCGACGCTGACCTTCGACGGCGACAGCGACGCCCATATCGTGCGCGGCCTGATCGCCATTCTGCTGGCGCTCTATTCCGGCAGGCGCGCGAAAGAGATCCTGGATACCGACGCGCTCGCTTTGTTCGAGCGCATTCGGTTGCGAGATGGCCTGACGCCGCAACGCTCGAACGGCCTGCGCTCGATGGTCGAGCGCATCCGCGCCGAAGCCAAAGCCGCATTGGCGCCGGCTTGACGAGTGGTGTCATTGCGACAATGATTTTTGAATGATCGGAGGAGACGATGAAGCTTCAACCGAAAGTCTACGTTGAGCCCTTTGGTCTAACGCCTGGCATTGTAGGTGTGATTGCCGCTTTGCTTATCGGCGGGCCCGTGGCTGCTCAGTCCCCGAAAATCGGCGACTCTCCGGAAGCAGCGAATATGCGCCTTGTCGGCTTCAACGACCTGCAAGGACGTTCGGCCTACCAACCGACCATTCATCATCAGGGCGATCGTTGGATCGCCTATATCGGGCATCATGGCGGCACGGACGGCATTCCGAAGCCGGTCAATCCCTTGTCGGGACAACCCGAATTCAACGGGACGTCGATTGTCGACGTTACCGATCCGGCCCATCCGAAATACTTGCGTCATCTTCCGGGGCAAGAGGGAACTTACGAGGCTGGCGGCGCGCAGATGACGCGTGTGTGTGACGGAAAGGATCTGCCGAAAGGAGATCCAAGCGCGGTCTATCTGCTGCGCACTTTTGGCGGCGCCGCGCACGAGATATGGAACGTCGCCGACCCTGCAAATCCGAAACAGATCATCCGCCTCGAAGGTCTCAAAGATACGCATAAGAGCTGGTGGGAGTGTAATACCGGCATCGCCTTTCTGGTGTCCGGCGTTCCCAACTGGCGCGTTCGTCGCATGACTGAAGTTTACGATCTCAGCGATCCGGCGAAGCCGATCAAAATTCGCGAATTCGGTTTGCCGGGCCAGGAGCCAGGCTCAACGGGTCGCACGCCAACCGAATTGCACGGCATGATCTCGACCGGACCGGCCAGTAACCGCGTCTATTTCGGGTACGGCACCAACAAGGGCGGTATTTTGCAAATCGTCGATCGCGACAAACTGATTAGCGGCCCGAAAGAGCCCACGCCTGACAACTTGCGCGCTCCGGTCATCGGCGAAATGGAAATGTCACCGCTCAACGGCGCACACACGACATATCCGCTCGGAAAAATGTCCATTCCCATTTTTTCCAACGACAAGTTTGCGAGCCAGCGCAACATGGTGATGATTGTCGATGAATCGCTGGTCAACGAATGCCAGGCCGGCGAAGCGCGGCAAATGGTGTGGCTCGCGGATGCGACCGTTGAAACAAAGCCAATGGTCGTGGCGAGCTTTTCAGTGTCGGAGGCGAGCGGAAATTTCTGCGCGCGCGGCGGCCGGTTCGGATCGCATTCATCCAACGAAAGCATGGCGCCGATTTTCTTCCGTAAGCTCGCGTTCGTGACTTGGTTCAATGCAGGGGTCCGTGCGGTGGATATCCGGGATCCCTATCATCCGAAAGAAGTCGGTTACTTCATACCCGCGATTACGGCGGCAACAGACAAGCGTTGCACCAAGTCGAATGGGCAGGATGTCTGTAAGGTTGCGATACAGAGCAACAATGTCGAAACAGACGACCGCGGCTATATCTATGTAGTCGATCGAGCGAACACCGGACTTCATGTTCTCGAAGTGACCGGACCGGCGCGCGAAATTGCGGGTCTGCCCGAAAACTAACGCGCGATTGCGAAGCGCGATGAGACGTACCTTAACAGTCGCCCGAATGCGAGCGTGAGCAACACGCGGTCGATCGCCGGATCGTCGCGTCGTTCTTCGACCAGGGCGCAGCCGTAGGCGGCCGTAGTGCGGTCGCGGCGGAACAGCCGGCCGATCTCGCTGTAGCGCATGCCGAGCACGACATGGGCGAGATACATGGCGCATTGCCGCGCGAACGCGGCCTCCGGCGCGCGCCGCGACCGCGCCCGCAGCTCGTCGACCGGCACGGCGAAAGCCGCTGCCGTGGCCGCTTCCATCAGCCAACAGATGCTGGCGGTGTCGTCATGCGGCGGCGGCCGGCGCCGCGTCCGTTTCGGTTTATGGAGTGCTTCGACCAGGATCATTGAATGACCTCCTCGAGTAGGATTATTTCCCTACATCATCGCCGAAATTAGGGCGACGAAGATAAGTTTGAGGCGAATCCTTTATCTAGCTGATATTATTTACGTATTTTCGCGTTTTTTACGGAAAATAGGCGAAAACTATCCACATAAATAGAATTTTTGTCCGCAGCTTTCGTGCGGGCCGTGAAAGCCACGGCGCCATCAGCGACAATACCAATAGACGCGCCGCAATGGCCGGCCCGTTCTCACATAGGTGCCGTACCTGTTACGCAGCAACTTTTGCTTTTTGGCGCTGGCATATTCGCTTTTCGAAACGGTAACGCACCCGGTCCGCGGGGGCTGCTGCGCCTTCGCCGATGAAGTGGGAAACGCAATCAGAGCCAACCCAATCATTGCGGCGTACGCCCCGCTCTTAACAAGTGCAATGCGTTTTCCGCGCTTCATTCGACCACCTCGTCGGCGCGCAGCAGGATGCCCTGAGGAATTGGCAATCGGATTGCCGTGGCGGTCCTCTGGTTGATCACCATCTCGAATTTTGTCGGCTGTTCGACCGGCAGATCGGCGGGCTTAGCGCCACGGAAAATCTTATCCACCGTGGTGGCGCTGCGGCGATAAAGATCGGGATAGTTTACGCCGTATGTCATCAAGCCGCCGGCGTCGACAAATTCGCGCGACGCGTAGATCGCCGGCAGCCGATGCTTGACGGCGAGATCGATGATGAGCTGCTGATTGGCCTGGGTGAGCGTGTCGATCCCGACGATAAGCGCATTGGCGCGCTGTCTGCTTGCATCCTCAAATGCCGGGCCGATATCGCTGGCCTTTCTCACGTCGAGAAGCTGGGACTCAACGCCTACGATGCGTGCCGTCGTCTGAACCTGCTGCCAATGATCCGGCTGGGATCCATTGCTCATATTCAGAAGAGCCGCGACCCGTGTGAGCCCGGGAACGATCTCTTTGAGGAGATCGACGCGCTTCGCCACGAGATCGGTTACAAAAGAGCTAAAGCGGGTGATGTTGCCGCCGGGGCGCGCGAGGCTGGGAACCACCAGCAGCGGGTCACCAATGGAAGACATGACCAGCGGGATGGTTTTGGTGGCATTCTTAGCAGCAAGGGCGGCCGGCGTTCCCCTTGTCACGATCAGGTCGACATTCAGAGTAATCAGGTCGGCTGCGAGTGCCTGGAAGCGCTCGGGCCGGCCGTCTGCCGAACGATAATCGATAGTCAGATTTTTCCCTTCAACGTAACCAAGCTCCCGCAGACCCTTACGAAACGCAGCAATGTCCGCGGTTTTGACGCCCTGGCCCGTCGTCTCCAGCATGCCGATATGCCAAACTTCTTGCTGTGCCCACGCCGCGAGCGGCCAAAGATTCGACGATGCCGCCGTCGCGCCGCCGAGAGCCAAGATGAAATCGCGTCGCTGCATGTGCCCCCCTCAGGACAATGCCTTCTGCAATGTTAAATGATAACAGGCTGCGCGCGGGTTGTGTGTGAGAAATGCCACTCAACAGGCCCGGCAAAACCGCCGCTGTGCGCGCAGCAGCGCTCGCGATCAACTCCGGCGTCGATGACTTGACGTCTCTATTTGGCACGGCGGCGGCGCTGCTGGCCGAGGCCCATTTGCTTGGCCAATTGCGAGCGCGCGGCCGCGTAGCTGGGCGCGACCATCGGATAGTCGGCACCGAGCGCCCATTTTTCCCGGTATTGCTCGGGCGTCATGTTGTACTGCGTGCGCAAATGCCGCTTGAGCGACTTAAATTTCTTGCCGTCTTCAAGACATACGATGTATTCGGGCGTGATCGACTTCTTGACCGAAACCGCCGGCCGCAACGGCTCCGAATGGGAATCGCCGGACTTTCCCGACACCCGCGCCAGCGCGGTATGCACCTGGCTGATCAGACTCGGAATCTCGCCGGCCGGCACCGTATTGTTGCTCACATAGGCTGAAACAATTTCCGCCGTCAGCTCGATGTAATTTGCGTTGGCCGGCGTGTCGGTCATCGACGTTTCCCCACCCATCACGCGGACGCAGAACATCGCGCCGCAGACCAATCAGAAGAAGATCATCTTCCCGGTCGATTAAAGGTTGTTCTGACCGAGTATATCGACGCGCTTCCGCGATTTCTTTGAATTCTACTAGGCAAAATCTGTCACTGCAAGAAAAAGAAGGTCAAAAACCTGATTAGACTTGGGGTTTGACTGCCCGAAAACAGGTCTGCCCGCAGGCAACCAGCCGGACTTTTCTGCTCAGTTCGGCTTAAGAATTCTTCGCGAGATGGTCGCGCAGCTCGTTGATCGAGGCAAAATGCAGCGTGCCTTGCGGCAGTTCGGCTTCGATCGAACCGTCGACATAAAGCGTGTAGGCCATGCCGTCGACGACGCCGGATTTCAGGATGGCGACCGGTTCGCTAGGCACTTCGGGCGGCGGGGCCGGCGTCACTTTTGGCTTCGGTTCCAGCTTGGCCTCATCGATGACAGAACGTTTCGCCGGCCTGACTTCCGCCGGCCACATGGCGTCGAAATAGCTTGGCTGAGATTGGCGCTCCGGCGTCGGTGGGGGCGGCGCCGAAGAATGCCATGGCGCATCGAGAGCCGGCTCCGAGCGCATTCCGGCCACCGGAAAAACATCGTCGGCGGCCGGCGGTGGCACTGGCTCTTCCAGCTCGACCGGCGCCGGCGCAGGAACCGCTTGCCTTGGCGAGAGCGAAGTAGCCTCGTATTCCTCGACTTTGAATTCCTCAACCGCGGCAGCCGGGCGATCCGGATTTTGCAGCTTAGGCGCCGCCGCAACGGCCGCGTGGTCTTCGATGGCGGTCTCGTCGGGCGTTTGAGGCTCAGGGATGACCGGCTCGGATTTCGGTTTGGGCGGGAACGGAACACGGCTCGGCGCCGCAGCGGCCGCCGGCTCGGGCATTTCAACGGGCAGGGCCGGCCTTACCGGCGTGTGCGTTGCCAGCGCCTGGTTAATCCGCCGCAACTGTCCGACCGCAACGCCAATCGCAATGACGACGAGACCGCCGACCACGGCCGTGGTCCCGCCGATGATGAGCGTATTGCCGAAGCTGAATTCATTAATCGGGATGCCGTATCCGACCATCCCGACGCCAATCATGACGACAACGGCGCCGACAATAAATAATAGGACTGACATAGGTGTTACGACCTCTTGCGAAACAACAGTTCAAGCATCCGCTATAAAATGCCCGCTAAAGCCTTCCGGCGGCGGGCGAATTTTGGCCGTTCGCGGCACCGGCGGCAACTGTTTATGTTAATATAGCCGCGATTTCCCGCAAACCGGTTTAATGTCGGTCAGTCGCCGGAGGAGACCATTTCCAGCCATTTCCAGGACTTATGCCCGCCCCAGCCGCTCGATACCTGCGGCGCACGGCCGTCAAGGCGTTGCCCCGGCCCGCGCCAGAGCCTAATTAACTTAGTCGAGGAACTCGCCCGGGACATCCCGGTTTCATTGTGAGACCGGCTTTTTTCCCAATCAACGCTTGTGGATCGAGGAGGATCTAATGTCGTTCACGCTGCCCGAGTTGCCCTATGCCTATGACGCACTGGCGCCGCATATGTCGCGCGAGACGCTCGAATTTCACCACGACAAGCACCACAAGGCCTATGTCGACAACGGCAACAAGTTGTTGGTCGGCAGCGGGCTGGAAGACAAGTCGCTAGAGGAAGTGGTCAAAGGTTCATTCGGCAAGAATGCCGGCCTCTTCAACAATTCGGGCCAGCACTACAACCACATTCATTTCTGGAAGTGGATGAAGCCGGGCGGCGGCGGCGACAAAATCCCCAGCAAACTCAAGGCGAAAATCGACTCAGATTTGGGCGGCGTCGCCAAGATGAAGGAAGATTTCGCGGCCGCCGGCGCCACCCAGTTCGGCTCCGGCTGGTGCTGGCTCGCGGTCAAGGACGGTAAGCTGATCGTGACGAAGACGACGAACGGCGAGAACCCCTTGGTTCATGGGGCAATTCCGGTGCTGGGCTGCGATGTGTGGGAGCATTCCTACTACATCGATTACCGCAACCGGCGGCCGGACTACCTCAAGGCGTTCCTCGATCACCTGGTGAATTGGGACCACGTCGAAGAGATGTTCGTGGCGGCGAGCAAGTAAACCTCGCGGGCAGAGAATAGAAACCTCGCCGAAGAACAAATTGTTCTTCTTCATCTTCTAAGCGGACATGTTCTGAATGCGATCGGTCATGGTCTCTGCCGATCGCCTCGCCGTCCTGGTCCTCGCAGCGGTCGCCATCGCCGCGGGGATAACCTTCCGCGACTACGGTCTCGGTTGGGACGACTACTCCCATTCCCAATATGGCGATCTGCTGCTCAAGCTTTACGGCTCGGGCTTTGCCGACACGCGCGCGCTCTCCTTCGTCAACCTCTTTAAATACGGCGGCGGCTTCGACATGGCGGCGGCACTCGCCGCCAAAGTGCTGCCGTTCGACCTGTTCGAGACGCGCCGGCTCGTCGGCGCCTCGGTCGGCATGCTCGGGCTGTTCGTCACCTGGCGGATCGGCCGCCGAATTGGCGGGCCGAGTGCGGGGCTGGTCGCGCTCATTTTACTGGCCACCTGCCCGCTCTACTACGGCCATATGTTAATGAACGCGAAGGATGCGCCCTTCGCGACCGCCATGGCGGTGCTACTGCTCGGCCTGCTGCGCGCCTTCGACGAATATCCCAGCCCAAGCGCGCGCACGGTGGCATTGGCCGGCGTCGGCTTGGGGCTGGCGTTCGGCTCGCGGGTATTGGCGGGCGTCGCCGCGCCGGCCGGGCTTGCCGCGCTGCTGCTCGTGCTCATCGCGGAAAGCCGCAGTGGCGGCTGGAAGCAGGCGGCGCTTCGCTGCGGACAATTCCTCTGGGCCCTGCTGCCCGCCTTGGGCCTCGGCTATCTGATCATGGGCCTGCTATGGCCATGGTCGGTGCAATCACCACTCAATCCGCTGCACGCGGCGGAATATTTTGACACGTTTTTCGAAAAGCCGTGGCAGGAACTTTACGAAGGTCGCCTAATCGACGTCCCCAACATGCCGGCAAGCTACCTGCCGCATTTGTTCATGCTCAAGCTGCCGGAAATCATGCTGGCGCTCGGAACGATCGGAATGCTCGGCGCCTTCATCGCCGCCGCGCGCCGCAGCGTGCCGCCAAATCGTCGCGCCGGGCTGATCCTAGTAGCGCTCAGCGCGATCCTTCCGATCGCCTTGGCCATGGCGGCGCGGCCGGCGCTTTATAATGGAGTGCGCCATTTCATCTTCGTAGTGCCGCCCTTCGCAGCGTTGGGTGGGCTCGCCATGGCCTGGCTCGCCGACAGCGCAGGCCGGCATGGCAAGGCCGCACTCGCCGCACTGGCCGCCATCATGATTGCCGGGGTCAGCTTGCCGGTGAGCGACATGGTGCGCCTGCATCCCTACCAATACACGGCGTTCAACGTTGTCTCGGGCGGCGTGCGCGCCGCGCAGGACATATACATGCTCGATTACTGGGGCCTCGCCTTCAAACAGGCGGCTGATGAATTGCGAACGCGGCTCGCCGCCGCGAGCGAGCACCCGCCGCAAGGCCGGCGCTGGGTGGTGGCGATCTGCGGACCGCAGTCCTCGGCGCAAGAGGAACTAGGGCCGCAATTCGAAACCACCTTCGACCGCAAGACTGCGGACTTCGCCCTGGCGCTCGGCACGTTCTATTGCAATCATTTGCAACATCCGATCATGGCGACGATCGAACGCGAAGGCGTGGTCTATGCCCGCGTCTACAATCTGCGCGGCGGACCGCCGCCGAGGCTGCTTTCGATGCCGCCGCCGTAAAGACGGGCGCAGCGCGGCGTCCGGATTTCGCCGTGATCCGCTTTCCGTTCCGGCTAGAACTCTTTCCAGTCGGGATCTGAATTGACCGCGGTAGCGAGAGCGGCCCGCACGCAGCGGACCGGCCCGCTGCCGTTGGCGCCAGCAGCGACTCGCTTCGGCGCGGCAACTGGCTGCTTTTTCGGCGCGGCTGGACCCCGCGATAGCATTGGAACGGCCGGTTTCGCTGCCGGCCGTTCATCGAGCGCGGCGTTGTCGAGCTTGAAGAAGGCGACGCGTTCGTCCATCGCCTTGGCTTGATGTTCCAGCGTCTTAGCGGTAGCGGCGGCATTGCTCATTGATATTCTGGATTAAGAATTGTCGCGGCGGCGGCATTATTGACGCCAACTACGCTCGCGAGACAAAGACCTGCCGCCGCAGCTGCGCAACGCGCCGCCGGCTTAGAGTTTGGCCGGATTAAATCCGCCCGAGCAGCATCAGCACGACAATGATAATCAGAATGGTGCCGATGACGCCGACGCCGCCGTGACCATAACCGTAGCCATATCCGCCAAAGCGGCCGCTGAAACCGCCGAACAAGAAGATGACGAGGAGAATGACAAGAATGAGACCGAGTGACATGGTCTTACCTCCGTTGTGAGTATCTCGCTCATGACGAGATAGGGCGTGTAACGGGTCCTATGGTTCCTGCGGCACTGCGAGCGTCGAAATCCCATCTTCCATTTTCGAGGCACTAAAGAAATACTCCTCAGACATAAGACGGAGGTTTCTCGCCGTCCCGAGATCCATGCAATTGCGCGAGAGTCGCTGACAACGATCAGCCGGCAGGCGCAGGTACGGCCAAGATTCGTTTATTAGCTCTGCGGCCATGGCACTGCTCCCAGATCAAGCCAAATAGAATTCAATTTTCCGGAAAGCCCGGAGCGGCGAGTGGCCACCCCGGGGCCGCCGCATGGCGCGCTTTAACTAGCGCTTAGGTCCACGCGCAGTGACGATATCCATGGTCGTTGATCCAGCAGTGGCGATGGCGGTGTCCAACGATGTTCGGGCCGCCCACCATGCCGCCGATGACTCCGCCGACGATCGCGCCGGGAGGTCCGGCAATGACGGCGCCGGTGCTGGCACCGATGGCGACGCCTTCCAGCGTTCCGGCCTGGGCCGCGAGCGGCGCGGCCGCCAGGATCAACACGAACAGTCCAGTCTTGATGACAGAGCGCATGGTAATCTCCTTGGTTAAACTCAATTGACGCAAAGCAAACCGTGCTGGGACCCCATAAAGTAACGTGCTGAGTCGGCCTCAGTAAATGTTGGACTGGCGCCGATGCTAAGTCTGGCGTGCAAGCGCAAGAATAAATCGCTCTTCGCGCCGTCTTACCTCAATCAACTCAGTCAACGTCGGCGGTGGGCTTATTGTTCCATCAATAACAGCAGATATTTGTCGACGTAATACTTAGGCGCTCAAAGAAAATATTATATGCCTATTTGTATTTTACTTTACAAAACCGGAACGATCGACCCGTTCGAGTGTTGTCTCGCCATGCACGGCCCAGATGCCCAGAGCAACAGAATGTTCAAGCCGATCGTCAGTATGACGGTCGCCGCCGCCATAGCCGGGCTTTTCGCTTTCGCCACGGCCGCCGTGCCGCAGGCGAACGCGTCCGTCGACACGCTGCCGCAGGCGTCCGTGAAAGGCGATCGCCTACCTCTGCACGTGAGGGGCGCGGCATGTTCGCAGCACGGCTGGCCCGACTTCGAGCGGCGTTGTCAATTCGATTTCAGAAATCCCGCGAGCGAAGCGCGGACCGTTCGGGTTATCGCCCTACGCTAAGCAGCGAACGCCGCCATAACGGCAGGCATAGCGGTCGGGCTCACCGACCGGCCGGCCCATCGTCGGCCGCCCATGTGATGGCCTTATAGTCGAAGCCAGTTTCGATCGTCGGTTTGATCACGGCGAAGTACGGCGAGATGTCGAAATCGCGCGGCGTATAAAGCGACGAATCGCGGATGTGATAAATCTCCTGGCGCGCGCTTTCGCTTTCCACCCGCGTGATGGCCGGCAATATCGGATAGCCGATTTTCCCGAAGGCCTGCGCAATCAGCGCCGAGCAAATGAGCCGGGTCGGATCGCCCGACCCGAGCCCGATCATTCGCCGCCGCCAGCGCTGCGGCACTGGCAGCGGCAACAGATAACGGGCAAGGTCGATGAAATTCTTGAGGTCGTATTGCAGACCGATCCGCTCGATAGCGTAGTCGCAGACCGCCTTGCGATGCTCGGGGGACAAGCCGACCGACCGGCAGATGCGGGTGTGAAACAGGAAATATTTCGACAGCGGAACGCAGGTGATGCCTTCGTCAAGGTTGGACTCCACCAGATCGCACGGCTCGCCGCCCGCGGCCGCCCTCCCCGCGATCGGACCGACATAGAGCGCCGCGTGCGACCAGGTCGACTGCGTCAGATATTTGATGATGCCGGAAATATGGTTGCGGCCCTCAATCAGCAAAATATCGCCGGGCTGGATGCAGGCGCGCAGTGCCGCCGAATTGGTCGGCGTGAACGGCTCGTAGCCGGACGCCGGTTTTTGCAAATAACCGGCTATCACGCGGCCGACGCGATCGAGCATCCAGGTCATGGGGCGGAATGCGCAAAGGCCCAATAAAGCTCGTGCGCCTTGCGGTAGAGCGGGCCCGGCTGCAGTGCGCGCTCGCCGATGCGCGTGATCGGCAGCACCTTGGACGCGTTGCCGGTTGAGAATATCTCGTCGGCGGTTTCGAAATCGGCATAGCGCATCACTGTTACATTCACCGTTATGCCGGCGCCGCGCAGCAGTCCGATCACGCGTTCGCGGGTGATACCGGCGAGAAACGTGCCGTTCGGGATCGGCGTGAACACGACGCCGTCCTTGGCCATGAACACATTGGAATTGGCGAGCTCGGCCACATTACCGACCACGTCGCGCACGATGCAGTTATCAAAGCCGCGCGATTTCGCTTCGAACATGGCGCGTGCGTTGTTCGGATAGAGGCAGCCGGCCTTGGCGTCGACCGGGGCGGTGTCCTGCGTCGGCCGGCGGAACGGCGACAGCGTAATCGAGAGCCCGTCCGGCTTGCGCATCGGCGCGTCATAGAGCGTGAGCGCAAACCGCGTCGAATCGGGATCCGGCGGCAACGCCATGGGGCCCGGCCGCTCGGCCCAATACATCGGGCGGACATAGAGCGTGGTGCCGGCGGGAAACTTCTTCATGCCGTCGCTGGTAAGGCCGACTATATCGTCGACCGAAACGCTGGGCTTGAGAAACATGGTCTTGGCGGAGGCGTTGACGCGCGCGCAATGCCGATCGAGATCGGGCGCCACGCCTTCGAACACGCGGGCGCCGTCGAACACCGATGAGCCGAGCCAGATGGCATGCGTGCGCGCGCCCCAGAGCGGCACGTTGCCCTCGCGCCATTCGCCTTCGTAGAAGGTCCAGGTTTGCGACCAGTCCGCCGCCATCTCCGTCTCCCCCGGCGCGCACTCGAATGTGACTTTGGCGGGCTTTATTGATCCGGCCGGCCATGCTTTGCACCTTAACGGTCCGACCCGGAGGATACCATGCCGTCCATCTTCGTCTTCGACGCCTATGGCACCCTGTTCGACGTGCATGCGGCGATTGCGCGCTTCCGCGCCGATGCCGGGCCCGACGCCGACCGCCTATCGGAAATCTGGCGCGGCAGACAGCTCGAATATACCTGGACGCTGACGCTCGCCGGCCACTACACGGATTTCTGGACGCTCACCGAACGGGCCCTCGACTATGCGCTGGCGCGGGTGCCGTCGGTGCCGAAAGCCCTAAAACCGAAACTGCTCGACGCCTATTTTAAGCTCGACGCCTTCCCGGACGCACGCGCGGCGTTGCGCGCGCTCAAGGCCAAGGGCCACCGGACCGGCATTCTGTCGAACGGCTCGCCTAATATGCTCAAGAGCGCGGTGGATGCGGCGAATGTCGGCGGCGATATCGACGCCGTGCTGTCGGTCGATGTGTTGAAGATGTTCAAGCCGCGGCCGGAGGTCTACCGGCTCGTCACCGATCACTACAAATGCAAGCCAAGCGAGGTGAACTTCGTGTCGTCCAACCGCTGGGACGTGATGGCCGGCACGTCGGTCGGCTTCCGCGGCCTCTGGGTCAACCGCAGCAAGATGCCGGACGAGTATCTCGATTTTCCACCCCGGCAGACGCTGAGCGATCTCAGTGCGCTGGCAACTTTAGGCTAAGTGCGCTTGCATTGGGGCTGGCGCGTCTCGACGCAGCCGCCTATATGCGCAGCATTCGCCACGGCCCTCCCCACCCATGCAATCCATCATTTCCATTTCAAATCTGTCGAAGACCTACGCGACCGGGTTCCGGGCGCTCAAGGACATCAATTTGGACATCAAGCGCGGCGAGATCTTCGCCTTGCTCGGCCCCAATGGCGCCGGCAAGACCACTCTGATCGGTATCATCTGCGGCATCCTCAATCCATCTCAAGGTTCCGTCACGGTCGACGGCCACGACATCATCAAGGACTACCGCGCGACGCGCTCGCTGATCGGGCTGGTGCCGCAGGAATTGCACACCGATGCCTTCGAGAGCGTTTGGAACACCGTCAGTTTCAGCCGCGGCCTGTTCGGCAAGCCGCGCAATGTGGCGCACATCGAGAAGGTGCTGCGCGCACTCTCGCTGTGGGACAAGAAGGACGCCAAGATCATGACGCTGTCCGGCGGCATGAAGCGGCGCGTGCTGATCGCCAAGGCGCTCAGCCACGAGCCGCAGGTGCTGTTCCTCGACGAGCCGACCGCCGGCGTCGACGTCGAATTGCGCAAAGACATGTGGCAGGTGGTGCGCGATCTGCGCGCCTCCGGCGTGACCATCATCCTGACCACGCATTACATCGAGGAAGCCGAGGACATGGCCGACCGTGTCGGCGTGATCAACAAAGGCGAGATCATCCTGCTTGAGAACAAGGCCGAGTTGATGCGCAAGCTCGGCAAGAAGCAATTGATCCTGCATCTGCAGAAAAAGCTCGACACGATGCCGGCCGAACTCGCCGGGCATCCGCTCACGCTGGCGGGAGAAGGCACGGAGCTGGTGTTCACCTACGACACCCAGCTCGAGCGCACCGGCATTACCGCGCTGCTGAGCGACCTCAGCCGCGCCGGCATCCAGTTCCGCGACCTAGAGACCAAACAGAGTTCGCTGGAAGACATCTTCGTCGGATTGGTGAGCGACCGATCATGAACCTGCGCGCCATCCACGCCATCTACCGCTTCGAAATGGCGCGCACCGGGCGCACCATCTGGCAGAGCATCGTGTCGCCGGTGCTCTCGACCTCGCTCTATTTCGTGGTGTTCGGCGCCGCCATCGGCACCCGCATCACCGAGATCGAGGGCGTCGCCTACGGCGCCTTCATCGTGCCGGGGCTGATCATGCTGACGCTGCTCACGCAGAGCACGATGAACGCCTCGTTCGGCATCTATTTTCCGCGCTTTGTCGGAACCATCTACGAAATTTTGTCGGCGCCGGTTTCGGGGCTCGAAATCGCGCTCGGCTACGTCGGAGCGGCAGCCTCGAAGTCGATCATTCTCGGCCTGATCATCCTGGCGACCTCGTTCCTGTTCGTGCCGCTGCACATCGCGCATCCGTTCTGGATGCTGGTGTTCCTGGTGCTGACGGCGGCGACCTTCAGCCTGCTCGGCTTCATCATCGGCATTTGGGCCGACAATTTCGAGAAATTGCAGATCGTGCCGCTGCTCATCATCACGCCTTTGACGTTTCTCGGCGGCACGTTCTATTCGACCAGCGTGCTGCCGCCACTCTGGCAGAAGATTACGCTGTTCAACCCGGTGGTCTATCTGATCAGCGGCTTCCGCTGGAGCTTCTTCGAGATCGCCGATGTGAGCCCCGCCGTCAGCCTCGCCATGACGCTGGTGTTCATGGCGGTTTGCCTCACCACCGTCTGGTGGATTTTCAAGACCGGCTACCGGCTGAAGAATTAACCACTCAAATTTGCGTGCGCGCGAATAAAACGGGCGCGGCTGGGGTATGTTCAGGTCAGGGGGTCATCCGCCCCTGACAAAAAACATCCGGGAGGAAACCTTATGTCGCTGATGTCGAAGGGTCTTGCGAAGTCTCGCCGTTGCCGCTGCGCTCACGTCGCCGGCCGGCGCGCAGGTTCTTACCCAAAAGAACGTTTCGGTGGCGATGGCGCAGACCATCGCCAATGCCGCGCTCGCGCAGTGCCAGAGCATGGGATTCAAGGTTGCGGTGGCGGTGGTCGACCGCGGTGGCCAGACGATTGTCATGCTGCGCGACGACGGCGCCGGGCTGCACACGCCGGAAGGCGCCGAACGCAAAGCCTTTACCGCGCGCACCTTCAGCCAGCCGTCCGCCGCCTTCGTCCAACGCTTGAAGGACAGACCGGATACAGCTGGCTCGGTGCATTATACTCGCGTGCTGGCGCTGCCCGGCGGGGTGCCGATCAAGGCCGGCAACGAGGTGATCGGCGCGGTCGGCGTCTCGGGCTCGCCCGGCAAAGACGACGACTGCTCGCAGGCCGGCATCGACAAGGTGGCCGACCAGCTCAAGTAAACCAGCCAGGCGTCGGCGGCTTTAACCGCCGGCGATTTCCTCACGCAGAATTTCGAGCTGCAGCCATCGTTCTTCGGCCGCGGCCAGCTTGCGTTGGGTTTCGCCCAGGTCGGTAGTGACCTTTTCAAACCCGGCGCGGTCGCGCATGTAGAATTGCGGATCGGCGAGCTTGGCTTGCAACTCATCGGCTTTCGCGAACAGCCCGGCGATGGTCTTCGGCAAGGTCTCCAGCGCGTGCTTGTCCTTGAAGGTCATGCGCTGCTTCGCGGGCGACGGCGCCACGGCGGGAGCGGCCGCTTTGACCGCCTTCTGCGGCTCCAGCTTGCGCTGCTCGCGGGCGAGGTCGGCGCCGCGCTGTGCCAGCATGTCGGAATAGCCGCCGGCATATTCGGTCCAGCGGCCGCTGCCTTCCGGCACGATCACGCCGCTCACCAGGCGATCGAGAAAATCGCGATCATGGCTGATGAGCAGGACCGTGCCGGGATAGTCGCCGAGCATGTCCTCGAGCACGTCCAGCGTTTCCATGTCGAGATCGTTGGTCGGTTCGTCGAGCACCAGCAGGTTCGACGGCTTGGCCAGCGCCTGCGCCAGCATTAGGCGGCCGCGCTCGCCGCCCGACAGCTTGCCGAGCGGCGTGCGCGCCTGTTCGCTCGAAAACAGAAAGTCCTTCATGTAGCCGATGACGTGCTTGGGCGTCCCGTTGACCATCACGGTGTCGCCGCTGCCGCCGGTCAAGGCCTCGGCGACGGTGACTTGCGGGTCGAGACTGTCGCGATGCTGATTGAGGGTGGCGACGGCAAGTGTCGATCCGAGTTTCACCGTGCCGGCATCCGGCGGCAATGCGCCGGTCAGCATATTGATCAGCGTGGTCTTGCCGCTGCCGTTCGGCCCGACGATGCCAATGCGGTCGCCGCGCTGGATGCGGATCGAGAAGTCGCGGACGATGTCGCGGCCGCCGTAACTCTTGCCGATGCCCTTCGCCTCGATCACCAGCACGCCGGACGGCGCCGCCGCGCCGGCCGTGATGGTGGCGTCGCCGGTGGCGCCGCGGTAGGTGCGGCGCGCATCGCGCAGCGCCTGCAACTGGCCGACCCGGCGCATGTTGCGCTTGCGCCGGCCGGTGACGCCGTAGCGCATCCAGTGCTCTTCGGCGACGATCTTGCGGTCGAGCTTGTGCTGCTCGTGTTCTTCTTCCGCCAGCAACATGTCGCGCCATTCCTCGAAATGGGCAAAGCCGCGTTCGATGCGCCGGGTCGTGCCGCGGTCGAGCCAAACCGTCGAACGCGACAGCGTCGAAAGAAAGCGCCGGTCGTGGCTGATGATCACCAGCGCAGCGCGCCGGGCGTCAAGATCGCGCTCCAGCCATTCGATTGTTGTTAGGTCGAGATGATTGGTCGGCTCGTCGAGCAGCAAAATATCGGGTAACGGCGCCAGCACGCGCGCGAGCGAGGCGCGGCGCGTCTCGCCACCTGACAGATGCGCCGGGTCTTCCTGGCCGGTAAGGCCGAGCTGCTCCAGCATAGCGCGGGCGGCATGGCTGTCGTCGGTCGGCCGCAATCCCGCCTTGACGTAAGCCAAGGTGGTGGCAAAACCGGAGTAGTCCGGCTCCTGCGGCAGATAGCTGACCAAGGTTCCTGGCTGCACGAACACCGAGCCGCGGTCCGGCTCGACCGACCCGGCGGCGATTTTCAGCAAAGTCGATTTGCCCGATCCGTTGCGTCCCACCAGCGAGACCCGTTCGCCGGTCGAGACCGACAGCTCCGCCCCGGTAAGAAGCGGCGTGCCGCCGAAGGTCAGCGCGATGTCTTTGAGTTGAAGGAGAGGAGGAGCCATGTCGCCTTGTCATTATCGTCTTATCGCCGCGCCCTAGCAGGTGCGCATCGACAAGACAACCAGCAAGCGCCGGAGTGAACTCCTTGCGCTTTATTTCACTTCGGTCTCATCATCTTACAGGGGCCTGAGTTACGCGGGGGCTTGCTGACGATCAACACATCGCCCGATAGCAATGCGCCGGTGATCGTCAGCCCGTGTCCCTCGAAGGGCCGCAGGTCAACTTGCCGGCCGTCGGCATACCTCGGACGGATGTCGTAGCCGTCGGACGAGATGAAGCGTCCTTTGAAGACGCATCCGGCAATTATTCATGGCACCGGGTTAGACGCCATAGCTGGCGCGACGGCCAGCGGTCCGGTCGCCATCGCGAGGACGGCGAAGAAAGCGATCTTACGATGTTTAGCCGACATCCGGGTGCCCTCTGAATGAATACGACCAGAGGGCACCCGAGAACGTTGCAAATCATTGATTTGGAACAACCGGCGCACTAGCCGTCCGCCAAAGCCGCCAGGATGCGCGCCCAGCTCCTGATGCCCTTGTGGTAGCAGTTGAGGTCGAACTTCTCGTTCGGCGAATGTACGCGGTCGTCGTCGAGCGCAAAGCCGACCAAGAGCGAGTCCATCCCGAGTACGCTCTTAAAATCCGCCACGATGGGTATCGAGCCGCCGGCTCCGACCGCCACCGCCTTGTGGCCCCATTCCTCGGCGAGCACGGCGCGCGCTTTGTTGAGTGCCGGATTGTCGAAGGAAAGCTGCAAGGGCGGCGCCAGGCCGAAATTGCCGAACTCGACCTGGCAGTCGGCCGGCAGTCGCGCGCGCACGAAGGCGCGGAAGCCGTCGCGCACCTTCTCGGGGTCCTGCTCGCCGACCAGGCGGAACGAGACTTTCGCGGATGCTTGTCCGGGGATGACAGTCTTGGCACCCTCGCCGGTATAGCCGCCAACGATGCCGTTGATCTCGGCGGTCGGCCGCGTGGTGATCTGCTCGAGCAACAGGTAGCCCTTTTCGCCGGCTGGCGTCTTCAGACCGATCGGACCGAGGAACTTCTCCGGCGTGAGATCGAGCGCCTTGAGGTCAGCTTTGATGTCGGCCGGCAGGTCCTTCACGCCGTCATAGAAACCCGGGATGGTGACGCGGCCGTTGTCGTCCCATAGCGCGCCGAGAATCTTCGCCAGCAGACGGATCGGGTTCTGCGCCGCCCCGCCGAACACGCCCGAGTGCAAATCCCGGTCGGCGCAGGTGATTTTGACGTCTTCATAGACCAGTCCGCGCAGCGATGTGGTCACCGCAGGGGTTTGGGCGTCCCACATGGCGGTATCGCAGACCAGCGCCAGGTCGAGTTTGAACTCGGCGGCGTTGTCGCGCACGAATTTGAACAGATTCTTGGAGCCGCACTCCTCCTCGCCCTCGATCATGGTGGTGATCGGCAGCGGCAGCTTGCCGGTGACGGCTTTGAACGCCCGGCAGGCCTCGATGAAGGTCATGGCCTGGCCTTTGTCGTCGCAGGCTCCGCGCGCGACGATGATCTTGCGGCCACCGGATAGTGTTACGATGCGCGGCTCGAATGGCGGGGTCTTCCATTGGCTCAGCGGATCGACCGGCTGGACGTCATAATGGCCGTAAAAAAGCACACGGGGGCCGGAAACGCCGTTTGTCTTGCCCACCACCACCGGATGACCCTCGGTTTGGCGGACGTCGGCGAGAAAACCGATGCTGCGCAGGTCAGCGGCGACGTGTTCGGCGGCGGTCCGGCATTGGTCCTTGTACGCCGGGTCCGTAGAAACCGAGGCGATGCGCAACAGCGCAAACAAACGCTCGACGCTTTGGTCGATATCCTGGTCGATGCGGCTCAAGACCGCGTCGAGAATGCTCATGGCAGACTCCTGCAGGCGGGAAACGCAAACTAGCAACGCATTCTTAGGCTGAAAAGCGCCGCAGGTATGCACAAACGTTCGAATTTGCCGCCGGATTGCAAGTTGAAACGGCCAACTTGCGCGATCTAGTGTGATTTTACCATTTTCTTTTTAGAATTTCTAAAACATAGCCTGCCAGCACGCCTGCTTGGTCGGAAAATATGACAGGTCTTGTTCTCCGGATACTACCGAACGTATTGCCGGCGGGCTTTTCGATTGACGAATCGCCTATGACCGCATGTGTGTGCGCGAACCAACAGTCTCACGTCAAAATGCGAGACACGTTACATTTTACTTGACAGGCTGCTGCGACAGTGTGCGAGCACATGACAACTTTTTATCTGCGACATCGTAACCCGCTTGTCATCCCCGTCAACGACGTTCAATATAGCGACAACCCGCCGATAGTGCGGGGGAGCCGAGGGGATCATGGATGAATTGATTGCGCGTCTCGTCGCCAATGTCGGCATCGACAAGGCCACCGCAGAAAAATCCGTCGGCATCATCCTCGACTTCCTGGTCAAGGAAGGCCCGCCCGACAAAGTACAGCCTATCGTCGATAAGCTTCCCGGCGCGCAGGCCCTGATCGAAGCCCAGCATGCCAGCGACACCGGCGGCGGCATGTTCGCCATGGGCGGCTTGATGGGCGCCGGCACCAAGTTGATGGGGGCCGGTCTGAGCATGGGCCAAGTGCAAGCCGTCACCAAGGAAGTCATTACCTATTCCCGCGAAAAGGCCGGCGAAGACGCAGTCGGGGAGATCGTCGGCGCGATTCCGGGTTTAAGTCAGTTCGTTTGAACGCTACAGTCGACGATGTAGATTTAGAGTAAGAAGCAGGCGAGGAATTCCGGATGTCCTATCCCATCACCGACATCGACGGGATCGATGGCGTAGCGGCGGCGATCCTCAAGTCGGCAGGAATCCGGTCGACCGAGCGGCTGCTCGAGGCGGCGCGCACCGTGCGCGGGCGCAAAATGCTCGCCATCAAGACCGGTTTCGACGAAAAACAGTTGCTCTGTTGGGCCAACGTCGCCGACCGCATGCGCATCAAGGGCATCCGCAAGGAATATGCCGGGCTATTGCAAGCCGCCGGCGTCGATACCGTCAAGGACCTCAAATATCGCAACCCGGCCAATCTCGCCATCGCGATGGCCGAGGCCAATAAGAAGCGCAAAATGGTCCGCCTGCTGCCGTCCGAGAAAGTGGTCGGCACCTGGATCGAAAACGCTAAGAAGCTGCAGTTGAAGATCAGTTACAAATAGCCTGGCCCGGCCGCGATCCGAGGCTTCTTGACAGCCCGGCGCCTTCCAGCGCAAAGCGACCGCCATGGGGCTCGCCCGCACCTTCGAAACCGCCGCCGACCCAGCGCAAAAGCCCGCGTGCGACGCGCTTTCGGCGCTATTGGCGCTCGGGCGGCCGCTGGTCATGGGTATTCTCAACGTGACTCCGGATTCCTTCTCCGACGGCGGCCGCTTCATCGATCCAGCCAAGGCCATTGCCCAGGCTGCCGCGATGGCCGAACAGGGCGCCGACATCCTCGATATCGGTGCGGAGTTCGACGCGGCCTTATGGCGGCGCGACGCCGGTCTCAGCGGATGAGGAAACGTCGCGGCTCAAGCCGATCCTGCCGGCGGCGCTCAAGGTTGGGCTGCCGGTGTCGATCGACACCATCAAGGCCAGCATCGCCGCTTGGGCGCTCGACCAGGGCGCCGGTATCGTCAACGACGTGTGGGGACTGCAGCGCGATGCC
Organism: uncultured Alphaproteobacteria bacterium; assembly: GCA_963778745.1. GTDB lineage: Bacteria > Pseudomonadota > Alphaproteobacteria > Rhizobiales > Xanthobacteraceae > Pseudolabrys. The sequence continues at coordinate 59,632 of CAVZVP010000004.1, read as the reverse complement.
GACATGGCGAAGCTCGTCGCCGAGCGCGGCGTGCCGGTGATCGTGATGCACAACCGCGAGAGCGCCGACCCCAATATCGACATCGTTGCCGAAGTGGGCGCCTTCTTTGCGCGCTCACTCGAAATCGCGGAGCGCGCCGGCATCGCGCGAAACAAGATCGTGCTCGATCCCGGCATCGGCTTCGGCAAGACGCCGGAACAGAGCATCGGCTGCATTGCGCGCCTTTCCGAATTCAAACGCTTCGGGCTTCCGCTGCTGGTCGGCGCCTCACGCAAGCGCTTCATCAATTCGGTGACGCCGTCCGCACCCGATCAAAGGCTCGGCGGCTCGATCGCCAGCCATCTCGTAGCGGTGAAGAACGGCGCGGCAATCGTGCGCGCGCACGACGTCGCCGAGACCGTGCAGGCGCTGCGGGTGACCGCGGCCATCGAGACGGCACGATGAGCGACCGCATCTTCATCAATGGACTGTCGCTGCATGCCTATCACGGCGTGATGCCCCACGAGGCCAAGGTCGGGCAGACCTTCACCATTGATCTCGAGCTCGAGATCGATCTCTCTGACGCCGCTCGTTCGGACAAAGTAATGGACACGGTTTCCTACGACAAGGTGGTCGACTGCGCGAGCAAGGCGTTCTGCGGGCAGCGCCGCAAGCTGATCGAGACCGCCGCTGGCCAGGTCGCCAGCGCGGTGCTCAGCGCGTTCGCGCGCGTGCGCCAGATCAAGGTCACGATCCACAAGCCGCACGCCCCGATCGCGGCGACCTTCAGCGATGTCGGCGTCACGCTGGTGCGCGCGCGTGGCGATGACAAATCATGACCGAGGCCTGGCTGGCGCTCGGCGGCAATGTCGGCGACAGCCGCGTTATTCTCGACCGCGCGGTGACGCTGCTTTGCGACAACGATCAAGTGCGGCTGACCGCGCGCTCCTCCGACTACCGCACGCCGCCCTGGGGCTTTAAATATCAGTCGCCCTTCATCAACCTCTGCCTCGCGGTCGAAACGACGCTGAGCCCGCGCGAACTGCTGTTGCATGCGCAAGCCGTCGAGTTGCAGCTCGGCCGCGATCGCGCCCACGAAAAGCGCTGGGGTCCGCGCACCGCCGATATCGATATCATCGCCTACGGCCGGATTGCGGTGCACGAGCTCGGCCTGACGGTGCCGCACCCGCGTCTGTTCGAGCGCGGTTTCGTGCTGTTGCCACTCGCCGAAATCGCGCCCGACCTCGTCATCGGCGGGCGCAGCGTGCTCGAGGCGCTCGCCAGCGTCGATACCGCCAATATCGAGCGATTACCGCCGCGTTCTTAGTCGTCATTCCGGCCGAGCCGCGACGCGGCGAGAGCCGGAACCCAGAAACAAACTCGGACTTTATGTCTGGAGTTCGGGTTCGCGGACTTTGTCCGCGCCCCGGAATGACAGATATGACGGGCACATAATTTGCTTTACCTCAATGGCGACACTGCCCTGACTATGGCAATTTGCGCCGATGACCGCTGAACTTCCCCTCGCCGCCGAGTTTCCCCCCACCAGCCAGGCCGACTGGCGCAAGCTGGTCGAGGCGGCGCTAAGAGGCGCCTCATTCGAGAAGCGGCTCACCAGCCAAACCTATGACGGCTTGCGGATCGAGCCGCTCTACCCGCGCGCGGCGGACGCCAAGCCGGTGGCTAGGCGGGCACCCGGCACGGCCTGGACGCTGATGCAGCGGGTCGATCACCCCGATCCAGCCGCCGCCAACGCGCAAGCGCTGCAAGACCTGGAGAACGGCGCGAGCGGGCTGACGCTGGTGTTCGCCGGCTCGCTCAACGCCAATGGCTACGGGCTCGACGCCTCGCCGGAGACGATGGCGCGCCTGCTCGACGGCGTCGAACTGGATGCCGGCATTACCATCGACTTCAATCTCAGCTCGCCGACGCGAACCGCCGTGCAGCACTTTGCGGCGCTGGTAAAAAGCCGAAACTATTCGCCGGCCGCGGTCGATCTGCGCGCGAGCCTCAATCCGATTGGCGGGTTCGCGGCGTCCGGTACCAGCCCGCGGCCGTGGACCGAGCTGTCGAAAATATTTGCGGCAGGCGTGCGCGATCTCGCCGAACAGGGTTTTCGCGGACCGTTCGCGGTCGCGGATGGACGCATCATCCATAATGCCGGCGGCTCGGAAGCGCAGGAGTTGGCCTTCGCCATCGCCGCCGCGGTGGACTGCCTGCGCGCGTTCGAAGCGAGCGGCGTGCCGCTCGATGCCGCGCGCGGGATGATCTATTTCCGGCTGGCCACCGACGACGACCAGTTCCTCACCATGGCCAAATTCCGCGCGGTACGGAAATTGTGGGCGCGCGTCGAGGCGGCTTGCGGCCTGGCGCCGAAACCGACCACGGTCGCGGCCGAAACTGCATGGCGGATGATGACCAAGCGCGATCCTTACGTGAACATGTTGCGCACCACGATTGCGATCACCGCCGCCGGCCTCGGCGGCGCCGACAATATCGCCGTGCTGCCGCATACCGCCGCCCTCGGCCTGCCCGACGCGTTTGCGCGCCGCGTCGCGCGTAACACGCAGCTCATCTTGCTCGAAGAATCGAATCTGGCGAAAGTCGCCGATCCGGCCGCCGGCTCCGGCGCCATCGAGGACTTGACCGCAAAGCTTTGTGCCGCCGCTTGGGCGCAATTCCAGGAGATCGAGAAAGCGGGCGGCGCCTGGGCCGCGCTCGAACAAGGGCTGGTGCAGAAGAATGTCGCGGCAGTGCGCACCGAACGCCAGAAGGCGGCCGCGCGCCGCAAGGATGCGCTGACCGGCACCAGCGATTTCTCCAATCTGCACGAACAAGTTGCCGCGGTGCTCGAGGTTGCGCCCGTCGTCATACCCAAAGAGATCGCCGCCACCGTTACCACCGAGCCGCTGCCGAGCATCCGGATGGCCGAGCCGTTCGAGCGCTTGCGCGACGCCTCTGACCGATTGCTTGCAAAAACTGGCGCGCGGCCGAAAGTGTTTCTGGCCAATCTCGGCAAATTGTCCGACTTCACCGCGCGCGCCATGTTCGCCAAGAATCTCTACGAAGCCGGCGGCATCGAGGCGCCGAGTAACGACGGCTTCAAGGGCCAGGCCGAGATGATCGCGGCGTTCAAGGCCTCCGGCGCCAAGCTCGCCTGCCTGTGCTCGTCCGATAAAGTTTATCAGACGCAAGCCGCCGAGACCGCCAGGGCGCTGACTGAAGCTGGCGCCATTGTACATCTCGCCGGGAGGCCCGGCGACAACGAGGGACCATGGCGGGCGGCCGGCGCGAAATCCTTCGTATTCATGGGCTGCGACGTGCTCGCGACCCTGAAGGCGGCCCATGATATACTGTAACGAGCAATACGATTTGCGGTCTCGATGGCCATGGAACGCGATGCGGAAATCGCCCAAATCATGCATGAGCTTGAGATCTTGCGCGCCCGCTATGCGCTGTATGCCAAGTGGGGCCGCATCGTGAAAGTATTCTTGATGGTGTGGCTGCCGCTGTTTGCCATTGCCGTCGTTGCAATGATCGCAAAAGCATTCTTGTATGACGTCGTCATCGGAGGATTTTTTGCCGGCATGGCGCTTATTGTCGCCGGCTTGATTTGGTGGGTTGTCAAAACGTCGGCGAGTGAGCGCAGCCGCTTTCGTTGGATTGACTTGGTATCGCCGCTCCCTCGTTTCAGTGCGCCTTATGGCGACTTCCGTTCGTTTGTCTTCGGCTCCCGCCTGAGCGATGCGTGCCTGATTGAGGAACAGATTTCCGAGCGCGAACGGCGGCTCGCGGAATTGGGAGCCGCGCCATGAGTTTTCCCGATTTCAGCAAGATCGACTGGCGCGAGACGCCGATACCCGCCAACGACAGCGCCGCCGCGCCCTGGATGACGCCGGAAGCGATTCCGGTGAAGCCGGTCTATGGCGAAGCCGATCTCGCCGGGCTCGATTTCCTCGACACCTATCCCGGCAAGCCGCCGTTCCTGCGTGGCCCCTACCCCGCCATGTACGCGGCGCAGCCCTGGACCATCCGGCAATATGCCGGCTTTTCCACTGCGGAGGACAGCAACGCGTTCTACCGGCGCAATCTCGCCGCCGGGCAGAAGGGCCTCTCGATCGCCTTCGATCTCGCCACCCATCGCGGCTATGACAGCGATCACCCGCGCGTTAGCGGCGACGTCGGCATGGCGGGCGTCGCGATCGATTCGATCTACGACATGCGCACGCTGTTCTCCGGCATCCCGCTCGACCAGATGAGCGTGTCGATGACCATGAACGGCGCGGTGCTCCCCGTGCTGGCGCTCTATATCGTGGCGGCCGAGGAACAGGGCGTGCCGCACACGAAATTGTCGGGCACGATCCAGAACGACATCCTCAAAGAATTCATGGTGCGCAACACCTATATCTATCCGCCCGAACCGAGCATCCGCATCATCTCTGACATCTTCGCCTATACCTCTGCCGAGATGCCGAAGTTCAATTCGATTTCGGTCAGCGGCTATCACATGCAGGAAGCCGGCGCGACGCAGGACCTCGAACTCGCCTATACGCTCGCCGACGGCGTCGAATATGTGCGCGCGGGATTGAAGGCCGGATTGACCGTCGATCAGTTCGCGCCGCGCGTGTCGTTCTTCTGGGCGATCGGCATGAATTATTTCATGGAGATCGCCAAGCTGCGCGCCGCCCGCATGATCTGGGCGAAGCTGATGAAGCCGTTCAAGCCGGAAGATGCGCGGTCGCTCTCGCTGCGCACGCATTGCCAGACCTCGGGCTGGTCTCTTGCCGCGCAGGATGTGTTCAACAACGTGTCGCGCACCATGATCGAGGCGATGGCGGCGACGCAAGGCCAGACGCAGTCGCTGCATACCAATGCGCTCGACGAAGCGCTGGCGCTGCCGACCGATTTCTCCGCCCGAATCGCCCGCAACACCCAGATCGTGCTGCAGCAGGAAGCCGGCGCCACCCGCATCGTCGATCCCTGGGGCGGCTCGTATTACGTCGAACGGCTGACTTACGAACTCGCGAAGAAGGCCTGGGGCCATATCGAGGAAGTCGAGGCGCTCGGCGGCATGACCAAAGCGATCGAGGCCGGCATTCCCAAGCTGCGCATCGAGGAAGCCGCCGCCAAGACGCAGGCGCGCATCGATGCCGGCCTGCAGTCGGTGATCGGCGTCAACAAATATCAGCCGACGGATGAGGCGCCGATCGACGTGCTCAAGGTGGACAATTCCGCCGTCATGCACATGCAACTCGACAAGCTCAAGCGGCTCAAGGCCGAGCGCGATCCGGCGGCGCTCAAGGAGGCGCTCGATGCGCTCACCCGCGCCGCGGACCGCGGCAACGGCAATCTGCTGGCGCTGGCCATCGACGCCGCCCGCGCCAAGGCGACCGTCGGGGAGATTTCCTCGGCGCTGGAAAAGGTTTACGGACGTCACCGCGCCGAGATCAGAGCGATTACCGGCGTCTACAAGCGGGAGGTCGGCATGACCGGCGCGGTCGAACGGGTGCGCGTTGCGATCGAGGCGTTCGAAGCGGCGGAGGGCCGCCGGCCGCGCCTGCTGGTCGCCAAGATCGGCCAGGACGGCCACGACCGCGGGCAGAAGGTGATCGCGTCGGCCTTCGCGGATTTGGGATTTGACGTCGATATCGGACCGCTGTTTGCGACGCCCGCGGAAGCTGCGCGTCAGGCGGTGGAAAACGACGTGCACATTCTCGGCGTGTCGTCGCTCGCCGCCGCGCATCTGACGCTGGTGCCGGAGGTCAAGAAGGAACTGGCGGCGCAAGGCCGCGACGATATCATGATCGTGGTCGGCGGCGTTGTGCCGCCGCAGGACTACGACGCGCTGATGAAAGCCGGCGCCGAGGCGATCTTTCCGCCCGGCACCGTAATCGCGGAGGCGGCCGAGAAATTGCTCAAGTCCCTCAACAAACGCTTGGGCCACGGAAAAGAGGCGGCGGAGTGAAATCCTTCCTCGTCCGTGCGGCTTTGGCCGCGCTTTGCGGCCTGGCTTTGTCGGGCTGCATCGATTCGTCGGGTCCGATCCTGACGGGTGGTGAGCCGGTGCTGGGACAGCGTCTTAATCTGCAGCTCTATGCGCTGCGCGATGGCCACGCGCACGACCCCGAGCGCGCGCGTTTTTCCTGGAACGGCAAGCTCTACCTGCAATCCGGTCACGGCATGAACGATGTCAAGGGTTTCACCGTGCATCCATTCGAAGGCGGCGACTTCATCATCCAGTCGTCGCCGACGCGGCATCCGCAAATCACCGAATACGCGCTGATGCGCAAGCTCGCCGAAGGCGTCTATCAGGTCATCGCCATCGACGAAGACGACGCCGATGCGGCGACCCGCGCGGCCGAATGCAAGCATCCAGGCGGGGCGGCCTGCCGCATCGAGACGCGCGAGCAACTCTTCACGTTTGCGCGCGCTACCGCGGCGAAGCGGAAAACCGACGGCGGGCTCGCCATCCGCCTCGAAGACGCGCCGAAGCGCCGTCAATAACCACCGATGGCCGCGCGCACCCTCAAAATCACCGACCACGCCCGCGGCATAAAAGCCGGCGACCGCGCGACACTGGCGCGCGCTATCACGCTGATCGAAAGCAAGCGCGCCGATCATCGCAAGCAGGCGCACCTGCTGGTGCAGGAATTACTGCCGGCGACCGGCAAGGCGGTGCGGCTCGGCATCACCGGCGCGCCTGGCGCCGGCAAATCCACCACCATCGACGTGCTCGGCACCACGCTCACCGGTCAGGGCCACAAGGTCGCCGTGCTGGCGGTCGATCCGTCCTCGACCCGCACCGGCGGCTCCATCCTCGGCGACAAGACGCGCATGGCGCAACTCGCCAGCGATCCACATGCCTTCGTGCGGCCCTCGCCCTCCTCCGGCACGCTCGGGGGCGTCGCTGCCAAGACGCGCGAGACCATGCTGCTCTGCGAGGCCGCCGGCTACGACGTCGTGCTGGTGGAGACCGTCGGCATCGGCCAGTCGGAAACGGCGGTCGCCGACATGACTGACTTTTTCCTGGTTCTGATGCTGCCGGGCGCCGGCGACGAATTGCAGGGCCTCAAGAAAGGCATCGTCGAGATCGCCGACATGATCGCGGTCAACAAGGCCGACGGCGATAATATAGCGCGCGCCAAAGTGGCGGCGGCAGACTACCGCGCCGCGCTCAATATCTTGGCACCTCATTCGGCGAACTGGTCGCCCCCGGTCGTCACTTTTTCGGCGCTGACCGGCGCCGGCATCGGCGACCTGTGGGCCAAGGTGCTCGAGCACAAGGAGAAGATGACCGCGTCCGGCGAACTCTCCGCGCGCCGGCGCGAGCAGCAGGTCAAGTGGATGTGGAGCATGCTGGAGGAGCGGCTGACCGCGCGGCTGCGCAGCGATCCGGCCGTGCGCGGCAAAGTACGCCAGGCTGAGGCCGCGGTCGCCGCCGGCAAATTGGCGCCGACGCTGGCGGTGGAAGAGATCGCGCAATTGCTCGGGGTGTGATGGCCATCACCATCCTCGTCACCGGCTTCGGGCCGTTTCCAGGCGCGCCGTTCAACCCGACCGAGCCGCTGGTACAAAAGCTGGCGCGAATGCGGCGGCCCGGTTCGGCGGAAGTGAAAATTCTCGCGCATATTTTCCCGACCAGCTACGCGGCGGTCGACCGTGATCTGCCCAAGCTGCTCACAAAGCACAAACCGGACGCGTTGCTGATGTTCGGGCTGGCGCCGCGGGCAAAGACGATCCGCATCGAGACCCGCGCGCGCAATGCCGTATCGCTGCTGCCAGACGCGGGCGGCGCCGCACTCGTGCGCCACGTTATCGCGGCCGGCGGGCCCGCGGCGATCACCCTGCCCGCGCCGGCGCGATACTTACTAGCGGCGGTGCGCTCGACCCATGTGCCGGCGGTGCTGTCGCGCGATGCCGGACACTATTTGTGCAATTATCTGTGCTGGCGCGCCGCCGAAACAGCCGCCAAGCCACGCGGGCCCCATGTCGCGGCCTTCATCCATGTCCCCTTGGTCCGGCGCGGGCCGGTTCCACTTGCCCGCACGAAAAAGCGCCCACTGGCACCGGCCGATCTGACGCGCGCGGGGGGCGTTATTCTGGCCGCGATCGCCGTTTCGGCACGGCGTTAACCTCCAGGGGCGAAGATGCGCGCCCCATGCCGATCGACCGCCGCAGTCTGCTGTTGGGTTCCGGAGCCGCCGTCTTCGCCATGTCGGCCAAGGCCGCGTCATTGTCAGGTTTCGGCCTCGACGCCGCGCATTTCGGCGTGCGTTCGGGCGCCGCGGGCGATCAGAGCGGCGCCTTGCAGCGCGCCATCGACCAGGCGGCGCGCAGCCGTGCGCCGCTGATGCTCGCGCCCGGCGTCTACCGCGCGGGCGGCCTCTCGCTACCGGCCGGCGCCAGCCTTTTAGGCGTGCGCGGCGCGACTCGGCTGATCCTGACGCACGGGCCCTCGCTTTTATCCGCCGAGCACGCCGACACCGTTTCGCTCAGCGGTCTCACGCTCGACGTTGGCGGCCAGGCTGCTCGCCGGCCGCGCGCTGGTGCACTTCGATGACGTGAAGGCCGTCCGCATCACCGTTTGCGAAATCGCCGGCGCCGGCGGCAACGGCGTCACGCTCGAGCGCTGCGACGGCGACGTGACGCATTGCACGATCACAGGAGCTGCCGACAACGCGCTGTTCTGCAACGATAGCCGCGGCCTCATCATCGCCGCCAACGTCATTTCCAAATCCGGCAATGGCGGCATCCGTGTCTTTCAAAGCGTCAAGCGGCATGACGGCAGCCTGATCGCCGACAACCGCATCGATGACACCAGCGCGCGCTCCGGCGGCACTGGCGAGAACGGCAATGCGATCAACGTCTATCGCGCCACCGACGTGATCGTGCGCGGCAACCACATCCGCAACGCCGCCTTTTCGGCGATCCGCGGCAATGCCGCGTCCAACATTCAGATCCTCGGCAATAATTGCACCGCGCTCGACGAGGTAGCGATCTATTCCGAGTTCGGCTTCGCGGGCGCGGTGATCGCCGACAACGTGATCGACGGCGCGGAGACCGGAATTTCCGTCACCAATTTCGACCAAGGCGGTCGACTTGCCACGGTACGCGGCAACATCGTGCGCAATCTGGGGACGCGGCGTGCCAACCGGCCGCCGGAAGAAGCCGGTGTCGGCATCGGGGTCGAAGCCGACACTGTGGTCAGCGGCAACGTGATCGAGCGCGCGCCGCGCCCCGGCATCAGCGCCGGCTGGGGTCAATATCTGCGCAATGTCGCGGTCACTGGCAACGTGGTGCGCGACGCCGGCATCGGCGTCGCGGTCTCGGTCGCCGCCGGCGCCGGCGTCGCGGTGATTTCCGGCAATCTGTTCGCCGGCACGGCGCGCGGCGCCATTGTCGGCATGGAATGGCACAAAGCGGTGACCGGCGACCTCGCGCTTTCCGGCGCCGAGCGCTATCCGCAGCTCAAGATCAGCAGCAATCAAGTGAGCTGACCGCCACGTTTAGGCCGGAATGACTAACTATCTGCATCGCATGTCCGCCGCCCGCCTCCCCCGCAGAAAGCTCATCATGCTTGCGATCTTCGTTCTGTTTCTGGCGCCGCTCATCGCCCGCGCCGCGCTTTATGCCGCCGGCAACGGCCCGCGCTCGTGGCGCGATGCCGACTGGTCGAGCACCGGCACGCTGCCGCCGGCCGGCGATTACAAGCCGGCGCGGGTGATCGTGTTCACCGGCAAAGCCGGCGCCTGGAAAGGCATCTTCGCGGTGCATAGCTGGGTCGTGTTCAAACCGGCGAACGCGAGCGAATGGACCCGCTACGACGTGGTCGGCTGGGGCAACCCGGTGCGCACCAATGGCTGGCCGCCGGACGGCCGCTGGTTCGGGAATATGCCGGTGGCGATCGCGGACGTTTCGGGCAGCGACGCGGAAAAGCTGATCCCGCGCATCGAGGCGGCCGTGCGCGCCTATAGCTTCCGCCACGCCGGCGATTATCGCATCTGGCCGGGGCCGAACAGCAACAGCTTCACCGCCGCCATATTGCGCGCGGTGCCGGAACTCGGCGTGGCGCTACCGCCGAACGCGGTCGGCCGCGATTTCCGCGACCATCTCTATGCCGGGCGCACCGACAGCGGCACCGGCGTCGAGTTCAATCTCGCCGGCTTCGCCGCGGTGAAGCTCGGCTGGGTCGAGGGCATCGAGGTCGACCTGCTCGGCTTGGTCGCCGGCCTCGACCTGCGTCATCTCGGCGTCAAGCTGCCGGGATTCGGCCGCATCGGCGTGGAATCGCCGGTCGCGACCGCACTGGCCAAATAAGCTCACGCCAAATTGGAGTGACGCATAGGCGCGGCCCGTGGCAAGTTGGCGAAGCTGACGAGGATTCCCATGCGCGATACGCGGCCGCTGCTCGACCATGTGCCCTTCCCGGCGATCCGCCGCGGCAGGCTCGATACCTTACAGGTCAATGTCGGCTATCGCTGCAACCAGTCGTGCTTCCACTGCCACGTCAATGCCGGCCCGAACCGCACCGAGGAGATGTCGGCGCAGGTCGCCGACGTGGTGCTCGACTTCGTCAAACGGCGGCGCATCGGCACGCTCGATATCACCGGCGGCGCGCCCGAACTGAATGCGAATTTCCGCCGCTTGGTCCGCGAGGCACGCAAGCTCGGCGTCAAGGTCATGGACCGCTGCAACCTCACCATCCTGGAGCAGCAGGGCCAGGAAGACCTCGCTGAATTCCTGGCGGAGAACCGCGTTGAAGTGGTGGCCTCGATGCCCTGCTATCTGCAGGACAATGTGGAACGCCAGCGCGGCAAGGGTGTGTTCGACGGCTCGATCCGCGGCTTGCAGAAGCTCAACGCGCTCGGCTTCGGGCGCGATCCGGCGCTCACTCTCAATCTCGTCTACAATCCGCAGGGGCCGGCGCTGCCGCCGTCGCAGACCGGGCTTGAAGCCGACTACAAGCGCGTGCTAGGCGAAACCTACGGCATCCTGTTCAACAAATTATTCGTGCTCGCCAACATGCCGATCCAGCGCTTCGGCACCATGCTGATCAACAGAGGCGAATTCGACGGCTATCTACAACTGCTGCAGGACGCGCATCTCGACGCCAACCTCGACGGCGTAATGTGCCGCAATTTAATTTCGGTGGACTGGCGCGGCTTCGTTTACGATTGCGACTTCAACCAGATGCTCGACTTGCCGCTGACGCGCGGGGCGCGCACGCGCGTGCATCTGTCCGATCTCATCGACGACGACATTCAGGGCAACCCGATCCGCACCGCCGGCCACTGCTACGGCTGCACCGCCGGGCAAGGCTCGAGCTGTGGCGGCGCGCTGAAAGAGGCGGCGGAATGATGAAGCTCTCCATCATCATGCCGGTGCTCAACGAGGCGGCGGAGATCGAAGCGGCCTTGCAGGCGCTGGCACCCTATCGCGCGCGCGGCGTCGAGATCATCGTGGCCGATGGCGGCAGCAGCGACGGCACGGCCGCACTCGCACGTCCGCTCGCCGACCGCGTGATCGCGGCGCCGCGCGGCCGCAGCCTGCAGATGAATGCGGGCGCCGCCATTGCGCAGGGTGACGTGCTGCTGTTCTTGCACGCCGACTCGCGTCTGCCGGAGGACGCCGACCGCCTGGTGCTCGACGGCCTGGCGCGTTCGGGCCGAAGCTGGGGCCGCTTCGACGTCCGCTTCGACGACGGCGGGTTGCTGCGTATTGTCTCCGCGATGATGAACCTGCGTTCGCGCTTAACCGGCATCGCCACCGGCGACCAGGCGATGTTCATGACCGGCGCGGCATTCGAACGCGCGGGCGGCTTTCCGCCGATCGCGCTGATGGAGGACGTAGCGCTGTCAGCGCGGCTCAAGCGCGCAAGCAAGCCGCTCGCGTTGCACGCGCGCGTGACAACGTCGGCGCGGCGCTGGCAAGTGCAAGGGACGCTGCGCACGATTTTGCTGATGTGGCGGCTGCGGCTCGCCTATTTTTTCGGAAGCGATCCCAATGGGTTAGCCAAGGCCTACGGCTATGCGGGCAGCGAAGACTAGCTCCGTCGCCGTCGCCATATTGACAAAGGCGCCGGTCCCCGGCACCGCCAAGACCCGCCTGATCCCATCGATCGGCGCGCATGCGGCGGCGGTACTGCAGGAGCGGCTGACGGAACGCACGGTTGAAACCGCGATGGCCGCCAATATCGGCCCGCTGACGCTGTGGTGCGCGCCGGACCTTACGCACGCTTCGTTTCAGGATTTGGCGGCGCGCTTGCCCGTCGTGCTCAAGCAGCAGCCGGACGGCGATCTCGGCGTGCGCATGCTCGGCGCCATTGCCGCCAGCGATGGCCCTACCCTCGTGATCGGAACCGATTGCCCGGCCTTCACGGCGGAGATTTTGCTCGCAGCCACCAACGCGTTGGATGACGCCGAGGTGGTGCTGATTCCAGCGGAAGACGGCGGCTATGTGCTGATCGGTGCGCGCGCGGCGCACCCGCAACTGTTTGACGGGATTACCTGGGGCACCGCGTCGGTCATGCAAGAGACGCGCGCGCGCATTGCCGCGCTCGATCTCAAGGCGGTCGAACTCGCCCCGCTGTGGGACGTCGACACCGAAGCCGACCTCGCGCGATTTGAAAAGATGTTTCCGGAAATGGCGCTTTAATTATTGCAACCGTATCAGGATCAATCCGCTCACAATCAGCAGCGCGGCACCGATGCGCGCCGCGCGCAGCGGCTCCTTGAGCACAACGACGGCAATCACCGCGCCGAACAGCACGCTGGTCTCGCGCAGCGCGGCCACGATAGCGATCGGCGCCAGCGTCATCGCCCACAGCGCGATGCCGTAGGACAGCGTCTGCAGCGCGCCGCCGGCGAGCCCGCGCAGCCAGAAGCGTTGCATCGCCGGGATCACGTCGCGGCCGTCGCGCCACAGCGCATAGGGCGTCAGCAGCAACGCATTGCCGATCAGCAGCCAGAGCACGTAGGACTGCGGGTTGCGCGAGGCGCGGGCGCCGATGCCGTCCACCACCGAATAGGCGCAGATGGTGAGCGCGGTTAGAAGCGCGAAGCCCACGGCGCGGCGGTCGATATGCGCAAGCGCGCGGGCGCCGCGCGCCGACAGCAGCAGGACGCCGGCGGCCAGCGCAGCGATGCCGACCCAGCTCGCGAGACTCAAGCGTTCGCCGACGAAGACTAAGCTCGCCGCCGCGGTCATCAGCGGCGCCGAGCCGCGCGCGATCGGATAGACTTGGCCGAGGTCGCCGGAGCGGTAAGCCTCGATCAGCGCGGCGAAGTAGCCGAGGTGGATGATCACCGAGGCGATCAGCCAAGGCCAGGCCGCATCCTCCGGCATCCCCACTAAAGGCAGGCACACGAGGCCTACAACGGCGGAGCCGATCGCGATCAGCGTGGTGGTCGAAAGCGGGTCGATCCCGACTTTGATTAGCGCATTCCAGCCGGCATGACAAAGCGCGGCGAACAAGACGGCAAGGAAGACGATGTTTTCCAACGCCTAAACCTTCGCCGCCGCCGGCGCCCACAGCTTCGGGCCGGCGCGCGCATATTGCGGCGGGCGGGTGACGTCGGCGCCGAGCGCCTTGGCGGCGTGCCAGCCCCAATGCGGATCGTCGAGGAAGCAGCGCGCCATCGACACCAGGTCGGCCTCGCCTTTCGCCACGATCGCCTCGGCGTGTTCGGGCTTGACGATCAGGCCGACCGTGCGCGTCGCAATACCGGCCTCTTTTTTCACCCGCGCGGCGATCGGCACATTGTAGCCGGGCTCGCTCGGGTTGCGGATGTCGGCGGCGACGCCGCCCGACGAAATGCAGATGAAGTCGAGCCCCTCAGCCTTGAGCGCCTTGGCGATCGCCACCGCGTCGTCGGGGGTGAGTCCACCCTCGCGCCAGTCGCTGCCCGTGATGCGCGCGCCGAGCGGCATGCCCTTCGGCACAACGCTACGTACCGCACGCGCGATCGAGAGCGGAAAGCGCAAGCGATTTTCAAATGAACCGCCATAGTGGTCGGTACGCTTGTTGGAGATCGGCGACATGAAACCGTGCGCCAGATAGCCGTGCGCCATGTGCAACTCGATCTCGTCGAAGCCGATGCGCAAGCAGCGCTCCGCGGCCGTCACGAAAGCGGTGCGCACGCGCTCCATGTCCGCTTCGGTCACTTCGCGCGGCGTATGCCAGCCCTCGCCGAACGGAATGGGAGAAGCCGCTATGGTCGGCCATGGATCGGCTACGGCTTTCAGCGCGCCGCCGCCCTCCCAGGGGCGCTGCGCCGAGCCCTTGCGGCCGGAATGGGCGATCTGGATGCCGAACTTGGCGTTGCCCATGCGGCGGGCCTGCGCGACCACGCGCGCCAGCGCGGCCTCATTGTCGTCATTGTACAAGCCGAGGCAGCCATGGGTGATGCGGCCATGACGCTCGACATGGGTCGCCTCCACCACCACCAGCGACGCGCCGGAATGTGCCATCATGCCAAGATGCATCAGATGCCAGTCGTTGGCGCAGCCGTCGTCGCCCGAATATTGGCACATGGGCGAAACCACGATGCGGTTGGCAAGTTCGAGGCCGGCCAAGGAGAACGGCGAGAAAAGGGCACTGCTCATGGGATGGGGATACTCGACTGGGGCAGCGCCGGTGAAGGCTTAGCGCTGCTGGATGGACTTCAGGTAGACAATGATGGCACCGGCATCGCCGGCGTCAAACTTGAAATCCGGCTTGTCCGGGGCACCGGAGCGCTTTCACGCGGCGGGGCGCAGATCGTTTTTGTCGACCGCCGAGGCCGGCGGCGCCTGCGTAGCCAGCTTTTTCCAGAGTCTGACGGCGCCAATCACGTCGCGCATGCGCACCGCAAGAACTCGCTTGGTGTAATAATGCTGCCAGCGGCCGCTCTGATAAAGCTCGACATAGTAATGCAGCCGGCGCTCGGCGAGATCGAGCCATTTGCGCGATATCGCATCGAAACGAGCTGCGCCCAGCCTGGCCGGCATGCGTGGTCCGTGGCGTGCGCCGAGCCGGCAACGGATGATTGCGGGCCAGCAGGTGCACAAAAACGCCGACGCGTACCTGTGGATAACTCTTGCCGTGCAGGCTGATTTGCGAATGTTTTAAATAGCCTATGCCGCCTGCGCCGCCTGCTGCGCTAGCCCTTGAACTTCTTGGCCAAGGCATCGGAATTCTTGGCGAGCAGCCCGACATCGGCGCCGACCGCCACGAACAGATAGCCCCAGTCAATGTAGCGGCGGGCCTCCTCCTCGTTGCCGGTCAGCATGCCGGCCGGCTTGCCGAGCGCTTTGAGCCGCGTCACCGCATCTTTCATCGCCGCCTGCGCCTCCGGATGCTGCGGATTGCCGAGATGGCCGAGCGAAGCCGCCAAATCCGAGGGGCCGATAAAAACGCCGTCGATGCCGTCGACCTTGGCGATGGCTTCGAGATGGTCGAGCGCGATGCGGGTCTCGACCTGGACCAGCACGCAGATTTCGGCATTGGCCTTGGTCAGGTAGCCCGGCACGCGGCCGTAGCGGCTGGCGCGCGCCGCCACCGACACGCCGCGAATACCCTGCGGCGGATAGCGCGTGGATGCGACCGCGCGTTTCGCCTCCTCGGCGTTTTGCACGTAAGGGAACAGCAGCGTCTGCGCACCGATGTCGAGGCAGCGCTTGGCCAGCACCGCATCGTTCCACGCTGGCCGGATGATCGGCGTCGCGGTGCCGGCCTGGATCGCCTGCAATTGCGTGACCAAATCGGGGATTTCGTTGGGCGAATGCTCGGTGTCGAGCAGGATCCAGTCGAAGCCGCTATCGGAAATGATCTCGGCCGCGATGTTGCTGCACAGGCTCGACCACAGGCCGATCTGCAATTTGCCGGCGGCGATGGCGTGCTTGAAGGCGTTGGGTTTGAAGTCGGTCGACATTATCGTCCTCATACGAACTGAATAGCGATGCCGCCGAGCGGGCCGTAATCGGCGTGAATGGTATCGCCTTTTTGCGCGAACACCACGCGGGTAAACGAGCCGGCTAGCACGATGTGGCCTGGCTCGAGCGCGTGGCCGTGCGGACCGATCTTGTTGGCGAGCCAGGCGACGCCGAGCGCGGGATGGCCGAGCACCCCGGCGGCAAGGCCGGTCTCCTCGATCTCGGAATTCTTGTACATGATGCCGCCAACCCAGCGCAGGTCGACGTCCATCGGGCCGACCGGACGCCCGCCAATCGCAATGCCGGCGGTGGCGCCGTTGTCGGCGACGGTGTCGACGATCTTGCGCGGGTCCTGGATACGGGCGTCGACGATCTCGATCGCCGGCACGACATATTCGGTGGCGCGCAGCACGTCGGTCAGGCCCACGCCCGGCCCCTGCAATCGCTTGCCCATGATGAAGGCGAGTTCGACCTCGACCCGCGGCTTGCAGAAATCGGCGTGCTTCACCTTGGCGCCGTCGGCGATCATCTGGTCGTCGAGGATGTAGCCGTAGTCGGGCTCGTCGATCATCGAGGAGCGCTGCATCGCCTTGGAGGTGAGGCCTACTTTGTGGCCGATCAGCTTGGCGCCGGCCGCGATCTTGCGCTGCGCCACCTCGGTCGAGATCGCGTAGCTGTCCTCGATGGTGATCGACGGGAAAGTGACGTGCAACTGGACCGCTTGTTTGCGCTCTTTTTGCGCCGCCATCAGAATGTCAGCGGCCTTTTTGCGGTCGGCGTCGGAGAGCATCGGTCGTTTCCTCGGGCCGCGTTCTTATTATGACTGTCATGCCCCGCGAAGGCGGGGCATCCAGTATTGGATAAGGTTGTAATTGACCGAGGTGCCGATGGCTACTGGGTCACCCGCTTTCGCGGGTGACAACAGTTAGCGTTGGCCTCAATGCTTCAGCTTCGCATCGACCTTGAAGCTCGCCTGCGTCTTCTGGGTAATCTCGTCGACCGTGACGCCGGGGGCGAGCTCGATCAGCGTCATGCCGCCTTTCTTGCGGTCGATGTCGAACACGCCCAAGTCAGTGATCACCATGTCGACGACGCCGGCGCCGGTGAGCGGCAGATTGCACTTGTGCAGCAGCTTGGGGTCGATCGAACCGTCCTTGGCCTTGGCGGTGTGCTCCATGATCACCACCACCTTCTTGACGCCGGCGACCAGATCCATGGCGCCGCCCATGCCCTTGACCATCTTGCCGGGGATCATCCAGTTGGCGAGGTCGCCGTTCTCAGCCACCTGCATGGCGCCGAGCAGCGCGATGTCGATATGGCCGCCGCGGATCATGGCGAATGAATTGGCGGAGGAGAAAAAGCTGGTGGTCGGCAGTTCGGTGACGGTCTGCTTGCCGGCGTTGATCAGGTCGGGGTCTTCGTCGCCCTCGTAAGGGAACGGCCCGAAGCCGAGCATGCCGTTCTCGCTTTGCAGTTGCACGGTCATGCCGTCCGGGATGTAATTCGACACTAGCGTCGGAATGCCGATGCCGAGATTGACGTAGAAGCCGTCGCGCAATTCCTTGGCGGCGCGTTCCGCCATCTGCTCGCGGGTCCAAGCCATTTTAGACCTCCTCTCCGGTTCCGGCCGGCGCGACGCGCTTGCGCACGGTGCGCTGCTCGATGTGCTTGGTCGCGTTCGGCACGTGGACGATGCGTTTGACGTAAACGCCCGGCGTGATGATGTGATCGGGATTGAAGTCGCCCGGCTGCACCAGGTGCTCGACCTCGGCGACCGTCACTTTGCCGGCGGTCGCCATCATTGGATTGAAATTGCGCGCGGTCTTGCGGTAGACGAGGTTGCCTTCGGTATCGCCCATCCAGGCGTGCACGATCGCCAAATCCGCGACGATGCCGCGCTCCATGATATAGCGCTCGCCGTCGAACTCGCGCTCTTCCTTGCCCTTGGCGATATCGGTACCGGCGCCGGTGCGCGTGAAGAAAGCCGGAATGCCGGCGCCACCGGCGCGGATGCGCTCGGCGAGCGTGCCCTGCGGATTGAATTCGATCTCCAGTTCGCCGCCGAGATATTGCTGGGCGAACAATTTGTTCTCGCCCACATAAGACGAGATCATCTTCTTGACCTGCTTGGTCTCCAGCAGCAGGCCGAGGCCGGCGCCGTCCACGCCGGCATTGTTCGACACGATCGTGAGATTCTTCACGCCGGAATCGCGGATCGCCAGAATGAGCGTTTCGGGGATGCCGCACAGACCGAAGCCGCCAGCGTGGATCAACATGCCGTCCTTGAGCAGACCGGCCAGCGCAGCTTTAGCGTCGGGATAGACCTTCTTCATGCAATACCACCACTCTCCCGGACAGTTTTGAGACTAACGAAACCACAGAGAACATCAATAAGACGGTTGGACGCAAGCCTAGCGCACCGGCGGATTAACCGGTGCGGTAGCCGGCGGCGGTGCCGGTGTAGCCGGCGGCGTGATGTCGGTCACCGGATTGCGCGGGCGCGTCGGCGCGGCCGGAGCGGCCGGCGCGGGCGCCGTCGTCACCGCGGCCTTCGGCGGCGTCAGCGCGGTCGGCAGCGGCAAGTGGTGCGGGTAGTAGGTCCAGAACACGAAGGCCGCCGCGAACAAGACCGCCGACAGCACAGCACCCAGGACGTGACGGCCGAAGGACAGAACACCTGCGATCAGCGTGGCGAGGAAGACGAACAGCGCAAGGACGACGACATAGAGCCAGTCCACGGTCGCCAGATCGATCGGCATAGAGTTCATAGCACTCACTCTCCTCCCGGCATTGCCGCCGAATGCTAGCCCAGACCCGCGATGCGGGTCACCTGCGCCCGGTCATTTCCCAAACCCTTGTTTGTGATTATACATCCACCCCTATGCCAAATCTCCTCATCCTCACCGAAGTTCAGGAATTGATGCGGGCCCGTTACAAGGCCATGCTGCTGGAACAGTTCCCGCAGCTGACCATCAATGTGGTCGGCCACCATACCCTGGTAGAGCCCTACATTGCCGACACCGACATCCTGCTGTGCTTTTCCCCACCCATGGCCGACCACGTGGTGCGCGATGCGCCCAAGCTGAAATGGATCCAGGCGCTCGGCACCGGCGTCGACAATATCGTCGACCTGCCCTCGCTCGGCAAAGAGGTCGTCGTCACCAATATCCGCGGCATCCATGGCGCGCCGGTGTCGGAAGCCACCATCGCCTTCATGCTGTCGCTCGCCCGCGACCTGCCGCGCTCCGTGCGCGCGCAAGAGAACGCGAAATGGGACCGTTGGCCGTCGCAGCTTCTGTCCGGCAAGACCGTCGGCATTCTCGGCGTCGGGCTGATCGCGGAATATTTGGCGCCGATCTGCAAGACGTTTCATATGACAGTGGTCGGCATCAGCGGCAGCCCGCGGGCGGCGCCCGGCTTCGACCGCATGGTCGCGCGCGGCGATCTCATGAAGGTCGCCGGCGAACTTGACTATCTGGTGGTGCTCGCACCGCTGACGCCCGAGACGCGCAACATCGTCGGCGCGAAACTGCTCGCCGCCATGAAGCCCACCGCCTATCTGGTGAATGTCGCGCGCGGCGGTGTGGTCGACGAGCCGGCGCTGATCAAGGCGCTGGAGGCAGGCCAGATCGCCGGCGCCGGCCTCGACGTGTTTTCGCAAGAGCCGCTGCCGCCGGACAATTCGCTGTGGAAGACCAAGAACGTGACGATCTTCTCGCACCTCGGCGGCTACTCGCAGGGCTACGAGGATCGCGCCATGCCGACCATTGCCGACAATATGGCCAAGTTCCTGGCCGGCGATCTAAAGAATATGATCAACATCGTGCGCAAGCCTGCATCTTGGTAAGTTTCTGGGGAGATTGAAGCTATGGCTTTGTCCGAACGCCTCAACACGCCGATCTCCGCCGCGGAGTTGGAACGCCGCTGGCGCGCCGTGCGCGCGGCCATGGAGCGCGACAACATCGACGTGCTGCTGATGCAGAACAACAACGATCACATGGGTGGCTATGTCCGCTATTTCACCGACATGCCGGCGACCAACGGCTACCCCAACACGGTGATCTTTCCGCGCGACGGCGAGATGAGCGTGGTGTGCCAGGGACCGTTCGGCGGCGGCGAGGCGACCGCGCAGGGCGACCAGACCTGGCGCGGCGTCGAGCGTATCCTCACCACGCCGAGCTACGCCTCGGCGCATTACACCAAGGACTACGATCCGGAGCTCGCCGCCAAGGCGCTGGCGCCGTTCCGCAACGCCACCATCGGCTATGTCGGCACCTATCAGATGTCCTATGCGCTGCTCGATTACGTCAAGCGCACGTTTCCGAAAGCGCGCTATGTCGATGCAACCGACATGGTCGACCGTATCAAGGTGATCAAGAGCGCGGAGGAAATGGAACTGGTCAAGCGCGCAGCAGCAATGCAGGACGGCGCCATGCGCGCCGCCTTCGCCGCGGTGAAACCCGGCATGCGCGACACCGAAGTGGCCGCCGCCGCCCAGCATTACAGCCAGTGCCACGGCAGCGAGAACGGCATTTATCTGTGCGCCTCGATGCCGCTCGGCAAACCTTCAAAATTCGCCAATCGTCATTTGCAGAACCGGGTGATTCAGGCCGGCGATCAGATCGCGCTGCTGGTCGAGGATAACGGGCCGGGCGGCATGTATACGGAGCTCGGACGCTCCTGCGTGGTCGGCGCCAAGGTGCCGCAGGCGATGAAGGACGAACTCGCCTTCTGCATGGAGTCGCGCAAGCTCACCCTCGATTTGCTCAAGCCGGGCGCGTCCTGCAAAGACATCTGGGACGCCTTCAACGCCTTCATGCGCAAGAACGGCCGCCCGATGGAGGCGCGGCTTTACTGCCACGGCCAGGGCTACGACCTGGTCGAGCGGCCGCTGATCCGCAACGACGAGCCGATGACCATCGAAAAAGACATGAATATCGTCGTGCACCCGACTTATATCCATGCCGGTTATCTCAATTGGCTGTGCGACAACTATCTGATCGGCGGCAACGGCCCTGGCGACCGGCTGCACCAGTTTCCGGAAGAAGTCGTCGAAGTCGGATAGCAGCTATTCGGGCGGCAAGCTTGACCGCCGTGACAAGCGGCGCAAGCGTCTCTCAACTAGGTGGAGGAACCCATGAAAAGAACAATTTTTGGCACCGCGCTGGCGATGCTGCTGGCGCTCACCGGATTTGCCGGCGCGGCGAACTTTCCGGACCGCACGGTGACGATGGTCATCCCGTTCGCCGCCGGCGGACCGCAAGACACCATCGGCCGCATCATTGGCCAGCGCATGAGCGAACTGCTCGGCCAAAGCGTGATCATCGAGAATATCGGCGGCGCCGGCGGCATGACCGGCTCCAAACGGGTCGCCGATGCCCGGCCCGACGGCTACACGATGATTCTCGGCAGCGTCGGCACTCACGCGCAGAACCAGACGCTCTACAAGCACCCCCTCTATAACGTCGTGACCGATTTCACGCCGGTGGCCTATCTCGCAGTGACACCGATCGCGATCATCGCGCGGGCAGATTTGCCGGTAAACAACTTCAAGGAGTTTGTCGCCTACGCCAAAGAGAACCAGGCCAAAATGACATACGGCTCGGCCGGCGCAGGCTCAGCCACGCATCTCGGCTGCGTCGTGCTTGACAGCGCCATGGGCACAAAAATCACCCATGTCCCTTATAAAGGCACCGGCCCGGCCATGCAGGACCTGCTCGGCGGCCGCATCGACTTCCTGTGCGATATCATCGCCACCGCCAAATCACAGATCGACGGCGGCAAGGTGAAAGGTATCGCGATCATGACCAAGGATCGCTCGCCGGTGCTGCCAAATTTGGCGACGACCGGCGAACAGGGTCTCGACGTGCAGGCCTATACCTGGAGCGCGCTGTTCCTGCCCAAGGGCGCGCCCGCCGATGTCGTAGCTGTGCTGAACAAAGCGGCGGTCGGCGCAATCGAGACGCCGTCGGTGCAGGAGCGCCTGGGCAAGCTTGGCGCCACCGTCGCCAAGAAGGACGAGCAGAGCTCGCAATGGCTCGGCGACTTCGTCAAGAGCGAAGTCAAGAAATGGGAAGCGCCGATCAAGGCGAGCGGCGTGCAGGTGGAATAATATAGCGAAAGCCAGGGCGCGCGGGCGAAGGAGTTCTGACGATGGCCGACATCAAGATTCTCAACCCCGACGCGCTCGGCAAGCCGCTCGGGCAATACTCCCACCTCACCCGCGTGAAGGCGTCGGAATTCGTCTTCATCGCGGGCCAGGTCGGCGTCCTCAAAGACGGCAAGCTCGCCGGCGACGGCGGCTTCGAGGCGCAATGCGCGCAAACCTTCGCCAATATCGAGGCAGCGCTGAAATCGGTCGGTGCCGGCTGGGGCAATATTGTAGAGTTCACCACTTACATGGTGCACTCGCAGGACATTTCGAAATTTATGGCATGGCGGCTGCGCGAGTTTCCGAAAATGTTCGCCAACGGCGCCTATCCGCCCAACACCCTGCTGATGATCGACCGCCTGGTGCAGGAACAGTTTCTGATCGAGGTGTCTGCGGTCGCGGCACTTTAAGTAGGCTTATCGATCAGGCTGACGTGGGCGGCCACCACGCGCCAGCCTTCCGGGAATTTCACCCAGGTCTGCATCTGCCGGCCGGTTTTGCCGGGAGCCGAGGGGCGTTCGTACAGCGTCGAGGCCACGGCGAATTCGCGCCCGTAAGTCGTTATGACGGTACGCGAGATCGTGCGCCCGAGCGCCACCGGCGAGCGCGCGGCGCGGAATGCCTTGAGCTCGTCATAGCCGTAGAGGATTTCGCCGGCGCCATAGCGGATGGTGCGCGCATCGTCGCGGAAAAACGCGTTGAGCGCGGCGACGTCGTTGCCGACCAGCGCTCTCTCGTAGGTGTCGAACGCTTCGCGCACTTCGGCCACGACCTCCGGCAGGTCGATCTCCATTTTTGTTCTCCTTCTCGTCATCCGCGCATACATCATCGCCCCTATTCTTTGGCGGGCGCGGGGTACGCCCGTATTCCCCTTTCCCCTCGAAATGCGAGGGGATGGCGCGCCGATGGGCGCGTCATGCAGTTTAAGTCACATCTTCTTGCGAAGGTGTGGCGCCTCTCGGCGCGCCATCGCGGCGTCTTTGCGGCGCCGGGCCGCGCTTCCGGCGACCTGCCTCGTCCCACCTTCGGCACTTCCGCGCCAGTTCCCCTCAGCGGGTTGTCGCGCATCCGAGCCTCCAGCGGGCCGAGCGGCCCGGCCGTCAGCGAGCTCCTCGCGGCGGGTCATAGTGCCCGCGGGCGGAGCCCCGGCGCCGCCCGGGAGCAGGAGGAGCGTTCGTCTCCTGCCCGCGGGCGCCGCGTCCTGCTCCATCATCAAGACGCCTCTAGACGACGCCCTCAATTGAGCAGGACGCGTCCATAATAAATCAGCCCCAACGAGCGGGGATAAGTTCTCACGACATTGTGATTATAGTCCTAGAGCCGACAACCGACTATGCCGCCGCCGCAACCGCCTGCGCGACGCGCTGTCCGAAAGCGTCGGTACCGAGCGGGCCGCCCATGTCGGGCGTGCGCCATTCTTTTTTGGCGATGACGCGGTCGAGCGCGGCCTCGATCGCCTGCGCCGCGTCGCTGAGTTTCTTCTCCTCTCGCCGCTCGCCCAGCCAGGCCAGCAGCATCGCGGCCGAGCCGATCAGCGAGGACGGATTGGCGATATTTTTCCCCGCGATGTCGGGCGCCGAGCCGTGCTGCGCCTGCGCCACCGCATGCTCGGCGCCGGCGTTGAGCGAGGCGGCGAGCCCCAGGCTGCCGGCGATCTCGCTCGCCTCGTCGGAGAGAATGTCACCGTACATATTGGTGGTGACGACGACGTCGAACGGACTGGCGTCGCGGATCAAGAGCGCCGCCATGGCGTCGATGATGCGCTCCTCGTATTGTACTTGCGGATAACGCGCGGCGACCGCGCGCACGCATTCGAGAAAAAGCCCGTCGGACACGCGCAATACATTGGCCTTGTGCACTGCGGTCACTTTCTTGCGGCGCTGCATGGCGAGCTTGAAGGCGGCCTCTGCGATGCGGGTCGAGCCTTCGCGCGTGATCTTGCGCATGGCGATCGCCAAATCCGGCGTCGGCATGAACTCGCCAGAGCCCTGAAACATGTTGCGGTCGGCGTAAAAACCTTCGGTGTTCTCGCGCACGATGACCAGATCGACCGCCTTGCCGCAGCGCGGCGGAAAACCTTCGCGCGAGCGCGCCGGCCTAATATTGGCGTAGAGCGCGAGCCGCTTGCGCATTTCGCCGGACGGATTGAGGCCGCCTTGGGCGCGCGGCGGATAGTCGTTGTGCGACACCGGCCCGAGCAGCACGCCATTGGCGGCCTTGGCCAATTGCTCGACGGAATCGGGGAATGTGGTGCCGGCGGCCTTGTGTGCCGCCCAGCCGACCGCCGCCGTCTCGAAGTGCAGGTCGAGCGCGAACTTGGCGTCGGCGGCGCGCAGCACGGCGAGCGTCGCCGCGGTGATCTCCGGCCCGATGCCGTCGCCTTCCAGCACCAGTAGGCGCAAGGCGCCCTTACCGTCCATTGCGTTCATTTCAGCGCGTCTCCCGGCCATCGCGGCATATTTGCCTTTTTAGCGCATATGCGCACACTCCGTCCCCGACAATAAAGAAGACTGCATAATTGTAGGAAGAATTGCCTTGCCGGCCGGTCCCGAGAAATTCGTGCTGCGCTCGACGCTGACGTCGCCGTTCGGCCGCAAGGTACGCATGGCGATCGAGCTGCTGGGTTTAGGCGACCGCATCACGCTGGTGCCCGCCAATCCGCTCGACGAGAAAGACACGCTGCGGCAGCAAAACCCGCTCGGCAAAATGCCCTGCTTGGTCCTGAGCGATGGCACGTCGATCTACGACAGCGGCGTGATCATCGACTATTTGCAGGAGTTCAAAGGCACCGGCGAACTGATCCCGCTCCGCGGCCTGGCGCGCTTCAAGGCGCTCACTTTGGCGCGGCTCGCCGACGGCATCTTGGACGCCTCGATTTTGATCATTTACGACAGCCGCTTCCGGCCCGGGGAGCCGCCGTCCGAGCGCTGGCTCGCGCATCAGCGCGGCAAGATCGACCGCGGGCTCGCCGCCTTTCAATCCGCGCTGCCCGACCCGCGCAAAACCGACATCGTGTCCATTGGATTGTCCTGCGCGCTCGGCTATCTCGACTGGCGCAAGCAGGTCGATTGGCGCCCGGTCTACCCCGGCCTGGTCGAATGGCTTAAGCAATTCAGCGGGCATGAGCCGGCTTTCGATCGCACCCGCGCGCCCGCTTCGTGAAGGATCATCCATGACACAGACCGCAGACACCCCCGCCGTCCCGCCGTCCTGGACGGAGACGCCGAGCATGCCGAAACTCAAGCTGCCGCCGGGCGCCTGCGACGCCCACGTGCACGTGTTCGGGCCGCGTGCGCGCTTTCCCTTTGGCGGCAGCTACGTCCCGTCCGACGCGCCGAAGGAGACGCTGTTCGCGCGCCACGCCTTTCTTGGCATCGAGCGCTGCGTGATCGTGCATAGCGCCGCGCACGGCTTCGACCTCGCCGCCACCGCCGACGCGCTGGCCGCCAAAGGCGGCGCCTACCTCGGCGTGGCGCTGATGCCCGTCGATGTCTCCGATGCCGAACTCAAGCGGCGCGACGCCGAAGGGTTCCGCGGCGTGCGCTTCCATTACATGGACCATCTCGGCAAGGGCGCGCCGATCGACGACGTGATCACCTTCGCCAAGCGGCTGGCCGATATCGGCTGGCATTTGCAGATCCATATGGCGGCCGAGCGGATCGGCGAACTGGCGCCGGCGCTCAAGCGCTCGCCGGTGCCGGTGGTGATCGACCACATGGGCCGCATCGACGCCTCGCGCGGCCTCGAGCAGGAGCCATTCCGCAACCTGCTGTCGCTGATGCAGGACCGCAAGGTCTGGATGAAGGTGAGCGGCGCCGACCGCGCGACGCGGCAAGGCCCCCCCTACGCCGACGCGGTGCCGTTCGCGCGCAAGCTGGTCGAGGAATTCGGCGACCGCTGCGTCTGGGGCACCGATTTTCCGCATCCCAATCAAAATCACATACCCGACGACGGCGTGCTGGTCGACCTGCTGGCGCAGATCGCGCCCAAGCCGGTTGAGCTGCAGGCGCTGCTGGTCGACAATCCGCAGCGCTTCTACCGCTTCGGCAAGCTCGGCCCGGCCAAGGAGGCTTGATCATGAGCGGACGTTTGCAAGGACGCATCGCCATCGTCACCGGCGCCGGCTGCGTCGGTCCCGGCTGGGGCAACGGGCGCGCCACGTGCGTGCGCTTTGCCGAAGAAGGCGCCAAGATCTTCGCGGTCGAACGCAATCTCGAGAGCGTCGCCGAGACCGTCGACAAGGTGAAGGCGGTCGGCGGCGAGATCGTGGTGCAGCATTGCGACGTCACCGACAACGCCTCGGTCGCCGCCATGGTAGCGGCTTGCATGACGCATTTCGGGCGCATCGACATTCTCGTCAACAATGTCGGCGGCTCGGCGCACGGCGGCCCGGTGGAGATGGCGGAAGAAGTCTGGGATTCGCAGATGGATTCCAATTTGAAAAGCGTGTTCCTCACCTGCAAACACGTGCTGCCGGTGATGGAGAAACAAAAGAGCGGCGCGATCGTCAATCTGGGATCGACTTCCGGCATCCGCTTTACCGGCGCCTTCCAGGTCGGTTACGCCGCCTCTAAGGCGGGCGTGATCCAGCTTTCGCGTGCGATCGCCGTGCAATACGCGCCCAAGGGCATCCGCGTGAACAGCGTGGTGCCGGGGCAATTGCACACGCCGATGGTGGAAGCGCGGCTGGCCAAGCAACGCGCCGGCGGCGATGTCGAAGCGCTGCTTAAGCAGCGGTTGGATCGCATTCCGGCCGGTTTCATGGGCGACGGCCGCGACACCGCCAATGCCGCGCTGTTCCTCGCCTCCGACGAGGCGCGCTTCGTCACCGGCACGGAGATTGTGGTCGACGGCGGGATGAGCGTGCGCTGCGATTAAAGTCGACAGTCTCAACCGAAACTGCGGCCCCCACGCCTATGTTTCGCTTTTGCCAGCGGGCGTACGGTTAGCCCGTCCGGGAATTGGGCCATTGCCAGAATCGCGCTGATGAGGGCGGCAAGCAGGATAAGTTTTTCCATGGCGCACTCCTCCGATTGCTTTCGCAACTCGGTTTGGCTAGCGCAGAACGTCGAGCGCCGTTGCCGCTAGGACAATCGATCCCATGCCGGCGAGCATGATCATCGCCGAGGCCCGGCCGACGACTTCGCAGTAGTGGTTGAATCCAGATCTGAGCAGCATGAAGCGACGCTAGGCCGCCCGGCGTGAAGGCCGGTGTGAAGCAGATCACACAGTGGAAAAGTTTCGCGCGCTTGGTCTGCCCGCTTGGCAACGCGTTTTTGAGGCGATGCGCCGGTTAGCGGTTCAACCACCGCTTGGCGAAGCCGAGCAGACCCTGCGGTAGGAAGATGATCATGGCGATGAAAATGACGCCGAGCGGAATCAAATAGGGGAACTGGTCGCCGAAGATGCGCGACATCAGTTCGCGCAGCAGCTGGAAGAAGCCGGCGCCGACGATCGGGCCGACCAGGGTACCGATACCGCCCATGACGTTGAAAATCACGGTATCGCCCGAGGTGATGAAATAGACGAAATCGGGCGCGGCGAATTCGTTCTGGATGGCGTAGAGCACACCGGCGAGCCCTGCAAACAATCCCGACAGCATCACCGACACGATCTTATAGCGCTCGACCGGATAGCCGATGGCGCGGGTGCGGCCCTCGTTTTCGCGGATCGATTGCAGCACCATGCCGAACGGCGATTGGGTGACGCGGCGCAGGATCAGATAAGATGCCGTCACCACCGCCAGCACGAACCAGTGCATGATCGTCGAGGTAAAGCGCACGTCGTAGAGGAAGGGGATGGTGAAATGCGGGCGCGTGAAGATGAGACCGTTCTCGCCGCCGGTGACTTTGGTCCAGGTGAAGATGATGACATAGAAAATCTGGCTGAAGATCAGCGTGGTAATAGCGAAATAAATGTCGCGCAGCCGCGTCGAGAAATAGGCGACGAACAACGCCGCGGCGGCAGCGCCGGCAAGCCCGAAGCCGATCGCCAGCCATAGATTGGGCGGGCTCACCAGCAACATCGCGGCCGCCGCACCATACATGCCGAGCCCGAAGAAAGCCGAATGGCCGAACGAGATCATGCCGGTGTAGCCGATCAAGAGATCGGACGACATCGCCAGCAGGCCCCAGATCAGAATCTCGGTCAGGAAGCGGCGCCAGAATTCCGGGAGCACCAGCGGCGCGGCGATCAGCACCGCCATGACGACGCAGAAGCCGATCCAGTAAACGGTGGTGTGGCTCAATTTTGGTCTTTTGAGCGGCATCGTCTTATCGAGGGGTGCGGATGTCATTGTCATTTTGGCGTCGGGACAAACAGGCCGGTCGGCCGGAACAAAAGCGTGAGGATCAGCACGACGAACGAGACGATCACCGCCTGCGACGGGTCCACCCAGATCGCGGCATAGGCTTCCAACAGGCTGATGAAGATGGCGGCCGCGATCGAGCCGCCGAGATTGCCCATGCCGCCGACCACCACGACGATGAAGGCTTTGAGCACCCAATCGAGCCCCATGGTGTGGCTGACGCCGGCCAGCGGCGCGAACAACACCCCGCTCGCCGCCGCCATCGCGGCGCCGATGGCGAACACCCCGGTGTAGACCCAGGGCACCGGGATGCCCATGGCTTGCGCCATCACGCGGTCCTGCGTGGTCGCCCTGATCCAGACTCCGTATTTGCCGAATTTGAGAAACAGATAGAAGCCGCCGATGATGAACGCGGAGAGCAGCGCGATCAGCAGCCGGTACCAGGGATATTCGAGATAGAACAGATTGAAATGGGCGGTGATCGGCTCGCTGATCTTGCGCGCCACCGGGCCGAACTGCCAGAGCACGTAGTTCTGCAAGATCAGCGAAAGGCCGAACGTGGCGAGGATCGTGGTCAGCGGATCGCGACCGATCAGCGGCCGCAGCGTCACGATCTGTATGGCGGCGCCGAGGATCGCCACCACGAGGCTGGCCAATACCAGCGCGAGCCAGAAACTGCCCGTCGCCGTCAGCACCAACACGCCGATATAGGCGCCCAGCATGAACAATTCGCCGTGCGCGAAATTGACCACGTCCATGATGCCGAAAATCAGCGTCAGGCCCGAGGCGACCAGCGCCAGGATCATGCCCGTGACGATGCCGTTCATCGTCTGGATCACCAGCAGATCGTAGGGAAAAGTTTGAAAAAAATGGACTACGGCGTCCATTGTCTAAACTCCTAGATACTGCTTGATGACGGCGTCGTTCACGTTGATGTCGGACGCGGCGCAATGATGGCGCACGCTGCCTTTCTCCATGATGTAGACACGCTGGCTGGCTGCCAGCGTCAGCGGCACGTTCTGCTCAACCAGCAGGATCGCCACGCCCTCGTTGTGCAGCACCTCGATGATCTGCCGGATCTGCGACACCATCCTGGGCATGAGCCCCTCGGTCGGCTCGTCGAGCAGGATGATCTTGGGCTCCAGCATCATGGCGCGCGAGATCGCCAGCATCTGCTGCTCGCCGCCCGACAGCGTGCCGCCGGCCTGATTGCGGCGCTCGCCCAGCACCGGAAAGAACGTGAAGATCTTGTCGAGCAGCGCCCGCTTCTTCTCTTCCGTCACGCCGTGGCGGTCGAGGCCGGTCCGCAGGTTTTCCATCACGGTGAGCAGGCGGAAGATGCGGCGGTCCTCCGGCACGTAGCCGATACCGAGGCGGGCGAGCTTATGCGCCGGCATTCCGGTGATGGCGTTGCCGCAAAACACCACCTTGCCGTCGCTCGGCTGCACCAGGCCCATGATGGTCTTCAGTGTCGTGCTCTTGCCGACGCCGTTGCGGCCGAGGAGGCCGACCACCTCGCCGGGCCCGACCTCAAGCGAGACGCCGTGCAGGATATGGCTCTTGCCGTAATAGGTATGCACATCCGCGACCTGGACGAGCGGCTGCGTGTTGATGGCGGCCAAGGCGCTCATGTCTTGAGATAGACCTCCAACACTTTGGGGTTATGCTGGATTTCCTCCGGCGTGCCGTCGGCGAGAATTGTGCCGTAGTGCAGCACGGTGATGCGGTCGGCGAGCTCCATCACCACTTCCATGTCGTGCTCGACGATAAGAATGCTCAGCTTGTCGGCGATACGCCGCACCAGCTCCATGGTGTCTTGGGTTTCGGCCGCACTCATGCCCGCGGTCGGCTCATCGAGACACAGCAAGGTCGGCTCGGTGGCGAGCGCAATGCCGATCTCGAGGTTGCGCTGCTCGCCGTGCGATAAGTTGGAGGCGAGTTCGTCCGCCTTGCCGAGCAGGCCGACGGAGGCAAGCGCCTTTTCCGCCTTTTCATTAATGTCGGGAAAGGCGCCGTGGTGCGAAACCATGTTCCAAGCATGCCGGCGCGATTGCGCGGCGATGCGCACGTTTTCCAGCGCGGTGGCGTTCGGCAGGATGTTGGTGATCTGGTAGGAGCGCGCGATGCCCTTCTGCGAGATCATGTTGGACGGCAAGCCGGTGATGTCGTCGCCGTCGAATAGAATACGGCCGCTGGTCGGCCGCAGCACGCCGGTCAGGCAGTTGAAAAAGGTGCTCTTGCCCGCGCCGTTCGGCCCGATGATGGCGCGAACCTCGTCGCGCCGAACCTCGAAATTGATCTGGGACAGCGCCGCCAGTCCGCCGAAACGCACGGTGAGCAGTTCGGTCTTCAGGAGAGGAGCCGACCTGGCTCCCCGGTCGCTCACCGGGGTGCCTAGGTCGGGTGCGCGTTGCTCCTGCACTTAAGTCGAAGCGAAGTGGCAGGCCGGCGGGACGACGGTCTTTTCTCCGGCGACCGTCTCGAGCAGATGGTGCTTGCCGCCTTTGATGTCGAAGATGAACTGGCGGATGAACGCCTGATGATCTTCCTTGCGGATGACGCCACCGCCTTGCGGGAAGTCGTCGCCTGCCGGCATCACCAGACCTTCCAGCGCATCGATCAGCTTCATGGTGTCCGCCCGACCCTGGAACTTTGACTTCTCCATGCCGAGCTTGAGCGCATTGATCGACTCGTAATTCGATTGCACGTAGCGATCAGGCAGCGGGCCGGACGGATCGACCTTGGCCAACCGCGCTTTGGCTTCGTTGAAAAACTTGCGCAACGGCGGCGTGTCGAGCGTACCCTCGAGGATCGGAAGGTACCGGTTGATACCGACGAAGCCCTCGATCTTGCTGCCGAGCGCGGGAAGATTGGTGGATTCGGCAATAGCGCCGTCACCGGCCCACTTGTACTTCTTAGTGAGGCCAAGATCGTAGGCTTGGTTGCCGATGGTGATGCCGTCCTTGCCGAAGAAGATGCCAAACAGGCCATCGAATTGTCCGGTGATCTTGGAGAGGAACGGCGTCATGTCGGCCGTTCCCAGGGGAATACCGGTCGTCTCGACGACTTCGCCGCCCTGCTTCCTGATTTCCTGGGAGTAAGCATCGCGCGTAGACTGACCCCACGAATAGTCGGCATAGGCGATGTGCCACTTCTTGCCCATCTTGTTGACGAGGTACGGCGCAATCGCCACCGCCTGGGCCGGCGCAAATTCGTAAGTCCGGAAGCTGTAGCGGTTGCACTTGGTCGTGGTCAGCGTGGTGTCGAGACACACGCTGATCATATTGACGACCTTGTTTTCCTCGAACACCGGCATGCAGGCGAGGCAGATATTGGAGAGGAAGCCGCCGACATGCACGTCGACATTGTCTTCGACCAACAGTTTCTGAGTCTTGCGGCGTCCGACGTCGGGTTTTGACTCGTCGTCCGCAACGATCGCTTCGAGTGGCCGGCCGTTGACGCCGCCCGACGCATTGACGCGGTCGATCGCCATCATCAGTCCAACCACCGCGGTCTTGCCGCCGAGCGCCGCCGCGCCGGACAGCGGTTGCAACGATCCGATCTTATACGGTGCCGCTGCGCCAAATGCCGCGCGCCACGGCACCGGCACCAGCATCATTGCGCCAATCGCGCCACCACCCCAGCCGACGAGCGTGCGGCGGGTGACCTTGCCGCGGTACCAGATGTCTTGCGCCCAGGCCTCGTCTTTCCACTTTTCAGTCATCTCGAATTCCTCCCTCTAGAGTTCGTTTGATCGAATTGAAAAACAAACGCCCGCGCGGCCGCGTGAGGGCCGAAGCGACGTCAAGAAGCGATGGTTTGAATGGAAGACGCGGCCGCCCGCTCTGCCCGCGCCGGCGTTACGCCTGGCGACAGACATGATAGCGAGCCCTGTCACCGCACGCCCAACCGTGCCGGTACGAGGCAGCATTGCCATATCCTCCCCTGCCGGCCCTTGACGGGCTCTTGGCTATAAGTCCCGTAAGCAAACGCGATCCTACGCCAAGTTTCAACCGCTATTTCGATATCGATGCACGCGCCTTCACATGGTCGGATCGTGCCTTCCGATTGTGCAGCCGCCCTCGAACCGCGCCGCGGCCAATGCTAGACTTTGCGGCGCGGATCATTTGTCCCTCTTGAACCGGACTAAAGTCTGATGGCCGTCACCCCCCTGCGTCGCGACGATACGCCGCCGCCCTGCAGCGGGCTTTCGGCGCGGCTGGCGATCCGCGCCGACAAGCATCGCGGACCGACCGCGAGCCTGGCGCCGGGATTTGTGCAGGGCAATCTCGCCATTCTGCCGCAGGCTCTGGCCGCCGACTTCCTGCGCTTCTGCCAGCTCAACCCGAATCCGTGCCCGCTAATCGGAATGTCCGCGCCCGGCGATTGGCGCGTGCCGGCGCTGGCCGAGGATCTCGACATCCGCACCGATCTGCCGCGCTATCGCGTATGGCGGCATGGAGAACTCGTCGCCGAGCCGCAAGACGTGCGCGAATTCTGGCGCGACGATCTGGTGAGCTTTGTGATCGGCTGCTCGTTTTCGTTCGAGGAAGCGCTGACGGCGGACGGTATCGAACTGCGCCACATTACGTGCGGCTGCAATGTTCCGATGTACCGCACCTCGATCGCGACCGCCGAGGCCGGCCCGTTCCACGGGCCGATGGTGGTCTCGATGCGGCCGATGGCGCCGGCGAACGCAATCCGCGCCATTCAGATCACCACGCGCTTTCCCGCCGTGCATGGCGCGCCGGTGCATATCGGCAAGCCGGAACTGATCGGCATCAAGGACATCATGAAGCCGGACTACGGCGACGCCGTGCCGGTACGCGATGACGAGTTACCGGTGTTCTGGGCCTGCGGGGTAACGCCGCAGTCGGTGATCGCAACGGTGAAGCCGGAATTCTGCATCACGCATTATCCGGGCAGCATGCTGGTGACCGACCGCAAGAATACCGAATTTGCGATCATGTGATGAGGCCTACTCGCAGCCTTCGGTTGGGTCGGGAGATCCGCCTGTCCGGAGAAGAGGTGGTACGATTAAAATAGACGGCGCTCGGCAACACTTAAAAGACAACGGCGAGGATCAAAATGGCAAAGCGTAAAGCGAAGAAGGCTTCCGGAGGACGGTCCATCATCATCGTCAGCGGCAAGAATAAGAAAGGCCGGCCGGGTTCCAGCCGAATGCTGAATCCTCAACCACTGCCTCCCCAACAAAAAGCCAAACGAAAAAAGAAAAAGAGCATCAGGTAACTGAAGAGCACGTTTGGCCGCGGTTTAACGCAGCCATGCTGCCATTTGGCTGGCATTTGGCTGCCGGTTTATGTGTTCACGTCTGACACCGTGTACGCGTTTGGCGAGATTGGCAAAGTGCCAAGAACCGACTTGTCAACGATGTCCAACCGCGCAAGATTGTTTTTCAAGAATAAATAGTTCCGGGAAATTTTAGCACAAATTGGGGGATGCCGATGAAATACATGATTACCTGGAATGAACGTCCGCAAGGATCGCCGATGGAGTATGAAAATGCCCAGAAGCGGATCCTGGAAGTTTTCACGCAATGGAAAGCGCCTGAGAATTTCAAGATCGAGATGTTCGTTATCCGCGTGGGCGATTGGGGCGGATATATGTTGTTGGACTGCGACGACCCGCTGGCGGTTCACAAATTCTGCTCGATGCTGCCTGCGTTTGTATTCGAGGCACGGCCCGTGGTTCCCGTCATGGACGCGGTCCGGGTCGAACTCGAAGCGATCGCCTTCCGCGACGGTTTGAAGCCGAAGTAACCGCGACGATTTCGGCGGCGCGGCCTTAGGCAGCGTCGCGCGCTGCGTTCTTGTCGAGCAGGCCGGCTTCGATCAGCGCCTGGCGAATGCGCACAATCTCGGCGCGCTCGAGTTTGACCAGCGGCGGGCGCACTACCGCACGCGGCAATTTGCCCAGCAGCACCAGCGCTTCCTTCATGCGATTATGCATATCAACGAACGGATCGGCGTAGAACACGCGCGCGGTCGATTCGATGCGGTCGTTGAGCCGTTTGGCTTGCGCCATGTCGTTTGCCTGCACGGCGCGGAACATCTGCGCCTGCAGATTGGCGATCACGCTGCCCGAGCCCGAGAGCAAGCCGTTGGGGCCAAGCACCAGCGACGACAACAACCACGAGCTATGGGTGGTGAGCACGTTCACCGGCCGCGGCAGGCTTTGCAATATGCGGATGTGCCATTCGTGATGCGGCACGTTGCCGATCCAGTCCTTGATGGCGCGGATGGTCGGCACTTCGTCGCACAACTTGAGCAGCGTGTCCTTCGGATAGCCCTGCCCGGTCGCCAATGGATACTGAAACACGATCAACGGCAGATCGGTGACATCCGCAATGCGCTTGAAATGCGCCAGCGCCATCGCCGACGACTGCCCAAGCGTGAACGGCGCCGGTGGAAACACCAAGAGCGCCGAGGCGCCGCCCTGTTCCGCCATGCGCGAGAGCCTTGCCGCTTCAAGACTACCGTCGGCCCAGATGCCGTTGATCAGCGGCAGGTGGGCGCCGATCTCGTCCTGCGCGATGTCGAGCACGTGCCGCTGCTCCTCGAACGTGCAGGAGGCGACCTCGGTCGAATGCGCGTTGATGGTGATGGCGGATAGGCCTTCGACCGCGGCCACGTCGCGCAAATGCTTGCGGAAGCTTGCCTCGTCGATCGAAAGATCGTTCTCGAACGGCAGCAGCACCGCCGGGATTACGCCTTTCGGGACATAATTCGCGTGCCGTGGCATGGCTCACCTCATCTTTATTCTAAACTGCAGCCTTGACCCGCGGCTCCGGCTCTCCGGGATAACCGAATTCGCCCGACAGGCGGTCGGCGGCGGCGCGCACCAGCCGCGCGCGCTTGTGCAAGGCCTCGATCGACAACCGCCAGACCGGCCCGGATATTCCGATGGCGCCGATCACCCGGCCGGAAAAATCGCGCACCGGCAACGCCGCGCAACGCAATTCGGAATCGAACTCGCCGTCGTCGATGGCAAGCCCTGCGCGCCGCACCTCGGCGATCTCGCGCGCGAGATTTTCGGCCGAGGTAATCGACTTCGGCGTATGCGCTTTAAGCTCGGCGCGTTGCAGGTAGCGCTCAAACTGCTCGCTGGCCAAGGCGGCGAGCATGATCTTGCCGAGCGCCGTGCAATGCGCCGGCCGCACCACGCCGACGCGGTCGTTCAGCTGGAACGCGCCCGGCCCTCCGGTGCGCGCCAGCACCACCACGGCGTCGCCCATCGGCACCGAGAAATGCGCGCTTTCGCCGGTCGTACGCGCGAGGTCGTCGAGTACGGGCGTCGCCAGACTCGTCATTTCGATCTCGTCGAGCGCGCTCGCGGCCAGCGCGAACAGCGGGCGGCCGATACGGTAGCGCTTCGAATCTTTCAACTGCCGCACATAGCCGAGCGACACCAGCGTTTTCACCAGATGGAAGGTCGTGGAATTGTGCAGGCCGACGCGCTTGCTCAATTCGGCAAGCCCGATGCCGTCGCGGTTGCGCGCGATCTCTTCGATGATCGCGAAGCCGCGCCCGATCGATTGCACGCCGCTGCGTACCGGCTCGGCGTCCTCCACGCCGAAATTGCGGATTTCGGCAACGCGGGCCCGCGTCTGTTTGCCGGTCGCAGGTTTCCGTTTGGATCGCGCACTCACCTGACCTGTCTCCCGTTACCTCGGCTCATGATCTTTAGCCGTCGCCGTTCAAGGAATCGATGTTTTTGCGGTTGCGATAATGCGATAGGGACTTTAACCATATCGGTGACGGATCGACAATATCGCCCCGCGGCGCCGGCGCTTCTTGGCACGGCCGTGCCGGCGGGGCGGCACAAATCGACCGCGCAACCGGGTTTACGTAGCGTTTCATGAAAGCAGCACCGTTCGAGTATTCCCGCGCGACCGACGTCGACGAAGCCTGCGCTTGGCTCGCGGCCGACGACAGCGCGCGCGTGATCGCCGGCGGGCAGACCCTGGTACCGATGATGGCCATGCGGCTGGCGCGCCCCACCCGGCTGGTCGACATCAACCGTATCGCCGCTTTGGCCTATATCCGTAACGACGGCGACGGCGTCGCCATCGGCGCCACCACGCGGCAATGCGTGATCGAACGCGACGCGCTGGTGGCGTCGCGGGTGCCCTTGCTGGCGCGCGCGATCCCCAACATCGGCCATGCCGCCACCCGCGCGCGCGGCACCATCGGCGGCTCGCTCGCTAATGCCGATCCGGCGGCGGAAATATCGCTGGTCGCGCTTACGCTCGACGCCACCTTGAGCTATCGCGCCGCCGGCAAGACCGCCGATATCCCGGCGCGCGCCTTCCACGTCGGAGCGATGGTGACCACCCTGCCGGAGGGCGCTTGCCTGACCGCGGTGCGGTTTCCGGTTTGGCAGGGCAAGATCGGCACCGGCTTTCATGAGGTAAATGCGCGCAGCAGCGATTTTGCCTTCGTGTCGGCGGCGGCCCAGATCGAGCTTGACGCCGACAACAAATGCAAACGGATCGCCATCGGGGTCGGCGCGGCGACCGACCATCCCATTCGTCTGGACAGCGCCGAGCGGCAATTGACCGGCGGCGCCCTCGACCCGGATGCGGTGCGCGCGGCGGTCGAGGAAGCGCTCGCCAATATCGAGCCACTCGACGACCTGCACGCCACGGCGGCCTATCGCCGCCGCGTCGCAGCCGTGCTGGCCGCGCGCGCCGTCGCCGATGCGCTCTCCGATGCGCAAAAGGGAAAATCCCAAAGGACCGCGCATGCGCATTGAGCTCAATGTCAACGGCACGCTGCACGAGCTCGAGGTCGAGCCGCGCACCACGCTGCTCGATTGCCTGCGCGACCTGCTCGATCTTAAAGGAGCCCATGCCGGCTGCGAGCACGGCGTGTGCGGCGCCTGCACCGTGCTGTTCGACGGCGTGGCGGTGCGCTCGTGCCTGATGTTCGCTGCGCAGGCGGCGGGCTCCGCCATCACCACCATCGAGGGCGTCACGCCCGGCCCCGGCGAGCTGTCGCCGATCCAGGATGCCTTTTGCGAAACGCACGGCATGCAATGCGGCTTCTGCACGCCGGCCATGGTCCTGGTCGCGCATGCGCTGCTCGCCGACACGCCGGAACCGACGCGCGAACAGATCGTCGAAGCGATTTCCGGCAATATCTGCCGCTGCACTGGCTATGCGCAGATCGTCGAGGCGATCGCGCTCGCCGCCGAGCGCATGCGCGGCGTCAACCGGCCGCGGAGCCTGACCAAATGAACGCCGGCCACCACCGCTACGTCGCCACCGACCGCCGCGTGCGCGAGGACCGCCGCTTCGTGGCCGGCAAGGGCCAGTTCGTCGCCGACGTCGATCTGCCGAACATGAAGCATGTGGCGGTGCTCACCTGCCCGCACGCCGCGGCGCACATCAAGAGCATCGACAAAAGCGCGGCGCTAAAAACGCCGGGCGTGCATTATGTCCTGGACGGCGAAGAGCTCGCCCAGGCGACGCTGCCGCTGATGACCGGGCTCGATACCCCAAACGTGCCGCGGCGGCCATTGGCCTTGGGCACCGCGCGCTACTCGGGCGAATGGGTCGCCGCGGTGGTGGCCGACACCCGTGCGCTGGCTGAAGACGCGGCCGAGGCGCTTGAAATCGACTACGAGGCGCTGCCCTTCGTGCTCGACGCCGAGCAGGCGCTGGAAAAAGGCAGCCCGCTGGTGCACGAGGCGCATGGCTCCAACGTGCTGCTCGACAAGACTTTCGTGTGGGGCGAGGTTGAGAAGGATTTTGCCGCTGCCCCGCGCAAATTGTCGCTGCGAGTCAAATGGGGCCGCTCATCGACGGTGCCGATCGAGACCTTCGGCGTGGTGGCGAGCTGGGACCCCTGGCGCGAGTTGCTCGATGTCTATGCCTCGATCCAGATGCCGCGTTATGCCGACCAGATCGGCGTCGCGCTGAAGATCCCGGCGACTTCGGTGCGCGTGCATCACGATATCGACGTCGGCGGCAGCTACGGCGTCAAGCGCGGCATCAAGCATACCGTGCTTTGCGGCTACCTCACCCGCCGGCTCGGTTTTCCCATCCGGCTGATCGAGGACCGGCTGGAAAACATGCGCGGCGGCGACGCGCACGGGCCGGAGCGGCTGTTCGACGTGGAAGTCGCGTTCAATGATACCGGCGTTGTGCGCTCGATGAAGATGCGCGCGCTGGAGAATGTCGGCGCCTATGCCGGCCGCTCGCCGTTCCAGCTCGGCAAGCCGGTCGGCGCCATCGTCGGCCCCTACAAGATCGCAAGCGTGCAATACCGCGCCATTGCCGTGGTCACCAACAAGACCACGCAGGACGCCGTGCGCGGCTTCGGCCAGGGGCCGACTAATCTCGCGATCGAGCGCGTCATGGACGAGGTCGCCAATGTGTTGGGCCTCGACCCGCTCGAAGTACGCCGGCGCAATCTGATCCGCCACAACGAGTTTCCTTATCTGATCCCGAGCGGCACCACTTACGATAGCGGCAACTATGAAGCCGTCATCGAGAAGGTGCTGGCCGGCACCGGCTACGCCGAGCTCAAGGCCGAGCGCGATGGCTTGCGCGCTCAAGGCAAGCTCGCCGGCATCGGGCTCGCCGCGTGCCTGGAGCCGTCCGGCGGCAACGCCACCTTCGAGGCGCTGCTCAACCCGGCCATCACCACCTCCACCTTCATGGATTCCTGCCGCATCAACGTGGACGGCCTCGGCGCCATCACCGCCACCATGCACACGACCTCCGCCGGCCAGGGCCACGAGACGCTGCTCGGCACCGTGGTCGGCGAGGTGTTGCAGGTCGATCCGGACCTCGTGCGGGTGACGCGACCGGATTCGCTCAACTCATTGCCAAGCGGCACGCCGGTCGGCAGCCGCATGGCGATCATGCTGGGGGGCGCTGCGTTCCACGCGGCGCAGAAGCTGAAAACAAAGCTCACTGCGATCGGCGCGCACGATCTCGGCATTCCGCTCGAACGCGCGGTCTATGAGCAGGGCAACGTGTATGACCGCAACGCGCCGCAAAACAAGCGAAGCTGGGCCGACTTGGTGCAGATCGCGTTCCGTAATTATCACCGCATGCTCGCCGGTATGGAGCCGGGGCTCGCGGTAGAGCACGTCTATCAGGTACCGAACGGCGGCACGCTGCCGACCGCGGACGGCCGCGTGCAGATGTATCCCTGCTTCTCGTTTGAATTCCATCTGCTGCTGCTCGCGATCGATCCCGATCTCGGCCGCCCGGAGATCGTGCGCTATCGCCTGGGTCACGACTGCGGCACGCAGATCAACCCGAAGATCGTGCGTGGCATGACCATGGGCGGCATCGCGCATGGCATCGGCGCCGCGCTGTACGAGGAGTTCGCCTATAACGACGAAGGCCAACTGATCGCGCAGTCCTTCATGGATTATCTGCTGCCGTCCTCGCACGAGGTGCCGGCGGTCGATATCGTCGATCACGAGACGCCGTCGCCGCATACTGTGCTTGGCCAGAAAGGCTCCGGCGAGAGCGGCTATCTCGGCGCGCCGGCGGCGATCGCCAATGCCATCAACGACGCGATCCGGCCACTCGGCATTTCCATCAATACGCTGCCGATCAAGGTCTCGACGCTCGGCGACCTGATCGCGCAAGCGCGCACCAAAAAAGGAAACTGAATGATCGTCGATTGCCACGCCCATCTGGTGCCGCCCGAATTGCTGGCCGCGATCCGCAAGGATGCGGCGAAGTTTCCCAATGTGCGGCTCATCGAGGACGCCGGCGGGCTTGCTATGGCCTTTGCCGGCGGCAAGCCGACGCGGCCGGTGTCCAAGCCGCTGTCGGATATCGCGGGGCGGCTCGCCTGGATGCAGAAGAACGGCATCGACAAGCAGGTGGTCGGCGGCTGGGTCGATATGTTCGGCTATGAGCTGCCCGGCGCCGAAAGCGAGGCCTGGGCCCGGCTCGCCAATGACGCTTTGTTCGCCGCGGCGAAAGCCGAGCCGCATTTTGTGCCGCTCGCCACCGTGCCGCTCGGCGACGGCGCGCGCGCCGCCGCGGTGCTGAAAGATGCGGTGAAGGCGGGCTTTGCCGGCGCCATGATCGGCACGCTGCCGCGCGGCGTCGGCTCGACGCTCGACCACGCCGATCTCATTCCATTTTGGCAGGCGGCGGACGAGACGGCGGCGCTGATCCACATCCATCCGAGCTACGATGCCGGCGACGTGCGGGTGAACGACTTCGGCCTCGCCAATGGGCTCGGCCGCATCACCGACGCGGCGGTCGCGGTGGCGCGGCTGATCTCGGCAGGGCACATCGCGAAGTATAAAAGCGCGAATTTCTTCGCGCCGATGGGCGCGGCGGCGCTACCCTTCGTGCTCGGCCGGCTCAAGCGCAATGCCGCAATCACGCCCGGCGTCGGCGACCCGGTCGAAGCGCTCGCCCACATCTACACCGACACCATCCTGCACGACGCGCGCGTCTTGAAATTCGTGATCGAGATGATCGGCACGGAGCGCCTCATGATGGGCTCCGACATGCCGTTCCCGATCGGCGACACCGAGCCGATGAAGATTGTCGCGGCGGCAGGCTTGTCAAAGGCGCAGGCCGATTCAATCAATGGAGGCTTGGCGGCGCGGCTATTCAAGATTCAATGACAAAATAAGGGACCGAAGGTCCAAAGCTGAACTCATAACTTGGAGGAGGAACAAAATGAGCCGCTTTTCACCGCTGTTGCGATCGGCCGCCTGCGCGGCCGCGATGCTCGCCGGCGCCGCGCTAGTCCCTGCACCCGCCGCCGCACAGGCGCCGGCGAAAGTTACCATCGTGGTGTTCGGTTTCCCCTCGCTGGGCGCCTTCATGCCGCCGGTGATCAAGGCCAAACATCTCGATACCGCGCACGGCCTCGGCATCGAATTCGTCGAGCGGCCGCCGGATGCCTACACCACGCAATTCAACTCCGGCGAGTTCAAGGTCGGCGGCAGCGCCGCGGTGCTCACCGTCGGCCTCGCCGATGCGCGCGGCGTCAAGGTGAAGTACCTGTTCAATCTGTTCGACTATTGGGGCACCGTCGTCACCTCGCGGCCCGAGATCAAGTCGGTCAAGGACCTGGAAGGCAAGCAGCTCGCCGCCGCCGCCTCCACCACCAATTTCGTGATGTTCGAATTCTTCGCCAAGCAGCTCGGCGTCGACAAATCGAAAATCCAGGTGGTCAACACCGCCCCGCCCGGCCTGGTCGGCTATGCGCTGGCCGACCGCGCCGACGCCATCCAGCTGTGGGAGCCGGCCTATACGCTGCTCAAGGCCAAGAAGCCGGAGATTCGCGCGCTCGACACCGATGTGAGTAAGACCTGGACCAAATTCGCCGGCGGCGAGCGCATCCCCTATCTCGGCGTCGCCGCCCACACCGACTGGATCGAGGCCAATCAGGCGCTGATCCCCAAGCTCTACGCGACCTACAAGGAGGCCGGCGATTTCATTGCCAAGAATCCGGAGGAAGCCGCCGCGCTGATCGCACCGAAATCGACGCCGGAGGACCGCGCCGCGTTGGTATCGCTGATCAAGGCCAACGACCGGCTTGGCATGAGCGTGGTGCCGGCCGGCGACGTCGCCAAGCAGATCGAGGCGGTCTACAAGGCCGGCATCGACGTCGGCTATTTCAAGGCGATGCCGTCGAATGACACAATCTATACGAAGCCGATGCAATGATGAACTCGCGTAGCATGCGCGTCCTGCAAGCTGCCGCCGGCATGATCGCACTGGCGGTCGGCTGGCAGATCTTGTCGATGGTCTTTCCTCATTATTTATTCCCGCCGATGCCGGAGATCATTTCGCGCACCATCGAGGTGCTGATCACCGGCTCGCTGCTGGTCGACGTATTGCTCACTGCCGGGCGCATTTTCGGCGGGCTGTTCGGCGCCTTCATCCTCGGCGGCATTCTGGCAATGGTGATCGGGCAATCGAAGACCGCGGAGAATTTCATCGCGCCGGTGTTGACGTTTTTTCAGGGTATTCCGGCGCTATCCTGGGTGGTGTTCGCCATCATTTGGTTCCACGGCATCGAATTCCGCGTGCTGTTCATCATGGTGATGACCACGCTGCCCGCTTTCACATTCCAGATTCTCGACGCCTTCCGCTCGATGTCGAAGGATTTATTCGAGATGACCATGGCGTTCCGGCCTTCCCGCTGGACGCTATTCCGCTTCCTGATCGTGCCGACCATCGTGCCGGGCATTTTGACGGCCTGGAAAGTGAACCTCGGCAATGCCGCGCGCGTGGTGGTGGTGGCGGAGCTGGTGGGAGCGACCGGCGGCGTCGGCTACCAGTTGCTGCGTCAGCAGCAATTGTTCGACATGGCTGGCGCCATGGCCTGGACGCTGCAGCTCGTGTTGTTCGTGCTGGTGGTGCAGCAGACCATCAACGCGATCGAGAATTGGGCGCTGCGCTATCGCGCGGTGTCCGAGCGGGCGATGTAATCTTATGTCGGGCGCCGAGCCAGTCATCCGCTTCACGGACGTGAGCAAATCCTTCCGCCGCCCGGATGGACGCGGCGATTTCGTCGCGGTGGATAAGTTGTCGTTCGAAATTGGCAAAGGCGAGATCGTCGCCGTGCTGGGTAAGACCGGCTGCGGCAAGTCCACCATGTTCAACATCGTCGCCGGGCTGACCGAGCCGAGTTCGGGCGCGGCCCGCGTGATCGGCCATGATCCGTTTAAGGAATTCGCATTTTTCCGCGGCAAAATCGGTATCGTATTCCAGAACGACCGGCTGATGCCGTGGCGTTCGGCGCTCGACAATGTGCGGCTCGGCTTGCAGATCCTCGATACCGATCCCAAGCAGGCGGAAGAGACCGCGCGGGCCTGGCTCAAACGGCTTGGTCTGTCCGGCCATGAGAACGACTATCCGCACGCGCTGTCGGGCGGCATGCGCCAGCGCGTGTCGATCGCGCGCGCCTTCGCGGTCGATCCGGAAATCCTGTTGTGCGACGAACCGTTCTCCTCGCTCGATGAAATGACCGCACGCGACCTGCGCGCCGAATTCGTGCGGCTGGTGCGGCAGAGCAACAAGACCGCGGTGTTCATCACCCACCAAATCAACGAGGCGATGGAGATCGGCGACCGCGTGATGGTATTCCACCGGCCGGCGCGCATTGCCTACGAGACGCGGCTTACCGCCGCCACTACCGAAGCGGACCGGCGCAAGGTGCAAGAGGACATCATGCGCGTCCTGTCGGTCGAGCAGGCGCCTGCGGAGGCGAACGGCTGAAAACACAGGCGGCGCGGGACAAAATGCGCCGCGCCGCCGATTTCAGTAAAAGCCGGTGCCCGCTTCACGCCGGCAGCGGTTTGCCCTTGGTCTCCGGCAGAAACGGCACCAGCACGAAGCCCAGGATGTAGATGAACGAGAACGCCACCGCCATCCCGCTGAAGCCGCCGAACTGGGCGATCAGCATGCCGGCAAACAGCGGTCCCAGGAACGCGATGAAGCGCGGGCTGTTGAAGGTGAACGCCATCCCGGTGGCGCGCATGCGCGTCGGGAACAATTCCGGCAGCCAGACCGACATCCACGAATATTGCCCGAGCGTGAAGAAGCCGTTGACCGCCGCGACCAGCAACAAGAGATGCAGGTCGGTCGTCCACTTATAGAGCGCGAAGGTGAGCACCAGCGAGGCGGCAAAGAAAATCATCACCACCGGCTTACGGCCGAAATTATCGGCAAAGAAACCCAAGCCGATATAGCCGCAAATGGCGCCGATATTGTAGCTCATGCCGGCGTAGCTAGCCCATGTCTGCGGCGGCAGACCGGCCTTGCCGGCTGCGGCGGCGACGAAAGGCGGTACCCAGGTGGAAATTCCCCACCACGCCACTGTCGTCGTCAGCGACATTAGAAACACGATGACGGTGATCTTGCGCACTTCCGCATCAGCAAACAGATCCGCGAAAGTGAAGCGCGTGAGGTGCTTATCTTCTGCGCTCAGGATGGCGCCGCTGTCTTTTCGAGCTTGCGCGGATTTGCGCTTTTCGTTGCTGTCCTCCCATTTTTGCGACTCAGGCACGCCACTGCGCAGCCAGAAGGTAAACAGCGCCGGGATGACGCCGATGAAGAACATGATGCGCCAGGCGCCCGGCCCATAGCCGCTGACGAACAGCCAGGTGAATGAGGCCAGGAAGAAGCCGATGCCGAGCCCGCATTGCATCAGCCCGGCGCCGCGTCCGCGCGCGTTGTCCGGCC
This sequence comes from uncultured Alphaproteobacteria bacterium, assembly GCA_963778745.1. GTDB lineage: Bacteria > Pseudomonadota > Alphaproteobacteria > Rhizobiales > Xanthobacteraceae > Pseudolabrys. The sequence goes on along the minus strand of CAVZVP010000004.1, from coordinate 15,076 downwards.
AAACTTCCGCGGTCAGCGAGGCGCCGGTCGACCATTCCGAGCCGATGGCAATGCCGACCAAGAAGCGCAGCAGCGCGAACGACACCCAGTCCCAGGCAAAAGCAGAAAGGCCCGTGGTGAGCGAATAGGCCAGGATCGCGAAGATCATGGTGCGGCGGCGGCCAATATAGTCGGCGAGCACGCCGCCGATCACCCCGCCGATGCCCCAGCCCAGCAGCGTGATGCCGATCACCGTGCCGGCATAAGCCGGGATCTGGCCGAATTGCGCAGGCACGAGCAGGTCGTGGAGCGCCACGCCGACCACCAAGATCAGCGAAAAGGTTTCATAGCCGTCGAACATCCAGCCGAGGTTCGAGGCAAACACGGTTTTCCATTGCGTCGCGGTGAGGCTGCGATACCAAGGCTCTGAAGCGGCCACGGTTGCCGTTGTCATGGATCAATCCCTCCCTATCGGTCGCGTATTGAGTTCAGCCAGTTGCGCCGGCCTTGTTGTTACGCGCGGCCATTTTGACCGCATTTACAATCTCTGGATAGGCGGCACAGCGGCATAAGTTGCCCGACAGGTAATCCCGGATCTGCTCGTCGTCGGGATCTGGATTTTCGCGCAGCAACATTTTCACCATGAGAACAAAGCCGGGCGTGCAATAGCCGCATTGGAAGGCGCCGCACTCGATAAAAGCCTGCTGCACCGGATCGAGCGTGCCCGGCCCGGCGAGGTGTTCAACCGTGACGACCGTAGCGCCATCGAGAAAGACCGCGAGCGTGAGGCAGCCCGAGACTGCCTTGTCGTCGACCAACACGGTGCAGCAGCCGCACAGGCCCTGCCCGCAGCTCTCGCGCGCGCCGAACAAAGCGAACTGCGTCTGCAGCATTTCGACCGCGTTGTGATGCGGCTTCACCTCGGCGGTGACTGGCCGGCCGTTGAGCGTGAATTGAATCGTGCGGGTGGCCGGCATGTCAGTCGTCCCCGAGCGGTATGCCGGCCTTGGCGCGCAGCGCACGCAGCACCGATTCCGCGGTTAGCGGCAATTCGGTGAGCCGCACGCCGATGGCGTCATCGATGGCATTAGCTATGGCAGGAGACACGCCGAAGGTGGCGAGTTCGCCGACGCCCTTGGCGCCGAACGGGCCGTTGCTCTGGTAGGTGTCGACCGCCTCGTTTTCCATCACCGGCGGCACGTCGTGGATGCCGGGGATTTTGTAGTCGGCGAGCGAAGCATTGGTGACCTGACCGCCGTCGAGATGCATCTTCTCGAACATGGAAAAGCCGAGCTGCATCAGCGAGCCGCCCGAGAGCTGGGTCTCGACGATCTTGGGATTGATCGGCTTGCCGACGTCGGCGACGTTGATCAACCGCGTGATGCGCACATGGCCGGACTCGGCGTCGACCTCAATCTCGACGCCGGAGCCGGCCACCATCCAGAACGGCGTCGCGTTGGCAGTCATGCCGTCGGCGTCAGGCGGGATGTAATCCGGCTTGTAAGTGCCGGTGCCGACGATGTTGCCGGCCTGCATGCCGTATTTTTTCCGGAATAAGTCGGCGAGCGGCACGTTGCTGCCCTCCGGCTCGCCCACCTCGCGCGCGAGCGCGGCGATCTTGGCCTTGGCCTCCTCGGCGGCGAGCCGCACCGCGTGGCCCATGTGGAACAGCGAGCGCGAGCCGAGCGTACCCATGTCGTAGGGCGTCACGTCGGTGTCGCGTGGCACGATGCGGATGGTTTCGGCCGGCATGTTGAGCACTTCGCCCACCATCTGCGCCATCGCGGTGTCGGAGCCCTGCCCCATGTCGACGGTGCCGCAATAAAGCGTCGTGCTGCCGTCGCCCGCGACGTTGACAATGGCCACGGACGTCGTTGGTGAGATCACCGCCTTGAGTGCGACTGCGAGGCCGCGCCCGCGCCGCAGCACGCCACTGCCGCGATCGAACGGCGCCTTCCAGTTGAGCCGCTCGGCGATGCGGTCGAGCACCTTCTCGATGGCGGCGTCTTTCAGGATAGTGCCGGTCGCCTGCGGGCGGCCGTCGCGCAACAAGTTAGCTTTGCGGAACTCGAGCGGGTCGCGCTTGAGCGCGCGCGCGATCATGTCGGTGTGGCTCTCGTAACCCCACACCAGTTGCGGGATGCCGAAGCCGCGCAGCGCGCCGGCCGGCGTCAGATTGGTATAGAGCGCGTAGGAATCGATCGAGACATTGTCGATGTCGTAGGGCCCCGAGGCGGTGAAGCCGGATTTCTGCGTCACGCGCGGGCCGACATCGGCAAAGGCGCCGCCGTTCCACCAGATTTCGCATTTGCGCGCGACGATACGGCCGTCTTTGTCGAGGCCGCTCTTGATTCGGAACGTGGTGGGATGTTTGGTGATGGTGTAGAAACATTCTTCCATGGTGAGCGCGATTTTCACCGGCTGGCGCGCCAGCATCGACAACGCGACCGCGAGCGCTTCCATCTTGATATAAAGCTTGCCGCCGTAACCGCCGCCGAGATAGGGCACCTTGATGCGCACGCGGTTTTCCGGCCAGCCGAGCAAACGCGCGATCTCGGTGCGCACGAAGGACGGCCCCTGCGCCGAGGAATAAATGGTGACGCCGTCGTCGCGGAAATCGGCAATCGAGGCATAGGGTTCAAGCGCCAAATGCAGCACCTTCTGGGTGCGAAAGGTGTGCTCGAACACATGCGCTGCAGTGGCGAAGGCCTTGTCGACGTCGCCGCGCCGCAGCCGGAAATCGAGCGCGATATTGGTGCCTTTGCGGCCCTTGAGGTGCTTGAGATCGGCGAAAGTGCCGGCCGGCTTGAGCTCGTCATGCACCAGTGTCTTGTTCTCGGCCGCCTCGACCTCGTCGAATACCGCCGGCAGTTCCTCGTATTCGGCGATGATCTGCTGCGCCGCCTGCTCGGCCACGTGCGGATCGGCGGCGAGCAAGATGGCGACCGGTTCGCCGACATAATGCACCTTGCCGATGGCGAGGATCGGCTGATCGTGGAAGGCGGGGCCGTAATAGGGATCGGGGATCACTTTACGCACGTCGTCGCTGGTATAGACCGCAAAGACCCCGGGAACTTTCAGCGCTTCGCTGGTGTCGATCGACTTGATGCGGCCATGCGCCACCGTGCTGCGGAAGATTTTTCCATGCAGCATGCCGGGCACTTGCATCAGATGGGTATACTCGGCGCGGCCGGTCACCTTCTCGCGCGCTTCCAGCCGCGGCAGCGAGCGGCCGACTTGTCCGCCGATTGTCGGGGTCGCAGCCATCAATGCGCTCCCATGGCGGCGCGCACCGCACGCGCGGCATAGACGCGCAACAGTTCGCGCTTGTAGGAGGCCGAGCCGCGCAGGTCGGCGATGATGTCAGCTTCCGCCGCGGCAGCCTCGGCGACTTTTTGAAGGGTCTTTTCGTTCACATCAGCGCCGGTCAGCGCCTGTTCGGCGGATGTCAGGCGCATGGCCTTGGCCGTCGCCGCGCTCACCACGATGCGCGCGGATGTGACCGTCGCGCCTTCAGCTACAAGTGCGACCGCGACGCCAAGCGCCGGCCAGTCGTCGGCCGAGCCGGCGGTGACCTTGAAATAAACCGCGCGCGTGGCGCCGAGTGCCGGGATGCGCAGCTCGGTGATCAGTTCGTTCCTGGCAAGCGCGGTTTCGTAATAGCCGGTGAGCAAGTCCTCGACCGCCATTTGGCGCTCGCCTGACGCGCCCGCGACGGTAATAGACGCGCCGAGCGCGATCAGCACCGGCGGCAGGTCCATGTGCGGGTCGCCATGCGCCAGCGCGCCACCCACGGTCGCCACATTGCGCACGCGCACATTGGACAGCCGCTTCATGGTGCGCGCGATCACCGGCGCATGGCGCGCGACCTCGGGCGAATGCTCGAGCGCCGCGAGCGGCGCCAGCGCGCCGATGGTGAGTTCGCCGGACGGCGCCGCGGCGACGCGGGTGAAGCCGTCGCCGAGCTTGCGCAAGCTCACCAGCCGGTGCGGCCGGAACACGCCGGCCTTCATCATCAGCATCAGCGCAGTGCCACCGGCGATCGGCCGCACGTCGGAATCGTCCGGATCGATCAGCGCGATCGCCTCCTTCAGCGAGGCCGGCTCGACGAGATCGAACGGCGTCATGGCACCGCTCCCGGCCCGCCGCCGGCGAAGGCGGCCGCGAGTCGCGCGCTAAACTGCTTTTCCATTTCCTTCGCCTTCGCCTTGAGCACCGGTTGCCCCATGCTACCGAGTTTTCCGGTCAGCGTCGCGTCGATCGCGTAACGGATGACGGTTCCGGTGCCGGCTTCGGCAAGTTGCGTCGTCGCGGTTGCAGTCAGGCGGCCCACCACACCCAGCGGTGTGCCCTCGACCTTGGCTTCAATTTCCACCGGTGAAATTGCTTTGGTCATCTCGACGGCAACCTTGAACTTGAAGCGCAGGTAGGCGATGCGGGTTTCCAGTACCGCGTCGAAATGGGTGGCATCGATTTGCTTGAGATCCTGCACGCCCTCGATGCAGGAAGCGAAGAACGGCGCGTCGCTGAGCGCCTTGAACACCGCCTCGCGCGGCGCGGCAACCGTGATTTCACCGGCGATATTCAAAACGACTTCCTTGCACCATCTGAGAACTTGCGGCACCCAGGCGGATGGCGGCCGGCACGATAACAAGCCCCGCAGAAAAATGCGCCTTGTTTACTATTGCGCCATCGCCGCACTAGTATTTCGTCCTTGCCCTTTCCGCCGGAGCCCCCGATGCAACCGCCCAAAGCCTTCACTCTCACCGCGCATGGCGCAAAAATGCCGGCGATTGGCTACGGCACCATGGAACTGCCGCAGCGCGGGCCTGAACTGGTGGCCTATGCCATCAAAAGCGGCTACCGCCTGATCGATACCGCGCGCAAATACGGCACCGAGGAAAAGGTCGGCGCAGGCATCCGCTTAAGCGGCATTGCGCGTAGCGAACTGTGGGTCACCACCAAAGTGACCGAACTCGACGCGCGCGAGGCCGACTTCCTGCGCTCAGCCGAGACCAGCCTGAAGGCGCTTGGCCTCGACTATGTCGATCTGCTGCTGGTGCACTGGCCGCAGCCGAAGGTGCCGTTTTCCGAAACGCTCGGCGCGCTCGCCAAGGCCAAGCGGCGCGGGCTCGCGCGCCATATCGGCGTGTCGAATTTCACCATCGCCATGCTCGACGAGGCGGTGCGGGTCTGCCCGGAGCCGCTCATCACCAACCAGATCGAGTACCACGCCTATCTGCCGCGGGACCGCATGCTGGCGGCGCTCAAGCGGCACGGCATGATCCTGACCGCCTATTGCCCGATGGCGCGCGGCAAGCTGCTCGACGATCCTGTGGTTGGCGCAATCGCCAAGGCGCACGGCAAGACGATCGGCCAGATCTGTCTGCGCTGGCTGATCCAGCAGCCGATGGTGGCTGCGGTGCCGCGCCCGCTCGAAGAGGCGCATATCGAGGAAGATCTCGACGTGTTCGATTGGTCGCTCAGCGAGGATGAAATGCGGCGGATATCGGCGTTGCGCAGCCGTCACATCCGCATCGCCGATCCGCCCGAGCGCGCGCCCAAGTGGGACGTGGAGACGGTCGCGTAACGGCGCTACATCGCCTTGACGATGCTTTCGGTCATTTTTTTGGCGTCGCCGAGCAGCATCATGGTGTTGTCGCGGTAGAACAGCGGGTTGTCGATGCCGGCGTAGCCGGAGGCGAGCGAGCGCTTGATGAACATCACGGTGCCGGCTTTCCAGACCTGCAGCACGGGCATGCCGTAGATCGGCGAGGTCTTGTCGTCCTCGGCGGCCGGGTTGGTGACGTCGTTGGCGCCGATGACGAAGGCGATGTCGGCCTGCGCGAACTCGGAGTTGATGTCTTCCAGTTCGAACACCTCGTCATAGGGCACGTTGGCTTCCGCCAGCAGCACGTTCATGTGGCCGGGCATGCGGCCGGCGACCGGATGGATGGCGTATTTGACCTCGACGCCTTCCTTCTTGAGCTTGTCGGCCATTTCCCGCAGTGCGTGCTGGGCCTGCGCCACCGCCATGCCGTAGCCCGGTACGATGATGACCTTCTGCGCGTTCTTCATGATGTAGGCGGCGTCATCGGCTGATCCCAGCTTGACCGGACGCTGTTCGGCGCCCGCTCCCGGGCCCGCCACTTCGCCGCCGAAGCCGCCCAGGATGACCGAGATGAACGAGCGGTTCATGCCCTTGCACATGATGTAGGACAGGATCGCGCCCGAGGAGCCGACCAGCGCGCCGGTGATGATCAGGGCCGTATTACCGAGCGTGAAGCCGATGCCGGCCGCCGCCCAGCCCGAATAGGAGTTGAGCATCGAGATCACCACCGGCATGTCGGCGCCGCCGATCGGCACGATGATGAGCACGCCAAACGTCAGCGAGATGGCGACGATCAGCCAGAAGTCGAGCGCCGTCTGCACGGCATAGAAGTGGTAGATGAAGAAGATCAGGCCTGCGAACAGCGCGATGTTGATCACGTGGCGGCCCGGCAGCGTGATCGGCTTGCCGCTCATGCGGCCGCTAGAGCTTGAGGAACGCGATCACCGAGCCGGTGAAGGTGATGGCGCCGATGGCGGCGCCGAGCGACATCTCGATCAGGCTCGCCTGATGGATATGGCCTTCGGTGCCGATGTCGAAGGCCGCCGGCGCGTAGTAGGCCCCCGCCGCCACCAGCACCGCCGCCATGCCGACCAGCGAGTGGAAAGCGGCCACCAGTTCCGGCATCGAGGTCATCGGCACCCGGCGCGCGATCACCGCGCCAATGCCGCCGCCGAGCGCGATGCCGCCCAGCACCAGACCCCAGGCCAGTCCGCCCTCCGGCGGGTGCGAGCCGAGCGTGGTCAAGACGGCGATGGTCATGCCGATCATGCCGAGATAGTTGCCGCGCCGGCTGGTGTCGGGCGAGGACAGCCCGCGCAGCGCCTGGATGAACAGGACGCCGGCGACCAGATAGAGCAGCGCGACGAGATTAGGGCTCATAGCTAGACCTTACGATGCAGAGAAAGGGATGGCCCGGTCATCGGGTGATCAGGGGTGAAGGGTCTCGTCATTTCTTTTTCTTCTGGTACATCGCCAGCATGCGCTGGGTGACCAGGAAGCCGCCGAAGATGTTGACGGATGCAAATGTGAGCGCGACGAAGCCTAAGCCCCGCGCCAATATCGTGCCGTTGTCGTTTTCGATCAGCGCCACGCCGACCGCCAAGAGCGCGCCCACCACGATCACCGAGGAGATCGCGTTGGTCACCGACATCAGCGGGGTATGCAGCGCCGGCGTCACCGACCACACCACGTAGTAGCCGACGAACACCGCCAGCACGAAGATGGAGAGCCGGAAGACGAAGGGATCGACCGCGTTGGCGATGTGTTCCATGGACTTCTCCTCAGGCCGCCGTCTTGGGCTGGAAGTTCGGATGCACGATGGCGCCCTCGCGGGTCAGCAGCGTGCCCTTGACGATCTCGTCGTCCCAGTTGACCGCAAGCTTCTTTTCTTTCTTGTCGATCATGGTGTCGAGGAAGGTCAGCAGGTTCTTGGCGTAGAGCGCCGACGCCGAGGCCGCCAGCCGCCCCGCCACGTTGAGATGGCCGACGATCTTGACGTCGCCCACTTGCGCCACCTCGCCCGGTTTGGCGCCTTCCACATTGCCGCCGCGCTCGACCGCGAGATCGATGATGACCGAGCCCGGCCGCATCGAGGCCACCATGGCCGCCGAGATCAATTTAGGGGCAGGCCGCCCCGGAATGAGCGCGGTGGTAATGACGATGTCCTGCTTCTTGACGTGCTCGGCCACCAGCGCTGCCTGTTTGGCCTGATACTCTTTCGACATCTCCTTGGCGTAGCCGCCCGCCGTCTGCGCGTTCTTGAACTCCTCGTCCTCGACCGCCAGGAACTTGGCGCCCAGGCTCTCCACCTGCTCCTTGGTGGCCGGCCGCACGTCGGTCGCCGTCACGATGGCGCCCAAGCGTCTTGCCGTGGCTATGGCTTGCAGACCGGCAACCCCCACCCCCATGATGAACACTTTCGCCGCCGGCACCGTGCCGGCCGCCGTCATCATCATCGGAAAGGCGCGGCCGAACTCTTCCGCTGCATCGATCACCGCCCGGTAGCCGGCCAAATTGGCCTGGCTCGACAGCACGTCCATCGACTGCGCCCGCGTGATGCGCGGCATCAACTCCATGGCAAAGGCCATGACGCCGGCGTCCGCCATCTGCTTGAGCGCGGCTTCGTTGCCATACGGGTCCATGATCGCGATGACCAGCGCGCCCTTCTTGTAACCCTTGAGCTCCTCCGCCGTCGGCCGGCGCACCTTCAGCACCACGTCGGCGTCCTTGCTGACGTTGTCGCCAACGCTCGCCCCCGCCGCCTCGTAGTCGGCATCCAGAATGCCCGACGCCAGCCCGGCGCCGCGCGCGACCGCGACCTCCGCACCCAGCGCCTTCAGCTTCTTTACTGTCTCCGGTGTCCCGGCTACCCGCGGTTCCGCAGGGTCTGCTTCCGCAGCAATAACGATTCTCATTCGGCTTCAACTCGCTGCATCAGATTGCGATGATGGTGAAAGGCGTGGACGGCGCGGATCGATCTACAAGAACGGCTCCGCTCGTTTCATCAGCTCATCGAGCCCGGGCTCGTTCGGATTGCGCGGCTTGCCGGGGTGAATGATCGAGATCTGGCAATTCTCCGCGGCTTCCACAAGCTGACGATAGGTTCCGGCATCCGGGTTGATGATGGATGCCTGTTTGTTGGCGTCGTAGCCGAACATCTTGTCGTTGATCTGCGTGCACTCGTTGCAGGTCGTGCAACGGGCCGTCTCGATATAGGCCTCGTCCGGCGACCGTTCGAGCGCCGCTTCGGCAGCGGCGGGAGTGGCAGCAGCAGACGTGGCAGTAGCAGTAGCCGGTGCGACCGGCGCGGCGGCCGCCGCGCTCGTCTGCTGGCTCACGACGGCAGCCGCCGCCTGTGCCTTTTCCGCCCAGATTTTGCGTTCTTGTTCGACCAACTTGGCCGCGTGCGAGTTATGAATGCCGCCGAGCTCCTGCAGGCTGCGCCAAGCGTCGACGCAACGGCGCGCTTCCCGCACCAAAGCGTCGTTGACGATGACTTTTTGCAGGCGATTGTCGCCATCGACCATCAACAGGCACGGCACTTTTTCGGTGAGGTCCTTGCGTTCGCCCGTCAAGAATTCGGATACCGGCACGAGATCGGCAGTCCATTTTGCGCGCGGGACCTTGGCGAAATATTTGGCGCAGCGCGGATCGCAAGCCGCGAAGTCGACCAGCGTAAAGGCAACGGTTTCCGATACCTGCTGAGTTTCCGCGTCCTCATAGTCGAGACGCTGCGACGGCCAATCGAGATCGACCTGGCTGTTGGCGTAAAGTGAGAAGCGCGACGCCCAATCGGCTCCCGCCGACGGATCGTAGGTGAACGCCGGGAAAGCCCGGGATTCCGAAGCCGCGGCGGCCGCCAAATAGGGCGGAAGATTGCTGGCGTTCGCACCGGAGAAAACGCTGAACAGCGCCGGCCCGCGATAAGCCAATCCGCGCAGCACCTGGTCGCGCAGCTGGAACAGACTGGCACTGCTCGACTGCAACACATAGGTCGCGCCAACCCCGATGGCCGTGCTGGCGAGCTGGCGGCCGCGCAAGCCCGCAATCAGGTATTCGTCCCTGATCGGCGACTGCTCGAGCAGATCGTCGGTCTGCACCACGAGTTTCGCCGGCATGCCGGCGAGGAAAGCCCGCAAGATCAAGTCGGATTCCGCCGCGCGGAAGTCGGCGGAGCGCAGACAAATCAGATAATCCGGGAACGCGGCAATGTCGTCCGCGTCGAGGCCATTGTCGCCGAAATCCGCGAAGAAGGCATCGTGACGCGCATCGTTGTATTCGCCGTCGGTTTCGAGCTTCGCAACCGCCATCGCCTTGGCGAGTTCGGTCATCTTCGGCAGCCGTTCGCGGTAGGCCGCCACCGCGTCGGCGCAGGTTTCGAACCGGAAAGAATACGGCTCGCCGACGCCAATCCATTTGTCGCTGTCGGCTGCCGGCGGAAAGAAGCGCTGGGTCCGCAGCGTCGCGAGCAAAGCGCGCACCCGCTGGCGGCGACTTTCCGCCATCGGCACATTGACCGAGGCCGCAGTCAGCATGCGGGACATCGCGGTGAAATCGAAAGCGTCGCGATGCGCGGAGCCGATCGAGGCTTGCAGTCTTTCCGCGCTCATCCCTTCCTTCGAGTGGCCGAAATCCGCACTCAGGATGTCGGATAGCTTCATGATCAGCTTGTTGATCTCGGCTCGGAATTTTTGCGCCTTCTGGTCCTGCAAGACCTGCCAGGCGTGCTGGAACAGTCGAAACGGCATCGCCTTGTCGCAGTCGATGACCTCGCCGTCGATCTTGAGCGCGGCCCGCAGGCAGCTAAGGCTTTTCTGCAACAGCTCGTCATTCTTCGCACCGATGCGGGTGGTGGCAAGGTCGCAAAGCTTAAACAGCGCGCCCGTCGTACCTTCCGCAATCAGTTTGCGGATTTCCCGCTCAAGACGGCCGGCATGCTTCCTGACGCGTTCTCCGTCACCGTTGGCCGCGACTTCCTTGAGCGCGCCGTCGAACAGAGCCGAAAGCGATTGCACCGATTTTCCGTCGCCGCCCTTAACCGTGAGCACGAGCGGGAAATCATAACGCAGCGCTGTGAGATCGCGGTATCCGGCGAGCAGCGCAGGCTGCAGATCGCTGCGGGCAAGCGCACCGCCCTCGCCCTGGGGCATCCGGCCCGTGAGATGAAACGCGATGTGCGCTTGGAGTTCTACTTGCATGCTGAAATCGCCTTAGTCGTTTTCGTCTGACCTATCGAACCCTTAGGCAACTGGTTGAGCTTTGGTGTCTGCGTCCTGCGGCCAGACCGTGAACTTGTCGAGTTCCGATTCAAAACCCGCCTTGACGTATTTTGCCGATCGCTGCTGCCCGGCATTGCGCAGGTCTTCGTAGCAGGCGACGTCCGGATTGCGATAAAGGATACCGACCGGGATCGGATCGGCGAGCGAGGCGATCTCGCGCGCCCGGTTGATGTTGATCGGATCGTGCTGTTCCTGAGTTCTTGTAGACCTTGGCCATGTTCGGGCTAAGCGTAATGCCGTTCTCGTGGGTCAGAAGCATGGTCTTAAGCGGATCATGCACCCACGGATCAAGCATTTTCGGCAGCCACTCGGGGCAGCGCTGCAGGATGCGCACAAACGACAGGCCCTTGTGGTGATAGGCGGCTTTGATGATGTCGTAGAGCACTTCCGGTATCCAATCGACCGCTTGCGCGACGAAGGAAACGTTCTGCACGCCGAGCGTCACGGTCAAAGGATTGAGGCCGTCGAGATAGCTGCCACGCGGCGTGGTGTTGCTCTTAGTTCCGCGCGGAGACGTCGGCGACGCCTGCATCTTGGTCAACCCGTAGATCTGGTTGTCGTGCAGCATCACCGTCATGTTCATGTTGTAGCGGATGGCGTGAATCCAATGCGCCGCACCGATGCTGCAGCAGTCGCCGTCGCCGGTATTCACGAACACGTTCAAATCCGGCCGCGACATCTTGATGCCTTCGGCGACCGGCAGCGCGCGGCCGTGGATGCCGTGGAATCCGTAGGTCTTCATGTAATGCGGGAACCGGCTGGAGCAGCCGATGCCAGAGACGAACATGGTCTTCTCGGGCCGCAGGCCCTCGTCGCGGCACAACTTCTGCACCGCCGCCAGAATGGCGTTGTCGCCGCAACCGGTGCACCAGCGCGGCACACCGCTCTGGTAATCCTCGAGCTCGTGGTGCTGATCGTGCAGCTTCAAGAGGCATTCGGTGGCGTGAATGGTCATGATCGCCTGCTATTTCTGCTTCAATTTTTCGAGGATGACGCGTTCGATCGTCGCCGGCTTGATCGGCTGGCCGCGCACTTCGCTCCAGCAATCGACGTCGATGAGGTAACGCGAGCGCAGCAGCATCGCGAGCGCCGAATAGCGGCGATTGCTCTCGTCAATGATCTCGTCCTTCGGGTCGTCGCTCCAATTGCCTTCGATGGTGATGACCTTCTTGAACTTCTGCATGATCTCTTTGATGCCCGGCGCCATCGGCTGCAAGAACGTGAGATGCAGCGACGACACCTTGCGGCCGTCGGCGCGAAGTTTCTCGATCGTTTCCTCGATCGCACCCTTGGTGCTGCCCCAGCAGATCACCAGAAGATCGCCCTTGTCGCCGCCGAACACAGTCGGGGTCTTGAGGGTTTTCTGCAGCGCGGCAAGCTTGTGACTGCGCGCGCGAATACCCAATTCGTTGCTGTCCGGGTCATAAGCGACATGGCTCAGGCGGTCATGCGCCAGTCCGGTCAAGGTATGCATGCCGCCGGGCTGACCCGGGATGAAGCGGCGCGCTAATCCAGTCGTAGCATCCCAGTCGTAAGGCTTGAGACCTTCCGGTATTTCGCTTTGGTCGATCGGCGGCGCCAGCCAGGCTTCGCTGAATTGCGGTCGCGGGAACGGCTGCTGCGAGGAGGCCAGACTGGTGTCGGTAAGGACGACCACCACCATATTGAAGGTCTCGGCGATCTTGCGCGCGGTGATCACCGAATAGAAGCAGTCCTCGATCGTGCCTGGCGCCAGCACAACCTTGGGCGCGTCGCCGTGGCTGCCGAAGATCGCCGTCATCATATCGCCCTGCTCGACCTTGGTCGGCTGTCCGGTGCTGGGGCCGCCGCGCTGCACGTTGATGACGACGAGTGGAATTTCGCCCATCACCGCGAGCCCGATGCCTTCCTGCTTGAGCGAGTAACCAGGGCCGGAAGTGACGGTCACGGCACATTTGCCGGCATAGGAAGCGCCAATCGCGAAAGTACAGGCCGCGATCTCGTCCTCGGCCTGATGCACGATGCCGCCGACCTTCTCGAACACGCTGCTCAGATAATGCGAAACCGACGTGGCCGGCGTGATCGGGTACATCGCGCAGATTTCCATGCCGGAAGCGAGCACGCCGAGCGCCAGCGCGGTATTGCCATTGACCACGATCTGCGGCTCGGTGCTGCGCGTCGCTGGGATGCGATACTTGAAGTCGAGATTCTTCTCGGCCCAGTCGTAACCGGCGTCCAACAGCTTCACGTTCGATTCGACGACGCTGATGTCTTTCTTGCCGAAAGTGACGGCAATCTGCTTGTGGCCGTGCGCACGGTCGAAGCTGAAAATGTTGCAGAGGATACCGAGCGCAAACATGTTCTTGCCGCGCTTGGCGTCGGCGACGATGGTCTTGCACTCGCGCTCCATCGGAATTTCGATGACCTTGTATCCCGCTTTCACGAGCTGGTCGTAGGTCTCGACGTAGGACTCCACGATTTTCGGGTCCCTGCTCTCGCGCCACATGCTTTCCAGCAGGATGGTGCAGTCCGGCTTGAGTTCGCCGGTGCGCACGCGGCCGAGCAGCACCTGCTCGTTGAAGGCAATCACCAGATCGGTCTCATTGCCGGCATTTGTGACGCGACCCGCTCCGATGCGGATGCGATTGCCGCTGCCGCCGGCGACGCTGCGCGCAGGCGGACGGATCTCCGCAGGAATGATCTCCTCGGTCCACACGCCATTGCCCATCTGCGAGGCGATCGCTCCGAAGGTCTGCCCGCAACGCTGCGCACCTTCGCCGGAGTCGCTGACGATCTCGACGATATGCTCGCGCAGTGTGCGACCTTCTTCGCGCTTTGCGCGGGGCGGGCGGCTTTGCCCGCGGCCGGGCGAGGCTTGACGGCGATGTCGGTCATGGTCTCCGACTCTTGCTACCTTAGGCGGCGCGAATGCGCGCGAAGTTGCGTTCCCGCAGATCGATCCCAAGGAACGTGCCAAAGCCGGGTTTACCGGCTTCGCGTCGCTGAAATCACGGATTTTCAGATAGTTCTTCATGCTGCGCGCAGCCTTGCGGCCGGCGCCCATCGCTTCGATGACGGTCGCGGCGCCGGTCACGATGTCGCCGCCGGCATAGACGCCGGCCATCGAGGTCGCGAGATCTCGTCGGTCGCGATGTAGCCGCGCTTGTTGAGGCCGAGGTGCGAGGTCTGGCCGATGATCGGGTTGGCGTTGGTGCCGATCGCGAACACGATCTGATCGCACTCAAATTCAAACTCGCTGCCCTTCACCGGAACGGGACGCCGCCGGCCGAAATCATCGGGCTCGCCGAGCTCCATCTTGATGTAGCGCATGCCGCGCACGTTGCCCTTGCCGTCGTCGAGAACCTCGACCGGCGCGGTGAGCCAGTGGAATTCGACGCCCTCCTGCTCAGCGTGATGAACTTCTTCCACGCGCGCCGGGCATTCCGCCCGCGAGCGCCGATAGATGCAGTACACTTTCTCGGCGCCAGCCGCACACTGACGCGTGTGGCGTCCATCGCCGTGTTGCCGGCGCCGATTACGGCGACGCGCTTGCCGAGCGGAATCGGAGTATCGAAATTCGGGAATTCCTTGGCTCGCATCAAATTGCAGCGGGCAGCAGTTCGTTGGCTGACAGCACGCCATTGAGCGAATTGCCGGGATGCCGAGCATCGAGGGATAGCCGGCGCCAGTTCCGATGAAGACAGCGTCGAAGCCGAACTCATTGCGCATCTGTTCGATGGTGAACAGGCGCCCAACCAGCGTGTTGCACTCGAATTTGACGCCGAGCTTGCGCAGATTGCCGATCTCGGCGTCGACCACCGTGTTGGGCAGGCGGAAATCGGGAATGCCGTATTTGAGAACGCCGCCGGCCTGGTGGAAGGCCTCGAAAACCGTCACCTCACATCCGGCCTTGGCCATGTCCGCCGCGCACGCCATGCCGGCGTGCCTGGAACCCACCACGATGCCGAGGATCTTGTAGCCGGTCGATTCGATGGAGGGCAACGTCGCTCCACTTCTCCTTGATGGCGGTATTCACCGACAAAGCGTTCGAGGCGGCCGATCGCCACCGGCTCGAGCGTTTCACCGACGACGCACACGCCTTCGCATTGCGTTTCCTGTGGGCAGACGCGGCCGCACACCGAGGCCAAGAGATTGCTGGCGGTGATGACGTCGTAGGCGCCGCGCAAATCCTTGGCGGTGATCGCCTCGATGAATTTCGGAATATTGA
>CAVZVP010000003.1:0-29544 GCA_963778745.1 uncultured Alphaproteobacteria bacterium | reverse complement strand
TCATAGAGATTCGCCGTGCCAAGGCCGCCGATGCGGTGGACGTCGCGACCACCCACGACCAGGCGTGGCGGACGGCCTATCAGGGCATCATCCCGGGCAACGAGCTCGACAAGCTGATCAACCGGCGCGGCCCGGATTGGTGGGACTCGGCGATCCGCAAGGGCAGCCGCATCACCATCCTGCAATTCGGCGAGCGGATCGCCGGCTATGCCAATTACGGCCGCAACCGCGCGCGCAGCCTGTTTTATGACGGCGAAGTCTACGAGCTTTATCTGCGTCCCGAGTTCCAGGGTCTGGGTTTTGGCCGCCGCCTGTTCTCCGCCGCGCGCAAAGACCTCACGCAGAGCGGCTTGAAGAGCCTGGTGGTGTGGGCGCTGTCCGATAACGAGCCGGCGGTGGAATTCTATCGCGCGCTCGGCGGCCGCGCGGTCGCCCGCTCCTCGGAGCGCTTCGGCGCCAAGACCCTCGACAAGGTCGCCTACGCATGGCAGTGAGGCGTGCTTCAATCTTAAGTCAAAACTTCGACACCGGCAGATCGTTCTGCATGCAGGTCGCGTGCAACGTATTGAGCAGCAGGCAGGCGATGGTCATCGGCCCGACGCCGCCCGGCACCGAAGTCAGTGCGCCAGCGACGTCCTTGGCCTCGGCATAGGCGACGTCGCCGACGATACGCGACTTGCCGCTGGCGGCGGGAATGCGGTTGATGCCGACATCGATCACGGTGGCGCCCGGCTTGATCCAGTAGCCGCGCACCATTTCGGGTTGCCCCATGGCGGCAATCAGCACGTCGGCGCGGCCGCACACCGCCGGCAAGTCGGCGGTCTTGGAATGGGCGATGGTCACCGTCGCGTTCTCCGCTAGCAGCAATTGCGCCGCCGGTTTGCCGACGATGTTGGAGCGGCCGATCACCACCGCCTCAAGCCCCGCCAGCGAGGGGCGCACGGTTTTGGCCAGCATGACGCAGCCGAGCGGAGTGCAGGGCACCAGGCCAGGCAGCCCACTGGCGAGCCGGCCGGCATTGAGCGGATGGAATCCGTCCACGTCCTTGGCCGGATCGATGGCCGAGATGATCTTGTGCACGTCGATGTGCTTGGGCAGCGGCAATTGCACCAGGATGCCGTTGACCTGCGGGTCGGCATTGAGCTCGGCGATCAGGTCGAGCAACTCGGTATCGCTCACGCTCTCCGGCAATTGCCGGTCGAACGGGTGCATGCCGGACTCGATCACCGCCTTGGACTTGTTGCGGACATAGACTTCGCTCGCCGGATTCCTGCCGACCAGCACCACCGCCAACCCCGGCACAATGCCGCGATCGCGGCGCAGGCGGTGCACCGCGTCCGTCACCTTGCCGCGCAGATCGGCCGAGATCGTCTTGCCATCGATAATGCGTGCTTGCATGGCCGATTGTTAGCCTTT
Organism: uncultured Alphaproteobacteria bacterium; assembly: GCA_963778745.1. GTDB lineage: Bacteria > Pseudomonadota > Alphaproteobacteria > Rhizobiales > Xanthobacteraceae > Pseudolabrys. The sequence goes on along the minus strand of CAVZVP010000003.1, from coordinate 28,128 downwards.
CGCCGCGATCTTCTCCAGAGCGGCGATCAGCGTTGGGCCATCGCCCGCAATCGTCAGCCGCTTAATGCGGGCCGTGACGCCCGCGCTGAGCGCGACGTCGCGCGGTGGGACGCCGACCGCCTTGGCCAATAGCCGGATCAGCGCAGCATTGGCCTCGCCCTCGCTCGGCGCCGCCCGCACCCGCGCCTTGAGCACGCTACGCCCGTCGGCCAACAGCTCGATGCCATCGATGCCATCGCGGCCGCCTTTGGGCGTCAGCCGCACGCTGAGCGCGACGCCGCCGCCCATCGCCGACCACGGCCGTGTGGCGACCACCTCAAAACACGTTCGGGTAGATGTACCGGACGATCACGTTTTCCAGCAGTAGGATCAACAGGATCAGGATCACCGGCGACACGTCGATGCCGCCGAGATTGGGCATCATCGAGCGGATCGGCCGCAGCAGCGGCTCGGTGAGCCGGTACAGGAAGTCGCCGACCATGTGCACCACCTGGTTGCGGGTGTTGACCACGTTGAAGGCGATCAGCCAGGACAGAACGGCGGCGGCAATCAACATCCAGATATAGAGTTGCAGCACCAGTAGAACGATATCGAGGACCGCGCGCATGAGAATCCACCTGTTCCAGGTGGTCGGAAATTAGCGGGTCGCATGGGCTTGAACAAGCCAACCGGTGGATGGCGAGGCTCAAGCGCCGCATCCTTGACAGTCCCTACCCCCGGCCGTAAATGGCGGCCTCTCGCCGCATTTTTCGCGCAACGTCCGTTTGTCGTTGTTGCATGGCGGGGCCGTAGCTCAGTTGGGAGAGCGCCTCGTTCGCAATGAGGAGGTCAGGGGTTCAAATCCCCTCGGCTCCACCAGCCTTCGCTCCTTCGGAGCTTCGGCTGGCAAGCCAGTTGAGCGCGACGGCTGCCCGCCGAAGCTTTAGCGAAGGCGGGCCTTTTATCCGGCAACTCGTTCCCCGCCGATCCAATGATCGATGAAAGCGGCGAGCCAGTTGCGTGAGGCGTGATCGTGCACCGCGCGGTCGGCGATATGCTCGTGGCGCTGCTTGGTGCCGGGCAGTTCCATGCGATGGGCGCCGCGCACCAGCCAGCGATACATCATGGCGTGGGTGACCTCGGGGTGGAACTGCAGCGCATAGCCGGTGCCATACCGAAACGCCTGCACGGAAAAGGCATCGTCACCCTCGGCCAGCAAGTCGCCACCAGCCGGCAGGTCGAATCCCTCGCGATGCCATTGATAGACTTGATCCGGCCAATCGGGGCAGACCTTGAGCCCGGCCTCGGTCGGGCGGATCGGATAATAGCCGACCTGGGCATGGCCTTGCGGATGCGGGAACACACGGCTGCCGAGATGGCGCGCCATCATCTGCGCGCCGAGGCAGATGCCGAGATAAGGCTTCTTGTCGCGTAGCGGCACGCCGATCCAGTCGATCTCGCGGCGCACGAACTCCTCGTTGTCGTTGGCGCTTTGCGGGCCGCCGAAAATTGCGGCGCCAGCGTGTTCGTCCATCGTCTCCGGCAGTGGATCGCCGAAACGCGGGCGCCTTATGTCGAGCGGATAGCCAAGCTTGCCCAGCACCTGGCCGACGCGGCCGGGCGAGGAATGCTCTTGGTGCAAAATGAGAAGGACCGGCTTCAACATGGCGGTTCGGGGCGCGATTCTGCGCTGGTATCGAGTACTAACCGCTTTACCGGCGTTTGCAATATGACCCGCGGAAGAGTTCTAGTTCTAACCAAAATCAGGATATTGCCTAACATTTTGCTTGCGCATGATCTTTTCCGAAAACCGGTTTCCACTTTTCGGGATCATGCGCGCTATGTGCGCGGCGCGGACCTGCGTTGGCGCTGCCGGGCATCCACCAGCGCCAGCACAAAGCGGCGCGGGACAAGGCGGATCACGAGGACGACCAGCTTATTGATAAAACTCGGCACCACGGTCCGGCGGCCCTGCATCAGTCTGCGGTAACCCGCCTCCGCCACATGATCCGCGCTGAGGGTTAGAATGTCCGGAGCCATGCTCTTGGAAAGCCCGGCGCGCGCCGCGAATTCGGTCGGCACCGGGCCCGGGCAGAGCACGGTCACTCACACCCCGCGCGATTTGAGCTCGCTGTGCAGCGCCTCGCTGAACGACAGCACAAAGGCCTTGGTGGCGTAATAGACCGTCATGCCTGGTCCGGGCAGGAAGCCCGCCACCGAGCCGACATTGAGGACGCCGCCACGATGGCGCGCCAGGCTGTTGACAAAGGCGAGCGACAGCTCGGTGAGCATGCGGACGGCGACGTCGATTATCGCTAGCTGCTCGGCGTGGTCGAGCGCGGCGGCGCTCCCGATCAAGCCGAAGCCGGCATTGTTGACCATGAACTGAGGCTCGGCCCCTTGCGCGGCCAGCACCTCGCCGATCAGGCGGGTCGCATCGCTGCGTTGCAGGTCGGCGACAATCACCAGCGGCCTAACGCCGCCGGCCGCCGCTATTTCATCGGCCAGCGCGTGCAAGCGATCCTCGCGTCGCGCCACCAGTGCCAAGGCATGGCCGTTGCGCGCGGACACGCGCGCCAGCGCCGCGCCGATGCCGGCCGAGGCGCCGGTGATCACGGTGTCAGGCCGCAATCCGCTCATTGTTTTGAGTTGCCCCCATCTACGCGGGCCGCCGAAACCCACTCGCGCAACGCGATCCGCTCACCCTGCGAAACTCCGAGCAGATCGGCAGCCCGCGAGATCAAATTATCCTCGAATTCGCTGATAACCCCGTCGGTATAGGCAATTTGCCACATCATTTCGACCATGCGTGCGCGGCCGGCCGCATCGAGCGAGCGGTTGAGCCGCGCGGTAAAGTGATAGAGATCAACCGCTTTCTGCTCGGCCTCGGTGGCCGCGGCGACCAATTCGTCGGTTGCGGCATCGTCCAGATTGAAGCGCTGCTTGATCACGGCGTGTAGCTTGTCGCGCGCGGCCTCGGAGACCGAGCCGTCGATAGCGGCCGCGTGCACCAGCAGCGCGCCGGCGGCTAGCCGATAATCGTTATCCTCGAAGCGGCTGGGGTGCTTGCCGCCCTCGCCCACGTCGGAAATCAGCTTTCGCAGCGAATCAAACATAATAGCAACATTCCTCGCGCCAGCGCGCCCCGCACTATGCATCTATGAACGCGATCGGCCGCCCGGTAGCCCGGACGGCCGATACATGACGCAAGGTCGCGGATCAAGCTTTGGCGGTCGCGACGTCCTCCAGGCCCCGGTTGCGCGGCTCCACTCCCCAGGCCCACACCGCCACGATCTGGATGACCACCAGGCCGATCATCAGCCAGACCACACCGGGCAGGCCAAAATTCACCATCAGATACCCGACGACGAAGGGCGAAATCACAGTCGCCCCCCGCCCCAGCGTGTTGCAGATGCCGTTGGCGCGCAGCCTGATTTCGGTTGGAAACAATTCCGGCGTGTAGACGCCGAACAGCAGCGCGGTCTGCACATAGATCGCCACGATCAGCAGGAAGCCGGTGCCGAGGACCAGTGTGACATCAGAGCCCGCACCGAAGTGCGCGTAAATGTAGCCGAGAACTATTGTGGCAACTGACGCGCCGATGATGCTCCAGCGCCGCCCGATCGAGTTCGAACTCCAAGCGCCGAGCGCGCAGCCAACCAGCGAGCCGGACGCCAGCACGACTGTGTAGCCGAGCGAGTTTGTAATCGTCAGGCCCTGACGCAGAAAGAACTGCGGCAGAAAGATTACGAAGCCGAAGATCAAGGTGTTGATCGTTATCAGCACCCACGAACCGACGATCATGCGCTGCAGGATTGGAGGCCGCAGCATGGCCGATGCGCCGAGCTGCGGGACCGGGGCCGGAATCACCGGCGGCGGCAGCGCGCCGGCGACAGCCGCTTCCTTCTCGATCGATTGCATCAGGGCTTCCGCTTCGGCGTTGCGTCCTTGCGATTCCAGCCAGCGCGGCGACTCCGGCAGGTTCTTGCGCAGATACCAGACGATCAGCGAGCCGATGCCGGCAATGACAAACATCGGCCGCCAGCCGAAGCTCGGAATGATCAGATAGCCAAGGATCGCGGTGACCGGAAAGCCGGCGACCACGATGAAGGCCATGAAGGCCAGCCACCGGCCGCGCGTGCGCGGCGGCACGAATTCGGTCATGGTCGAGTAACCGACCACGATCTCGGCACCTAAGCCCAACCCCTGGACGAAACGGCAGACGATTAGCTGCGTCATATCCTGCGCGAAGGCGGCAGCGAGCGAGGCCAACCCGAAGATCAGCAGGTTGATCTGATAGGTGAAGCGCCGGCCGAACTTGTCGCCGACGAATCCGGTGATCAGCGAACCGAGCGTCATGCCGACGAAAGTCAGGGAGAGGAATTGCAGATTCTGCGGCAGCGTCGAGAACTTGGTTTGGATCGCAGACACCAGCACGCCGCCGGCCACGTAGAGATCGTAGCCGTCGAAGAACATGCCGGCGCCGACCAGCCAGAAGATGCGATAATGAAATGACGAGATCGGGAGCCGGTCGAGACGCGCGCCGGCGTTGACTGCGCTAGCCATTTTAATTCCCCCCTGACGACCGGATGTTGATCCTCCGGTCTTGTTGCCCCATGGCCATATCGTAGTCGAGACGGCGCGCGGGCGCTACCGCCGGAACGGCCGGTCGCAAAACTTTCGCGCCTATATCTAGAACCACCGATGTTGAGAATTAGTCCCGCCGGCCGGCTGTTTTCCGGCGTGGCGCGGCTAAGACTACTGGATGGACTTGCCCTTGCGGTAGCTGTGCTGGTGCAGTTGCGGCGCGAGCGCGGGTTGACCAGCGGAGGCGAATAACCGGCTGCCGCGTCAAATATAGGGTTACTGAATGACGTAACCGGAGTTGCCCGTGCCGCGCGGTTGCGGCAACATGCAAGCGAGGTCACAACAATCGTCGCGTCCGTCCGCAATGGGCGCGCATAATAATTTTTCCGTGGGAGAAACCGCCAATGCCAGGACCGCGCATCAGTTACGTCGATCCAACGACGGTCAAAGACCCTGCCATGATCGCCGAGTTCGAGCGCTGCGCGCGCGAGGGAACGCCGCGGCCGGAAAGCCAGGCCATCCGCGCCCACGTGCCGGCGACATTCTGGTCGTTCGCCAACACCTGGCGCGACGTGTTCAAAAACGGGGTGGCCGATCACACCATCAAGGAACTCTGCCGCATCTATGTCTCGCGCTCGGTGCTATGCGAGTTCTGCGGCAACCAGCGCTCGATCAAGGCGGCCAAGGCCGGCCTCAAGGAAGACGACTACTCCGACCTGATCAATTTCGAAAGCTCGACGCGCTACGACGAGCGGCAAAAAGCCGCCCTTGCCTACGCCGAGGCGATCACGTGGGATCTGCCGGCCGGCGACGAATTGTGGACGCGGCTGCACAAGCATTTCAGCGAGCCGGAGCTGGTTGAAATCGGTTATTTTGTCGCCATCACAATGGGCCAGCAGCGCTGGTTGCGCACGTTGAACATCGAACACCATCAGATTCTGGCCGGCACCGACGGCTCGATGGCGCCCGGTTTTGAAACCGCGGAAGCGCTCGCGCGCTCCAGGCAGGCCGCCGACTACTGGGCCAAGATCAACGCCAAACCGGACACACAGGCCGCCGAGTGAAAAACCAAGCAACGCCCCAAGCAACGGCGATTTCCGCGATTCGTCCGTCCGCTTCGCAAGGAGCCGAGCCCCGCATCCGCGTCAAGGGATTGGCCAAGTGTTACGGCGCGCTCGAAGTGTTCCGCAATATCGATTTCGACGTGGCCGAACGGGAGATCGTCGCCATAGTCGGGCCATCCGGCTGCGGCAAGACCACGCTGCTGCGCTGCATAGACGGCCTGCTGCCGCACGATGCCGGCGAAATCTGGGTCGGCAACCAGCGCGTCGAAGAGCCGATCGCCGGCGTCGCCATGGTGTTCCAGCATTTCGGCCTGTTTCCGTGGAAGACCGTGTTCGACAACGTCGCCTACGGCTTGCGCATGGCCGGCGCGCCAAAGGCGGAGGTGGAGCGCAAGGTGCCGGAGTTCATCAAGCTGGTCGGCCTCGGCGGCTTCGAGACCGCGTTCCCCTATCAGATGTCCGGCGGTATGCAGCAACGCTGCGGGCTGGCGCGCGCGCTCGCCATCGAACCGAATGTGCTGCTGATGGATGAGCCGTTCGCGGCGGTCGACGCGCAGACCCGCGAAATCCTGCAATTCGAGCTGTTGCGCATCTGGGACGAACGTCCGACCGCGATGATTTTCGTCACCCATTCGATCGAAGAAGCGGTGCTGCTCGGCCACCGGGTGATCGTGCTCAAGGGCCGGCCCTCGAGCATCCACGAGACCATCACCATCGATCTGCCAACGCCACGCACGCGCGAGACGCTGCGCGAGCCGCGCTTCGCCGAATTGCGCGAGCAGGTGTGGGGGACTTTGATGCGGGAGGCCCGTGAAGCCGAATTCGTTCTCGAACGGTAGCGCCTGATCCCGAAAGGGGGAGACCGGATTTCGTAAAAAATCGTGCGCAATAAAGAAACGTCACAGGGAGGATTTCCATGTTCCGCAGAACCTTAAACCTGGTGGCCGGCGGCGCCTTGCTGGCCTTAGCTCTGATGGGCGCCGGCCCGGCGTTGGCGCAGGCTAAGAAAGTCGTGCTGGCGACCCCAGGCATTCCGCCTATCTTTTCCGTGATGATCGCCGTCGTCGCTGAGAAGCAGGGCTTCTTCAAGAAGCACGGCGTCGACGTCACCATCCGCCCCTTCGATAACGGCACCGCGGCGGCGCGCGCGGTAGTGTCTGGCGATATCGATTTGGCCTGGTCGCCGACGCCGCCGGTGATCAACCAGGTTTCCAACGCCGACGTGCCGCTGGTCGCGATCTACGGCATGCCGAACCCGGATTGGGTGCTCGGCACTACCGATGCCGGCAAGACCTGCAAGGACATGATCGGCCAGGATGTCGCGGTTGACTTCGATCAACGGCGCGCGCTCGATCGCCCTGCGCTCGATGCTCGCCGGCGGCTGCAAAGAGGCGAAGATCGAGGAGGTCAAGCAAGTCGCGCTCGGCTCCAGCCCGGGGCCGGCATTGCTGGCAGGCCGGCTGCAATTCGCCGTGTTGCATCTCGATGACCTGGCCGAGATCGAGCATCAGGGCAAGAAGCTCAACATCCTGCTGGCAATGAAAAACACCAATCCGACCAGCCATTATCTAATCATGGTCGTGCGTAAGGACAATCTCGATAAGAACCGTGACGCGATGGTACGCACGGTCGCCGGCATGATCGAAGCCGCGCGCTTCATGCAGGACCCCAAGAATGCCGACGCGGTCGCTGAAGCGGCCGCCGTCACCGGCCACGACAAAGACGTCAACAAGGCCGCGCTCAAGGCCTTTCTCGACATCAACTTTTGGGCGGCGAAGGATGACGGCATGCCGCGCAACAAGATCGAGGCGGTGGCCGCGCTGATGAAGAAGATCGGCTCGATCAAGCCCGACAAGGAGCCGGTGAGCTACGATAAGCTTGTCGATGCGAGCGTCTGGAAAGACGCCAACGCGATGGTGAAATGACTGCCGCAGAGATCCGGCGCAACGCGCCAGTCTGGCTCAGCGTCCTCGCCGGCATCGCCCTTTGGGAGATTGCGGGCCGCAGCACCAGCGCGGCCTTTATGGTGCCATTCTCGGAAACTTTGGTGCGGCTCTGGCAATTGGTTGCTCGCGGTGAATTCGTCAGGCAGTTCATCGATTCGAGCAAGCTGTTCCTGACCGGCTTCGTGCTGGCGCTCGCAGTTGGCGCGCCGCTTGGCATGATGCTCGCGCGCGTGCGCGTGCTGCGCATCGGCGTCGAGCCCTACATTATGATTCTCTATGCCACGCCAATGGTGGCGCTGATCCCGTTCATTCTATCGATCATGGGTTTCGGCTTCGTGCCCAAGGCGCTGGTGGTGTTCTTGTTCACCGTATTTCCTGTGCTCTACAACACTGTGGAAGGCGCGCGCAGCATCAGGCCCGAAATGATCGAGGTCGCGAGATCGTTCCGCTCCGGCGAATGGGCGCTGTGGCGCGAGGTGATGCTGCCATACACTTTGCCCTACATGATGACCGGCGTGCGCCAGGCGATCGGCCGCGCGCTGGTCGGGATGATCGCGGCGGAGTTCTTCCTGTCGTCCACCGGCCTCGGCCAACTAATTATGGGTGCGTCGCAGGATTTCGATACCGCCGGCGTGTTCGCCTCGATTCTTGTGATCGGACTGATTGGGATTGGCTTGACGCGGATCGGCTTCAAGATCGAGCAGCACTTCGCGCGGTGGAGGCAATGACCGTGAGTGAGGCCGCCATCGCCACGCCCGCCCCAGCCGAGCACAAGGTTCCTGTGCTGATGCGCGGCGCCCTGGTGCCGCGGCTGATAACCGGGTTGAGCATTTTCCTGCTGTGGGAGATCGTGGTGCGTGCTTTCGCACCGGCCTACGTCGCTAAGCCGAGCACGGTGCTGCTCGCGATCCCGCGCGTGATCACCGACCACACCTTCCTGCAGGCGCTCGGCCAAACGATCGCTGCGGTGGCCGAAGGATTGGCTATTACCATCGTCGTCGGCACTATCCTCGGGCTGCTGATGGGACGCAGCCACACCATCGATCGGATGATCCGCGTCTACATCAATGGCTTCAACGCCATGCCGATGATCATTGTGCTGCCGCTGTTTTCTTTGTGGTTCGGCTATTCGAGCGCGGCCCGCATCGCCACGATTATATTCGCCGCGATATTCGCCATCACCATGAACGTCGCCGACGGCGCCCGTTCGGTGCCGCGCGAATATCTGGAAGTCTCCCGCTCGTTTCGCTCAGGCCGCCTGCGCATGTTGTTCGATATCGTCTTGCCGTCGTCGATGCCTTATCTGCTGGCCGGCTTCCGTCTGGCCGCCGGCCGCGCGCTGATCGGCGCGGTGGTGGCGGAATTCTTCCTTTCGGTCGGAGGGCTCGGCTACTACATCCTCTACAATTCACGTTCCTATCACCACGACGAAGCCTTCGTCGGCGTGCTGCTGCTCGCCGGTTTCGGCGTCGGCTTTGAATTGCTGGTGAACTGGTGCACACGGCACTTCATGCCGTGGTATCGCCACGGCGCGTGATTCCAGCCCAAGGAAATACAGCATGTCGTCCGATCCCCTGCTGAAGGCCGCAATCGCGCATTGGGGCCCGCGCTTTGTCGCCAACGGCGTCGTGCTGACCGACTTCGAGGAAGTCACCGGCTCGCTCACGTCTTACGATGACTAGTGCCGGGCCTGGTCCGCGCGCGCCGCGCACCACGAAGAGCTCGGGCGCGCGGCGCTGGCGCAAAAGCATTTCCTCACCGCAGGCGAGTGCCTGCAGCGTGCCGGCGTCTACTATCATTTTGCGTCGTTTCTGTTTGTGCAGGATCAGGCGCAGATGAAAGCCGCGCATAAAAAGCAGATCGAGTGCCGGCAGGCGGCGCTTCTCCATCTAAGGCCGCCCGGCGAGCGCGTCGAGATCCCGTATCAGGGCAAGTCGCTCGCCGGCATTCTGCGCAAGCCCGCCGGCGTCGAGTGCGCCCCGGTGGTGGCGATGGCGGTTGGGCTCGACTCTACCAAGGAGGAAACCGACGCCTACGAAGCGCCGTTTCTGGCGCGCGGCATCGCGACTTTGGTGTTCGAGGGACCCGGCCAGGGCGAGGCGCAATATGACTTCCCGATCCGCGGAGATTACGAAGTACCTGTGAAGGCCGTGCTCGATTATATCGGCACGCGGCGCGATCTCGATGCCGCGCGTATCGGCATGTGGGGGGTAAGCCTGGGGGTATTACGCCCCTCGCGCGGCGGCCTTCGACAAGCGCATCAAGGCCTGCATCGCGCTCGGCGGCCCATTCAACTTCGGCGCCGCTTGGGACGGCTTGCCGGAATTGACGCGCGAAGTGTTCCGCGTGCGCAGCCATTGCCGGACGCAAGAGGAAGCGCGCAAGAACGCCATGACGCTGTAGCTCGAGGGCGGCGCGCAAAACATCACCTGTCCCATTTTCATCGTGAACGGGCGGCTCGACCGCATCGTGCCGGCTAAGGATGCCGAACGCCTGGCGCGCGAAGTGAAGGGCCCGGTCGAGCTGATGATGATCGAGGAGGGCAACCATATCGCCACCAACCGCGCCTACCGCTGGCGCCCGCAGAGCGCGGATTGGATGATGGAACAGCTTCGCTAACTGTCATGCCCGCGAACGCGGGCATGACACCATTATAACTGCACGAACCCCCTCGGGATCGCGTGCAGCCTTTCAATCCCGCTTTTGGTAATCACCACCATCTCGCCGGTCTGCACGCCGGCCTTGCCGTCGCGCGTCACCACATTGGGCTGAATGACCACCGTCTGCCGGTCACGGAACGGTTCTTGCGGCACCGGCCCAGCGGGACGGCTCTTGCAGCCGAGGATCGGCGGCAGATAGCCGCCGCCATAGCCGTGCAGCAGATCGTCGATGATGGTGAAACCGGCATCCTCGATCACGCCTGATGCCTCGATCACGTCAGCCGGCATGGCGCCGGCTTTCAGCACCGTAGCAATGGCATCAAAGGCGGCATCCGCCGCCGCGTTTAGGTCACGATAGAGCTTGCTCGGCTCGCCCAAGGCGAAGCTGCGCAGCACTTGGCCCGGATGATCCCAGAACGCCGCGCTGATCTCGGCCACCGCCGCGTCGCCCTTTTGCAGGCGGCGCGTAGTCGCAAACTGGCGCGGCACGCCGAGGTCTGGCGAGTGCATAGACGTTATACCGATGTAGTGAATAACGTTTGTCGCGCCCTGCGAAATGTAGGCGCGCTCGACCAAATCACCCAGTTCGCGTTCGTTCAATCCCGGCTTCAAGCCGTCGCGTAATGCCGCCATGCCGAGGTCGGAATAATGCGCGCCGATGCGCAGCCAGTCGAGTTCTTCCGCCGACTTCACTTGCCGCAGTTTGGTGTAGGCGCGCGTGAGATTGGCGATGTTCGGATAGCGCGCGGAAAGTCGCGCGTGCTGCTCCGCGGTCAGCGGCCCGATCGTGGCAATGCGGCCGCTGCGCGAGCCGCGCTTCGCAAGCACTTCGATCGCCGCGGCGATCGACGACTCGCCGCCCCAGGCCACATCTGCCTTGTCGGCGATCATGCGCGCTTGCGGCGCGTGATTGACATATTGCACGAACAGCGCATCGCGCTCGCCCGGGCTGAGCACGCCGACCGCTTCGGCGGTCACCGGCCATTGCGTGAGCCATTGTACCGCCGAGCCGAAGCGATTTAGTCCGCAAAATATGAGGTTATCGCAATCATGCTCGGCCAGCAGTGCTTCCACCGCCGTGCGGCGACGCGCCATCTCAGCGTCCGAAAAACGCGGGATCTCGGCCGTGACGATGCGGGCGAGATTTGGCGGCAGTGTCACGAGACTTTCTTCGGCAGCGCCACGATCATGTCGAGCTCGATGCGCGCGCCCGGCGACGACAACTGGTTGATGCACACTGTGGTTGAGGCCGGCCGCCAGTCGCCGAAATATTTGGCCATGGTCGCGTGCATGGCGTCGGCTTCGCGGAAATCGGTGAGATACTTCGTCACCTTCACCACGTCGCGCCAGGTGGCGCCGGTATGATCGAGGATCGACTTGATCGCCTCCATCGCGCGCTTGGTCTGCTCCTCGATCGAGTGCGGATGCACGTGCTCGGCCTCCACATGCGGGTGCTTGTGATAGAGCGGCGACGGCGTCGCGCCCGACAGGAACATCAAGTCGCAGGCGCCGACGATATGTACAGCCGGCGCGTAAGGCATCGTGTGTGCCTCCTCCGGCTTCGGATGCACCGGCTCAAGCTTGAAGCCGCGCTGGGGCTCCGTTCTCACGTTCATGCGGGTCTCCCGGATGCTGTCATGGCCGACTTGAAGCAAGCCAAATTTGCACAACTCGGGCAAGCCCGAGTTGTGATGCTATCCCGCTTAGGTTAGCACAGCCTTGCAACGCGCCCAGGAGCCCCAGAATGCCCTCAACGATCCTCGATTCCGCGGTGTTCCGCGACATTTTCACCACGCCCGCGATGCGCGAGGTTTGGTCGGACGAGAACCGCGTACAGAAATATCTCGACTTCGAGGCGGCGCTGGCGCGGGCGCAAGGCAAGCTCGGTATCATCCCGAAAACCGCCGCCGCCGAGATAGTGCGCCACTGCTCGGCCGACAAGATCGACATGGCCAAGCTCAAGGAGGCGACCGAGCGCATCGGCTATCCGGTGCTGCCGGTGGTCCAGCAGCTGGTCAAGCTGTGCAAGGGCACACTCGGCGAGTGGTCACATTGGGGCGCCACCACCCAGGATATCACCGACACCGCCACCATCCTGCAAATCCGCGAGTCGCTCGACATCGTCGAGAAGGAAATCGACGCTATCGCCGACGCGCTCGCCAAACTCGCCAAGAAGTATCGCGATACGCCGATGGCCGGGCGCAGCAATCTGCAACAGGCGGTGCCGATCACCTTTGGCTACAAGATGGCGACTTTGCTCGGCGCCTTCGAGCGCCACAAGCAGCGCCTCAAGGAGCTGCGTGCGCGCGTGCTGGTGGGCGAGTTCGGCGGCGCCGCCGGCACGTTGTCCTCGCTCGGCAAAGACGGGCTGAAGTGCCAGGCCGAACTGATGAAGCAACTCAAGCTCCGCCAGCCCGATATTTCCTGGCACACCGTGCGCGACCGAATCGCCGAGGTCGGCTGCTTCCTCGGGCTGGTCACCGGCACCTGCGGAAAGATCGCCTTCGACGTGAAACTGTTGATGCAGACCGAAGTGGAAGAAGTCTACGAGCCGTTCCACGAGGGCCGCGGTTCGTCCTCGACCATGCCGCAAAAGCGCAATCCGATCTCGTCGGTCTACATCACCGCGCAGGCCGCCATGGTGAAGCAGCTCACCGCTGCGCTGCTCGAAGCTATGGTCGAAGACCACGAACGCTCCACCGGCCCGTGGGAAATCGAATGGATCGCGCTGCCGGACATTTTCATGCTGTCGGCCGGCGCGCTGGCGCAGACGCGCTTTTTGGTCAGCGGCCTGCAGGTCAACGAAAAGAAGATGCGCGAAAACCTCGACATCACCAAAGGTCTAATCATGTCGGAAGCGGTGATGATGGGCTTGGGCGCCGCGATGGGGCGCAACCGCGCGCACGACGTGGTCTACGACGTCTGCCGCGAGGTGGTGAAAACCCGCCGCCCGCTGGTCGATCTGCTGGCCGAGCACAAAGAGATCGGCCAACACGCCAGCCGCAAGCAATTGCAGAAGATGGTCGACCCGGCAAACTATCTTGGCGTCGCCGGCGAGATGGTGGATCGCGTTTTGAAGATGCGTAAGAAGTAATACGCTATGCGCTTTTTGGCATCGTCTTCCAAATCGTCAGCGCGACGAGCAACGTCGCCGCGCCAATACCCAGAAACAACACCGGCAAGGTGACGCCGTATTTCTGCATGACCGCGATGGCGACGGTGGCACCAGTCATAAACGCCGCGTTGAGCACGTTGACCGCGGCCACTGTGCGGGCCCGGTAAGCGGCGCCGGCCCAGGCCTGCACCGCGGCGAAGGTCGGCACTATGAACAGTCCGCCAGCGACCGCCATCCCGACGAGATCGATCGCGCTACGAACCCCGAGTAACGATGAAAACACCGCGCTTGGCGCCTGCGGCGTCAACGCAGATGCCGCGCCATAGGTTGTAATGCCGAGATCGAGCGCGAACGCGCCGAGCAGCACGGCGCCGACGAGCGTGGTGTTGAGCACGATGCGCCCGCGCGCGATCACCGCCGCCAGGCCGGAGCCGGCGCCGACCGCGATCGAGAACAGCGCGAGATAAGCGGTGACGGTGTCCTCGTTGCCGCCGATCAATGTCTTGATCAATGGCGGTAGCAACGACAGCACCACGATGCCCACGAGCCAGAACCAGCTCGTCACCATGGCGCCCCACCACAGTCGTGCGTCGCCGCGCAAATGACGGATCATCGCCGCGGTCGAAGCGACGATATTGAGAGTGACCTTCAATTGCGGCGCGCCCTCGCCGGTCGGCGGGATGAGCAGCGCCGATAGCCAGCAGAGAAGCGCGAAGCCCATCACTAGCGTCGAGAAACCTGCGACATCGCCCCCACCGCGCGCGGCAATCCCGCCGACGATGGTGCCGGTAAGGATGGCGACGAAAGTGGCGCCTTCCACCAGCGCGTTGCCGGCGGGCAATTGTTCGCGTCGCAAATGATCGGGCAGGATGCCGTATTTGATCGGCCCGAACAGCGCGCCGATCATGCCGAAGCTGGCCAAGGCCCCGAACAAAATTGGCAGTGATTGAAGCGCGAAGCCCAGCACCGCCACGGCGGCGACGAAGATCTCACAGAATTTCAGCCATTGCGCCACCCGCGACTTGTCGTGGCGGTCGGCGAGTTCCCCGCCCAGCGCCGACAGAAAGAAATAAGGCGCGATGAAAATCGCGCTCGCCAGCGTGATCAAGGCTTCCGCGTCGGCGGCGGCGGAGCGGAACAAAATCAGGAAGACCAGCGAGGTTTTGAGAAAATTGTCGTTGAATGCCGCAAAAAACTGGCACCAGAACAGCGGCGCAAAGCGCCTCGACAGCATCAGGGGCGGCGGCATCGCCGCTATTATTGCAAAGTTCCGGTGTAAGGGTGCGTCCTACCCACAATAAAAATGGGCGGCCGGGGGCCGCCCAAGTGGTTGCTTCAGACAGCACGCAACTAAAGACGGAACTTACTTCCATTCACGGAATCGACCACGATCGCGGCCATACTCAGGGCAATAGCGATCGCGAAAGTAACCGCAAACAGCGAGGTCCACATGGCGTACCCTCCTCGTTGGCGCGATACGCGCGCGGGCGTCTGGCCGGAGCAACGCAGGGGTCCGGGTTTGGTTCCTGGGATTTTCTGCCCGGGACAAGTTTTTGGTGATCAATTGGCGTGCGGCAACATTAAGATTATGCGCGATAATGGCTAAAGCTGAGCATCAGGCTTCAAGGGGCGCACAATCTTCAACGAGAGCACAATCGCCGCCGAGCCGGTGGGAAACGATACTGCCCGCCAGCGCATGCTCACGCAGGAACGCGTATCGGGAACCCGCATTTTGCTCGACCACCTGACGCTTGAGCCTGGGGGGTGTGGCTGGCCTGGCGGTTCCGGCGGAAGGCCTTGCCTGGTTCCAGATACTGCACGGCGAGGCCGTGCTGGCGCATGATGGAGAACACCTGACGCTTACTGACGCCCATGTCGCCTTCCTGCCGCCTGGGTA
Organism: uncultured Alphaproteobacteria bacterium; assembly: GCA_963778745.1. GTDB lineage: Bacteria > Pseudomonadota > Alphaproteobacteria > Rhizobiales > Xanthobacteraceae > Pseudolabrys. The sequence continues at coordinate 12,880 of CAVZVP010000003.1, read as the reverse complement.
TTCCGCCACCATTTCATCCAGCCGCGGCGGCGTTTTGCTCTATGGCGAAATTCCCGACGTCGCGCGTCTCGATCCTGCGCTCACAAAAAATCCGCCCGCTTTCCGCGTGGCCGATTGGACGCGCGAGCCGGTGCTCGATTCCGAGCACGATGCCCGCAAGCGTATTTATCTGGTGACGCCGAAGCTGTTCGGCACCAAGGCGGTGAAAGGCGAGATGATCATCTATCCGCCCGGCACCGCGGCCGCCAACTATCATCATGTGGGTGCCGAGCATTTCATGTTTGTGTTGCACGGGCACGGCACCGTCTATGCCAACGAGCAGCCGTTTCCGGTGCGCAAAGGCGACGTGATCTATTACCCCGACCTCGAGCGGCACTATCTCGAGGCCGCGCCGGACGAAGAACTTGTGTTCGCGGAATTCTTCGCGCCCGGCGAATTCAAGACCATCTGGGTGGACGAAAGCCAGATCTGCACCTGGAAACCCGCCGGCCGCGATATTCGCCGGCGAATACCTGCGCGCGATATCAAGGCGCACTCATCGGCCGAGGTGCTCAGCCCGCAGGATGTGTGAGAAGGCGAAGATTGGTGCCGGCGGAGGGATTTGAACCCACGACCACCCGCTTACGAAATGAAAAATCGAAATGTTCGGCGAATTGGCTGTAGTACACACCAGGATTTCAGAAGGCGCGTCAGAACGGGCCTCTCGATAGATCAAATATTTTGTCACGATCGTTTCTGCATACCCCTGGGAACTAGGGCGAACGGCTGATGAAACGGGAGACTGTAACCACGCGGTAACCCGCAAGTCAGCGGCGCCCGCGTTTGTCTGCTTTTGGACAAGAGCGGACAACAGTGGATTTTGGCCTGCGATAGTTTGTCCGCTTATGACCGGATGCGGACATGCCCTAAGCCTAGTGCACTGTCGCGCGCGTCGCGGCTTCGGTGATCGCGCCAGCAAGAACCTTGGCAATGCAACCATAGCTCCAGTCGTTCATGTGAAGTTCGTCCCTGGACAGGAAAGCGCTGAACGGGAGGCCTTCCGTCAGGTGCCAGTAGCGCATCAGCGCAAAGCGCTGGAACAGATCGATATTCATTTCGCGGGCCGCGGCGGAGATCAGAGTGACCATTAGATCAACGTCGTGCGCGTCGTGCTTGGCGATGATTTTGGGCGCGTATTGCGGATTGATCAGAACCACGTCGGAGCCAGCGACCTTGAGCCGTCGCAAGCCTTCTTCTAACAACGAACTAGTTGGACCAATCGGCCTGCCGAGTAGCACCGAATTGCTACCGACCTGCCACAACACCAGGTCAGGGTTTGCCGCGAGCACGTCGCGATCGAACCGCGCCAGCATGTCCCGCGCGGTCTCGCCATTGACGCCACGGTTGATGACGGTGATCGACGTGCGTGGGAGCAACGCACGGAGCTCGAACGCAAGTCGGCTCGGATAGGACATCGCCGGCGAGCTTGCGCCCGCGCCAGAGGTCGATGACGAGCCGATGGCGACGATCGTAAGCGGTTGACTGGCAGAAATTCGTTCCGCCACGCGCTTGAGTGGGTTGTTAAAGCGAGTGAATTCCGGAGGCGCGATGCAGGCTACCGTAGGTGCAGCGCTTTGCGCACTCACCGGGCTGACCGCCGCTGTCGCGGCGGCCGCAATTAGCGTTGCGGTAAACCGAAAAAAGAGGGCAACCCTTTCATTGCTTGAGCAAATCATTACTTGCGATTTTTGTAACTGGGGGTCTGAACGTCTTGGATTGGATGGGAGCATTAGCATCCACAGGACTTTACCTAAGATTGAACACAATGGCCTCCGTATCGGCCAACACCACGTTGATGGCGCTGGTTTCGCCAGGCCTTACGGGCCTAGTCCAGAAGCCAATGCATAAATGCGCCGTTGGCTGGCGGCAGCTTCTGGCACGTCGCATCATTTCGCTGCGCCGCAAAACTTGTCATTTCGCTGCGCCTAACAACGGACAAAGGTCGGTTCTGACGCTAGATGGGTACGCAGCGATTGACCCAAAACGGACTTCTTGGGCGAAACTGCTTTCAAATTCGCTAGGTGGGTTGGAAACCTAACGGGCGCTTCGTTTGTTGAGACCACACGCTTTGCGGTAGTTCCGTGCGACGGAGGAGTTCCACCATGTCGAAGACATTCGCTTTTGCGTCTGCGCTGTTCCTTGGAGCCGCGGCTTTCGGTTTATCAGGAGAAACAGTGTTAGCGGCCAGCGCAAAAAGGGCAGATGCGGTGAAGAGAGCCGAGTGCGAGCGTGAAGCAACGCTGCAACTTTACATGGGCGAGCAAAGAAGCAGGTGGATCAAGCAATGTGTTGCCAGCAGCGGGCCGTCGCCACGCAAGCCTACGGCTCTTCGACCGAGCGCCCATCCGCCCGGTCCCACAGCAATGCCGAGAGTGACGCCGTTAGGTGGCGGCAATCCGCCCAGCACCGCGACGGGCAGCACAGCGCCCAGCAACGCGCCGGTCGCGCCAAGCACGCCGTTGGTCGGCTCCAGCGGCACATCGACCACCGGGTCCGGTGCTACGTCCATAAGCGGGTCCAGCAACAACAGTATCGGCAGCTCCGGACGATAGACTTCCAGTTCCAGAGGCCCTTCCTAGCCCGCCAAGTTTGGGAAGAAACGCCAATAAAAAAGCAAGGATCGTGCCTAGGACATTCGCGGAGGAAGCCATTTTCGGGCAGGGAACCAAATCCACATAAGCGCGTTGCAATGGTCGGCTCCAAGGCGGGAGGCTGCCCATGTGGCTAAACATTTGGACTGTAGCGATAGCTCTAGCCATTGGTCTATCGGTAGCAGGCATAGCCATGCAGCCGAAGGATAATACCGAATTTAGCGGGAGGTAGTTTGTAGTGGTTGCGTTGGCGTTTAGAGGCCGCCTCAGATGGCGGCCTCTATCATTTCAAACGAAACGTCCACTCCTGCGCGTTGTGAGATCCCGTCATCGTTCAATCGTATTTTTCAATTTGTTCATATTGGAACTTTTACTGCCGTCGGATTTGGCAGCGAAAATGAAAGAGGTGCGCCAAGAGGAGAATACTGTCTCTCGCTACCAACAGCAGTTTAGATTGAATGGCCCTGTTACCGGCTACCGCGGAGCGTCTGGTTACGCCCCTGGACGCCTATACCGGCTTAATGGCTCAGTAGCCGGTCATCGCGGGGCTTCTGGTTATGCGCCCGGTCACAAATTCAGGTGAGCGTAGTACGCTGACCTGCAAAAGAGGCCGCTTCAGTTGGCGGCCTCTTTCATTTCAAGCCAACACACGGTGTCGGCTGTTGGCATTTGGCGGACAATCGCTGCGTTGCAACAATTTGTCCGTTATTGGACCAAAGCAGACAACGGGTGATCTTGGGATCGGGACGGTTTGTCCACTTATGACCCATAGCGGACATTCGCTGTGCACTGCGGCAATGGTTTTGATGCCGGTTTCAGCCCCTATCAAAGTACTCGTTTAAGCCGCTAAGATGTCGCCTCCTGAGCTTGGAGCGGACATGCAGCGGCGCGATGCCCGCGCGTGCTGACGCGGGGAACAAATGAAGCTGCGCGAGTCGCCAACGTGCAATGTTCTACTGGTCTACCCCCGTTTTGCAGCGGATACTTTTTGGAATTTTGCTGCGACATGCGAGCTCTTCGGAGCGAAATACCCTGCCGCTCCTCTAGGCTTGATCACAGTCGCAGCTTTATTGCCTCCTACATGGTCGGTGCGTCTAGTTGACCGCAATACCGAGGAGCTCACCGATGATCATCTGGAATGGGCTAATCTTGTGATGACGGGAGGCATGTTGCCTCAACATCCCGATACGCTGGAGATCATCGACTTAAGCCATCAGCACGGGAAACCGGTAGTTGTCGGCGGGCCCGCCGTGACCTCGAGCCCTCATATCTACAAGACGGCCGATTTCCGCGTTCTCGGCGAAGCCGAGGTTGTCATCAACGACTTCATCGCCGCGTGGGAGGCAGGAACGCGCGAGGGATTATTCGAGGCTGAAAAGTTCACAGTCGATGTAACAAAGAGCCCCATTCCACGGTTCGACCTTTTGAAATTTGATCGTTATCTCTACATTGGAGTGCAGTTTTCGCGCGGCTGTCCATTCACCTGTGAATTCTGCGATATCATAGAGCTTTACGGCCGATTACCGCGCGCCAAAGCCAATTCCCAGATGCTGGCGGAGCTCGACGAGCTTTATCGACTGGGCTATCGCGGTCACGTCGATTTTGTCGACGACAATCTCATCGGCAATAAGAAGGCCGTCAGGAAATTCATGCCGGAGTTGCGAGCCTGGCTCGAACGCAACGATTACCCATTTGAGTTCACGACCGAGGCTTCGCTCAATCTGGCGGACGACGACGCGTTCTTGAAAGCAATGACCGAGGCCAACTTTGTCGGTGTGTTTGTTGGAATTGAAAGTCCCGATGCCGACACGCTTGTCGCCATGAAGAAGAAGCAAAACACCCGCCGGAGCTTGGTCGAGAGCATTCAAAAAATATATGCGGCCGGCATATTCGTCACGGCAGGATTCATCGTCGGCTTCGATAGCGAGAAGGGTTCAATCGCGGACGGCATGATCGAATTGATAGAAGACGCTGCAATCCCAGTTTGCATGATCGGCCTGCTATATGCCCTACCCAACACACAGCTGACCCGCCGGCTCGAGAAGGAAGGTCGCTTGCACCCGATGCCGGACTCGTATCCGCCAGGTGCTGCGGATCAATGCACGCAGGGCTTGAATTTCGACACTATGCGGCCGCGACAAGAGGTGCTTCTCGACTACAAGCGCATTCTTGAGAAAGTCTACGATCCAGCGGCTTATGCTGGGCGTCTGGAACGTCTGTCGAATTTGCTCGACAACTCGAATAGAAAGCGCCGGACCAGTGCCAAGAACTCCCGGCACGGATTTAATGGATCGGAGATGCTGCACCGGATCGTCCACAACTTGCCGGAACCACGCGAGATCTTTTGGCCGGCATTTAGCAGGTGTGTGTCGAGCAATCCGCGATCGGCCCGCGCGATCGTCGCGCTAACAGCATTTTACCTGCATCTGGGTCCTTTCTCACGTTACGTGGTTGGTCAGATCGAGCAAAAGATCGACGATCTTCAGGTGAGCAACTTTGTTGCACACGAGGCGAATAGTTCCGACCCGACCGAGACGGCAGAGTTTAATGTCGTCTAGAAAGCCGTCAAAAAGACGACCAGGGGGCGACCTCGGCCTCACTGTACCGCCGTCGCTGCGCGATACCGCTGACGAGGTGATTGGATAAATATGCTGTTTGCTGCGCTGCATGAGTCTGCTTTTGATGCTGTGGACGGCTCCTCCACCGGCACGTGAGTGCCATGAAAGTGGGTGCTGTTAAGGCCCCCACAATTGGAGGAGCCAGGCATGCAAACGATTACGACAATCGGTCTCGATATCGCCAAATCGGTGTTCCAGGTCCACGGCGTTGATGCTGATGGCCAAGTGGTTATTCGCCGACAGTTGAAGCGGCGGTACGTTTTGGCGTTCTTCCAGAAGCTGGAAAACAGGGCGCGGACCATGCAATTGAGTAATCCAATCAGGCACCACACCCCGGATGATGATCCGGAGCCCGGCACGCTAGGCACTGGAGAGGACATCTGCCCTGACTGCAGGGGAACCGGGAAACAAGTAGACAAGGCAACGGGCCAGCGGGGCGATCTGCTTTGCGAACGCTGCGACGGGACAGGGTTCATCATCGAAGGGATTGGTTAGACACGAATAAAATTTCGCGACAGAATTTTGTGTCCAGATTTCGGAGAGACCGCTGTGAGGGGTCTCTCTGCTTTATGAGCACAAGTCGCCTCGGTCAGGTCAATGCTGCCGGTAGGCTCTATGCAGCGCCGGGTGAAAGATGAAAGCGACGCCGTCTGCTGCCGTCGCCATTATCGAGTTCATCTGCGGGAATGGCGGTTAACCAGTATCAATTCCGCTGCACCTAAGGGCAATATCTAGGCGGAATTTTTTGCGCAAAAAGTGATATCCGTGAATTATTTAAAGGAAGTTGGACATGAGTGAAAAAATCAAATCGGAGGTGATCTCGCGTCGAAGGGCGCTTTCCCTTCTGGGACTGGCGGCCGCGTTGAGCCTCGCAGTGCCCCCGACCGTGATGACCGCAACGGATGCCGAGGCCCGCGTTGGCGATCCAACCTCAGCCGTGAGCGTTGCTGGCGCGAATCGGCGTGATCGACGTCAGGACCGGCGCTATAAGAAGAAAAAGAAGAAACCAACCGACTCAGAAGAAAAAAAATAAAAGGCAGTGCGTTTGAGGGTCTACCGAAGGGTGGCCCCTTCCGCGCCGCGTTGCAAAAGTTTGGTCGCTATTGGACTAACAGCGGACATCACCAGCGCGATAAAGCGCCAATGTTATTTCTCACGCAACACAAACGAACTGTGAACCATGCATTCCAATCCGTTGGGCAGCACCTCTCGCAAGGTCAAGTCGAGCCCCCATGCGATATGCAACTCCCCAAGGTCCGGTATCATTTATCCTAACAATAACCGAACGACCATTTTTAGGATTCGTCACAGTTAAGGCTGTTCCAAGAGGCCATGTTCGCGCCGCTGCAGTATTGCCATTTGAATTAAATCGTTCACCGCTTGCAGTACGGTTCCCTGAGGAATATGAGCTCGCGAGAATCTCTTGGCCCGCGCAATTGCCAGACGGTTTTACATACCTATGAATTGAGCCCCATCCCGCAGCGTTTGCTGACGTGAACGTCAGCAAGCTAAATAAAATTCCGATGCCTATGTACTTCATTGGAATTGTCCCCTCGGTTAATATCTGCAACGCAACGTGCTGGCAGTCGGAAGCCGTCTCGCTTCGATGCCTCTGTATACCTAGGCGCGGGCTAAGATGGCAGAAGGATGGCAATATTGGTACTATTCGAACGCTCCGCCGCGCCCGCGTTTGTCAGCTATTGCAGCAATAGCAGACAATGGTAGGCACCGACGCTCATTGGCTCGGACGCGAATGACCCAAAGCGGACATCTCCGAGCTAAAGCAGCTCTCTCGCGTTTTCAAATTGACCTATGCTAATTTGGACCTCGCGAATAGGCACCGTGTCAACTTTACAAGGTTGTGATGGCCATGCTGATCCAATTTCTGGTAGGCGGCATCGTTTGTGTTTGTAACATTATAATACATTCGTTGGTGATGACCGTGGTGGTGAGCGTAGCACGAGTATCGAGTACAACAAAAAGAAGCCACCCGTCGCTGCGCCTGATCATCACCATGATTGCAACTGTTTCGGTCTTGATGGCCGCGCATGTTCTTGAGGTGTTTGTATGGTCGCTGGCCTACTCGATTGTGGATGCTGCGCCGGCTGGCACAAACCTCGTGTATTTCGCATTCGTGAACTACGCGACACTTGGCTATGGTGACGTGATACCGGTAGAGGGCTGGCGGCTGCTTGGTCCCATAACGGCGATGAATGGTGCGCTAATGTTTGGGTGGTCGACGGCTGTCATTTATGACGTGCTACAGAAAACAATGATGATTAGTTTCGACACCGCGGTCCCTGAATAGCCGCGATTTCGGGTGACCAAATAAACAATCTGATGTCAGCTTTTGGCGCTTAACGGACAAACCGCCCGTGCCCGAGTTTGTCGCCTATCGGACTAACAACGGACAAAAGGCTGCGCTTGGGCTGGATCGCTCGGCAGCGATTAACCCAAAACGGACATGACGTCGCCCACTTATTCCAATGCCGACGGTGTAATAACCTGGACCGGTTTTCCGCTGGACCGATCGCCGCCAATGCCGTCACAGGCAACTAGGTCCGACCGGATTTGGAGCGACCGTCAAGTGAAGCACTGGATCAGCTGGCTGCCAGGGCTCGAGACCCTCCGTCGATATGAGGCGGCATGGCTCCCGCACGATATCTTCGCGGGGCTTGTCCTGGCGACGATGCTGGTCCCGGTTGGAATTGCCTACGCGGCGGCATCGGGCTTGCCGGGCATCTACGGCCTTTACGCAACAATTATCCCGCTGCTGGCCTATGCGTTGTTTGGCCCAAGCCGCATCCTCGTCCTGGGACCGGACTCGGCTCTGGCAGGTGTCATCCTTGGCGTTGTTCTTCCATTGTCCGGGGGCAATCCGCTTCGCGCAGCAACTTTGGCCGGCATGATGGCAATCGTTTCGGGGACGGTATGCATTCTGGCGGGCATCGCGCGACTGGGTTTTGTGACGGAGCTTCTCTCCAAGCCCATACGCTACGGTTACATGAACGGAATCGCATTGACCGTATTAATCAGCCAACTGCCAAAGATCTTCGGCTTCTCTATCGAGAGCGAAGGACCCCTGCGGAGCATGTGGGCGATCGCCGGTGCGATCCTTAATGGAGAGACAAACTGGGTGGCGTTCGCGATTGGGCTGGGCACGTTGACAGTGATCTTGTTGCTGCGGAGCAACAAACGGGTGCCCGGCATTCTGATTGCGGTCATCGGAGCGACTGCGTTCGTCAGTGCGTTTGATCTCGGGGCTCGTTATGGGGTGGCGACGCTGGGGGCTCTTCCCCAGGGCTTGCCAGGTTTCGCCATTCCCTGGGTCGCATACAGCGATATAATTCCGGTGCTAATTGGCGGTTGTGCAATCGCATTGGTATCTTTTGCTGACACCAGCGTGCTTTCACGTGCTTACGCCGCACGATTGGGCAGCCATGTCGATCCCAACAAGGAATTGGTGGGGCTAGGCGCCGCCAACCTGGCAACAGGTTTTTTTCAAGGCTTTCCTATCAGCAGTAGCAGTTCGCGGACTCCCGTTGCGGAAGCGGCCGGCGCCCGCACCCAACTGACAAGCGTCGTTGGTGCGCTTGCCATCGCGCTCCTTTTGCTGGTGGCGCCAAATCTCCTCCAGCATTTGCCCACGGCTGCATTGGCTGCCGTCGTCATCGCTTCCGCGATCGGCTTGATTGAGTTTGCCGATCTCAAGCAAATCTTTTGCATCCAGCAGTGGGAGTTCTGGCTGTCGATCATCTGCTTTGTCGGCGTGGCCGTGCTCGGAGTGATCCCGGGAATAGGTCTCGCGATCGCAATCGCCATTGCCGAGTTTTTATGGGACGGCTGGCGCCCGCACTCCGCCGTGTTGGGCCGCGCCTACGGGATCAAAGGTTATCACGACATCACGAGATATCCGAATGCGCGCAGAATTCCGGGGCTGGTCCTGTTTCGCTGGGACGCGCCTCTGTTTTTCGCCAATGCTGAATTTTTCAAGGAGCGCGTTCTAAACGCTGTAGCAAAGTCGCCGACGCCCGTGCGCTGGCTGGTTGTTGCGGCGGAGCCGGTGACCAGCGTGGACGTCACCGCCGGCGATACGATCGCAGAATTGGACGAGGTGTTGCACGCGCAAGGTATAGAGCTGTGTTTTGCTGAACTTAAGGATCCCGTAAAGGACAAGTTGAAGAGATTTGGATTATTCGCGCAGCTCGGCGAGAACTACTTTTTCCCGACCATCGGCGCAGCCGTTTCCCTTTACTTAGAAGTCAACAATGATGTGGACTGGCAGGACTGGGAGGACCAAGCCAAACGTTAAGGGATCTGGACTGCAGCAGCTTGCGATGATTCAGCAGCATGCGCTGTTTCTGGCTGCGTAGCGTCTTCACATGCACGGGTCGATAAAGCCCAACCCGCATCATCTGCGCCATCCCGCGAGCGTCGTTGCGATCCGTCGTGTTGATCTGCGCTTTTAGGACCGCCCGCATATGCCGCGTCTCGGCGAGTGCGCTGAAAAGCCACTGCGACAGCGGTCCGGCTTCCAGACCAATCCGCTTGAACCGGTAAATGGACTTCGCGAGTTCCTGCAGCAGAGCCTCTGGCTCGCTCGCTACCTTCACCTCCCGAACGATCCTGCCCGTGTCATCCACAATGCAAACGCTCGTTTCCTTGACCGAGACGTCCAATCCATCAAAATGGTCCATGGCTCACGCTTCTCCTTCTGATGCTTGAGGCCCGTAGCCTCGGTGACCTCGTTTCACCATCAGCCTGAAGCGCAGCACCCAAAATCTTCAGCTATCCACAAGCTGTCGGCCGATTACCCCATATATTGGGGGCATAGCGGACAAAGGCGGACTTTGGGCGCGCGATGGTTTGTCGGCTTTTGACCCAAAGCGGACATCGGCCAGCATCTCATGTTGCAGTAGCGAAGGGGCTATGCAGCGTTAGCTGCCCGGCTCCGCTCTTCAACCAAACGTGAGGCAAGGTGTGTGCGCGTCAGGCTTGAGCCCCTCCGCAAGCAAGACCACCGGCACAAGCGCGAGCAGCCACAGCAAAGGGGCCTGCCGAATTTCCTTGAGCAATGGAGCCACGACGTCTCCCTCTTGAAAAGTGCCGCCGCACCATTGTCTACTAACCGCGATGACGATGTCCATCGCGGGCGCTCGTGTAGACTAGCGCAACAGGACCGATCCTCAACCACGCGCGGGGTTTGGCATGACGCTGCCTCAGCAGGCCCTCGAGCCGATCGAGCGCATTTCCGAAGTCCTGTTCGGTCTCATCATGGTGCTGACGGCGACCGGCACGCTGAGCGTGGTCAACGCCGGCAATCCCGAGATCAAGACAATGATCCTCGGTGCGCTCGGATGCAATCTGGCCTGGGGGATCATCGACGGCGGCCTGTATCTGCTCGGCCGTCTCGAAGATCGCGGGCGCAACTTGATGACGGTGCTGGCGGTCAAGCAGGCGGCGGAGCCGGCCGCGGCGCAACGCGCGATCGCCGACGCCTTGCCCGAGCCGATCACGGCATCGCTCTCGCCAGAGGACCTCGATTTGATTGCACGCAAGCTCAGCCAGCTGTCCGAGCCGCCGATACGCCCCGGATTTGGGGCCGAGGACTGGCTGGGCGCAGCCGGCGTCTGTGTGTGGGTTTTCTTCTCGACGATTCCGGTGGTCATTCCTTTCCTGTTCACCAGCGATGCCCGGCTCGCGTTGCGTATTTCCAACATCGTCGCCATCGCGATGCTGTTCGTGTGCGGCTATGCGTTCGGCCGCTGCACCGGGCTCTCGCCATGGCCGACTGGCCTGGTCATGGTATTCGTCGGCGTCGCCTTGTCCGGCGTCGCAATCGCCCTCGGCGGGTGACGGCCGACTAACGTCTGGCAGCGAGCAATGAACCTCTCTGCTCCGGCGGCTCGACGGAAAAGGTCACGAACATGTTCCAGCCTCCCAGCCGATGGTCCGCTGCGAATTCGTAGTAGGCGCGGAGATTCAGGTAGCCCTCGCGGTCGCCCATGGGTAGGAAGAATCCGATCTGCGGGCCGGCACCAGCCACGCGCGACTTGAAATCGCCGAGCACGGCGCCCGCCCCACTGTCGCCGCTGACCTGATCGTAGAGGTAGCCGACCGCGCCGATATGCATCGTCTCAGAGACATAAGGCGAGAACGACAAATCGAGGTGAAAGTCGTTGCCGCTGCGGTACTGCGTGTAGGGATTGATGAAATTGTAGGTCAGGCCGGCGACAGCCGAGAATTCAATGCCCGCCTTCTCATTGTAGTAGGTGTAGCCGCCGCCGCCGTCGACCGACCAATGGCCGAGACCGAGCGCCGCCAGCCGCTCCGTCTTGTATGCCCCGACCGGAATCCCGGCGGTGGCATAGATCATGAAATTGTGGACGTCCTGGTTCCATTTCAGCGTCGCGTTGGGATAAAGGTCGCCGAAGCCGACGACGCTGTCCGACCGGGAACCGGAGAGCGTGCCGCCTGTACCAGTCAATGTGGCGGCCACTGAGGTCACGTTTCGCCCGACCAGCGCGGTCAATCCTAATGCTGGCTGTCCGCCCAGGATCTTGTTGTCGAATGAATAAGTCGGCGTGAGCATCACGAAGTCGGACGGGGACTTGACGCTGACCTGGATGTGGCCGTCGCGCTCGAAGCTCACGCTGCGCTGCGCCGATGCCGTGGCGTGGTAAAAGGCCGTCTCGAACGACAGGCCAGGTTTTCCGGGCTCTGCCGCGAAGGCCGCGTACTGACCCGGTAGCCAGAAACTCACGCCGGCCTCGTCGGCGACCGCTGTACTAAGCGACACACAGCCGACTAATCCGGCAAAAACAATACTTTTACGGCACGAGCTGTGCACCAGTGCCCCCGACCTCACAAGTCATTTTACAAACCACCTCATGGATCATCGAAGATTTGGACAACGTGGTCAAATCGCCACATCCACGGGCACAGCGTCGCAATGCGCGGTCCAAACACGCAGCCGTGCAGCGCGGTCACCGTTCACCAAGCCATTGCGCAACGACCGATGTCCGTTATTGGCACGTAACGGACAAACGGACGCTGTCGCAGACTGGTCGCTATTGGACCAACAACGGACAAGGGTCGGCTTTACGGCTGATCGATTAGGCCGGCATTGACCCAAAAAGGACGCCGCCTTTTCTGCAGACATTTGACGCAGGTCAATCGGAGAAGTTTTGGCGGCAGCATCATTGGTTTGTAAGTGCAAAATAAGAGGTATAGCGATGTACGCGCTCATCATAGTAGTTGCGGTACTCTCTCCGGCGACTGGCGCCGTTACGCCGGTCGGCGTCACTTCTCAGATGGTTGGAAAATTTAAAAACTTAGACCAGTGCAAGGCGGCTGCGAGTGAGCAAGGCGCTGGAGGGGCCATCTCAGATCTAAGTCTTTCAAGAGGAATCTACTGGCTCTGCGCATACGCGGGCGCGAGATAATTTCACTGAACCGAGCGCGCGGGTTGGATGCAGGAATGTCCGCCAAAAGCGGACATTCGCGGCATCGCAGCAATTTTGTCGCTATTGGAGTAACAGCGTACATTGTCGGCACGGGCGTTCGCTCTGGGCTTATTGGCTTGTCCGCTTACGACCCAAAGCGGGCATCAAGCTATCGCACAAACATCGA
>CAVZVP010000002.1:0-35978 GCA_963778745.1 uncultured Alphaproteobacteria bacterium | reverse complement strand
GGTGGGCGCACCAGGGCTCGAACCTGGGACCCGCTGATTAAGAGTCAGCTGCTCTACCAACTGAGCTATGCGCCCGGATTGCCGTCGGCGGGACCCCGCCAGGCGAGGTTCGCTTAGCAAAGGCCGGACGGGGTGTCCAGCCACGCTCGCCTGCCAAATTGAACCAGAAGCCGCCGGGCGCACCCGGCGGCTTCTGGCGACTTGCTACGTGTCGCTTATTGCGGCTGCCGGCCACCCTCGGGGCCCGTCGGGCCGCGCTCGGACCCACCCATACCGTGGTGCATAAAGCCGTGCTGACCATGCGGGCCGCGCTCACCACCGAAATGGTGTCCGCCGAGCCGCGCAAGCGCGACGAAACGGTGCTTCTGGCCCTCGTCCAGGCTCTTGTAGAGTGGGACGGCCGCGTCAGCGAGCTTCTTGAGCGCGACGGCGCGCTGCGTCATCACGTCGGCGCGCAAGACCAGCCGTTCGACCGGATCCGTCGGGCGATCGGCGCTGGCGCGCGCGGCGAACCGCTCGGAGCGCTGCTTGGAAAGATCGCGGAGCGCGCTTTCCATCGCCGGCCAGTTCTTCTCCTGCTCGGCAGTGAGCCTAGGCCCGGCGTGCAAAGCCGCGATGCGCGCGTCACCGAATGCGCTGATATCCTCGGCATTCGGCTGCCAGCGCTGCGCGCCGTCGCGCCCGCCCGGCCCCTGCTGCGCGTAGGCGAGCGTAGCGCCGGCGATCGCAAGCGCGGTCGAGCCGGCTAGAACAGTCTTCCACATGGCATTCCTCCAAAGGCATTTCTGATGCCGCTGATAGTGGAGTGGCGCGCCGCTTTTTCAAGTTAAAGTTTGGACAGAGATTAATTCAACGCAATGTTGATGTACGTGCGTTCATACGCGCGCAAATCATTTGAAGTCACATCATTCCAAGCAATCGCGGCAGGAAAAGCGAAAGACCGGGCCAGTAGGTCACGATCACCAGGAATATCATCATGGTCAGCAGCCACGGCCAGACCGCGACGGTGAGTTCGGTAATGCCCATTCTGGCGATCCCGGACGCCACGTAAAGGTTCAGACCAACTGGCGGATGGCACAGACCCACTTCCATATTGACGGTGATCAGAATGCCGAAATCGATCGGGTCGATGCCTAGCCTGGTCGCGACCGGAAACAGGATCGGCGCCATGATCAGGATAATCGATGACGGCTCCATCACGTTGCCGGCCACCAAGAGCAGCACGTTGACCACGAGCAGGAAGGCGATCCAGCCAAAGCCTCGGGCGATCATCCACTCGGCCAAATGCTGTGGAATGTTCTCGTAGGTCAACAGGAATGAGAACAACACCGCGTTAGTGATGATGTAGAGCAGCATCGCACTCAGATTGGCGGAAGACAGCAGCACCCGCGGTACTTCCGTCATTTGAGGTCCTTGTAGACGAAAACTGCGACGACGAAGGCATAGACCGCGCTCATGGCGGCGGCTTCGGTCGGCGTGAACACGCCGGAATAGATGCCGCCGATGACGATAACGATCAGGAGCAAGCCCCAGATCGAATCGCGGAATGTCCGCACGCGTTCGCTGAACGATGCCCGGGGCATTCGCGGATAATTGTTGCGCCAGGCGCGATAGTAAGTCGTCGCGCCCAGCATCGTCGCCAGCATGATGCCGGGGACAATGCCGGCGATGAACAGTTTTCCGACCGATGAATTGGTTGCGACCGCGTAGAGCACCATCGGAATAGAAGGCGGTATCAAAATCCCGAGTGAGCCGGACGTGGTGATGACGCCAGCGCCGAAACGTTTCGGGAAGCCTTGTGCCACCATCGCCGGCAGGATGACGGAGCCAATTGCGACCACCGTCGCAGGGGACGACCCAGAAACCGCGGCAAACAGCGCGCAGGCGAGAACCCCCGCTAGCGCCAAACCACCATACCAATGCCCGACCATGGCGGTCGCGAAAGCGATCATGCGGCGCGCGACGCCGCCGTGGGTGAGAAAATTGCCGGCCAAAATGAAGAATGGAATCGCCATGATCTCGAAGCTTTCCAGCCCCGTGAACAGCTTAAGTGCGACCGATTCCGTGCGCACGTCGGTCAGCGTGAACATGAAGGTGAGCACGGTGAGGCCGAGCGAGATTGACACGGGCATGCCGGTCAACATCAACGCAATCAGCAGGACAAACATAATGACCGCGCGCATGCCCTGTGGCAGCACGATGAGACCGGTGGCATGCGCGACGCATATCGCAACAATCAGGAGCGGCGCCAGGATGAGGATCAGGCCGAGCGGGCTCATGCCGCGCTTTTCCTCGACCACCGGGTCGATTGCGGCCAGATGCAGGGGGTCTTCGAGACCCTCCACATGGGCGACGTCGTGATGCGGCAGCTGCCCTGTCCAATAAAACCACCAGGCCACCTGCAGAAAGCGGAAGCACATCAGCCCGGAGCCGAGCGGTAACGTCAGGTAGATGGCCCACATCGGCCATTCGAGATCGTTCGAATGCTGACCGGTCACGTACATCTGGTCGACGAACGAGCCGCCGAACACCGCGACGACGCCGGTGAACAATGCGCCGCATAGCAGGCTGAACACGATCACTTGCTTGCGAGCTGCGGCAGGCAGCAAGTTGACAAAAACGTCGACGCCAACATGGATGCCGGTGCGCACGCCGTAGGCGGCGCCGAACTTCGCCATCCAGATGAACATGTAGATGCACAGCTCTTGCGCCCAGGACACATCTTGGGCGGCGAGCCATGAATAGATTGCTCGCAGCACGACTGGGATCACAGGAATGCCATGCAACTCCGCCCATTTGGCAATGTCGATGGAAGCGCCGGTGCCGTATCGGTGCAGCACGGCGATGAAGATCAGCGCCGTCGCCGCCGCGATCAAAGTGGCAATCAGCCACTCCTCAAGATTGTCGAGCGCGCGTAACACCACGTGAATCCCCTTATTTCACGCAAAATCGGCCGGGAGTTATGCCACTCCCGGCCGTTTTTTCGTATTGTCGGCGTAGCAATCCGGCCGTCAATTCATTTTGATATCGAGTTGCTTGGCGAGCAAGTCGAGCACTTCTTGCCCGACGCGGCCCTTGGCCCACGTGTAAGTCGGGGCCATGGCGGTCTGCCAGGCCTTTTTCTGATCGTCGGTGAGGTAGTGCAACGTGGTCTTTCCGGACTTTTTGATCTCGGCCAACGCATCCTCGTTTTCCTTGACCGCGATCAAGTTGGTGTAGTCGGTGGCTTCGTCCATCGCCTTGTCGAGCTGCGTGCGGATATCGGCCGGCAGACCGTTCCAGAACTTGGTGTTGACGATCACCGCATATTGCAGATGCGCGTGGTAGGAGACGGTGATGTGCTTCTGCACTTCGTGGAACTTCTGCGTCAGATAATTCGACGGGGTGTTCTCGCAGCCGTCCACCACGCCGGTTTGCAGCGCCTGGTAGACTTCCGAGAACGCCATGATCTGCGGAATCGCGCCGACCAGCCGGAAATACTGATCGGCGATCTTGGAGCCCGAAATCCGCATCTTCAAGCCCTGGAAGTCCGCCGGCGTCAACAACGCGCGGTTGGCCGAGACCATGTGGAAACCGTTGTCCCAAAAGGCGAGGCCAGAAATTCCCTTCGGCTCGAGCTTCTTGAACAGATACTTGCCCACTTCGCCCTTCATGGCCTTGGTGTAGGTCGCCTCATCTTTGAACAGGTTCGGCAAATCGAGCGCTTCGAATTCTTTGGCACCGAGTGGCGCGAACTTCGCGGTGGATGGCGCCAGCATCTGCACTGAGCCGAGCTGCAAGGCTTCGATTTCTTCCTTGTCCTTGAACAACTGCGAATTCGGATAGACTTCCACCTGCACTTTGCCGTTGGTATATTTCTCGGCGAGCTCCTTGAACTTGAGCGCGCCCTTGCCTTTCGGTGTATCATTCGCCACGACGTGGCTGAATTTGATGATGATCGGTGCCTGGGCCATGACGTTAGCCGGCGCCATGATAATGACGGCCGCGGCCGCCGCGAGAAGCCATTTATGCATCGAATTTTCCTCCCACCAGAAATATAGATACCGGCTATTTTCTGGTTTTTCCGCTGTTTAGGGTGGCATTAAACGGGCTTGCCGGCAAGTAGACCTATTGTGAGCATTGGGCATGGACTGCGAAAGCCCGGGCGGAAATTAACGGCGCGCAATCTTCATTTATATTTGCTTATCAACACGAAGGTCTTCTACATCATCCCGAGCACACGCGGCAGCCAGAGCGACAACTCCTGCACATAAGTCACGAACACCAGGAACACCAGCATGGTGAGCAGCCACGGCCAGACCGCGATGGTGAGCTCGGTAATGCCCATCCTGGCGATGCCGGAGGCAACATAGAGATTAAGCCCGACCGGCGGGTGGCACATACCGATCTCCATGTTGACAGTCATCAGAATGCCGAGATGCACCGGGTGGATGCCGAGCCCGACGGCGACCGGAAACAGGATTGGCGCGGTGATCAGCACGATCGAGGTCGGCTCCATCACATTGCCCGCGACCAAGAGCAGGATGTTCACAAACAGCAGGAACTCGATCCAGCCGATGCCAGCGCCGGTAACCCATGCGGTGATCGCCTGCGGGATCTGCTCGCTGGTCATCAGGAACGAGAACAGCACCGCGTTGGTGATGATGTAGAGGATCATGGCGCTCATGCTGGCGGAGCCGAGCAGTACGCGCGGGACGTCCGCAAGCTTCATGTCCTTGTAGACGAAAACCGCGATGAAGAAGGCATAGACCGCGCTCATCGCCGCGGCTTCCGTCGGCGTGAAGATACCGGCGTAGATGCCGCCCATCACGATGAAGACAAGCAACAGCCCCCACACGGATTCGCGGAATGCCTCCAGGCTTTCAAACCAGGTTGCCTTCGGCATGCGCGGATAGTTGTTCTTCCACGCCCTATAGAACGTGGTGAGGCCCAGCATGCTGGCCAGCATGGCCCCGGGGATGACACCGGCCATGAACAACTGGCCGACCGAGGCGGATAGAACGCGCTGGCCGTCCGGACCGAACGCGACGCTGCCGCCGGTCGCGACCGCGAATATGACCATCACGATCGAGGGTGGGATCAGAATGCCAAGCGCGCCCGAGGTGGTGATGACGCCGGCGCCAAAGCGCTTGGGAAAGCCCTGCTTCACCATGGCCGGCATAATGATCGAGCCGATGGCAACCACAGTCGCCGGCGAGGAGCCCGACACCGCGGCGAACAGCGCGCAGGCCATGACGCCGGCCAGCCCGAGGCCGCCGTACCAGTGGCCGATCAAGCTGGTGGCGAATCTGATCATGCGGCGGGCGACGCCGCCATGGGTGAGGAAATTGCCGGCCAGGATGAAGAACGGGATCGCCATGATCTCGAAACTGTCGATCCCGCTAAACAATTTTAGCGCGACCGCTTCGATCGGCACCTGCGTCATCGTGTACATGAAGGTGAGCACGGTGAGCCCGAGCGCGATCGAGACCGGCATGCCCGTCAGCATCAACGCGATCAGCAGGCCGAAAATGAAGACCGTACTCATCAGGCGAGTTCCTTGGCGACCGCATCCTTATCGACGCCCTCGACGTGGCCGGGATCATGATGCGGCAACTCGCCGGTCCAGAAATAAGCCCAGGCGACCTGCAAGAAGCGGAAGCACATGAGATAGGAGCCGAGCGGGATGCACAGATAGACGATCCAGCTCGGGATTTCCAAGTCGGGCGAAGTCTGGTCGGTCGGATAGAGCCCAATGACGAAGCTGGCGCCCATGGTGCCGACTACGGCGGTAAAGAACGCGCCGCAGAACAGGCTGAACAACACCACAGGCCTGCGGTAGATCGGCGTTAGCGCATTGACCAGCACATCGACGCCGACATGGATGCCGGTGCGCACGCCGTAAGCCGCGCCGAATTTCGCCACCCATATAATCAAGTAGATGCTCAGTTCCTGCGCCCAGGAAAGGTGGAATCCGATCAAGTAGGGATAGAAAAGGGGAATGCCGGTGCCGTAGCGATGAACGACGGCCACAAAAACGAGAAGCGTCGACGCCGCCAGCAGCGTCCCGATCAAAATCTCCTCGAGACGGTCGAGGATACGTAGCAACATAGTCCCCCCTGATACTTCAGCCGGCGATCAGATCGTGCTTTGCCGGTTTCGCGATGCCCCCCTTTCCGCGGTCACTTGAAAGGTGGCCGCGAAGCCCCCAGGGCAGTTGCGAGCCCTTGCACTCAATCGTGCAAGAGCTCGCTTGTGCTTGTCTTAGTTAGTGACGCCTTGGGTTGTCTTAAGCACCTCGTCGATCAGTTGCTTGCCGACGCGCTTTGCAACGTCGGCGTAGACCGGCTCCATAGCCTTACGCATCGCCGCGTTTTGCGCTGCCGTCGGGACGATGAGCTGCGTTTTTCCCGACTTTTTCATTTCCGCGAGCGCTTCGGAGTTTTCCGTCTCCGAGATGCCGTTTCCGTAGGCCGTAGCCTCTTTCATCGCCTTGGCCAGTTGGTCGCGGATGTCGGCGGGCAGCCCGTCCCAGAACTTCTTGTTCGCCACCACGACGTAACCGATATAGCCGTGGTTGGTCAGCGTCGTGTACTTCTGTACCTGGTCGAATTTCATGGTGTACATGTTGGACGGCGTGTTTTCCTGGCCGTCGACGACGCCGGTCTGTAGCGCCTGATAGACTTCGGAGAACGCCATCACCTGCGGGATTGCGCCCAGCTCACGGAACTGCGCCTCCAGGACTTTCGACGACTGGATACGGAATTTCAGCCCCTTGTAGTCTTCCGGCATATTAAGCGGCTTGTTGGCACTCATTTCCTTGAAGCCGTTGTCCCAAAAGGCGAGCCCGACCATGCCCTTCGATTCCGGCAGCTTGAGCATCCGCTGGCCAATCGGGCCGTCGGTGACTTTGCGAAGCGCAGCCTTGTTCGGAAGGATGTAGGGCAGATCGAACACTTCGTAGTCTTTGATGCCGATCGGGCCGAACTTGGAGTTCGACGGCGCCAGCATCTGCACGGCGCCGAGTTGCAGCGCCTCAAGCTCTTCCTTGTCCTTGTAGAGCGAGGAGTTGTGATAGACTTCGATCTTCACCTTGCCGTTGGTGTATTTCTCGCCGAGTTCCTTGAACTTCTCGGCGGCCTTGCCCTTGGGCGTACTGGGCGCCACGACGTGGCTGAATTTGAGGATGATCGGAGCCTGCGCCATACCGGCGCTGGGGGCGGCAAAAATTGCGGCCGCAGCTATCGCAAGAAGCATTTTTCGCATAGGGGTTCCTCCACGGATTTGTTATTGTTCTCAACCATATAGCGTCGAAGACATTACTGACGCAGGTCAATCGCCGATTAAAGTCGCACTTATTCGATTTTACGGCAAGCCAGCGCTGCCGTTGCGGGCGCGGGTCCGCGGCCGGTAACGGATTGCCGCGGCGTGATGACGCCGCGTTTTGCTCGATAACGAAGGGGATTTAGACACAAAATGGCCAAGGCCGCGCTCGTGACAGGGCGCGGCATTGACGACTTTGGCGTTCAGCCCACGTCGATCGAATGGATGCGGTTCTCGACCCCTGGCGTCCCGATTGCGCTTGCGGGTCAGCTTATCGAGCGCGCGACAACGACGGCGCGATGCGGCGCCATTCAGCTCAATTCAACGCCGCCATCACTACCGCGGCTAAGCCCATTTCCTGCGCTAGCTGGCCGGCCGCCCGCTTCTGCTGGTCGTCGAGCTTGGCGATCAACGGACGCGCGGCGACCACCAGCCGTTCAACGGCCGCGCTGTTGAGAACGATCGAGACCACTCGCCGGCTTACCCGACGCACGTAACCATCCGATTCCACCGGCTCCTGATGGTGCGCGAGGTCGCGCAGGGCGGCTTCCACCGGCCGCCAGTAGCGCTCCTGCTCCTGCGTCAGCCTGAGCGCGCTTTTGATGCGCCCGACATCGATTGAGGCTGGCATCGACCCCTGCTGCGCATAGCCGTTCCCCAGTTCGCTGGCGCTGGCGGCCGAGATATTCGGCAACAATCCAATCGCCGCGAGCGCGAATATGCCCGCGCAAAAAGTCTTCATCATTCGATTATTATCCCCGACGTCTGGATGGGCTATGGGCAGGCGATAACCGCTAATTCCGTCCCAATAGCGAACGAAATGCGGGTAAAATGTGATTTTTGGGTTCCACGCGGAGCATTTACCAAGACCGAGTTGCCGAAAGCAAAAATACCGCCCTTTCAGGGCGGTATTTTGCGATAGACGGCGAATTTTCAGCCCACTTCGGTCGAGTGGATGCGGTTTTCAACCCCGGGCGTCCGATTGCGCTTGCTAGTCAGCTTGTTGAGCGCGCCGAGATAGGCCTTGGCCGAGGCCACCAGGGTGTCGGGGTCGGCGCCCTTGGCGGTGTAGGAGCGGCCGTCTGCCGATAGTCGCACCGAGACCTCAGCTTGGGCATCGGTGCCCTCGGTCACCGCATGCACTTGGTAAAGCTCGAGCTTGGCCTCATGCTGCACCAGCGCATGAATCGCGTTGAAGATCGCGTCGACCGGACCGTTGCCGGTCGATTGCGTGGTGACGTGCTTGCCGTCGATATCGAGCGAGAGCGTCGCCGATTGCGGACCCATGGTGCCGGCGATCACGGTCAAGGAGATGATCTTGATGCGATCATGCGCGGTGGCAATCTCCTCGTCCACCAGCGCCTCGATGTCCTCGTCGTAAACTTGCTTCTTCTTGTCGGCCAGCGCCTTGAAGCGCACGAAGGCGTCTTCCAGCTGATTGGCGGCCAATTGATAGCCGAGCTCTTCGAGCTTGTGCACGAACGCATGCCGGCCGGAATGCTTGCCCATCACCAGCGAGGTCTGCTTCACGCCCACCGACTCGGGCGTCATGATCTCGTAGGTCTGCGCGTTCTTGAGCATGCCGTCCTGGTGGATGCCGCTCTCGTGGGCGAAGGCATTCCGCCCGACGATCGCCTTGTTGTACTGCACCGGGAATGAGGTCACCGCCGACACCAGCTTGGAGGCGCGCGTGAGCATAGTGGCGTCGATGCCGGTCCAGAACGGCAGCACGTCGTTGCGCGTCTTGATCGCCATCACGACTTCTTCCAGTGCGGCGTTGCCGGCGCGCTCGCCGATGCCGTTGATGGTGCATTCGATTTGCCGCGCACCGGCCTTCACGCCGGCGAGCGAATTGGCTACCGCCATTCCGAGATCGTTGTGGCAATGGGTGGAGAAGCGCGCCAAATCAGAATTCGGCACCCGCTCGCGCACCGTCTTGAACAAGTCGAAATATTCCTCCGGCACCGTATAGCCGACGGTGTCGGGAATATTGATGGTGCTGGCGCCGGCCTTGATCGCGGCCTCCACGCAGCGGCAGAGGAAGTCGAGTTCGGTGCGGGTGCCGTCCTCCGACGACCATTCGACATCGTCGGTATGGCCCCGCGCGCGGGTGACCTGTTGGATCACCATCTCGTAGACTTCGTGCGGCTCCTTCTGCAATTTGTATTTCATGTGCACCGGCGAGGTGGACAGGAAGGTGTGGATGCGCTTGCGCCGGGCCGGCTTGATCGCTTCCGCGCAGCGGTCGATGTCCTTGACGCCGGCGCGCGCGAGGCCGCAGATCACGGAATTCTTGGAACGCTTGGCGATCTCGTGCACGGCGGCGAAGTCGCCGTCCGAGGCGATCGGGAAGCCGGCCTCGATGATATCCACGCCCATGGTGTCGAGCAGCTCGGCGACTTCGACCTTCTCTTCATGGGTCATGGTCGCGCCGGGACACTGCTCGCCGTCGCGCAACGTGGTGTCGAAGATGACGACGCGGTCCTTTTCGGACTGGGTCGGGGTGGTCATGGCAAAAGATCCTTCTTGTCGAATGCGCCGCTGGAGGGCGCTCTATGGGGTGCTCATTCCGTCGATCCCCCGAGTGCCCAGGCGCATATGCCCAGCCGGCCCTCAGGGGCGGATAAGGAGAAGGAGCGAGCCCAGAATGAGGGTAGCCGCGGGTTCGGCTTGCGCCGCCCGCTCGATCGCGCAGATATTTTGGCGCGTCGACATGGCTTTCAAATTCCCTCGTCTCCGACGGTCAAGCTCGCGGATTCGGGTAAAGTCCGCGTTAACCGCAGATAAGATGCCGAGCTTCTAGCGGATAGAGGTGCAGCAAATCAAGCCGCTGGATAGGTCAGCATTGTTGCCTGATCGTCGAACGAGCAGACGACCAAGCGACGACTTCTCTCGCCTTAGCGCCTTTTCCGACTTGCGCAGCTCCTTGAGCGCCTTGCCGTCGACCTTCGGATAATCGAGGTCGAGCGCCTGCATTTCCTGCACCAAGGCCGCCGCCACAACGATCCGGGTGAACCATTTGTGGTCGGCCGGCACCACGAACCAAGGCGCTTCCGGCGTGCTAGTCTGCTGGATCATGTCCTCGTAGGCGACCATGTAGCGGTCCCAGAGCTTGCGCTCGGCGAAGTCCGACATGGAGAACTTCCAGCGCTTGGCCCGTTCATCGATGCGTGCGAGGAAACGCCTGCGTTGCTCGTCTTTCGATACGTTGAGAAAGAACTTCAGGATCCGGGTGCCGTTGCGCGCAAGCAATTCCTTGTGCATGCGCACGGTCAGTACTTCCTCGTTATGCGAGCGATTGAAGATGCCGATGCGTCCGTTGGTCGGCAACCGCCGCGCCACCCGCCAGAGGAAATCGTGCTGCAATGCCTCCGCGCTTGGCTGCTTAAAGCCATGCACTTCACAGCCTTGCGGATTGATGCCGCTGAGCACGTGCTCTTTACCGGCGGCGTCCATCGCCTGCAGCACGATCAGCACCGACCAGCGGTCGTCCGCGTAAAGACGCTGCTGCAATTCGGAAAGCCGCTCGATACCGTCGGCCAGCATCGCCTGGGCATCTTCCTTGTCGCCGGTCAGCCCGCGGCACTCGGCTGGATCGTGCTTGGACTAACGGAATTTATCCGGTCTGTCGATGCGAAATCGTTTGGCGATGTGGTAGAGCCGCATTCTCAAGATCTTATCGCACGGCGAACCGCTGCGCCAGAAACCCGGTGACAAAATGCGGCATCGCTGGATCAAAATCGGCTGCGCTGCGCACAATGCGGATGTCGGAAAGCTCCGGCTGCCGCTCGCGCGTAAAATGGGCGAGCACCCGCGCACGCAAAACTTCGGCGCTTTGATCGCTGCGCAATACCTTTATGTGAGCGATCAAGCCACCGGCGAACACCGTCGTCCAGCCCGGATCGGGTGTGAACTCGCCCACGGCCAGCCCGGTTTCCTCCTTAAGCTCGCGCCGAACGCTTAAATCGAGATCGACGGTGCCATCGACGATGTCGTCCGGATCGGGCGTGCCGCAAGGGAAATAGATGCGGCCGGAATTGGCGGTGTGCGGTCCCATGACCCCGAGCAGAAACGCGCCGTCAGTCGCAAGAATCGCGGCTGCGCCGAAACAGTCGCACACGGCCGCCGCCGGCCGGCCCCAATGGCGCCAGGCGGTAAAACTTGCAAAATCGGTTTCGAGATAGCGGCCGCGGAAGACGCCATCCGCCAAAGCATGTTCGTACAGCAACAGCACGCCGCCGTTCCACAAGGCTGGATTTTCGCGTTGCTGGGCGGCGAACCAGGTATCGATCTCGGCGCGCCGCGCGGCCGCAAAGGCCCAATCCTTCGGCGCGAAGGCGAGTTCCAGCCGGTCAGTGTGGGCGATGGAAACGTTAAGCGGCGGCGTCACAGCGCTTCCGCCTTGAACAATTTGGTCGGCTCGACGATCTCCTGCTGTGCCGCGACCAGTTGGATTTCCGACGCGCCTACCTCCGCGGTCTTGACCAGAACGCAAAAGATGGCTGAGGCGGCGCGCGACAGCGCCTCAGCAATCTTGCCGCTGCGCAGATAGTGGGCAAAAAACAGCGCGGCAATGGCGTCACCAGCGCCGTTCACCGCCAAGGCCAGCTTCGGCGTGCGCAGGCGGAAGCGGCCGGTATCGTCGGACGCTAGCAGGTCGATTGCATCCGCCGGCGTGTCTTCGGTATGCAACGAAGTCACCAGCACGGCGTGCGGCCCGAGCGCATGCACTGCCGCAACTGCGCCCAGCGCGTCGGCGAGCGTCTTGCTCTCACGGCCGGCAATATAATCCAGCTCAAACTGGTTGGGCGTGACGATATCGGCCGCCGACACCGCCTTGTCGCGCAAGAATTCCGGGATGCCCTCGCGCACGAAGATGCCGCGCCCGACATCGCCGATCACCGGGTCGCAGCAATAGCGCGCGGCCGGATTGGCGCGCTTGACCGTCGCCACCGCATCGAGAATGGCCGCACCGATATCGGCTCCGCCCATATAGCCCGACAGCACGCCATCGCATTCGCCAAGCACGCCGCGCTGCTCGATGCCGCCTACCAGTTCGCGGATCAGGGCGGCATCGAACGCCCCGCCCTGCCACTTGCCGTCGCGTGTATGGTTGGAGAACTGCACGGTGTGGATCGGCCACACCTCTACACCCAGGCGCTGGAGCGCAAACACCGCGGCGGAATTGCCGACATGCCCATAGGCGACATGGGACTGGATGGACAGGACATTCATGGCTTCGACAATAACAGACACGGCGGGGAAATCCCCCGCCGTGATTCCGTCTTTAGATTTCCGCGCGCGGTAGGAGCTTATTTCATCCCCATCTTCTTGTTGGCCGCGTCGACATATTTGTTGGTGTAGGTCTTCAACAGATCGATATTGGCCTTGGCGACGTCGGGCGACGACTGGCTGAACACCGCCAGCACCGCCGCGGCACCCTTCGGGTCCATGCGGCCGCTTTCCGAATACATCGGGATCGTGTTCTTGAGCGCGGCGAGATAGAGATCCTTGTCCTTGCCGACCATTTCCGGCGGCATCTTGGCCATAATCTCCTCCGGCGTGTGAGAATGAATCCACTTGAGCGTGGCCACGATGGCCGTGGTCATACCCTGCACTTCCTTCTCGTGGCTGGCGACCCAATCGGCCTTGGTGTAGAGCGCGCCGCCCGGATATTCGCCGCCGAATACGGCCAGCGTATCCTTCTGGGTGCGGGTGTCGCTGAGGATCTTGAGATCCTTGTTCTTGCCTTGCAGCAGCGTCACCGCTGGATCGAGCATGATGGCGGCATCGATCTGGCCCTGCTCCATCGCCGCGATGGCGGAACCGCCGAGGCCGACGCCGATCACCGCGACCGAGTTCGGGTCGACGCCATTCTTGCTCAACATGTATTTCAGGAAGAAGTCGGTGGAGGAACCGGGCGCGCTCACGCCGACCTTCTTGTTGGCGAGATCCTTGATCGAACTGATCTCGGCGCTGTGCTTGGGCGACACCACTAACGCGAAGCCGGGGAAGCGGTCATAGACCACGAACGCCTGCAAATGCTGGCCCTTGGCGGCGAGATTGACGCAGTGGTCGAAATAGCCGGAGACCACGTCGGCGCTGCCGCCGATAACGGCCTTGAGCGACTCCGAGCCGCCCTTGAAGTCGACGACCTCGACACTTATGCCGGCCTTTTCGAATTCGCCGAGCTGCTTGGCCAGGATGGTCGGCAGATAGCACAGGCAGCCGCCACCGCCGACGGCGAGCGTGATCTTGGACTGTGCGAGCGCGAGGCCCGACGACAGCAAAAGTGCGGCGAGCGTCGTTGCGAGCCGCCGGAATAGTGCGGGCATGACATCCTCCCTGTTTTGCGTGGCTTTTCAGCAAGCCATTTCGGCGGGGACGATAGGCCAGCGCAAGGTTTCTGCCTAGGCCCTGCTGTCGGTTGCCTCCGGCCGCCAGACCAGCAGGCGCTTCTCGACGGCCGTGACCAGGGTATCGATCACGATCACAAAGGCTGCGAGCACGAACATACCGGCGAACACCCCGGCCACGTCGAACACGCCCTCCGCCTGCTGGATTAGGTAGCCGAGGCCGGCGGCGGAGCCGAGATATTCGCCAACCACCGCCCCCACGACCGCGAAACCGACTGAGGTGTGCAGCGAGGAGAACATCCACGACAGCGCCGACGGCCAATAGACGTGACGCATCAACTGGCGCTCGCTCATCCCCAGCATGCGGGCATTCGCCAGCACCGTGGGGCTGACTTCCTTGACGCCCTGGTAGACGTTGAAGAACACGATGAAGAATACCAGCGTGACGCCGAGCGCCACTTTCGACCAGATACCGAGACCGAGCCAGAGAGTGAAGATCGGCGCCAGAACCACGCGCGGCAGCGCGTTGACCATCTTCACATATGGATCGAATACCGCGGCGGTGCGCGGCTGGCGCGCGAACCAGAAGCCGACCGCGACGCCGCCGATCGAACCGATTACGAAAGCTAAAATGGATTCAACTAGCGTCACCCAGAGATGCTTCCAGATCACGCCGCTGGCGAACCAGGCGACGATCTGGCTCGCCACATCCACCGGATTGGAGAAAAAGAACGGCGGCAGCACCACATGGCCGAACACCGGATAGGTGGTGAGTGCGTACCAAGCCGCGATCGAGAGGATCGCGACGCCGGCCTGCAAAAGGAGGAGCGCGAACTTGGACATGAATCACGCTCCCCCGTGTTGCATGCGCAAATGCAACCCGCGTTAGAGCGGGTTCTTGAACAGCCCGACCAGGCCGGTCGAGCCTTTCACAAGGCCTTCGAGCTTGCTGAACAGTTCCAGCTTGGTGAGGCCGGCCGGTAGCGCCTTCGGATCCAGATCGGTTGCGATCAGGATGAAAGTGTAATGATGCGTGGCCTTATTTGCGCCCGCGGCCTTCTTCGGCAGCATGGCGCCGTCCTTGAAGGTCGACGACGACAGCGTAAAAATCTCGGCTGCGGAAGCGGTCCCGGCCAACAGCAGAACGCCGGTGACGGCGGCGAGCATTTGACGTATTCCAAACATTGCATTCCTCCCGTTTGTTTTCTTGGCAGTCGCTAGCAATAACAATGCTAGCGCGATTAAATTCCGCTGGCATCAGGCTCCTTCGGTTTGCGCGTAGCCCTTGATCACTTCGGTCTTGAGCGTGTGCCAGATGTCACGGTGCAATTCGTGGAAGGCATGGTCGAGCTTGATTTCGCCGATGTCGCGCGGACGCGCCAGCGGTACCCGCCAATCGCCGATGACGCGCGCCGCCGGCCCCGCCGACATGATGACCACGCGGTCGCTGAGTGCGATTGCCTCCTCCAGATCGTGGGTCACGAACAGGACTGCCTTCCGGTCGGCGCTCCACAAATCGAGCAGCAGGTTGCCCATGATTTGCCGGGTCTGCGCGTCGAGTGGGCCGAACGGCTCGTCCATCAGCAAAATTTTCGGATCGCGGATCAGCACCTGCGCCAGGCCGACACGCTTGCGCTGGCCGCCCGAAAGCATGTGCGGATAGCGGTCGCCGAAGGCGCCGAGTCCCACGCGCGTGAGCCAGTCCCGCGCGCGCCCACGCGCCTCGCTCGTAGAAGTGCCCGCCGTCTCCAGCCCGATGGCGACGTTTTCCAGCGCGGTCTTCCATGGAAACAGCGAGTCGGCCTGGAACAGGTAGCCGGCCTGCCGGTTGAGCGCGCCGAGCGGAGTTCCGAAGATATCGACGCCGCCGGACGACGGCGCGATCAGCCCGGCGGCGACATTGAGCAGCGTGGATTTGCCACAGCCGGTCGGCCCCACAATGGCGACGAATTCCCCGTCGGCCACATTGAGCGTCGCGCGTTCCACCGCGGTATAGGTGCCGCCGCCAGCCAACCGAAAAGCGATCGATACGTCGCCTAACGCAACGGCGGACGCCTGCGTACTGCCTTGCGCAGCTGTTGTCGCGCCGCCTGCCATGCCTTGTCCTCGTGTTTTCTCCGCGTGGAAGCTATCGGGCGGCTCGCGGCTTGCAAAGCCCGCCCGCTCAAAGCCCCTTGATGAGTCCGGCCTCGATCAGCAAGCGATTGAAGCGGCGCACCTCGGCGCCATCGGCGCAGCCGTAGAACAGGCCATTGCAGCGTTGCAGAATTCGCTTCTGCTCCGCGAAAGTCGGATCGAGCGGCAAGCCGGCCGCCTCCTGGAGAACCAGCGGCAGATACGGCGCTTCCAGAGTGGCAAGCGCCGAAGACACATCGGCCGGTTTGAAATTGACGGCGTCGATTGCGTAATAGGTGGTGAAATAGCGCGGGTCGTAGGCGTCTAGCCGGCCCGCGATCTGCCATTCCGCGAGCGTCGGATCGATTATCCGTTCGGCGAAGTCGGGCTGATGATCGCCGAACCGCACCAGCAAGAACGATTCGTCGGGGAAGTCGCGGCCCAGACGCTCTAGGAATGCGGCATAGTCGCGCTCGCTCAAGCCCTGGCGCCGCAAATACTCGTCGACGTGGGGCGCGTTGCCGAGCTTGCGCCAGTCCGGCGTCAAATTCGGACGGAAAGTGAAATCCCAGGGGAAATGATTTGCGGCGAGATAAGAGAAAATAAACAGCGGTCCGCTCTTGCGCTCGCGCGCGATTACCTGCGCAGCCTGGTCGTAGAAATACGAGTCCGGCTCGACGCCTTTGGCGCCAAGGTCCCTACTGTCGCGGAACTGCTGGATGCCGGTGGTGGTCTGGAAACCGCGCGCGCTCATGAATGCGCCACGCGCCGGATAGAGCGTGAAGGTCTTATAGCCGCAACGTCGCAGCGTGCGCGGCAGACCGCGTTCGACGCGTCCAACGGCGATGCGGGTGACGAAATAGGCAAAGCGTCCGAACGAGCGCGCCGACAGTCCGGTGAGCACGCTGTATTCAGCAAACCAGGTCGGGCCGCCGGCGGCCTCCACGATGAACAATCGCTCCTTGCCGTCGAAGGAGCGGAAATGCCGGCCGTAGCCCTCGGGCACCTTGATGCCGGATGCCTTGCGGATGTCGAAGCTCGAACTCGTCGAGGATCAGGATAATGTGCGGCGGCTTGGCGGCCGGCTTGCAGGCGCCGGCGGCACCGAGACGGAATTTGTCGGCGACATACGCGTCCGACTCCATATAGCCGCGCGAGGCGTAGGCCACGATCGCATCGACACCGGAATTGACGAATTTCGACACATAGCCATTGCCCGAAAAGGCTTCGTGCGGTTCCATTGGATCCGCGATCGAAATGGCGGCGGCGGCGGCGAGGCAGAGCATGCCGCCGGTGGAGGCGACGCGCAGCCGCACGCGATAAGGATCGAGCCACCAGAGCAAAGTGAGCGCCGGAATTGCCACAAACGCGGCAAGGATTACGCGGCGCAACAAATCGGGATAGATCGTCAGGAAGAATGCAATTGTATCGGCATCAAGAATCATTATGTCGACGAAATTAACCGTCATCATCAGCTTATCGTACTTGAACTGCGACAGCAGAATAAGCGTGGCGATCATCGCGAGCGATATGAGCGCAGCGGCCGCCGGCCGCCGCAACAGCGCCAGCCAGAAGAAATTCAACAAACTCCAGGCGAGCAGGAAGGTGGCCTTGCTCTCCAGATCGGCCTCGGTCGCCACCATGATGACGACTGCGGCGGTGTGCAGCATGCCGGTTATAATGAGAGCGGCGCGATCACGGCGTGACAACGCCGGATAATTCGCGAAACGCGCCAATAATGCGGATGCAGCAGGCGACATGGCCCCACAACGGCCCGGTATGTCGCTACCCTACGAAGCGATCAGCCCACGGCCCCGCTGTCATAAGATTGTAATCAATTCGTCATGGCAAGCTGTCCGGAGCCTCGCCGGCAAGATTTTCCTTTTTTGGTCAATGCGATGGGGCAAAACCCGCAATAACTGGCGGTTTCCCGCCTGGTATCACACGTGCCATCATCGCGTGGAAGCTATCGGGTGACTCGCGGCTTGCAATGCTCGCCCGCTCAAAGCCCCTTGATGAGCCCGGCCTCAATTAGCAGGCGATTGAAACGCCGCGCCTCGGCGCCGCCGGCGCAGCGATAGAACAGGCCATGGCAGCGTTGCAGGATTTTCTTCTGTTCGGCGAACGATGGATCAAGCGGCATACCGGCAGCTTCCTGGATTACCAGCGGCAGGTATGGCGCGTCGAGAGTCTTGAGCGCGGAAGATAGATCGACCGGTTGAAAATTCACTGCATCAATCGCATAGTAGCTCGTAAAGTAGCGCGGATCGAACGCTTGCAAGTGACGCGCGAGCGCGGCTTCATTGAGCGTCGGATCGATGATGCGATAGCCGAACTCCGGTTGATGATCCCCATAGCGCACGATCAGGAACGACTCGGTTGGAAACTCCCGATTGAGCCGCTCGAGCAGCGCAGCATATTCGTTTGCGGTCATGCCCTGCCGCCGGATATATTCATCGATGTTCGGCGCGTTGCCGAGATCGTGCCAATCGGGGGTCAGCTCGGGGCGCAGCCGCGAATCCCACGGAAAATGGTTGGCGACCGTATAGACATACAAGAATAGCGGACCACTGCCGCGCTCGTGCGCGATTATTTTCTCGGCCTGGTCGAAGTAGAAGGTGTCCGCCTCGAAACCACGCGTCCCCAGATCCGTCATATCCATATAACGCTGGATGCCGGCCGTGGTCTGGAAGGCGCGCGAGCCGAGAAACGCGCCATAGAATGGATATAGGCTGAAGCTCTTGTAGCCGCAGCGGCTCAATGAATGCGGCAAGCCGCGCATGATGTGGCCGGCGGCGACGCGGGTGACCGACGTGGCAAAACGCCCGAAGGAGCGAGCCGACAATCCGGTAAGGACATTGTATTCGGTGAACCAGCTCGGGCCGCCGGCGCCCTCTACGATAAGCTGGCGCGCCACTCCGTCGTACGAGCGGAAATGCCGGTGATAGCCACGCGGAACCTTAATGCCGGGCGCGGCGGTGATATCGAAACTCGATTCATCGTGTAGCAAGATAATATGCGGAAGCCCGCCTGAAGGATTGCAGGCCGCGACGGGCGTCGCCTTTAGCCGTTCGGCTGAAGTCGCATCCGATTCCATATATCCGTGGGTGACCAGTTCATATATCGCCCCGACGCCCGAGCGCGCGAATTTCGAAATGTAGTTATGACTGAAGAAATCCTCATAGAGGTCGGTTGGGATCGAGAGCGACAGCGCCACGAGCGCGCCCAAGCACAGCGTGCCGCCGCCGGCGCTAACGCGCGGGCGCACGCGGAACGGATCGAAGCGCCAAGCCAGCACCATCAGAGCCGCCACCGCGACGACAGCAAGCGCGATCGGCAGGCGCAGCGTCGGCATGGCGGCGAGCAGGAAAACGGATGTGTCTCGATCGATGATCATCAGATCCACAAAGTCGACGGTCATCCAGAGTTTGCCGTGCTTGAACTGCGAAAGCTGGATCAACGTGACGACGAGCACGAGCGAGATCAGCGCCGCCACGACCGGGCGGCGAAGTGCGACGAGCCAGAAGAAGTTTAATAAGGCCCAAGTCAGCAGAAACGCGGCTTTCGAGGTCAGGTCGACCTCGGTCGCCGTCATGATGACGAGTGCCGTGAGGTGCGCGATTGCAACGACAACAAGTGTCGCGGCATTGCGACGGGGAATCGCCTCGGAAAACGCGAGGCGATTGAACAGAGCGGAAGCGGCAGACAGCATGGCCAGCGGATGGCCATGCCCGGCAATGAGTACCTTTTACCCCCGGCGCACAGCTCCGCTGTCATATCACTGTAATCGAACTGTCATTTCAAGCCGTTTCCGTACGTAGCCGCTATTTTTATCTTCCGACTCAATGGGATGCACTGAAACCTCGCCTGCGGTGCCGGGTTCCTTGCTATACGGCGGCATGCCATCATCGTGGCAATGACCGCCGACCCCCGCCTCGCCGATGCGTTCGCACGGCTGCCCGATTACCTCGGCAGCCACGTGCTGGTAAGTATCGCCGCGCTCGCCATCGGACTTAGCGTCAGCCTGCCGCTGGCGATCGTCTCACGGCGGCGGCCGGTGCTGCGCGGCACCATGCTGACGTTCGCCAGCGTGGTGCAGACCATCCCCGGCCTGGCGCTGCTGGCGCTGTTCTACCCAACGCTGCTGGCGCTTGCCGCCGTGTGCGAGCGCCTGTTCGGCAAGGGCTTCTCGGCGCTCGGTTTCCTGCCATCGGTTTTGGCGCTGGCGCTCTATTCGATGCTGCCGGTGCTGCGCAACACGGTGGCGGGCTTGGACGGCATCAGTGAAGGTCTGCACGATGCCGCGCGCGCATTGGCGCTGACGCCGCGACAAACTTTGCGCCTGATCGACTTACCGCTGGCTTTGCCGGTGATCATGGCCGGTATCCGCACCTCGGCGGTGTGGGTGATCGGCACCGCCACGCTATCGACGCCGATCGGCCAGACCAGCCTCGGCAACTACATCTTCGCCGGCTTACAGACGCAGAACTGGGTCTTTGTGCTGTTCGGCTGCGTGTTTGCCGCGGCACTGGCGCTCGTCGTCGATCAATTGCTGGCGCTGATGGAGCGCGGTGTGGCCTCGCATAGCCGCCTGAATATCGCCGCCGGCGGCGCCGGGTTGGTGCTGGTCGTGCTGGCCGCGCTCTTGCCGGGGTTAGGCCGTGCGTCGGCGACTTACGCAATCGGTGCCAAGCCATTCACCGAGCAATACGTGCTGGCTGCGCTGATCGAGCAGCGCCTGGCGGCGCATGGACTGTCGGCGCAAAGCCGCGATGGGCTCGGGTCCGGCGTGATTTTCAACGCACTCAGCAGTGGCGACATCGACGCCTATGTAGATTATTCCGGCACGATCTGGGCGAACGAGATGCGCCGCAGCGACGTCAAACCGCGCACGGAAGTATTGGCCGAGGTTTCGCGCTGGCTCGAGACCACGCATGGCATCCGCATGTTAGGCTCGCTCGGCTTCGAAAACGCCTATGCGCTGGCTATGCCGCGCGCGCGCGCCGAGAAACTCGGCATTCGTTCGATCGCCGATCTCGCCGCCCACGCGCCGCAACTCTCCATCGCCGGCGATTACGAATTCTTCGAACGTCCGGAATGGAAGGCGATCCGCGCCACGTATGGTTTAAACTTCGCCCGCCAGCGCACCATGCAATCGGACTTCATGTACCAGGCCGCGGGCGATGGCGACGTCGACGTGGTGTCGGCCTACACCAGCGACGGCCGCATTGCACAATACGACCTCGCCGCGCTCGACGATCCCAAGCACGCCATCCCGCCTTATGACGCCATCCTGCTGCTGTCGCCCAAGCGCGCCAACGACGAGGTGCTGATCGCCGCGCTCAAGCCGCTGATCGGAACCATCCCTGTCGAGTTAATGCGCGCGGCCAATCTGCGCGCATCAAGCGGCACTTCGGCGGGTGAAGCGGCGCGGCAGCTGGCGCGTGAGATGGCGAAGGGCCGCTAAACGCTAGTTGCGGTCTTCTTTGCCTTCCAACTCTTTCGCGCGGATTTCCGTCATCTTGCGCATGCATTCACCCGCCTCGATGCGTGCGATGGTGCCCTCGCCCCGCCCGTAATAAAGACAGTTGGCATCGCGATACTGGATCCACAGCCGCTGCGTCACACGCAATTGTTCGCGCTGCTTTGGCTCAACATCCTTGAGTGTTTGCTGATAAGCGATGGTCATGCGCTTGTCGCAATAGGCCGTCTTGGCCTTGAGACAGTCCATCATCTCGTAGGTACTGCGGTCGCAGCCCTTATCGGGCTCGCCCTGTTCGTCCGCATGGGCAAAAGCGGCCGCCCCGATTAGGGCTGCCGCGGCGATTATGGCAATGCGTACGCGCAAGGTCAGTTTTTCGTTTTGTCGACCAACGCTCTCTGCTTTATCCAAGGCATCATCTCGCGCAGCTTGGCGCCGATCTGCTCGGCGGGATGCTCGGCCAGCTTGGCGCGCGTCGCCTTGAACGAGGTCTGGTTGACCTTGTTCTCCAGCATCCAGTCGCGCGTGAAGCGGCCGGACTGAATGTCGGCCAGAATGCGCTTCATCTCGGCGCGCGTTTCCTGAGTGATCACGCGCGGACCGGAGACGTATTCGCCGTATTCCGCGGTATTCGACACCGAGTAGTTCATGTTGGCAATGCCGCCTTCGTAGATCAGGTCGACGATCAGCTTCATCTCGTGGATGCATTCGAAATAGGCCATCTCCGGCGCGTAGCCGGCCTCGCACAGCGTATCAAAGCCCGCCTTCATCAGTTCGACCACGCCGCCGCACAACACGGACTGCTCGCCGAACAAATCGGTCTCGCATTCTTCCTTGAAGGTGGTCTCGATGATGCCGGCGCGGCCGCCGCCGATCGCCGAGCCATAAGACAGGCCGAGGTCGTGGGCATTGCCTGAGACATCCTTGTGGATCGCCACCAGGCAGGGCACGCCGGCGCCGCGCTGATATTCCGAGCGCACGGTGTGGCCGGGCCCCTTGGGCGCGATCATCAGCACGTCGAGATCGGCGCGCGGCTCGATCAGGTTGAAATGCACGTTGAGCCCGTGCGCGAACATCAGCGCCGCGCCCTGCTTCATGTTGGCAGCGAGATGGTCGCGGTAGATGTCGCCCTGCAATTCGTCAGGAGTGAGCATCATCATCACGTCGGCCCATTTGGCGGCCTCGGCCACTTCCATGACCTTGAATTTCTCGGCCTCGGCCTTTTTCACGCCGCCGGAGGACTTGCGCAGCCCGACCGCGACCTCTTTCACGCCGCTGTCGCGCAGATTGAGCGCGTGAGCGTGGCCCTGGCTGCCATAGCCGATGATGGCGACCTTCTTGCCCTTGATCAGGTTCAGGTCGGCGTCGCGATCGTAGTAAATACGCATGGTACTTAACCCCTATTTGGGCCGCTCAGTCGGGCCGTTTGTTCTCCGTAGCGCAGCTTCTAGATTTATTGGGCCGCCGGGACAAGCCCGACTCAACGCGCGTCCATACCCTCCGGGCCGCGCGCGATGGCCGCAATGCCGGTACGCGCCACTTCGACCAACCCGAGCGGCAGCATCAGCGCCACGAACTGCTCGATCTTGTCGCTTTTTCCAGTGATCTCGAAAATGAAGCTTTCGGTGGTAGCGTCGATCACTCGCGCCCGAAACGCGTCGGCCAGCCGCAGCGCCTCGACCCGGTGCTCGCCCTTGCTCTTGACCTTGACCATCGCCAGCTCGCGTTCGATCGAGCGGCCGGTGAGCGTCATGTCGACCACACGATGCACCGGCACTAGGCGGTCAAGTTGATTTTTGATTTGCTCGATCACCATCGGTGTTCCGGTGGTGACGATGGTGATGAGCGAGAGGTGCTTGGCATGCTCGGTCTCCGACACCGTCAGCGACTCGATGTTGTAGCCGCGACCGGAGAACAGGCCGATGACGCGCGCCAACACGCCTGGTTCGTTGTCGACCAGCACAGAGAGCGTGTGGCTTTCCGTCTGCTGCGCCGTTGGCGCCGCCGGATAATGACTTGTCGAGGGTGCGTTCATGACATTCGTCCTTAACGTCTCACGATTGAAAATGCCCAGTCGCGGCCTTGGCCGCGGACGAGCGCAAGATCGATCCACAGCATGGCGTGCGCCTCCAGCAGGCGTGCGTTGCGCAGCGGCCCAGCGTCGATCACCTCAAAGCCAAGCTCACTGATCAAATTGATTGCTTTCGGTTTGTTGGCCATGTCATCGCCTGCGACGAACATCACCGACTTCACGCCGTTGAAAACCGGGTTCGCCATATTGCCGAAGCCGGTGGTGTTGAGCGTCTTGAACACCGAGGCGCCCGCCGCCCAGCCCTGTACCTTCTCGCCGCCGGAAATGCTGTGACCGATTTCCAAGCCGATACCCTCCGGCCCGCGGGTCAGCGGATTGGTGGCATCAAGGATGATTTTGCCCTTGATATTGCCCATGGAGCGGATCGCGGCCTCGGTCGACGGCCATGGCGTCGACAGCACAATCACGTCGGCGGAGGCCGCAGCTTCGGCGGCGGTACCGGCGCGCGCCTTACCGCCGATCTTGCCGAGCAAACCTTGCGTCTTCTCAGCCTTCGGATCGCGTACACCGAAGACGACGTCATAACCCTTCTGCGCCCAATTGGTTCCGAGCGCACCGCCGACATTGCCGGCGCCGATGATGGCGAGCTTCATCAGACCATCACCTTGCCTGCTTCGGTGATCGCGCTGTCGAGACTTTCAGCCGCGTCGCCGAGGATCATTTCATTGTGCGCGCGTCCCGACGGGATCATCGGGAAGCAATTTTCTTTCGGGTCGACCACGCAGTCGAACAGCACCGGCTTGTCGACGTCGATCATTTCCTTGAGCGCGTGATCGAGATCGCCCGGCTTTTCGCAGCGGATGCCGTAAGCGTGATAGGCCTCGGCCAGCTTGACGAAATCCGGCAGCGCCTCGGAATAGCTTTCCGAATAGCGGCCACCGTGCAGCAGTTCCTGCCACTGCCGCACCATGCCCATGTAGCGGTTGTTGAGGATGAAGATCTTGATCGGCAGCCGGTACTGCACCGCGGTCGACAGTTCCTGCATGGTCATCAGCACCGACGCCTCGCCGGCGATGTCGATGACCAGCGATTTCGGATGCGCGAGCTGCACGCCGACCGAGGACGGCAAGCCGTAGCCCATAGTGCCCAGCCCGCCGGAGGTCATCCAGCGGTTGGGCTCCTGGAAGCGGTAGAATTGCGCCGCCCACATCTGGTGCTGGCCGACTTCGGTGGTGATGTAACAGTCGCGGTCCTTGGTCGCCTCGTAGAGCCGCTGGATGGCGTATTGCGGCTTGATCACCTCGTTGGAATTCCGGTAGGCGAGCGACTTGCGGCCTCGCCATTTGTCGATCTGTTTCCACCAGTCGCTGAGCGCCTTCTTTTCGGGATGGACCGCGCCGGTGCGCCACAGCCGCACCATGTCTTCCAGCACATGCGCGCAGTCGCCGACGATCGGCACGTCCACGTGGACGTTCTTGTTGATCGAGGATGGATCGATATCGACGTGGATTTTCTTCGATCCGGGCGAGAACGCGTCGATGCGGCCGGTAATTCGGTCGTCGAAGCGCGCGCCGATGCAGATCATCACATCGCAATCATGCATCGCCATGTTGGCTTCGAGCGTGCCGTGCATGCCGAGCATGCCCATCCACTGCGGATCGGCAGAGGGATAAGCGCCGAGCCCCATCAACGTCGAGGTGATCGGATAACCGGTGAGCTTGACCAGCTCGCGCAAAAGATCGCTCGCCGCCTTGCCGGAATTGATCACGCCGCCGCCGGTGTAAAACAGCGGCCGCTTGGCATGCGCCATCAATTCGATGGCCTGCTTGATTTTCTCCATGTCGCCCTTGAGCTTGGGCTTGTAGCCGGTGTGCGGAAAATCCTTCGGCTTGAAGTAGACGCCCTTGGCGAACTGGATGTCCTTCGGGATGTCGATAACCACCGGCCCCGGCCGGCCGCTGGCGGCGATGTGGAACGCCTCGTGCAGCACGCGCGGCAAATCCTCGATGCGCTTGACCAGGTAATTGTGCTTGGTGCACGGCCGCGTGATGCCGACCGTGTCGCATTCCTGGAACGCGTCGTTGCCGATCAGATGGGTGGGAACTTGGCCGGTGATGCAGACGATCGGGATCGAGTCGCACAATGCATCTGTCAGGCCGGTCACAGCATTGGTGGCGCCCGGCCCCGAAGTGACCAGCACGCAGCCGACCTTGCCGGTCGAGCGCGCATAGCCTTCCGCCGCGTGCACCGCGCCCTGCTCGTGCCGCACCAGAATGTGCTGCACTTTGTCCTGCGCGAACAAAGCGTCGTAGATCGGCAGCACCGCGCCGCCCGGATAGCCGAACAGGTGCTTCACGCCTTGGTCGGCGAGTGCCGCCATCACCATTTCGGCGCCGGTCATTTCCCGTGTCATAGTTGTCATCCTTCCACTTTGTCTTCGCCTATCCCGCTCGTCAGCCTTTTGCTTGGCGCATGACCTTTTCCGAAAACCGTTTCCCACTTTTCGGGATCATGTACCGGCAATAAAAAAGGCCCGCGAAGGGCCATGTCCGGACGCTCACCTAGCGAGCCCTTAGGGCCGCCTGGGGTGCGTCCGAACCTGTACGAGTACGGTAATAATATTGCGCAGCATCGTGTCCAACCGAACTTTCATTGCGCGGCTTTATAATAGCGCCTCAGGCTCCGGTCAAGCGCATTTTATGAGCGCCGGTAGCGCTTTAGCAGGCCGCGCGCGGCATTTCGACGGCCTTTTGGGGATTTCGGACGCGCTCCCACAGAACGAGAAATGCCAGTGCGAAGAGAATGTCTCAACGCGCTGGCATTTCGGAAAGCTGCCGCAAGGTCAGGCGCTGTCACTTCTCAGGGTCTGTACACGCCGGCGCAAACGGTCGTGGGGCGAGGCTTTCGCAGTACATGTCTTTGACCTAGATCTTCTTGGTCACCGGGTTGACGAATTTGTAATCGTACCAGCAGGAGCTTGCTTATGTGCGGGTTCGGTCATTTCTTTACTGAAATATTTGCCATCGACATCCTGCGTGTCGGTCATGTTCTTTCCGATCAGCTTCGGATTGGTGGCATGCGCCACCGTCACACCTTCGAAATTTGAAACGACCACGTAGATTTCGCCGTCCTGGAACTTGCCGCCGGGCGTGCTGATCTCTTCATAGGCCTTTGTCGTCCCGTCCGCCTTTAGGGGCAACGGCGTTTTTCACCATCGCCACCGCCGCGTCCTTGGTCGCCGGCCCGGAGGCAAACGCAAGCGCGGTGCTCGCAAGAAACGCGGCAGCAACCGCGCCAATTGTCTGAATCCGCATCGGTCGGCCCCTTGTGATTGAATTGAGCGCACGGCTCGACATCGATTTGCAATCTGCGTCCGGTCTCAATCGCATGGAGACTGCTAAATACCTTTTAATTCGAAGTCGCGACTTTTAATTCTACCGCCGAAATCTCGCTAAACTCGATTATCAATCTCGTTTAAGATCGCCGCGGGGGCCTCTTCCGGATTTACCGCTGTCCAGCCGAGCATCTGGTTGCGGAACCATGTGACCTGACGCTTGGCGTAGCGGCGGGTGTCCATCACCGCGCCGGCGGCGGCCTCGTTGATCGATATCTCGCCTTTGAGATGCCGCATCAACCAGGGCACGCCATGCGCTTTCATGGCCGGCAGCAGCGGATCGAGCTGGCGGCGCTCAAACGCACTCATCTCGTCGAGCGCGCCAGCATTCAGCATGGCGGCAAAGCGCGTTTCGATCCGCGCGACCAACGCTTTGCGCTCGCAGGTGAGGAAGATTTTCGCGGCGCGATTGGAATCGATCAGCGCTGGCAGGCCTTCGCGATGCCAGTCGGTGAGCGAACGTCCGGTCGCAAGCTTCACTTCCAGCGCGCGCGAGATACGCGAGCGGTCGTTCGGCATCAACCGGCGCGCGGTCGCGGGATCGCGCTCCAACAGCTCGGCATAAAGCGGGCCGACACCTTCGCTCAACAATCGCCCCCGCACCTGCGCGCGGATATCGGCCGGGATCGGCGGCACGGCGGCCAAGCCGCTGGTCAGCGCCTTGAAATAGAGCCCGGTGCCGCCGACCAGGATCGCCACGCGGCCTTCGGACTTCAATTCATCGAGCACCGCCGTCACATCGCGCAACCATTGTCCGGTGGAATAGTTCACTGCCGCGTCCACATGGCCATAGAGCCGGTGTGGCACGCGCGCTTCTTCCGCGGGTGCCGGCCGCGCCGTGATCACGCGCAAGTCACGATAGACCTGCATGGAATTGGCGTTGACGATCGTGCCGCCGAGCTTTTCGGCAAGCGCCAGCGCTACCGCCGACTTGCCGCTGGCGGTCGGTCCGGCGATCAAGATGGCGGCGGGTTTGCGCATGGGCTTGCAGCCGCCCGCGTTGCGCTAGTTCAATCGCCGCGATGACGGCTGCGAGATAGTCTCTTCGACC
Organism: uncultured Alphaproteobacteria bacterium; assembly: GCA_963778745.1. GTDB lineage: Bacteria > Pseudomonadota > Alphaproteobacteria > Rhizobiales > Xanthobacteraceae > Pseudolabrys. The sequence goes on along the minus strand of CAVZVP010000002.1, from coordinate 8,246 downwards.
AGCGCGGCGATCGGGCTAGCCTGATGATGGGTCATCCGCCACGCGCCATCGACGCGCTTAAACAGATTGGTCGCGGCCAGCGCCGCTCCGCCAACGAATTCCACGCAAATCACGCGGGCTTCGTCGCCTGCGGCCATCACGGTCTCGTTGCGCGGGTCGATCCGCTCTTGGTCGGGATTGCGCATGATTTCGCGGTAGGATTCCAGGATCGCCGGCCGGCCGATCAGCACCGGCCATCCCGGGTGGATGCAGGAGACGTTGTCCTCCGCCCAGATACGGCTCATCGCCGCGAAATCGGCGGCCGTAAAGGCCCGGTAATAGGCTGCATTGGCGGCCAGTATGGCTGCTTCGTCGCTCATGCCCTGTGAGGTGCAGGAAATGCCGGCGGAAATCAATCGGGAAAACGCTCCGACTTGCCGCTCGCGGGCGGGCCTGCAATAAGCACCGACATCACCAAGGGCACCGGATGAACATTAGCGTACCGGAGAAACGTTTTGCCGCTCATTAAACCATTCCGCGCACTTCGCCCGGCGCTTGGCCGCGCGGCCGAGGTGTTGGCGCCCCCTTACGACGTGCTCTCCAGCGCCGAGGCGCGCGCGCGCGCCAAGGGCAAGCCGTGGAGCTTTTTGCATATCTCGAAGCCGGAAATCGACCTCGACCCGGCGACCGACCCCTACGACAAGACGGTCTACGCCAAGGCGGCGGAGAATCTGGCGAAGATGGTCGCCGACGGTGTCCTGATACGCGATGATACGCCTTGCTATTACGTCTACCGGCTCACTTGGCGCAGCCGCACGCAAACCGGCATCGCTTGCGTTGCGTCGCTCGCCGACTACGCGACCAACCGCATCCGCAAGCACGAACTGACGACGCCGGTGAAGGAGGACGACCGCGTGCGCCAGATTGAGGCGGTCAACGCGCAGACCGGCCCGGTGATGATCGGCTACCCGAACGCCCCGGCGATCGACGCTCTGTTGGCGCAAGGCGCCGGCGGCGCGCCGCAAGTCGACGTCACCGCCGACGACGGCGTGCGCCACCAGCTCTGGTTGATCTCTGACGAGGCGACGATCGGCAAACTCACCAGCGCCTTCGACGCCCTACCGGCGATCTACATCGCCGACGGTCATCACCGCTCGGCGGCGGCCGCGCGCGTGGCGGCCGCTCGCAAGGGCGACGGCTCGCACCAATATTTCCTATCGGTGATCTTCCCCGAACGCGAAATGACCATCCTCGACTACAATCGCGTGGTGAAGGACTTGAATGGCCGCAGCGCGGAGCAATTTCTCGAAGCATTGGCCAAAAGCTTCACGGTGACCGCATCGGACCAGCCGGTGCGCCTGGTCTCCGCGCACGATTACGGCATGTATCTCGCCGGTCATTGGTACAAACTGAGCATCCGGCCCGATCTGGTCGCGGACGATCCGATCGGCCGGCTGCCGATCACGTTTCTCGGCCGCAACGTGATCGAACCGCTGCTCGGCATCAAAGACCCGCGCACCGACAAGCGCATCGATTTCGTCGGCGGCGCGCGCGGGCTTGAAGGGCTCGAAGCCCGCGTGAAATCCGGCGAGATGGCGGTCGCCTTCGCGCTCTATCCGACGCAGATGGTCGACCTGATGGCGGTGGCGGATGCCGGCCTCATCATGCCGCCGAAGTCGACCTGGTTCGAGCCAAAGCTGGCCGACGGCATGGTCAATCACGTGCTGGATTGAGCTGCGTCTACGCATGCTCACGGCCGCATGATGCGTGGCTTGATATATGTCAAGTCGCTTATAGGCGGTCGCAGTATTTTGCCGACATGGCACAAAAGATTCGCGATCACTGTGAACCGACGTGGCCGATTTGCGGGATTTCGATGGTGCTTGTGCGCATCGATCCTAGGGTTGCGTCTTTACCGAGTTACGGACCTTCCGCTGCTTTGCCTGTGACGACTTGCGGGCGACTGAGCAAAAGACGCTTCTGTTTACGCGGGTCGCTGCGATAGACCGCCCGGCGCGCACGAGAGCCGCCTGATCTTCACGGCTGGCGCGCGCCTGCGCCGGCCGAAGCCTAACGAGACGGCGATTACTGCAAACTGAGCGCCACGAAGCTCGGGTCGCCGTCCGGCGTCACCACCAGCAGCACCACGGCCTTCTTGCCGTCCTTCTTGAGTTTCTCAATGCGCTGCTGCAATTCCGCCGCGCTGCCGACCGGCTGCTGCTGCACCTCGGCAATCACCATGCCGGGCTGCAGGTGCTTTTCCGCCGCCGCCGAATTGGTATCGACGCCGGTGATCAGCACGCCCTTGACCTTGTCCTTGATCTTGTGCTGATTGCGCAACTCGGTTGTCAGGTCGGCGAGGTCGAGGCCGAGCGCCTTCTTCACCGCCGTCTTTTCTTCCGCGTCGTCTTTCTTCGGCGTCAGCGCGGCCACTTTCTTGTCGTCCTCGAGCCGGCCGAGCTTGACCGTCTTCTTTTCTTCCTTGCCCTTGCGGATGATCGTCACCTCGACGTCCTTGCCGACCGGCGTCTCGGCGACGATCTTCGGCAGGTCGCGCATCTCCTTGATGTCCTTGCCGTCGAACTTGACGATGACGTCGCCCGGCTCGATGCCGGCGGGCTTGGCCGGGCCTTTGTCGTCGATGCCGGCGATCAGCGCGCCGCGCGTCGGCTTGACGTTGAGGCTGTCGGCGATCTCGTCGGTCACCTGCTGAATGCGCACGCCGAGCCAACCGCGCCGCACTTCCTTGTACTGACGCAACTGATCGATCACCCCCACCGCGCTCTTCGACGGCACCGCGAAGCCGATACCGATCGAGCCGCCCGACGGCGAAATAATCGCGGTATTGACGCCGATCACCTCGCCATTGAGGTTGAACAGCGGCCCGCCCGAATTGCCGCGATTGATGGCGGCGTCGGTCTGAATGTAATTGTCGTACGGGCCCGAATTGATGTCGCGATTGCGCGCCGAAACGATGCCGGCGGTCACCGTGCCGCCCAGGCTGAACGGATTGCCGATCGCGATCACCCATTCGCCTAGCCGCAATTTGTCCGAGTCGCCGAATTTCACCGCCTTGAGCGGCTTGTCCGGCTTGACCTGCAAAAGCGCAAGATCGGTTTTGGTATCGCGGCCGACGATTTCCGCTTTCAGCGTAGTGCCGTCGTTGAGGATGACGTTGATCTCGTCGGCGTCGGCGATCACGTGGTTGTTGGTCACGACAAGTCCAGCCGCGTCGATAATGAAGCCGGAGCCGAGCGAATTGACCCGGCGCGGCGTCTGGCCGCCGCCATTGGGGCCGCCCTGGCCGCGGCGGTTCTTGAAAAACTCGTCGAAGAATTCCTCGAACGGCGAGCCGGGCGGCAACTGCGGCATAGCGTTGTTGCTCATGTCCACGGTCTGCTTGGTCGAGATATTGACCACCGCATCGATCACGGCTTCCGCCACGTCGGAGATATTGTCCGGCCCGCGCGCCGCGGCTAAACCGGTCAGCGCCGGCCAAGCGATTGCGGCGGCGGCGAATATCGCCAGGCCGAAGCGGCCGGCACGATGCGTCATAGGGTTGAGGATAGCGCCCATGGGCGTCAATTCTCCTGAAAAAGGCGTCGAACCGCGACAGTGCCGCCGGATTCACGGCGATTCAAGGGCATCGGCCACCAACACCATGAGAGACCGATTTGCCCGCAAATACGACAGGTCAGTTGCGCACCAACCACACCAGGATCAGGCCGACGACCGCCGAACCGATGCCGATCGCGCGTAAGGACGGCTCCGGCGTTTCCATGACGCTCGCCATCGCCCGCTTGGCCGGGCCGGGAAAGGCGGCAAATACCAGGCCCTCGATCACGAAGACCAGCCCGAGCGCGGCCAGGAAATCAGACATGCCTTTGGCGCGACGTCAGCGCACCGGTACGGCCGGAGGCGCCGTCACCGCGGGCATCTTGCCGGACGGATTGTTGAAGAAGCGGAAGAAGCTCGTGTCCGGCTTGAGCAGGAACCGGGTGTCGGAATGCCTGAGGCCGGACTTGTAGGCCTGCATCGAGCGGTAGAACGAGAAGAAGTCCGGGTCCTTGTTGAACGCGTCGGCGAAGATTTGGTTGCGGGTGGCGTCGCCCTCGCCGCGGGTCTGCTCGGACTTATTGGTGGCGTCCGCCACCAGGACGGTCACTTCGCGGTCGGCGCGCGAGCGAATTTCCTGCGCGCGCTGGGCGCCTTGCGCGCGGAATTCCGCCGCCTCGCGTTGGCGCTCGGTCTGCATGCGCTGATAGACCGCCTGGCTGTTCTGCTCCGGCAGGTCGGCGCGCCGGATGCGCACGTCGACCACCGATATGCCGTAGCCGGTCGCCTCATGATCGACCAGTTCGCGGATGCGCGACATCAGGTCGGCGCGTTGGTCGCGCACGACGTGGGTGAAGGTCACCTCGCCGAGCACGCGGCGCAGCGCCGAATTGAGGAGAATGGCGAGCTGCGAATTGGCGCCCTGGATCGACCCCAGCGTCTGATAGAAACGCAGCGAATCCGTGATTTTGTAGCGCGCGAAGGCATCGACCACCAACCGCTTCTGGTCGGAGGCGATCACTTCCTGTGCGGGCGCTTCCAGGTCGAGGATGCGCTTGTCGATATCAATCACGCTGTCGATGAACGGCACCTTGACGTGCAGGCCCGGCTCGCCGACCACGTGCACCGGCTGGCCGAGACGAACCACCAGCGCCTGCTGCGTCTGATAGACGGTAAACAGCGCGCTATAGGCGACGATCAGCGCGGCGAAGGCGAGAACGGCGATAACGCCGCCGAAGACGTTGAGTTTCATCGCTGGCCTCCCGTCGCGGGCTGGCTGCGCGGCTGCGCCGGAAGGCCGAGCTCATTGAGCGGCAGGTAGGGCACGACACCCTGCCCGCCCTGATTGGTATCCACGATGATCTTGCTGGAGCCGCCGAGTACGCGCTCCATGGTTTCCAGATACATGCGCTCGCGGGTGACGTCGGGCGCTTTCTTGTACTGCTCGTAGATCTTCAAGAAGCGCGAGGTCTGGCCGGTAGCTTCCGCCACTGTCTGCGACTTGTAGGCTTCCGCGGCCTGCGTGATCTTGGCCACATTGCCGCGCGCTTCCGGCACCACCCTGTTGGCGTAAGTCTGCGCCTCGTTCTGCGCGCGCTCGAGGTCGGCGCGCGCGGCCTGCACGTCGCGGAAGGCGTCGATCACCTGCGCCGGCGGATCGACCTTCTGCAATTGCACCTGCTGCACGAAGATGCCGGCGCCGTAGTGGTCGAGCGTCTTTTGCATCAGCTCCTGCACGGCGTTCTCGACGGTCTGCCGCGCGCCGGTGAGGATCGGCTGGATTTCGGAGCGGCCGACCACCTCGCGCATGGCGCTTTCGGCCACCGCCTTTACGGTGCCTTCCGGGTTCTGGATATTGAACAGATAATCGCCGACGCCGGTTGGCTTCACTTTCCAGAGAACGGAGAAATTGACGTCGACGATGTTCTCGTCGCCGGTGAGCATCAGGCTCTCCTCCGGCACTTCGCGCGAGGCAGAACGCCGTCCGTCCTCGACCTGGCGCATGCCGATGTCGATCTTGTTGACGCGCAGCGCCTTGGGCGTGAGCACGGTCTCGATCGGATAAGGCAAGTGGTAATTCAAGCCGGGCTGCACCTCGCGCACGTCCTTGCCGAACCGCAACACGACGCCGAGCTCGTCCGGTTCGACCCGGAAGAAGCCGGAGAAACCCCACAGCACGATAGCCGCGAGGCCGAGCAGCGCGAAGCCCTTGCCGCCGAGATTGCCGCCCGGCAGCACGCGGCGCAGCTTGTCCTGGCCGCGGCGGAGGATTTCCTCCAGATCCGGCGGCGTCGAGCCGCCCGGCGATTGCGGTCCGGAGCCCCAGGGGCCCTTGCCGCCCGAGCCCCATGGCCCGCCGCCGCCCCCGCCGCCCTGATTACTCCATGGCATTAAACGTTCTCCCGGCGCCGGCTTGTGTCTTACCGGCTGGTCCTTAGTTGGGAGGGGTTATAGGGGACGCAAGGCCGCGTTACAACGCGCCCTCAAGCTGCCTTTTGCCGCGTTTTGCCCAGGTTTAGCGCTTCAAATATGTCGCGACCGCGTAGCTAGCGCTGTCGTCCGGCCCGGCCTCGCGTTTCTCGCGCTTGTCCTCGTACCAATGTTTCGCATCGATGAAAGGGAAATGGACGTCGCCGTGCGGACTGGCAAGGACGTGGGTGATCTCAAGGCGGTCCGCCAGCGGCATGGCGGCCGCGAAGATGTCGGCACCGCCGATGATCATGATCTCGTTGGCGCCGCGTTTCTCGGCATCCTTGCGGGCCAGATCGAGCGCAGCCTGCAGGCTCGCCGCGGTCACGACGCCCTCGGCGGAAAATTTCGGATCGCGCGTGATCACGATATTGCTGCGACGGTCAAGCGCCTTGCCGATCGACTGAAAGGTCTTGCGGCCCATGATCACCGGCTTGTCGAGCGTGAGCGCGCGGAAATGTTTGAGGTCGGATTTCAGCCGCCACGGCAACTGGCCGTCGCGCCCTATCACGTTGTTCTCGCCGATGGCAGCGACCAGCACGATCTTCATCGCTGCGTCCCCTCGTTGGCGAAAGCCTGCAAGACCCTACCGCTCAAGCGGCAGATGCGCCACTCATCCATCACGTGTGCACCGATCGACTTGTAGAACGCAATCGACGGCGCGTTCCAGTCGAGTACTGCCCATTCGAAGCGTGCGTAGCCCTCCTCGACACATCGCTGCGCCAACCGCGCCATCAGCGCCTTGCCGATGCCCTTGCCGCGGAATGCCGGCCGCACGAACAGATCCTCCACATAGATGCCGTGCCGGCCGCGGAAGGTCGAGAAGTTGAGAAACCAGACCGAAAAGCCAGCCGGCTCGCCGTTCCATTCCGCGATGTCGCAAAATAAACGCGGCTGCGCTGAGAACAACGCGGCGGCGATTTGCTCGGGCGAGGCATCCACGTCGTCCGACAGCTTCTCGTAGTCGGCGAGTTCGCGCACCAACGCAAAGATTAGCGCCACATCCGCTGGCGCCGCCGCGCGGATCGCGAGGCTCATACCGCCACCGCAGCCTTGATGTGCGGATGCGCGTCATAACCTTCGACGATAAAATCCTCGTAGCGGAAGCCGAAGATATCCTTCACCGCCGGATTGAGCCGCATAATCGGCAGCGCGCGCGGCGTGCGCGACAATTGCAGCCGCGCCTGCTCCAAATGATTCAAATAAAGATGCGCGTCGCCGAAGGTATGAATGAATTCGCCCGGCTTGAAGCCGGTGACCTGCGCCACCATCAGCGTCAACAACGCGTAGGACGCGATGTTGAACGGCACGCCGAGGAACACGTCGGCCGAGCGCTGGTAGAGCTGGCATGACAGCCGGCAATTGGCGACGTAGAACTGGAACAAGCAATGGCACGGCGGCAGCGCCATCTTGTCGACGTCGGCCGGGTTCCAGGCGGTGACGATCAGCCGGCGCGAATCCGGATTGCGCTTGATCATGTCAATGACATGGCTGATCTGGTCGATGGTCCTGCCGTCCTTGGCCGGCCAAGAGCGCCACTGGTGCCCGTAGACCGGCCCGAGGTCGCCGCGCTCGTCGGCCCATTCGTCCCAGATGCGCACGCCGTGCTCGTTGAGATATTTGATGTTGGTGTCGCCGGCCAGAAACCAGAGCAGCTCGTGCACGATCGATTTCAGGTGCAGCTTTTTGGTGGTGAGCATCGGAAAACCGTCATCGAGCGCAAAGCGCATCTGATGCCCGAACACCGACAGCGTGCCGGTGCCGGTGCGGTCGTGCTTTTCCCCGCCGCGGCTAAGAATATGTTCCATCAGATCGAGATACTGGCGCATCGGTTTGGATGGTCTCCCACGACTCAAGATGGGGAAGTTTACTCTTCCGGGCAACCGCGCGGCAGCAGCTTATCGACAGGTCCCTGAGGGTATAGAGTTGTGTCAAGGGGATGAGTTTTGGACTTGGGGGCGTGAATTGATGAAAATCCTGCGTCGCAAATGTATGCAATTGGCAGCGCTGAGCGTCGTTCTGGCAAGCGTCGCTGCGTTCTTTGAGCCGGCGTGGCCGCAAGCCGGCAGACCCGTCAGGGTCATCATTCCGTTCCCGCCCGGGGGCAGCGCCGACGTTCTGGCGCGCATCCTGGGCCAGCAGATCGGCGAAGCGAACAACCAGACCGTGATCGTTGAAAACCACCCGGGCGCCGGCGCCTCGATTGCTTACGAACTGACGGCGCGCGCCGCGCCCGACGGCAA
>CAVZVP010000001.1:0-44255 GCA_963778745.1 uncultured Alphaproteobacteria bacterium | reverse complement strand
GTTGGGCCGTCATCTTGGAGACGTTCAACGCCACGGCCATTTCCCGGAGCGAGTACGGTAGGCGTCCATTGTTTGAGCCGGGTCCAGCGTAACGCATGGTGAGTTCGAGATAGGCGCAGCGGGCCACACAATCGAGCGAACGCCACGCCTCGGTGCGCATCATCCAGTGTTTTAACGCGATGTAGCGGTCGGTGCTTTCACTGCGGCCAGTGCGGTTGTGCCGGTTTGTCATTGGCCGGTCTCGTCGTCGGCGGCCAGCACAACGCTCTCGATCGGCGTGCCGCGGGCGAGCGCGATGGTGCCGGCGTCGATCATGGTGTCACCGGCCGCCCCTCAACTCGAGTTGTCGCCGTCGCTGCGCCTTCTCCGCGCGGAAGGCGGCACGGGCCTGCGGCGTGTGCGGTTGGACGGTGCCATCAATCAAGGCCTCGATCGAAACGACGATTGACCGCTGACAGATGCAGAAAGCAGAGACACCCGCGCCGGTGGTGATCATCGGCGCGTAACACCATAAGCGAACCAAAACGTGTGCCGGATTCGATGGTCATGTTGCGCGAGCCTGTTGATCGGTCACGGCCGTTGCTCCATGGCCGCGGCTTCCTCATTCGTCTGAAACCGCATCGCAGGAACTAGAAAGAGGCGCGTCCGAGCGCCGAAATCTCGATGGTGCGTTCAATCGGTTTTTAATCGCCGAACACACCACTTTTTTTAGCCGGGTTTTTTGTCAACCGAGATTTTCGAGCTTGCGCCGCGTCCGCAACGATTTACGCGTGCGATATTCGGAGACCTCGCCGATACCCAACGCTACGTCCGCCAAGATCGCCGCGTGCTGCGTGAGCGTGAGCGGCTTGCCAGCAACGTGCTTCACCACATCCGCGATCCAGCCGATGGCTGCGGTCTCGGCGGCTTGCATATTCGTAGACGCAGACTTTTTCGTTGCACCGAGGCGACGCGCGGTCTCAACCCCGCTTTGCCGGCGCGCCTCGACCATCAGCTCCAGATGATCTAGGGCGCGTTGGTCCTGCGTAACTTCCTCATCCGAAACGACAGCCCATGACTTCAACGGATCGGTCGGCCGACTGAACTCCACCAGAAACTGTCGGAGATCCTCGATCGCCTGCCTAAGCCTATTCAGCCGCTTGGGTGTCTGCCGTTCCTTTGCCACGCGCTGGTTGAACGTCCGCATCAACAGATCTGCTTCGATACACGCTTCTAGCAACAATCCGATTTTATCGGCGCGGTTCCCCGCCACTGCCGCGAGCGCTTCGTGACCTCGCGGATCTTCCTTCAACCGATCGAAGACGCGCTTTCCATGCCGATCAAAGTTGGCAGCATGTGCCGTCGCGAATGCGGCGACCGCGGCGAGGATCGTCTCCTGCGAGACAACTTCTTGCACGGGAGCGACCTCCATCATCGCGGTGCGCCCGATTCCAGCGCCTTTCGTTTCCGGATCGGCACGACGCGCTCGCCCGTGCTCGGCGGCTGCGCGCAATACGTGGCCCATTCGTCCATCAACCGAAGCCGCTTCGCGAACATGTCGCTGCGCTGGTAGGCGCGCGTCACCGCGTCGCCGACGGCGTGAGCCAGCGACAGCTCGGCAACTTCGCTCGGGTAGCTCGTGCGCTCGGCGGCCCACGATCGGAAAGTCGCGCGAAAACCGTGCACCGTGACGTCCGGCTGGCCCAGGCGATTGAGGATCTTGGAAAACGCGAAACTCGTTTGCTTGGGAAGTTGAGCGAACACGCGGCCGTCGCCCGGCGTTCGCTCCAGGTCCTTGAGAATCTTGACCGCGCGGGTCGACAGCGCCACGCGGTGCTCGCGGTCGGACTTCATGCGCGAGCCGGGGATCACCCATTGCCGCGATTTTAGATCGATCTCGTCCCACTGGGCGCCGATTGCTTCGCCGACGCGCGACGCGCACAGGATGATGAACTCAAGCGACCGAGCAACGATGTCGTCCTCCGCTCGCAGCGCGGCCATGAAGCTCGGCGCCTGGTCGTAGGGCAGGGCGGCGAGGTGAACGACGCTTCGGACTTTCGATCGTGCCGGCAACAGATTGTCGAGGTGGCCTTTCCAGCGCGCCGGGTTTTCACCGTCGCGATAGCCGCGCGCCTTCGCCCAGTCTAAAACGCTCTCGATGCGGCCGCGCACCCGCGACGCGGTTTCCGACTTTGTGTTCCAGATTGGCTCCAACGTCCGCATGACCAACGCGGTGTCGATCGCCCGCACCGGCAACGCGCCGACGATCGGGTAGACGTAGGTCGCCAACGTCGCTTCCCATTGCGCAGCGTGCTTGGGGCTGCGCCAGCCCGCACGATGCGCCTCGATGTAGCGCTCGGCCGCCTCGGAGAACTTCACCGCCTTGGCCGCTTCGGCATCTTGCGCGGCACGGCCGGCGGCGCGCTCGTCGAGCGGGTCGCGGCCCTCTCGGTGCATGTCGTAAAGGGCTCGCGCCTTCATGCGGGCGTCGGCGAGTGAGACCGCGGTGCGGCCGCTCGCCGACCCCAGCCCGATTTCGCGCATCCGGCCGGCGCGCACGTACCTGAAAACCCAGAACTTGGCCTCGGGCGCGCGCACCAGCAGATAGAGGCCGCCGCCGTCGCCGTAGCGGCCGGGTCCGGCCTTCTGGACCTTCGCCGCCGATAGACCTTTTGCTCGTCGTGGCATCGTCCGCCGCAGCTCCCGTCCCCGATTGCGTCCCCTATACATAGCCTCGAACGGGGGCGAACGCAAGCGAACGAGAGCGACGAGGAAATAGATATAACATACTATGATCATTAGCTTTTCTGGCGGCAATTGCGGACAGGCGCGAACAGGCGCGAACTGGTCCCAAGCGGATTTCTAGTCCGCCGCATTCCTGACGCGCGGCAAAAAAGATTCGTGTGTGGCGACAAAAAAAGAGCAGGGCACGGTGCCCTGCTCGTCGCATTTAGAAGTCCTCATCCTCGCTTTTTGGTCGAGTTATGCTCGAGGCGGCGGCGTTTTCCGCGCCAAGGACTGCTTCCCTCCCAAGACTTGGACCGCAACTTGGGCCCGGCTTAGCGTACCGAACTCTCAACCTTACGGTGCGCGGACGCTAGCTGATCGTGGCCTTGCTGTCACCACGATTTGGTCAGCGGTCGACCAAGATCGGGGCGTCGAGCACGCACCTACCTATGAGACTTAGTTCTTGGTTATGAGTCTTGAACGGGAATTCCTGCAGACAAATGCCGGAATGCCTAATCGCCAATGTCCGTAAGTGAATTTTGGTTCGGCCGGTATCAGCCTCGTGCCGCCTATACTGTTTAGGGAAAAGAAAAAATACTTCCCGTATAAATCGTATATGGATGCGGCGGTGCAACAGGCCGCCTTGTGTTTTTCTGGCCGATCCGCTTTCACAAGGGGCCCCAACCACCCTCGATTCCGAGCATTCCGCAATGCGCCTCTCCCGTTTCTTCCTGCCGATTTTACGTGAAACGCCGAAAGAGGCGGAGATCTTCTCGCACCGGCTGATGCTGCGCGCCGGCATGATGCGGCAGGAGGCGGCCGGCATTTATGCCTTCCTGCCGCTCGGCCTCCGCGTGCTGAAGAAGATCGAGCAAATCGTGCGCGAGGAACAGAACCGCTCCGGCGCCATCGAACTGCTGATGCCGACCATCCAGTCCGCGGATCTCTGGCGCGAGAGCGGGCGCTACGACGCCTACGGCAAGGAGATGCTGCGCATCAAGGACCGGCACGAACGCGAGGTGCTCTACGGCCCAACCAACGAGGAGATGATCACCGAGATTTTCCGCGCCTATGTGCGCAGTTACAAAGATTTGCCGCTCAATCTCTATCATATCCAGTGGAAGTTCCGCGACGAGGTGCGCCCGCGCTTCGGGCTGATGCGCGGCCGCGAGTTCCTGATGAAGGACGCCTATTCGTTCGACGTCGACCAGGCCGGGGCGCAACATTCCTACAACAAGATGTTCGTGGCTTACTTGCGCACCTTCGCGCGCATGGGCCTGAAATCGATCCCGATGCGCGCCGAGTCCGGCCCGATTGGCGGCAATCTGTCCCACGAATTTATCATCCTCGCCTCGACTGGCGAGTTCGAAGTGTTCTGCCACAAGGACTATCTCGATTTGCCGGTGCCGGAAGCGGACGTGAATTTCGACGATATCGCCGGCTTGCAGGCGATCGTGGATAAGTGGACGTCGCAATATGCCGCCACCTCCGACATGCACGACGCCTCGGCCTACGCCAAGGTGCCGTCCGACAAACAGGTGTCGGCGCGCGGCATCGAGGTCGGCCACATTTTCTATTTTGGCACCAAATATTCCGAACCGATGAAGGCGGTGGTGGCCACCGGCGCGGGCGGCGAGGTGCCGGTGCACATGGGGTCTTACGGAATCGGGCCGAGCCGCCTGGTCGCCGCCATCATCGAAGCCTCGCATGACGAGGCCGGCATCATCTGGCCCGAGCCGGTGGCGCCGTTCAAAGTCGCGATCCTCAATTTGAAGCAGGGCGCCGCCGACACCAACTCGGCTTGCGAGCAGCTTTATCGCGACCTCACGGCCAAGGGCATTGAGGTGCTTTACGACGACCGCGACGAACGGGCAGGCGGAAAATTTGCCACCGCCGACCTGATCGGGCTGCCATGGCAGGTCATGATTGGCCCGCGCGGGCTGGCCGAGGGCAAGGTCGAAGTGAAAAAACGCGCCGGCGGGACGCGCGAGATGATGAGCCTGGCCGCGGCGCTCGATTTGCTGTCGCGCTGACGGTCAACGTTTGGACTGAGCCGGGGCCGACGCCGCTGGTATTACATGCACGACGTGGAAATGGCGCGCCTGTAGTTTGCGCAGTAGCTTTGGCAGCGCCCGAGCGGTCGCCGGCTGAATGTCATGCAGCACGAGGATGCCCCGGCCCTTGCGTTCAAGCCGGGCGAGCAAATCTGATCCGCCGAAATGTGCTTCCAATCGTCGCCTTCAAAATCGGCAGTCCAGGCCATGACGCCGTGCGACGCCAGATGTTGCTCGAGCGCCGTCGAGCGACCTAAGCTTGGGAGGCGGTAGAACGGAGCGACCCGTTTGCGGTCGCCCAGGGCGGCAGCGAACATGTCGACTCCGCTCTCGAAATCCCACCCGACGTCGGTGGCCGACGCATGCTGGCCGAGAACGCGATGGTGCTGCGAATGGGTCGCGATGTGGCCCTCCGCATAGGCGCGGCGCAGCAATTTTGGATGAGCTTTCGCCATTATTGCCGAGGACAAAAAATGTCACCTTCACGCATTCGGCCCGCAGCGTGTCCAGAATCCGTGGGTGGCGGGTGGCAACGGGCCGTCATCGAAAGTGAGCACGATTTCGTGGTCGCGCAGCGACAGGGTGTCGGGGTATTGCATCGTGCCGACGCGACGGATGTGCGTCGGATCGACGGTGATCACGCGGCCGGTGCCGAGCGCGGCGGGGCGGCCGGGGCAATCCGCAGCCTCGACGGGTGTAACGGTGGCTAACAGCGCCAGTGAACAGGCAATAGCGAGGAGACGGTACATGCGCGTGGTCAGGGCCTTCGCCTGCGGTGGGAAGCCCTGTATGCGTCATGGGCCCGGTTTCGGTATTAATTCAAATCACGGCGCAGCGGGACGCGGTATGGCTGCGCTGCGCGGCGATCGGCGCTAGAAATGTCGAACAGAGAGCGGCGCTTTTGTTTAATAATCCTGTGTGCGGACAAGGACTTTGGTCGAGATAACCGGCTTGTTTCCGCCAGAATCGTGTGAAAATCCGGTGACGGGAACCAACCATCAATGACCGAGCCCAACGGGACGCGGCCCTTCTCGCCGTTCGAGTGGATGCTGTCGCTGCGCTACCTGCGGGCGCGGCGCAAGGAAGGATTTATCTCGGTGATTGCCGGGTTCTCCTTCCTCGGCATCATGTTGGGCGTTGCCACCCTGATCATCGTGATGGCGGTGATGAACGGGTTCCGTCATGAATTACTCGACAAGATCCTCGGCCTCAACGGCCATCTGCTGATCCAGCCGCTGGAAAAGCCGCTGACCGACTGGGAGCAAGTCTCCGCCCGCATCGCCGGCGTCAAGGGCATCCGGCTGGCGGCGCCGATTGTCGAAGGCCAGGCGCTGGCGTCCTCGCCGTTCAACGCAGGCGGCGTGCTGATCCGCGGCATTCGCCTTTCCGACCTCGAGAAGCTTCCCTCGATCGCCAAGAACATCAAGCAGGGCACGCTGCAAGGTTTTGACGACGGGCAGGGAGTGGCGATCGGGCGCCGCCTCGCCGACCTGCTTTCGCTGCGCTCGGGCGACAACATCACCCTGGTGGCGCCGCGCGGCGCGGTGACGCCGATGGGCACAACGCCGCGCATCAAGGTCTATAAGATCGCGGCGGTGTTCGAGATCGGCATGTCGGAATACGACAGCGCCTTTGTGTTCATGCCGCTGAAGGAAGCGCAGGCCTATTTCAACCGCGCCGGCGATGTGACCGCCATAGAGGTCTATACCGACAGTCCCGACCGCGTCGACCGCTTCCGCAAACCGGTAACCGATGCCGCGGAGCGGCCGATCTTCATGATCGACTGGCGCCAGCGCAACGCCACCTTCTTCAATGCGCTGCAAGTCGAGCGCAACGTGATGTTCCTGATCCTGACGCTGATCGTGCTGGTGGCTGCGCTCAACATCGTGTCCGGGCTGATCATGCTGGTGAAGGACAAGGGCCAGGATATCGCCATCCTGCGCACCATGGGCGCCACGCAAGGCTCGATCATGCGCGTGTTCTTGATTACCGGCGCCTCGATCGGCGTGGTCGGCACCATCGTGGGCTTCCTGCTCGGCGTGGTGGTCTGTCTGAACATCGAGACCATCCGCCAGTTCCTCTCCTGGCTCACCAGTACCGAGCTGTTCTCGCCCGAGCTTTATTTCCTCTCGCATCTGCCGGCCGACATGGACACTGCCGAGACCAGCGCAGTGGTGGTGATGGCGCTCGCGCTGTCGTTCCTGGCCACGCTCTATCCGTCCTGGCGCGCCGCGCGCCTCGATCCGGTGGAGGCGCTGCGCTATGAGTGAAACCGTCGTCGATATGAGCATCGAGGTTACGCAGGAGCCGGACCAGGAAATCCCCATTTTATTCCTGCACAAGGTCGAGCGCACCTACCGGCAGGGCGACGAGGCGCTGCACATCCTCAACGGCGCGGAACTCGCGATCTGGCCCGGCCAATCGGTGGCGCTGGTGGCGCCCTCAGGCGCCGGCAAGTCGACGCTGCTGCATATCGCCGGTCTGCTCGAGCATCCCGACCACGGCGACGTCTATATCGACGGTCGCGCCACCGCGATCCTGCCCGATCACGAGCGCACCCGCATCCGCCGCAACGAGATCGGCTTCGTCTACCAGTCGCACCATTTGCTGCCGGAATTCACCGCGCTGGAGAACGTGCTGCTGCCGCAGATGATTTGCGGGCTGTCGCGCGGCGAGGCGAAGAAACGCGCGGTCGAATTGCTCGGCTATCTCGGCTTGCAAAACCGGCTCACGCATCGGCCGGCGGAACTCTCGGGCGGTGAGCAGCAGCGCGTCGCCATTGCCCGCGCGGTCGCCAATGCGCCTCGCATTCTGCTGGCCGACGAGCCGACCGGAAATCTCGACGTGCACACCGCCGACCACGTATTCGCGGCTTTAACGCAGCTCGTGCGCGCCTCCGGTCTCGCCACCATCATCGCCACGCACAACATGGAGCTCGCCGGCCGCATGGACCGGCGGGTAACGTTGTGCGAGGGGCTAGTGGTGGAAATGGAGTGAATATAAGCGCGTTCGAGAGCGGAAGCGGCTTGAAGAAAACCGTATAACAATCTGTTTTAAAACAATATCCAAGCCTGCCGCTCGGCTTGAGATTGGCCGATGTTACTCCAGTTTATCCATTCAGATAGTGGGTTTTTATAAGCATTCTTTATGGCGCGTTGCAGCACATAAGCGATGTCAAAACCAAAGCCATCCACCAGCATTTCGGAAATCAACCGAAGAGAGGCTCGCGTCATGTCATTGCAAGACGAAATCACCAAAGCGGTCGGCGCCCACGGCGTCTGGCAAATGCGGCTGCGCACGGCCATCGAGACCGGCAAAGCCGATGCCAATGCGGCCGACGTCGCCACGGACAATGCCTGCGCGTTCGGGCAATGGCTTTACGGATCCGCGATTCCGGCCGCTGCGCGCACGAGTGCCGACTATGCCACCGTGCGCAAGCTGCACGCCGATTTCCATCAATGCGCGGCCAAGGTGATCGAGTGCGTGTGCCATGGCGACAAGGCGAAAGCGGACGCCCTGATGGCCGGCGACTACCACAAGGTGTCAGGCGACGTGACTTCGGCGATGATGAAGTGGAAGGCCGCGGCGCAATAAGGCGGCGTTTGCCCGCCTTAGTGGACCAAAACTGGCGCGTTTGCCGGAAAGCCATTGAGATAACCGAGGCTTGACAAAAGAACAGAACATGAATTATGTTCTCTCTTCGTTCTGCGGAGAGAATCATGTTCAAAGCCGTGATCCAAGAAGCCGCCGCCCTCACGTCGCTCGCGCTGTTCGTGGGCATGATCGCTATCTGGTCGCAGGTGTTCAGCAACCTGTAAGCCAGGCGAGCGGCGGTCTGGCCTGTTGAAAGCCGGCATAGCTCGCACGCCAGGGGCCTTTGACTGTAGACGCGAGCGCCTGCTGTCCCCACTCTGGTTTAGACAAAGGAATCACTCAAGTTTCGGGAAAATATGGCCACTCTCGATTTCGTGCACTTGCACGTGCACTCGAACTATTCGCTGCTGGAAGGCGCGATTCCGCTTGCGCGCCTGGCCGACCTCGCCAAAGCCGACAAGCAGGCCGCGCTGGCGCTCACCGACACCGACAACATGTTCGGGGCGCTGGAATTCTCCGAAAAACTTAGCAGCGCCGGTATCCAGCCGATCGTCGGCTGCGCGCTCGCCATCGATTTCGGCGACACCGACCACGGCGCCCGCAACGCCAATGCGCCGGCCCCGCGCGAGCGCATCGTGCTGCTGGCCGCACGCGAGGCCGGCTATCGCAGTCTGATGCGGCTTTCCTCGCGCGCCTTCCTCGACACGCCGCCGAACGAACCGCCGCGCCTCAAGCTCGAATGGCTGGAAGGCGAGACCGACGGCGTCATCGCGCTGACCGGCGGCCCCGGCGGGCCGCTCGATAGCGCGATCGCGGCGGGGCAGAGCCATCTTGCCATCACACGGCTCGACGCGCTGCATTGCCTGTTCGGCGACCGGCTCTACGTGGAATTGCAACGCCACGGCACGGCACAAGAGCGCACCGCCGAGCCGGTGCTGATCGATCTCGCCTATGGCAAGGGCCTTCCGCTGGTCGCCACCAACGAGCCCTATTTCGCTACCGCCGCCGACCACGAAGCGCATGACGCGCTGATCTGCATCGCGGAAGGGCGAATGCTGGCCGAAAGCGACCGCCGCCAAGTCAATGCCGAGCACCGCTTCAAGAGCCGAGCCGAAATGGTCGCTCTGTATTCCGATCTGCCGGAGGCGATCGCGAACACCGTCGAGATCGCCGAGCGCTGCGCCTTCCGCCCGCACACCCATCAGCCGATCCTGCCGCGCTTTTCGGTCGGCGACAGCGACGAGGCGGGCGAATTGCGCAAGCGCGCCGAAGCCGGCCTTGTGCGGCGGCTCGCCAGCGCCGGACTCGCGCCCGGCCACACCGAGGCGGAATACCGCGAGCGGCTCGACTTCGAGCTGGGCGTCATCGCGAACATGAAATATCCGGGCTACTTCCTGATCGTCGCCGATTTCATCCAATGGGCGAAGGCCAAGGGTATTCCGGTCGGCCCCGGCCGCGGTTCCGGCGCCGGCTCGCTGGTGTCTTACGCGCTCACAATCACCGACCTCGATCCGATCCGCTTCGGGCTGCTGTTCGAGCGCTTTCTCAATCCCGAGCGCGTGTCGATGCCGGACTTCGACATCGACTTCTGCCAGGACCGCCGCGACGAAGTGATCCACTACGTGCAGGAGCGCTACGGCCGCGACCAGGTGGCGCAGATCATCACCTTCGGCACCTTGCAGGCGCGCGGCGTGCTGCGCGACGTCGGCCGCGTACTGCAAATGCCCTATGGGCAAGTCGACAAGCTCTGCAAACTGGTGCCGCAGACCCCGACCGCTCCGGTCACGCTCGCGCAAGCCATCGAGGGCGAGCCCAAACTACAGGCCGAGCGTGACGGCGATCCGGTGGTCAAGCGCGCCTTCGACATCGCGCGCAAGCTCGAAGGCCTCACCCGCCATGCCTCGACGCACGCCGCCGGCATCGTGATCGGCGACCGCGCGCTGTCCGAATTGGTGCCGCTCTATCGCGATCCGAAATCCGACATGCCGGTGACCCAGTTCAACATGAAATGGGTGGAGCAGGCGGGGCTGGTGAAATTCGACTTCCTCGGCCTCAAGACCCTGACCGTCTTGCAGACAGCGGTCGCGCTGGTGAAGCGGCGCGGCATCGAGATCGATCTCACCGCCATTCCGCTCGACGATACGAAAACATACGACGTGTTGGCGCGCGCCGAAGCGGTCGGCGTGTTCCAACTGGAAAGCGCGGGCATGCGGCGCGCGCTGCTCGACATGCGGCCCGACCGCTTCGAGGACATCATCGCGCTGGTCGCGCTCTACCGCCCCGGTCCGATGGCGAACATCCCGACTTATTGCGCGCGTAAGCACGATATGGAGAAGCCGGACTACATCCACCCGAAGCTCGAATCCGTCCTGAAGGAAACCTTCGGCGTCATCGTCTATCAGGAACAGGTGATGCAGGCTGCGCAGATCCTGGCCGGCTATACTCTCGGCCAGGCCGATCTCTTGCGCCGCGCCATGGGCAAGAAGATCAGGAAAGAAATGCAGGCGCAGCGCGCCATTTTCGTCGAGGGCGCGATCATGAACGGTATCGAGCGCTACCAGGCCGACTCTATTTTCGATCTGCTCGAGCGCTTCGCCGAATATGGCTTCAACAAGAGCCACGCGGCGGCCTACGCGCTGGTCGCCTACCAGACCGCCTATATGAAGGCGAATTACCCGGTCGAGTTCCTCGCCGCGTCGATGACGCTCGACATGGGCAATACCGACAAGCTCGCCGAATTCCGCGCCGAGGCCGAACGGCTCGGCATCAAGGTCGAGCCGCCGTCGATCAACCGCTCGCACGTGGCGTTCGAGGTGGACGGCAATTCCATCTTCTACGCGCTGGCCGCGCTCAAAGGCGTCGGCCGGCAGGCGGTGGAAGCGATCGTCGCGGCGCGCGAAGCGCGCAAGTTCGCCGATCTCGCCGACTTTGCCGACCGCATCAATCCGCGCGCCGTCAACAAGCGGGTGCTGGAAAGCCTGGCGCAGGCTGGCGCCTTTGACGAATTCGAGCAGAACCGCGCGCGCGTCTTCCCGGCCATGGACGCCGTGCTCGCGCGCGCGCAGCGCGCGCACGACTCGGCCAGCATCGGGCAGAACGAATTGTTCGGCGGTGGCGGACAGCGCGAGCCGATCGCCTTGCCCAATGCCGAGCCCTGGCTGCCGGCCGAGCGCCTCAAACGCGAATACGAAGCGGTCGGCTTTTTCCTCTCCGGCCATCCGCTCGACGACTACGCCGCCGTGCTGAAAAAATTGCGTGTGCAGTCCTGGGCCGATTTTTCGCGCGCGGTTAAGGCCGGCGCGACCGCCGGCCGCGTCGCCGGCACCGTGGTGTCGCGGCAGGAGCGGCGCACCCGCACGGGCAGCAAGATGGGCATCATCGGGTTGTCCGATCCGACCGGCCACTACGAGGCGGTGATCTTCTCGGAAGGCTTGGCCGAGCATCGCGACCTGCTCGAACCGGGCACCGCGGTCTTGCTGTTCCTGTCGGCGGAAGTGCAGGGCGATGAGGTGCGCGCGCGCATCCAGTCGGCCGAGCCGCTCGACGAGGCGGCCGCCAATCTCAACAAAGGCCTGCGCGTGTTCCTGCGCAATGCGGCGCCGATCGAGGCGGTGGCCAAGCGGCTGGAATTGATCCCGCGCAACGCCGCGGCCAATGGTGACGGCGAGGTGAGCATGGTGTTGATGCTGGAGCGGGGTACCGAAGTGGAAGTGAAGCTGCCCGGCCACTTCAAGGTGTCGCCGCAGATCGCCGGCGCGATCAAGGCGGTGCCCGGCGTGGTGCAGGTCGAGGCGCTGTAGCCTGGTCGCGGCTAATAGCCGGCGTGCGGCACGTCGAAATAAAACACCAGGCCGAAAATCGTCATCCCAATCGATACCGCGGCGATCGGCAGCAGGATTTGCATCGCCGCCTCGCGTCCGCTGAGAGCGCCGGTCGAGGTCGCGAAGCTTTGCGAGGCCCAAGCCTCAAAGGATTCCACCGGCTCGCGCGTTTCCTCCGGCGGGGCGTTGTGTTGCCATGTCTTCCAGATGACAACGGGGATCGCCACCAAGATCACGAAGAACAGGGTGATCATCGCCAGCGTCAATCCGATATAGGCGCCGCGATTGAAAAAGGCCCAAACCGACAGCACCAGCCAGATCGTCAGCGCGACGATGCTGCGGTAGACGAGCGGATGCAGGCCGTCATGAATCGGCCGGTTGTATTGGGCCGGATGGGCGTGGGTTGTCATGGCGTCCTCCGTGCTGTTGCCCCAGGGACGATGCGGCCAAAACGGTCGCCATGTTGCCTATGCTCTGATAACGCACTGCGGCGCGAGTGGTTCGAGGCCTAAATTGGTTACTAGCCCCCGAGACTACAGGCGCACCGGCGCCTTGCATCCGCAAATTCCGGCCTATATAAGCCGCCCATCACTCACGCGGACCTTTGGCTTTAGGCCCCGACAATGGGTCAAAAAGGCCGTCCGGTGGTCCCCTTGAGGGGGCTCACACATGGCCGCGGCGGATCAACCGGAGAAGTTTATGGCGCTTCCTGACTTCAGCATGCGTCAGCTTTTAGAAGCTGGCGTGCATTTCGGCCACCAGGCCCACCGTTGGAATCCGAAGATGGGTAGTTTCATCTTCGGCACCCGCAACAATATTCACATCATCGATCTCGCCCAGAGCGTGCCGTTGCTGCATCGCGCGCTGCAGGCGGTGAGCGATACCGCGGCCAAAGGCGGCCGCATTTTGTTCGTCGGCACCAAGCGGCAGGCGCAAGACTCGATCGCCGCCGCCGCAAAGCAGTCGGCGCAGTATTACGTCAATTCGCGCTGGCTCGGCGGCACGCTGACCAACTGGAAAACGATTTCCGGCTCGATCTCGCGCCTGCGCAAGCTCGACGAGATGCTCAATTCCGGCGAGTCCGGCGGCTACACCAAGAAAGAGCGCCTGACCATGCAGCGCGAGCGCGACAAGCTCGACCGCTCGCTTGGCGGCATCAAGGACATGGGCGGCGTGCCCGACCTCTTGTTTGTGATCGACACCAACAAAGAAGACATCGCCATCAAGGAAGCGCGCCGGCTCAATATTCCGGTCGCGGCCATCGTCGATACCAATTCCGATCCGGCCGGCATCACCTATGTCATTCCGGGCAACGATGACGCCAGCCGCGCAGTCTCGCTCTATTGCGATCTGGTGGCGAAAGCCGCGATCGACGGAATTTCGCGCGCGCAAGGCGAACTGGGCGTCGATATCGGCGCAGCGGAAAAGCCGATCGTGGAGCCGGTGCCGACCGCGCCTGCGCTCGCCGATCTCGGCTTCGAGCAACTGCCCGGGCCGCGCGGCGTCGCCGACGACCTCAAAAAACTGCCCGGCATTTCGCCGGCGATCGAGAAGCAGCTCAACGATCTCGGCATCTTCCACTTTACGCAGATCGCCGAGCTTTCGCCCACCGCCGCGCACAATGTCGGCGAAGAGGTCGGATTGCCCGGCCGCGTCGACGGCTGGATCGCGAAGGCCAAGGAACTGACCGCGGAGTAATGACGAGATGGCGAATATCACGGCCCAGATGGTGAAGGAGCTACGCGAGTTGACCGGCGCCGGCATGATGGATTGCAAGGCCGCGCTCACCGAAACCAACGGTGAAATGACGGCCGCGCAGGACTGGCTGCGCAAGAAGGGGCTCTCGAAAGCGGCCAAGAAAGCCGGCCGCGTCGCGGCCGAAGGACTGATCGGCGTGCAGGTCGCGGGCACCAAGGGCGTGGTGGTCGAGGTCAACTCGGAAACCGATTTCGTCGCCCGCAACGACCTGTTCCAAGGTTTGGTCAAGATGGTTGCCGGGGTGGCGCTCAGCGCCGGCACCGACGTCGAGAAGATCAAGGCCGCCAAGGTCGGCTCCATCACGGTGGCCGATGCCATCGCCGACACCATCGCGAAAATCGGCGAGAATATGACGCTGCGCCGCGCCGCTTCATTGTCGGTGAAACAAGGCGCCGTCGGCTCCTACGTGCACAACTCGGTGGTCGACGGCCTCGGCAAGATCGGAGTCCTGGTCGCGCTCGAATCCGCTGGCAAGGCGGACGAGCTCGTCAGCCTCGGCCGTATGGTCGCCATGCACGTCGCCGCCTCCAACCCGCAGGCGATCGAGGCTTCCGGCCTCGACCCGGCGGTGGTGGCGCGCGAGAAGGAGGTGCTGGCCGACAAGTTTAAACAGCAGGGCAAACCGGCTAACGTGATCGAGAAGATTGTCGAGTTGGGTTTGAAGACTTATTACAAAGAAGTCTGTCTGCTCGAGCAGGTTTACGTCCACGACGACAAGAAAACCGTCGCGCAGGCGCTGAAGGAAGCTGAAGGCAAAGTGGGCGGCGCAATCAAGATCACCGGGTTCGTGCGCTACGCGCTCGGCGAGGGCATCGAGAAGCGGGAAAGCGATTTCGCCGCGGAGGTCGCGGCCGCCGCCGGTCAAAGCTAAAATCTTCGTTCGATCCCATGGAGGATCGTCAGGATGGCTGATCCGCTCTACCGACGCGTCATTGTCAAATTGTCCGGCGAGGCGCTCACCGGCGCCAAGGGATTCGGCATCGATCAGGCGACGGTCGAGCAGATCGCCGACGATCTGGTGGCCACCGCCAAAATGGGCGTCGAACTCGGCGTGGTGGTCGGCGGCGGCAATATTTTCCGCGGCGTCGAAGTGTCCGGGCGCGGCGTGCCGCGGCCGGTCGGCGACACCATGGGCATGCTGGCAACGGTGATGAATTGCCTGGTGCTGGAAGCGGCCATCGAGCGTGCCGGGCGCGAAGCGCGCACGCTGTCGGCGCTCGCCATGACTTCAGTGTGCGAGACCTATAACCGCAAGCGCGCGATGAAAAATCTCGGCAAGGGCCGCGTCGTGCTGCTGGCCGCCGGAACCGGCAACCCGTTCTTCACCACCGACACAACGGCCGTGTTGCGCGCCGCCGAGCTCGAGTGCCAAGTGGTACTCAAGGCCACCAACGTGGACGGGGTCTATACCGCAGACCCCAAGAAAGACCGGAAAGCTAAGCGCTACGAGAAACTCAGCCACCAAGAGGCGATTGAGAAGCATTTGCGGGTCATGGATTCCACCGCCTTCGCGCTTGCCCGGGAAAACCACATGCCTATCATCGTGTTCTCGATCGCCGACAAGGGCGCCATAAAGGCCGTTCTGCGCGGCAAGGCCCGCTCGACTGTGATCGGCTAGGCCGGCTCGCATTTAAAAGGGAGCGGCGTCGTGTTCGGGGGATCGCAATGACAAGCGCAACGCATGACATCAACGAAATCAAGCGCCGCATGCAGGGCGCCAGCACCGTATTGAAAACGGAATTGTCCGGCCTGCGTACCGGCAGGGCCTCTACCCATATGCTCGATCCGGTCATGGTCGACGCCTATGGTGCTCAGATGCCGCTCAATCAGGTCGCCAGCGTGACCGTGCCGGAGCCGCGCCTGATAGCGGTCAATGTCTGGGACCGCTCGCTGGTGCATGCCGTAGAAAAGGCGATCATCAATTCCAATCTGGGACTGTCGCCGGCGACCGAAGGGCAGGTGCTCCGTCTGCGCATCCCCGAACTCAACGAGGAGCGGCGCAGGGAATTGGTCAAGATCGCGCATAAATATGCCGAGACCGCGCGGGTGGCGGTACGCCACGTGCGCCGCGATGCCATGGACGTGATCAAGAAGCTGGAGAAGGATCACAAGATCAGCAAGGACGACCACGACCGCTTTTCCGGCGATATCCAGAAAGCGACCGATTCCGGGATAACCGAGATCGACCATATGCTTGCGGCGAAGGAAAAAGAGATCCTCACCGTCTAGGCGCGCGCGGTCGTTAAAAAGCCTATCCTGGGCATGACGGGGGGCTGGTAAGCGGTTTTCGGACAAGATCATGCCCGAGGATAGTGTTAGGTCAGGGTCCTGATTCAACTGGAAGCGATACGGCTCAAACCAATGCCCGAGGCCGAAGTCCCGCATAGCGCCGCGCAACCGTTCGAGCGGGCGCCGCGTCACGTTGCCATCATCATGGATGGCAATGGCCGCTGGGCGGCGGCGCGCGGTCTGCCGCGCGGGGAGGGGCACCGGCGCGGCGTCGAGGCGCTGCGGCGGACGATCCGCGCGGCCGGCGAGATCGGCATCAAATTCATCACCATCTTCTCCTTCAGCGCGGAAAACTGGTCGCGGCCGGCCAACGAAGTCGGCGAGCTGATGGGTCTGCTGCGCCGCTTCATCCGAAACGATCTCGCCGAGCTGCACCGCAGTGGCGTGCGCGTGCGCGTGATTGGCGAACGCGTCGGTCTCGATCCGGATATCGGCCGTCTGCTGGTGGAGGCGGAAGATCTCACCAAGAACAACGACGGGCTTACTTTGGTGGTGGCCTTCAACTACGGCTCGCGTCAGGAAATCACGCGTGCGGCCCAGCGCATCGCCGAGCAAGTGGCGGAAGGGCGTATCGAGCCGGCCGACGTCACTATGGAGACAATTGCCGCATTTCTCGACGCGCCCGATATTCCGGATCCCGATCTCATCATCCGCACCAGCGGAGAGCAGCGGCTGTCGAATTTCCTGCTTTGGCAGTCGGCCTATAGCGAATTGGTGTTCGTGCCGACTTATTGGCCCGATTTCGACCGCGCCGCGCTCGAGGCGGCAATCCACGAATACCAGCAGCGCGAGCGCCGCTTCGGCGGCTTGGTCGCGAAGACCGGATCCTGACGCCGTGGTCGGTGCCGATCCCGTTTCCGGACCGGGCGACGCTGGGCGAACTGTGTCCGTACCCGTAAACAATCTCGTGCTGCGCGTCATCTCGGCGGTCGTACTGGCGCCGGTGGCGATCTACGCGGCGTACCTTGGTGGCTGGCCATTCGCGGTGTTTTGGGCCGCGGCCGCGCTCGCGGTGCTTTGGGAATGGATATCGCTGGTCACAGGTCTGGGTTGGATCATCGCCGGCATCGGCTACGCAGGCATCATGCTGCTCGCGCCGCTTCTGCTACGCGCCGACAACGCGTACGGATTCCTCGCGTTGGTATTGTTATTTGCGATCGTGTGGACGACCGATGTTCTCGGATATTTCGCCGGCCGCGCCTTCGGCGGACCGAAGCTGTTGCCGGCGGTCAGCCCGAAAAAAACTTGGTCCGGCGCGATTGCCGGCACGCTTGGAGCCATGATCGTCGCGGTCATGGTCGCAAATTATTTTGGTGCGTTTAATATGGTCGCAATCGCGATCATCGCCTTGTTGTTGTCGATTATGGCGCAGCTCGGCGACCTGTTTGAATCCTGGGTCAAGCGTCAGTTCGGGGCCAAAGATGCCAGCCATCTCATCCCCGGCCATGGCGGCGTGATGGACCGGCTCGACGGCTTCTGGGCGGCGGCGCTGCTCGGCTGTCTGATCGGATTGGCGCGCGGCGGTTTCGATGGGGCCGCGCGCGGCCTGTTGGTGTGGTGAAGGCATGACCGCACCCGGGCGCGTCCGATCGAAAGCGCAGCCGGCGGCGGCTGTGCGCAGCATCACCATCCTCGGCGCGACCGGCTCGGTCGGCACCAGCACCGTCGATTTGATCAAGCGCGACCTGCAACGTTATCGCGTCGAGGCCGTCACCGCGCGGCGCAATGTGGGCGCGCTCGCAAAAATTGCCCGCGAAGTCGGCGCCCGGTTTGCCGTGGTCGCCGACCCGGCGGCTTACGGCGATCTGAAGGACGCCTTGGTCGGCAGCGGAATCGAGGCGGCGGCGGGCGAGGGCGCCTTGCTTGAAGCTGCGCAACGGCCCGCCGATTGGCTGATGGGCGCAATCAGCGGCGCAGTCGGACTGAAACCGACGCTCGCGGCCATCGAACGCGGCGCGACCGTTGCGCTCGCCAATAAGGAGTGTCTGGTTTGTGCCGGCGCCTTGTTCATGCGACGCGCGGCGATTGCCGGCGCTACCGTGCTGCCGGTCGATAGCGAGCACAACGCGATATTCCAGGCGCTCGGCGCCGGCCCGCGCGAGGACGTCAAACGCATTATCCTGACCGCCTCCGGTGGTCCGTTCCGCACCTGGTCGCTGGAGGCGATCAAGGCGGCGACGCCGCAACAGGCGCTGCGTCATCCGAACTGGTCGATGGGGCCGAAGATCACCATCGATTCAGCGAGCCTGATGAACAAGGGCCTCGAAGTGATCGAGGCTTATCATTTGTTCGCGCTCAAGCCGGAAGAGATCGATGTGCTGGTCCATCCGCAGTCGGTGGTGCATGGCCTGGTTGAATTTCGCGATGGCTCGGTGGTGGCCCAGCTCGGTTCTCCCGACATGCGCATTCCGATCGCACATTGTCTGGCTTGGCCACGACGGATCGATGGCCCGGCGGCCCGGCTCGATCTCGCGCAGGTGCGCGAATTGACTTTCGAGGCGCCCGACCTCGTTCGATTTCCGGCGTTGGCGCTGGCGCGGCGCGTTCTGCAGGCGGGCGGGGCGGCGCCGACTGTGTTCAATGCGGCCAATGAGGTCGCCGTCGCCGAATTCCTCGCCGGCCGCATTGGTTTTCCGGCGATTACGGCGCTGGTCGATGCGACGCTGGATGCGGCTGCCGGGCGGGGCCTGCTGGCCGCACTACCCGATATCGATGCCGCGCTCACCGTTGACCATAATGCGAGAAGTTTAGCTTTGACTCTCTTGCCCGAAATTGCCGTAAAGTCGTCCTAATAAGCTTTCACTAACGACGTGGGCGCCATACTGGCGGGACGAGGGTGTGATGAGTTTTGATTTTATGGGGGGTCTGGGCGCCTTTAGCGGTCACCTGGTTGGGTATCTGGTTCCCTTTCTGTTTGTGCTCACGATTGTCGTTTTCTTTCATGAGCTTGGCCATTTCCTGGTGGCCCGCTGGTGCGGTATCAAGGTACTGACTTTCTCGATCGGTTTTGGCCCTGAAATCGTCGGTTTCTACGACCGCTACGGAACTCGCTGGAAGATCTCCGCGGTTCCGCTCGGTGGCTATGTGAAATTCTTCGGCGACGAAAATGCCGCGAGCGTGCCGAACCACGAGGCCGCGGCTGCCATGAGCGAGGCCGAAAAAGCGGTCAGCTTTGTCCATAAGCCGGTCGGCCCGCGTTCCGCCGTGGTGGCGGCTGGACCGATCGCGAATTTCATCCTGGCGATCGTCATTTTCGCCGTCGTCTTCATGACGATCGGCAAGCAGACCACCAGCGCCCGCGTCGATACTGTGCAGCCGGCCAGCGCTGCGCAGACCGCCGGCTTTCAGCCGGGCGATTTAGTATTGGCCATCAATGGCGAGAAAATCGACAATTTCGCCGAGATGCAGCGCATCGTCAGCGTGAATGCCGGCGAACAACTGAATGTCGAGGTCGAGCGCGGCGGCGTGCATGTCACGCTCAAAGCCACGCCTCAACTCAGGGAACTCAAGGACAATTTCGGCAATAAACACCGGATCGGTGTGCTCGGCATCAGCCGTTCCATGGCGCCCGGCGATATCAAGACGCAGAAGATGGGCCCGCTCCAAGCAGTCGTCGCGGGCGTGCAGGAGACCTGGTTCGTGGTCGACCGCACGCTGTCATACATCGGCGGGGTTTTTGCCGGCCGCGAGGCGGCCGACCAGCTTGGTGGGCCAATTCGCATTGCCCAGGTCTCTGGCCAGGTGGCGTCTGCCGGCTTCGTCGCGCTCATGCATCTGACCGCTGTGCTGTCGGTTTCGATCGGTCTTCTGAACCTGTTCCCGATCCCCTTGCTCGATGGCGGTCATCTTTTGTTCTACTCTATTGAGGCGATTCGCGGCCGGCCGTTATCCGAGCGGGCGCAGGAGGTCGGCTTCCGGATTGGCTTGGCGATCGTCGTCATGTTGATGATTTTTGCAACGTTTAACGACATACTTCACTTGGCTACCTCCTAAAGCGTGGCCTTCGGGCAACTTTCTGAGGGGAAAGGGAAACTTGGGCTGGCAGTTTCGTTTGCAGTGCCACTAAAACGCTGTACAACGACGCCCAAAGCTAGCCCAAAAGTCTGTCGGCTCCGCGTTGGGGGCGGCCGCACGGGTGAAATAAAAGGGCGCGTAGCGCATGGGACTTGGTGTGCGGATTTTGCGGGGACTAGCCCTCAGCTGTGTCGTCCTCGTGGGGATCCTTGTCGGGACCGGGATCGCGGGCGTGGTGTCTTCCGGCGTTGCGGCCGCACAGGGTGCCAATTCCATTGACGTGCGGGGCAACCGGCGGGTCGAGACCTCGACCGTGCAATCTTATTTCAAGCCAGGCCCAGGCGGTCGGATGACTGCCGAGCAGGAAAACGAGGGCCTCAAGGCGCTCATCGCCACCGGCTTGTTCGAGGACGTGCAAACCAGCCATTCCGGCGGCCGCTTGGTGATCACCGTGGTCGAGAACCCGGTGATCAATCGCGTCGCCTTTGAAGGCAACAAGAAAGCCAAGGACGAACAGCTCAAAGCGGAAGTTCAGTCGAAACCGCGCGCGACCTTGTCGCGGCCGATTGTGCAGGCCGATGTGCAGCGCATCATCGAAATTTATCACCGCAGCGGCCGCTTCGACGTGCGGGTCGATCCGAAGATCATCGAGTTGCCGAACAATCGCGTCGATCTGGTTTTCGAGATCACCGAAGGCCAGAAAACCGGCGTGAAGCTAATCAACTTCGTCGGCATTCATGCCTATTCGTCCGGCCGCTTGAAGGACGTGATCAAGACCTCCGAGAGCAATTTCCTCAGCTTCCTGCAGACCACGGACATCTACGACCCGGACCGGGTAGAAGCCGACCGCGACCTGTTGCGCCGCTTCTATCTCAAGCACGGCTTTGCCGACGTGCGCATCGTCGCGGCGGTCGGCGAATACGACCCGGGCAAGAAAGGGTTTGTCGTCACCTTCACCATCGATGAAGGTGCCCAGTACCGTATCGGCACCGTCGACGTGGTGTCGAACGTGCGCGCGATCGATCCGGCTTCGTTGCGCGGCAGCCTCAAGCTCAGCGCAGGCAACGTTTACAACGCCGATCTGGTCGAGAGAAGCGTCGAGTCGATGACGATCGAGGCGGCCAAGCACGGCTACGCCTTCGCCAATGTGCGTCCACGCGGCGACCGCGACTTTCAGAGAAAAGTCATCAACATCACGTTCGTGGTTGAGGAAGGCACGCGCGCCTACATCGAGCGCATCAATATTCGCGGCAATACCCGCACGCGCGACTACGTGATCCGCCGCGAATTCGATATCGACGAGGGCGATGCCTATAATCGCGCGCTGATCGACCGCGCCGAGCGGCGGCTGAAGAACCTGAACTATTTCAAGACCGTCAAGATCACCAACGAACCGGGCTCGGCGCCGGACCGCGTCGTCGTCAATGTCAACGTCGAGGAAATGTCGACCGGCGAGTTCTCCATCGCGGGCGGTTATTCCACCTCCGACGGTTTCATTGCCGAAGTCAGCGTCGCCGACCGCAACCTCATGGGCAAGGGGCAGTTCGCCAAGGCGTCCGTGAGCTACGGCCAGTACACGCGCGGTTTCAATCTGTCCTTCGTCGAGCCGTACCTGCTTGGCTACCGCATGGCTGGTGGCATCGACATTTTCGCGCGGGAAAGTCTGGCAACGTCATATGTTTCCTATAACACGCAAACGGCCGGGATCAATTTGCGCCTCGGCTTTGCGCTGTCAGAAGAGCTTTCGCTGCAGCCGCATTATTCTCTTTACCGTCAGGAAATCACGCTGCCGGATAACTACAACAACTGCCAGTTTTCCAGCAATGCGGTGAACTTTCGAAATGGTATTGGACCCGGCGTTAATACGTCAAATGAAGCGGGTCTGGTACCTGGTCAATTAGATACGACCGTCAACGTTCCCTTCGGCTGCTATGCCGACGGCGAAGCCTCGCTCCCAGTGCGCATGGAACTCGCCAACGGCGCCGTGGTGACGTCCTTGCTCGGATATACGGTCGCCTACAACACGCTCGACAACAACAAATCCCCGACCAGCGGCCTCTATGCGTCGCTCACGCAGGATTTCGCGGGCATCGGCGGCGACGTGAATTTCATCCGGTCGACCGTGGATGCGCGCACTTATTACGAATTGATGCCGGACATCGTCGGCGTGCTCCATTTACAAGGCGGCCATTTGTCGGGTTGGGGTAGCAACAGTCTGCGCATGCTGGATCAATTCCAGATGGGCCCGAACCTCGTGCGCGGCTTCGCGCCCGCCGGCATCGGCCCGCGCGACCTGACGCCGGGGACCACCAACGACGCGCTCGGCGGCACCATGTTCTGGGGCGCCAGCATCGAGGCGCAAACGCCGCTTTACTTCCTGCCCAAGGAAGTCGGCATCAAGGTCGCGGCCTTCGTCGACGCTGGCTCGCTGTGGGATTACAAAGGCCCAACCTTCTGGACTGTGACCGGCGAAACACTGCAAGTCGCTGATGCCGCTGCGGTTCGCTCGTCTGTTGGCATGGGCTTCATTTGGGATTCTCCACTCGGACCGCTGCGGTTTGATTTTGCCTACGCCCTGACCAAGCAGAGCTACGACCGTACGCAGTTCTTCCGCTTCAGCGGCGGCACGAAGTTCTGATTTTGACCGCGATAGGCGGCACGGAACTTGCGGCATGAGCGAGCCGGTATTCCAGCGACACGCGAAAGGTCTCACGCTGGCTGAGATCGTCGCCTTGACCGGCGCCAAGTCGCCGCCGGCGGCGCTGCTCACGCGGCGCATTACCAACATCGCGCCGACCGACGGCGCCTCGCCCAGCGATCTCACTTTCTTCGACAACAAGAATTTCGCAACAGCGGCCAGCAAGACCTATGCCGGCGCCTGTTTTACCAATGCGGCGCTCGCCAAACATTTGCCCGCGCACGTGCCGGTGTTGATTACGCCGTTGCCCTATCGCGCCTTCATCATGGTGGTGCGCGAATTATTTCCACATGCGCTGCGGCCGTCCTCGCTTGCGGAGGTGGGAAGCGTGGCCGGCGCCCATGTGCACCCCACGGCGCGGCTGGAAAACGACGTCACCATCGAGCCCGGCGCGGTGATCGGGCCGCGCGCCGAAATCGGCGGCGGCAGCGTCATCGGAGCGACCGCCGTGATTGGATCCGAGGTGCACATTGGGCGCAATTGCTCGATCGGAGCCGGGACGACCATCACTGACTCGCTGATCGGCGATCGGGTCATCATTCATCCGGGTTGCAAGATCGGCCAGGATGGCTTCGGCTTCTTGCTCGGTCTCGGAGGCCACCTCAAGGTGCCGCAGCTTGGGCGCGTCATCATCCAGGACGATGTCGAGATCGGTGCCGGCACCACGATCGACCGCGGCGCCATTCGCGACACGGTGATCGGCGAGGGCACCAAGATCGACAACCTGGTCCAGATCGGCCACAATGTGAGCATCGGCCGGCATTGTATTTTGGTGTCGCAAACGGGTATCTCGGGCTCATCGACATTGGAAGATTTTGTGGTGTTAGGAGCGCGTGTCGGCCTGAACAATAATGTCACTATCGGCGAGGGGGCGCAGATTGCCGCGACCAGCATCGTACGTGGCGAGGTTCCTGCCGGTGCACGATGGGGAGGCACGCCGGCCAAGCCAATCAAGCAGTGGTTCCGCGAAATGACGCTGCTCGCGCAAATGGCGCGTGCGAAGAGCGAAGCCGGAAAAGCGGCGAATGAGTGAAGCGACTGCCATGGACAAAGTCGTAAGAAAGATGGAAGCGGCCGACATCGTAGCGGTGCTTAAAATGCTGCCGCACCGCTATCCGTTTCTAATGGTCGACCGCGTGATAAACATGCACAGCGACGACCATGGCATCGGTATCAAAAATGTCACCATCAACGAGCCGCATTTCCAGGGGCACTTCCCAGGCAACCCCGTGTTTCCGGGCGTGCTGATGATCGAAGGCATGGCACAGACCGCCGGCGTGCTCTGCATTTCCAAATTCCACATGCAACAACCGAAATCGGTGTACTTCCTGACCATCGACAAGGCGAAATTCCGCAAGCCGGTTTTGCCGGGCGACACGATCGAGTACCACATGACAAAAATCCGCAGGCGCCGAAACATGTGGTGGTATCGCGGCGAGGCCAAGGTGGCCGACATGGTCGTCGCGGAGGCGGAAGTCGGCGCCATGCTTGTAGAGGCAGCAGCGCAGCCATGATCGATCCCACGGCGCGGATCGAGGCCACGGCGGCGATCGGCCTTAAGGTTACCGTCGGTCCCTATTGCACCATCGGCCCGCACGTCACCGTCGGCGACGGCTGCCGGCTTATCGGCCACGTCAATCTCACCGGCCATACCACGATCGGTCCAAGTACCGTCATCCATCCCTTCGCCTCGCTCGGCTCGCCGCCGCAGTCGGTGCACTATCGCGGCGGTTCGACCCGGCTTGTGGTTGGCGCCGAATGCGACATCCGCGAAAACGTGACCATGAACACCGGCACCGAGGACGGCGGCGGCGTGACGCAAATCGGCGACCGCTGTTTCTTGATGGTCGGTTCGCATGTCGGACACGACTGCAATGTCGGCAGCAATGTCGTCTTCGCCAATAATATCTTGCTGGCCGGTCACGTTACCGTCGGCGACTACGTGGTGTTTGGCGGCGGCGTGGCGGTGCGCCAATTCGTGCGCATCGGTGAGGGCGCCATGATCGTCGGATTGAGCGGCGTTCGCGCCGACGTGATCCCTTGGGGCACGGTGCAGGGGCCGCTCGCGAACTTGATCGGGCTGAACGTGATCGGCATGCGCCGGCGCGGCATAGCCAAAGCCGATATCCATCGCTATCGCGAAGCCTACCGCGCGCTGTTTTTCGGCGGCGGCGAATTTCGCGCGCGGCTGGAACGCGTCGCCGCGGATTACGGCGGGGATGGGCAGGTTAAGAAGATGATCGATTTCATTCGCGCCGGAAAGCGGCCGCTGACTATGGGCGGTAAACGCGGCGAGACGGGCGAGTCTGAAGGCGTCGTATGAAAGGCGTGCTCACCTCGAGCCAGGAAGGGCCGCTCGCGCTGATTTGCGGCGGCGGCAGTCTGCCTTTGGCGGTGGCGGATTTCGTTGCCGCGCGCGGACGCAAGGTTTTGCTGTTTCCGCTGCACGGCGCCGCCAACCCTGCCGATTTCGAGCCGCGGCCGCATCAATGGCTGTATTTCGGGCAGGGCGGGAAATTCGCCCGCCTGGCGCGCGCCGCCGGCTGCCGCGATGTGGTGTTCATCGGATCGCTGGTGCGCCCGTCCTTTTGGCAGATCAGGCCGGATCGTAAGGTGCTGATGCTGATGCCGCGCATCGCGGCGGCTTTTCGCGGCGGTGACGATCATCTGCTGTCGGGCATCGCGCGCCTGTTCGAGCGAGAAGGCTTCCGTTTGCTTGGCGCGCACGAGGTTGCGCCGGAAATTCTTGTGCCGGAAGGCATGCTTGGCCGCGTACCGGCATCCGAACATGATCGCACCGATATCGCCTTGGGCTTCGATTATTTGCGCTCCACCGGAGAGTTCGATGTCGGGCAAGCGGTGGTGGTGGCGGGAAGGCACGTGCTGGCGGTCGAAGCCGCGGAAGGCACCGATGATATGCTCGCGCGCGTGGCGCAGATGCGCGCCAATGGCCGCGTGCGCGCGCCGGCCCGCACGGGCGTGCTGGTGAAGGCGCCCAAACACGGACAGGACCATCGCTTCGATCTGCCATCGATCGGTCCGCAGACGGTTGACGGCGTGACGCAGGCCAAGCTTGCCGGCATTGCCGTGGTGGCGGGCTCGACCATTATCGCCAAGCCGGAACGGCTGATATCGGCGGCCGACCACGCCAATATTTTTGTGATTGGCGTGCCCGCCGGGACTCAGCGATGAGCTGCGCGGCGGCCCCGCATATTTTTTTGGTGGCCGGCGAGGACTCCGGCGATCGGCTGGGTGCTGCGCTGATCGCCGCCATCAAGCGGCGCAGCCCGGACGCGCGATTTTCCGGTGTCGGCGGCGTGCTAATGGCAGGCCTTGGCGTGCAAAGCCTGTTTCCGCTCGGCGATCTGGCGATCATCGGTATTGCCGCCGTTCCGGTGGGCCTGCCGAAAATCATTAAACGCATTCGGGACACGGCCGATGCCGTCATCGCCTCCAAGCCGGACGTGTTGGTTATCATCGACAGCCCGGAATTCACCCATCGCGTGGCGCGACGCGTGCGCTCGCGCGCGCCGGCGATCCCGATCGTGGACTATGTGTGTCCGTCGGTGTGGGCCTGGCGGCCGGGCCGTGCGCGCGCGATGTGCTCATACGTGGATCACGTCCTGGCGCTGTTGCCGTTCGAGCCGGGTGTGCTGCGGCGGCTGGGCGGACCGCCGTCCACCTTCGTTGGCCATCCGCTGAGCGAAAGCGCCGAGCGCCTGCGTCCAAACGCCGAAGAAGCGCGCCGGCGCCTGGCCGATCCGCCGCTGCTGCTGGTGCTGCCGGGAAGCCGGGCGAGCGAAATCCGTCAAATGGCGGGCGTATTCGGCGAAGCTGCGGGGCTGGTAGCCAAGCGTGTTGGCGCGCTGGAGGTGGTGGTGCCCTCGGTGCCGCGGCTTACCGACGTGGTGAAGGCGGCGATTGCATCCTGGCCCATTGCGGCGCGGGTGGTGACCGAACCAGGCGAAAAAGACGCGGCCTTCCGTCTAGCGCGCGCCGCGCTCACCAAGTCCGGCACATCGACGCTCGAACTGGCGGTCGCCGGCGTGCCGATGGTCGCTGCCTACAAAGTGCCGTTGCTGGAAGAGCTGGTCGTCCGCTGGCTGGTCACGATCCGAAACATCATTCTGGCCAATCTGGTTCTTGGCGAGAACGTGGTGCCGCAAACTCTGCAGCGGGACTGCACACCCGAGCGCCTTGCCGCCGCTCTGGTGCCGTTATTGGCCGATACGCCGGAACGGCGCAGTCAGATCGAGGCCTTCGCCCGGCTCGATACGATAATGGAGATCGGCCGGGCCGCCCCGAGCGACCGGGCCGCCGCCATGGTTCTGGATTGCGTCATTCGTCTTAACTAACCCGCGCGCGAAGCCATAGTATCCGCGCGCCCAACAGGGTAACTTAACTCAAACCCCGGCCGTTCGGCCGTAACCAGGTCTGAAAGCTGGGATTTCCGCCCGTGAGCATACCGACCCGCGCCGCCATTACCGCCGTCCATGGCTATGTTCCGCCGGATGTTCTCACCAACGCGGAGCTAGCGCACATGGTAGACACCACGGATGCGTGGATCACCGACCGCACCGGCATCAAAGAACGCCATATCCTCAAGGGCGAAGGCTTGGGGAGCTCGCACATGGGCGCGGAAGCCGTGCGTGGCCTGCTCGCCAAGACCAAAACCGATCCGAAGGAGATCGAACTTCTGATCTGCGCCACCACCACGCCGGATTTCGTTCATCCCTGCACCGCCAATCTGATCTGCGACATGGTCGGCATTCGCAATATCGGAAGCTTCGACATTCAGGCCGCCTGTTCGGGCTTCATGTATGCGCTCACCGCCGCGCAGCAATTTGTCACCGCAGGCACTTACAAGAAGGTGATTGTGGTCGGTGCCGACAAAATGTCGGCGATCGTCGATTATACCGATCGCGCTACTTGCGTGCTGTTCGGCGACGGTGCGGGCGCAGTGATGCTTGAGCCGAATTCAAACGGCTATGGCATCATGGATACGATACTGCGCTCGGACGGCTCGGGCGCAAAATATCTCCATCAGAAAGCCGGCGGCAGCCGCATGCCGCCGACCGCAGAAACCGTCGCCAAGCGCCTGCATTACGTCCACCAAGAAGGTGCCTCGGTTTACAAATTCGCCGTCGCAGGCATGACGGAAGCGACCACCGAAATCATGGCGCGCAACAATCTGCGCGCCGACATGATCGACTGGGTCGTTCCGCACCAGGCCAATCGCCGCATCATCGAGACCACGGCCGAACGGCTCGGCCTGCCTCTCGACAAGGTGATGTTCACGATCCAAAAATACGGCAACACCACCACGGCGACCATTCCGCTTTGCCTGTGGGACTACGAAGCGAAGCTGAAAAAGGGCGACCGTCTACTGCTAGCTGCGTTCGGCGGCGGCTTTACCTGGGGCGGCGCTTTTGTGACCTGGGCCTATGACGGCGCGAAGGCGCCCAAGCTCAACGGTAATGCGCCGCAGCCCAATCTCGTCAAATCGCCCTGGCTCTGAAATCTACTTCCGCCGCGAGATCGGCACGTAATCGCGTTGCACCGCGCCGGTGTAGAGCTGGCGCGGGCGGCCGATCTTCTGCTTCGGATCCTCGATCATTTCCTTCCACTGCGCGATCCAGCCCACTGTGCGTGCCACGGCAAAAAGCACGGTGAACATGGTGGTGGGGAAGCCCATCGCCTTAAGCGTGATGCCCGAATAGAAGTCGATATTGGGATAAAGCTTCTTCTCGACGAAATAATCGTCGTGCAGCGCGATCTTTTCCAGCTCCATGGCGACGTCGAGCAGCGGATCGTCCTTGATGCCGAGCTCGTTGAGCACCTCGTGGCAGGTCTTCTGCATGATCTTGGCGCGCGGGTCGTAGTTCTTGTAGACGCGGTGGCCGAAGCCCATCAGCCGGTAGGAATCGTTCTTGTCCTTGGCGCGCCGGATAAACTCCGGAATGCGGTCGACCGTGCCGATCTCGCGCAGCATGTTGAGCGCGGCTTCGTTGGCGCCGCCATGCGCGGGGCCCCACAGGCAAGCGCAGCCGGCGGCGATGCAGGCAAACGGATTAGCGCCGGATGAGCCGGCCAGCCGCACCGTCGAGGTCGAAGCGTTCTGCTCATGGTCGGCGTGCAGGATGAAGATGCGATCCATCGCGCGCGCCAAGACCTTGTTCGGCTTATAATCTTCCGTCGGCACGGCGTAGCACATGCGCAGGAAATTGGTCGAATAGTCGAGTTCGTTCTTCGGATAGACGAACGGTTGGCCGATCGAATATTTGTAAGCCATGGCCGCCAATGTCGGCACTTTCGCGATCATGCGGATCGACGCGATCAGGCGCTGATGCGGATCCGAGATGTCGGTGGAGTCGTGATAGAATGCCGACAGCGCGCCGATGCAGCCGGTCATCACCGCCATCGGATGCGCGTCGCGGCGGAAACCCTGGAAAAACCGGGCCATCTGCTCGTGCACCATCGTGTGGCGGGTGACGGTGTAATCGAAGTCGGCCTTTTGCTGCGGTGTCGGCAGTTCGCCGTAGAGCAGCAGGTAGCAGGTCTCCAGGAAGTCGCCGTGCTCGGCGAGCTGATCGATCGGATAGCCGCGGTAGAGCAGGACGCCCAGATCGCCGTCGATGTAGGTGATCTTGGACTCGCAACTGGCCGTCGAGGTGAAGCCCGGGTCGTAAGTGAACATGCCGCTTTCGTTGTAGAGCTTGGCGATGTCGAGCACTTCCGGACCGATGGTACCGTCGTAGACCGGGAAATCCCAGTTCTTGTTGCCAACGGTAATGGTGCCGGATTTCTTCTTGGCGTCCGTCTTGGCGTCCATGGTCGAGCCCTCGATTTGGCAGCGAGCGGTGCGTGGTTTTGGCCGGGAGCCGAAGCGCCGGGTGGGCGATGCATGATTCCGGCCGGTTTTTGGGTATCCTATCCTTGTGTGCGCTGCAAGATAATGCACATCGCGGGGCCCGACGTATAGATATAGATCAAGCCGTCAAGGCGCGGATTCTGGCTATCAACAGGGTGGGGAAGTATTAGCCAACCTGATCCCGCAAGCGGGCCAGGCTTTCATCTTTGCCCAGCACGGACAGCACGTCGAATATCGGCGGCGATGTGGTACGGCCGGTGAGCGCGGCGCGCAACGGTTGCGCCACGGCGCCAAGCTTGAGGCCGGAGCGTTCGGCGTAACCACGCACCACCGTCTCGATCGTCTCCGGAGTCCATTCGGTGACCGCAGCAAGCTCAGGCAGCAGCGCGGCCGTCACGGA
This sequence comes from uncultured Alphaproteobacteria bacterium, assembly GCA_963778745.1. Taxonomy (GTDB): domain Bacteria; phylum Pseudomonadota; class Alphaproteobacteria; order Rhizobiales; family Xanthobacteraceae; genus Pseudolabrys. The sequence goes on along the minus strand of CAVZVP010000001.1, from coordinate 14,050 downwards.
CTTGGCCTCGGGGGTGAGCAAGGCCTTCGCCTGGTCGTTCAAATCGAGCGAACGACTTACCCAAAGATAGCGTGTTGCATCAAATAGTTCGACTAAAGTCTTGGCGCGCTCCTTGAGGGCCGGCATCGCCATGAGCAGCTTACCGCGCAATGCCGGTGTCAATTTACTGGCAAGTTCCAGACCGCCGGCAATATGTGGCAGTAATCCTTCCAGCGCGGCGATCAAGTCGGCATCGGCGCTGGACCGGATGTAGTGACCGTTGAGGCTTTCCAGCCTGGCGAAATTAAAACGCGCGGGCGAGCGGCCGATCTGCGGCAGATCGAAAGCGGCGATCATTTCCTCGGTGGTGAAGATCTCTTGGTCGCCATGCGCCCAGCCGAGGCGAACCAAATAGTTTCGCATCGCTGCCGGCAGATATCCCATTGCCCGGTACGCATCGATGCCGAGCGCACCATGGCGCTTGGAAAGTTTGGAGCCGTCCGGTCCGTGGATCAGGGGGATGTGCGCCATGATCGGGACATTCCACCCGAGCGCCTCGTAGATATACTTCTGCCGGGCGCCATTGGTCAGATGGTCGTCGCCGCGAATGATGTGGGTGACGTTCATGTCGTGATCGTCCACCACCACCGCCAGCATGTAGGTTGGGTTGCCGTCGGAGCGCAGCAGCACCAGGTCGTCGAGATCGGAATTCTGCCAAACCACACGGCCCTGCACCTGATCCTCGATCACGGTTTCGCCGGTGAGCGGAGCCCGCAGCCGGATCACCGGCTTGACGCCGGGCGGCGCCTCGGACGGGTCGCGATCACGCCAGCGTCCGTCATAAAGCTTGGCGCGGCCCTCGCGGCGGGCTGCCTCGCGCATCGCGGTGAGTTCTTCCGGGCTGGCGTAGCAACGGTAGGCCTTGCCGGCGGCCAGAAGCTGCTCGGCGATTTGGCGATGGCGCGCCGCGCGCGAAAACTGGAACACGATCTCGCCGTCCCAGGCGAGCCCGAGCCAGGTCAGCCCATCGATGATGGCGGCGATGGCCGTGGCGGTCGAACGCTCGCGGTCGGTATCCTCAATTCGCAGCAGCATTTTGCCGCCGTGCCGGCGCGCATAGAGCCAGTTGAACAGCGCGGTGCGGCCGCCGCCGATATGCAGAAAGCCGGTGGGGGACGGCGCAAAACGGGTGATGACGGGCTCGCTCATCGCGGCCCCTGTACCATAATTGCAGCGGAAGTTGTCAGTGCAATTGACATTGAGCCGAATGGCACGTCATGGGATTAGCCGCCTTGAAAGGCGGGGCGGGATAAGCGGCCGGCGGGTAGGCGGCCGCATTATAAAGTCGGACCTGAAATCGAGGAAGCATGGCAACGGACGATAAGGCAAGCGGCAATTCGACACTCGGCGAGGTGGGACGCGACTTCATCCGCGACATCGTGCAGGCCGATCTCGACTCCGGGCGCGTCAAAGCGGTGGTCACCCGCTTTCCGCCCGAGCCGAACGGCTATCTGCATATCGGCCATGCCAAGTCGATCTGCCTGAATTTTGGCATCGCGCAGGAATTTGGCGGGCGTTGTCATTTGCGCTTCGACGACACCAATCCGACCAAGGAAGAGCAGGAATATATCGACGCCATCGAGCGCGACGTGCGCTGGCTGGGCTTCGACTGGGGCAAGCATCTCTACCACGCCTCCGACTATTTCGAGCGGCTCTACGGCTGGGCCGAGGACTTGATCCGTGCCGGCAAGGCTTACGTGGATGACCAGAGCCAGGACGAGATCCGTCACAATCGCGGCACGTTAACCGAACCGGGCAAAAACAGCCTGTTTCGCGACCGCCCGGTGGACGAGAATCTCGACCTGTTTCGCCGCATGCGCGCCGGGGAATTTCCCAACGGCGCGCGCGTGCTACGCGCCAAGATCGATATGGCGAGTGGCAATATCAATCTGCGCGATCCGGTGATCTACCGAATCCTCAATGCGCCGCATCCGCGCACCGGCACCATATGGAAAATCTATCCGAGCTACGATTTTGCGCATGGCCAGTCGGACGCGATCGAAGGCATTACCCATTCGGTCTGCACACTCGAATTCGAAGATCACCGACCGCTCTACGACTGGTGCCTGGACAATCTGCCGGTTCCGTCGCGGCCGCATCAGTACGAATTCGCGCGTCTAAACCTGACTTACACGGTATTGTCCAAACGCGTGCTCACCGAGTTGGTGCGCGGCGGGCATGTGACCGGTTGGGACGATCCGCGCATGCCGACGATCGCCGGCCTGCGCCGGCGCGGCGTGTCGCCGGAAGCGATCCGCGATTTCATCAAGCGCATCGGCGTCGCCAAGGCCAACAGCCTGGTCGACGTCGGCATGTTCGAATTCTCGGTGCGCGAGGTGCTCAACAAAAGCGCGCTGCGCCGCATGGCGGTGCTCAAGCCGCTCAAAGTCGTGATCGAGAACTATCCGGAAGGGCAGGTCGAGGAACTCGACGCGGTCAATCATCCCGACAACCCGGCGGCCGGATTGCGCAGGATCAAGTTTGGGCGCGAGTTGTTCATCGAGCAGGACGACTTCATGGAGAACCCGCCGAAGAAATTCTTCCGGCTGTCGCCCGGGATGGAGGTGCGGCTGCGCTACGCCTATTTCATCACCTGCCGTGAAGTGGTGAAAAACGACAAAGGCGAGGTGACGGAGCTGCGCTGCACCTACGACCCGGCCACCAAAGGCGGCAACGCGCCGGACGGCCGCAAGGTGAAGGCGACCATCCATTGGGTATCGGCCGCGCACGCGCTTCCCGCTGAGGTGCGGCTGTATAATCCGCTGTTCTTGAAGCCCGATCCGAGCGGTGGCGAAAATTTCACCGCCGATCTCAATCCGAATTCACTGGAGGCGCTGGGCGGCGCCCGCCTTGAGCCGGCGCTCGCCGACGCCAAACCGGAATTGCCGGTGCAGTTCGAGCGCAATGGCTATTTTTGCCTCGATCCGGCGTCGAAACCCGAGCGGCTGGTTTTTGGCCGCACCATTGGCCTGCGCGACACCTGGGCGAAAGACCAGGCCAAGGAAAAGGCGGCCGGCTAGCGAATCAGTCGCCCTTCCAGGGCTGCGCATCGCAGCCAAGTTTACACAGGCTGCGCCTGCGATGGCGCGGCCACCTCAGGATGATGGTAGAGCGTTCACATCCGTTCCCCTAGCCACAACGTGCGCCTGAAATAGCATAGGTGCCAGTTGTAGTTGCGTGAGCTCGGGGGCGCCGCGACATGGCCGGAAACGAGCAACGCCGGACGCCGTCGCTTTTGAGGCGGCGAGCCCAATCAAAGTTTGATTGTCAGCAACGGGACGCTTAGTAGCGCCTGAACAATCCCACCAGCTTGCCCTGGATGCGCACGCGGTTGGGCGGCAGGATGCGCACCTCGTAGGACGTATTAGCCGGCTCGAGCGCAATCGAGGCGCCGCGGCGGCGGAACCGCTTGAGGGTGGCTTCCTCGTCATCGATCAGCGCCACCACGATATCGCCGGTCTCGGCGGCCTCGGATTTGCGGATCAGGGCAATGTCGCCGTCAAGGATGCCGGCTTCAATCATCAAATCGCCGCGCACTTCAAGCGCGAAATGCTCGCCGGCAGTCAGCAGGTCGGCCGGCATGTTGATGACGTGGCTGCGGGTCTGGATCGCCTCAATTGGCGTGCCGGCGGCAATGCGGCCCATGACAGGCACCGCGATCGGGCGGCGGCTGTCGTCGTCGTCCTCGGAGTTGACGGTCGCGGCTCGCACCCGGCCGAGGTCGCCCTCGATCACGCTCGGCCGGAAGCCGCGCGAGCGGCCGCCGCTGATGCCGTGGGCGACCGAGTTCGGGCAGCTTGATCACTTCAATGGCGCGCGCCCGGTTGGGCAGGCGGCGGATGAAGCCGCGCTCCTCCAGCGCCGTGATCAGCCGGTGAATGCCGGATTTGGAACGCAGGTCGAGGGCGTCCTTCATTTCATCGAAAGAGGGGGGCACCCCCGCCTCGGTGAGCCTCTCATGGATGAAGCGCAGGAGCTCGAATTGCTTGCGGGTTAGCATCTGTCTCTCCCGGTCGAGGCCGGCCCTTTTTGGAACCAGCCAGAAACAAATCATGAACGGACACTATCTGTTCGATATGTGTTCTGCAACCATTTAATTTGGAGTGAAAAATGCGAAAGGCCGCTAAAGGGCGAGCTTAAGGATGACACAAGGTGAACCGGAACTCGCCGCCGGCGCGTTTGCGTCGCGAATCAGCAGGCAATCCGCCTTGGCGAGCGGGGCCATTAGGGAACTGTCCTGGGCCGGCAGCGGGGTCGCGATTGGGCCGTCCGGCCCTGTGGACAGGGTTGCCCGCATGTAATCGGCGCGCTCGTCATTGGCCGGCAGATCTCGCCCTAGTCGGGCGGGCTCGGCAACGCGCTCGACATCGTCGCGCCCGGAGAGGTGCCGGATCAACGGCACCAAAAACAGGAAAGCGCAAACATAGGACGACACTGGATTCCCGGGCACGCCCAATACCTGCATGCTGCCCAACCGACCGTGCATCATTGGCCGCCCGGGGCGCAGTGCCACCCGCCAGAACGACAAGGCCAGCCCCTCGCTGGCGAGCGCCCGTTGCACTAGGTCGTGCTCGCCGACCGAGGCGCCGCCGCTGGTCAGCAAGATATCGGCGCCCCAGTCGCGCGCGCGCCGCACTGCCGCCGCGATGTCCTCGATGCGGTCAGGCGCGATCCCTAGGTCGCTCACCTCGGCGCCCTCGCTGCGCGCCATGGCGATGAGGGCAAAACCGTTTGAATAGACGATCTCCCCAGGCGAGGGCGTGCTGCCGGGCGCCACCAGCTCGTCTCCGGTGCCGAGCACCGCCACTTTGGGCCGGCGGTGCACGCTTAAGTTCGGATGGTTCATGGCTGCGGCCAGCATCAGGTCGCGGTCACTGAGGCGGCGGCCTTTGCGCAGCAGTGGCTGGCCTTGTGTGAAATCGATGCCGCGGTCGCGCACATTGCGGTGCTTGGCGGTTGCCTTTTGGATCGTGACCGTGTCGCCCTCGCGCGCGGTCAGCTCCTGGATCACCACGGTGTCGGTGCCTTCCGGCATTACCCCGCCGGTGAAGATGCGCGCGGCTTGGCCGGCTTTCACCTCGCCTTCGAACGGATGCCCGGCAGCGACTTCGCCGATGAGCTTCAGTTTGACCGGCGCCTGCACCACGTCAGAGGCGCGCACCGCGTAGCCGTCCATGGCGGAGACCGCGGCCGGCGGCTGCGTTCGCAACGCGGTCAAGTCTTCGGTGAGCACGCGGTCAAGCGCGTCGTCGAGCGCAACCGTCTCCGCCGGCAGCGCGCGCGCATCGGCAAGCACGCGTTGCAAGGCTTCGGCGACCGGCATCAGCGGACAGTTCATTCGGTGAAATCCTCGGCGCGATAATCTCCGGATTTGCCGCCGCTCTTTCGCAACAAGCGGATGCTCTCGATGCGCATGCCGCGCTCCACCGCCTTGACCATGTCGTAAATGGTGAGACAGGCGATTGACACCGCCACCAGTGCCTCCATTTCGACGCCGGTCTGTCCGGTCACTTTGACCGTGGCGCGCACCAGGAAGCCGGGCAGGGCGTGTTCCGGATCGATCCCGATCTCGACCTTGGTGATCGGCAGCGGATGACAGAGCGGGATTAGCCCGTGCGTGCGTTTGGCCGCCATGATGCCGGCCAGCCGCGCAGCACCCAGCACGTCGCCCTTGAGGGCATTGCCGGCGAGCACGAGGTCGAGCGTTTCCTTGCGCATGATCACGCGGCCTTCCGCGATGGCGAACCGCTCGGTCAGGTTCTTGGCGGAGACGTCGACCATGCGCGCCTGGCCGCGCGAGTTGATATGGGTGAGTTCGGTATTGCTCATCAAAGGCGTGTTTTTCGCCTTCGGCTTGGCGCGCCGCGGCGCCGCCTTTTTGCCTCGCGCCACGGTTTTTTTGGCGCGCGCCATGGCTCAATCCACCGCGGCTTGGCGGGAAACGCGCGCGAGCAACGCGCGCGTTGCAGCGGTCACGTCGCTTTGCCGCATCAGGCTTTCGCCCACCAGGAAGGTGGAAATGCCGATGCCGGCGAGGCGGGCAAGGTCGTCGGGTGTATTGAGCCCGCTTTCGGCGACCACATTGCGGCCGCGCGGGACTTTCGGCGCCAGCTTTTCGCTGACCGCAAGGGAGGTCTCGAACGTGCGTAGATCGCGGTTGTTGATGCCGATCAGTCGCGATCTAAGGCGGAGGGCACGCTCAAGTTCATCTTCTGCATGAACTTCAAGTAATACGTCCATTTCATTGGTAAGGGCTGTATTCTCGATCTCTTTCGCCGCCGCATCGTCGACCGCCGCCATGATGATCAGGATGCAGTCGGCGCCGAGCGCGCGCGATTCCACCACTTGATAGGGCTCGTAAATGAAGTCCTTACGCAGAACCGGCAAGGTGGTGGCATTGCGCGCCGCACCGAGGAATTCCGGTTTGCCCTGGAATAACGGCCCGTCCGTGAGCACGGAAAGACAAGCAGCGCCGCCGGCTTCATAGGCCTTCGCAAGTAGCGGCGGATCGAAATCGGCGCGGATCAAGCCCTTCGATGGGCTCGCCTTCTTGATCTCCGCGATTAGCGCGTAATCGCCGGCCGCCACTTTGCGTTCGATCGCCTTCAAGAACCCCCGCGGGGGCGATACTGCTTTCGCTTGCGCCTCAAGCGCGGCCAGCGGCCGAACGCGCTTGGCGGCGGCAATCTCCTCGCGTTTGTAAGCCTCGATCTTAGCCAAAATGTCGGCCATTTAGGGTTCCACGGCGTTGGATACCGCGATGAGCCGGTCGAGCCGGCCCTCCGCCTCGCTACTGTCGATCGATTTGGCCGCCACGGCGGCACCTGCCTTCAAATCCTTGGCTTTGCCGGCGACGATCAGCGCAGCGGCGGCATTGAGGATCGCCACATCGCGGAACGGCCCGGCTTTGCCTTTCAGCACGTCAAGCAGGGCCTTGGCGTTCTCGCCGGCGTCGCCGCCACGCAGCGCCTCCGGCTTGACGCGTTTCAAGCCCGCTTCCTCAGGCGTCACCTCGAAGGTGCGAACTTTACCGTCCTTGAGTTCGGCCACGCTGGTCGGCCCCGATGTCGTGATCTCGTCGAGGCCGTCCGAGCCATGCACCACCCAGATGCATTCGGAGCCGAGATTTTTGAGTACCTGCGCCATCGGCTCGACCCAGTGCTTTGAAAAAGTGCCGATCATCTGCCGCTTGACGCTCGCCGGGTTCGACAGCGGCCCGAGCAAATTGAAAATGGTGCGGGTGCCGAGCTCGACGCGGGTCGGGCCCACGTTCTTCATCGCGGGATGGTGCGCGGGCGCGAACATGAAGCCGATACCGGCCTCGCGGATGCACGCCGCCACCTGGTCGGCGGAAAGGTCGATCTTGACGCCGAGCGCCTGCAGTACATCGGCGGCGCCTGATTTCGACGATAACGCGCGATTGCCGTGCTTGGCGACCGGCACGCCGGCGCCCGCGACGATGAACGCCGCGCAGGTCGAAATGTTGAACGAGCCGGAGGCGTCGCCGCCGGTGCCAACCAGGTCGATTGCGTCGGGCGGTGCTTTCACGCCCAGCATCTTGGCGCGCATGGTGGTGACCGCGCCGGTAATCTCGTCGACGGTTTCCCCGCGCACGCGCAAGCCCAACAGCAGCGCGCCCATCTGCGAGGGCGTCGCTTCGCCCGACATCATGCGTTCGAAGGCGGAGGCTGCTTCGGTGCGGGTGAGGCTCGCGCCGGTCGCGACCTTGGCGATGAGCGCTTTGAAATCGTCGGCCATGCGTTTAACCCGCTACGTGGGCGGGCGACTTGCGCGCCGGCGCTGCGCTCGATTTCCGACCGCGCTGCTTGTTCCAAGTGGCGGCGAGATCAAGAAAATTCTTCAGCATCAGATGGCCGTGCTCGGACGCGATGCTTTCCGGATGGAACTGCACGCCGTGTACCGGCAGGCTGGCATGCGCCAGCGCCATCACCAGACCGTCGCCGGTTTCGGCGGTGATGGTGAGTTCGCGCGGCATGCTGGCGCGCTCGACCACCAGCGAATGATAGCGCGTGGCGCGGAACGGCGCGTTGATGCCGCGGAACACGCCAGTGCCGCTGTGCTTGATCTCGAACACTTTGCCGTGCGCCGGCGCTGCACGCACCACTTTGCCGCCGAACGCTTGCCCGAGCGCCTGATGGCCGAGACAGACGCCGAGGATCGGAATTGTCGGCGCGGTCTTGGCGATGAGATCGAGGCAGATGCCGGCTTCGTTCGGCGTGCAGGGGCCGGGCGATAGCACGATCGCCTCCGGATCGTCGGCGATCACGTCGGCGCTCGAAATCTTGTCGTTGCGATGGACGACGACATCCGCCCCCAACCCGCCCAGGTAATGGAACAGGTTGAAGGTGAAGCTGTCGTAGTTGTCGATCAAAACGATCATGTTTGCTTGATGTTTTCTTGCCGGCTCAAGGTCTTAAGACCACGCTCGAGGGGGGTCAAGCAGGCGTCATTTCGCCTCGATGTCGGGCGGTGGGGGCAGCATCTCCCGCATGCGGCGGTCGATCTCCTCGCTGGAGACCGGCGCGGCCGGCGCGCGGGTGCTTTCGGCGGCGTTCTCACCGATGTGCACCAACATCGGCATTATCAGTACGACGATGAGCAGCATCCACTGCGCCAGCAAAAACGGGATGAGCGCGCGCACGAACGGTCGAAACGGCGCCGGATTCTTGGCCGCGCCGCGCACCATCATTAGCGCGTAGCCGAACGGCGGCAGCAGGAAGCTGGACTGCAAGGTGAGCAGCACCAGCACAGCGACCCAGCGCGCGTCGGCGACGCGCACCAGCAGCGGCGGAATGACGATCGGAATAATGACGAAAATGATCTCGAAAGCGTCGAGCACGAAGGCGCACAGTCCGATCACGCCGAGGATGACCGCCGTCGCCATGACATCGCCGCCGGGAATGCCGGCAACCAAATTGTCGACCAGTCTGTCGGTCCCGAGTAGCCGCAGGATCAATGTAAACGTCGTGGCCGCAATCAGCAGCGAGAACAGCGCGCCGGTGATGGCGATAGCGTCATGCAGAAGCTCGCGCAACACGGCGCCGCGCAGTCGGCCGCTGATCAGCCCGGCGCTCAGCAGGGTGAAGGCGCCCATCGCCGCTGCTTCGACCGCATAGAAATATCCGGTAGCGACTCCGCCCAGCAGCACCAGCAGCGCGACCAGCGCAATGACGGCTAAAATTATTTGCTGCGGAGTGACCCGCTCGCGCTCAGGCGGCAATTCGTGATGGCGGCCGGCAAACCAGGCGAGCGCGACGCACAGCAACAGAAAAATCCCAGCCGGCGGCATGGCCGAATGAAAGACGTCTTGGGTGTTGATGACACGGTCGCTCCGGCCGGTAGCGGTGACGGCAAGAGTGTGGGCGTTCAACATCGCGTCGCTGAGTAGGATGAGCACCAGCGACGGCGGCACCAGCACGCCGAGTGTCGAGGCGACCGCGACGATGGCGTCGCGCGTCGCGGCCGGCACGCCCTCGGCGGTGAGCCGCGGCGCCACCACGCGGGACAAGCCGAGCACGCTGGCGCCGACCGAGCCGTTCATCGGACCGAGCAAGGCGCCGAGCAACATGCCGGAGACGAGCGGAGCCGAACCCCGCTTCGGCATGACGGCAATGCCGGAACGATAGAGCGCGTCGGCCAACGGCAGCCGGCCGAGCAGTAGCCCCATGGTTACGTAGAGCGGCAGTGCCTGCAGCAAATCGTTGTCGAACAGATTGATCAGCCGGCCGGGAAGCGCCCATAAAGTCGATAACGGGATTGTGCCGGCCGCAAGACCGAGCGCTGCGCCGAGGCTGGCCACTGCGATCAGCACAAGCGCGGCGGGCAGGCCGGTGGAAATAATTCCGACGCCGACCAGGATCAATAGCGCAAAACCGCTCCACTCCATCAGACGTCGTCCGCGGACGAGGGGCGGAACACGTCAACCAGGGACTGCGCGATGATCACGAACGCCATGATCCACAACGCCGCCTTGATGATGAAATAGCCGGGATTGCCGGTGTCGGCGAAAGCCTCCAGGCCACGCACCGAGGGGATGACGAAGCTCGCGCCGGTGAATACGACGAAGAGCGCCCAGGGCAACACGCTGGCGGCGGTGCCGATCCGTTTGAGCCAATGGCGCGTGCGCGCGGAGTAGCGTTGTGCCAGCGTGTCGGCGGCAAGGTGGGTGCCGGCGCGCGTCGCGGCGGTCACGCTGACCGCAACGAACAGCGCAAAGATGATCTGACCGAAATCGTTCGCCTCGCGCGAACAGCAGCGCACGATATCGCGTAACGGCCATTGCAGGAACAACAATAGGATGAGCGGCAGCGCCAGCCACTGCGTGGCGGCGACGGTATGGCCGATCAGAAGATCGAGCCGACGCAGCCAGCCCATGACTGCCCCCCCACGCGGTTTCCGGTCTCGCCCCGCGATTATTATTGCCCGCGCTTGGCGGCTCTGGCAAATCGGCGGGCTTCTTCGGCGGCGCGGAACAGCGCCTTCGCCTTGTTGATGCATTCCCGCTGTTCGAAGTCGGGATTGCTGTCGGCAACGATCCCTGCGCCCGCCTGCACATACATGGTGCCGTCCTTCACCAGCGCGGTGCGCAGAACAATGCAGGTATCCATCTCGCCGGCGGCGGAGAAATAGCCGACGGCGCCCGCGTAAAGCCCGCGTTTTTCCTTCTCCAGCTCGTCGATAATCTGCATGGCGCGCACCTTCGGCGCGCCCGACACCGTGCCGGCGGGAAATCCGGCGGCCAGCGCATCGAGCGCGTCGCGCTCCGGGCTAAGCTTGCCCTCGACGTTGGAGACGATGTGCATCACGTGGCTGTAGCGCTCGACGAAGAACTGATCGGTGACGGTCACGCTGCCGATCTCCGCGACGCGGCCGACATCGTTGCGGCCGAGATCGAGCAGCATCAGATGCTCGGCCCGCTCCTTTGGATCGGCGAGCAGTTCATTTTCCAAAGCTTTGTCTTCATGCGGTGTATTGCCACGCGGCCGCGTGCCTGCGATCGGGCGGATGATCACCACGTCGCCGGCGACTTTGACCAGGATCTCCGGGCTCGATCCCGCGACGGCGAAGCCGCCGAAATCGAGGAAATAGAGATAAGGCGACGGATTGGTTCGCCGCAGCGCGCGATAGAGCGAGAACGGCGGCAGCGTAAACGGCGCCTCGAAGCGTTGCGCCAGCACGATCTGGAAGGCGTCACCGGCTGTGATGTACTCCTTGGCCTTTACGACCATGGCCTTGTATTCGTCCGGTGTGGTGTTGGAACGCGGCGGTACGTCGAGCGGGCCGTCGTCGTATTCGGCGAGCGATTTGTCGAGCGGTCGATCGAGGCTTTCCAGAATGCTGGACAGCCGTTCGACTGCGCGCGTCAACGCCGTTTTCGCGTCGATGCCGGTCTTAGGCCGCACCGGCGTGACCACGGTGATCGAATCCTTCACCGCATCGAACACCACGATGATGGTCGGGCGCACCAGCACGGCGTCGGGAATGCCGATCGTATCCGGATTGGGCGGCGGCAATTCCTCCATTAGCCGCACCATGTCGTAGCCGAGATAACCGAACACGCCGGCCGCCATCGGCGGCAGACTGTAGGGCAATGCGATGCGGCTTTCCGCGATCAGCGTGCGCAAGGCTTTGAGCGGCGGCTCGGGGCAGGGCACGAAGGCATCGGGCTTCGAGCGAGCGGTCCGGTTGATCTCGGCGCGCGCGCCATTGGCACGCCAAATCAGGTCGGGGTCGATGCCGATGATGGAATGGCGGCCGCGTACCGCGCCGCCTTCCACTGACTCCAGCAGGAAGCTCATCGGCTTGCCCCCGCCGAGCTTGAGGAAGGCCGAGACCGGCGTCTCCAGGTCGGCGACCAGCGTGGTCCACACCACCTGCGCCTGGCCGCGGCCGTAGCGTTCGGCGAAGGCGGTTTCCGACGGCTCGATCTGCATAGGATCAGTAGTCGTTGGGCGCGCTGGAGTTGGCCGGCAGGCCGCCGAAGACCTGGTTCAGCGCCTGCTGATTCAACGTGACGCCGAAATCGCTTTCGAGCCGTGTGACATAGGCGCCGACGATGTCGTCGGTATAGGAATTCAGCAGCGAGGTGGAAATCGCCTTGCTGGCGACGGGATCGAGCGCAGGATCGACAATGTCGGTCACGCTGAACACGAAGCGCGCGATTTCCTGGTCGCCCTCGGTACTGGCCGGTGTACCCTTGGGCGTCTTGAAAGCCGCCTCGACGAGCTTCGCCGGCGCGAAACCTCCCGGCTTGCCGCGCTGTAGGTCAGTTGCGGTCACCACTTTCAAGCCAGTGTCGGTGGCGAGCTGGGCCAGCGCGGTGCCGGCTTTGAGCTTGCCGACCATTTCGTCGGCCTTGGCTTTCAGGCGCTTGCCGATCTCGTCGTCGCGCCAGCGCGCCTCGACCTGATCCTTCACTTCGTCGAGTGTGCGGTCGCGCGCGGGCGTGATGCCCGTGACGTCGTAAAAGAGGTAACCGCCGTTCGGCAGTTGCAGTGGATCGTTGTCGACACTGACGTCGCTGGCAAAGGCTGCCGCGATCGCGTCCGGCGTCTTTGGCAAGTCGGCGACCGGCTTGCCGTCCGGAGCGCGGCCCGAACGGTCGACCGCGTCGATGGTGCGGGACTTGAGCCCGAGCTTCTTGGCGGTCTCGGCCAAGGTGGCGCCGGCGGCGCGCTCGTCCTCGAACTTGTCACGCAGATTTCCGATTTCGGTCTTGGCGCGGGCTTCTGCGATTTCGCGCTTAATCTGCGACGCAACCTCTTCATGGGTCTTCTGGCTGCCCGGTTCGATTTTTCCGACCTGCAGCAGCACGGTGCCGAAGCGGCCTTTGACCGGCGCGCTGACCTCGCCCGATTTGAGGGCGAAGGCGGCGTCGGCGACCGCCGGGTCAATGATGCCGGCCTTCGTCACCATGCCGACATCGGTATCGCTGTCTTTCAAGCCGCGTTCCTTGGCGATATCGGAAAAGCTCGCACCTTTGGTGATAAGTTCCTTCGCGGCCGCCGCGTCTTCCGGTTTCGGAAATACGATCTGGTGCAGTTCGCGGCGCTCGGGCGTGCCGTAACTCGTTTTGTGCTGCTCGAAATAAGTCTTGCCATCGGCATCGGACACTGCGTCCGGCTTGGCGAGGTCGGCCGGCGACATCGAAAGCAAAGTGATCTTGCGGTACTCGGGCGCGCGGAACAAAACCTTGCGCTCCTCGAAAAACTTGCCGAGCACTTCGGGCGTCGGCGCCGCGATGTCGCCGGCCTGCGCCGGACCCAAGGCTATATATTCAATGGCGCGTTTCTCGTTTTGATATTGATTGATGACAGCCATCGCCGTTGCCGGCACGCGAAAATCGCCGCCGATGCTGAGCGCGATCTCCCGCCGCAGGATGACGCGTCGTTGCTCTTCGACATAGCGGATTTCGGTAAAGCCGGCTTGCCGGGTAATGTCCTCGAAGCGGCTGCGGTCGAACTGACCGTTGAGGCCGCGGAAATTGGGATCGCTGGTGATGCGGCTGGCGATCTCGGCGTTGCTGATGCCAAGCCGCAACTCCTTTGCCTGCTCGTCGAGCGTGGTCTCGGCCACCGACTGGCCGAGCACCTGCCGGTCGATGCCGAGCGTGCGCGCCTGGTCGGCGTGATCGGCCGCCCGGCCTGGCGGCTGATTTGCTGCAGCCGATCAGTGTAATATTGGCGGAATTGCTCGATCGAGATCTCAGTCTTGCCGATCTTGATCGCGGAATCGAGCCCGAAGCCGCGGAAAATATCGCCGATGCCCCAGATCGCGAAGCTGACGACCAGTCCACCCATGATGACGGCCATGACGCCCTTACCGAGCCAGGTCGACGAGGCTTTGTGGATACCCCGGAGCATAAACTGCGTTCTTCTCGGTGGCGGCTGAATGAAGGGCTGGTGGCGCCCTTATAGGGAGCGGGCCAACTCCTTGCAACTCAGAAGGATCGGCTTGAGGCCGGAGCCTCTGGCGTCCGCGAAGCGGGTCT